>JAFLBM010000040.1 GCA_017303455.1 Chitinophagales bacterium | reverse complement strand
CAAAACGCTGCAATTACAGGTAAACCGGCGTAATAATGCTAAATATTTCTATGAGAAAAATGGCTTCTCCGTGATCAAAGAATTTGATTTTGATATTGGCAACGGCTATGTAATGGATGATTATGTGATGGAGAAGCAATTATAAATTTCCCTATTCGTTCTTCAACACATTTTTACAATCCAGGTATTTGGAGGGATCCAGTTGCGTTTCAAACTGGTACATCAGCATTTCCACCCTGCCACCCGGTTCAATATAACCGATAGCCTGCCCTGCTTTTATCAAAGTGTTTTTTGAAACTATTGTTTTATTCAAACCGGTATACCAGAAATAATAATCTTTGTTATTGATTTTTGAAAAAATAACAATACCGTATTTTCCTTCTTCATCAATTTCCACGTTCGTTACTCTTGCATTGGCCACGGATTTTACAATACTGTCCGGCAAACTGGTGAGTACAATACAAAGATCCGGCGGATCATATTTAATGGCATTTTTAGGAGGTGGCACTACCACCGCCTCTTCCAGCGGGCAGAACAAACGGATACTGTCTTTTTGTGCCGGCAGATGACCTGGCAAGAAGAAAGTAACTACCACTAAAAAAAACTGTAAATTCTTCATACGGCTGAAACGAATTTATTCAGGAACGCTGTATCTGTAATTTCATGGCCATATCGGAACTCATCGCCTCTGCTGAAATGCCATAGCCATTTACCAATACTCCTTTAAGGCCGTTCACTGATTCAATGGCATAGACAACGGCTTCATCTGCAGGATCTGTATTCCCCTCAAAGCGGTGCACTTCCACGATCTCAAATTCTTTTATATCCAGTTTGTGGGGATGACATACAAGACAGTTTTCCTCCAAATTGAAATCAAGGTCAAAGCCCCTTTTTTTCAGGTCATTCAGCGCTTCGGATAATGTATCATATGTATACATGTAAATAACTTTTTTCTGACACTGAAGTTACTCTTCTTTTTGTACCCCGCAATCAAAGCATAGATTTTAGCCAAACACCAGCTGGTGTGTTTGCTTAATGATCCCCATAACGAAGATACTTTGCACATGCCCCATATTTTCGATCTGGCTCAGCTTATTCACATGAAAATTATGGTAAGCATTCATATCCTCACACATAACTTTCAGCATAAAATCAAATTCGCCGGAGATTGTATAACACTCCACCACATCCGGCATCAACTGGATGGCTTTTACAAATTTGGTGCCGGCCGTTTTATTGTGTTCCTTTAATGATACATAACATATAGCGATCAGGCTTTTCTTTACTTTAGCATGATCTACTAATGTGGCATATTGTTTTATCACCCCGCTTGCTTCCATCCGCTTGATACGTTCATGCACCGGCGTGGTACTCAGGTGAATCTTTTCAGCAATTTCCTTAACTGTCATCCTTGCATTTTGCTGCAGCAGGTTCAGTATGGCCATGTCTTTGGCATCCAGTATAACATCAGTAACAGCTGTTTTTTCTGTTTTAGTAGCTTTTGCCATCAATAAAAAGGATTTTCAACTTTTAATACTACAAGTAAAGGCGATTCTTCCAAATTTAGACAATTCTTTAGAATAATATTCTATAATACTATTTTTGCTGTCTAAAAACACAAACATGTCAACAGTAACTAAATCCATTGACTTTAGCCTTCCCTATAAAGTGGCTGATATCAGCCTGGCTGAATGGGGCCGCAAAGAAATCCGTTTAGCCGAAGCAGAAATGCCCGGTTTAATGTCTATCCGTAAAGAATACGGACCTTCTCAACCTTTAAAAGGTGCAAGAGTAGCCGGTTGTTTGCACATGACCATCCAGACTGCCGTACTGATCGAAACACTAACAGCACTGGGTGCTGAAGTAAAATGGAGTTCCTGCAATATTTTCTCTACGCAGGATCATGCTGCTGCTGCTATTGCTGCTGCCGGTATCGGTGTATTTGCCTGGAAAGGACAAACACAGGAAGAAGCAGATTGGTGTATTGAACAAACATTGTTCTTTGGTGGTAAAGACAAACCCCTGAATATGATCCTGGATGATGGTGGTGACCTGACCAATATGGTACTGGATACCTATCCTGAGTTAATACAGCATGTAAAAGGTATCTCTGAAGAAACAACAACCGGTGTTCACCGTTTGTATGAAAGAGTGGCAAAAGGTACTTTGCCCATGCCTGCTATCAATGTGAACGATTCAGTTACCAAATCCAAATTTGATAACAAATACGGATGTAAAGAATCATTGGTGGATTCGATCCGCCGTGCTACGGATGTTATGCTGGCTGGTAAGATCGCTGTAGTGGGTGGTTATGGTGATGTGGGTAAAGGTTCTGCAGCTTCTTTGGCTGGTGCCGGTTGCCGGGTAATCGTTACCGAGATCGACCCGATCTGTGCCTTACAGGCTGCGATGGATGGTTTTGAAGTAAAGAAAATGATCGATGCAGTAAAAGAAGCGGATATCGTTGTTACAGCGAGTGGTTGCCGCGACCTGATCCGTGGTGATCATTTCAAACTGATGAAAGATAAAGCCATCGTTTGTAATATCGGCCACTTTGATATTGAAATTGACATTGCCTGGCTGAACCAGAATTATGGTCATACAAAAGATACCATTAAACCACAGGTGGATATTTATAATGTAGATGGTAAAGACATCATCATCCTGGCAGAAGGCCGCCTGGTGAACCTGGGTTGCGCTACCGGTCACCCCTCCTTTGTAATGAGTAATTCTTTCTCTAACCAGACCCTGGCTCAAATAGAACTGTGGCTCAACCATAAGAACTATGAGAACAAAGTATATGTGCTGCCTAAGCACCTGGATGAGAAAGTGGCCCGTTTGCACCTCGCAAAAATTGGTGTTGAACTGGACGAATTGACCACTGCACAGGCTGAATATCTCGGCATCAGCAAAGAAGGTCCTTTCAAAGCAGAACATTACAGGTATTAATACTTGTTAGTTTATTCATACAAAAGCCCCTGGAGCAGTTGCTTCAGGGGCTTTTTCTTACGACACAAAATAAGTTATGCAGCGAGGTCGGGGAAGGTAAAAGAGATGGTAGCCACTCTTGCTCTCGGATCTTTTATGGCAATATGTCCGCCAATTTCAACAGCTTCGGGTTCGATGGAACTGACGCTGAATGCCAGTGCATATCCGTTGTAATTATTCCTTTCCTGTATCTGCAGGACCACGATACCCTGGTATCGTTCTGCTGTAATATGAATTTCTCCATTGCGGGAATTCATGATCACTGTATCCAGCAATTCTTTCAGGATGGGAATTATTTTAATCTTTTCAACTCCCAGTACAACCCCCTGCCCAACTTCATTCATAACAATGGTTTTGTTTTGAATTGCAGCAGGCAGGGAACTGTTGACCAGGGTACTGATAAGTTGCTGCAAAGAAGTTCCGTGGACGGCATCATCCGCAGCAAGATCGGTTTGTTTTTCCATAAGGTACTGTTTGGACGGTTTTCAAAGGATTGGGATCGTCGGGTTTTTCAGGGCCGGCTTTTTCAAAGGATCGGATAAACGGGTTTTCGACAGGATCGGTTTGGTTTTCTCAGGTTTGGATCATCAGGTTTTCAAAGGATTAATGTTTTGGGTCGTTTTCACCGGTATTGGAATTTCACAGGTCAAAGTACGTGAAGCTGACTTTTGTAATCAATAGAACAAGATGTTAATATGCTGTACTAGTTGTTACTACAACCCGGCCGGATATATCCGGAAAGAATAAGTGTTAACCCTGTTTTCAGGTAATTATCGTTAGTTGTTTTACGAAATTACCGCTACCAAAAAAGTAACTTACTAAGTAGTAAGTATTTCTTATATTTGAAAAATGACGGTCAGGCCAACCGATACAAAAGAAGAAATTCTACGATTAGGTACCGAGCTGATACAGGTGTACGGCTACAACGCTTTCAGCTATGCTGATATCTCCAAAAAACTGGATATTAAGAATGCCGCTGTTCACTATCACTTTCCGGGAAAAGAAGACCTGCTGGCAGGGATCATTGACCAGTATATTCAACGCTATAAAGAACTTGGAGCCAGGATCAACGCTCCCGGTATTACAGCAAAACAAAAACTGGATGTTTTCATCAGCCGCTATACAGATCTGTGCGAACAAAATAAGATCTGTATCATCGGTTCTGTTTGTTCGGATTACAACACTATGCCTGAGTCCGTAAAGGCAAAACTGGGTGAGCTGATCGAAATGGTACTCGGAATGGTTGAAAAAGTATTACGGCAGGGAAAGAAAACCGGCGAATTAAACTTCCCGGAAACAGCAAGAGTGAAATCCTTACTGATCATGACCAACCTGGCAGCCGGTGTTCAGTTGGCCCGTATCACAGGGAAAAAAGATTATACGGCCATTTGTAAAAGTATCATTGACCAGGTAAGCGTTTAAATTTTTTATACAGACCACTTACTTATTAGTAAGTAATAAATATACAATCATTAAAACCAAAAACCATGAAACATGTTCTTTCCCTCGTTTTATTCTCTCTTGTCCTCGTATTAGTTGATAATACAAATTCGCTGGCCCAGGCCCCTGCCGGTTTTAAAACCGGTTATATTATCCTGAATGATAACACCCGTAAAGAGGGGTTTGTCAAAGAAAATTTCAAATCAAAAGCGGCGGTCATTTTCCAGGATGCAGATGGTAAAAAAACAACGTATACCGGTAATGATATTAAAGAAGCCGGAATAGATGGCATTACTTATATCAGCTATAGCAGTGATTTTTTTAAACTGGTTAGCGGTGGTGCAAAAGCTTCCCTGTTCCAGAAAGTAACCGACGCATCCGGCCAGGTCATCTTTAATGGCTCTGAAGCAGTGGGGGTAAGCACCGGCTCTGAAGGTGCTATTAAAGATTTTTTCATCAGGACCAGTAAAGACAATTCCCTTCACCTGGTAACAAAAAAGAATTTCCGGTCTGTAATTTCAACGTATTGCGCTGATTGCCTTTCCGTAACAGAGAGTGTAAAAAATAACAGTGCCGGTTATGAAAACCTGGGGGAGCTGATTCAGTTATACAACCAATGTAAATAAAAGATATTCCTATACGATATTTCCTGCACAATGAAGAACCTGCCTGTTGTCCAACAGGCTTTTTTATTTCGACGGGCAGGTTTCGTATTTTTAGCCCGGTAACTCATTCAGTTAAATTCAAGCCCTTGCGAAATTTGCTGCATATAAAAAGGCCGCATCTTATTACCGGATATTTGCTGTGTTTCCTTTTCTGCTGGATCACAGCTCCTGTGTTTGCTTTTAATGCCAACAAAGATTCAGCCCGGAACTCTACCCTCGAAGATGCTGCTGAATATTTAAGAACATTACCTAAACTGGATTCAAGCTATTTCTGGCCGAATGTGAAGCCCGGATACCTGCTGGAAAACCTGCGCCTCTATGTACAAAGACCGGCTTATGCTTTTGAAAGCCGGAATACTAATTTTTGCGGGTACACTGCTTTATCATTTGTGACACTAGATCATGATCCGCTGGGGTTTGTAAAACTCCTGGTTCAATTATATAAAGAAGGAAAAGCCCAAATGGGACGGGCTGTACTTGAACCATCTGAAGCGGTCCGCAACATGGCCGGGAATTTAAAATATAAAGGCATGCTTGATATCAACCCTGCCACGCAAATGTGGTTTCTAGCACTGGCCGATCATTTCAAAGGTTATCTCAACTTTTTCAATAAGCGTTATGACCGTGGTGATGAGAACAGGTTATGGGCCGCCACCAATTTTGCAAAATTCAACCGGATGCTGCGAAAATTATTTGACTGGAAAGTACAGGCCCGCGGTGCCGACCTGGTCCGGCCTTCCGTTGACGATCTTTATACCTTCCTGAAGGAAAAATCAGGGAAAGGGACTGTTTTTCTATACCTTAATAACCGCCTGTTGTATAAGAAAAAACATGTGGCCACCCGGTTTGGTATCCCCACGCATTATGTGTTATTAGTGGATATTCAGAAAGAAAACAATGTCATACACATTACTTATTCCGATGGGGGAAGGAAAACAAGCCAGCAAATCAGCCCGGAGCTGTTGAAGAAAATCACTTATGGCATCACTTTTTGTACGGAACGAAAATAATGCAGAAGATACTTTACCATATTATCCTTGCATTTTTCCTGATCAGCATTATCGCCTGTTCAACACCCGGTAAAAATTTTGCCACCCGTTATTACAATGAGAATAAAGATATGCTGGACAGCATCCGTAACCGGTTCAGAAATTCCTACAACAACAAACCCTACCACCTGCAGTTTGAAGACAGGAATTTTCGGTATATCTCTTTTGAAATTCTGACTGACAGCACCCGGCAGATCTACCGTTTTGACCTGCAGGAAAAAGATTTTACGGATACACTGGAAAAATACAGGTACCCGGCTGCAGAGATCATCGGTCTGGCTGCCGATATGCAACGGATACAATGTACCTGGATCAGCAAGCTAGACTATTATGAAAACAGGGAACAAAAGAATCTTGTGTTTATTTCTATCCGCAGCAACCGCCTTAAATCCCTGCTGAGCGGTGAAAAGTATTATGCCCTTGCTTTTTTTAACGACCGCCAGTTTTTTGATAAACAGGGCCGGCTGACCGACAAATCGGAACGGAGAAGAATGCGGGAGATCAACGGACAGGTATTTCACAGGATCACTGATCGCATTTGCTATGCCATTACCGGAAATTTCAGGTAACCACAACCGTCTTTTTGCCGGAGAATAAGCCCTTGTTGCCGTAAACTAATCTGCCTGCATCAAAAGGAAAATCCCTGCTATATCTTGTTTCCCGGTCAACAACTATTCACTCATTTATAAATTTCTGCATGAAAAAAATATTTTTTATACTCTTGCTGAGTGTCCCGGTACCTATGCTGGCACAGAGTGTAGCCATCAATACGGATGGAACGATCCCTGACAATTCAGCCCTGCTGGATATTAAAAGCAACACGAAGGGTCTGCTGGCTCCCCGTATGACAACGCTGGAAAGAACAAGTATTGCCGGCCCTGCCATCGGGCTGACTGTATTTGATCTGACTACATTCAGCTACTGGATATACCGGGGAGACCTGAATGGCGGCTGGGCTGAATTGCAACACAACTACCAGAATTACTGGACAGCTAACGGTAATAATATTTATAACAACAACAACGGTAATGTGGGAATTGGTACCACTATTCCCGGGGAGAAATTAGCAATAAATGCTCCTAATGCTGCTATACAATTTCTGAATAGCGGAACCGCCAGGGGTTTCTTACAGGTAAACGGAACAAATATGCGGCTTGGTACTTATGCAAACAACAGTACCGGTAAAATAGTTTTCAGTACCAAGGCGCTTGACCGCATGTGGCTGGATGAAAACGGCAACGTCGGTATCGGAACAGCTGACCCTGTGTCTGCTTTAACTATTAATGGGGCAAACCCGTATATTGAATTACAAAATAACGATGTCAATAAGGGCTTTCTCCAGGCCATTGGTAACGATCTGAAAATAGGAACAAACTCTACAAACACAACCGGCCACCTGGTTTTACAAACAAAATTGACAGACAGGTTAACAATCGATGAGAACGGGCAGGTGGGAATTGGTACCACATCCCCTTCTTCTGAGCTCACGATCAATGGCAACGACCCGATTCTCCAGTTAAGAAATGCCAATGTGGACAAGGGCTTTGTACAATTGGTAAATGATGATATCAGGATAGGTACTAACCTGAGTAACGAAACAGGAAAATTCATTGTCCGTACAAATGGAGCAGACCGCTTTTCTGTTAACCATCTCGGTAACGCTACGCTAGGTACTGCTGGCAGCGGCGGACTGCTTACAGTAGATGGCGGCTATACCGGTATGGTGCTGAAAACAGGCGGCACTACCCGGCTGAGTGTAGTAGCCGCAGGAGTTAATCCGGAAATTACAGGAACAGGAACCGGTATCTTCAGAATCAGGAATAACGGAGATGGTATGTATTTTTACTCCAACGGCCAGATAAGTATCGGGGGCGGTGGTGCCAGGGCAACCGGCTATGTGGTAAGTGTGGAAGGAAAACTGATTGCCACAGAAGTTACAGCTCTCCCTTTTGGAAGCTGGCCCGACTATGTCTTTGCAGATCAGTATAAACTGATGAAACTGGACGAACTCAAAAAGTATATCCGTGAAAATAAACACCTGCCTAATATCCCTGCTGCTGCTGAGATGGAAAGAACAGGCGTGCAGTTGGGCGATATGAGCAGGAGGTTAATGGAAAAAGTAGAGGAGCTGACACTCTATGTCCTGCAGTTGCAGGAACAGATTGATGAACTGAAGAACAAAAAGATCAGCAAAAAATGATTATTTTTTGAAATAACCCGACACTATTCAACAGTACTGCTTGAAAAACAGCAAGAAGATCATACCGGCATTTATACTTGGTTGTGCATCATTGGTCCTATATGCACAGCCACCGGTTTTTTACCATCTTAGTACTGCAGAAGGGCTTAGTGATAATAATGTGAATGTGGCCCGCCGTGATCACAATGGCATTCTGTGGATCGGCACCACGGAAGGACTTAACAGTTTTGACGGCAACAGGATCAGTTCCTATTTTAAATACCAGTATCCTGAACTGGCGGATAACAGTATCGAACATATTGTAGTGGATGATGATAACCGCATCTGGCTCCGTACCTCCACGCACCAGTTAACAATGCTGGATAAAAAAAGAAAATTTTATCTTTTAGCCACTGCAGATACATCTGATAAAAAAAGGATCACAAATATTTTTAACAGCAAAAAGCTCGGCATCATTGCACTAAAAGGAAATAAACATTTTATCTGGAAAGAACGAAACAGCAACATCCTGTCTCCTTATACATTTCCGGGTGACACGTTGCTGCCGGTCAATATCAGTTTCATGAATAAAATAAATGATGATACGTTTCTTTTCTATGGCAGTAACCGCCTGGTAGTAATTGATTATGCCCGGCCTAAAGTACTGCTTAATATGTCCATCAGCGGCCTTGCCGGTGCTGCTGCTATCAATAATAATGAATTGATTGCTTATCCGCTGAATGGAAACGCATTTTATCGTATCACTATAAGCACACAAAAAATTTCAGCAGAATACCGCGGCCTCAAAGATCAGTTTGGGCAACCGGTACAGGGGAACCTGCGAAATATTACCCGGATTGATGAAAACCGTTATGCAGTTAGTACCCGGTTCTCAGGTGTGTATTTGTTAAACCTTGCTCAAAGATCATTAGAGCATTGGTATCATGACCCCCTGGATAACCGGAGTATCGGCGGCAATAATACATACAGGATTCATTATGATAACGGGTATCTTTTTATCACCACACAAACGTCCGGTCTTCATTATTTTAATATGAATCAGGCCGCTGCTGCCGCAAAGCCCTATTTCAAAGAAGAAAGTGGAGAAGTCTTTGACGGCTTTATCCAGGCTATTACCACTGCTGCGGACGGTACGATATGGATCGGGGCACAAGACAGGCTGATTCACTGGGACCGGAAGAATAATATTACCCGGTTTATAAAATGCAAGCTGCCGGATGGCACCAACCTGCATGGAGAAGAAACCATCCGGGCCCTTCATTTTGATGAGAAGGGCAATCTCTGGGCAGGCACATCCCGGTACGGTATCCTGATCCTGAATAAGCGAAATGAAATCATTGCCAGGCTGACTGATTCGATACCGGGACAAAAAGAATCACTGCCTTCCAACTGGATCAACAGTATTTGCAGCGGGAAAGATGGAAATATATGGGTAAGCACTCTAAAAGGGATCACCATGATCGAAAAAGATACTTACCGCATACATGATCTTTCCAAACACAGCATCTTATCAGCTGCCAGCAGCATCCCCGCAACCACAACCTGGTTTGACCGGCAAAATCGTTTATGGATCGGTAGCTCAAAGGGTGCCTGGTGTTTTGATCAGCAAAAAGGAACCTTGCAACAATTTAGTGATGCAAACGGACTGCCGCACAATAATATTCTTTGTTTTAATGAAGATAAAAAAGGTAATATCTATATTGGTACGGCTGCAGGACTCACTGTACTTGATAGTAACGGAAAAACAATTACCTATAACCGCAGCAACGGATTGCGAAACGACAGGTGCGAGGATATATTGAAAGATAATAAAGGTTATTTATGGATCGGCAACCTGAATTGCTTACTCCGCTTCGATCCGGATAATAAAAAATTTGCGGTGTTTGAGGAAGGTCATGGATTCAGTCATGCAGGGTTCCGGATGCGTTCCTGTCACCAGAGCCAGGCAGGCGAAATGTTCTGGGGAAGTGATAAAGGACTCGTTTACTTTTACCCGGATTTAATGAACAGCATTTCCCTGCCGCTGTGGCCTTCCGTGAGTGCATTACAAACTAACGATACCACTTTTTATTTTACCCGCGAGGAACAGGTAGCCTTCCCCTATCAACAGTCTTATTACACTTTTCATTTTTCTTCAGCAGAACTGGCAGGCGGAAAGCGGAATCATTACCTGTACCGGCTTAACGGGTTTGATAACAACTGGAAAAAACCTTCCGTCAATGGCCAGGTTGCTTTCAATAAATTACCTCCGGGCAAATACCGGTTTGAAGTAAAAGCGTCCCGCGACGGGATAACCTGGTATGATGCCGCCTACCCGATTAACCTGGTTATACAAAAACCCTGGTGGCAGCAAAACTGGTTCAGGTTGTTAGCTGCAACACTTGGAGCTGGCCTGTTTTTCTTTGCTTACCGGTATTACCGGAAAAAGAAAAAAGCAAATGAAATTGAGCAGATGATAGATTACTTCGCCAACTCCGGCTATGAGCATTCTTCAGTAGATGATATTTTGTGGGATATCTCCCGGAATTGTGTGGCCCGGCTTGGCTTTGAAGATTGTGTAATCTACCTGGCAGACGAACAAAGAAAAGTATTGGTTCAAAAAGCCGCTTATGGCCCCAAGAGCCCTAAGGCATTTGAAATAGTCAACCCGATCGAAATTCCGCTGGGAAAAGGTATTGTAGGTACTGTAGCTGTTACGGGCCGCAGCAGTATTGTCCATGATACCTCAAAAGACAACCGTTATATCGTAGACGATGAGCAAAGATTTTCAGAAATCACTGTACCGGTGATCCATGAAGACAAAGTGATTGCCGTAATAGATGCTGAACACAAAAGAAAACACTTCTTCAATCAGCAGCACCTGAAAGCCCTGCAATCCATCGCCTCTATATGTTCAGCAAAAATATCCGGGGCCATGGCGCTGGAAGCAATGAATAAAAGCCGGATGGAAGTAATGGCGTTGAATGTAAAAATGGCGGAATCAAAATTCCTGAACCTTCGCCTGCAGATGAACCCGCATTTTCTTTTCAATTCATTAAGTTCAATCCAGCATCTCATCGTTTCACAGCAAACCACCAAAGCCTATAAATACCTGACTGTTTTTTCCAATTTCCTCCGGTCCCTTTTGAAATATGCAGAAATGAATTTTATCCCGCTGGATGAAGAATTGAAAATTCTGAAAATGTATGTGGAACTGGAGTCCCTGCGGTTTGACCAATCCTTTCATTATGAAATTTCCATGGAAGATGGACTCAGTAATGACGAGGTACTGGTGCCTTCACTGATGGTGCAGCCCTTTGCTGAAAATGCGATCTGGCATGGTTTGCTGCATAAGGAAGGAAGCAAAGAGTTAAAGATCAGCTTCAGAAATAATACCGAAGAATTCCTGACATGCATAATTGAAGACAACGGTATCGGACGGCAACAGGCCGCCGCAATCCAGGAAAAGAAAATCAGCTCCATGGTGCATGAAAGCAAGGGCATCAGCATCATCCGGGAAAGGCTAGACCTGCTGCAGCAAAAGACTGGTAAACCAGCTCATGTGGAAATCATAGACCTGAAGGACAGTCAGCAGCATCCGGCCGGTACAAAAGTGATTATCACCATTCCTTATTACAATCCGGAAGAAACATGATAAAGGCATTAATCGTTGATGACGAACAATCATCCATTGACCTGCTGCAGTGGCTGGTAGCACAATATTGCCCGGATATTACCACCGTACAAACAGCGAGAAGTGTAAGAGATGCTATTCCTGCGTTACAGGCATTTCAACCCGATATTGTTTTTCTTGATATCCAAATGCCTCACCAAAGCGGTTTTGACCTGCTTACATCTGTAGACAACTGGAATTTTGAAGTGATATTTACGACTGCTTACAATGAATTTGCGATACAGGCAATCCGGTTCAGTGCACTTGATTATTTGTTAAAACCAATTGACGAAACCGAACTGAAAAAAGCGATAGAGCGGTTTAAAGCCAAACGGATATATGCTCCCGCAGGACAATTACTGTTTCGCAATTTTATGCAAAACATTTCCATTCAAAACAAAAATAAATTCAGGCTGGCCCTGGCCGATACCAGCGAGGTTAAATATGTTCAGCTGGATGAGATCATCCGCCTGCAGGCAGAAAGTAATTATACGCATATATTCCTGGCAGGTAATAAAGTTTTTGTGTCGGCCAAAACTTTAAAGGATTACGATGAACTGCTGAAAGGTCATCATTTCCTGCGGGTACATAAATCTCATCTTGTTAATCCGGCACATATTGATAGTTACGACCGTTCCGGTATGCTGCAGATGAGTGATGGTTCAAAAGTGGAAGTGGCCAGGCGTAAAAAAGAATTTCTTCAACAGGCACTTGCGGGTAAAGCATAAAAAATACCCACCTCCCGCTGCTGCCGGAAATGGGTATTACTAAATAATGTTACTTATAATCTTACTGCCGTACCGGTAGCGATCACCATCAGCATACTGCCGCTGGCACCTACGGTTTCAAAATCAAGATCAACACCGAGAATACCGTTGGCTCCCATGGCCTGTGCTTTCTGGGATAATTCCCTCAGCGCATCTTCTTTGGCTTCTTCCAGCACCTTCTCATAGGTTTTACTTCTTCCCCCAAATACATCCCGCAGGCCACCGAGAAAATCTTTAAAGATATTGGCACCAATAATACTCTGTGCATTAATAACACCGAGGTATTCCTGCACAGGTCTTCCTTCCACTGTACTTGTTGTTGTAATGATCATTGTATGGTTTGTTTTAATTTTTCAAAAATAGTTCTTAGTTCTGTATTTTCTGTAACCACTGCACCGGCTGCTGCTTCACGGATATAACCGATCCGTTTATCAATGTCCGGGTGACTGCCTAAAAATTCTGGTGTGGAGGAAGAAGGTCCTGCATTTTTCAGGTGTTGAAAAAGATCAGTAAAGCCTTTCGTATCAATTTTCCGGGCTTTCAGTAATTCAAGCCCGTCCATATCGGCCTCTTTTTCCAGTGATCGTGAATAGGTCAGTGATTTCAGGTTATCCGCCTGGTCAACCAGGACAGAGGTCACCGATCCGAATTTTCCCAACAACAGGCTGATAAATATTTTTGAACCTAATTTTCTGAAAATAGCTTTCGTGGAATGTTTATTATTGACATGGGTAAATTCATGGGCCAGCAGGGCCGCTAACTCAGGATACGTTTCTATTGCATCCAATAGGGCGGTATAGACAACGATACGTCCGCCAGGTAAAGCAAAGGCATTTACTGTCTCCCCTTTTACAACAGAAATGCGGATAGTATACGCTGTCCGCACATCCATAGCCGCAAAGAAATGATTGATTGCAAAACTTGCAGCGGTATCTTCCTGTTCTTCCAGCCGCATTCCGGAATAGGCCGCATCACCAAACCCTTCCTCTGTTTTTACTGAAACCTGCGAAGCCATTTTTTCTGCCATCCAGGGAACCAGTAAAAAATATAATAAAACTAACCCGCCGGCCACACCTAAAAATAGCAGGGAATTCCTGCCCCACTCCCTTGCTTTATCTTTTTGATGCCAGGGCTTTTGCTGTTCTTCCTGCAGGGCTCCAATATAACCGGCTGCATCCTTGCCATTAACAAAGAGTTCAATCGTTCTGTCGGTTCTGTTCCTGATACGGGTGGACCGGGAGGCAAGATCAAAGACAGCTTCCACATCCCTGATATCCCATTTCAGGGTTTGATGATGACCGGAGGCAGACCGGTAACCGATATGCACTTCTTTATCAAATACCAGTACCGTTGCTTCAGCAGCCTCAGCACCGGGAAGCGAATAAGTTCCTAAATATGATTTCACAACTATTGATTTAACCGAAACTGCAAATTACAACAACTCCTTTATTGCAGCAGTGTTGGGGCTTCTTTGACAATACAGGCAGCCAGGTCCATGACTACCTGTTGCTGGTCGGGATCCAGCGTAATTGTTATTTCCTTTTTATCCGTACCGGTGAATACGATTTTTTCGATCTTCTGTGTTGCTATTTTCCGTAGAAAGGGTGCTGCTGTGGCCGTGTTACGGAAGATGATATGAAAAAGCCCTTCGCAATTCATGGAGCCGGCATTCCGCTGCGTTTGCTTCACTTTACTGCCAACAAAAAAAATAGCGGCGGTGGAAGCATCCGTAAAACAACGGTCGGCACCCAACACGGAAAACAACAGGTCTACTTCCGCTTTCCGGGCATCAATAGAAAGGGAAGCCCCGGTCAGGGGGATAAAACCGGTAGAAATGGTTCTTTCTTTGGTGTAGAGGTCGGTCTCCCTGATCAATTTGCAATCCTGTGCAATTATTGATACAGGCATCGCCAATAAGAGAATAAAAACAAATTTCATATATAAACAATTACTTAAAGATAAAGCGAAGCTTGTGAAAATTAATACAAGATTCTAATCCAGGTCAATCAATAGCATTATATAACATCAGCTTTGTGAACAACTTTTAGCTCTCGAATGTTCTGTTAGCATAGTAATTGCACTACTTCCACACTAATAATGCTAACTTATGGAGATAAAATTTATCAGGGCCATTCAATTCACCCGGTTGGTGAAGGCTGGCGGACGGTTACGGGAATTCAATTTCAGGAAATTGAACGGTGCCGATACAGAACGTTTCAGCATTAATGTGGTGGATGACCGCGGGGAGAGGATCTTGTTCCAGATGGTCAAACAGGAAAACGGCTGGAAACTGCCTGCTCAGCAACTTCCTGTATGGATAGAGCAGAATGAAAAACAATTACACCAGCTGATTGAGGAAGAATTACCAGATAACAGGTAACCCGGCTTCTATTACTGACCATTGGCCCGGAATCTTTTGCGGATCGCTTCTAATTGAAGGTTTGTCAGGCCGGATGTTCTTTTTAACAAACTGATAAAATAGTCAATTTCTTTTTCGGTGCCGGGGCAACCCATATTTTCCCTTGTTCCATCTTTACTATTGGCCGGTATGATCCTGGAATCACCCAGCACTTTCCCCGTTGCGTCCTGTATCATCCAAAAGGGGACACTGGCATTGTTATCATTATGCTTTTCGAGCAACTGGCCTGCGCCCGGGTTATTCTCCTCTTCATTAAATTCATAGGCTACCAGGTCAACTATAATATAGCTGCTGTCAAAAAATGCTTTGACTTTTTTATCATTCATCGAAGCCTGCATGGTTTTACAAGGCCCGCACCAGGAAGCATGAAAAATTATAAATACATTCTTTTTCTTAACCGCTGCCGTTTTATACGCCTTTTTCAACAGGCTTTCTGCAGAAGGAAGTTTTTGCTGGGCAATAACAGTTCCTGAAAATAATATCCCTGCAAGCAAAACGACCGGCCATTTACTTTTCATAGCTGCTAATTTAAGCCAATCCTTCTTTTTTATTTGCCCGGAAAACAAAACCTTTGCAGTCTTATACTGTTAAAGGCTTAGTTTTTAATGAACAACCCATAACCCACAATTATTCCACTTGGTACAGGCATATAATTTTCTGGCTTCCTGGCAACTCTTTCCCGAAAAGGGGAATTATGAATACGGCGAAAGACCCAAAAGCGGTATTTATAAGATAGAATCTGCCGGGGACCGTAAAGAACTCAGCATTTCACATAACTGGGTGACATTGGAAAACCAGGCTTTTACTTCGCAGTATAAATTGATCGCTGACGGCGATCTCAACCCCTTTCAAAACCCCGATCTCGCCGACCAGGCACAAGCTATTTTTATTGACAGCATCAGTTTCGAAATTCATTTTTATAAGAATGGGCAGGTTTGTTTACATATCGTTCATGAAATAATGCCCAATGGTTACCTCAAGATCACGCAACAGGGCACAAAGCCGGATGGCACAGCTTATACCAATTCCGAGATCTACCATAAACAACTCAGTGTGCTTCCCTATTCTGCTTCGGTGGCCGGAGCCCTGATCAGGCCGACAGAAGAAGGCATGATCAAACACAAAGCTCTGACCGCCATGGAAGAGCAGACCAATATGCAGTTGGACCAGATCAGAAAACAAATTGAATTGCTGGCCCTGCAGGCACAGGAGATACAAAAGAGAAAGGACCTCTCCCTGATGATCTACAATGCAAAGCTCTCTTTCAAACCCAATATCGGCCAGACTTATTACCTCTATGAAAAGAAGGACGAGAGTTTTATGCTTTCCCTGGTGGCACCCAAAGAATGGGGACATGCAGGTCCTTTTAAAAAATTTGTAGCTGCTGTGCGACTTTTAGCTGATCATACCTGGATGGAATTGTAACCCAATATTATTTTTCTTTTGTTTTTTTACACAATAAGCACAAACCCTTAGCGTTTATACGATAACCATCCTCTATCCTAGTCATGAGAAGAACCTTACTTATGGCGGGCATTGTCCTGCTGTTTACTTCCACCGAACTTACCGCCCAGGTTTTGAATTGGGCAACATCCTTTTCACCCGCATGGGCTAACGGGAATACCAACAGAACAGCGATGAATGTAGCGGGTACCGGCGTAAATATCAATGTCACATCCGTTATTTCCGGCGGCGGTTCGTATGGATTGTCTCCTGCTGCCGCACAAACCCCAACAGTATCCGGCGCTACATTTACTGTTCCTGGTTCAGCTGAAAGACTACAGTTAAACACAGATTTTGCTACCAATACCAGTGCCGTAACTCTTACTATAACATTTTCTACCCTGGTAAGAGAAGTATCTTTCCGGCTCGCAGATATAGATAAGAATAGTTCCAACTCTGCCAGTTATTTTGACCGGGCCACAATAACAGGCTATATGGGATCTTTACTGGACTACTCGCCTTCGGTTACTAAATTTGACGGGGCTACAGACCCTGCCTTTCTTCAACTCGGCAGCCGAACAGCCGCTGTTAACAGCAGCAGCGGGCAAGCCGGAAACACAGTTTCAGATCTTACCGATCAACGGGGCACAATAACTGTTGGTTTTGGGAGCACTATCATTAATAAAGTAGTAATAGTATATGACAATGCCCCGGGTGCCGATCCCGACCCTGCCGCCCAGGATTTTGCCATTGGTAACATTGCTTTCCAGTTACTGACTTTACCCGTTGACCTGGTTTCTTTCAGTGCTGCACAATCCGGTGAGGATGTAGGATTGAAATGGGCAACAGCCCGGGAAAGCAACAGTTTGCACTTTACAGTTGAAAGAAGCAGCAATGCCAGTGATTGGTCGGCTATTGGAACTGTTTCCGCCCGTGGTAATACAAACGAAAGAACTGATTATACCTATACCGATATCAACCCGGCAAAAACCACCCTTTTCTACCGGCTGAAGCAGTTTGATCAAAACGGAAGTTTCAAATATTCTTCTGTTGGAAGGATCAGTAATAAAGAACTGGTTGCAGAACTGGTTACTTATCCCAACCCCTTCAGCACACAGGTAAATATCAGTCTTCACTCGGCTGCAGCACAGCAGGTAACCAGCACCCTTACCGATATAACAGGAAGAACTGTGCAGGCTGATATTAATCAGCTCAATAGAGGCAATAACAATTACAGCATGACCGTTTCTCAACAGTTAGCAGCGGGCATTTACTGGCTCCGTATTACAGATAAGCAAAACAATCTGATCGGCCGGGCCCGTTTATTCAAACAATAGTATTCATATCAACAGGATAGGTTTAGTACCCGCCACCCACCATGGCGGGTTTTTGTTTAGCATCCTGCAGTAACTTTGGCCAAAATAATTGCCGGATGACCAAACTGAGTGTGAATATTAATAAGATCGCCACCCTGCGCAATTCAAGAGGCGGTAATAACCCCGATGTGGTAAAAGCCGCAATGGATGTGCAGCGTTTTGGTGCAGATGGAGTGACCGTACATCCAAGACCCGATGAACGGCATATCCGCTATGAAGATGTACGCCAGATCAAAAAGATCATCACTACGGAATTTAATATTGAAGGCAACTGCACCGAACAAAAATTTGTTGACCTGGTGCTGGAAACAAAACCCGAGCAGGTAACACTTGTACCCGACACACTCGGGCAACTCACTTCCGATCATGGCTGGGATACGATTAAGAATAAAGATTACCTGCAAAACATGATCACTGTTTTTAAAAAGGCCGGCATCCGTGTTTCCATTTTCGTGGACCCGGATGTAAAAATGGTGAGAGGTGCTGCCGAAACCGGAACCGACAGGATCGAGTTGTATACAGAAGGCTACGCCAGGGAGTTTGGAGCCAGGAGACGGGAGCCGGGAGTCAATCCCTATGTATTAGCAGCGTTGAAAGCAAAGGAACTGGGACTGGGTTTAAATGCCGGGCACGACCTGGACCTGCAGAACCTGCAATTCTTTAAACAAAACATTCCCTGGTTAGACGAAGTGAGTATCGGCCATGCCTTAATTTGTGATGCGATTTATCTGGGATTGGAAAATGCGGTGCAGTTGTATAAGAGGCAGTTGCTGTGATGGCTGGTGCTTTACTATAAAAAAATATTTTCTTTCATGTTGAGTCCTGATAACTTCTTTTCTGAATTATTAGTTCAATTCCCAAAAATTGCAGATGAATTTGGCTCAGAAGATGAGGATCATTATAAAATGGGGCGATTTGCGACATACTCTATTGAACAGATTAAACAAAAAAATATCGAAGAACTGAAGAAGTGTTTCGGCTTTATTGAAACCCATTTAGAAACAATAACACCTGACCTGGAAAATGCTCTTAACGTTTCTTACTGCGAAGCCCTTCTTGGGTACGATAATTATAAAAGAGGAATTGAAATGAAGAAAGTGATGCCAGAGAAGCTGTTAAGATTTTACCTGGATTATAAAAATCACTATAATTCGTCAGGATAAACGTTTATCAATTAAATCTGCCCGCAATTAAAACAGCCATCCCCCACCAGGCAAAATTCAACCATTAACCCGCAAATAAATCATGAAAAAACCGATTACCTATTTCATTGTACTTATAGCATTAACTGTTATTGGGATTTTCAGCATTTCTTCCTGTAACAAATCAGGTGTCGATACGGCTAACAGCAGCTTCACCTGGACATACGGCACAACCAGCTACACCGCCAACTTTAAAGGAGCATACCTGACCTGGAGTTTAACCCCTGTTATAACGGGCGGCACCGGTACTCAGCAAAACTCTCCGGGCACAGGCCCGACGATAGCCTTATCCTCATTTAGTACAGGTTCCTACAATTTGGCCACAAGTCCTAACTCCATACTATACGTTGATGATCTCGGGTTTACCGTACCCTCAACTACAGGGACAGTTACTATTACAGCCTATTCAAATAACCGGATAAGTGGAAATTTTTCGGCCGCCCTGACCAACAGCGTCGCCTTGTCAGGGAGTTTTGCAAATATTCCAGTCAACCCTTGATCTGTAATGCGATTTATTTGGGATTAGAAAATGCGGTGCAGTTGTATAAGAGACAGTTGCAGTGATTAATCTGGTACAGGTTTCTATTGATTACCAGGGCAAAACTGTACCGGGAGTATCATATATTTACGAGTTGGCTGTAATTTTATAGCGTCTATTCCTAAAACAAATCCACCGCAAATGAAATATTTAATCTCAACGATTTTAATAATTCTTTTTATTTCCTGCGGCAATGACGAAACCAGAATAAAAGAAAAGGAATTGGAATTAAGGGAAAGAGAATTAAAGCTAAAAGAAGAAGAATTAAAACAAAAAGCAACTGAAGCCGAGAAAACTACTCCATCTCGAAACAACAGTCCTGCGCCTATTCAAGAAACAGTTCAGAATAAAGAAACCCAAAACAATACAGTTGGCTTGACAAAGTACTTATATGTTTTAATTGAGACACTTGAACCAAAAGTTGTGACAAAACCTAAGAGTGTTCAGGAACAAGAGAACGAACTCAAAAATGGCGTTAGCTTTCCAGTAAAGAAAGAAGTAAAATTTGAAAGCTTTGTTCATATCTCTGACATAGTTGAGGTAAAGAACTTTAAGGAGGATGATAAGTTCAGGGCTATTGATAAATTTGAAAAAACCGTTAGACAAAAACTGTCATGGACCGACTATGAAGTCAAAAATCAAATCCCTCCTGACGAGTACTTTGCTGACATATACAAATCAAACATCAGCGACAGAAAATGCTTTGTATTTGATACTTATGCCGCTGCAAGCAAAAGTGCAGTAAAACATTAACGCCTTCATACAAAAAATAAGCAAAATTTTAAGTTGTACTTTCGGACAACTTTTGTATATTTGCTCTGTGCCGGAAAATCACAAACACCGAACTATCATTTTTTACAAGAACTACTTTGAAGAGTTCTTTATAAAGCAGCACCAAAAGGTTAAAGATAAAATCATCTGGACTTTTGATTTGATTGAAGACCTTTCACAAGTTCCAGAAACATATCTTAAGCATTTGGAAGGCACAGACGGGCTTTATGAGATTCGGGTACAACAAGGAAGCGATATTTTCAGAATATTCTGCTTCTTTGACAAAGGAAAAATAGTTGTAGTAACAAGCGGTTTTCAAAAGAAGACTCAAAAAACGCCGAAACAAGAAATTGAGAAGGCATTAAAAATTAAGGAGGAATATTATGCTGAAAAAAAGTAAAACTTTGACACTCGGCCAGTTCAAAGAAAAACATTACGGCAAAAGAGGAAGTACCAAAAGAGATAAACTTGAAAAAGGCTATCAGGAGTTCAAGTTGGGTACATTGATTTATGAAGCCCGACTTGAAAAAGGTTTGACACAAGAGGAACTTGCAGAGAAATGTGGTACAAATAAGGCTTACATTTCAAGAATAGAAAACGATATAAAAGAAGTTCGTATTTCAACTCTGCAAAAAATAGTTGAAGTCGGTTTGGGTGGACAATTGAATCTCTCAATCAAACTTTAGTTCGACAAAAGAAAAACTACAGCCAACAGGCGCATTTGTGCTATTGCGGCTGACGAATAGCGTCTTTCATCGTTCGGTTCGCTGCTCAGCTTTTTGTCCCGGCTTGACATTTACTATTGAGCGACAGAATAAACTTTCTACTTTAGTTCTTCGTTCGGCAGCCGTCGCCGGGGGCGACGAATAGATGAAGTCCCCAACAGCACAAATGCCTAACGTCAGACTGTGAAAAAACTCTTCTTTACATAAAAAACAGACTGTACAATTTCCTGTACTGTTTATAGTTGATCATTCAAGCAGCTGTTAAAATAAATGAAGGTGATCGTTGAAAAAAAACGGAT
>JAFLBM010000004.1 GCA_017303455.1 Chitinophagales bacterium | reverse complement strand
GCAGCGGTGATAACAATTGAACATTTGTACAAATCATTCGGAGATAATACTGTATTGGCTGATTTCAGTCTTACTCTTGGTAATGGAGAAAATGTGGCGGTATTAGGGAAGTCGGGGTCCGGGAAATCCGTACTTATCAAATGCATCATTGGTTTGATGCGGCCTGACAAAGGAAGTATCCGGCTGTTGGGGCAGGATATAGAGAACCTTGATCACCAGGAATTGGATAAGATCAGGTCAAGAGTGGGATTCTTATTTCAGAGCAATGCACTGTATGATTCCATGACGGTGCGGGAAAACCTGGAGTTCCCGCTTCGGCGGCACTGGATAAAAATGACAGCAGCGGAGCAGGATGCCAAAGTATTGGAAGTGTTGAATAATGTCGGTCTTGCCCATGCCGTGGATATGATGCCGGCAGAATTATCGGGTGGTATGCGGAAGAGAATTGCACTGGCAAGGACATTGATACTTGACCCGGAAATTGTATTGTATGATGAACCTACCACAGGGCTTGACCCTATTACCGGGAAAGGGATCAGTAAACTCATTAAAGAAATGGGTGAAAAATACAATACTTCTGCTCTTATCATCTCGCATGATATGAATTGTATCCGGATGACAGCCGACCGCATTATTATGCTGATTGGTGGCACCTGTTATGCGCAGGGTACCTATGAGGAACTAAAACTAAATAACGATCCTAATGTCAAACAATTTTTTGAATAATGACAAAGAGACCGATCAATAACCTGAAACTGGGGATTTTTGTCCTGGCGGGCCTGTTGCTGCTGATCTTTTCACTGTATATGATTGGCAGGGATAATAATCTCTTTGGGAAAAATTACAAGCTAACAGCAAGGTTTGAGAATGTACAGGGCTTAACAGTGGGAAACAATGTACGCTATGCCGGTATCCAGGTGGGAACGGTGAAGAAGATCAGGATACTCAGCGATACGCTGATCGAAGTGGCGATGCTGATTGATGTGAAGATGAAAAAATATATTCACAAAGGGGATATCGTCAGTATGAGTACGGATGGATTAATGGGAAACCGGATATTGAATATCACAGCTTCCAAAGACGGTTCCCCGCTGGCAGAAGACGGGGACCTGCTGGCGACGAAAAAAAATATCAGCACGGAAGATATGCTGGAGACGCTTGATAAGACCAACAGGAATATAGCTGTGATCTCAGAAGAATTGAAGTCAACCGTGTTGCGTATCAATAACAGCGCAGCTATCTGGAAATTGCTGAATGAAACGGAGCTTCCGGATAACCTGCGGGCATCAGTGCTGAGTATCCGCCATGCCACCGGGCGGGCAGATGAAATGGTGAAAGATCTTCACAGCATTATCGCCGATGTAAAAAGCGGGAAAGGCTCATTGGGTGCGATACTGACGGATACATCCATTGCCCGGAACCTGGACGAGGCTTTGCTGAAAATTCAGCAGGTGGGTGACCATGCTACGGGACTGGTGGTTGAACTGTCGAAGCTAACAGCAGGGATTAAAGATGATATTAATAGTGGCAACGGAACGGCCCATGCTCTGTTGAAAGATTCTGCGCTGCTGATAAAGCTTAATAACAGTTTATCCAATATTGAGAAAGGGACTGATGGATTTAACCAGAACATGGAGGCATTAAAACATAATTTCCTGCTGAGGGGTTATTTCAGGAAGCTGGAGAAACAAAAAAGAAAACAATAAAAGTAAAGTTGATCTTCCTGGTGTTTATAAGGTCCATTCCACAATCTTATTCTCCCATTCTTCCCGGTACGGGGTGCTGATGCGGATATAGTTGTCCGTATAACCTTCCATCATACCGTTCTTGTCCCGGTGCTCAAACAACACCTTGCGGGTCTGCCCGGCATGTTGTTCGGTGAAGTATTGCATCTTCATGTAAGAAAGGTTGCGCAACGTCTTGTTTCTTTCATGACGGGTATTCATCGGAACGACAGGGTCGAGCGTTAAGGCATGTGTATTATCTCTTTCAGAATAGGTGAACACATGCAGGTAAGAAATATCAAGTGAGTGAAGGAAATCAAATGTCTCTTTAAAGTATTCCTCTGTTTCTCCCGGGAAACCAACGATCACATCCACCCCGATAGCACAGTGCGGCATCAGCGTTTTGATCAGTTTTACCCGATCGGCATATAATTCTCTCTTGTATCTTCTCCGCATGGCAGCCAATACCGTATTGCTGCCGCTTTGTAAAGGAATATGAAAATGCGGCATGAACTTGTCGCTGTTCGCCACAAATTCAATGATCCCGTTGGTCAGCAGGTTAGGTTCAATAGAGGAGATACGGTAGCGTTCAATACCATTTACTTTGTCCAGTGCTTTCACCAGTTCGAAAAAATTCTCTTCCCGTCCGCTGATGCTGATGGTATTACCGGCACCATCCGGCCCTTTTCCAAAATCACCGAGATTTACACCCGTTAATACAATTTCTTTTACCCCGTTGGCGGCCAGTTCTTCTGCATTTTTTACCACATTGGTAATACTATCACTACGGCTTTTCCCCCTTGCCATCGGGATGGTGCAAAAAGAACAGTTATAATCACAGCCATCCTGTACTTTTAAAAAAGTCCGGGTACGGTCATTCACCGACCAGGAAGAATGGAAACCGGATACTTCACCAATATCACAACTGCATATTTTAGTGGCATCACCTTTGGAAAGTTCCCGGATATGTTGGGCAATATTGAATTTCTCGGCTGCTCCCAGCACCAGGTCAACACCCGGAATAGATGAGATTTCGTTGGGTTTCAATTGCGCATAGCAGCCCGTGATGACCACAAAACTTTCCGGGGATCTTCGTTGAATACGGCGCACCAACTGGCGGCATTCTTTATCTGCATTATCGGTAACCGAACAGGTATTGATCACATACACGTCTGCCTGGTCGTCAAACTCTTTTTTCTCAAATCCTTCTTTTTCCAGTAAGCGGGAAATGGAGGAAGTTTCTGAGAAATTGAGCTTACAGCCAAGGGTGTGAAAAGCTACTGTTTTGGATACTGCCATAGCGGCCGCAAAGATAAGCATGTGCCAGGATTTTGGATATTTGAAGGTTTTCTGCAGCAGGCAGGTGGTAATCATGGATTTACTTTTAATTTGTAGAAATTATTGGCAGTGAATAAGAAGTGGTTACCATATGTTCTGATCATTATACTGGCAGTTGCCGTGATCGTTATAAAGCAGTACCAGGGGGGTAAGGAACCAACTCCTAAGCCCAAAACGACTACCACAAAGCCTAAAGACCCCGCCAGTAACCCCACAAACCGTGACAAAGGCTTTGACCGGCGCATATCCTACCTGGAATACAGTAACCATGCAAAATGCAGGATGCAATGCCGCCGCATTTCACAGGCAGAGGTGGAAGAGATCATGCAGGAAGGGAAAATCAATTATAACAAAAGCGACCTGAAGAATGCAAGATGCCCCCGGTATGCGGTGGAGGGTATTACCAACGATGACCAGCGGGTGAGGATCGTATATGCACAATGCAATGAGGCAACAACCGTGGTTACAGTGATTGATCTGGATACAGACTGGACCTGCGACTGTCCCGGCGATGATGATAAATACAAAAACCGCAACTGATGAAGTTATTAAGGCGGCCTTTGCAATGGATATACAGCATCTATGCCTTCATCACTTTTGTAGCCGTCATGCTGCTCATCTTTCCATTTGTGATCATCGCCAGTTTTTTTGGCCGTATTAAGGGAGGCAATATGGTCATCCGGCTTTGTATGCTCTGGGCCGATATCTGGTTCTTGCTGATCTTTATCCGGCATCAAAAAATATTCGAGGCACCGCATGATCATACAAAGCCTTATATTTTTGTCAGCAACCATATTTCCTACCTGGATGCAGCTATTCTTGTCAAAGCACTAAGAAAACCATTCCGGCCGCTGGGGAAGGTAGAAATGAGCAAAGTGCCGGTATTCGGGTTTATTTACCGCAATGCGATCGTGACCGTGGACCGCAGCAGTGCAGCCAACCGGGCCAACAGCGTAAGGGTATTAAAATCACTGATCAGTAAAGGAATTTCGGTGATGGTTTTCCCGGAAGGAACATTCAATATGACCACGGAGCCCATCAAAGAATTGTATGATGGGGCTTTCCGCGTGGCCATTGAAACGCAAACTCCTGTTAAGCCTGTTCTTTTTTTGGACGCCTATTACCGGATGCCTTATGAAAGCCTGTTTCATATGAATCCCGGCCGCAGCAGGGTGCTGTACCTGGAGGAAATACCTGTGGATGGATATACAACCGGTGATATTGGTTTATTGAAGGAAAAGGTTTTTACATTGATGCGCCGGAAAATGAAAGAGTATCACGGAGGCTGGAGAAAGGCCCCCCTCTAAACCTGCCCGCCGCCAGGCAGGTCTCCCCTAAAAGGGAGACTTTACCCCCAGATAGTTAGCTTTGCTTTTAATGCAAGGAAAAAATTACAATAGTGAAAACAGCAGCATTTCTCCCGGAATAGCAGTGCTGTTTGCTGAGATCATCATACCATTGGCATTGCCCAAAAACTACACATGGTCTGTTCCTGCATCATTACAGGAAACAGCAAGGGTGGGCTGCAGGGTGGAAGTAAACCTGGGAAAGAATAAACGCTATGCCGGTATCATTAAAAGGCTGCATACGGATAAACCTGATTTCTTTGAAACAAAAGATATCCTGAATGTGCTGGATGTGGAGCCGGTTGTTTACGAAGAACAACTGAGGTTATGGGAGTGGATCGCCGGGTACTATATGTGCAGCGAAGGGGAGGTGATGGCGGCTGCCTTGCCTGCTCATTTCAAACTATCCAGCGAAACAATTCTTGTATATAATGAAGAGTACGGTGATGATTTTTCAGCACTGGATCATGATGAATACCTGGTTGGCGAGGCTTTATTAATAAAAAAAGAACTGAAGCTGACGGAAGTGCAGCAGTTGCTGGATTCATCACATGTATACCCGGTCATCAACTCGCTGATCAATAAAAAAGTGTGTTTTGTATGGGAAGCATTAAAGCAAACCTATACCGCAAAAAAAGAGACCTATGTTTTACTGAATCCGCAATATGATAATGAGGAAGAGCTGGAGAAATTACTGAACGAGGATAAAAAACTGCAACGGGCAGAAAAGCAAATGGAACTTCTGCTCAGTTACCTGCATTTAACCAAAACAGAAGGAGAAGTAACAAAGCCTAACCTATTGAAAAAATCCGGGGCAACGGATGCTCAATTGAAAGGGTTGGTGGATAAAAAAATACTTTGGACAGAAAAGAGAGTGGTGGACAGGCTTCAGTATTTGCCCAAAGATGTAAAAATTGATTTTGAATTATCGGCTGATCAGCAACAGGCATTGGTACAGGTACAGGAACAACTGAAAGCAAAATCCGTTTGTTTACTGCATGGGGTTACTTCCAGCGGTAAAACACAGATCTATATCAAACTGATCGAAGAACTGGTGAGGAAAGGGAAACAGGTCTTGTATATGTTGCCGGAGATCGCTTTGACCTCCCAGGTTATCCGGCGTTTGCAAAAGCATTTCGGCGGTTATATTGGTATTTATCATTCTAAGTTTTCCCAGAATGAAAGAGTGGAGATATGGCATAAAGTCAAAACGGGTGAACTGAAAGTGATCCTTGGTGCCCGGTCATCTGTGTTTCTTCCTTACCAGGACCTTGGCCTGGTCATCTGCGATGAGGAACATGATACTTCTTTCAAACAACAGGAACCTGCTCCCCGCTACAATGGCCGTGATGCTGCGATCTATTTTGCATCTTTGTTCAAAGCAAAAGTAGTACTCGGCAGTGCCACTCCTTCTATTGAGAGTTATTATAATGCGGTCAATGGAAAATACGGTTTAGTGGAGCTGGCGCAACGCTATGGCGATTTTCAATTACCTCCTATTGAGATAATTGATACTAAGAAAGTGGAACAGAAAGACCGGTCAAAAGTGATGCTGTCCCCCCAATTACAGCAGGCCATCAAAGAAGTGCTGGAAAGAAACCGGCAGGTGATACTCTTTCAAAACAGAAGAGGGTACGATCCTTACCAGGTTTGCAGTGTTTGCGGCTGGATTCCTCAATGCAAGTATTGTGATGTGTCGCTGACCTATCATAAGATCACTAATAAATTGCTCTGTCATTACTGCGGTACCACTTATCCCCCCGTGCATATCTGTATGGCCTGCGGCAGCCATCAATTTGTGCAACGGAATTTTGGTACAGAGAAAATTGAGGAGCAATTACAGGAAACATTCCCGGAAGCCAAAGTGGCCAGGATGGATATTGATACGGTAAAAGGAAAGAATGCCCATGATGTTTTGATCCAGCAATTTGAACAGAAAAGAATTGATATACTGGTGGGTACCCAGATGGTGGTGAAGGGGCTGGATTTTGACAACGTGGACCTGGTCGGAATTTTAGATGCGGATGGATTATTGCATTTCGCCGATTTCCGGGTGAATGAAAGGGCTTTTCAACTGATGGAGCAGGTGAGTGGCCGTGCCGGCAGGAAACAGGCTACCGGGAAAGTGGTCGTGCAAACAACACAACCTTCTCACCCGGTGTTGCAATATGTGAAGCAGCATGATTATAAAAAAATGTTTGCAGATGAGATCGATAAACGAAAACATTTTGCCTACCCGCCTTTTTCCAGGACGATACAACTGACATTCAAGCATAAATTCAGGGAAGTGGTGGAACGGGCTGCCCAGCAGTTTGCTGACTCTTTAAAGAATAAATACGGAGACTATATCATTGGCCCGGCAGAACCTATCATCAGCCGTATCCGCAACCAGTACCTCATGGAGCTGCTGATCAAACTGCCAAGAGATACCAAAACCATTTTGCAATGCAAAGCAGATATACTTGACCAGGTGGCCATCCTGCACCAGGAAAAGAGATTTGCAGCAGTGACGATTGTGCCGGATGTGGATGGAGTTTAGTGAAATTTAGAATCTGAACCCAATACCGAATCGAAGATTATTTCTTCTCCCTTCATTGATGTCAAATAGCTCGTCCCGGAATTGTCTTGATAAACCAATAGAATACCGTCCTTCGGCAAATAGCCGTCTGCTAAAATTATATTGAGCCCCGGTCTCCACAGACAAACCCAGAACCCCGGATTTATCTTGTTTCTGTTTGTCAATTTTGTTGGCCGAAAAGTCAAATTTTGGCCCTATGAATATCCCTAACCGGGGGTTTATCATTTGTTGAAGGTGTAAAGGAATTTCAATAAAATGCCAGTCGTTCGTCCAGGAGAACAATAACTCAGTATTAAAGAATGTGGTGGCGCCGATTCTGAAATCGGTGAAAAACGCACCGTAAATGGAAGTGCCAATAAAGCCAGTCTTGTCGCCATCTGTTTCATAACCATTTATGACGGTGTGGTTTAATCCCCCTTTTAATCCAAACCTGGTCTTATTTTCGGTTTGTGCATGCAGGTGATTGAGTAATAAAAGGCTGGCTATTAGTAATGCTGGTATTTTTTTCATGCTGGCAGTTTTAAGATAGTTGGTTTCACTGGGAAAGCTGCAATACATTTAAACAAAAATAAAACGAAGCCGTGTAATCAATATTGTTCCCTGGTCCTATAAGATTAAGGTCATTATTTCATTATAGCTACAAATGATTGCACCTGTTTTGTTATTTTTTGAAGCAGCAATCATCGCCTTCGCCACATCCCTGCCCTGCACCGGCTTATATTTTGCCGGTAATAAAAAGGAAACAGCTTTCATCAGTACCTGCCCGATCCTTTCACCCGGTCTTGCTTCTTTGCGATTGCCCAGTAGCATGGAGGGATGCATGATATGCAGGGATTGCAATCCAACTGCTTTCACTGCCTCTTCCGTTTCGCCTTTCAGGCGCAGGTAAAAATTATTGCTTTTACTGTTGGCACCAACGGAGGATACCAGTATGAATTTTTTACAACCCACTATTTTGCAATAACGGGCCAGGTTGACCGGGATATCATAATCTACTTTCCGGTAAGCAATTTTATCGCCTTTTACTTTTTTCTGTGTCGTACCGACAGTACAAAACAGGACATCGGTATTGGCTAAAGCCACCAGCAAGGAGTCCGCATCTTCAAAATCAACCAGTTTCTTTTCCAGCTTGGGGTGAGAGATATCCAATGGCCGCCGGGTCAGTATCCGCACCGTATCGAAATAATCATCTTTCAGTAATTCTTCTACAAGATAACTGCCAATTAAACCTGTTGAGCCGGCTATTGTTGCGGTCATAAAGGGTGGGTTGAACTATGTGCTACTATATGTTTCTATTGTGTCTATGTGATTAATATTTTACCAGATAGCATCATCTGCGCAATCGAACACATGGATTAATGATCAGAATTTAGCCTACTTAGCTTATTTCGTATCAACAGGGGTGTATTCATACACCACATATCCCCAGGGTTCGATCTTCCATTCTTTTTCTGTCAGCGGTTCATTTGTACCCATGAATACATTGTAGGGGTTACCCTGTAAGTCTTTATCGGTGATAGTAATGCTTTGTTCTTTCCTGGAAAGATTCAGGACCACCAATATTTTTTTACCTGCTTTTTCTCTTACGTACGCATATACTGCTTTATCATCTCCTGCTTTCACTTTCCGGAAAGCGGCATCAGCCGCCAATGCCACATTGTTTGTACGGAGATTTAATAATGTTTTATAAAACTTCGCTCTTTCGAATTTTCCAAAAACGATCGAATCACTTTCAAAGAACTGCAGAGGCCGCAGCAAGGGTTCTTCCTGGCCGCTATAGACTAAGGGAACACTGCCGGCCATGGTCTGGGTGAAGACGGCAAACGGTGCATGCACTGCCCCGGGGAAAGTTCCGTAGTCGGATTTATTCCAGCTGTTCTCATCATGATTGCTGGTAAAGTAAAGTGGGATAGCTTCCTTTGGATACAGTGTATCGAACTTGTTTTTAATACTGTCTAATGCAAAAGCCGGTCTTTGCCCTGCTGCTACTTTTACCATCATATGAAACATCTCCCAGGGATAATAAGCATCAAAGCCACTGGTCATTAAATAGGGCTTATCGCCTTCGGCTAAAAAGAACAGCCCTTTATTCAGTTCTTTTAATTGCGGGATACATTTTTTCCAGAATTCGCCGGGCACATTCCAGGCTACATCCACCCGGTAACCATCAATACCGGTATTGGTGACCCAGTATTTCATGGCAGCGATCATGCTGTCCTGCATTTCAGTGTTCTTAAAATCAAGAATGCGGGTATCGGTCCAGTCGAACATGGTGGCTGCTTTTCCTGTACTGTCTTTCACAAAAAAGCCGGGATGACTTGTCAGCCAGGGATGATCAGCACCCGTATGATTGGGTACCCAGTCGATCATTACTTTCATTCCTTTATCATGTATTGCTTTTACTAACTGGTTCCAGTCTTCTAACGTGCCATATTCCGGGTTAACAGCGGTATAGTCAGACACGGCATAATAACTCCCCAAACTGCCTTTGCGGTCCACTTTACTGATGGGGTTGATGGGCATGAACCAAAGTGTTTGTACTCCCATTTCTTTTAAACGGTCCAAATGTTTGGCAAAGGCATTAAAAGTACCTTCAGGTGTATATTGACGGGTATTCACTTCATAGATATTGCCCTGCATGATCCATTCGGGATGCGCAGCTGTTTGAACGGTATCGGTAACAACCGGTTTTTGCTCTTTGGATTTGCAGGAAAAAATAAGAATGGGGATCAGCAGGAAGAAAAACACTTTTTTCATAATGGACTTTTTAAGATGATGCTATTAGCGGATAAAACAAACTGAAAATTAGTTCTTTCGTTCAGAAAGAAAAAATCAGGACTTTTGCAGTATGCAACTCTTGGACAACATTTCACTGAAACCCTTCAATACATTTGGGATCGATGTAAAGGCCAGGCAATTGGCGACCTTTACATCTTTAAATGACCTTGAATCCATCAACATTAAACCCGGCACTATTGTACTCGGTGGCGGCAGTAATATTCTTTTCACTAAAGATGTGGATGGAATGGTGCTGAAAAATGAAATAACCGGCATCCGGGAATTGCATGAGGACGAAGAATATGTTTATGTAAAAGCCGGGGCAGGGGAGAACTGGCACCGGTTTGTATTGTATTGCATCGATCGTAACTGGGCGGGTATCGAAAATTTATCACTGATACCCGGCAGTGTGGGGGCATCACCCATGCAGAATATCGGAGCTTATGGGGTGGAACTGGAAAATGTATTCTGGAATCTCGAAGCCTGGCATGTGCAGGAAAGAAAACTGGTTAATTTCACAAGGTCTGATTGTGAGTTTGGTTACCGGGAAAGTGTTTTTAAAAGAAAATATAAAAACCAGTTCATTATCACCTCGGTCACCTACCGTTTGTATAAGACTCCCATCTTTCATACCAGCTATGGCGCTATTGAACAGGAACTGGAAAGAATGGGTGTAAAGGCTTTAAGCATTAAAGCCATCTCCGATGCGGTGATCAATATCCGTTCCTCCAAACTCCCCGACCCAAAACTGATGGGTAATGCCGGCAGTTTTTTTAAGAACCCCTCCGTAACGGACAGGAAATTTCTGGAACTGAAGCAACGTTTTGAAGGAATAGTTGGTTATCGTAACCCTGATGGCAGTATGAAGATTGCAGCGGGCTGGCTGATCGAACAATGCGGCTGGAAGGGATTCAGGAGAGGTGACGCCGGTTGTCATGCGAAGCAGGCATTGGTATTAGTGAACTATGGTAATGCCAAAGGAATTGACATTTGTCAATTAAGTGACGAAATTATACAGAGTGTAAAGGATAAGTTTGCGGTTGAGCTCGAAAAAGAAGTTAATATTTTTTAACGGATTGTACCAGGATACTATTTATTATATCTTGGCTCTATAAACAAAACCATTTTTATGAAAAGAATTGTATTAATTATTATCGTTTTTACATCAGCTGTTTCTGTGAATGCACAGGCAGCCAAGTCTCTTTATTTTGAGTTGGGTGGACCGGGCCTTGCTTCATTCAACTTTGATACCCGTTTCGGAAACAGAGAAGATGGGTTAGGCGGAAGGATCGGGGTTGGCGGTTTTAGTATTGACGGGGAAAGTCTTGTATTTATTCCTGTGGGGGTGAACTATTTGATGGGGAAAGACCAAAAGAATTATTTTGAACTGGGGGGAGGTGTAACACCGGTTATCTATTCGGGGTCTGCAACAGAAGATAATTTTACTTCCACGTTTGGGTATTTAAATTTTGGTTACAGGATGCAACCCAGCAGAGGAGGATTTACTTTCCGAGCTTTTATAACCCCGGTTTTCGGGAGCTTTGGATTCTTCCCGTATTACGGGGGTGTTTCCTTTGGATATAAATTCGGTGGTGGAAAATAATTGCAAGAGAGTGAATATATACATGATAAAGCCCGGATCACCGGGCTTTATTATTGATGTGTATTGATCCATTAAGCTTCTTCATCAAATTCTTCTTCAAAATCTTTTCCCCCCAAATTCATCATGCTCCCGATAAGATCCTTGAACTCGATCTTACTCTCGAATATTTTTTTACTGATGAGCGAATAAGAAGCAAGCCCATGCAGCACAAACTCCATGAGTAAAGCCGCTTGTTCTTCGTTGGACTTCGGAAAATATTTTTTTACCAGTGGCTGTAATCCCTCCACTTTATATAACTGCAATATCTTGTCTTTGTCAGCAGTGTTGAAGGAGAGGTTCAGGCTGTTGCCTTTATCAAACCAACTGGTAATAGGTTTGTAAGGGTTTTCTTCTTCTTTCTCCTGTTGCGAAGGCTTGCCGGTATTTCTTCTTTTCTTTAAGGTATCAGGGTTGGGGAAATATTGAACAAACTGTGAGCGGATCGCTTTTTCCACCAGGTTCATGGCTACCTGGTAAGGACCTTCCTGCTCGCCTTCGTACACTAATTCCACTTTACCGGTAATGGAAGGAATGATACCGGCAAGATCGCCGATCCATACCTGTGTTTGTTTTTCCTTGTTGATGATGGCCCTTCTTTCGGCAGCACTCACGGCATTTTCAAAAGCAGAAATGGTCAGCCTGGCACTCACACCACTTTTCTTATCTACAAATTCACTGCTTCTTGCTTCAAAAGCAACTTGCTCTATCAGTCGCTTTACCAAATCGCTGACATTGACTTTGCCTTTTTGTTCTTCGCTGATCACTGCTTCCTGTTCCGTGATCTCCAGCGCATTTTCCAGGGATTTGGGATAGTGGGTTAATATCTGGCTTTCGATACGGTCTTTAAGTGGAGTAACAATAGAACCGCGGTTGGTATAATCCTCCGGGTTAGCCGTGAAGACAAATAAAATATCCAGCGGTAATCTCAATTTAAAACCTCTTATCTGCACATCACCTTCTTCGAGGATATTAAACAGGGCCACCTGTATCCTTGCCTGCAGGTCGGGCAATTCGTTGATCACAAAAATACCCCGGTTACTTCGGGGGATGATACCATAATGTAATACCCGTTCATCCGCAAAACTCAGTTTGAGGTTTGCGGCTTTGATCGGGTCAATATCGCCGATCAGGTCTGCCACACTTACATCCGGTGTGGCCAGTTTTTCGCCATAGCGTTCGTTGCGGTGGATCCAGTGGATCGGTGTTTCATCAGCATGGGTGGCGATTTCCTCTTCTGCAAATCTTGAAACAGGGTTGATAGGATCGTCATTGATATCACTGCCTGCCACGCAGGGAATATATTCATCCAGCAGTTCCACCATTTGCCGGGCCATTCTTGTTTTGGCCTGTCCCCGTAAACCAAGGAATAAGATATTGTGTTTGCTGAGTAATGCTCTTTCCACATCAGGTATCACAGTATCCTCATAGCCGACAATGCCGGAGAAGGTAGTATCTCCTTTTTTTAGTTTGGCGATCAGGTTTTGGCGGATTTCCTCTTTGATGCTTTTCGGTTGGTAGCCACTTTTCTTCAATTCACCCAGCGTCTTAATTTTCTTTATATCCATAATTTATTTTTCAGCTTTTTATAATTCTGATCATCTTCTTTTGTGCTGGCTGGCAGACTTTAAAGGGAAGGAGCTAATAAACTGTCTTTCTTTTTCCGCTTTCAAAATCCTTGAATATAAAAGCCCCCAGCTTATCCAGGGATGCAAAGAATGCTTTCCCATTATTGGTCTCTGTAAATTCCTGGACAAACCGTTGCAGGTAAGGATCGGTTGCGATCATGAAGGTGGTGATCGGTATTTTCAGTTTCTTACACTGTGCCGCCAGGTTCATACAACGGTTCACCACTTTGCGGTCTAATCCAAAACTGTTCTTATAATACCGCTTCCCGATCTTTAAGCAGGTTGGTTTCCCATCTGTTATCATAAAGATCTGTTTGTTGGGGTTTTTCCTGCGGCGTAATAGATCCATTGCTAATTCTAACCCGGCTACCGTATTGGTATGATATGGCCCCACCTGCAAATAAGGAAGATCTTTGACTTCAATCGGCCAGGCATCATTGCCAAACACCACGATATCCAATGTATCCTTCGGGTACTTTGTTTTGATCAGTTCGCTTAATGCCATCGCCACTTTTTTGGCCGGTGTGATCCTGTCTTCCCCATATAAAATCATGGAATGAGAGATGTCGATCATCAGTACTGTAGAAGTTTGCGCTTTAAAATCCGTTTCCCTTATACTCAGGTCATCTTCCTGCATATTGAAACTCTCAATACCATGATTGATCTGTGCATTCCGGATGCTTTCAGTAAAATCGATCTGCTCCAGCATATCACCGAAACGGTAATTCCGGGTCTCCGGGTTCAATTCATCTCCCTGCCCGGGTTTGAAACTGTGATGATCTCCCTGTTTCGTTTTCTTTAGTTTACCGAATATCTCTTCCAGGCTCTTTTTACGAATGCCCTGTTCAGTTTTTGGGGTGATTTTTATTTCACCTGGTTCATTATCACCGGTGATATATCCTTTTTCTTTCAGTTCATCAATAAAATCGCCCATACCATACTCATCATCGGTGAGCTGGTATTTTTTATCAAGCTCATTCAGCCATTGCATGGCTTCACTTACATCACCGCTGGTGTAAGTGAGTAATTGCATGAAAAGGTCCAGGAGTTGTTCAAAACGGCCTTTCCCCTCTGCATCCGCATCAAATTTTGTAAAATGGAAACCTCTCATGTATTACAATTTACGACAAATACCAGTTATGCAGCACAGCATAACAACAACCAAACGGGGAAGAGGTTCGGTACGAAAAAACCCCGGTAAATCCGGGGTTTTGAAAGATATCAGGAATAAATATTATTTAGGAGTACCGCTGTCTCTTGCCGGTGGTGTTACGATGGTTTTATTTCCTTCGGTTCCCGGGGTAACAGGAGCTACTGGTGCCGCACCGTATTTCTGTTCGAGTGCATCCAGCAACTGGAGGAAATATTCATTCTGGGCCGCTTCTCCGTTACGGCCGTCAAAGAGGCCAAACATTTCTTCTTTTTCTGTTCGCAGGTAATCGAAATAAGCTTTTTGCTGCTGCATATCTTTTTTCAATGCGGCACTTATTTCTTTTGCCAGTTGCGTATTACCTGCTTTATAACAAGCTTCGAGGTAAGACATATTTTGGATATTATGGCCATTATCACGGCTGGTCATGGCATAAGGCAGATCATATTTGTTGACCAGTTTCTCTGCTTTTTCAAGCAATTTCAACGCTTCTGCTTTATTACCTGCATCCGCCATATTACCAGCAATCTCACCATACGTACTGCGCAGGTTGAGGGCATGACGCCTGTTCTCTTCATCAAAATAAACTCCCCGCTGACTTTCAAAAACAAATTTATTCAGCATGTTGCTGGCCATAAAATCAAGGTTATCATCTGTTCTTCCCATATTGATCAGCCAGTTGGCAGAACGGTTTTGGGTTTGAACCGGAACCAGGCGATAGGCGAGACCATCTTTACGCAGGAAACCGCCAAAGCCCAGTGAACCATACGGCGCTGTGAAATAAATAGGCCGCTTCCATTGGTTGGCCGCAATGATATTGAGAATTATAAGGTCGCTTCTTACTAGTCCTTCCTGTAATTTATTTTCCGGTATCTCGAACCTGATCTCAGGATAAACGATATCTGTAGCATTAGCAGTCCCATTTTTCCTGACGAGCATCGTATCAACAGGGACTTTGAAACGGGCAACGGGAAAATAACTTGTTCCAACATCTCTTCCTGTTTTAGGATCGATATAAGGTTTGCCAATCACATTCTTCATGGCATCATAGAGGTCATAGAAAGTTTCTTTAGAACCTTGTGCACGGTAACGGAGAAACTCCCTGTTATGGCCTTCCACCTGTTCTTCGCTCCAGATCACATCCACAGGATCAGCTTGGTTGATCTTTCTGCGGAGCTGGTTAATATACCAGTCAATGCCCAACAAACTGTTATTGATGATACGGATATCCGGGCGGACACCTTCCACTTCCTGTGCATACCACAGCGGGTAAGTGTCGTTATCACCAAAAGTGAAGATGATCGCATTCGGTGCACAGCTTTCGAGATAATTTTTTGCTATATCGGGTGCCAGTGTTTTCTTGCTGCGGTTATGGTCGTCCCATTCCTGCTGCGCCATTAATAAGGGTGCTGCAAGGCAAATAACGGTGGTGGCAATATTCAGTAATCCCGCATTTTGCCCGGCAGATGAAATGGCTCTTACAAGGTAGGTAATAACGGTTACGGCTGCCACATAGATCACTGATGAAGCAATAGCTGACATGAACATACCACCCGGTGTTTCGCTGGCCGTACTCATCAGCATGATCAGGAAAGTAAGTGCAGCGCCATAGGTCAATGTATTGGTGAAAGTGAGCTGATCTGCTTTTTCACGGGCCAGCCTTACAAAAGCAACTACAGAAAGACCGATCCAGATGGCAAACGCATAGAACGATCCTACATAAGCATAATCCCTTTCACGGGGCTGGTTACCGGGTTGGTTCAGGTACAATACCACAGCAATACCCGTAAAGAAGAACAACAGGAAGCTAACCACCCAGTCCTTTTTATTTCTTACGAACTGGTACACACAACCGAGTATACCGAGTATAAAAGGTATCAGGTATAATTTATTATGGGCTTTGTTTTCTTTCAGGCTGTCGGGCAGCATATCCTGGTCACCGAGACGGCTGTTATCAATGATCGGGATACCACTGATCCAGTTACCATCTCTCCGGTTGCCAAATCCCTGCACATCATTTTGTTTACCGGCAAAATTCCACATAAAGTAACGCCAGTACATAAAACCATTCTGGTAAGTAAAGAACCACTTTATATTATCACCCATGGTAGGAGGACTGTTTCTTGTTCTCCCGGTAATGGGGCTTGGCTCTTGCCCGAGATTCAGCCAGGCAGCATAGAAATCGGCATGTCCCTGGTCGTTGCTGGGGTCCCATATCCGCGGGAACAATTGCATATCGGCACTTTCATACTGCACATCACGTTGCTTACCGATCGGGATATAGCTGTCTTTTCCTTTTACATATTTCATTTCACCATCCTTGAATTCAGGATAGCCATCTTCCCCATATTTATAATCGGCAGAATAATGTGGCCCGTATAATAACGGGGCTTCACCATATTGTTCGCGGCTGAGATAGTAAACAAGGGTGATAGGATTGTCAACATTATTCATATCAATGGCCGGATCGGCATTGGAACGGATCAGCGTAGTGAAATACATAAAGTATCCCAGCATCATGAAGGCATAACACCAGAGTGTCAGTTTCAAAACTCTCAGTGCCGACGCTTTCAGGAAATAACCGATCAGCGCAGCCACCCCGGCTACTAATAAAAATTTAAGCACTTTAGCGGCGTCTGAACCCGTACTGACAATAAACGGCAGTAAGGAAAGACCAAGAAAAAGGGTGAACCAGATGATAAGTTTTGTTTGCGAAATGGTTTTCTCTGTAAATCGAAGAGCCCAAACGATCAATGCGGCCAATGCGAGGAAGTAAATGGTAAAACCACTGAAGAAAGGCAGTTTGAAAGAATTCACAAAGAACACATCAAATTGCCCGGCAGCTTTCATGGAATATTGTATAACGCCAACCTGCACTAACCCGGTGATGATACAACCCATGATAAAAGCGATAATGGCACCTTTGGTACTTACCTGGTAACGCCGGTAATAATAAATCATTACTACAGCAGGGATACTCAACAGGTTCAGTAAGTGAACACCGATAGAGAGGCCCATCATGAAGAAAAGGAAAATGATCCAGCGGTCTGACCTTGCTCTTGCACCGGGATCATTGCCGGCATGCTCATCGGCATGTTCCCATTTCAGCATGGCCCAGAATACCAGGGCGGTGAAGAAAGAAGATAGAGCATATACCTCCCCTTCAACAGCGCTGAACCAGAAAGAATCCGAAAACGTATACGCTAAACCACCGACCACGCCGGCAGCCATCACAGTGAATGATTGGGAGCCGGTCAGTTCTTCACCCGTAGTGACAAACATCTTCCGGGCAAAGTGGGTGATACTCCAGAAAAGGAATAAGATCGTGGCGGCACTGGCCAGTGCACTCATAAAATTGACCGCATTAGCTGCCGTTTGCCCGTTATCACCAAACAGAATGATAAAGAAACGGCCCAGCAAAACGAATAGCGGGGCACCGGGAGGGTGGGGTAGCTGCATCTTGTCAGCACTGGCTACAAACTCACCGCAATCCCACAGGCTTCCTCTTGCCTCACGGGTCAGAAAATAAGTGGCAAAGGCAATAAAAAACACGGCCCAGCCGGTAAGGTTATTGAGTTTTCTGAAGTTCATAATAGACTATAAATTTTATTCCCTTTAATCCCTTGTACGTCTAAGGATTGAAGGAAAGCAAAAATAGGGAAGCAGCCCAATATTTGCTATTCCGCTATTCATATTTAAGGATTTAGGGCAAAAGAATCCGGCCAATTTCTGCCCATGAATGCACCCGCCGGTGACGGCCCGGCTCCTTGAGCAGGTTATGGTGCTGGGAGAATAAGATGGTATCGCCTTTGAAGGGGTCCAAATTTCTGAAACGGTCATCGATCATGATATCGGCGGTAATAATGGTCTTCAGGCCGCAAAAGACCATTTGCTGCCAGCTGATAAAGGGAAAATGTTCATTCAGCCATTCCTGTTTTTCCTGCAGGCTTTGCGGGAATTCAGTGGCGGCAGAAACAATAAAGATCTCGTATTGCTGCTGAAGGCGTTCGATCACTTCCCGGCTTCCTTCCATAACGGGTGCATTGCGGAAAAACCCTTTTGAATGAACATATTCTTTTGCTTTTGGGAAAGCTTCCCGTTCGGAGAGACCTTTAATTTCTTCTATCGGCTTACGGTGACCAAAATCTCTTTCATGATAATCCAGCAACAACTCCACTACATCTGCCATTACTCCATCCATGTCGATTGCAATTCTTTTCATGTTGTTCCATCTCTTTTCTTTATTCAAAATAAACCCGCACCGTCTGGTACGATAACTGGCTTTGCATGAGTTGGGAGGATTGCTTTGATTTTTCAGAAAACCCTTTTAACCCAAACAATCCTGCCGCATTACCCTTATTGATAGCGATCTCTAAATAACCGGCGCTGTTGAAGATGGCCAGTTTTTCGCCTTCCGTTACATCTGCATAGGATTCACTGATGCGGTCGATTACTTCATCTCTTTTAAATACGATACGGAAACTCCGGCCTTTCCGTTGTTCTTCAAATTGCTCCCGGGTGATATTGACGATCACATTCTCGAAATTATCAATGAAAATGATCTGGCCTTCTATCCATTGATTATCCAGCAGCGGACGTAAATGCAATTTTTCAATATAGCCCATATCAGGAATGCCGATATCCTTTATGGATTCCCCGTTTACCAACTGGTTCACCACTTTGCCCATCACTTCGGTACAGTAGATCGTATTTTTTATAGCTGTTTTATCCAGCGGGATACCAATCACCAATTCAGGTTTTCCTTCGAGGATCATGGTCAGCAAGCCATTGTCGGCACAGAGAAAATACTGGTTGTTGTGAAAGGCGAGCAGCAGGTGTTCCGGCTTCTTCTCAAACAGGTTGACAAGGATGATATGGTAAGTAAACTCCGGGAAATTCTTCACTGCACTCCGGCAGACATAAGCTGCCTGGGGATAATTGAAGGGAGGGATACTGTGTGAAATATCAATGATATTAAAATCAGGGTTGGTTTGTAAAAGTTGTGCCTTTACTGCGCTGACCAGGTAATCCTGGCTGCCAATATCAGAGGTAAGGGTTAGTAAAGGCATGCGATGAAGTTAGAAGTAAAAATGCAAAAGTAAAAGCACTATCCGTTTTGGTGAAATGCCGGTTGCATATCTACTTAACGAGTTGGCCGTCCTTAAAGAAAAATTTGTACACTAATTTATCAGCCAGGCCCGGAAAGAATTTATTGAGGAAAACAGTTCTCTTGCCGGTGAACGTAAGTACCAATGTTCTTTTTTTCTTTCGTATTGCTTTCAGGATATGGCCTGCACATTCTTCTGCACTCATCATACTGCCTTCATCCATCGGCGTTTCTCCGTGTGATTCCGAATCTTTATTCAATGCGGCATTCCGGATATTGGAAGTAGTGAAGCCGGGACATACCCACATCACATGCACTCCATCATGTAATAGTTCTGTTTTGACAGCTTCCAGCCATCCCTGTAAAGCATATTTACTGGCAGAATAGCCACTTCTTCCCGGCAGGCCCCGGTAACCGGCAATGGAAGAAACACCAACGATGGTCCCTTTTCGTTCAATAATAGATTCGAGGGCATACTTAGTGCAATAAACAGTGCCAAAAAAATTTATATCCATCACTTTCCGGATGGCATCCAGGGAAACATCTTTCAGAATGGCCCGCATGGAAATACCAGCATTATTGATCAGGATATCCACACCGCCATAGACTTTAATGGTTGTTTCCATAAAACGACGGCAATCGTTTTCACTGCTCACATCGGCTACCATCGTATGCAGGGCGGCAGAAGGATGTTGCGATTGTAACTGGTATAGTTTATCATGATTACGGCCACAGGTAGCCACTTTGGCACCCATATCCAGTAAGGTTTCCACCAGGGCTTTACCAATACCATCAGTGCCACCGGTAACGACCACTACCTTGTCTGTAAAGTAATTTGACATGCTGTAACTGGGTTATGACGCAAACCTACTTTAAAAATGCGCAACAATATATTTTTTGAAGGCCCCGGATTCTTTATTTTGGCTTGAAAATCAGTTGAAATAATGTTGAAAACCGGCTGAAATATTTTTGGACTGAAAGCAGCGAGACTGTATTTTTGCACTCCCAAATCCGAAAGGAAGAAGGAACAGGTTGATCTCGTAGCTCAGTTGGTAGAGCAATACACTTTTAATGTATGGGCCCTGGGTTCGAGTCCCAGCGGGATCACTAAGAAACCTCTGATTTTTCAGGGGTTTCTTCTTTTTCATCCAGGTCCGGAGTTGCGGATAGCCGGCTGAAAAACTGAACGAGCTAATATTTTCTCCTGATCGCTTCCGCAATGATGACACCTGAAATAATACCGGCAATTAACAGCAAAATTGAATAAGGCAGGTTTTTGTGTGTTTTTTCATAGAAGAACCAGGCTGTAATCCTAAAACAATAACCGGAACGGCAAAAGCCCACAGCCAGTAAATGCTGTTGATAAAGAACATAAATAGTTTCATCTTATTCCGCTGTTAACCTGGCAGCAATTGAAATTACGGAAGTTGCAGGATTCAGCAGTTCCCGGGGCCGGGTAGGGTCAATCCGAAGGTCTATTCTTGTGTTGCCGGCGGGATTTTTCAGCAGAAAGAGATCCATATTGGAATACAGTTTGAAATCTTTATTGATCTCTAAAAGACCGGATAGGGTTGTTGAATCAGTCATGTTCACTGATCTTACCTGGCCTATTCTTTTATCTCCAAAGAAAACTTCTATTGCAGTATTAATAACTGTTGGGTTGTTCAGTTGCACTGTATAATTATAGCTGATCCCGGCTTCATTCAGCCTGCCGATATGCTCAGTGGCGGATAGCAGCATATTCAGGTATTGTTCTGTTTTACCATGCTGTGTTTCGCAGTTCAGGTAGGTGATATTCCTTTCGCCGCAGTAAACGCTTAAAGAACCGTCTTTTCTGACATTTATATTATCCTGCCAGATGATATTATATTTTTCTGCTGCCAGCCGGTGATAAAGAATACTGTCCGTGGTCAGGAAAATATCGTCCGGATCCTGTAAAGTATCAGCATATACTTTCCGGGCATCGGTTTCTCTTTCAGCACCCGGCAGGAAAGAATTGACACCAAATTTGCCTTCCGTATTATTATGCAAGGCGATAATACAAACAGGGTTTTCGGGGATCAGCTGAAGAATACGTTTACCGAATTTTACTACTTCTTCAATGGCTGCATCACTGCTGCGGCCCAGTTGTTTCAACGTTTGTGCCGCACCTTCAGCAGAGAACATCCGGTTGGGGTCAAATGTATAATACCGGCCACGGAGCCGGAAACGGATATTCCGTTTATTATTATTCTCAATTTTTATCAGTAAGCCGCCTTCCTGCTGCAATAGCCGCTGGGCTGCTACCAGTGAAGTGAATTCATCTGCATGAACGTTGATGTAAACCGGTTTTTTTGATTCGCCATACTGCATTACTTTGATAGCAACAGAACTTTCACCAATCCTGGTAAAATAGGTTGTTGTCCTGGGAGCATATCTTTTTGACGCCAGCAGGGAAATGCTGGTCTGCCCGTTTAAAACAAGTGTGCTCAGCGGGAGCAGTAAAAACAGCAGTATTTTTTGGTACGACTTTATCATTTCTAAAGCGAAAATTACAGTATTTGTATTGCCGTTGCAATACCATGACGAGGGTATAGCACAAAAGAGGGATGAAATGAGGAATTTTTATCCTGGACAGTGCAGACAGGTTTACTGCAGGGCGTCTTTCATTTTGCCCAATACATCTTTTTCGATCATTTTTTCTGCTACTTTGATCATGTTATTAAACGCTTTTGCACCGGAAATGCCATGACCAATGATCACCGGTTTGGCCACACCCAGCACCGGGGTGCCACCATAATTTTCAAAATTGAAGCGATCGAAATATTCATCTTTTAATTGCCTGCGATGACTGATCTCGTATAATGTTTCGGCCAGCTTGAGGATGATGTTGCCGGTAAAACCTTCACAGACCATTACGTCTGCTTTATCCACCAGTACATCCCGCCCTTCTATATTACCAACGAAGTTGATCTGTTTATTTTCTTTTAGCAGGGGATAGGTAGCCTGTGCCAGTAAATTGCCTTTTCCTTCTTCTTCGCCTACATTCATCAGGCCTACTCTCGGGTTGTCAATGCCTAATATAAGCTGGGCATAGACTGAGCCCATCACGGCGAACTGGTTTAGTTGTTCGGGCTTACAATCAGCATTTAACCCCACATCCAGTAAAATGCCTGCTCCGCCATTTTCCTTGGGGATGATCGTGGAAATTGTGGGCCTCAATACTCCTTCCACGGCTTTGATACTGAATAATGCCCCCACCAGCATCGCCCCTGTATTACCGGCACTGATAAATGCATCTGTTTTTCCGGAGGCCAGCAAATGAAAACCTATGGCGATAGAGGATTGTTGTTTTTCTTTTAACGCCTTAGTGGGATGTTCATGCATACCGATCACCTGGTCAGCATGGATGACGTTAATACGGTCTGTTGGAACTTTATACTCCCGGAGCAGCGGATTGATTTGTTCTTTATTGCCAATGAGAAAGAGGGTTGCTGTGGTACTTTCAGCAAGGTACTGTTGCACGCCTTTTACAGCTTCCAGCGGGGCGAAATCGCCGCCCATCATATCAAGTCCGATATTCATTGCAGGCACAATGTACAAATTACAAAACGACAAATTCCAAATTCCATCGTGACATTTCTGTCAAATGGATTTGGAATTAGCAAATTACCTATGCGGGAACTGTCCCTTATTACTTAACGGGTGATTTCTCAGCTACTACTTTTCCTTTGTAGTAAAGCTTTCCTTCACTCACATGGGCACGGTGGCGTACATGTGTTTCGCCGGTAGTGCTGTCAGTTGTTAATGTGGCAGAAGTCGCTTTATAATGCGTTCTGCGTTTTGCACTTCTTTGCTGACTGTGTCTGCGTTTCGGATTTGGCATAACTCAACTATTAATAATCAGAAAATATCTTTTATATACTATTTACCTAAGTTCTTAAACTTCTCCAATCCTTTCCAGATCGGGTTCTCTTCGTTTTCGGTCTTTTCTTCGGGCTCCATTTTTTTTAAAACATCCAGCGCCGCTTTGTTGCAATGAGGTCCTTCCATATTCTCAAAACCACAGGATTTCAGCATCGGGATGCTGAGGTTGATGAATTCATAGATCCAGTTGGCCACATCCAGGTGGCTTTCGCCACGGCCGATATAATACACATCGGGATCTTCTTCCTGGTCATTCATCAGTTCCGGTTCTTCCACCATTTTTACGGTGATGTTGAATTCATCCCATAATTCTAATGGCAGGTTGCTGTTGCAACGGTCGCAGGTTACTTCCAGAGTGCCACCGATCTCAAATTTCATCAGCATAAAACTGCTTTTTTTATCAAGCGTCAGTTTTACGTTGGCTTTGCAGTGGCGAAAGTCCTGCTGCTGGAATGCCTCAAAGAACTTATCCTTTATTTCATAGTTATACTCATGAATGCCCGGCTTCAATCCCACAAATGCTATCTCAAAGTCCCGGCGATGCCCCATGAATGAACTTTTTAAAGAGTTGGCAAAGGTAGGGGAATTCAACGAAAATTTATCGGGCTTTTTGGATTATTTTCGGCCTTTGTGACCGGCTCAAGGCCCTGGTTCTGAACACAATTAAAATTTAAAGGTTTGCAAGAGTTCCTGTCCCGGCTCTTTGCCCGGCTGATGAAAAGCTGGAGCTGGGTTTTACTGATCATTCTGACCATTGCCATCAAATGGGTCTCTTTGTACCCGGAATGGGTGGAGGCGAATTATACATTTGGGCTTTATCCGCTGATCGTGAAGCTCCAGCGTATGCTTTTCGGTTGGATTCCTTTTAGTACCGGCGACCTGTTTTATGCCTTTTTGATATTGGTTATCCTGTTCCGTACCGGCAAATTCTTCAAATACCTTTTTCAGAAAAAACTAACCCGCCAGTATTTTTCTACAGGACTGCAGCAGGCGATCTTCTTTTTCCTGTTCGTCTACGTTTTTTTTAACCTGCTGTGGGGACTAAATTATAACCGGGTAGGTATTGCCCGTCAACTGGAACTGGATGTAAAACCCTATTCGCTGGCCGACCTTGATTCTGTTACAGGCATCCTTCAAAAGCGATTAAATGAATATGCGGTTTTTGTAAGCCCTGCCCAACGGGATTCATTTAACAGGAAGAAAAGGCTGTTTCATGAAAGCAGTGAGGCGTATGATTTTGCTGCGGCTAAATTTTCGTTCCTGAAATATGAGCATCCTTCTGTAAAACCATCCCTGTTCAGCTATCTTGGTAATTATCTCGGCTTCCAGGGTTATTATAATCCGTTCTCCGGCGAGGCACAGGTGAACACCACCATACCCAAAGCACTCGAGCCTTTTGTTACTACCCATGAGATAGCTCACCAGTTGGGTTATGCCAAAGAAAATGAAGCCAATTTTGTTGCCTTCCTGGCCTGCCGTCAATCTCCATCACGGGTAATGAGATACTCCATGTACTTTGACATGTACAATTATGCAATAGGTGAAGTATACAGGCGGGATACGGTGCTGGCAAAGAATTTTCAGCAACGGTTACACCCGCAGGTCATCAAAGACAGGAAAGAATTCCGGGATTTTTACAAGCAGTATAAAAACCCGGTGGAGCCACTCATAATGTGGGCCTACGGGCATTACCTGAAAGCCAATAACCAGCCAGGTGGTAAACAGACCTATAATGAAGTAGTGGCCTGGCTCATCGCTTACTATAAGAAGTTTGGAAAGGAAGCGTTATAAACAAATGTCAGTTCTGTATGTTTAATTAATAATATGAACAATACACTCAAACTGATAATCGCTTTTGCTATTCCATTATTGATTGGGTCAACAAGTGCATTTTTCACTGTAACGGGAGTGGGTAGCTGGTATCAAACGATCAATAAGCCATCCTGGAATCCCCCTGATTACATATTTGGACCGGTATGGACAACGCTGTATGTTTTAATGGGGATATCGCTTTTTTTAGTATGGAAATCAGGAACGGATGTAGGCACTAAAAGGAAGGCGATCGTATTGTTCGCTATACAATTAGTCCTTAATTTTTTCTGGTCCTTTATATTCTTTGATCAGCACCTGGTCGGAGCTGCTTTTGCTGAAATCGTTGTGATGTGGTTGCTCATAGTACTCACCATTTTTGCATTTGCCCGGATCAGCAAATTGGCTGCCTGGTTGCTGGTTCCCTATATAAGCTGGGTCAGCTTTGCTGCTTTTCTTAATTATACCATCTGGCAACTGAATAAATAAAAAGAGCCGGTCTTTGACCGGCCCACCTCAGAATTTATTCTTCCACATCATACTTTCAATGGGCTTATCAGGCTGGCCGCTGTACTTGGCATTTTTCTTCTGGTTATACTTTACCTCAATCTCTCCATCTACCGGGAAGTAGATGAGCTGGCCGATCGGCATGCCTTTATATACTTTCACCGGTTGCTTCACAGAGATCTCTAAAGTCCAGTGGCCGCAAAAGCCAACATCACCTTTGCCGGCGGTTGCATGGATGTCAATACCTAAACGCCCTGTAGATGATTTTCCTTCCAGGAAAGGTACATGGGCATGTGTTTCCGTGTATTCTAATGTAACGCCCAGATAAAAGATATGCGGGTATAAAACAAAACCGTCTTCCGGTATCTCGAAGTATTCAATTTCGTTATGTTTTTTTGCATCCAGGATATGTTCTTTATAGGTGGCCAGCCATTTTCCTAAATGCACATCATAGGAGTTGCTCCCCAGGCATTCCCGGTCATAAGGTGCCAGTTTGATCGTTCCTCTCTCTATTTCTTCCAGTATCCGTTTGTCAGATAAAATCATAGTATGTTATTTACCAGCTTCAGTAATTCTTATCATCGTTCCTTGCGTCGCACTCTTGTACGGCCTATCTTTATTCAGCAATTCAGTGCAGCAAAGTAAGTACGAATCAACAACGGATGCCAATTTTTTTTCAACATCAAATCAACGAAAACACCAGGTTGGGTATCTGGAAAATTGAGGAAACCGAAGCATTCTTCAAAGGCAATGTGCCCCAGCACCGCGATGTAACACATCCGCACAAACGGTTACAGCACCTGGCCGGACGGTTCCTGCTGCAATTCCTGTTCCCGGATTTTCCGTATGAACTCATACAAATCGCTGATACCCGGAAGCCTTTTTTACCCGGTGAACAATATCATTTCTCTATTTCACATTGTGGCGATTATGCGGCCGCTATTGTCAGCCGGGAGAGCAGGGTAGGTATTGATATTGAAATTCCCGTGCAAAAGATCATCCGAATACAAGATAAATTCTTATCAGTTGAAGAAAAGCAGTCTTTCCTTACTGACGGGGATACGGCTGACTATTCAGCTACCACTCTTCTCTGGAGCAGCAAGGAAGCTGTTTTCAAATGGTACGGGAATGGAGAGGTGGATTTTCGGCGCCATATTCAACTCATTCATATGCACGAAGGACAATCAGTAATTGATTGTTTCTTTCACAAGACCCATCAGCAACTGCATATCCATTACCAGCAATTTGATCATCTTGTACTGGCCTGGGTTTTTGATTGATTATTTATTCTTCATCTCCCGCACCCGATTCCAGCAGGTTCAGGTCAATCGCTTCCATACCCGCAATACCTTCAATAGATCCTCTGACATGTGCAGCATTCAGTAATACTTTTTCTAATTGTTTTTCCCGTTGCTTCCAGAGCTTTTCCATGGCATCTCTTTCCCGTTGAATAGAAAGCTTCATACTCAAAAAGCCTTCTCTTATTGCTTTCCATTGCTCAGCAAATTCAGAACTGGTGAGATAATCATAAAGCATATGCATCTTGTCGCCTTTATTATCCTGCTTCTTTAGCGCCATTGATATTTTGATAATACCATCCCGCAGCATATGCACTACTGCTTTTGCTTCGCTGAAAGAACATATCCAGACTCCATCTTTCTCTCCAAAACTGCTCATGTCTTTAGGCAGGGCCTGTGTAACGATTACCGCTACATCAGCCCCCTGGTTGCGCATATCTGCTTTCAGTTTTTCGATCCAGTCATTGGCAAAATCCTTGGTCCGTTTACTTTCAAAGATGATCTTGCCGCATTCCTGGCCTAAACTATTGCGGACAGTTTGTATACAATCTGCACCCCTGACACCTTTACCTACTTCCGTGATCACATCAAAGGGAAAAGCTGTCCGCAGCATTTCTTCCAGTAGCAACTCCTGTACTTCGCCCTGGCTTTGCATGGAACCCTGTTCAGCCTTTCGCTTCATTTCTTCTGCCAGTTTTTTCTGTGCTTCCAGTTTTTCTTCCATTTCTTTTAAACGCAACTGGAATTCTGTTTCTTTCGCTGCATTCCGCTGTTCTTCCAGTTTTCTTATTTCAACAGATAATTTCTCTCTTTCTTCCTGCAATTTTTTCTGCACGGATAATTCCAGTTCAGCTTCTTTATTGACCAACTCCTGTTCTTTTTTTAGAAACTCAAGCTGTTGCTGCCGGGCCAGTTTTAATTTCTCTTCATTGTCTTTATTGTTTAGCTCCAGCATTTTCAATTTATTCTCGAAATCGGCGGCAATATTTTTCCGGAGATTTTCTTCCAGGGATAGTTGTATCTTTTTCTTTTCCTCTTCCAGTTTTACGAGGAATTCGTCATTCTTTTTTTTCTGCCAGTCAGCCGCTTTGCTCCGCAATTCTTTCTCCACTTCTTCGCGGATGGCGTCACTGGGTTCAAACTGGTGACCACAATTCGGACATTTTATTTCTGTTGCCATTACTGTTTGATGTTTGCGTCAAATCTAAAGCAAAAAAGCGACCTCTAATTAAACAACCCGGTTTTGGGTTCCGGCAAATACCAATAGCCGGATTTATTGCCTTTGGGAGCAATAACACAGGGATCCAGGTCGTTATAAAACGATTTATCTTAACAATACTTTGGTAGCCGCCTGCTTTTGAATATGCAGATAGTTTTAGATTTTGTGTAAGCAGTTCACGATCCGTCTCCTAAAAACAACCCTATGTTTAAAAATCTACTTACTACTGCGTGGCTGACTATTCTTCTGGGTGCTTGTGCCTCTACTTCCCGTAACAGTCAACCAATTATTGATGAGACAAAAATATCACAACCGGATATTCCTGCCGATTTGAAGCCGGATTCATTGATAAATCTGCCACGAACTGAAGATGGGGCTTTTGTACTTGTTCCCGGGTTTTATGAAGCCGAGTTTAAGACCTATTGCCTTCAGCCCGGCACACCTGATCCTGCTCCCAATGATGCGTATTTACAGGCACCCATGAGTGGTTACCGCAAAGAGATCGTGGAAACGATCTTATACAATTCCCGCAGCAAGCCGGGAATTCCGCAACGGAATGTGCAGTTGTTGTTATGGGCGGTGGTCAGTAAATCTGATTTTGATAAACTTCCTTCTGTAGTCCAGTCAGATGCAAGGCAATTACTAAGTTCCAAACAAATATTCGAATTGCAGGGTGGTGTAATGGGAGTGGTGAAAAAGGTTTCGAACACAGTTCCAACTGGTGTAATTGGTGGCAGTAACGGTATACGAAGATTGTTTGAAGTGGGCACATCTTCTTACGATGCGTATGAGAAAATAGCCGTGTTGCGGGAACCGGCAAAGATCAAAAGGGCGGGTTTCAAAAACGATCAATGGTATAAACAGGAGCAGAATTTTTATGTAAGGCATTTCCCGGTCAGTTACCAGAAAGTAAGAATACAGGTGTATGTACCTGCAGGAATAACAGATTCTACCGGGAAAATCAATGGTGAGTATTTAGTTTTTGACCCCACCGGTTTACAGACTGTTCCCGCCAACTCCAATGCACAACGACTCGGTATCGGTGGTCCTGTGCTTGATATTGTGAAAGTGGTGATCAGAATCAACAAAGGGGCTACTCCACCTAAACGGTTACCAGACAGTAAACCCAAAGAGAAACTGCCTTCCAAGACTTAATATATTTTGATAAGCAATTGAAAATTCAAAAGCCTTGCGATACCTGCAAGGCTTTTGAATAAGTGCCCCCAACTGTACAATTCTCGAACCATTTTATACCAGATTTGACAAGACTTGCGAATCTTATGATTGCATAAGAGGTTGTAAGTCTTTTGCTTTTGGGGCCTTTCAAGGGGTATTAGTGGAAACCAGTTGATGGGCTAACAAATAAACCAGTCTGGATAGTTAACCAGACTCGAAAAAGCAAAGTGTAATAAAACACATCTTGAAAATGGAAAATAACAACCGGATTTTGAATGAAATCACTGCCTGGAATGACAACCTCAAAAATTTGCAGGGGGTATTTGGCAATCATGTGGCCGATTACGGTTATGTCATTCGGGCTAAACTGGAATGTTTTAAGCAGATTAAAGCCAAATACAAAATGCCAGAAAATCACGAAGAGAAAATAGCCCGCAAGATTTTACAGGCAGAAATTCGCCACCTCGAAAAAATAGCTTTCCCAAATAGAATTGAAAGATTTGTACGGAAAAGTATTGAAAATGCCCGTTTCGTTATCCGAAAGGTTTTGAACTATGTCCATTCAAAACAGCAAGTTTTAGCAAAAAACGAATTCAACCAAAAGGAAAAATCAGCGCATTTAGGCAACAGTGAAAAGAATTTGAATAAAACAGCTATTCAATACAACAAGAAATTAAAGGCTGTTTCTGATGATACATTGTTGCCCAAGCTAAGAAACGGAAGCGGAAAGGGGTTAAAGATGTAGTCTCTTTTCTTGTGTGATTTTGGGCAGTTTAAAATTATAAACTTGAAAAGTATGAAAATTGATAAAAGCTATATTGTATTTATACAGTCTATAAAAAGGCAAATTGTACAAAGCCGGTATGTGGCGGCCAGGCTGGCCAACCGGGAGCAACTGATGTTATACTTTAATACCGGGTTGATGATTTCGGAGAAGATAAAGGCTCAGAAATGGGGTGCCAAAGTACTTGACCAAATTTCGGCAGACCTGCAAAAAGAGCTGCCGGGGCTAAAAGGATTTTCGGCGGGTAATCTCAAAAAAATAAGGCTGTTTGCTGAGGCTTATGCTCCCCATTTGGTAATTGGTTCGACAGCGTCGAACCAAATTAGGCTGGCTGGTATCAGAGACGGTTTTTCAATTAGTTCGACATTGTCGAACCTGATTGAAAATAAAGCATTTTACGAGGCATTTACAGGTATCAGCTTCTCTCATCATTTTACAATTATCACCAAAATAAAGGCTTGGGAAGCCCGGATTTTCTATATCCAGTCTGCGGCTGTCAATTTTTGGTCGCTGACGGTGCTGGAGCATCATATTGAGAATAACCTGTTTGGAAAGGAAGGTAAGCTACCCAACAATTTTGATGGCACTTTGAATGAAAGCTTGAAGCCCTCTGCCCTGAAAGTTTTTAAAGATGAATACCTGCTGGATTTTATTGCCGGTGATGAACTGGATGATGAACGCCATATTGAACAACAGGTGGTATTAAACATCCGCAACTTTATTTTGCAAATGGGTAAAGGCTTTTGTTTTATAGGTAACCAATACCGGCTTGAGGTGGATGGTGATGAATTTTTTATTGACCTGCTCTTTTTTAACCGGCACCTGCAATGCCTGGTGGCTTTTGAATTAAAGAAAGGTAAATTTAAACCAGCCGATGCCGGGCAACTAAATTTTTACCTGAATGTACTGGATGAAAAAGTAAAACTGCAGCAGGAAAATAGCAGCATTGGTATTGTGCTTTGCAAAGAGAAAAACAATACAGTTGTTGAGTTTGCAATTAAAAGCTATGATAAGGCAATGGGTGTAGCTACCTATAAAACCTCGAAGCAAACTCCAGAAAGTATAAAAAATTTATTACCTAACCCAAATGCCATCGCTAATCTTATTAAATAATTACCTATTCCTCTTTATTGGAATTAGAAGCCCTTATGACTTCAGGGAGTGTAGTGGCCAAAGTCCGTAATATTAAAGGCGCTGATAGACCAATATGAAAATAAACAATCTTGTTAAGCTTCTGGGCATCGTCAAAATAAACGTACCCTAAAATTACACTCAATGCAATGTTGAAGATAATGGCTAAATAATACAGAGCTGATTTAAAATCAGGACGTCTGTCTTTTGGTGCATTCATACCATCAATTAAATAAAGAATTTGAACAGCAGCACCCCCAAGCCCGGAAATAAAAACTGGTTCTGGTATTGACATAGTAATTAATCTATTCGGTTCTTAAATGTTCCAATTATCTTATCCATTATTGGAGCTTTACTTCTAAACAAACGCCTCGACGTAAATAATGGCTCACCTGCTTTTTTTCTATAAGAAGACCTAACAAACTCCCCGGAGTTGGTTATTACATTTACAACTATATTGGGGTCAATTTTTGTTTGTGATGATATCTCATCAAGAGTTTTCCAATAATCGCCTTCTGCATTATCAAAAAAAGCGGTTATCACTTCTTTTGCCGCATTTATTTTATCAGACATAAAGTCAAAATTTATTAATCAAAAAATACTCAAGTTTACTTTTCAATGCAAAGCTTCATTTCTTTACAACGTTGCCTTGAATTGTGCAACTGTCTCCTTTTCCCATTCATAGAAATTTTCAGGGTCTATCCAGAATTGTTTCCATGAATTATTTAAAAGCTCACATACCTTACCTTTTGATTCAGGAGAAATAATGTCACAGCCAATTTGTTTTGTACCAACAAGGCAAAATTCTGCTGCTAATTTAAGTAATTTGTCAGGCACAGCTACTGAAAATCCAGTGGGCTTTTTATGGTCAACGATTACTTTAAATTCCTCCCATTTAGCCTGAATTTCTTTTTTAACTTCTTTAAAACCCACTAATTCCAAACCATGCAAAATTGCTTTCATTCTTGCTTCTCCAGGCGGATGCGATGATTTTTGAAATGTTGGAATTTTATACACTTCCCAGGACATTTTGGTGCACATATGAATGTTTGACCATATAAATGCAGGGCCTAAAGTAAAAGTTGCAAATAAATCACAGAACAGTTCAACTGACCACTTTTCAAGCCATGATTCTTTCCAGACATGAATAGAATCAAATTCTGACTGGTTTGTTTTATTAAGTTCCCGTCTTTTTATTTCATCATCAAAATACTTTCTTACTTCAACATTGAACAAACCCAGATTATTCTGCATTGCATCCAGCTTTGGGTTTTCTAAATATAACAACGGATGACCCAATTCATGATATATATCAGGGATATGCAGAACAAATTCTGATTCCAAAAGAGGTATGCAAATAAGATTGTAGTCCGGATAAATGTGATAATACTTCTGAGACAAGCATGACGCTACTGGTGTTTGTAACGGATAATTGATTTCCTGACAAATTTGATATACAAGTTTATTTACAAACTCATCGTCAGCAGCTTTCCTGCTCATGGCGGCTATTACCACATTTTCAATATCAGACAACCGGCCAGAAAGCTGCTTAAATTTCGAAAACTTTTGTCTTATACTCTTTGGGTCGTTATAATCATCATCATTATACAAATAATCAAGTTCAGCTATTATTCGCTCTATCTCCCTATTTGCTATTGTTGCTAACGATGGGAAATATACTCCAAGTTCTCTTGCACCGGGTATTTTTGACATTAATACCCAGCCCTTAGCTATCGCTTCTTTGATTGCTCCGTTAATATAACTTCTCATAGTTTTAATCGCCAATTATCTTTGCTAAAACTTCACTGTTTTCAACATCTAAGGCTTCTGTAATTAATTCAATTTTAGGTATAACAGTTTCTGTGTCTTTGTTCTTAATATCCTGAATTAATGTGTTTAAGAAAACATCAGGTTTTTTGTTGAAATTTCGTAGTTCCCGTTCAATTATACTTGACAACATTTGAAACTGAGGTTCAGCATTATTTACATCAGTAAGTTTAGACACAAAATCAATTAGTTGCTCCTGCCGTGCATCTGTAATTTCCGGATGTATTTTGGCCTTCACAATAAAATCATTTAGTATATCCAGGTATTTACTGGTAAGGCGAAAAGTATTTGTATTTATACCAATATTGCTCATAGTTGTATGTTTAGCGTTATGAATGAATGGTTTTAAGAACATCAAGTGCTTCCAAATCAAAATCACTGCCCAGTATATTAATTCTTCGGTCGGTTATCTTAATAGTTAATGGGTATCTGGAGCAATCATCTGGTTTTGTATAAGCCAGGCATGACAGGTAATAAATGTCTTCTATAATATGCTCTATATCCATATTCCCAATTGGGTATTTAATATACAATGGATTAGAGCTTCCGTTATGTTTGAACTCTCTGCCTGTTGTACAAAGAAAAGCTTCCCGATTATTTATCTTTATCCAAGAGCCAATCTCTGGATTTAACACATAGCCATCGTCTTCTTCATTATACAATACATCATATTCTTTAAGCACTTCAAAAAGTCTTAATTGAAGTATTGAATGTTTAGGTAGCTCAACAATATTTACAGATACATCGTCCGGGAGTATGCCTTTTTCTTTCAACAATTGAATAGCTTTAAATATTCCATTCCGTTCAACTGAAAATAGCTTCCCATCCCGATGGATAACTATCTTTTTTAACAGGTTTGTTGTATTATTCTTCTGGACAGTAATGTATCTGACAAGCATTTTAATAATCTGTCCCTCAGATAAACGCTCCTTATTTTTTGACTTATCGAATTTGGTAAGTATATTCTTAGAATACTTGTCAATAAAGGTAAACCCAGCGATGTGTTTTTTTACGTCAATGCCAATGGTCAAATCTGCATGTAACGGGGTGTTTAAAACATAAGGCCATCTTTCATTGTTAAGAAGCACCTGATTAATTGCAACACCTTTAACATAGCCATCGTATTTGCCTTTCAACTCTCTCCTGATAACGTAGCCCTTCTGCCCATTGTTTTCGGTATATAAGAAACATTCTTCCAAAGTATCACTGTGCATGATGCTTGCCGTAATGTTATATTCTTCGAGGCACTCCGATACTACTAATGCGGCTAAATCATCATGCTGGCGATGTTCTTTTTCTACTCCTGATGGAAGCATAATGAGGGCATACCCGCAGCTATTCTTCTTAATGGTTTCTTCCATCTTCTGTAAAATTTCAAATCCAATTGCCACAGCATTCCTCTTATTGCGGTTGTCATAAGTAATTACAATGGGATTCCATCCATCTTCGGTAGGATGAGTTTTATTTACCTGCGACCTTAAATGACCAAGAAAATGTTTCTCATTACCAAACATGTTGTAAACAGTCTGGGGGACAAGGTAATACTGTGTTTCAAATATTGCGTTTGTATAAAAACCTGCGCTATCATCAAATAACAATCCCTTTCGTCTTTTACCAAGGTCTTCCAGAAATGTATGAATCGAGTTTTCAGAATTCCGTACCGATAATGACACATCATTTCCAAATAAAAAGTCAGGAGTCTGAAATTTCTTCTTTTCAACAGTTATTGGTTGAGTGCCTACCTGCAATTTGATTTTACCATACATCAGCCTTCTGAAAAAATTATTATGAATTATTCGAATCAGTCTTCTTCTTGGAAAAGGATTAATAATAGATTTGTGATGTATTTTTTGCACTACGGCATCTTCAGTATCATATACCTTATAGCAAAGTGCTGCCACTGCTGCTCTTTCCTGTCCATCATTTGTTCTGTATAACAACACTGATGCATTATCTGGTAAGTTTGCTACCTCTGGCGGCATAGATGGACCAAATTTGTCCTGAATATCCTGTAGCAGTGTTACCACTTTGCCGTCAGTTTGCCGTGTAAACTTATAGGTAGAAACTGTTAAGTCACTAAGCTCTATTGGGCGTATTTCGTATCTGGTAACGCCGTACTGATACATATAATGTGATTTACTTACTCTTTGCGATTTGAACTCGTTTCTGGACAAACGGGCATTAACGGGATAAAGCGATATATATTTCTTTGTAATGTCAATCTCAAAACCAAATCCTTTAGTTGGTAATTCAGTTACCCTTGAATAAAAACCGGTGTATATACCTACCGGATTTCTTTGCTCTTTGGCAATTACATTGAAAAATCCATCGCCGGAGCCGGGTTGCCAAAGACCTTCATTCTTTGTGAGTTCCGATTGACTATCGAATTGCAAAAACCTTAGAATTACTTTTTTAGTTTCCTCATCATAATTGACAAAATCCAGCTTTATAGGACTGTCAGTCTTTTTAAAATAGACAACATCACCGTGTTTTACAGTGTATTCATCGGGTACTCTGTTTGTAATATCTTCATCGGCCCTTATAACGAGGTAAGGCTTTTTATCTTGAGTAACAACAGTAACCGGATGCCTGAGCTTATAAGCCAGGCTTTTGATTATGTATTGAATATTAATGTCAAAATCGTCATTAGCATCATCATCAGCTTTTGACTCTTTCAATCCAATTATTTCATACAAAAAATAATCAGCAGATAGTTGACTGCAATTTTCAATTTTGAAAATGTTCGTCTCGTACTGTGTATTTACTGGTTGTTTCATAACTATTTGTTTTACATATTTTCTGAAATGAACATTTTTGACAATGTTCAATATAATTTGTTGTAGAAAAATCGTCTGCTTTCAATTGATTGTACTTTTTGTTAGCACCAGCCATATGCATCCTGATAATTGCAGAAGACATATTCTCTCCAAAAGCTTCTATTTTTTCATCTGTTACATCATAATCCCGTTTTATTCGGTCTTTATGAAGCAATTGATATTCGGTCAGTTTATAATCATGGATTTTCCATTTGGAAACATTGGGAAGAAAATCTGCATGAGGCTTTATGGTAGCTACTTTATAAAGAGCCACTGCATAGGCAATTAATTGTTCATCGTATGAAGCCGTTCCGTATGTATGTACTTTCCAGTCAAAAATATGTGGTGGACTATCATCAAAAAAAGCAATAAAATCGGGAATCGCTTTTACACTAAACCGGTCAAAATTATAAATCAATGGCCGCTGGCTAATTACATATTTGGAAGATTTCAGGTAATCAATAAAGTCTTTATCATCAAGAATATTTGTAAGGGCAGTAACAATATCATCTTTTGCATGATTGATTTCCTCGTCAGAAATGCCCTCACCAAGTTCACATTCAATAAAAGCATTAAAAGCTGGATTATTTGTAAGTACAGCATCCGGCTCCCGATACTTTTGAGAAGTAGCATACTCTAATTGTGTATCAAACATGGCCATTGCCTGCTCAATAAAGTAATCTTTTTTTACAGGATATCTATTGTTGATTGCAAGTACGAGAAATTTACTCAGTATGTTATCCACTATTGTACCCCGCCAGGCATGAACTGTCTGCAACTTTGAAAGAAGTGTTACTTCCCGTCGAAACAAATCATTCTTCACACGGCTATCCGCTACAATATTCTTGTAGAACCACAGCCTTTCACACTGAACAAATTGCTTATATCCGGTAACTGAAATCATTTTTTCCGATTTCTGATAAACTTTAAATAATTAAGTAATTCCAACTCTTCATCATCTGAAATATCACCCACCCTGTAAGCGATAGATATTTTACCGGATTCACTTTTCACCTTTTCTTTACGTTCGGTAACTGGATAGCCTACTTTCTCCATAAGCAAATCATAGCTTACACCATATATTTCAGAAAGCTTGTGAAGCGTTAACGGAGAAGGCTGTTTTACTTTTCCTGATTCGAGTTGACTTAAATAAGCATTCGAAACATCGGCCTGTTTCTCTACTTCTCTCAGGGTCATATTTTTTGCTTCCCTCAAAGCCCTGAAGTAGTCGCCATAATTTTGCATACAATTTAAATTTATCGGTTTGCTAAATATTGCAAGCAAATATACAGATTGTTGCTTGATATTGCAAGCATTATTTTTAAGCGCTTACTGATTTTCCTACTCTGTTCGACTTAAATAATTGATAATTAACTGATTGTAATTATTTTAGGAAAGCTATGCCTCATGGTTGCCAATAATATTGGAAAGAAAATCTCTGGCAAATTTTTCAGCAGCAAGAAAATCACTTAGCTTTTGCTCAAGCAGCTTCTTTAATTCAGCATTAAACCTGAATAACAACTTAAAATTAATACTGCCTTTTGTTTTAGAATACTCTGCTCTTACTACTGGCATAATCCTATTGTCAATTTCTTCCAGATAATAGGAGGATGCTGCTGAAATTCTTGCTTCGAGTAGTTGGTATTTACCCTCTTGGTTAAGTTTGCAGATGCTGCTTATTTCTTCTGTAAATTTAAGCGATGTGGTAGTACAGTGGCTAATTCTCCCGAGTGTGTCCGCAATTTCAGCATAGTTATTTAGCAAACTACCATTTTGAGAAAAAAATGCAGATAACTCTACCCAGCTAAAATAATCACATAGTTTTCGTTCTGCAAATAATGCCTGTTCATTTGAAAGAATTTCAATCAGTTTATCCTCCGATAATGAATCTGGCAAAGCACCGGCAGCAAAAGCTGAGTTATTCATAATTTGAAGATTAACCTTAGAACTTAAAGATAGTCCCTGTAAAGATTTTAATCGGCTTAAAGCAACATAAGCCTGTCCCGGAACAAAAACATCTTCTAAATCCAAAACTGCATTTTCAAACGTTAATCCCTGGCTCTTATGAATGGTAATTGCCCAGGCTAACCTAACAGGGAACTGCCTGAACGTACCTACGACTTCAGGGTTTACAGAATTTGTTGATTCGTTAAATACATATTTTATTTTTGACCAAACTTCTTTTTGAATTTGTATTGTGGCACCATCATCAAGCAATATAGATAATTCTTCAGGCACAATAGCTTTTACCAGGCCTGTCTTTCCGTTGTAATATTTTTTATCTTTTCCTTTGTCATTACGCAACAACATTATTCTTGCCCCAATTTTTAATTTTAAACAGTTTTCAGTAGGAAAAGATACTTCATCAAAGTCACCATCAACCTCCGCCCATAGAAATTCCTCCTGAGTTGCTAAAATTCTAAGCCCATTTTCATTTATTGAGTCAACTTTGGCATTATGAGTTGTAAGAATAACGGGACTTTTCTCATTTACAACATCGGGCTTGTAACAAGTGTTTATTAAATCAACTTCTCTTTGGGAACAATTACCCGTACGGACTTGATTAAGTAATTGAATAAAATTATCGTCTGTCTGGCGATAAACTTGTGTAAGTTCGAGATATACGGGTGGTGCTATTTTGATTGATAGGGCGTTTAAGAAATTAATTCCCCTGTAATATTGTTTTATCTGTCTCCATTCTTCATCTGCTATGATTGGTGAAAGTTGACAAAGGTCTCCCACAAACAGAACCTGAACATCGCCAAATGGCACATCTTCCTTTTTTCTCGTTGTCCTTAAAATATAATCAATAGCATCTAATGTATCTGCTCTCAACATTGATACTTCATCAATAATCAGTAATTCAAGTTCTTTAATTAGCTTCTTTTTATTACTGTCTATAGAGGTTCCCAGTTGGCTTTTTCCTGGCAGAAAAGGGCCAAGTGGCAGGTTAAAAAACGAGTGAATGGTAACTCCATTTGCATTGATAGCTGCAATGCCGGTGGGTGCAACAACTATACATTTTTTATAGATATTTTGACGAAGTGCGTTTAGAAATGTTGTTTTGCCGGTACCAGCTTTGCCAGTAAGAAAAAGCGACTTATCTGTTGTGGAAATAAAATTGAGAGTAAGTTTAATAATATCCATAGGGGTTTACAGCAATTATTAGCCAACAGGCATTTTTGAAGTTACTATTATACAATTTAGCAAATTTAAACTACAATTGGTAAATCACATATTGCAACTCCAATATCCAATGGGATTAAAGGTATTACCCTATTAGTCAAGTTTCTTTCTCCGCCTTCAACCTCCCCACTTCCTCCCCAATCAGCCTCTTAATATCCATCTTCACCTGGTAGTAATTATCCAGCACTTGCTGTTGGGTAACATTTGATACCGCAGGAATATCCCTGTAGTTGCTCACTTCTGCATTCAGCTTTTCATGGTCGTTAATAATTTCCGAATGAAACATTTTAAGTTTTATTTTCTCTAACGGGTCGTCGGCAACCATACCAACAAACTCACCGGAAGAAAGGGCAGCAATTTTACTGGAGGGTATGGCAGCATCCAATTGTTTACTATGACTGATAGAAGTATCAGTACGGTTAATAGAAACACTCTGCCTGTCCTGCATTATTTTTCCGAAACGTTCACTAAGCAGCTTACTGGTTTCTCCCATAACCTGGCCGCTGATGATGTTGCCTGTAATGTTTACAATCACATCCGCTTGTTCACGGCCATAATCTTTTTTAAGCTGACTAAAATCCTGCATGGCTAATGTAGTGGCAACTTTGTTGCTTCTCGCTGTAGCAATCAGGCTGTCAATATTGTTGAAATAAATGGTAGGAAATTCATCAAACACCAAACTGCATTTTTGCATTCCTTTTTTGTTTACCTGCCGTACTAATCTTGAAACATAAAGTGATAAAACTGCCCCATAGATTTGTTGCTTCTCCGGATTGTTACCGACACAAACTATTTTGGGATGCTTGGGATTGTTAATGTCTAATGTAAAATCATTGCCTGATAAAACCCAATAGAGTTGCGGCGCTGCTAATCTTGCCATGCCAATTTTTGCAGAGGCTACCTGACCTTCTAATTGTTCCATCGCATCATTTTGATAAGCAGTGATGAATGGATTTACCAGCACTTCAATTTCCGGTTGTGTGTTAAGTACCGGAAAAAGTTCATCATACTCTGCCTGCATCAGTTCTATTACATGTGGCAGGGTGCAATATTTTCCATCGGCATATTTTCGCAGGAACCAGATAACAGCAGTAACAAAATTGATGGGTGATTCTACAAAGAAATCTCCCTGCTTGTTAATCCATTCCCTGTTCAATCCCAACAAAATTGTTCTGGCACTTTCGGTGGCATCCGTAATATCGTTCATACTGTTTGGGTCAAGCGGATTGCATCGGTGAGACACAGAAAGGTTATCGAAATTGATAACGTAGAAAGATGGCTTTACTGAATAGTTGTGTTTATTTTGCTGCAGCCAGTTGTAAACAATGCGGCTCAAATCATCATACTTAAAATCATACACAAACATGGCAAAGCCTTTTTCAATATGCTGTTTAACGACATGCTGAATAACAAACCAACTCTTACCGGCACCGGGGCTGCCAATTACCAACAAGCCCCGAAAAGGGTTGATGATATTTATCCAGCTTTTTCTAATCTTGCCTTTTAGGTTATACCGGGCAGGCAGATTTATGGAGTATTCATTGGAGATTAACCGTTCTTCCTGCGGAAAGGTTTCGTTGAGTGAATTGAAAACATCGTCACCTAAATTGTAACGGATTAGACGGCTGAGTAAATTACCACCTGCAAGTATAAGTAAAAAGCCAATGCCAGTGGATGTGATGTAAACTATGGCGACTGTTTGTATATCGTACTGTAGTTTAAAATAAAGCTGGCTTGAAAAATAGAGCAGCAAGCCAATTAGCAAATAAGCAGTAATACTTCTCCAATTTATTTTTTCATCTTTTTTGCCCTGTGCACCAAATAATGAAATGACCAGCAGCCCCAATGCCATAAGTTTTGATGTAAGCTGATTATGAAATAAACCAGTATTGGAAATATTTTTCATCAACCTGTCGGTGATGGTGCTTGTAATTTCCCACTGCTCAAAAGCAACGTAACAGTAATAATAAAAATGCAGCATCAAAATAAAGATGCTGGCAAATCTTGTCAGGTCAACTATCTTCCGCAACCCCTGTTCATTTTCTCCTGTGTGTGACATAACATCAGTTTACATTTTACAAATTTGGTTTCTTCTTTTTTCGTTTCTTTTTTAGCAGGCTGTTGGGTATGTTATCGTATTGCTCTTTGGTAGATAGCAACACATCTAATGGGCTTTCAGTTTTTGTTGTGAGAGGCATTGTTTTAGCATGTTGTTTTTGCTGGGACATTTCTTTTTGAATAGAACCACTGGAACGGCCACCTTTCGTTTCATCGTTGCTAAGTGATTTTTCAGTTCCAGAAGCTAACTTGCTTTGCAAGGCCGCAGCACTGTAACCTTTACCTAAATCACTGCCATTAAAGACAACCTTGTTTTGATTATCAACAAAAGTGATTCCGTATAACCTGCCTTCAGCATTTTGACGAAGCACAGTGTAAATATTTTTCTGTTTCAATTGCTCCGTTAATTCTTTCACTGTAGAAGGCGATTGTGAAAGGCAGTCATCCAGTTTGATTTTTACAAATGATTTAAGAAATTCTTTTGCCGTTTCATTAGCAGTAAATTTCTTTTCAAGATTAGCTAAAATTGGTTTGCAACCGATAGAACTTGCTTTGATAGGTACACCTACTTTATTTCCGGCTGAATCCAATATGCGATAAACCAATCCACGGTTTTTAAAAATCCTGCCTTCTTCTTTACCTCTGTCCGCAACTACATTGAATTGTTTTAAAGCCGCATTAAATTCAGGTAAGGAAGTAAACTTGTACTGACTGTAAACTGCTCCAACAATATTTGAGATACTGCGTTTAGTTTCCGACTTTCCATAAACGGTTTTTTCAACATCAACCGGTTTGATGCCAGGCTTTGGTAGTTGCTGCTGCCTTTCTGCTTTTACTAAGCCATACAATTGCTCAATTTCCTTTCTTGCCTTTTCAGATTGGTTTCTGCCGATGTTGTGGGTATTGATACGGCTACCATCTGCTTTAATAGTAGTGCTTACAATGTGAATGTGTGGATGCCCGGCATCTTCATGTTTGTAAACGAGGTAAGGCTGCTGTCCAAACCCAATCATTTCCATATAGGCAGATGCAATTTGTAATAACTTACTTTCAGCCAGCTTTTCTGATGGGTCAAAGTTGAGTGATACATGCAGGGTTTTTGTTGTTGCTCTTTCATTCAAACTATTCAGCCTTTCAAAACCTGCCAGTTTCTGATAAAAGTTCATGTCTTTTGCATCTTTGAGATAATTGGCGGCATGTAAGCAAACTGCTTTGCTCTTTTGAACTTTCTTTTCATTATAGTTCAAAGCTGCTTCAATACTTTTCGGTGTGGTTATTTTTGCAACCATTGCTCATACAGTTGATTCATCCGTAATTTTATTTCTTCCACTTTGCTGATTAGCATCTTTTGCAAGCCATCATATTGCTGTACCCAAATCCTGAACTCCGGTATCTTATCAAGCAAGTGCAATTTGTGTACTGCCTGGTTAAAATTGTTGCCGATGGCATTGAGTTCTTTTTTCAGGTTCAGCATGTCTAACAAAAAATCATCGGCACTTTCGTTTCTGTACTTAACAGTAACAGGCTTTTGTAATGCTACTTTCCTCAGGTAAGCACTGGTATCTTTTTCGGTAGTTTTTCCTTTCAGCTTTGTAAGTTGATTTATTTCAGTTTCATTCATCCTTACAACCACCATTTTGCTCCTCACTTCACTTTCTACCTTCTTCATATTTTTAAGTTTTCTGTTTCACTACCCCGAAACGACTTCGGAGTGAAGGGCAAGATGCCCCAAACGTATAACGTTTGTACATCTTGCCATGTGCAAGACCGGGCACATTAAGCCCTTGTAAAATTTATTTGTTGAGAATTTTACTACTACTTGCAAACGCATAACAACTCAGGTGTAAAATCTGTACCAGTATTGAGGTTTGCATGGCTAATATTTAGCCAGGCGATAGATAAATTTTCGTTTGCAATAGAACGATTATTTTTACTACATGGAATTGAAGTACAAACTGAAGAAATTAAGGAAATTGTTTTGACAGATAATAGGCGATTTTATTACACAGTAAAGCAGGTGGAAATAACAAATATTCTGGGTGCTGCGGTAGCAGTTTTGGGCGAATATTCAATTACAAATTCAACAGGAGAAGTTTACAAATTATACAAGACTAATGAGGGTAACTGGTATGATGTACCTGATATGAATAAAGGAGTAAATACATCCGTTTTACTGGCTTTGAAATTTGGAATTGATAAAGATTAAAATGTGTTCAAATTGCAAATACCGGCTATGCTCATCAGATAAAATCAGAATTGCTGAGTAGAAAATAATTGAAGTTTAGTTAAACCTATTTCCAGATAAAAGAAGCCATATCAAATAATAATTTGTGCCGTTCTTCCAATTCTGATTGCCCGAAATCTGCAACCGGTTTAAAGTTCAATTTATAAGTGGTCATCATATTTGAGAAATCCAGCTTTTTTGTGTAAGTATCTTCACGGAGAGTTTCGTTCCAATAAAGGGTATTGGCGTAGGTTTTTAATTTCTTTTTATACGTCTCATTATTGCTGGAAATATTATCTTTCCCTTTTAACAACAATAAACCGCCAAGTCGGTTTCTTTCGCTTTTGAACTTATCTTCATCACCGCCAAATAAATCTAAGTTTTCTTGATTATCAGCAAGGATGTGTTCGATATGAAAGCCATTTACCGACCCTGTATTTTGAACTAAATCGTAAAGCGAATGCTTTACATTCATTTTGGTATTATCTGCAATAAATTTCTCAATTCTTGCAAAGAAATACCTCTTAAATCTTTTATCTAACTCAATACCTGTTTCTTTAAAAAAACCATATGACAGAGGTGCGGTGGCTTCTACACCTCTTGCCTCTGTTAATAATTCCATTAGAGTTTTATCAAAAGCTCCTCTGATTTGAGATACATCTTTATTTCTGATTTCTATGCTGATTTTATAAATAGCTACTGCTAAGGCATTGCTTCCGTAGCTTCTTTGTATTTGTAAAAGGCAAAATAACCTGTCTAATTCATATGCTACTGCTTTTATTTTATCATCCTCTTGTGGGTCATTAATTGAACAGGCAGAAAGGATTAGTAGAAATTGATTATCCATCTCTGTCAAACTATTATAATAGACACTTTCAAAACCTGTGTTTGAATCGGCATCTTTATAATACGCATAAATTTTTGCGTAAAGGTTGGTGTAATACTTGAAATCGTTGAGCAGAAAATGTTTTACCTGTGTGGGATTATGGTCTAATTTAAGTTTGTTTTCAGAGAAAATAACACGGTGATAATCTCTGTCATACTTTCTGCCCTCGCCAATAGTATCTGCTAACTTTGCTTTGAGATAATAAGTAAAAAACTGGTCAATTTCGTCCTCTTTAAATGAGTTTATTGAACCAACTTGTTGTTCCCAAAGTTCATTTAAAGCCAATCCATCTAACTCTTCTTTTGAAATCTGACCTAATAATTTCCCTTTGATGATTTCGTAAGGTTTAAGTTTTACACCTCTGTCATTTATCACCTCGAAAACCATTGGAACATCAGTTTGTTCAACATTGAGGTTTATCAATACCAATCGGTGCATATAATAGAAAACAAAACTCTCAAGCCTGTGTAAGTCCGTTAATTCATAATCAAGCCTTGAAGCAATCAGTCCGTAATTACTTACCATATTTTGTGCAGTCAAACCTGTTGAAATATCAATATTTTCCTCTGCTATTCCATCATAAAGTGATTGCATTGCTGATTTATGTGCTTCATGATTCATCCAAAAATCAGTTTTATAGCCAGATAAACCAACAATTTTACTGCTTATCCATCCTTCTAATTTAGAGTTTAAATCTTTTGCAAGGTGCCTTAGTTTAATAAGCAAAAGTGTAAGAGTGGTTAGTCTTTGCTGACCGTCCACAATGTATAATTTGCCATCAACATTATTAGTTACATAAGTATTCAAATAATACCAGCTATACTTACTTGCAGTCTGGTCCAGAGGAAGGCTTAGCTCCCGAAATTTTTTGTACTCCTCATTAAATTTGTAAAAAATATCATCAAGTAAACGTTTCACCGGTTCATCATTCCATTTGTATTGTCTTTGATAAAAATCAATGTAAAATGTAGTGTTTGAAAAGAGTTTATCTATGTTTTGATTTTGAGGTTGAACATCCATAGTTAGTTGGTTTTGGGAATAAGTGAGTCTGGTTTTTTATAAGCGTAAATATAGTTCATCGCCTTCAATTTACATATCTTAAGCCCATTGCTAAATTTAAAAAAAGGGGTTAAAGCAGCCCCTCATTTGCAAAGCTATAATACCCTTCGCTGGTAATAATAATGTGGTCTATTACTCTTATATCATGGTAAGCAGCGGCACACTTTATTTTTTGGGTTAATTCTTCATCAGCTCTGCTTGGTTTTAGATTGCCTGACGGATGATTGTGAGAAAGCACTATACTTACAGCCAATGATTTAATGGCAGCCGCCAGTATCAATCTTGGGTCTGCCACAGTTCCTGTAAGTCCACCGGCAGATGCTTCATAAACACCTATCACTTTGTTGCCTCTGTTCAATAACATTACTTTAAATTCTTCCTGCATCTCAATGGTGTTTTCATTCCATAATTCCTTCAACAGTTTGTAACAATCCTGTACACTGCCAATCTTTGGTCTTTCTGACGGCTTTACGTTTGTTTTGTAAACCAATTCCACCTCAGCTACTCTTGTCCATTCCGGAAATTTCATTGTTAACTGTTCCATAACTTAACTTTTTAATTGTTTTAAAAATTAATTACAGAACTGTCACTGCCTTTTGGCAATAAAGGCAATGAAGCAACGGAATAAATAGTATCTTAAAAAGTGTGGGAGCAGTTTTCTTTATGCCGGAATTTCATGGCCGCTTCAGCAGCCAAAAGGCGAACTTTGTGGGGGAATTAATGAAGAAAAATTGACACTAAACCTTTACTTTAGAATAGTAATCCAAAAAAAGATTGCTTTATTTAGAAGTTACTCATTTAAACGAGTATCTGTGAAATTTTCAAACGAAAATGTTACTTCATGCTTTTCATTTCGTTTTAGTTCGTCAAAATTAAAATTTAGACGATGCCCTATAGGAATTCCAAACTTTTCTGCAAAATGTTTATCAATAAATGGGGGCATATTAGGCACCGTAACAATTTTTTTACCATCGTACATCCATTTATCTTTTTTGCATAAAGGCAAGACTAATTGATAAGTATAATTCTGAAACATGATGCAAACTATATGCATCGGAACAGGTTCTGTTTCTTTCTTTTTTTCAAAAAGAATCAGCATTGGCGATGGAAATGATGGACCTGGATGTAGATAAACATTTAGTTTAAAAAGTGGATTATCAGATTCTTCATTTTTTTTGGTTGATTGAAGTATGGCAAAAGCGATTTTATAATCATCAACTAATTCGTCAGGTAAAACCGATAATCCCATTTTTAAGAATGCCCCATAAACATTATGGGGATTATAAGATGCCCGTGTTGTATGAAAAGTAACCTTTTTGTTTTCGGCATCTAATGTGAAGTGATTATTTTCTTCTTCATGTGATTCAATCCTAAGTTTAGCAATATCATCAGCTGCCTCATAATCTTTTTGAACAATAAATGTTTTATCAGGCGACTTAAATTTAAGGCCCCCTTTTTTTGCATTAGAAATACTGAAGGCTCTGGTAGCACCCAGAAAATTTGCTAAATCATTTTCAAATTTGCTAAATAGACTATTGCATTTATCACACTCAAAATCTGACAAAAGGTATTTATTGCCGATTAACTGAGGAAACAAGTGTGCTTTTGATTTAAACTTCTCTTCCTTACTAAACAATACTCCACAAAATCTGCAAGTTCTATCCTTCTTGAGCTTTAAAGGCCGTTTATGTAATTCATCATCGGCTATCAGAGTTTTAATTGCATAGAAGCCAACAAATCTTTCATATATTTCTGCGAACTCATTGATTGGATTACCGATGAACTCTCTGTTTATCTTATAGTGATTACCAGGTATTTCAGTATATTTTAAACGAAACATTTTTATTTATTTCGGAACTGTAACTAAAAAAATTATCTAAAGGTACTAAAAACCCAAGCTGCACCGCCATTTTACAAACGCTGTCACTATGTTGCGGGGCAGCTTTTTTATCAATTTAAGGGGCATTTTGCAATGCCCCTTAAAAATGATTAACTCCAGTTACCTGCAAACTCACACTTTACAAAACTCTCACATAGCTGAAAAGCCTTTTGTGTTCTTAACTGTGCAGTTCCACCGTACAATAAAGATTTCATCTTAGCTTCTTCGTCTTTGTAGTTTCTTACATTTTGAAAATAGCCAGTAATGGCGTTGTATGTGCCGAACACCGTTCCCTTTGTTGTTTCATATTGTTGGGATGGGCTGGTCATATTGTATTCATACACATCATCACACATATTTTTAAAGCAGGTGCTTAGTTCATCCAGCTCACCTTTTTCAATATTCTGCAATACTTCCTTGTTGGGAACCATTGCCAGTTGTATCAGTTTCTGTACTTCCTTATCTGTAATGCGAACTTTTGCCCACTGGTTAAAGATTCCTTCCAACTGTGCAGAAAGCTGATTAGATATTCCCATTACTTTGTAGGCTTCTTCCAGCCGTTCTTTCGCATTGGCAGTGTGACGGATTTTAATAGAATTACTACAGTTTTTCAAAGCTGCATTGAGGGTGTTGTTACAAACAATACGAATGGGAGTAAACGCCGCCATGATGCTTCCAAACCCATCATGTGAAGTAGTAAGAAACAAATACTTTTCAATCATATCATCACTACCAACTTTTATGTAACCCGGTAATTTAGCGGTAATGAAAATCTTTTCGCCTTTGCCTAATGCTCCTGCGGTTTCGTATTGGATGCCATCGCCATCTACAATGGCATCAAAGAAACTGAAAGCATCAATGTTTTGTACCACTTCATAATCTTTTCCTAAGCGGTCGCCTAATATGGCGTTGGTATTTGGGCGGTAAGTGTAGAATGAATTAGTAGAAATAATCTCGTTACCATTATCCAGTCTATGAATGTTTGGTCTTTTGCAAACTTCAAAATCAAGCCCTGCAAATTGCAATGCTTCTTTGCTGTTTGGATAATCTTCTACTATTTGCCCCAAACCATGCCATGCTTTTTCTTTTACTGAAAAAAAACTGTGTTTACCTGTTTGCTCGTTGAAATTAATATTGTGTGCCATAATCGTAAATTTAGAAATGATTAAGAATGAAAAGCATCCTGCCATTTGACAGGATGCCATAAAAACTAAAATGGTAAGTCGTCAGCAACTGCTGAAAGGGCTGCAGGTGCTGTGTCCATTGGTACTACTGGTGCAGGTGTTGCATTACCACCAGTAGAACGGCCATGTAATTTGATGCTGTTTACATGGAAAGTAAGGCTGGCTTTTACTTCGCCTTCTTTGTTTGTCCAGGCATTTGCTCCAACTCTGCCGGAACATTCCACTAATGTGCCTTTAGTAAGGTAAGCAGCCACACCGGGGTTAATCCAGTACGAGCAGTTTACATAGGTTACAATTTTCTGAACCTCGGTACTGCCTTTTGTTTTGTAAGTGTCATAAATAGCAATAGAAAAGTTCACTACTTTTTTCCCTGCTTTTGTTTCGCTAACGGTTGCGTCTGCTGTTACTCGTCCGATGATTTCCATAACATGAAATTTTAAATGTTTAAAAAATAATTATTAAATGAAGTCAGCTTCGCTTCATTCATTTACCCTTAGCGACCAGCCATTAGGACTGCGGCGGAGAAACAAGGTTTTTCAAATAAAATACTACCCCATGTGGAATAGTATCGAATACTCTGGTGGAGATTTTTTTGAAAACCCGTGGCGATTTACGGCTCTTTATAATGTGGGACGACGACCTTGTTCCGCACAGAGCAGGACAATAATTTTGCGGCAGGGTCAGTTGAATGAGCAGTATTACAATTTCATCATTGTAAAATCTGCTTTACTATTTCTGGAATTGTGTTTGGCAGGATAGCTTTATTGGCATCTTGAAGAAAAGCCAATCTCAATTCCCAATATCCTTATCCGGCGCAATGGTTCCGCCGTTTCGTTACGACGAAGGAGTAACGATTTATATAAACGATGGAAGGATTGCGCCAGGTCTTTGATGATAGAAGAACAGAAAGTTGAACGGAGCGTCGCAACAGAAGATGCACATTGAACGAAATGCTGGCAAACAATAAATATTATTCTCCCTGCAAAATAGAGTAGTTCTTTTCGCTACGTTTTTCATCAGGGTCTGGGATACAAGGAATAGATTGAAGTTGCGAAATATAATCAGCAGGTAATTGATTTTGAATAGCACCTGTTATAATAAACTCTTTATACCAATCATAGGCAACTAAACTATTATTGATTGAATTGCTATCAGCGATATAAACCTGTGCAACATGCTGTGAATTATTTTCAGCATAAAAGGTCAAACTATCTTCATTGTAACCCTTACCTAATCCTTCGGCTTTATCAAGCAGGGGTTTCTCTTTTTTTTCAATCTTAAATAATACTCCCCAAACTATATCAGTGGTGATGCCTGACTTAACAATGTTTGCTTTAGCGGAGCCATCTTTGCTTACTTTATTACAAACTAATTTATAGCCAGGAAGAAATACATTGGTAAATTTTGTGGCTGACGGCACCCGTTGAGTGAGCCTGTTAATATTCATATTTGAGCCGTATGCAAAAATCATCATTGGATTAACTTCTTTATACGCTAAAGATATAAAGCTTCTTTGGTTGTCTGGAATTGTGTTTGGCGGAATACATTCAGGTAATCTTTGTTATGCCAAACTCAATTCCAAATATCGTTATCCGGCGCAATGGTTCCGCCGTTTAGTTGACACGAAGGAGTAATAATTTATATAAACGCTGGAAGGATTGCGCCGGGTCTTTTAATTAAGGACATCAGTATAAACACTTAGTAAATCACTGATTGATTCCTGTTATAGACTGCCGTGAAATCTACATAATTGTTGAATAAAAAGCTGTCTTGAACAACTGTAAATAAAACAAAATCAGCCGGATAATAGCAATAATAAAAATTTAAGTTTTAATCGGTATAGAAATTGATAGTTATATCTTAAGCGATTAAAATAACCATGACCAAGGCTTCCTATTCTGATAGAAAAACTGTCGTTTCTATTCTGACAGCGTCTTTTGCTGACAACAAAAGCGTAAACTATATTATAAAGCAGGATAAGAAAAGGAAGCACCGGATAAGCAAACTAATGGAGTATTCATTTGATTACTGCTACTGGTTTGGTGAAGTATTACTTTCGGATGACAAAAAGGCCTGCGCCCTGATTATTTACCCTGATAAGAAAAAAACAACTTTCAGGTCTATTGGTGCCGATATTAAATTGATAACAAGTTGCACCGGTTTAAGCAATGCAAAAAAAGCCATACAGCGGGAGGCTACTATAAAAAAGATTCATCCACATCAGCCTTTTACATACTTGTGGTTTATAGGCGTAATCCCATCCGAACAAAACAAAGGAGCAGGAACGGTTTTGCTAAAACAAATATTGGAGAAAAGCAAAACTGAAGGCCGCCCTGTAATTCTGGAAACTTCAACAGAAAGAAATTTACCGTGGTACCTGAAACATGGTTTTAAGATATATAAGGAACTTGATTTTGGATACAAGCTTTTTTGTATGAAAAGCCTTTAGAAAACGTAAGCAAAACGATATGCTGTTACCGGGTACCCAAATGCACCTTGTTACTTTTCTATTCGTCTGTATAGAAATAGTCATTCTTTCCTACTTGCTTATTTACCGCCTGGCCCGGCCAGATGATAAATCGGCTTACCTTAATATCATTTTAATTTTTCTCCTTATAGTTTACAATGTAACCGGCGGCTTATTGCCTGATGAAAACCTGCCGGGTTCCTATTATCTTCAAACAAGTATTGCATACGCCACGGGGTTTGTAACTCCCTGTTATTTTCCTTACTATGTTTATCATGCCTTCCGTTTAGAGAAAATGAAGTTTCATGCCTATAAAGGGGTATTTATTTTTTTGATAGCTCCGTATGTCATCTTTGTAATTTTGTTTGTATCATCAGGAAATCTTGAAGCTGCAAAAAATCTTCTAATCATTCCAACCGCATACGCCTTATGGGTAATCATTACATTAATAAAGGCAGTACGCCATAAATATAAAAACAGTTTTGAAACAAAAGGGGCAAAAGAAGAAATGGCAGTATCATTTATTAGCCTCACGCCGTGGGTTAGTTTGCCGGTAATTGATTTTTATAATTTAGGACAGGCTGTTGAAGCAACCACTACAAACACTGGATTTTTATTATTGCTTGCACTACAGTTAAAGCAACATATAAGAATGGTAAAATCGGAACATCAACGCCTTATTGACTCAGAAGAAAAATTATCCCGCTGGAACGAAAAACTACAGGAAGAAGTGGATAAAAGAACCCGTGAAATAGAACGGCTTAGTGCTGAAGAAAGAATATTTGAAAGCTGTAAACAATATCAACTAACAGCCAGGGAAAGAGAGATAGCCAGTTTAATTTGCAGGGGCAGTTCCTATAAACAAATTGCCGACAGCCTGTTTATAGCCGAAAGAACGGTAACAAAGCATGTACAGAATATATTTGACAAAGTGAAAGTTTCCAATAAGTTGGAACTGCTCAATAAATTGGGTGTGGTGCCTACAAATTAACAAATCTGGCTGGTTTTAGCCTTAAAATACGCTGAATTACTTACTAAAATACGCTACTTAACGTAATGTTATTGGTTTGCTGTTTGCAATCTTACTACTCAAAAGTGTGTTATGAAAAGTGTAGTAAAAGCAAACGGAATTGCAAAGAGTTTTGACATTACCCAATCTCTGCTTCTTCAGGATGACTCCTCATTTTCAGGCCCGAAATTGTCGGTTCAACAGGCACTTGGTAAATGGTATTTTATACTTAGTAATGGCATGGATAACGCCACCAGAAATAAACAGGTTTTTCCTGAATTGTTAGAAAGCGATTTACTTAAAAGCCTTCAGACGGATGTGGAATATATACCCATGCTGCTGATGGAAGAGCTTATTGATAATGCCTTCGCCTTTGATAAGGGGCAGTACATAAAATTAGTTCAGGCATTGCTAAGAAATATCAGTGATGAAGTATTTGAAAATATAGAATGCCATAGTGGAGTTTGTACACAGATTGAAACAACACTCGGGTTTATACAAAATTTCTTTTACGAATATTATGATTTTGAAAGCAGGATTGCAAAATTTCAATTCCGGGAAATATCAGAATGCTTAAAGATAAAAATTGACTATTTGCTGTTAAAGCTGGATAACAGCCAACTTCTTAAGGTATTTCAACAGGCAGTAACAGAGCAATGTAGTTTACCGGAATATGGTCTTAGCTACAGACAATTAGTTTATCTGCAAAACCTCGTTCAGGAAATTGAAGCAGCTTCCGCATCTATAACAGAAAATGCTGTCAGAAATTTACTTTATTACAATAATTTCAATTCAAATTGTTTTATTGAGTATGAAATTGACTTGATAAAAGCGCAGGCAGAACATTTTGAAACAGATGCGGCAAATATTTCATTCCTGCAACAGCACTTTAGTTTAATTTCTCAGGTAAAAACCAAAGCAACTACCGGCTTTGATAGTAAAAAACTACACCTGAAAAAACAAATAACAGATTATATAACAGAGGAAATAAAACACATCCAACAAAAAAGCAAGAGGGCTTCCGATAAAGACGTAATGATAGACCCGGAGTTAAAAATACAAACATCTTTATCTGTTGCTAAGCTGGCGGTACTTATCAGGTTACTGGTGGTTGACAAAATCATTATCAATCGTACCATTGCACCAATGCTGAAAACTGTTTCAAAATTATTTACTACACTTCAAAAAGATGATATTTCTTTCGGAAGCTTAGAAACTAAATATCATGCTCCTGATAAAGCCACATTAAACATGATGAAAGAAATAATGCAGAAGTGGGTGACAATTATTGGGCGATTATGACTTTAGAGGCTGTTGTTTCAGCTAATTATCTTCATTAAATTTGAGTATGAAAGATAAAATACTATCGGGACTAAAGAAAGAAAATAGCAGGCTTAAAACAAAAGTCAGGCAACTTCAAACAGTTATTCGCCACCAAAAAGTAACGATTGATGAATACGAAACGAACTGGCACTTAAAACTGTTTTCTGATTTAGAAGTTTTACTTCAGCAGTACACTCTTTTTACTAACCCACTACCGGTTAAAATCAAAGCTTCTTTCAAAAATGAGGCAGCGTTCTATGAAGTAAAACCAGCCAATATTATTGGTGTTTTTTCAAAAGGCCGGACAAAGCAAATATTGCTTGATAGAGCGATATCTGGCATTGGCGGTTCAGCAACCCAAACCAATATTTTATACACAGAAACAAATTTCGGGGAATTACAAAAGGTAATTAACCAAAGCAAATTTTTATTTTGTCTTGTTAAAAGAGGCGTATTAATCAACGTAAAGCATTATGGTTTAGAAAGCAATTTCCTATTTGCTAACAGCATTGATATTACTCCGTCCGTTGATTACAGTAATATTAAGATTAGCAAAAAGGCTGCGAATGAATTTATTGAAAAGAAGAAGGCTTTTGATAATATCAATTCGTTACAAAATAATCAACTTCGTGACATCCTTGCTAAAATTAAAAAAAGTATTACCAGCTTTGAGAAATAAAATAATCTCAAAATGGCAAACAACATCAAACCTGCTGATAACAGTTCCAATCAGCAGAATGCGAACAAAGGAACACAAGGGCAAAATAAACAACATGCCCAGAATCAGGGTAACCGGGGAAAGCAAATGAACCCCAACCACGGAGCTAAGAAAGGAAAGTGATTCTTGAAAGCCGGAGTTTTACTTCGGCTTTCTTTTTGGTAAGTCATTATCCGTTTGTCCTACCTCTCTTACTACTTTACCGGTATTTATGGTCATGTATTTGATAATTACCTAAGCAGAATAAAATATTGTTTATGCTTAGTTCAATTTCATGGAATCAGTACATAGCCGGATTAATCACTTTGCTGCTGTTATATTATTGCTTTGTTGGCTTTAAATATTATCGCTGGGAAATATTAGGTCTAATAGGAATCAGGAAGGTTGAGAATGAAAAAATATTTATACCAGCTGATGAGGGACTTCAGCATTTCAAGCCTATTGAAAAGCCTGAAAACTATCTTCCAAAAACAACACTGGAAGCCGATATCTCTCCTTTGGTGCAGGCTTTTGCCGACGAAGTTCAGGCATTTACCAGCAGTGCTGAGCCTAATATGCCAAAGCCGGAGCTGCTATTTTCAATGCAATTAATCGTTTCCAAATACCCGGCCCTGAAAAATGCTGATTGCAGAAGTGAGATTTCAACGATAGTGTTTACTCAAGTCAATGAGAAGTTTCCCGGTTTAATTAAGGAAGCTGATTTATTGTCAATATGGACTTAACATAAACTTATGCTTCATTGTACAGTGATGGATGGGTTAGTAATTATAGGGAAGGGTACAATGAAGCTTTTTTTCAAAATCAATTATTAAAAACATAGTGTGTATGAAAAGTGTAAGAGTATTTCACCAATGCAAAAAACAGTGGCACAAACTGGTCGCCATTTCTTTATCCCTGACGGTATCGTTGATAGCCGCAGCACAAGATGGTAACGCAGGTATTAATGAGGCCAATACTAAAGTGAGAAGTTATTTTGCTGCGGGCACCAACCTGATGTATGCTGTCGGTGCCATAGTTGGCTTAATAGGTGCAGTGAAAGTTTATCAAAAATGGAATAGCGGCGACCATGATACTGGCAAAGTAGCTGCTGCATGGTTTGGCAGTTGTGTGTTCCTGGTGATTGTTGCTACAGTTATCCGTTCATTCTTCGGCGTATAAAATCATTTTTTATGCAAGAGGTTTTGGTAAGCAAATTATTGGAATATATACGGGACAATAACCCTGATTTACTTTTTGCTTTAGAAGCAGAAGATAAGCTACGGGCTTGGTTGTATGAAAAAGCAGAAAGTGTTCAACTATTATCTGAGCAATTAAAAAAAGGCAAGCAACCCGAATATATAATTATTGAAAGATGCTTAACGGAGGCAACAGTTGAGTTCCGGCCTTCCCGCTATAATTATATTCTTAACCTGCTGGAACAGGAATTTGAAGCAAACTATAACTCTCTTACCGAATCCGGGCTGCTTCAGCATGAAATCATAAATATGATTGGTTATTGTGAACCTGTATTTGAGGATTTAAAATTCTCTATAGAAAATGAGGATAACCGGTTTATACAATATGCAATTACGGGGATGATTAGTGAGTACCTGAAGAGTAACAGCGAGAATGAAAATGTGAGCAATGAGTTACAACAGCCAACAAAAGCTGAAGGATAATATTGCTGCAATCAGGGTTGCACTTGAATACAATCAGCGACAAAAACTTTCTGATGAACAGGTGCAATCTCTGCGGCAGTATTCTGGTTTTGGCGGATTGAAAGCCATACTGTTTCCTAATGCGCCAAAAGATGAATGGGTTAAACTCAATGCAACCAAAGCAGACCTGGCATTGTATGCTGATATTATTGAGTTGCACCATTTGTTGCAACAGCATCTAAGCGAAAAGGAATACAAGGATACAATTGATTCGTTACGTAACAGTATCCTTACAGCATTTTACACTCCGGAGATTATTCCCAAAGTTCTGTTTACTGAATTAAAGAAACAGGGTATTGAACCCAAAAACCTGTATGAACCCAGCAGCGGCGCCGGGGTTTTTAGTGCTCAGGCTGTAAATACTTTTCCATCCTTACAAAATATTACAGCCATAGAAAAAGATATACTGACGGGACGGGTATTGACTGCACTTAGTAGTTCGATACCCGTTCCTGTTACCGTGCAGGTGACAGGGTTTGAAAACACCAGCAATGATGAAAATGGCAGCAGTGATTTAATTGTAAGCAATATCCCGTTTGGTAATTTCAAAGTACTTGATGAAAAATATCCGGATGAAAATATTTCTGGCAAAATACATAACTATTTTTTTGCAAAAGGACTTGATAAAATTAAAGAAGGCGGCTTGCTTGCCTATGTAACGACCGATGCGTTCCTAAACAGTCCATCCAATAAACCAGCCAGAGAATATCTTTTTCACAATTCAAATTTTATCAGCCTTTCTGTATTACCGGATAACCTGATGAAAGATACTGGTAACACAGAAGCACCATCACATCTGCTAATTGTGCAAAAACAAACGGGTAAAAAAGATATAACAACCCATGAACAAAACTTGATTCAGACAACTGAACAGCAAAATGAATTTGGCGAATATCATGTAAACCAGTACATCGTCCTGCACCCCGAAATCATTGCCGCCAATGAAATTAAGCCAGGAAAAAATCAATACGGCAGAGCTACTGAAGCTATCTGGCAAAAAGGTAATATCAATGGAATTGAGGGTAAGTTGTCTGCAACTATTGTGGATGGTTTAAGAAAACGGTTCAATAAAAAATCGTTTGAACAGGAATTAACCATAAAGCCAAAGCTTACAGGCAAACAGTTAACTTATTTGCCCATTCCTGAAAATATTGCCGATAACAATTCTGTACAGTTAGGATTGTTTGATATTGCTCCGGCAGCAAACATAAATCGGGCAATGGCTTATATCAATCCTCTTGATGCTACTGTGGTAGATAAGAAAACTGCAAGACTCCTTAATATCATCAAAACAAAAGACAACCCGGAGCATGAAGGTATTGTAATGCTCACGGCCAAATCTATCGCCTTTAAGCAGTATGCTTACAAACTTTATTCAAATTTCGATGAGCTACAATTTGGAGCCAACTGGATGAATGCGGCAGCTTTTCAAAATGAATTAAAAGCACTTTCCAATTTACTAAAACAATATGGCCACGAATTTTATAATGAAGGTGAGTCGGTTTTTCATATCTCATTGGGGACTGAAGAAGATGACATTATAAAAGATGTCAACCCTTATCATAAAGAGGCCACTTTAATTGTACACAAAAACCGGGTTGGTTTTGTTTCATTTCTTACTGGTGAAAAAGATAAACCTGTTTTTCTCCCCAGCATTTACGATAAAAAAGATTTAGCATTTTATCAGCAATACACATTGGTAAGAGACAGGTATTTGTTATTGGCAGATAAAGAACTAACTGAAAAGATTGAGTTCCCCAAGCTAAGAAAGGAATTGAATGAGTCGTATGATGCTTTAACCAGGGGCCATGGGTTGTTAAATTCAAACACAAATAAGCAACGCATATTAAAGGATGAGGCATTTGGTTTGACAATGCTGGCATCTTTAGAAAGAAAGGAAGGCGAACAATTTGTAAAAGCAGATATACTCACACAGTCATTAGTACAAAAGCAAGAAGCATTTCACACGGCTAATCCGCTGGAAGCATTGGCAAAAAGCCTGAATGATAAAGGCAAGGTAGATATGGAATTTATTGCTGCCGCCACTGACTCTACAGAAGAGGAAGCTATTACAGCATTGGGCAATCATATCTACTTAAACCCTTTAAACAATGAGTGGGAAACAGCCGACCAGTTATTAAGTGGTAATGTGGTAAGCAAATGGCGTATAGCTACTGAAGTAGTAAATAAAAATTCGGAGAATGCACAATTACTAAGAAGCCTGCAGGCATTAGAAAAAGTACAGCCAGAGAAAATACCTTTTGAATTGCTGGATTTTAACTTGGGTGAAAGATGGATACCGCTTGATTATTACAACCGTTTTGCATCGCACATTTTTGAGTTAAATACTGAGGTAACCTATTTCGCTTCTGTCGATACATTTAAAGTAAAGGTATCATCCAGCAATGCAAAGATTGACCAGGAATATGCCGTGCAGCCGAAAGATGGCAGACGGATGTTTGGCGATAAATTATTAGAACATGCGTTGGAAAATACCACTCCCTTCTTTTCTTATGAGGTTGATGTAGGCGATAAAACTATCCGGGTGCCTGACAATGATGCCATTCAATTGGGGCATCAAAAAGTAGAAACCATCAGAAGCAATTTTGTAGAATGGCTGAAGGAATTGCCCGAAGCAGACAAGACTGAATTGGTTAATCTGTACAATGATACTTTTAATTGTTATGTACTGAGAGAATATGATGGAAGCCATTTGCAGTTTCCCAATTTGGATAAAAGAAGATTGGGTATAGATGATTTATACAGTTCGCAGAAAAATTCGGTTTGGCGTATCATACAAAATCGTGGAGCATTGATTGACCATGAAGTTGGTTTGGGAAAAACATTGACGATGGTTGTGGCTTCTTATGAAATGAAACGGCTGGGTGTTGCCAATAAACCGATGATACTTGCTTTAAAGGCAAATGTTAACCAGATTGCAGAAACCTATCGCAAAGCTTATCCCAATGCAAGGATACTGGCTCCGGGTGAAAATGATTTTACTCCAACCAAACGGTTGCGGCTCTTTCATGAAATAAAAAACAACAACTGGGATTGTATTTTACTTACGCATGACCAGTTTGGAAAAATTCCTCAAAGCCCGGAAATACAACGGCAGATATTTCAGGCAGAATTAGATAACATCGAAAGAGATTTGTACACCATTAAAGATATGGGTGGCGAAATTTCCCGGCGAATGTTGAAAGGTTTGGAGATACGCAAAACAAACCTGGGAGTAAAATTGCAAGAGTTAAGAAAAGCCATTGACGAAAAGAAAGATGCCGGTATCAACTTCAAGGAATTAGGTATTGACCATTTGTTTGTTGATGAGGCACATAAATTTAAGAACCTCACTTTTACCACAAGGCATGACCGTGTAGCAGGATTGGGCAACCAGCAGGGAAGCCAAAAGGCTTTGAATATGCTCTTTGCTGTGAGAACCTTGCAGGAAAAATTCAGGAGTGATTTATGTGTAACGTTTTTATCCGGCACACCCATTAGCAACAGCCTTACAGAAATGTATTTGTTGTTTAAATACCTGCGGCCAAATGAAATGGAACGGCAACGTATTGAAAATTTTGATGGCTGGGCAGCAGTATTCGCAAAGAAGACTGTTGACTTTGAATTTTCTGTTACCAATGAAATCATTGCGAAGGAACGTTTCCGTCATTTTATAAAAGTGCCGGAACTGGCTTTGTTTTATAATGAAATCACCGATTATAAAACTGCCAAACATATCAATTTGGATAAACCTGAATTGGCTGAACAATTAGTCAATATTCCACCCACACCAGACCAGCGAGAATTTATTAAGAAACTGATGCAGTTTGCTAAAACTGGTGATGGCTCTTTAATTGGAAGGCCACCTTTAACAGATGAAGAAGACAGAGGCCGAATGCTCATAGCTACAAATTATGCAAAGAAAATGGCGGCTGATATGCGGCTGATAGATTCTTCTTTATATGAAGACCATCCTAATCATAAAGTAAATGTTTGTGCAAGAAAGATTGCTGAAGTCTATAATGAAAGTATTGAAAGCAGGGGAACACAAATTGTGTTTAGCGATATTGGTACACCTAAGCCCAATGAGTTTAATATTTATGATGCGTTAAAAGAAAAACTGGTTACAGATTTTGATATTCCTGCTAACAAAATTACTTTCATTCATGACTGGACAGACAGGCAAAAGCCAGAACTGTTCCGGAAAATGAATAATGGTGAAATACGGATTTTGCTGGGCAGTACAGAGAAAGCAGGTACTGGTTTAAATGTACAGGCAAAAGTTGTAGCAATGCACCACCTTGATATTCCCTGGAAGCCATCAGAGCTGGAACAACGTAACGGCCGTGGTGCCAGGCAGGGAAACAAGCTGGCAAAAGAAAACTACGATAACAAAGTGCAGAACTTCATTTATGCAGTTGAGCAATCATTAGATAATTACAAATTCAATTTGCTGAAGAATAAACAAACTTTTATCAGCCAGATGAAAAACTGCGAACTGAATGTGCGGACGATTGACGAGGGCAGCATTGATGAAAAGAGTGGGATGAACTTTTCAGAATACATCGCCATTTTATCCGGTGATACAACACTGCTGGAAAAATCAAAAATGGAAAAGAAGATAGCTGTGTTGGAAAGTCTCCGCAATGCCCATCATAAAGAAGTAATCCGGTCACGGTTTCAGTTGGAGAATATGCAAAGGGATAAAGAAACAACAATGCAAACTCTCACAAAATTAGCCACAGACGAATCGGCTTATAATAAAGTATTAGCCTTTGAAAAAGACGGCACTAAATCAAATCCGGTGCAAATAAAAGATTGCCCTGCCACAACAGCAGAAGCCATCGGCATCCATCTTATTCAACTATCACTTAACTGGAAACCTAAGCCCGGTGAAGATGATAGCCTTAAAGTCGGCAGCCTGTATGGTTTTGATTGCATGATACGTCGCCAGAAAGAAACTTATGAAAACAACAGCATGTTTGAATATCGCTACCAAAATACGTTCTACGCCGAAAGCCAGGCAACCGGTATAAAATACACCTGGAACCAGGGACATCTTAATACTGATAATCCTAAATTGGCTGCCCGGCATTTTTTAAATTGTATAGACAGGGTGGATGCGCTAAAAGAAAAGTATGAAAAGAATTGTAAAGAACTGGAACATAATATTCCAATGCTTGAACTATTAGTGGCAAAGCCTTTTGAGAAAGAATCTGAATTGGCACAGCTTAAAAAAGAAGTAGCCAACCTTGAAAGAGAAATCACCATAAAAATTCAGAAAAAACAATTAGCGGGTGAGGAACATAGCTCTCCTAAAGAAGGGGTTAAAGAAACCCCTGTTATAAAAATTGAAAAAACGCTTCTACCAAAAAAAGAATCAGTTGAGAAAAAAAGTAAAGGGATGAGGATATAAATCTCTCGCCAGGTTTCTCAAACCCATTGTTGTTATTGCACCCTTAGTATGTAGTAAAGGCAAACCCAATTATAGTGAAAAGCTTGCTACTTTAATTGATTTACTTTTGTCATCCGTCCATGAAAAAATTAAATTAGTCCCCGATTTTGTCATCTGCGGAAAACCGCTTGACCTCGATTCTGCTGAAGCGGCCACTATAAATGAAGGTTCTTTTTTGCCATTGTTATATGCCTTTACAGCTTTTATTACAGACCCCTCCATCCAGCTTACAACGGCAGTATTTTCATCCAGCATCACTACATCTACACGGCCAATTCCTTTTCCTTCATCTATGCGTAACGGGCTATTGAATGTGGCACCGCCATCTTTGGAAAAAACAATATTTACCTGTGCATTCTTATCGGGTGATGTGAACCATGCCACTGCCATACTATTACCAATGGCATCAATCCTGGGGCCGTTTACCGGGCATCCCTCAATTTTCCAGTTATCGGCAAAGATTGGTTTAGGGGTTGTCCATTTGCCATCAATAAGCCTTACAATTGACATATCTCTTATCTCCTGTTCCGACCTGTCCCTGTAAACTACCACTGGCCCATTTTCGGTAATAGCTGCGGCGGTCTGGCAACAATCGCATACCCGGTTATCAAGTTCCCATTCGTTTGATTTATTTCCTTGCTTATCTATTACTGCACCTCTAATTGTCATTTGACCATGATGGCCTTCGCTGTGGCCTCCATCTTCTTCCATTACTGAATTACGTCCATCCAGCCATGAAACAAAATAGTTATCTCCGTATGGTATCATCGAAACAAAACCATGCTCCGCTTTTTTGCCATCATTATGCAAAACTTTAGCAATACCCCAGGTCTTACCTGCGTCACCTGAGGTGGTAATTTTTACATCGTATGTATATTTACCCTGTTCACTTTTTTCCAAATAATGCGCTATTAAATTGTTTGCCCCGTCCGCAGCCACAAGCGGATAGTCTGCCCAATTAACAAACCAGTTATCTCCTGAACTGATTATCATTGGCTGTGACCATTGCTCATTAGTGAACGTAGAAACTTTCAAAAAACTCGTTCCCATTTTTTTCTCAATCCATGATAAATACACCAATCCATTCTTATCGGTAAAAAGGTAAGGTTCGGCGCTGGCTGTATCAGCAGGTGATTGTAGTTCTTTTAAATTCGTAGTTTGGATTGGTTCAGCTTTTTCTTTTGCAGAATCTTTTGAAGCATTGTTACAGGAAGATATAGCCAGGGCAAATAATAAAGCAGTTAATAACTTATTCATTTGTATTTATGATTTTAAGGATGGTATCAATGTTGCTCTTATCGTCCCACTTGCGGTAGCCTGATTCGGAAAAGACCAACTTGCCATTCCTGTTAAAGATAAATGTTGTTGGAAGGCCGTCAATATTTAGTTCTTCACTGTTTTGTATTTGAACATAACTAAATGGGTAAGAATGTAGTTTTCGGAATGCATCAATTTCGTCAACCGTTTCGGCGGAAGCCAATAAGAATACTATGTTTTCATTTCGCAATATATTTTGGGCTTTTTCAATTGACGCCATTTCCTGAAGACAAGGTTTGCACCAGGTAGCCCAAAAGTTAATAAAGATTACCTTTCCTGCATACTGGTTTAAATCAAGTGCTTCATCTTTTAAATCAGTTAATTTTATTTTAAATAATTCCGGGGCAGGTTTGGCAATAACAACAGGTTTAGTTTTACTTACACTGTTACAGCTCATAAGTCCAAGTAAAATAATGCAGGCGATATTTTGTATGCTGGTCATTGTTTTATCCTTGTTCGTTATAGATAATTATGGATGGTGCAGGTTATGTACATGATGTAATGAATCCATTGTGTGGTGATGACAAATATGGTGGCCAGGGTGATGCTCGCAATTAGTATGATGATGATTATTCAATACAGTAATCAATGAATCATTGAGATGACCGGGGTAGGGATGGTGGTAGTGGTGCGAATGATTTATGGCAGGGTCATAAGGCACCCACTGATGGCTATGGTCATCATGCGTATAAGTATTGTGATGGTAATTATTATGGTGATGCCAGAATAAAGAATCATGATGGTGGTATATGCTGTCCCAATGATGCCGCTGACCTGAATTCTGTGCCACTGCAAGATTGGTTACTGCCTGACGCATTGATAATTGCTCATTTGTCATGCCGGTGGTAGCGGAAACATCATCTTGCCCGATGGTTTCTTTTGATGAACTATTTTTGCCACAGCTACTAAACAAAATAATAGTCAGAAGTAAAAAGCATGTTGTTTTCATGTTGTTAGTTTTAAGATTGGTTTATTTTTGATACAATAGCATTATATGTTACGGTAAAATTTTTTATTTTACTTTCAACAAACTTGCATTAATGGCTACAACAACTGTGCTTACACTCATGAGTACAGCTCCTGCAGCAGGACTTAGCAAGATTCCCATTTTATACAATACACCTGCCGCCAATGGTAAAGCCACTACATTATACCCGGTTGCCCAAATCAAATTCTGAATCATCTTTCTGTAAGTGGCTTTACCAAACTGAATGAGTGAAACAACATCTTTCGGGTTACTGTTTACCAGTACTATCCCTGCTGTTTCGGCGGCGATATCAGAACCTGAACCAACTGCAATACCTACATTGGCCTGTGCCAATGCAGGTGCATCATTTACACCATCACCTGTCATAGCAACAAATTCACCCTGGCTTTGCAGTTCTTTAATTTTTTCTAACTTCTGATGCGGTAATACTTCAGCAATAAAACTGTCCATGCCCAGCCGCTCACATACACCTTTTGCCACAGTTGCATTATCGCCTGTGAGCAATATGGTCTTAATATTGTTTTCATGTAAGGTCTTTATAGCTTCTGCTGATTCTGGTCTTATTTCATCAGCCAGGGCAATTGAACCGGCAATATCATCATCAATTAATACAAATACAAGTGTCTCCTCAGCTTTTACTACTTCTTCTTTTGTTAAGAAAGTAAATTTTCCCTGCAGATAGCCTGGGCTTACTACCATCATATTCTTTCTGTCAATTATGCCAAATATTCCTTTACCCGTGATGGCTTCAAAGCCCATTACAGAAGGCAGCTCCATTTTCATTTCTTTGGCTTTGGATGTTATGCCTGTAGCAATGGGATGCTCGGAGTTTTGTTCAAGGGCTGCTGCGTATTGGAGTATCTGCTCTTTGGTGTATTTATCACTATGCGTTACAAACCGCACTACCTGGAATTTACCCACTGTTAACGTTCCTGTTTTATCAAATACCAGTGTGGTTATTTTTCTTGCATTTTCAAAAGCGGTTCTGTTTTTAATCAGCAGTCCATGTTTTGCAGATAAAGCTGTTGATTTTGCAACAACCAACGGCACAGCCAAACCTAAAGCATGAGGGCAACAAATTACAATTACCGTTACCATCCGTTCAATAGAAAAGGCAAGGTCTTTCCCCGACAAATACCATACAAGAAAAGTAGTGATACCAGCTACAATTGCTATCAAGGTCAACCATTTTGCGGCCCGGTCTGCAATTAATTGTGTTTTTGATTTTGACTTTTGTGCGTCCTGCACCAGCTTTATTACTTGCGATAGATAAGAATCAGCAGCACCATGAGATACAGAAATCCTTATGGCTCCGTTGCCATTGATGGAACCTGCAATCACTTTATCGCTTTTTGTTTTTTCCACGGGTTTCGATTCGCCGGTAAGCATAGATTCGTTGAGGTAGCTTACACCATCCACTATTATACCATCAGCGGCAACTTTTTCGCCGGGTTTGATAAGTATAATATCTTTCTCTTTAAGTGATTCCGTTTTTACATCGGTAATTTTATCCCCGGTTACCAAATGTGCATCGTCCGGCATCAACTGAACCAATAACTCCAACTCTCTGGACGCACCTGCTACTGATTTCATTTCTATCCAATGGCCCAGGAGCATTATTAAAATAAGTGTTGCCAACTCCCAAAAAAAATCCATGCCTTTTAACCCAAACACAGTGGCTACGCTGTAGATGTAAGCAACTGAAATGGCAAATGCCACCAATGTCATCATACCAGGGTTTTTGGCCCGCATTTCTCCAACAAGCCCTTTCAGGAATGGCCAGCCACCATAAAAAAACACAATGGATGATAAAACAAGCAGCACATACTTTGAACCTATAAAGCTGATATGGAAATTTAACCAGTGCTGTATCATTTCAGATAACAGCATAATGGGTATGGTAAGTACCAAAACAACATAAAACCTTTTTTTGAAATCAGCAATTCCTGACGAATGCGACCCATGCCCCTCATGAGATGCGGCTTTTGAAAGCGGCACCAACGTCATTCCACATAAAGGGCATTTCCCCGGTTCATCCTGTACAATCTGCGGATGCATGGGGCAGGTATATTTCTGAAATCCTTTTGCTTTACTAATGTTTACTACAGGAGCAGGTTGTTCTTCTTGCCCAGTATGTTTTTCAACTTTAGTATGCCCATGATGATTTGAGTGACTTTCGCTTTGCTTGCTATTTAGCGGAATTAAGTTCATTCCACATTTAGGGCAATTGCCTGGTTTGTCCTGAATTATTTCAGGATGCATGGGGCAGGTGTATTGTTGTGGGGTTTGATGATTCTGGTCCATAAAAATATTGATGTTTTGTACGATGAATTAATAGTGCCATGTTAATCCTATTCCCCATTTGTAATCGCTGTCATAATTTGTGCTGATGGAAAATGATTTCGCAATCATATATCTTGCTGCTACATTATATTCCTTATCGGTATTTACACGGAAATCGAAAAAGAAATTATTGCTCAGGGGTAAATCCCGTCTTTCCAATTGCAGCCTTAAACGGCCTGTATGGTCAATCCTCCATTCGGAGCGAATTAGCATAGGCAGCAAATAGTAAAAGCCAGCATCAAAAACCCTTCGGTTATCCTTTGAGTTGGGCTTATTAGCTAATGGAAGTGTTTTATTTTTTCGGTAATCATAGCCTATATAAAAAGCGAGGTATTGTTTTTTGTCGAGGTAACGAAGTAGATGCGTTTCAGTTTCATAATCACCTTTCCAACTTGCTCGTCCTTCAAATTCCAATGCCATTTTATTGTTTGAGATATTTCCACTCAGCCATGCCCCTTGTGAATGAACAGATAAGTCATACCAGGGATAAAGTATATTGTCTTCTTTCTTTAATTTGCGATAACCGGTTTTAGCGAATTCATTTTGCTCACTTCCTTCATAGCTTACAATACGAGCCATACCCGCCATCATGTGGTAAAGAATATGGCAATGAAAAAACCAATCCTTCTCTTCGTTTGCTTCAAACTCAATGGTAACTGTCTCCATTGGTTTAATATCGAATGTATGTTTCAGTGGTGAATATTCGCCTTGTGCATTGATGAAGCGGAAGAAGTGGCCGTGCAGGTGCAGGGGGTGGCGCATCATGGTATTATTGGTTAAAACAAACCTTACCCTTTCACCTTTGCGGATGAGAATTTTATCGGCTGTTGATAAAGTCTTAAAATCAAATGACCATACATAGCGCAGCATATTCCCTGTAAGTGTTAATTTAATTTCTCTTGGTTTCAAAGTTGAATCCAATGTTGTCGGGTGCAGTGCCCGGAGCATGTTATAATTAAATTCACCGGGCATTGCCATATCCATTCCCTGCATATTTCCCATGCTCATGCCATCCATATTACTCATGTCCATATCCTTTTTTGTGGGAATGGTATCTGATGGCATTTTCATTTCCCTCATATCCATGTTCTTCATGTCCATGTCGTCCATTTTCATACCATTCATATTCATGCTGCCCATTTCCCTCATCATTTTAAAATAGTCAAGTCTGGGAATATCAGGTGCATTCATTATAGGGCCGTTTCCAAAATAACCGGATGAAAAGCCTACGACATCCCATGATGTAGCTCTTAATTCTTCTGCACCGGTTTCGGGAACAGTAATTAAAACATCATACGTTTCTGCAGTGGCAATTTCTAATTTGCTTACAGAAACAGGAGTAACGTTTATTCCATCTGCTGCTATCAGCCGCATGTAACTCATTCCATACTGAAGTGTAAAATAAGAGGAGGCTGAGCCATTAATAATACGAAGCCTTATTATTTCGCCGGGCTTTGCATCTTTAAAATAATTTTTTTCCTGTCCGTTCATCAGGAATTTATTGTAGTAAACATCAGATACATCCATTGCTGGCATACGCTGCCATTCCTGCTTTAGTTTATCTTTAAAAGAACCGGCAGCAATTGCTTCTCCATAACTTTGCAGTGCGCCTTTTTTAATGGCATACCATTCGCCGCCACGTTTCAGGTATCGCAATACCTGGTGAGGGTTTTCATCTGTCCAGTCAGACAGTAACAAAAGATATTCTTTCAAGTTTGGTTCAGGTTGTGCAGGATGTATTACAATAGAACCATACAAGCCGCTTTGCTCCTGCAACATGGTATGTGAATGATACCAGTATGTGCCGCTTTGAATAAGTGGGAAAGTGAATGTGTAAGTCTCTCCAGGTTCAACAGGCGAAGTAGTTAAATAGGGAACGCCATCTTCTTTATTGGGTAATAATATTCCATGCCAGTGAATAGATGTTTCCATCTTCATCATGTTGTGAACATGGATGATAGCGGTATCGCCTTCTGTAAATTCAAGAATAGGAGCAGGTATTTGTCCATTGATGGCAATGGCATGGCGATGCTTGCCTGTAAAATTCACCATCGTGTCAGTTATATATAAATCGTATTCCACTCTTTTTCCCATGTAGGCCATTCCCGGTTTGGTTTGCACGGGTTGCAGAGGGTAATCGTAAGTTGTAGATTTTCGCATTCCGGATTCTTTACCCATCGGCATTTGCATGGATTTATTTTCTTGAGCCATACTGCAAAAAGGAATTAACAATAAAAGGAATTGAAACTGTTTCATTGCACACTAATTTATTGTTTACTTTTTTTCCCTGATTTACTTCTGGCAGGGTTGTTATCAGGAAAACGAAAGGTGTCCATTGCATTTTTTACCGGCATATTCATATTTTTCATATCGCCCATCTTCATGCTGCTGTCCATGCCGGGCATATCCTTCATATCTTTCATTTTATCCATGCCGGGCATATCCTTCATGTCTTTCATATTGTCCATACCTTTCATATTCTTCATGGTATCCATACCGGGCATATTCTTCATATCTTTCATGTTGTTCATGCCCTTCATATTTTTCATCTCGTCCATTCCTTTCATACCTTTCATGTTTTTTATCGTATCCATTTCTGGCATATTCTTCATGTCCATACTCTTCATGGTATCCATTCCCGGCATATTTTTCATGCCTGGCATTGAATCATTCATCTGCATCGTACTGTCACCCTGCATGTCCATTCCTTCCATACCTTTTTCGCCATGCTCCTTCATCAGGTATTTTCCCATAGGCCCTACTCCGGCAACATGTGTAAGTTTTGCCCCATGATGGCCGGCAATGGACAGAAACACAGCGGTAACAATTGCAAATAATAACACGATGAACTGATAAGAGCGGCGGAATAACTTATAAAAATCACCAATACCTTTTATCAGGAAAGTAAAGCCCGACATCCACAAAGTATATTGTGCATACTTTTCATGTTCCTCAAATATGGCTAAGGCTTCTTTAGGTGCATTGGGAGTAATCATTGCATGAAACAATGTGCTTGCCGCCAAAGCAGAAATGAAAGCTAATCCCATTATAATTAATGTAGCCCACCTGATTTGATGCCATTGAGGTTTCCAGAACACAACGCCCTGGAAAGCTGCCGCCAGCAGTATAAGCACTATCGGAAAGTGTACTACTAAAGGATGCAGGGAAGGAAAGTCTTTGAACATTGGCTTTTAATTTCTTGATGAATTATGACTTACCGTAATCTTCCATTCGCCTTTTACTTTCTTTAATACGGAGGTAGTAACCCCTTTCTGTTTCACCTCTGTATTGTCTTTTGTCGCTACTTTTACATAGTTATATGTTTCTGTTGCAAAAGCATAATTGCCAACAATTGTAACATCCACTTTGTAATCATTAAATTTTAGTGACTTGAATCCCTTTAACTCAGGCCTCAAATGTTCTTGCATATAATGGGTATAAGTTCCTTCACTTGTGCCAGATTCATAAATTTCAGAATCGTAGGTAAAAAGATTCTCTGTGCCTGATATATCCAGTTTTTCTAATGCACTGTTATATTGTTTCAGGACAGCTTTGACTGCATTAATATATTTACTTTTAGGCGAAACTGTATTTGTATCCCTATCCTTAAAAAATTGTTTGATTGCTGCTCGGTCGGTACCTTCTTCTTTACTTTGAGAAATTGATGGAAAAGAGACAATCAAAGCAAATACAATAAAGAATAATATTTTTTTCATAGCGCTTATTTTATAATTTTTAGTTCAAATTCTATTTTTAATTTTTCCCATGCCACTGTGATTTTTTCATTATTGCCTTCAGTCGCTTCTATAAAATATTGCAGCCTTTCTGTATGCATATTTTTCTTTGGTTTTACTTTTATTCTTACCACATCTTCTTTTTCATCATACTCTGTGGCAAGATGCTGTTTCCAAATTTTATTAATAATCAATATCCATTCCGATTTGCCCGGAATAGTAAAAATGGCATATTTACCGGCAGGTATTTCTTTGCCATTAACAACAAACGCTTTTGGCATTTCGAGTGTAGTAGCATCATGTGCGCCAGTTACCCATACTTCATCATAAGGAACAAGGCCACCCCAAATAATTCTTTTACGAACTCCGGGAGAGTGATAGTTTATCTTAACACTATCTCCATTCACTATTGCGAAAGCCATTGATTTGATACTTTTCTTACTGGTGTCTTTTACTAAGTTGGGATTGTAGCAAACCTCTTCTTTCTTTTGCTGTTGTGCTGTTACTGAAAATGCTGTCGCAGTTAGTAAAAGCAGTAAATAAAATTTCTTTTTCATGATACTATTTATTTGTATTTATTTTTTCTCTGCACTGATTATTTGTACTTCTCCAAACATGGTTTTGAAACGCTTTTTAATTTCTACATTTTCAAACCCTGCACCCGAAATCAACTCAGGTAATAAACCTTTTGCATTGGCATCAGTTGGCTTAAACCCATCAAGCCCTCTTATCAAATTAAAAAGTGTTCTTTGAACCCATGACTTAGAACGGCCAAAATCAGCAATATGTAATTGCCCGTCTTCATTTAAAACCCTGAATATTTCTGCAAGAGCCTTTTGCTTTGTTGCTGTATCAAGATGATGAAATACTAAGCAGGATACAGTTCTGTTAAATGCATTGTGTTGAAAGGGAAGTTGCTTTCCATCATAATCCAGTAAAAAAATATCAACTTTTTTTTCTTTTACTTTTTCAATAGCCTTGTCTAAAATCTTTGCATCCACATCAATGCCTGTTACTTTTGCCTCGGGGCATATTTCTTTCACCATAATCGTTAATGTAGCTGTGCCACATCCAAAATCCAGCACCTTTGCACCCGGTGAAATGTGTGCTGATTCAATTAGTACTTCTTTTATCTTCTTCTCAGGCATTGTAATATTTATCAAAAAATCATACAATGGAGTTAACCATTTAAATCGAAGTGCCGGTATATATTTTTTTTGCTCCATTACAATAATTTTTTTATAAAACGATACAGAAAGTGAATCCGGTTTTAAACAGATTTATTAATTGGTGGGTGCGGAAACCCTGCTCCAGAAACTGTTTCATTATAAATAAGGAAACCAAAGCAGGGCCCCGACCCGTATTATTTATTCTTCCTGATATTCATTATTTTAATATCAGCATGTTTTTTGTTACCATTCTTTAATTCAACTCTTTTTTTTCCTGCTCAGCCAAATATTTCTTCAGGGCCTTTTCCCCAAACAGTTTAAAAACAACGGGAGTTACAATCATGTCTAATAATGTTGAACTAACCAAGCCACCCAAAATAACTGTAGCGACAGGGTACAGAATTTCTTTACCGGGAGCCGTAGCATCCATTGTTAACGGTATCAGCGCAAAAGCTGCAACCAGCGCTGTCATTAGTACCGGCACTAATCTTTCCAATGAGCCACGGATTATCATTTTATCGTTAAATATTTCTCCCTCGTGTTGTACCAAATGGATATAATGGCTTATCATCATAATCCCGTTTCTGGATGCAATACCAGTAAGAGTAATAAAACCAACCATTGTGGCAATAGAGAATACCCCGCCTGTAAGCATTACCGCAATTACGCTGCCTATTAATGCCAATGGTATGTTCAGCATTATCTGTAATGCAATACGGCTGCTTTTAAAATGGCTGTACAATACAAGGAAAATACCAGCTATCGAAAAGATGCTGAGTATAGTAATTAATTTTGAAGCTGATTGCTGACTTTCAAACTGGCCACCCCATTGCAGATAATATCCTTCCTGTAAGGGCAGTTCTTTCTTTACAGTTTCCTGCATTTCTTTTACAGTACTGCCAAGGTCACGGCCCTGCACATTGGCAGAAACAACAATGCGGCGTTGGGTATTTTCATGATTAACCGCATTGATGCTGTTCTCTAATTCTATTTTTGCAATCTGGCTCAATGGGATTAACGAACCATCCGATGCTGCAATTTGCGTATTGCGGATGGCATCAATATTTTTTCTTGTGCTGTCGTCGGTTCTGAGTACAATATCAAAACTCTTTTGCCCATCCAGTATCTGGCTTACTACTTTTCCATTATAAAATATTTCCAGTTCATCTGCTACATTGCCCACCTGCAAACCATACCGCTGCACAGCCATACGGTCAAGCTTAATCATAAGCTGCGGAACCATTACCTGGTTTTCAATCTGCACATCCACTACGCCGGGTACATTACTGATGATGGATTTCAACTGTTCTGCATTGGAACGCAGCGTTAATAAATCATTGCCAAATATTTTTACGGCAACCTGTGCCCGAACACCTGAAAGTAAATGGTCGAGGCGGTGAGAAATGGGCTGACCAATATTTATTGATACTCCTTTTACCACTGATAGATTATTCCGGATTTCTTCCAGCACTTTTTCCCTGCTTCTGCCACCGGGCTTCAATGCAACTTCAATTTCGGATGAACTTGGCGGTTCTGCATGTTCATCCAGTTCAGCCCTGCCGGTACGGCGGGCTGTAAGGGCTACCTCTGGCACTTTAAGAATTTGCTGCTCAACAACCGTTCCCAGTTTATTACTTTCTTCCAGCGATGTACCCGCCGGGGCAACCATATTTACAGTGAAAGTTCCTTCATTAAAAGGCGGTAAAAATTCTGTGCCAAAAAAAGGTACAATACTTACTGAAGCTATAATGAGGGCTACTGCAGTACCGGCTACCAGTTTTGTTCGCTTCAATCCCCATTTTAATAACTTAAGGTCTTGTTTTTTCAGCCATCTAACGAGAGCACTATCCGGCTCATGTGCTGCATCAACAGAAATATCCTTTTTTTTCTTTTTCCAGAATGCAAGGTTTATATGATGTAAATGATTTTTCTTTCCTAATAAATAACTGCACAAGGCTGGTGTAACTGTTAATGATACTACCAGCGATGCAACAATGGAAGTAATATATGCAATACCCAAAGGTGCAAATATTCTTCCTTCAATTCCCTGTAAATAAAACAGCGGAATAAAAACAAGCACCACAATAATAGTGGCATACACTATCGAGTTTCTTACCTCACTGCTGGCTTCATAAATTACTTTCAGCAAAGGCTTAGGATTATCGCTGACCCAGTTTTCCTTTAACCTACGGTAAACATTTTCAACATCCACAATCGCATCGTCCACCAATTCGCCAATGGCGATAGCAAGGCCCCCGAGCGTAAGCGTATTAATTGAAATACCAAACAGTTTAAAAACGATAGCAGTAATGATAAGAGATAGCGGAATAGCTGTAAGCGTAATAATTGTAGTACGGAAATTCAACAGGAATAAAAACAGGATGATGATTACCAGTATAAATCCATCTCTCAACGCTTCTTCCACATTGGTAATTGAATTGATAATAAAATTCTTTTGCTGGAAAACATCAGTATTGATATGAATATTGGCAGGGAGTGATGCTTTTATTTCATCAATTGCCTTTAATGCTTCGTCCGTTACCGTAAGTGTACTGGAACCCGGTTGTTTTTCGATACTCAGGATTACGGCAGGTTTACCATTAAATGAACCGTCGCCTCTTTTTATTGGGCCGCCAAATTTTACTTCTGCCACTTGCTTTAATAAAACAGGGGCCGCATTTCTGTTGCTTACAACTGTATTAGCTAAATCTTCCAGAGTATTTGCACGACCAATGTTTCTTATAAGCGTTTCCGAACCTTTATTATCCACAAAACCACCTGTAGTGTTTTGATTAGTAAGCTGCAAAGCGTTATCAACATCATCAATTGCCAGATTATACTGCCTCAGTTTTTCACTTGAAATCAAAACCTGGTATTGCATTCTTTCTCCACCAATCGGTATCACCTGGCTTACACCTTTTACACTCATCAGTCGTCTGCGAATGGTAAAATCAGCAAGTGTTCTTAAATCAGCAGGTGAAGTTGTATCACTTGTTACCGCCACCATCATAATCTGTCCCATAATGGAACTGATAGGCCCCATCACCGGCGTTATGCCTTTCGGTAATTGAATGTTCTGTAGTTTTTCGGCAGTTAATTGCCTTGCACGGTACACATCTGTATTCCAGTCAAACTCTACAAACACCATCCCCAATCCGGGGCTTGCTACTGAACGCACCACTTCCACACCCGGCGCACCATTGAGTTGCGTTTCCACAGGCAGGTTTACCTGGGCTTCAATTTCTTCAGGAGCCATACCATTGGCTTCTAAAAAAATGGTTACTCTTGGCCTGTTTAAATCGGGCAGTACATCTACAGGAAGATTAACCAATGTAAATACGCCATATACCATCAGCAGGGCAGCCATTGACACTACCAACATACGGTTTTTAAGGGAAAAGAGAATGAGTCTGTTCAGCATAAAATAAAATCTTTAATTACCATTACCACTATTAAAGCAGGCAGGATTGTTTAACTTATAGCAGGTGGTAAACCTGCTATAAGTATGTATAGTTTTAATGTTGGTGATTGTGTCCGTCTGCAGCAGGCTTAGGCTTTGCAGCCAGGTCAAAAGATGCGGATGCCGTTTTACCAGCCGTTGTAAACGTTACAATTGCCTTATTGTATTTCTTTGATTTATCTAATGTGTACATAAAACCTTCCTTACCGTTTGGGATTAATGTAACGGAAGAAGTTTGTCCGTCAGCCATTTGAATTACAGCAGTTGCAGTTACGCCGGTATTAGCTAATGCTTTTTCTTTTGCATCAAGTAAGTAAGCCATTACCATACCGTCTTTTATATTTACTTCAATATGAAAATCTCCGGCAGATTTCACGGCTCCACCATGTGGTGAACCATGCTTATGGTCGCCGTCACTATGCTGTGCAAATGTTACCGCTGATGTTAAAAGCATCACAGACATTGCTATCATTATTTTTTTCATCGTTTTAATTTTTATGGTGAACAAATAAGTTTTTTATGTTTCAATTACAATCAATGATTCTCATGGCCGCCTTCTTTGCTGTCATGTCCTTCTGTTGATTTTTTAATTTCATCTGCTGTGCCTTCTTTTACATTCATTGTAAAATCAACTGTGTGTACTTTTCCACCGCTCTGAAACTGTATCCAGCCACGATAAATGCCCGGCATCTTGAACGTAGTGTGCAAATCAAACTTACCGCCGCTTACATCAGGATGCACATGCAAATACTCTTTATCACTAAGACTAACAACTACCATGTGAGCTTTAGCTCCCAGATAATTTTCAAGTGTATTTACATCAATCTCTTTACCATCCTTCATTAACATTCCGGAAATATGCATTTGTGCACCGGTTATTAGTTTGCCACCAGTAGCATTCAGCATTACAGTAAAATTGTCTGATTTGCCAGTGAGTTTATCGGCTGTGTAAGTAACAGCTGGCTTTGGTGTACCCTTTACATTCACAGAAACTTTTTCTACCTGGTGGCTTCCACCACTCGGCAGGTAATCTGCAAATAATGTATAATCGCCACCAGTTTCAAAACGGGTTTCATTTTTGCCAGGCCCGTTTGTATAAGTTTTGCCAGTGGGTAATACGCCAATTTTGTAAGAACCATCAGCCTGATAGTCTGGATGGATGTGTTCAAAATAACTCAGGTCATTACTTACTACAATCAGGTGAATTTTCTTTTCATGCTGAACATCCAATGGCACTGCTTCGGATTCTTTACCTACAACTTTAGGGGTAAATAAAAGTGTGGCTTCTTTGCCTGCTTCTAATTGTGCAGGAGTGGAAGCGTATTGCATCTTATAGGTAAGCCCATTATCTGTTCCGTCAAAATGTTCCAGTTTCATTCCACATACAGGACAGTTGCCTTCCTTGTCGTATGTTTTTCCTTTTTCACAATTCATTGGACAGCGATATTTGTGTGCATGTGCAGTAGTATCTGTTCCAGCAGCCGCTGTTTCTTTTGATGTAGAGGCATTGTTGTTACAACTTACGGCAATGATTCCGGCAGTGATAACAGCAGTAAATACAAAAAATAACTTTTTCATTTGTCTATTTGTTTTTAAGATTAGTGTTGATGATTAGTATGATTCGTGTCGTCTTTCTTTTTTCTTTCATAATGGCAGCAACCGGGTAGTTTTTCATACGCTTTATCGTCCCCGGTAAATTTTTCAGTATCATAACCAGCAGCAGCAATACTTTTTTGTACCTTTTCATTGCTGACTACTGCCGGGTTATAAACAAGGGTAAACACTTTAGTTTCCCTGTTCCATTCTGCTTTTTCGACTCCTTCAGTTTTAGCTGCTTTTTCAATTGTTTTTTTACACATTCCGCAATTGCCCAATACTTTAAATGTGTCTGTTTTTGTGTCCTGTGCTTTTGCTGCTGTAAAAGCAATAGTTGCAATCAGCAACAGCATAATTGTTTTGATTTGTTTCATTGTCTTGTTTTTATTTTAAGTAATTATTTTGCTTTTCTGAATGATGAATGTGTTTGAACAATCTTCCAGCCTTCTTTAGTTTTCTTTAATACAGAAGTGGCTACACCCTGGCTTTTAATTTCTTTAGCATCTTTTGCAAGAATGATTGTATAGATGTAAGTTTCTGTTGAGAAAGCATATTCACCTGTTACGGTTACATCTACTTTATAATCACTAAATGTAAAAGACTTGAAATCTTTTAACTCAGGCCCTAAGTGATGTTCAAGGTAATGACCGATTGTACCTTCATCTTTTGCCTGTTCAAATACTTTTGAATCTTTTACAAATAGATTTACTACGCCGGTCGTGTCCAGTTTTTCAATAGACTTTTTGTAATTGTCCAGCACTTTTTTTACAGCTTCTTTGTCACCAGTTTGGGAAAAGACCGCTATAGCAGGCATAAGCAGCAGAAGCATCATTAGTAGTTTTCGCATGTTTTTTATTTTAAATTATTGGTTTAAATACATCATTTTCATCTGGTACACATTTGCTGTCACCACCCGTTCTCCATCTTCCGTTCCTTTGATAATAACGGTAGATTTGTCGTTGGTCTCTCCTTTTACAATAAAGCTGATACTGTATTGCTCTGCTTTATCTTTTATAAAAATGGCAGGCTTGCCATTCACTTCTGTAATGGCTTCATTGGGTATCACCACCTGTCTCACTATATTATTTCCGGTCATCCTTACATTTATGTTTTCGCCAATTTTAAACTGCCCTTTGGGATTAACAAGTTCAAACACCACTTTCTGAGATTGATTACCTGTGTTTACAGATTGTGCAGCACTAACCATTTTTAATTTAAATACTGATGTGTCAGTAGCAGAAGTGGTGGTAAACATAGTAGCTGATTTCAATTTTGATACATCGGCTGTAAACACCTGGGCTTCTACAAATACCTGGTCAAGATTGGTTATTTCAAAAAGCGTTTCACCGCCGCCCACTACAGCGCCAATTGCATAATTAAATGTGCCGACAACACCACTTACAGGCGATGTAAGGGTAATCGCTTTGGTACTACCTGTATTTCTGCCAGTATTAGCATCAAAGAGAGCTTTATTTTTTTTCGCACTTTCGTAACGGGCCTTTGCTTCGGTTATATCTTTTTTTGCAGCGATATCTTCAATAGCTTTTAATCTTTCATACTGCGCTTTTGCAGCTTCAAATTCTGCATTCACGGTATTGCTTTGTGAGATGATGCTGATTTGTGTTCCGGCATCTACCTGTTGCTCTATAACGGCCACCACCTGTCCTTTACCAACTCTTTGCCCGGGTGTTACCCTCAGCGAAACAATTTTGCCTGCCTGTGGCGATTGTATTACGGCTCTTCCCTGCGGAGCAGCAGTAACCGTTCCCAACAAAACAGATGACTCAGTAAAATCTCCTGTTCCAATTTTTTGTGTTTGAATACTGAAAAGAAACTGTGTTTCTTTTTCTACTAAGAAGGTGGTAGAAGAGCCACCGCTGTTCTTTGCACCTGCTTCATCATGACCGTCATGTGCAGACACGGGATTATAGGTAGCTGTTGGTAAAAGGCAGAAAAGAATGATAGCACCTGCAATCATTTTTCTGCTGCGGCTTTTATTTACAAGGAACATAATGACTAAGCCAATCAACAGACCAATTACTCCAAAAAACCAATTGCTGCTGTACCAATGAGGATGAGAAATGCTTTCAGTTGTTGCAACGGTCAATTCTTTTCCTGCTTCAATGTTATTTAACTGTATTAAATCAATACCTGCATAACTATTGATATTGACTACAAGATTGTATGCCTTTTTTTCCGGGAATGTGGCTTTCAGTTCAAACACACCTTTATCAATTCTTACTACAGCAATTTTTATATTGGGATTGCCAGCAACAGATATTTCCAGTTTTGCACTGTCAATGGGTTTGTTATTATTGTACTCACTTAAGTACAACCTGAGTGATGATTCTTTGCCCGGTACAATCGGGCTGTATTTCAAAAGCACTTCATAAATTTCAGAAACTGCTTCAGAAGCAAAGTAACTGGCGGGTGATACCGCCGTCTTTTTAGCATCGCCGTGGTCTTCGCCGCCGTGTGCAAATGCTATTACCGGTAATAGCCCTAATAAAAGTTGAATGATTAATCGTTTCATAACTGACCCATTAAATATTTGTGATTGATAACACTGAGATTATAATTTCTTACAGCTTCCAGGTATTTCTGGTAAACGGTGTATGCGTCATTGCTGTTTCTTAATAAGCTGATATAGTCAATTTCGCCACTTACAAAAAACCGTTTTGAAGTAGTGATAACTTCCTGCGCCTTTCTTAACCCGGTTTGCTGATAATACTGTACAGACTGCCAGTTGGTCTGCATTTCGCTGTTGGTACTTATTATCTGTGCTGATAACTCCTGTTGTAAGCCCTGTTGTTTGCTTTGAACAACCTGTTGCTCTGTTTTAGCTGCATTTATATTGCCTCTATATTGTCCAAACCATAAGGGAATAGTAATTCCAAAACGAAAACGGTTGTTCCATTTAGTATCTCTTTCACCCTGATTAAAATAGCCAAATGCCAAACCCGGTAATGCTTTGCTTTTTTGCAATACAATGTTTTGTTTGGCTACATTTTCCTGTTGCTGTAAGAGTTGAATCGTGGGGTTTGAAAGTAAAGCTGTTGAATCCGGTACAAAAGAGAACTGTGTTTGAGATAATGAGACAGTCAGCGGTTCTAATGAAATAGAATCCTTGACACCGGTGAACCATTGCAACTGCGCCTTTAAAGATGCAGCTCTTGTAAGCGATTGCTGATATTGATTATGAATTTCTCCATACTGTGTTTCAGCGAAAGTTTGTTGCAGATAATCTATCTGCCCTGCGTTAAACTGGCGGATGGCAGACAGCTTTATCTTTTCATACAACGTATCCTGAACGTATAATTGTTTGGTAAGCGAATCAGCATATTGTACTTCAAGATATAAAATTCTAACCCTGTATTTTAACTCTGCTTCTGTTAACTGTTTTTCTTTTTGCGCCACCCCAATTTGCTGTTTTTGCAAGCGGTATTGGTTACTATAAACCGTCGGAAATTCAAATGACTGAGTGATACTTCCAGTATAAAACTTTCCCGTGGGGCTTTCCAGGAAGAAATCAGGATTAGGCAGATTAATGGCTGATTTCAGTAACTGCTGCTGCTGTTTTACTTGCAGCGAAGCTGCCTGAATATTTTTATTATTGGCTAATGCTTTGGCCACAGCTTCGTTTTCTGTAAGCACCTGCTGTGCGGCTGCATGTAAGCTAAAAAATCCTGTAAGAAAAACTATGATACTATATCTGAACATAAAAAATGATTACGGTAAAACAAATAGCCTCAAATTGCAAATGGCAAAATGAAGTTGGATGAAGCCAAAAGCTTCACCTGTTTTACAATAATCAAATCTGGAAACGCTGCATCGCTATGCGTATATCAGGCGGGGGAGGATAATAAAAACGGGCCTTATACTTAGTAGGTAAGTCTTTAATTCCGTTCAATAAATCGATACCTGAAAAAATACTGATGATTGCTACAAACACCGGAATATCTATACCGGCATTTACAGTAACATTCTTATCTAAGTTCTGAAATTTTTGTACTTCGTTGCTGCAACATCCGCCCGGGCTTTTAGTAAACGACTGTCCATCATCTGCCGAAATTTGTTTCGCTGGCTCATTATCATGTTGATGTTTAGTACCATCTTCATGAACATGATTATTTGATTCTGGAACTTCTTTTTCATGCACATGCTTTTTACCGTCATCATGTACATGCACTTCCACAGCTTCTGCAATTTCGCTGTTATGAGGCGTATTAAAACCCATATCCACACCTAAAGCGCAGGCAAAACCTACTGCCGTATTTGAAGCAAATACAATCAGCAGGAATAGTGCTTTTAGTTTTATGGATAAATTCCGTGTCATTTAATAGTAGTAAAAATAGGGCTATTTTATTGAAAAATAGCATTTTGAATGCTCAAAGATAGACAGCAAACCTGAATTTGATTTATATAATTATAGAATGTTTTTATAAAATTCCGCTATTATAATTTTGTAAACCTTACTGTTTTTCTGTCTGAAAATCCGTTAGTTAGAGATAAAATGTAGTTTCCTGCGGCCAGGTTACCCATATTGAGTGTCAAATCCGTACTTCCTTATTGAGTTTTACAGATACTCGTTTTACGATTACGCCGAAGAAATTAACTATTTCAATTTGAGCATCACCTGTATTAGCGGATGACATGCTCAATATTGCATTTGCTGTAACGGCGGTGGGTGTAAGGCTATTAATTTCAAAGCCTCTTTCTTTACCAGTTACAGCAACAATTTTTGAATGATAAATTCGTCCGTCAATGTCTCCAACTTTTATCCGGTAAAAAGCTTTGCCGTTAATATTGGCATCGGTATAGTCAAAAGGTTGCCGGCATCTTAAATAGTCGGCCTCAAAAATATTGATGGTTGTATAATTACTGCCATCAGCAGACCGTTGAATTTCAAATTTTGCATAATCGAGAAAACAAACCACTTTCCAATCAAGCCTTGCATCATTTCCGTCGCTTCTTGCATCCAGTGTGCTTAATCTTACAGGTACAGAATCTACTCCCGAAACCTGTGCCTGCACTACCAATCCACCAATCAAAAAAGATAAGAGTAGTAGAAATAATTTGATAAAGATTCAGATTTTAAAATAAGATACAATACAAATCACCAAAAGGTTGCCTTGCTTTAAAAAATTGATACAGTAAATATATCCAGGTGTATGGCAGATTGCAAGACTTGTTGAGACTTTTCTGCCAATAGCCAGAAAAATCCTCAAAACAGCCTCAATTTTCCCGATTATATAAATCTAATTCCCGAACGAGTAATAGTTAAACTAAGCATTATCAGCACTTTTGCCGCTCAAAACCAGAATTATATGCGTAAAGGTTGGATTATTTTAAGTTTAGTTGTACTGATAGTAAACATTGCACAAGCACAGAATAGTAAAAAAGAAACAGACACCATACAGGCAAAAAACCTGCCTGACGTAACTGTGGTAGGAAGGAATAGCAAAAGCGATTATCAGCAAATGCCGGAGATTGTTGGAACAAATATTTATGCCGGAAAAAAAAATGCATTAATTGTGCTCGATAATGTGCAGGGAAATGTAGTAACAAATAATATGCGGCAGGTACTGGCAAAAGTACCAGGCATTCATATATGGGAAAGCGACCCCAGCGGCATTCAGATTGGTATTGCAGCAAGAGGCTTAAGCCCCAACCGCAGTTGGGAATTTAATGTGCGGCAAAATGGTTATGATATTGCTGCCGACCCATTCGGTTATCCTGAAGCATATTACAATCCACAGTTGCAGGCAGTTCAAAGAATTGAGATTGTAAGAGGACAGGGTTCATTGCAGTACGGCCCTCAATTTGGTGGATTAGTAAATTATATTCTTCGCAATGGCAGTGAAATAAACAAGCCCTTTGAATTTGAAACACAGCAAACTGTTGGCAGTAATGGATTGTTTAATAGTTATAATGCCATTGGTGGAAAAAAAGGAAAAGTTCATTACTATACTTTCTTTGACCATCGTAATGGTGATGGCTGGAGACAGAACAGCCGGTATTATACCAACGCAGGTTATGGGACGGTAACCTATAATTTTACCGACAGGTTTTCGCTAACTGCAGAAGTAATGCGTTCGCATATCAGAAGCCAGCAACCAGGTGGATTAACTGACGCACAAATAAAGCAGGATGCCCAACAAAGTTTTCGCAGCCGCAACTGGTTTGACATTACCTGGACTACTCCGGCACTGATTGCCAATTTTAAAATCAATGATAAGACCCGATGGAATACAAAATTATTTGGAACGATTGGTAACAGGAACAGTGTAGGCTTTTTACAATCCATTACCACAAAGGACAGCATCAATGCCACGACACTTGCTTATAACAACAGGGTAGTTAATCTTGACCAATACCGCAACTATGGTTTGGAAAGCCGGATTATTACCGACTATCATTTAGGTAAAATGAAAAATACACTATCTGGCGGCATCCGTTTATATACCGGTACTACCACCAGGCAGGCAGATGGTAAAGGAACAACCGGCACAGGATATGACGTATCTATAACCGGAAACTATCCCCGTGATATAACTTTTGCTTCAAAAAACATAGCTGTATTTACAGAGAATATTTTTCGGATAACTGATAAATTTTTAATTATTCCCGGAATCCGGTATGAGTGGCTGGAAGGTTCATCTTCCGGAAGAAATGGATATACTTCAGGCGGGGCAGAAATAATTTTACAAAACATTACCAGGAGCAGAAGTTTTATACTTGCAGGTATTGGTACAGAATACCATGTTACAAAAGCTACAGAAGTTTATGGAAATATTTCGCAGGCTTATCGCCCTATACAATTTGCCAACCTGCAGGCACCGCCAACAACGGATGTTGTTGACCCGGATTTAAAAGATGCTAAAGGATATAATATTGATTTAGGTTACCGTGGCAAGGTGAAAAATTTTCTTCAGTTTGACATAAGCGGATTTTACTTGCAGTATCATAACCGTGTAGGTACAGTTACTGTTAGCGGAACACCGTCATATCGGCTTATAACTAATGTTGGCAGCAGCACCAGCAAAGGGTTTGAGGGATATGTAGAATTTAATCCCATCAGGGCATTTGGAAAAAGTAAACATGCAGATTTAATTATTTTTGGGTCTTACGGATACACAGATGCCAAATACAGTGGCGACCATAAAGATGCCAATACAAAGGGAAAGAAAGTAGAAAATGCACCTGCAAATATTTTTCGTGGTGGTATTACAGCAGGCTATAAAGGCTTTTTATTAACAGCACAAATAAGCTCCGTAGGAGAAACATTCAGTGATGCAAATAATACTGTTGCTGCTTCTGCTAATGGAAACACAGGATTGATACCATCTTATACGGTAACTGATTTAACAGCTACTTATAAGTTTACAAAAGGAATTAATCTGAAAGCCGGAATAAATAATCTATTCGACGAAAGATATTTCACCCGTCGTGCTGGTGGTTATCCCGGGCCTGGTGCATTACCAGCCGACGGGAGAACATTCTTTATATCAGTCGGGGCAAAACTCTAAAAGGAAAAGCGGCAAAGATTCTTCTGCCGCTTTTTAATTTTATACAGTTTTAGCAATCTTTTCCATGATATGATGGCTTTCGCCAAACTTGCACAAAGCATCACAATGGCTGCGTAGTTCGGAAAAAAGGATGTACTTGATAACGACATTGTTTTGTTTTATTGCCGGGCGGCTTAGTTGCATACAAACATCTTTTTCTCTTTTATCTGGTACAATTAAATAAAAGACTTCATCACCATCGGCTATGGTAAAACTTAAATCTGTTAACCTGAGAATGCCTGAATAGATACTGGTGCTTTTTTCTACCTCAAAAGCAGCAATTACATTGTTAGTGCCTTTTTGAAACCATAACACATCAATCAACTTTACTGTATTTAAAGTTTCTTTGTCCAAATTAATTTCAGGGAACTGTTGCAAACTCATAAACGAAAAACTATTTCCACCGTATGACCTTGAACGGTCGTTGGATGCAGCAATGACATCATAACCCAAAGCGTTTCCAATTTTTAAAAGATGATATTGCATTTCTGTATGCAAATCTTCTTCCTCTTTTTCTTCCTGCACATCCTTGTGTCTTTTTTCAATCAGTTTTTCTAATTTTTTTCGTTCCAGCTCAGATAAATATTCATCAGAACCCAGTATTAATTTTTGTGTTCCAATTTCAAATAACAAACCGGCAATTGCTCCCATGTCAGATGATAATTCTGAGCGGTGCTGGTTATTGGTATCAATCATCACTTCTCTTAACTTTAGATATTCACTCCAACTTCCGAGTTTCTTCTTGTCTTTGAATAAAAAATTAAACCCATTAATGATGGCCGTATTAAATGGCGGAATAATAGTTGGGTGTAAAAAATAAAGAATGCTGGCTACAGCAGGCCCAAGTCCCTTGATTTTTAAGCTATCAAGCCGGATGATTTCTTTGATAATTTGTTCTTCTGATTTTGCGTTCAAACAATTTTCTAAAAATTGCCCGAAAGCCTGTTTATTAGTTTCGTTTTCATAAATGTCGGGTATCCTTAGTTTTGGCTTCCAGTAAAACGGATGTGATGCTCCTTCAAATACCTGTTTTTGTTCAGTGATACAAGTAAGTACAAACTCTAAAGAAGAACCTTTAAAGTCGTTGGGGAATTTTTTGTTCTTAATATCATCAATTACCTGCATTACTCCTCTGCGGATAGAGCGGAATGCTTTCAACCGTTCTTCATTGTTGATGAACCAAGTATTGTAAACGGATTGCTTATCTGTTTTGTATTGCTGGATGATTTGGAAAAGGTTTTCAGACATTTGGTTACTTAGTAAGTTAACAATCAAAAAAATACCGCTGCTTTAAACAACGGTAATTTAAGTAAATCTTTTGTATCAGTTGTAAATATCAACTCAACCGAATGTTACAAATCTTGAACTTCTGATAATACAACACTGATGCTCATCTAACTGGTCTGATGTGCCACCGGGCTGGTCGGTCATTACATTATTTGGGTCAGATGAGTGTGCAAATAAATCGCATAAATGTCCTATTTCCTGAACGATGGTGTTACCAGCACTTAGTGGCAAACCACTTCTACTGTTGGCAGGATTATTAGTAATTATCCAATCAGTGCCCGGGAAAGCACAACCACCTGCGTTGGTCATTTTTTCAACTACATAAACGGTTATTACAGGAAATAAATTTTTTGATGAACAAGCCTCTCTGCTGAATGTGACCCAGAAACTGGAAAATGTATTACCAAAATCACAAGTTGTAGTCCGTAAAAATTCCGGATGCCCAATTATATCAATACTATCTACAATAATATTGATATTACATTGCCTGAAAACTGCAGATACCTGGTTGAGCATAGCATTCAATTCTGCATTAGTAGCAGCCGGTTGAATTGTTACAGCACCAGTTTTTTTATTGCTAATGTTTTCGCTCAATACTTTTACACATATCCGTATATTTTTGCTTACTTCAATACCAGCCCTGCAAAGTAAATATTCAATCCACCTGACTGTTATCCATGTAATGAGCCAGCAAACCCACCGGGCAATGTAGTAGATATATTCCATTACAACCTGAACCCATTCAAAAATCCTATCAATTACTTCACGGCATACCCATTCTGTTATGTTTTCAATTACTTCAATCACCTTGGTTACAAAGTTGCATAAAAGGCTAAGTGGCCAGGGAAGCGACTTGCAAATTTTTTCCACTACTTCCCTAACTGTACGTATTGTTCTGGTAACCCATTCGCAAACTGTTCTTGCTATATCCCTGGCTACCTGAATGAATGTTTTTATAATAAGAATTACTGGTTCTAAAATAAGCCTGCACATATTTTAAAGTTTTACAAATTATCAATACCCTTCCCTAAGCATAAATATATCCTAAACCCAATGTACTCCACACCTGTGCATTTGTCCTTGTCATAATAGGCGATGGTTTTAATATTTCTGAAGAATTGGGATGTATAGCGGCAGGGTTTAAAATTTGCCAGTCTGCAAATAACTTATCTATAAAACCATGATGTAACCAGAAGATGGGGTCGGCAGGTGATGAAGCCGTTCCCATTGTGCCGCCTACTAAACCATGTAACCTGTTGTGGAAAGGTGATGCTTCTAATTGAGAAGAAAAAGTAGTGAAATTTGTATTTGCCATTAACGTGGCGTGTTGTGCAGCTGTTGGCAATAAAGTATCATTGAAAGAGCCACCTCTTGTAATTCCCCAACGGGTAAAATCGGTATTGTTATTTAGCTGAGGTGGTATATATCTGTCTTCAATCCAGTTCCAATAAGGAATTGTTACCAAAGGATTAATAGCAATTAATCTTGCTTCTAATTTTGCAAGGTATTCTCTGTGCCATGTTAAAAAATTTATACCGCCATGTGCACCCCACATGTGTCCGGCAGGTGTCGTCATTGCCTGTACATGTATTTGTACAAATTCCTGGTAAGTTGGTGCAGGTGTATCAGTATCTGCTAACGCTTCTATGGCATAAATAAAACGGTTCCATTCCAATGGAGTAAGATTCTTTTGATTTTTTCTGCGGCGGTACAATGGCTTGCAAAAATATTTGTGCCAAAACCAATGTGGGTCAAGTAAATCTTTATGCACAAACTTCTCCGGAATAAATCGTAATTCCTCTGTGTTGATTTTTAGTTCAGGGGATTTAATTTTTTGTTTAGTAATTTCTTTTGGGGCTTCCTTTGAAAGCTGCTTCATTTGTAAAGAGCTAATCGTCCATTCCTTTACACTTTTTGTTTTGCGGGGGAATAATTTACCGTGTGCCATGATATGAAAGGTTTAAGGTTTACTTTTTCTTAACACTGAAAAAGTATAAGTGCCTCGTATTACCTATAGCGAAGAAGGGGCATCAAACGATATTGAATTATTTTAAAATCTAAAAGTACCATATATATAGGACGATGTCAATACCACAAAGTAGTATATTTTAGTAGTAGATACTGGCGGCGGAAAGTTTAAATACACTATTTACAGCAATTTAATTTATTCTCAGCAGGGTCTTGGTTTTCCCAAACAATTTCATTCCATGATACCCGGTTACTGATGCAGTATTTGCATTTTTTAATTTGATATAACAGCTTGCTGAATGGCTCATATCCGGAAGCTGGATTTCTCCACCATTCCATTCTTTGTCATCCATGTCAAACACCAAATTCCACAACACCTTTTTGCCGATTTCTGATTGCTTTGCAGGCTCCTTTACCCAATATATTTTACCATGATATTTACCGTTTTCTTTAAAAACATGGATTCGTTTACTGCCGTCCTGCAATTGCCAGTTTCCTGTAATATCATCGGCTGTTGTTTGTGCAAAGGATAACGTGCCTGCTAAAACAAAAGCCAGCATCAGCAATGTGGTTTTAGATTGTTGCTGTACTTTCTTGCTGAACGGGTATAAAAACTGTTTCCAGTAATTCTTAGGAAAGTTTCTTTCTTCTGCAATACCAATTTCGCCCAACTTTGTCAGCATTTTTGGTTTGTCGTAAGCTGTTTTAAAAATGTAATCCCACACGGTGAGCCATGCACCATAATTCACCTGTGCATCTTTAAAATCTGCTCTGTGATGCCAGCGATGTAATTCAGCTACGCAAAAGAATTTCTTTAAAATGCCCGCTTTGTAATCCAGGTTGGTATGCTGCATAAACATATTAACTGCCAGCAATGCAAGGGCTGTAATAATAACAACCGGTGGCGTTCCTATTACCATGCAAACAATAATACCGGGGCCACCTTCAATTAATTGGTGCAGAGCATGCCGTTTATCACCATTTAGGAAATATAACCGCTCAGAACTATGATGGATGGCATGAAGATTCCATAAAAATTTATATTTATGGCTTTGCAAGTGTACAAAGAACAAGAAAAAGTCAATGATAGTTAAAGCTAAAATTACCTGAAGCCAAAATGGTTGTTCTTTTGGAAACCAGTTAAAAAAACTGATACTTTGTGCCAGTAAAATTAGCAGATATTGAGCAGTTAGCTTAATGCAATAATTAATGATATAATAAGTAAGGTCTAAATTCCAGTCACCTTTTCCTTTAATCCAATCCTTTTCATAAGGCATCCATCTTTCCAGGAATAATATTAATACCCCGGATAGTGTAATAACAGGCAGCGAAACGAGATACATATTATACCCATTCTTCATTCCAAAAATAAGAATGAAAGAAGCAGAAAGCATAATAACCGGGTAAATACAGTATTGAAAAACTTTCTTCATACCAATATTGTTTTATTGATACAAAGATGTCTTGCATTAAAAAGGAAGCCTTGAATAAACCTGCTAATTTTTTATTTAAACAAGATATTGACCACAAAAAGAAAGAAATACTTTTTTGTTGTCCTTAGTTGCAAAATCAGGCATTCCGAATATTGAAAGGTACTGAATAGGTTATGATTCTAATAAAATTGTTCTTCTATTGATTTTGTTATTACCGACTTTATTTTACCTGTGTGTACCGTGGTTTTAGATTCAATAAGCATAATTAAACATTCTTTTTTTGAGGAAACTCTGTGATTTTTTCCTTTTTTCACAACAAGCAGGTCGCCTTTTTTCAATACCAGGTCTGGCTGATTTTCAATTTCCATTAAAAGTGTCCCTTTTGCAATGTAGAATAATTCATCTTCATTTTCGTGAATATGCCAAGGCACTTCTTGCCCTTTTATTTTCACAACTTTAATATATTGGTCATTTACTTCGCCTATAATCTTTGGTGAGTAATATTTTTCAAGACCTAAAAACGCATTTTTTAAATTCATCTTTTAAACAGTTTACTTTTGATAATTTTGCCTTCTTTTTTTGCAAGATAATAAAGTGCTATTCCGATAAATAATAAAAAAGATAGAGTGATAATTGAATCTTCAATTCCAACTGCACCCCCTGTTAATAGTTCAGGACCATTAAATTTTGATTGAATGATACTGCCCATATCATTTAGCCCTGTAAGATTTGAGCCATAAAAAGGCTGAGAAAAGTTCCAACCTAAATGGAAGAAAAATGGTAGCCAAATTCTTTTAGTATAGATAAACATCATTCCCATAGTAAACCCCCAAATCAAAGATACAAAATGACTAAATAAGTTGGTATTGGGATTATAAATGTGTAGTTGCATTTCTACTAACATTGCAATGACAAGGGTTAAATTAGTACCTAACCAATTTTCACAGACACGAACTATTAACCCTCTATGAAATAGGTCTTCAACTAAGGCCGCAAACATTAATACCGTGAAAAACTTTATTGAGTAGTGAGCTGTTGAAATACTAATAGCTTGATAATACCCTAATAAGTATAAAATGAAAATAGATAATGAAATGGTGAAAAAACCAAAGAAAAATCCTCCAAACATTTCTTTAGGTAAATATTTTATGGATAACTCTGTTATTTTTCTTTTATCATAAAAACGAAATAAAAAGTAATACGCAGCTAGTAAAACTAGAAAGGAAATAAAATGAATAATTGGGTTGGCAATACTTTTATTCTGAATAATACTATAAAAAATTGGTTTTAATACAAAATTTTGAATTACGACAAATAGAGAAAAAGGAACGACAATTCCGATGATAATTTTTGTTATTGGAAAATGCAGCACTCTTTTAATTAATACATTCATTGTTTCTTTAGATTTATTGTATTTAAAAATTTTATACAAAGAAAACTCCTTATTACCTTTACAGCAAGTACATACAATAAAGTAGCCTACATACTAAAAATATAGTATTGTTGATTATCAATATTTTAAATTTTAAAATAAATGAAGAATAAAATTAAAAAGGCACATTGTGCAGTTGATTATGCTTTCCAACGAATAGGTGGAAAGTATAAGGGTCGAATTTTATGGGTATTGAGAGATGGTTTTTTGAGATACGGAGAATTAAATCGAGCCGTGGTAGGTATTACACCAAAAATGCTTACCCAAACGCTAAAAGAATTGGAAGTTGACAAACTTATTACAAGAAAAGTTTATTTGGAAGTTCCTCCAAGAGTTGAATATACGCTTACTACTACCGGTAAAGAATTAATCCCTTTTATTAAACAAATGCGGATTTGGGGAGAAAAGCAAATGACTTTGAAGTGAAACTTAACGTAAGTGCGAAGTTGCCTTACATTGACGATAACATTTGTCCTAAACTCTGCGTTTTCTTTCATTATCTTCTTTGCATATCTGAACTTACTATAACTATAATACCATTTTAAAAGTAAATCTTTGATTACCTGCTATTGTTTGAGTACATCTGAAGGAGAAACACCAAACATTTCAGTAAATGTCCGGCTTAAATGAGCCACATCAGCAAAGCCGCCTTCGTAAGCAGCCTGTGTAAATGATTGGCTCTGCATTACCGCTTTTAAGGCTGCCTGCATCCGGCACCAAAGTACATATCTCCGAAACGGTATGCCAATTTGTTCTTTAAATAAATGGGCGAAACGGCTTTCGGATAGAAAAACACCTGATGCGATATTTTCTAAACTAATTTCATTATGAAGTGAGGAATGGATAAGTTGTATTGCGTTGGCTATCCGATTTTCGGTCATGCTGGCTGCCGGAGCTTCACTTGTTACATCCTGAAATAGGTTTTGAATTATTGTTTTAGCACTGTTCTCATCAAATGAATCTGACTGAAACCATTCTATAAAATCCTTCCGTGCTTTTTCTATTTCTTTACCTAAAAAATGAATGATACCATTTTTGTTAAGGCTTAACTTGTGCTCCAGTTGCTGGGCAAATGGTAATTCGGCATCAAAATACAGGAAAATATAAAAGTCATCCTGTCCTGCAAACTGATGAGCCAGGTCAGCAGTTATTATACTGCACACACTCTTTCAAAATCTGAACCGTTACGGGAAATCAGAAATGGCTTATTAAAAGCAATAACAATTTCAACTGCATGATGGGTGTGAAGTTTGGTTTGAATATTTTTACCCACATACACTGCTATTCCGTTATCAATATGCAGTTTAAAAGTTGAGGCCATTACAAATTCATGTAGGTATTTGCTGTGTAAAATACGGTAAGTTCTTTTATTGCCGGAAACAATTCAGGAAATGCAAAATACTATTCTTTAAACAAAAAGTGTTATTGAATTTCAACATAAACCAGAAATCCAATAACACCTGAGTGAATTAACCACGATTGAACAGTATAAATTATTTAACGCTTATTAGCCTTTAGCCAATTACTAAGCTCTATTATTTCCTTATTCTGTGCTGTAATGATATTGTTTGCAATTGTTTTTAACTGAGCATTATTGCCGTGATGCAAATAAGCTGAAGCATCCTGAATAGCGGCCTGATGATGCAGAATCATTAAAGTGGCATAATCGTTATCAATATCGCCGGTAATAATTTGCACATCTGATTGCTTATTGGTTTTTTCCATATTGTCCATTTGCTCCTGCATAAAATCCATATCCATGTTGTTAACAGTCAAAGAAGCAAGTATAGATTTAAGTACTGTAATTTCAGATGTTTGGTCTGCAATAACTTTTTGTGCAAATCGCCTCAGGCTGTCATTTTTACCAGCAGATACAAGTGCCTGCGACATATTCAGTGCCCCTTCATGGTGCATAATCATCATTTCACTAAAATCTACTTCCGGGTCCATTGTCATGGTCATAGCTTCCATACGGCTCATCATGGTGTGCATACTATCCATCATCCTGTTATCATCATGTGCCTGCAGGATAATACCATTGGTTTCTTTTTTACAAGACGCAAAACCTAAAGTCATCGAAATTATTGCAATAGCTAAAATTGTTCTTTTCATTTTAAGTTGTATTTAAATTTTATAAAGGGTATTGAATTTTGAATTATAATTTAAAAACTATTCCATTGGGTTTTTTACCAACAGGAATGTCTTTAACCTTTGCATGAGTGGCAACATTAATTACAGACACTGTATTGGCACCCTGGTTGGTTACATATCCATAGTTGCCATAAAAGGCTATGGCATGTGCATCTGCTGCTGTTGCGAACTCGCCGTGTTTCATCCAGGTGTTGGCACCCATATCAAGGTAGTAAGCCACCTTCCCATTGGTAGCATCACTTACCCACAATTCATTGGTAGTTGAATTAAATGCCGCATAGCCTGGTTTAAAACCCAGCAGAATAGTTCCAAGATTGGCGTTAGAGGCTACATCAATAACTGAAATACTTTGTCCGTCTTCACAATCCACAAACATTTTTCCACCTGCTGCAGGCCATGCACCCACGGGGTTCATATCAACATTTACTGTTGCCATCACTGCTTTGGTTGACGGATTAATAACACTTACCGTATTGCTCATTCCGTTACATACATAGGCTTTTGTACCATCTGCACTAAATGTAACCTCAGCAGGTTCGTCGCCAACAGTAATTGTGTTTTTGAGTGAATAGGTAACCGCATCATATATCAGCACTTTACCTGCCATATCCATTTGCGAAGTCCATATCTCCGTACCATCGGGCGAGAAAACTGCGTTGTGGTTCATCACCGGCACTTCAAAATTCTTTTTTAATACGCCGGTAACAGCATCCATTACTACAACCATGCCTTTCATGCCGGGCATACCGCCTGTGTGACCAGCACTTAAATCCATGCCGGGAACTCCAATTGCCAAATGATGATTGCCGCCAGACTGGTGATGATAAATATGATGCGGCCACATTATCATACTGCCTGCACTGTTCATTAAATCGATGCTGTCTGTAACAGTATTTGTGCTAAGTTTAATTACGGAAATGGTACTGCTTTCACCATTTACTACGTAAGCTGCCGGATAATCAATGTTCTTTTCTTCCATTGACATACTATCGTTTTTTTTGCAGGACGGCATTGCAAAAATTACTACCATTGTAAACAGTATGGCAGCATTGGATTTTAATTGTTTCATTTTTTTAGGATTTGTTTTGTAAATGATGATACAGTTGAAAATAAATAAAGGTTGCCTGATGCTATTTCTTTTTTGACCCAGGTAAATTATAGGTAACTGACAGCATTGTGCCAAAAGTGCTGAACCTTAAATTATTATTATTGAAACGGGTTAAGGGTAATCTGAGATACGGCTCTGCAGAAATATTCCACCTTGTATTAAAATTATATTTTAACCCAATTGAAAAATTGGAAGTAACAGACGTGGAGAAATCACTTTTGTTATGCCTTGCACTGGTATGGCTTCGTTCCACAATCGTATTACCATCCGCCAGGAAAGTATAATGAACACTTTCCATCCGCATTTTATTTATGGAGAAACCACCTGCCGCATAGAAGTTTATTTTCCTCTTGGAGGAGAATTGATAATACAACATCACGGGAACTTCCATAAACCGGCAGTAGCCGGTTGCATCTTGCAGGTTAATTGTATTATAAGACGGCAGATTAAGTTTGGCAGAATCAAATGAAATATTTTTTCCGGTAGTAGTAAAATATTTCTTAGAAAATATTAATCCTGTTCTTACTTCCAGTTTAGGAGAAATACGGTAGCCAACTAATATGCCATAATCAAGCCCCGCCTTTGATGGGTTACTGTATTGTACACTGTTCAAATTAGTGCCGCTAAGTACGGAAATTGAAAAGTGGCTGCTATTCTTTTTAATCTGTTTGCTTTTTTCAACCTTGTTACTTGAAACAGTGTTGCTGTCGGTAAGGATAGAAGCGATAGCAATAGAATCTTTTTTCCTGGTGCTAACAACAGTATTAGTGTCAACTGCGTTATAAACCGAAACTTTATCTTCCATTGGAAACCTACCTACTGTGATTGTATTCAGATTAGTTTCAGCCTTATTGCTTTCTTCAATTGTATTTGACTTCTTTTCCTTCAAGAATGTATGCCTGTTGTGCTGATTTTGCTTCTGCTTTATTATAATATCTTCATATCCGGGCAAGCTTTTTTTATTAGCAGTAGTTGGTAATAACTCAACTGCATTTCTATTATCAGTTAATTTATCCGTTAAAGATTTGCCTGTATTGATATTCGCTGAGTTATCAGTTTGCGTTAATTGTTTTGTTGAACTATCTTGATAGATGTGCTGGCCTTGTATAGAATTACTTATTTGCTCTGAAACGGGTTTAGTATTATTAGTTAAATGAGTTGAAATTGCATCAGCCGTTTCTTTGGCTCCAGATTGTGGCGCATTGCCATTGTAAACAATGTAGGATGCGCCGGTTATCAAACCTGCAAACAACAGCCAGAAAACAATCAATCTTCTCCGCTTTTTCTTTACCGGCAGTTCTATATCCAGCTTTACCTCAAGTTGTTTCCACTCAGGAATTAAGTACAAAGCAGGGAAATGCGTTGCTGCTTTGCGGCATTTTTCATCTAAAATATAATCACTTGCGTTAAACATACTTTTTATGTGTCGTTTTTTTTTGAAGGGCATTTCGCAGCCAGTGCCTCGCCTTAAATAAATTTGACTTGGAAGTGCCTTCACTTATTCCTAAAATATCCGCTATCTCTTCGTGGGTGTATCCATCAATAACAAATAGGTTAAATACTGTTCTGTATCCGGGCGGAAGTTCCATTACAAGGCTTATCAATTCATTATAACCGATAGTATCTAAAACTGATTCCGACTCATCTTCAATTTCTGCCATCAGCAATATGTTTTCATCACTGAATAGCAGCTTAGGGTGAAATTTATTGCGATAATTAATGCAATTATTTATCAACACTTTTTTTAACCAACCTTTAAAAGCCGCTTCACTGTAACCATATATATCTTCATTGTACAGGTGCAGGTTTTTAAATACTTTTACAAAGCCATCGCAAACCAAATCCTGCACTTCAATTTTATTGGAAGCATAACGAAAACATACATTGGCGGCAAATTCTTTTAACCAGTCAAAAAAAAGTCTTTCATGGACACGGCTGTTTTTCCGGCATCCGGTAAGCAAATCTTTCAGTTCCTGATTACAATATGTCAACTACAGATATTTTCGTTTTAAAGCGGCTTTAACTATGGTACAAGGATTGGTAAAAAAGGGTTGCCCTGTTTCAAAATATTATGGCAACTAAATAATACAGGAGTTACATCTTCATTCCTTCCATTGGATTGGCGCCTTTTTTGAAAATATATTCACTTTGCAACAGGTAAGCACCGGTAATTACAACTATATCACCCTCCCGTAGCCCTGATTTTATTTCAATGCGGTCGTCAGATTCCAAACCAATTTCCACCATAATGCTTTTGTAGTTTTTTTCAGATGTTTGTATCCATACCGTTGCTCCCTTCCCATCACGGAGAACAGCATCAGCAGGTAAGGTGAGTGTTTTACGTTGTGGACTTTTCAACAATACGTATGCAGGCATACCGGGTTTCAATTGATTACCGGGATTAGGAACAGATACCCGTATAAGATTGATTCTTGTGTCGGGATTTATTTCGGGGTTTATAAATTCAATTTTTCCTTTAATTTCTTTATTCTCAAAATCAGGAAGTCGCACAGTTGCAATGCTGCTGTTGTTTATGTCAGCCATTTGTGAAGTGTAAACCTGTGCTTCTGCCCATAGAGAAGAAAGGTCAGCCAATTTTACAATGGTGCCGCCTTCCATTACATAATCACCTTCCCGTACATCAAGCTGGGTAATATATCCTGCGGCTGAACTGTAGAATAATGTATTAGCTGATGTTTTTTTATTTGCAGATAGTTCTTCAATCTGTGCATCGTTCATTCCCCAAAGCAGCAGTTTATTTTTTGCACTTTGAATCAATTGGTCAAAATCAATAACGGTTTCGCCGGAGAATGCTTTTTTCTTATTAAGGGCCAGCAGGAACTCCTGTTTGGCATTGTTCAATTCTTCACTGTATAGTTCATAAAGCGGAGAGCCTTTCTTTATAAAATCACCAAGGTTTTTATAATACAACTTTTCAACCCGGCCCATTACCCTGGAACTTACAGAGGATGTCTTTGTCTGGTCAAAATTCAACGTGGCAGTTAATATCAACTGGTCGCCAATAGTGCCGTTTCGGATGGTATCTGTTTGAATGTTACCTAACTGAATTTGCTGGTCGCTCAATTGCAATTCATCTTTCTTTTCACCATTGCTTTTTTTAACGGGGGTTAGTTCCATTTTACAAATAGGGCATTTCCCTGGCTTATGTTCAACTACTTGTGGGTCCATTGAACAAGTATAGTATGTATCGGAATCCGGATGTGCTGCATTTTTATTTTTACAAGCTGCAAAAATGAATAAAGCAATAATTGAAAAAAGAATATAGCGCATAATCAGTTTTTTACTTTGATGAAACTTTCACTGTCCATTAAATATTGGGCATTAGCCGCTACTGAATCAGTAGTTGTTAATCCGGTTAGTACCTGTATAAAATTTTCATGTACTATACCAGTGCTAACTTTAATAGCTTTAAAACCTCCGTCTGTTTTACTGAATACAAGTTTATCCATTCCTAATGACAGCACGGCTTCCTTTGGCAGCCAGTATGCTTCTTTTGAACTACCAAAAACAGTAGCTTTTAGCTGGCTGCCGATGGGTATTTTCATAACGCTATTGTTGAAGTACACTCTTGCCGTAAGGGTTTTATTTTCTTTTTTATAAAAAGGCTCAATAAAATCAATACTTGCACGGAAATCTTTGCCCGGTACCGTTTCCGGTATTATGCGTACTGTATTACCCACTTTTACCAGCGATTGGTTCTCCCCATAAATATTCAGAATGGCCCATGCTCTCTCAGGGTTGAAAACAGTAAATACCGTTTGCCCTTTTTGCAAATACATTCCCTCTTTTAACGAAAGTTCTTCTGTTATCAATGAAATATCCTTCATGCTTTTGGTTGAAGTAGTCATATTGCCGCCATTAGCTGCTTCGTGTATATGTCCGCTATAGTTGCTGTACACTGCAATCGTTAATGAGGGCTGACCTGATTTAACAACCTGCTGTAACTGTTCATTACTCATTCCCAGCAATTGTAATTTCTCTTTCGCTGCCTCAATGAATGTTGAATTTTGTGCATCATTCTTTATAAGAAACAGTAGATTCTGTTGTGCCGTTAGTAACTCCGGACTGTAAATATCAAGTATCCTTTGTCCTTTTTTAATTTTCTGATACCGGTACCGGATATACAGTTTTTCAATTCTTCCTGATACTCTTGCAGAGATGCTTCCGACCTGTCTTGTATCATAAGCAATATTCCCTAATGCCTCAATTTCTATCTGCTCATCTCTCTGCTCAATGCTGGTAACAGGAATGGATGATACGACAAACTCATTGGTCGGTTTCAATAATGATGTGAGTTCAACATCACCAACTTTTTGATTGCCTGTTTCTTTTTTTACCAAGTCCATTCCGCAGATGGGGCAGGTGCCGGGTTTATCTTTAATTACTTCCGGGTGCATAGGGCAGGTATATTTTCCTTTTTCATGTTCATGGTCGCCCTGTTCCATTTTTATTAAGTCCATTCCGCATTTCGGGCATTTACCTGGCTTACCACTAAAAACAGAATCTTCAGGCATAGGGCAAGTGTACATATCCTTTGCCGTTTCCGTATTGTGTGACGAGTGAGAGTCACTTTTGTTATTGCAGGATGCTACAGCAATTAGAAGCAGGATTGTTATTATTGGTATGAATTGTTTCATTTCTTTTCCATTAAGCGTTCAAGTGTTACCTGTAATTGGAGTAGCTTGTTAAGCAGTTCTGTGTATTCCAATTGTGTCATGTATAAAGTTTCCCACGCATCATAAAGCATAAACAGTTCTTCGGTGTTTTGCTCATAACCCAACTGCATGGTTTTGTAATTATTTCTCAATGCAGGAATGATATTTTCGTCATATAGTTTCAACTGCTTTTTCTTTAATTCCAATTCATTTCTCATACCGTAGGCCATACCGCTGTATTCGTTTACCATCATTTCTTTTTGCGATTGCAATGCACTGGCTTTCCATTTCAGGCTTTCAATATTTGCCTTATTCATTTTTGATGACCATTTGGTAAGTGGCAGCTTCATCATACCCATTAAAGTGTATTGCATAGGGAAGCCGCCAAAGCCAAACATGTGCTCATACCTGACACCAAACTGTGGCTTCAGGCTTTGACGTTCTGTTTCCTGCTTTAGCCATGTAAGGTTAATATCCTTGTCAATGGCCTTTAAATCACTCCGGTTTGTATAAAAAAGAGTGCTGTCAAAAACTATCGTTGAATAATCCTGTAATTGATAAGTTGTATCAATATCATATGCTGTCATCGCATTTCTGCCCATTACTGTATTGATGCGGATTCTTTTTTCTTTAATATCGTTTTCATACATCAGCCGCATATTCTGCACATTGCCTAATGCTGCTTTTGCTTTATAATAGGCACTAATCTTTTCCAAGCCGTTTTTGTAGCGTATCTCAGCATTCTTAATCATAAAGTCAAGCAGCTTTTCATTCTGGTCAAGAATGGCCAGTTTCTTTTTAATTATTATCCATTCGTAGTAAGATTGCTTTGCATCATAAATCAATTCGTTGAGTGAAGCATTCTTTTTTTCTTTCTCTACAGACGACATCGCATTCATGTAAGCAGCATCAGCATTTTGTTTCTTTTTGTTTGGAAACATTTGTTGTCCGCCAAGCATATACTGCCCCATACCGGTTGCACCCATATCGCCTTTTTTCCAGAGATTGGTATTGTAGGGAACCATCCAGAAACCTGAACTAAATTCAGGTGGCATCCAGCTTTTAGCACCCTTAGCGGCTTCATCCATTGAGCGGATTTCATTCTCATACATCTTCACAACAGGGTGTGAGGTTTTGATGCTGTCAATAACAGCATCAAGCTTTAGTATTTGCGAATTACTGCTGAGTGAAACAGCCAACGCAAACAATGTGGGGAGTAGTTTATTCTTTAACATCTATTAATTCAATTTTGCCTTTACGTTTTAATTCTCTTTCCTTTATCATTTCAAATATTACCGGTGTAATGAGTAATACATAAATCGTGGAAGTAATAGTTCCGCCGATTAAAGGAATGGTGATAGGCCGCATAATATCGCTGCCAACACCAGTTGCCCATAAAATTGGAATCAGGCCAAATAAACCAACTGATACCGTCATTAATTTTGGCCTAAGTCTTTTTGCAGAACCCTGTATCACAAACTCTCTTATAATTGCCGGTGTTAATGATGCTTTTGAATTACCATGTTTGGCCACCATGTTCTGCATAGCTTCATTCAGGTAAATGGTCATAAGCATTGCTGTTTCTATAGCCATTCCGAATAATGCAATGAAACCCACTGCAACAGCTACAGAAAGATTTATACCATAGAAGTACACCATAAATACACCGCCAATCAATGCGAACGGAACGGTTATCATAGTTGTGAAGGCTTCTTTTAATGAATGATAAGTAAAATACAGCACCATAAAAATGATGATAAGAACAATCGGCAGTATCATCTTCAATGTTCGGTTAGCCCTAATTTGGTTTTCCCACTGGCCGCTCCATTCAAGGAAATATCCTCTCGGAAGTTTTGTCACCATCTGGTTCAGCCGTTCCTGTGCTTCTTTTACTGTGCTGCCTAAATCCCTTTCTCGTACATTAAATAAAACGGTACCTCTCAGCATCGCATTTTCTGAATTAATCATCGGCGGTCCATCACTTAGTTTTATATCCGCCACTGCTTCTAATGGAACGGGGCCAAAATCCATTGTTTGCACCTGCAACCGTTTTAATGCTTCCAGGTTGTTTCTAAAGTCCTGCCCATATCTTGCGTTTACAGAAAAACGCTGACGGCCTTCAATGGTGGTGGTTAGTTTCATTCCACCCAATGCACTTTCAATAACGGTATTTACATCATCCACACTTAATCCATACCTTCCTATTTCTTCCCGTTTTACTGCAATGTCAATGTATTTACCACCTGTAATGGGTTCTACATACAAATCCTTTATACCATCAATCCCTTCCAATTGTTTTTTGATGGTTTGTGCAAAGGCATAGATACTGTCAAGGTTTTGTCCATATACTTTCAATCCCACATCTGTACGAATACCTGTTGAAAGCATGTTGATTCGGTTAATGATTGGTTGTGTCCATCCATTGGTTACGCCGGGTATCTGCACTTTGGAATTCAGTTCGTTGATGATTCCATCTTTCGTCATCCCTTTACGCCATTCACTTTTTGGCTTCAGCAGGATAATTGTTTCAATCATGCTGATGGGTGAATTATCCGTTGCTGTATTAGCCCTGCCGGCTTTGCCCAAAACATGCGATACTTCAGGAACAGTGCGAATGATTTTATCCTGTACCTGGAGAAGCCTTTTTGCTTCTGAATTAGAAACATCCGGTAATGTAACAGGCATGAACAACAGGGAGCCTTCATCTAAAGGCGGCATAAATTCAGAACCTAATCTTGTCATCATTATTATACCGACGGCTAATGCTGCTATGTTGATGCCGATTGTTGTCTTTCGCCATTTCAAACACCATTTCAGTACGGGAGTATAAATTTTTTCCAGCGTTCTTGTAACAGGGTTTGCAGTTTCCGGTTTTAATCTTCCTTTCAGTAAAAATGAAATCAACACCGGGGTTAAGGTGATGGCTAAAAAAGCATCTATCAGCAGGATAAAAGTTTTTGTCCATGCCAGCGGATGAAACAATTTTCCTTCCATACCTGTTAACAAAAAAACAGGCAGAAAAGAGGTAACCACAATGATGGTTGAATAGAATACACCCGGCCCCACCTGTTTAGATGATTTTTCAATGATGCCCATCTTTTCATCCGGAGTTAGCGGGTCTTTATTTCGTTTAAACCAGTTTGCCATGTTTATGATTTGTCGGATGAATTAATTTTTGCTGATTGCGCCTCACTGATATGCCGGTAAGCATTTTCCACCATTACTATACCATCATCTACCACCACACCAATAGCCAGTGCAATTCCGGTTAATGACATTATATTGGATGATATGCCAAACATTTCAAGGAATATAAAACCAGCAGCAACTGAAATAGGTAATTGAATAAGAATAATAACTGCACTGCGCCAGTGAAAAAGAAAGATGAGTACAATGAGTGATACGGCAATCATTTCTTCAATCAATGTACCTTTTACTGAATCAACGGCCTCTTGTATTAAAGTGCTGCGGTCGTATGAGGTTTTAAATGTTACACCATCCGGTAATCCTTTTTCCACTTCTTTCATCTTCGTTTTCACTGCTTCAATTACTTTATTGGCATTTTCATTATAGCGCATTACCACAATGCCGCCTACCACTTCACCTTTTCCATCCATATCAAAAATGCCGAGCCTTAAATCGCCACCCATTTGTACAGACCCAATATCTTTTACTCTTACCGGAATACCATTATAGTTACCCAAGGCAATATTTTCCACATCCTCTTTGCTTTTGATGTAACCCAGACCACGGATGATATAGGCCATATTCGCCATTTCAAATTTTCTTCCGCCCACATCATTGTTGTTTGCTTTTACTTTGTTCATTACATCCATCAGTGAGATGTTGTAGAACTGTAGTTTTACCGGGTCAACTACTAACTGGTACTGTTTTTCAAATCCGCCAAATGATGCAACCTCAGCCACACCGGGTACTGTTTGCAGGGCAAACTTGATGTACCAATCCTGCAATACCCTTTGCTCACCCAAATCCATTTTAGGAGCATCAAGATGGTACCAGAAGATATGACCAACTCCTGTACCGTCGGGGCCCAATGATGGGGTTATTCCCTGTGGCAACAAACGCTGAGCATAATTTAATCGCTCCAATACCCTTGTTCTTGCCCAATAGATGTCAACATTATCTTCAAAAATCACATACACAAAACTCATCCCGAACATAGAAGTGCCACGGATATTTTTAATCTTAGGAATGCCCTGCAGGTTACTTACTAAAGGATAAGTAACCTGGTCTTCCATTACCTGCGGACTGCGACCCATCCATTCCGTAAAAACAATTACCTGGTTCTCGCTCAAATCAGGAATGGCATCAATAGGGTTTTGTTTTACGGAGTACAGGCCATACGCAAACAGGCCGCCTGCAAAGAGCAGAACGATAAGCCTGTTGCGTAAAGCCAGTTCAATTAATTTTTGAACCATAACTTGATTTTAGGTATTCAGTTAACCGTAGCATTAATTAATTTGATTTTTCTTTTAAATCCATACCACATTTAGAACATTTACCAGGCTTATTGCTTGTAACATCGGAGTGCATGGGGCATGAATACATTTTCATCACTTCTCTTTTCATTTTCTCTTTTGGTGATAGTGTCAAATCCATTCCGCATTTAGTACACTTGCCACCCATATCACCGGATATGTCGGGATGCATCGGGCATGAATACGCTTTGCTAACTGTCTCCTTTTTTTGTAAATCCATTCCGCATTTGGGGCATTTGCCTGATTTATCACTTACCTCATCAGGGTGCATAGGGCAGGTATATGTTTTCATTACCTCCATTTTCATCTTTTCTTTGGGAGAACGATTCATTAGGCTGCCGCATTGAGGACATTTACCGGCTTTATCGCTTGTTTCTTCCGGATGTGTTGGGCAGGAATATTTTTTCATCACTTCCATTTTCATCTTTTCTTTGGGAGAAAGGGTAAGTGACATACCGCATTGGGTACAGGTACCAGGCTTATCACTCGTTACTTCCGGGTGCATCGGGCAACTATACTTTACCTTCTCTACTTTTTGTTTCTGGTTTTTTGTTTTATGCTTTACACTGTCTTGTGCAAAAACAGAAACAGACAGGATGGTTAAAACTGCCATCATCAGTATCTTAATTGTTTTCATTTTATTTTATGATTTTGTTTTTTCTAATTATTGTTAGTTGTCAAAAAGTAACGTTGAACCGTATTTTTTGAATGTTACAAATGCATGGTTCTATAATGACAGCAATCAGGCAGTTGGTTGTAAACTGAATCTTCGGCTTTATACTTTTCGGTATCATTACCAGCAGATGCTATGTTTCTTTGAGCTTTATCTCCAGCCTCTTTTTTAAATACGCTGTATTTCAAAACAAGTAGTTGTGAGTACTCATTCCATACGGCAGATTTTATTCCATCCACTGAATATGCCGCAGTTTCAATTCGCCTTTTATCCATGCCGCAAGTACCTGATACTTTTATTTTTTCTGTTTTGATGCCAATGGTTCTTTCTGTTTTATCGCTTTGTGCATGCGCAAATGATACGGTAACTAATAAAATAGCTACAGCATAAAACACTTTAAGCTTTTTCATTTGTTTAATTTTTAAATTTTAGGAAATCTTTTTTTCGGCACATACAAATGCCTATAGCCCGACAAAATGATTGTCCGGCCTTGAACAAGGAGTAAAATTTATATCAGGAAAACACAATTGCGGATGTATACCGCAACACCGCCATTTCGGGGAGGAGCATGGCTGATAGGATATTCTTCTGTTACTGTAGAAATATCCTGAATAGTAATTTCAAAAAAAGCGACAGGTAAATCAACTGCTATTAACTGGATTAACTGAATTCCTGCTTCAGCAGCTTTTTGGTCGGTATCGTTTTTTACAAACTTATGTTCATCTGTACAGCAGCCTTTATCTTTAGCCTCACCGGTTTTCATACCGCAGCTACCGCAGGTTTCTGATTTGTTTTGTCCCAAACCCCAGTCAGCAAGTTTGCCCATGCAGTAATGCATATGTACCATAGCTCCTGTTGAGGAACTGAGGTACAAAAGGGCTAATATTACTGCTGCAAATTTTTTCATTCCGTATAAAGGTATAAAATATTTCTAAAATAGTCTGCCACAAAGCTTTTGGCAGCATACAAATAGACAAAACTGTCGCTAAAAGAACTATGACGAATGTCAGCCATAGGCATGAGCCTTATTAGCTATGCCCATAAACTTTCCTTACTTACAGCAATCTTTTTTTCTTACAAAGATGGCTTTGAAGATTCTCCACAATACCTGGCCTATTGATTTTACTACTGTCATTTTATAACATTGTTAATAGCATTATTCCGCTCATACCAATCATCAGGGCATCTTCTATAATGGTAATGGTACTCATTGGTAAATTAAACACATCTCCAAGACAGGCACATTTTATTTTCCGTTTATTCAGCACACTTTGCAATACGCCAATGATACTAACCGCCATCACCACAAAGGTAACCAAATTGGTAAGGATAGGGTTAAAGCCTGTAAGAAAGGCGACACCCAATGCCAGTTCTGTAAATGCATATACATAGCCCCAGCCATTCCATCGCTTTGCCACTATATCATACATGCTGTAGCTCTCAGCAAAGCCCTTCAGATTAAGTAATTTAAAAAAGGAAAAAAAGAAAAAGAACCCTGCCATGAAATGATTCATCCAACGCATCCAGATAAAGCCGCCTTGCACCCACTCTGTCAACAAGGAAATGGCGGTAATGTAACCAAAAATTAACAGGATGGGTTTGTACGTTTGTAGCCATGATTTAGATTCCTCTACCGGCTGCGAAACTGCAGGTGTGGGTGGCTGGATGATTTTTTCCGAAAGTTGATACTTGGGATATTCATTCAGCGCCTCTTTTAGTACAGGTGTTGAAATATGTTTATCCATGTCAATAGTTGTATCACCTGTAGATAAGTCAATAGATACTTTACTTACCCCTGTTACTTTGGATAAAAGACTTTGAACTTTTGCCTGGCAACCGCTGCATGTCATTCCGGTTACATTATAGGTATGCGTCATACTGATATTTTAATGATACAAATTTCTGTAATTAAAAAAGGTTACAGTTACAGAATTATGGAAAATAGTTATACCTATTTGCGGTTAACGCTATCCAGGGAATGCCGGTGGCTATTACCTATTTTTTTAAAATGGCTGGGGGTTAACCCGGTTATTTTTTTGAACTGGGTAGACAAATGGGCAACACTGCTATAGCCTAAGCGATACGAAATTTCACTCAAGTTCAGTTCGGCATATACCAGCCATTCTTTTACTTTTTCCACTTTTTGCAGAATAAAAAATTGTTCAACCGTTATTCCTTCCACTTCAGAAAACAGCCGGGAGAGATAACTATAATCCGTATTCATTGCTTTGCTTAAAAAGCCGGTAATAGTAAAATGTTCTTCTACCTCCCCAGACTGTACTTTTTTTATTAGCAGGTTCTTTATCTTTTCTATTTGTTTTTGCTTTTGGTTGCCTAAAATTTCAAAGCCCAAATCTTTTAATCTTTCATTCAGGCTTAGTAATTGTTTATCTGTTGCCGGTTTGGATAATTCTACTTCGCCCATGCTTATCTTCTCCGGCAGAAGATTTAGCTTTTCCAATTCCTGCCGCACCACCAGAATGCAGCGGTTGCACACCATATTTTTAATGTAGAGTTTCATTGTTTTATATGGAATTTATGAACAACAGGATTCATTCAATTGCACAGGAGGGCATTTTACCGTGCCATAACTGCAATAAACACAGCAGTCTCCTTGCTTTGGTTTAAGTCTTGCTTTACAGTTTTCACATTCATAAAAATACTGGCAGGCATCCGTTGGCATTTCTTCCGTTTTTTTATGGCCGCATTTCGGGCAGGTAATAGTTGAATATAATATTGGGGAGTTTTTCATAGCTATTTCTCTTCATTCAATAATTTATATTCTTTTACTTTATAACCAGTCTTGTTTATCGCTGTTTCAATAACCTTCACATCAGTCTTTAGTTTGTCAAAAGTGACAATACTGTAACCATTGGCATAAGAAGTTTGATACGTTAATACTCCATGCAATTTTGATAGTTGATTGTTTACATGTTCTTCGCAACCTGCACAGGTCATTCCCTGTATTGAAAACTTTGCCTGAACTGTGCTATCGGTCGCAGCAGGTACCATTATTGCAGCTTTAGGTTTAGGAAAGAATATTTTTGCATAAAGCGGGAATGTCATCATCAGTATTGCAAAAACTGTAACAATTATTAAAAAGGCTTTTGACTGAAAAAAGGAGGGTTTCTGTTCTGTATCACAATTACATTCTGCTGCAGATATTTTCTTTTGGTTTAATCTTAAATACCATGCAAATGCAAGTACTGCAATGGATACAACTATTAAATAAGGCCTTGCTGGTTCTATCCATGAAAAGTTGGCCGCAACACTGCTGCTTCCTGCAAGCAATGCAATAACAGGTGTGATGCAGCAAAGCGAAGCTGCAATAGCTGATAATACACCTGCACCAGAAAATGTACCCGGAGATTTTAAACTAATCATGCTGTTTCCAGTTTTTGTGTTTGTTGATTGATGTGTTTAAAAAATGGTCGCAATATTTTTAAGTTGTCCTGTGTAAGTGAGTAGTAAATAGTTTGGCCTTCCTTTCTTGTTTCCACAACATTTCCATCTTTTAATTTTCTTAAATGCTGCGATATAGCGGGAATACTCATGCCTAAAATATCTGCAAGGTCGCATGGGCACAATTCCTTTTCTTCTTCCAGTAAGTACAAAATTGTTAACCTCACTTCGTTACCGGTAAGAGCAAGGATATTTGAAAGCTGGGCAAAGGATTTATTGGCAGTTTTTATTCTTTCTTTGCATTTCTTAATTTGCTGATGGTCGGCAAACTGCCGGATACAGGTTTGTTTAATCATGAAACAAAGATAGGAGTTTTAATTAATTAAGCAAATGCTTAAATACAAACCGTAAGCAAGCTGCATCAAACTTTCATTCTTTGTATTCTCACCGCATTCAATATAGCCAGCAAAGCAACTCCCACATCTGCAATAACTGCTTCCCATAATGTTGCAACACCACCAGCGCCTAAAACCAGTACAAAAACCTTTACTGCCATTGCCAGAATAATATTTTGCCAAACTATACTTCTTGTTATTTTACCAATTCTGATGGCAGATACAATTTTATGTGGCTGGTCGTTTTGAATAACCACATCTGCTGTTTCAATAGTGGCATCGCTTCCCAGTCCACCCATTGCAATACCAGCATCAGCCAAAGCAACAACGGGAGCATCATTCACACCATCACCAACGAAGGCAATATGTTTCCCTTCATTCTTTAATTGTTGTACTTTCTCTACTTTTCCTTCAGGCAGTAAATCACCATACGCTTCATCAATACCAACTTTCTTTGCAACTTCATTCACTACAGATTGTTTGTCGCCGGAAAGCATGACAGTTTTAATATTCAGACTGTGCATGTCTTTAACTGCCTGTACGGCATCCTCCTTAATTTCATCTGCAATAGTTATGTAACCGGCATATTGGCTATTGATGGCGACAACCACTATTGTGTCAACAATTTTTTCAATCTCAGTTGGATAATTGATATTGTATTTCTTTAGCAGCTTTACATTTCCTGCCAGCATTTCTTTTCCATCAACATTTCCTTTTAATCCATGCCCCGAAATTTCTTCCACACCTACAACATTCACACCATTCGTTTTGTCGCCGGCAAATTCAGTAACCGCTTTTGCAATGGGGTGGGTGGAGTTCTTTTCAAGAGCGGCAGTTAATTTCACCAATTCGTTTTCATCAATACCATTGGTAACAACTTGCTGAACTTTAAAGACCCCCTTAGTAAGCGTACCGGTTTTATCCATTACAATCGTATTCACGTTGGTCATTACATCTAAAAAGTTCCCGCCTTTAAACAATATGCCGTTCCTTGAGGCAAGGCCAATTCCACCAAAATACCCTAATGGAATAGACACAACCAATGCACAGGGACAACTGATAACAAGAAATACCAGGGCCCGGTAAAACCATGTTTGAAAATTATAATCATTAACAAAGAAGTATGGAACAAAACACAAAGCAACTGCCAGAAAAAATACAATAGGTGTATATACTTTTGCAAAGCGGCTGATGAATAATTGTGTCTGTGATTTTCTTGCAGTAGCATCCTGCACCATTTCTAATATCTTACTAAGTTTACTGTCTTTAAACAGGGCTTTTACTTTTATCTCTGCTACGGTGTTAAGATTAATCATCCCGGCAAGGATAGTTTCTCCTTTATATTTTGTATCGGGTTTGCTTTCGCCTGTTAAGGCAGCAGTATTAAAAGAAGCATTTTCGGAGAGCAGTTCGCCATCGAGTGCCACTTTTTCTCCTGGCTTTATTTGAATCGTTTCGCCCAACTCAACTATAGAAGGGTCAGCAACAAGTAACTTATTGTTTCGTATCACAGTTACTTCATCTGGCCGTACATCAAGCAATGCCTTTATGCTTTTTTTGGCATTGTTAACAGCAGCATCTTGGAACCATTCGCCAATCTGGTAAAACACCATTACAGCCACACCCTCCTCATATTCACCAATTACGAATGCACCGATTGTAGCTACACTCATCAATACAAATTCATTAAAGATGTCACCCCGTTTTGACTTCCTGAAAGCAAGGTCTAATACCTTTCGTCCTGCCAGTAAATATGCAATTCCATTTATAACCAGGGAAGGTATTTTCGGGATTTCGATTTTGAAACCATATTCCAGTACAAGCAGTACCATTAAAATAAACAAGGCGAGTAATAAATCCCAGTGTGTTTTCCAGCCTGGTTTATCTTCATCATTGCCTCCGTGGTCATGCCCGTCGTCAGATGAATGAATTGGTATAACCCTGGCCTTACTGATTTTTTCTTCGGCGATGTTTTTTTCATCATGATTGTGTTCCATAGTATCTTAGTTTATAAAAAATGAAATAATACCTGTTATAATTAATATAAGGCCGGTTATAATACCGGCATTATGTTCCCATTTATGCCAGTTCAACTTTAGCAAGCCCTTATATACTATCCGTATCCAAATCAGCATACCGGCAATGGTAACAATTGAATACATCGCTGCAATGGCGGCCATAAGATACCAGCCTTTGCTTCCTGCTAATAAAAAATAAGCCTCAATTTCCATACAGGGCGAAAGAAACATGGCTATAACCAAAGCCAGTATGACAGAAGTTTTATTTTTCTTTTCAAGCTTTTCCTTTTGTAAATGAAAGTGGTGATGAGTATAATGCTGCCGCACAAAATAAAGACCTATCAATATAAGAATGGAAGAGCCGATGATACGGGTAAAATCTTCGATATGTTCTGTAAGTTCGCCGCCAATAAGGCCCAATAAAATACCAATGATTATGGTACTGATAACATGGGCAATGCCTGCAATGAAAGTGATACGGGTTGTTTCAGCAAGGCTCCAACCTTGCTTTTTTCCAATAGCAAGCACCGGCAGCCAGTGGTTGGGTATCACTGCATGAAGTAAACTGATAAAGAGACTACCAATAATGATATTGTACATTATAAAGTAATGACAGGGTGATAAAAGAAAAAAGTTGCAAAAGCATAATGCCCTGCAACTTTTAAAGTAGGTAGATTATATGAGTCTATGCCAAAAATGCCTTTGCCATTCCCATAATGGAAGCAAGCATTACTACACACTTTCAGCAATTGAGCCTGTTCATTTTCATACTTGTTTATTTTATGAACGTAAAAATACATGTTATATCGTTTTTACTTTGTTAATAATCAAAAAAGAAAGATTTACATTTTCAGCAATCAATCAGATTTAAATAAGCTATTTACAGTCGTCTAATTACTCTCTCCATGCTTATGCAGCATTTTTTGTTTCCACTTTACATACCAATGCTGATGGTGAAGTGACAGCAGGAAATACAGTGCCACAGCGCCAACTGTCGCTATGATGAACATATTTAAACCAACAGCAACACCTACAGCCGCAGTACACCACACAGTAGCAGCAGTGGTTAATCCATGTGATGTTCCGGCACTGCTATTGCGATAGATAATACCGGCCCCAAGAAAACCCACACCCGTAACAATGTTGGCAATTACCCTTGAAACTGCAGCTACATCTCTAACCAAATGATTTGCAATAGCCGTAAATAAAGTAGCACCAATACAAACAGCGGCGTATGTACGGGTGCCTGCATCCCTGCCATGCCTCTCCCTGTCGAAGCCAATGAATGCACCTAACAGAAACGAAACAATAAGTTTAGCAACAATAATTAATACTACGTTTATGTCCATCGAAATATTCTTTTAAGTTGATGCTATGCAACAGCCAATATTCTTCCGGGATTACTCATCCTGGTTTAATGGAACAGTATCTTCTGTAGCACTCAGAATCCATTCTTTTGCCTGTTCTTTATCAGCCAAATCAAAATACTTAACCCTTGCTTTTGCAAAGGGTTTCATAACTGAACGCATCCACTCTTCCCATTTTTTAACGCCAACGATGGCAATTTTTTCTATATCATCCGAATGGGTGAATTTTAAATTCACATAATTCACCTCAATGATACCATCTTCCCAAAAACCTGCGGCATTTGAAATAAGGCAATCATCCATTTCAAAATACCATCTTACCTTTTTACCTGTATTGATAATATTATGGATTAACGGATGAATTTTTTCATAGTCATTAATGCCCAATAAGTCATTTGCTTTTGTGGCAATAATATTTTTCTGTGTAAAGGATAAAACCTGTAACATAAATTAAATTTTTCCTGAAATCAACTAAGACAAGATGTTGCCGGATTCATTTCAGATTAGTGATGGCCGCTGTAATGTCTCCCATGATGTCCGCCAAAAAATCCATGGTGGCCTAAGTCAATATGTGGAACAATTACCGTGTACAGATAGGGCCGGTAAATGTTTCTGCCGGAACGCCTGCTATAAACTCTTGATTGTGCAACGGGCTGTGAAGGTTGAGTGTTGAAAACATCCTTAGCGCCGTTTGCATAAACAATTTGCACCACATCAGACTTATTGGTTACATACACAGGACCATCAGCATTATCCGCTTTGTAATAACGGATTTCTGTTGTGCCGACTTCGGGAATTTTTTCCATTGATGGTTTCACCGCTACGCAGGGTTATAATATCCTGTGCGTAGAGAATGGATGCTGATAACAGCATCACAACAAATGCAAATAACTGTTTCATAATTGTAAGTTTTAAAATGATGGATTATTTTTCTTTGAGTCCAGTTCATTACCGCCCATTTTCATGCCCAGGGTATCTGTCCCTTTTTTTTCTTTATGGGTGGAATCATGTTTTTCCATTTGCGGTTTTTTTTGCTTTGTGCCGAATCTGTGCAAGCTGTAATTGAAAATCCGGCAGCGGCAATAAGCACATAGATTGTTTTTTTCATGATAATTGTTTTTGTTTGTTAAGTATTACATCAAATTTAGTTGGGTTCGGAAACCCTGCTACTAACGGTTTTCCATTTTAAAACGGGACAAACAAGGCAGGGCTCCGACCCATCTATTTCTATTCTTCCTCCTCCACATTATTCATCTTAGATAACAAATCATAAGCTCCATTTATCACCACTTTGCTGCTTCTGTCAAAACCTTCCGGCAAAATCACTTCTGTATATCCATTTTCTGAAACACCGGTAGTAACTTCAATTCTTTTAAACGGGATATGCTTTTCTGGAGTTTTGTTTTTATCAGCGGCCTCTGGTATTTTTTCTTCGTTCATTTCTTCAGCGGCAATAAATATGTACGATTTACCGGCTGATTGAACAATTGCTTTATCAGGCAAGGCGGTAGTTGTGGCAAGTCCTGTTTCTACCATTGCTTTCAGGTACATACCTGGCAACAGGTTTTTATCTTCCTGCGATAAGTGTCCGTGAACCCTCACTGTTCTTTCAGCACTTATTTCACGGCCTATCAAATGCACTTCTGCAAAACGTTCCGCTGTTTCATTATTAAGAACGAACCTGATTTTTTGACCAATTTTTAGTTTGGGGACATCTTTCTCAAAAATGGTGAGTTCGGCATGAAGGTGCCGGGTATCTACAATTTCAAACAGTTCCTGGTTTGCATTTACAAACTTTCCTATGTTCACCATTACCTTAGTAACATATCCTGAAATAGGAGCATAAATATTTGCTTTGCCGGAAATACCTGCAGGATTAATCTTATCGGGATTAATATTAATGAGCAGGAGCTTTGACCGTAGGCCCTGTACCCGTGCCATCATACTGTTATAATCGCTGCTGGCTTTTTGCAAAGTCTTTTTTGCATTCACATTTTCTTTTGACAACTCTTCTTGCCTGTTCAATTCTTCTTTTAGATAAACCAACTGGCTTTTATAATCAAGATAATCCTGTTGTAGCTGAATGAATTCAGGATTCTCTAATACAGCAATCACTTCCCCTTTAGTAACAGGTTTGCCTTGCAACAGCTCTGTACTTTTTAATGTGCCACCGTAAGGGGAAGAAACAGTTAGCAATTGCTGCGGCGGTACATCCAGCGCACCTGATGCCCGGATAACACTGCTGAGGTTCTTATCTTCAACAGCTCCGTATTGGATATTTACTGTTTTAAACTGGTCTTCCGATAAATCCACCATATCGGCTTCTTCTTTTTTGGGTTCTTCTGTTGCTGCAGCCTCTGCATTTCCTTTGGAAGAGCAGGCAGAGAACAGTACAGCAGCAAGAAAAAGTATGGCTAATGAGCTAAATATTTTTTGTTTCATAATACTGATATTTTTTTCCTGTTTTATTTATTAATTGATGCCAGCAATAAATTCGATGGCAATGATTGTTTGATTATATTGATTTAATACTTTGGTAAACTCCTGCTTTACTGTTACCGCATTATTTAAAGATTGGGTAAGTTCATAATAACCAATTTCCCCGGCAGTAAATGCTTTTTGCGACTGGCTGATAATGAGGTTGGCTTGCGGCAATGCTGTGTTGCGGTAATAGTTGATTTGAACCCTTTGCTTTTGCAGTTCTCCAAATAATCTTGCCAGTTCTGCCTTTAAATTGTATTGGTAATTGGTCAGTTCAGCTTGCCGTTTGGTACTGTTTATTTCGGCAGCTTTTACTTTTTCCTTTTGTGCTTTGGCAAATATGGGAATGCTGATGCCGAGGTTTACTCCCTGGAACCGGCGGCCTGCGCCATAGTATTTATCAACGCCATTTACCGTTTGATAACCTATTAATGACTGGTTAAAATAACCAAAACTGAAATCAGGCTTTAACCTTGATTGCTCCACCGCTTTTTCTTTTTGGGCAATATCAATTTGCTGCTGGATAAAAACCAGGGTGGGATTAGCTGCAATGGCGCTGCTATCAGAATTGATGGCAATTACTTTTTCAATCAATGCAGTATCTGCAATCGCAGTAACAGAAGAGTCGGCGGTGAAGACCTTTAAACGGTTCAGTTCAATTTTGTAATCCTCCTCAGCACTTTTTAATTGTGCCCTTATTTCATTCACCCTGCTTTCGGCATTATAATTTTCCAGGGCATTTGTTTCGCCTGTTTTATAACGCAAGGCAGAGGCTTTCAATACATTTTCATAGATAGCCAATAATTCTTTTAGCAGCCTTATTTCTTCGGTCCAAAACAGCAACTGATAATAAGATGTTTTTGTATTGGCTGCCAGTTCGCCTTGATAAACTTTCAATTGGAGCTCGCTGCTTTTGATATTGGATTCAGAAAGTTTAATCAGGCTTCTGAAGTAAGCAGGGTTGGGTATGCTTTGATTAACAGTGAAATTGTTATCATAAGCTATACGACTGTTATATTGGCCAAATGTGAGACCAACATTAGTTTTACCATAATCTTTCACCGTCTTTTTTAATTGTTGCTGATAGCCAATATCCAGTATGCCTACTTTTACCAAAGGGTTATTTTTAATGGATGATGCTACTGCTTCATTTAAATTAATTGCTGGTTTTGTTTGAGCATTTGCAACTGATGATGAAACGGCAAAAAGGATTAGCAAAGAAGCCAGCCCTTTGGTGGCAGGAAAATGTTTTGTTTTCGGTTTTATTTTTTCAAACCACGTATAGAGCACAGGCAACACGACGAGGGTAAGAAATGTTGCCGTAAGTAATCCTCCGATTACTACCGTTGCTAATGGCTTCTGCACTTCTGCTCCCGAACCTGTTGACAATGCCATTGGTAAAAACCCTAATGATGCAACTGTTGCGGTCATTAACACAGGTCTTAACCTCACTGACGTTCCTTTAAAAATAATTGCATTTATATCTGTCATACCTTCCTTTTTCAAACGATTGAATTCACTGATAAGTACGATGCCATTTAATACCGCCACACCAAATAAGGCAATAAAACCAACACCTGCAGAAATGCTGAAGGGCATACCCCTGAACCATAAGGCGAATACACCGCCGATAGCACTCATGGGAATAGCTGTAAAAATGAGCAGGGAATATTTTATAGAACCGAAAGTGAAAAACAGTAATAATAGAATTAATGCTAAGGCTACAGGCACCGCTACTAATAACCTTTTGTTTGCTTCTTCCAGGTTTTTAAACTGTCCACCATAAGTGATAAAATAACCGGGTGGCATTTTCACCTGCTTTTCTATTTTCTCCTGCATTTCTTTCACTACAGAAGATATATCTCTACCCCTTGTATTGAAGCCTACAATAATTCTTCTCTTGGCATCTTCTCTTTGTATTTGATTGGGGCCAAGTTCAAGTTTAACTTCTGCAACCTGCTCTAAAGGAATTTGGTTGCCATCAGACGCCACAACAAATAATCCTTTCACATCGTCAATACTTTGGCGGCCCGTTTTTTCAAGACGAACAACCATATCAAATCTTTTTTCACCTTCATAAACGATACCTGCAGACTCGCCTGCAAAAGCAGCGCTAACAGTACGGTTTATATCCTCTACATTCAATCCAAACTGAGCTATTTTATCACGGTTCAATTTGATAACAATTTGCGGCAGACCGGTAACCTGCTCCACATATAAATCTTCTGCGCCTTTTACAGTAGGTACAATAACACCGATTTTCTTTGCCAGGTCTGCGAGCACATCTAAATCCTCACCGAATATTTTTATACCCACATCCTGGCGTACACCGGAGATTAATTCATTAAACCTAAGCTGTATAGGTTGAGAGAGACCGTAGGAAATACCCGGTATTTTTTCCAATTCTTTCTGCATGAGCTCGGCCAGTTCTTCCCGGTTGCGTGCACTTGTCCATTCTTTTTTATCTTTTAATAGTATAGTAATATCACATGCTTCAATTGGCATTGGGTCGGTAGGTATTTCAGAGGCACCTATTTTCCCAATTACTTCTTTTACTTCAGGGAATTTTTTCATCAGTAAATCGGAAGCCTGTGTTATTTTATCAATTGTCTGGCTTAGAGAACTTCCGGTAAGTAATCTTGTTTCTACAGCAAAATCACCTTCTTCCAATGTTGGTATAAATTCACCGCCCAATGTTTTAAAAATTATCAGGCTGATGATAAACAGACCAACGGCAATACTTACCACCAGTAATTTCATTTTTAAAGCGCCTTTTATAAGAGGTGTGTAAAGCCTTTGAAAAAACTTCATCATTTTATCAGAAAGATTCTCCTTGTGACTGATTTTTTTACTCAATACAAGGGCACTCATCATAGGCACATAAGTGAGAGATAACAGAAATGCACCGAGGATAGCAAAGGATACTGTTTGTGCCATTGGGCCAAACATTTTACCTTCAATTCCAACTAATGCAAGGATAGGCAGGTAAACTATTAAAATAATAATCTGTCCAAAAGCAGCAGAGTTCATCATTTTACCAGCCGATTTATACACTTCATCATCCAGTTGCTCCTGGGTCAGCCTGCCAGGTTTTCGATGGCCCAATTGATGCATGGTGGCTTCCACAATAATAACTGCGCCATCTACAATTAATCCAAAATCAATAGCACCCAAACTCATCAGGTTACCAGACACGCCAAACATATTCATGAGGGATATTGCGAAAAGCATCGCAAGAGGAATGACGGATGCTACTATTAATCCAGAACGAATATTGCCAAGGAAAACCACCAACACAAAAATTACAATTAAAGCTCCTTCAATAAGATTGGTCTTTACTGTACCAATGGCCCTGCTTACTAATGCGCTTCTGTCTAAGAAAGGCTCAATCACTACTCCTTCCGGCAAGCTCTTTTGGATTTGAATTATTTTATCTTTTACACTATTGATAACGATACTGGAATTAGCGCCTTTTAGCATTAACACAATACCGCCTACTACTTCTCCTTCTGCATTACGGGTAAGTGCTCCGTATTGTGTAGCATGTCCCAGTTGAACAGTTGCCACATCTCTTACAAGTACAGGTATTCCGGCAGGGGTACGTGTAACAACAATTTTTTCTATGTCTGTAATTGTCTTAATAAACCCTTCGCTTCTGATAAAATAAGCATTGGGCTTCTTATCAATATAAGCTCCGCCTGTATTCTGATTGTTTTTTTCCAAAGCATTGAATATATCAGCCACGGAAAGATTATAACTTCTGAGTTTATCAGTGTTAAGGGCTATTTCATATTGTTTCAATAAGCCACCGAAACTGCTTACATCCGCAATGCCCGGCGTTCCTAATAATTGGCGTCTTACAATCCAGTCTTGAATTGTTCGTAGAGACATAGCATCGTACTTATCTTCAAATCCTTTTTTAGCATGTAAAACATATTGATAGATTTCGCCTAAGCCGGTTGAAATAGGTGCCATTTCGGGATTACCTATGTTGTTTGGTATTTGATTCCTGGCTTCTATCAGTCGTTCACCTACTTGCTGCCTTGCCCAGTAGATATTGGCATCATCGTGAAATACTACAGTAACCACAGAAAGACCAAAACGGGAGATAGAACGTATCTCTTTTACTTCCGGAATAGTGGCCATTGTTTGTTCCACCGGAAAAGAAATTAGCTGCTCAACTTCCTGTGCTGCCAGTGATGGACTTAGTGTAATAATCTGTACCTGGTTATTGGTAATATCCGGCACTGCATCAATCGGCAATTTTTTGGCCGAGTAAATACCCCAGATAATTAAAGCCAGGGTAAACAAACCTATTACCAGTTTATTTTTTATGGAGAATTGAATGATTTTATTAAGCATATTTTAATTCTGTTTGATTATACATGATACCTGAAGAAGTGAATTATTCTTTGAATAATAGCTGCAACAAGTATTGCACAGGCCAGTGTTATAAAAATGATTTTGATTGCCCGAAGCCAAAAAGGCTGTTTAGCCTTTTTGGACTTTTTACTACTTACCATTCTTTTTTAATAAAAAATGATTGAATGAGAAATGCAATGCATGCCAATAGAATGGCTATGCAGCAAATTCAAATAAGAAGGAAATAATTAAGAAAATTTGGGGGGCTGGAAGATGCTATAATATGCAGCGGTATTAAAGGCTATATCATACAGTGGATATTTCTCAGATTGAAATACAATTTTACTTATCTGTATTTTTGAAAAAGACCCATTAAATGCGGAAGCAGCGCAGCAGGAACAAGTGCAAAATGGTGTGCAAGTTTCTGAAGTGTGTTTGTGTTCCTGATGATTATCAGTGGCTGAAATTTTTACCTGTGCATTTACATTACACTCTCTGCTATCGCCACATGGAAGGCATGACAGATAAAGGAGTAAAAAGCCCATTATGAAGAATAAATATTTCATCAGTGGCAAATATAGGAACTAATTTTGAAAAATAGAATGTTGCCACATGGTTGCAAAAGATGGGCAATATTTTAAAAATATGTTGAAATCCCAAAGCTTAACCCACCCGTTACGGCTGGTGGATTACCTAATAAATCTGTTTGTCGCTGATGGCGGTAATTGAACCGAAAAACTGTTTGTGATGTTGGTCGCAAACTTACTGCAGGCATTATACTCCAGAGATGTTCACTGATGTTGCCACCGGTGCTTGTAAATACACCTTTGTTCCAATCCACATACTCCATACGGCAGGCAATGTTGAGGGTGGCATTTTGCCAGCCCAACATTTTTTTCTTTAACACCGGTTGAACAATATCTAAAAAGCCGCCTTGCTGTTTGTTGCCGTACTGTTGTGTAAAGGTGGATGGTACATTTACTTTAATCCATGCCCATTCGGCAGTAATAAATGTTTTTGTTTTTGCAATGGTGCTGTTGAAATCAATAGCAAAAACATGCACTCTTCGTTTATCATCTAACTGCAATCCATCATCCTGAAATTTATTGTACACTCCACCCATGTATGATAATCCTATTTCACCAACCTTACTGTTTCTTACAGCAACCTTTGCCGTTACTAAGGGCAGGCCGCTGTTTATTTCTTCAAACCGTTCTTTATTATTTTTTGCAGCAGGCAAAAATGTTTTGTTTTCAGCATTGTCAATAATGGTATTATCAAAGTTGCCTGATAAGTAAGCTTCATAACCAAACATCCAGTCTTTATTGTAATGTTTGCCATATACGCCAAAGCCTGCATTGCTCCATGTGGCAGGCAACATTTGTGTGGCACTAATTGGCCGGTCAGTAAATTCCCATTTTGGCCCATCATGGTTTTGATTAAATGCTCCAATAGGATTTAATATCATACCGCCCCGCAAGTTTAGTAAAGGGTGCAGTTCAATATCCAATGCCGCAAACTCTATTGATATTTCTTTTGCCCCGTCTTCAAATTCAATTTCGCTTAAAAATTTTAGCCGCTTACCAATAGTAGATGATACAAATAATGTCATTCGCCTGAATTGAAACTGGTGACCTTCTGAAATACCATCGGTCGCCAAATGCTGCCAGTTGGCTTCCATATATCCACCTACTGAAACCGGAAGTTTGCCCACTGCTACAAAAGGACGGTTATACACCGCATCCATATTAAGACTTGGCTTTGTGGTATCTTTTGGAATACGTTTTAGTAAAGCAGGGTCTATTTGCGCCGCAGCACAAAATGAGAGGAGTATGGTTACAAAAAGAGAATAAATTTTTATCATATCGCTTTCAATGAAATTTTAAGTTGGTTGGCCTCAATGATTACAGGAAATGACCGCAGCTTTGTTTCTGCCGGGCCACTTTGTACAATACCTTTATTAGTAAATTCACTACCATGTGCAGGACATTGCAGCTTATCACCAAATACCTGTAGTTCTGCACCCTGATGTGTGCATTGCATCCACAAAGCGGTATATTCATTTTCATTTATCCGGTACAAACAAATTGGGTATTGCAGTATTTCGTTTTGCACTACAATGTATTTTTTATAATGTATTTCGTTACCTGCTTTGGTTTCAAAATCTTTTAAGGGTACAACTAAATCATCACCGCCAATTTTGCCACTTATTATTTTTGTGCCGGCACATCCTTGCAGCAAGGTTGTAATTGCTGCTCCACCCATACAGGCAAAGCCACAATTTTTTATAAAATCTTTTCTATCCATTTTATAGTGATTCTAAAAATTTGAGCAACGCATTTTTATCGGCAGCAGTAAGCTGGTTAAATTTTGTTTTACTCTGTGCTGCTTCGCCACCGTGCATTTGTATAGCTTCTTCAATATTTTTTGCCCGGCCATCATGCAATAAAAAATACTGGCCACCCTGTGAGTTGGGAGATAAACCTAAGCCCCATAACGGCGGTGTCCGCCATTCATTAGTTTTTGCTGTGCCTTCGGTATATCCATCATCCAAACCCGGCCCCATATCATGCAGCAGCAAATCTGTATAAGGATGAAATGTTTTGTTTGATAGCGGAGCTACGTTTGAAAATCCGGTTTTTAAAGTTTGCTTATGACAGCTTTCGCAACCTGTCTGCATAAAAATATTTTTACCTGCTATTACTGTTGCATCAATTTGATTTCTTTGTATAGGTGCTTTTAATGTTTGAAGGTAGAATACTACGTTTCTTACGGTATTGTCTGTTACTTCCGGGTCAATATTTAAACCTGAGTACACATCTTGTGGTGAAAAGGTGGAAGTGATACCAATATCCTGGTTATAGGCATTTACTGTTTGGTGCAGTAAATTATATGCGGCGGCTTTTTTTCCGAAGCGATGAATATATTTTCCATTTCGGGGTATGGCGTTTGAAAAAGCTGTTGCGAATGAAGGAAGTACAGCATAGTTGGGCATTCCTGAAATGCCATCGCCGTTTGCATCATTCGGGTCAGCCATTGCTAAAATATCTGCATCGCTTACTAATTCTAAAAAACCAAGGCCAGTATTGGCCGGTGGAGTAAATTTTGAGAAGGTTGCACCTGCTGGTATTTGTTCAGGTGAGAAGCCGGGCAAAGCCCTGTTTTGTAATTGAGGGCCACCCATGTGAAGAAATTGATTGCCGGTACTATCTGTTTGTCCAAATCTTGTTAGTGTGGTAAAAGGATGTCCTTTACCATCACCTGCATGGCAACTGCCGCAACTGGTGGCTACAAAAATGGAACCCAGCCCAGTTTGACTGGTAAATATTTCATCATTAAAGGCTATATCCCCTGCAAGGAATTGTCTGTTCTGGTCGTAAGAAAGCCCAGCTACAGGGCCATCCAGTATTTCATCATCCGCTGGGGCGGCAGGCTGCAGTTTGGTACAAGCTTGTATAATAGCAATGCAAATAACCAGTGCCGCAGGAATAAGGTATATTTTTTTCATTCTTCTAAAACTGTAATTATGTCTACAAAAGTAATAACTTAGAGCCATCTAACAAATAAATAAAGTATCGACATATTAAAGTTTTATCTCCCTATCTTTATCATTTACTTTTGCTTTATGCACTCATATACAGAAGAAAACTACTTAAAGGCACTGTTCAACCTTTCTGCGGAAAAGGGCGAAGTAAGCCCCAACGAGGTAAGCAAACAGTTAGGTATTAAAATGCCTACCGTTAACAGCATGATGAAGAAACTGGCCGAAAAGAAATTAGTTATTTACGAGAGCTACAAGCCTATCCGATTAACAGAAAAGGGAAAAAAAGAAGCCGGGTTGATAATACGAAAGCACCGGTTAACAGAAATGTTCCTTGTGCAGCAAATGGGTTTTGGCTGGGAAGAAGTACATGAAATAGCGGAACAGATTGAACATTTGCAGTCGCCAGTATTTTTTGAAAAGATGGATGCCTTACTCGGTTATCCAAAAATAGACCCACACGGTTCACCCATTCCTGATAAGACGGGTAAAATGGAATGGATTAAATACGAAAAGCTGAGTAGTTGTAAAGCCGGTGACACCGTAAAACTTGCTGCAGTTATTCATACTACAGATGATTTTTTAAAATTTCTGAATCAGCGGGGCTTGCAGTTGGGTTTAAAACTGAAAGTAAAACGGGTGGAAAAATTTGATGGTACTATGGAAGTAAGCTATACCCAAAAACCTTCTGAAGTACTAAGCAATACTGTTTGTGAAAGGTTGCTGGTGGAAAGAGTATAACTTAACCCGTAGTCCTACCTTTCTTACCCCTTCCTTTAAAACTTTGGAAAATTATTTGCTGTTCTTTTCATCTGCAAAAGAGCTATAGTAAAATGTCCAACTCCGTCTATCAAATTAATAAAGGCATCAACAAGCCAATAGAATTTAAAGGCTTGAAAGCACAGTACATCTGGTACCTCGGCGGCGGGCTGGTAATCCTCATGATAATCTTTGCTATTCTCTATATAGCTGGCATCAACATCTTCATTTGCCTTATCATCATTTTTTCAGCCGGAACAGCTTTATTCATGTATGTATATAAAATGAGCCGTACTTATGGGCAATATGGGTTGATGAAAAAGATTGCAAGAAAAGCAGTGCCAAAAGTTATCAAAAATTATTCTATTGTGAAATTGAAAAAGCAGTTATTGAAATGAGGAACCTGTTTGATATACTTCCGGTTTATGGTATGGAGCATGATGCTATTCTCTCTAAAATGGGTGATGTTACTGTTGCTTTTAAAGTGGAACTGCCTGAACTGTTTACTATGAGCAATGACGACTATGAAGCCTTTCATCATGCTTGGATAAAAGCGATAAAAGTATTGCCCGTAAATAGTGTTTTGTGTAAACAAGATTGGTTTACAGAGACAAAATATAAAGCCGGTTTTCAAAATGAAGATAATAGCTTCCTAAGCCGCAGCAGCGAAAGGTTCTTTAATGAACGGCCTTACTTAGACCATTCATGTTACATTATGTTGACAAAGAAACCAGCTAACCGCAAATTATCATCTTCCGTTTTCTCCAGCCTGTTGCGTAAATCAATTGTGCCGGAAGAAACATTGCAACCAAAACACTTTCACGACTTCATGAACCACGTAGGGCAGTTTGAAAAAATATTGAGTGATAGCGGGTTTATTTCCTTTAAAAAATTGGATAATACTGCTTTGTTCGAATTACTTATTCAGTACCTGAACCTGCAATCTGATGATACCACTGTAAGAGATATTGAGTTTAAAGACAACTGGAAGATTGGTGAGAATCACTGCCAGCTCTATACAATAGCAGATGCAGAATTTGTTCCGGCGCTTTGTGGTTCCAGGATTAATTATGATAAATATTCTACCGACAAAACAAAATTTAGTGTAGGTTTTGCATCACCCATTGGTCAATTGCTTAACTGCAATCATATCTACAGCCAATACGTATTTATTGAAGATGTACAGAAAGCAATGCAGAAATTAGAAAGTAAAAGATTGCGGCTGCAGTCTTTATCAGCATACAGCCGGGAAAACTTTATTTCAAAGGAGTCAACTGACGCATTTTTAAATGAAGCAATAAGTGAACAAAGACTGCCTGTAAAGGCACATTTTAATTTACTGGCATGGTCGGATAATAAAGAAGAATTAAAGACCATCCGCAATCTCTGCTCGTCTGCACTTACTCAAATGGATGCTACACCAAAATTAGAAACGGAAGGAGCTGCACAGATATGGTGGGCTGGCATACCGGGCAATGCTGCCGACTTTCCCATGAACGATACGTTTGATACTTTCTCACCGCAGGCTTGCTGCTTTTTTAATTTGGAAACCAACTATCGTTCAAGTGTAAGCCCCATCGGCATCCGTTTGGGCGACCGGCTTTCAGGAAAACCCATCCATGTGGATATTTCGGATGAACCAATGGATAAAGGCATCTGCACCAATAGAAATAAGTTTATTTTGGGGCCTTCCGGCAGTGGAAAATCCTTTTTTACCAACCATATGGTGAGGAGCTACTACGAAAAAGGCACACATATTGTGCTGGTAGATGTGGGTCATTCTTACAAGGGCCTCTGCGATATGGTGAAAGGCTACTACTTCACATACAGCGAAACCAAACCCATTAAGTTTAACCCTTTTTATATTGGCGAAGGCGATTTGTTAGACACCGAAAAAAAAGAAAGTATCAAAACATTGCTGCTGGCCCTATGGAAAAAAGATAATGAGACCTTTAACCGCAGCGAATATGTTGCCTTAAGTAATGCCCTGCAATTATATTTTGAAAAGGTGGAAAAGGATAAAAATATCTTTCCATGCTTTAACAGCTTTTACGAATTTCTGAAAGAAGATTTTGTGGAAAAACTGAAAGGCGATAATGTAAAAGATAAAGACTTTGATGTGTCCAATTTTCTGTATGTGCTGCGGCCATATTACAAGGGTGGTGAATTTGATTACTTGTTGAATGCAGATGAGAATCTTGATTTGTTGCAGCAGCGGTTTATTGTATTTGAACTGGATAATATTAAAGACCATCCGATTCTTTTCCCCGTTGTAACCATCATCATCATGGAAGTGTTTATTTCCAAAATGAGAAAACTGAAAGGTATAAGGAAAATGATTTTGATTGAAGAAGCCTGGAAAGCCATTGCAAAAGAAGGTATGGCTGAATACATTAAGTACCTGTTTAAAACGGTAAGGAAATTCTTTGGTGAAGCCATTGTGGTAACACAGGAAGTAGAAGACATTATTTCTTCACCAGTGGTAAAGCAGGCAATTATTAATAACAGTGATTGTAAAATACTGTTAGACCAAAGCAAGTATCAAAACAAGTTCGACCAGATTCAGGAATTATTGGGATTAACGGAGAAGGAAAAAGCTTTGGTATTAAGTATCAACAAAGCAAACGACCCTACAAAGAAGTATAAAGAAGTTTTTATTAGCCTTGGCGGTGTGTTAAGCAAAGTGTACCGGACTGAAGTTTCGCCGGAAGAGTACCTTGCATACACTACTGAAGAGAAGGAAAAAGTGAGAGTGAATGCCTATGCGGCAAAGTTTGGCGGTGATATGGAAAAAGGCATCAGGGCTATGGCAGATGATATTATTCACTCTAAAAATTAATAGTATGAAAAATGTAACAGTCTTCGCTTTGCTCTTAATGGCTATTGCCGGTGGTTGTGGTACTGCAACGGATGATATTGCAGAATTTATACCGGGAACTTATGTAAGGGAAGGAATTAACGAATTTGGAAAGGAGTATGATACGTTGGTAATAAGCATTCAGAATAAAGAAGCGAAACAATATAAGATTGTAAACAAATGGCTTTTTGCAAGGCAGGTAGATGGTGAGGTAAAGGAGCCGGAATATAAAGTAAAGGAAACTTCAGCTATCTATAATTCTGAAAACAAGCTGCTGGAAGAGTCTGAAACATTAGACCATTACTCATTTGATGCAAAAGAGAAGCTGCTTTTTGATGGTACTAATAAATACAAAAAAATAAAATGAACTAACATGAAACGTTTATTGGCAATGGCGGGGTTGGTAATGTGCTGTTTGATACTGCCGGTAAAAGAAACAAATGCACAAATACCAATTGTAGATATTATTAAAGCCGCCGTAAAAAAAGTTATTAAAGCGGCTGATTTGCAAATTCAGCGATTACAGAATAAAACTATCTGGCTGCAGAATGCTCAAAAGACATTAGAAAATAAAATGAGCCAACTGAAGCTGAATGAAATCAGGGATTGGGTGCAAAAACAAAAGAAACTCTATGAAGATTATTTTGAAGAACTGAAGAAGGTAAAATCAGCCATTGCCAATTACAAACGGGTAAAAGATATTATTGAAATGCAGGTGACAATGGTAAATGAATATAAGGGAGCCTGGGCATTGTTCCGCCAGGATAAGAACTTTACTGCGGAAGAACTGGAATACATGCTCAATATCTATACTGGCATGATGGATGAAAGTATTAAAAATATTGACCAGCTATTTATGGTGGTGAATGCGTTTGCTACTCAAATGGCAGATGCCAAACGGCTTGAAATAATCAACGGTGTGGCAGACAATGTACAGCAACAATTGCTTGACATGAAAGAGTTTAATTCTCAAAACAAAATGCTGAGCCTGCAAAGAGCCAGTGAGAAGGGTGAGATTGAATATGTGAAGAGGTTGTACTGGTTATCAAGATAGCGTCAATCTTATTGTGAAGAGTGAAAATAGTGAGGTATGAAAAAGATAATGCTTTTAGCAATAGCCATAGGACTGTATATTGGGCCAGTGTCCGCACAAACAGTTAATGAATGGGTCAACCAAAAATCCACCCAAAAGAAATACCTGCTCCAGCAAATTGCTGCCCTGCAGGTGTATATTAACTATGCCAAAAAAGGATACAACATTGTAAGTGGCGGCATTAATACCATCCGGGATATAAAGAAAGGCGACCTCAATCTGCACAATACATTTTTTTCTTCGCTCAAAACCATCAACCCCAAAATAAGCCGCTATTCTAAAGTGGCTGATATTATTTCTTACCAGGTACGCATCATTAAACTTGCCAGGCAAACATTGCAATCCATAAGGGAAGCCAATCAATTTTCGGTTGAGGAAATTGAATATTGTAAAATGGTTTTAGATGCATTGTTAGATGATTGCATCCAATCCATTACTGAACTCATAGAAATCATTACACCTGATAAACTACAGATGACCGACGACGAACGGCTTGTCAGAATTGACAAATTGTACCTCGATATGCAGGATAAGTTCACTTTCAGTAATGTAATGAGTGAAGATATTAGCCTGCTGGCTTTGCAGCGGTTAAGTGAGCAAATAGAAATCAACAGGTCAAAACGTATAAATGGCATCAAATGAAAAAAATAATTATAGCTATATCCCTTTGTATATGCTTTATTAGCAGCAATGCTCAGAGTGACGAAGTACAACAGCTTTTATTGAATGTAGAGAAGCTGGCACAGTTTAAAAAGATATTGAAGAACATGAAAGATGCCTATACCATTATCTTCAAGGGCTACACGGCTGTTAAAGATTTATCGCAGGGAAACTTTACCCTGCATAAAACATTTTTAGATGGTTTGATGGAAGTAAGCCCGGCTGTAAAAAAGTACAAACGAATCACAGATATTTTTACTTACCAGGCCCGGATATTAAAAGAATACAAAGCTGCCTGGCAACAGTTCCGTGATGATAAGCAATTCACTTCAACAGAAATTGATTATCTCGGTAAAGTATATTCAAACCTGTTTAATGAAACATTGAAAAGCCTGGAAGAACTGGCAATGGTAATCACTTCAGGCAAACTAAGAATGAGTGATGATGAAAGGCTGCAGGCCATTGACAGGATTTATGAAAATGTTATTGACCAATATTCTTTTTTAAACGAGTTTAATAACAACACTGCTATACTGTCCCTGCAACGAAAATCAGAACAGGCGGAAATTAAAATGAGCCGTATCATAAACGGGATTAAACAATAAGTAAATAGTGAGATATGAAATTGTGTGTGAGATTAATCGGTATAGCGGTATTGATACTTTTAATTCCAAACCTTGCAGAAGCACAGGGAGCGGCAGGCAGGATAAGAAGCCTGCATGAAGTACTGGAGAAACTGTATGACGATATGATGCCGCTTTGCAGCCGCCTTATTGGCGTAGGCCGTGGTATTGCAGGCTTTGCAGCTACCTGGTACATCGCATCAAGAGTGTGGGGGCATATTGCCCGTGCGGAGCCGGTTGATTTTTATCCTTTGTTCCGTCCCTTCGTTTTAGGCTTTGCAGTTTTAATATTTCCTTCTGTAATAGCTATGATAAATGGTGTAATGAAACCAACGGTTACTGCAACGGCAGCAATGGTAACCGATTCGGATAAAGCAGTTGCACAGTTATTAACTATGAAGGAAGAAGCCATTAAGAAAACAGCCTATTGGCAAATGTATGTTGGGCCTAATGGTAGTGGCGACCGGGACAAATGGTATAAATACAACTATGCAGATAAAAAAGAAGGCTGGCTTAAAAGTATTGGCAACGATATTAAATTTGCGTTTGCAAAATTCTCTTACAACTTTCGTAACTCTATTAAGCAATGGATGGCCGAAGTTTTAAAAGTATTGTTTGAAGCGGCTGCACTTTGTATAAATACCATAAGAACATTTTACCTGATTGTATTGGCCATACTCGGCCCTTTGGTTTTTGGCATTGCTGTATTCGATGGTTTTCAGCATACTCTCACCGTTTGGATAGCCCGTTACCTCAATATTTTTTTGTGGTTGCCGGTGGCAAATATTTTTGGCGGCATCATGGGTAAAATCCAGGAGAATATGTTGAAGGAAGATTTGCAGCAAATAGCTACCAATGGCGATACCTTTTTTAGCACAACTGACACTGCTTATCTTATTTTTATGATTATAGGTATCATTGGATACTTCACCGTGCCATCCGTCGCCAATTATATTATCCATGCAGGCGGTGGAAATACACTGCTATATAAAGTAACCAATATGATGAGTACATCCAGCCGTACTGTTGTGGCCGGTGGCACTTCTATGGCAAGAGATGCAATGGGTGGAGCTTACAACAAAATGAGCAATAGTATGGCAGATGCTGGGGCATCACAGGGATATTTTAAAGAAGGTAATAGCGGTGGAAGTAATTACATGAAGGATAAGCTGAGTGGGAAGACTTAACCTTTTATAACTTACCAATATTCTTATGAATAGTATCCAATATTTCCTCAAACGGTGGCTGGCCTTTATAATACAGCTTTTTTGTTTTCTCGTACCTGCGTTTAAAAGTTTCTTTCAGCCCTGGTGCAGATAATAAGAATGCTTCGTTTTCAGCTATTGAAATTTCATAATCTGCTTTCGGAAACCTTTTTTTCTTATGAACCTGGTAATCTTCTGTGCCTAAAAATTGTTGCACTTCATTGTTATTTAACAGGCAGGCAACATCATAATATTGCCGCATATAGTTAGGCCGTTCTGTTCCATCAGCCTGTTCTTGTCTGAACTTGGTGGCAATGGTTTGGAGTTTCTCTACAAATGTATAACCCGGATGGTAGCAGGTAATATCAACTGCCCGATTATCGGCAATTTTTATGGCACTATTGCTTGCTGCTTTGTCAAATGCCCAGGAACTTATAGTAAGGTTTGTATTAGGTGTAACGGTATCAAAACCTGCCTCCAGTAAAATTCCCTCTTTCACACCTTCTATTGCGGTTGTCTTACTTTCATACAAAAGACGGATGCCGCCACTTCTGTAATAGTCTTTATCATCAAAAGCGGTATCCCTGTTTACAGCAACAATACCATCAATCTTTATTTCGGCTGCTAACCAGTCATAGAATTTTTTTCTTGACTCTATATGTTTGTCCTTTGTTTTAGCTGGATTTTCTTCAACACCCATAGCTACAGGTGGTGTAATATGTATATCTATATCTTCAGAAAATCTATCAATTATTTTATAGCCTTTTGATAAAGAAGTACCTCCTTTTAATTCAAAAGTAAAGCCTTGTTGTTTAAGGCCATGCAACACATGCATAATCCAATAGTCTTTTTCAATAAGGCCTGGCAAAATTCCTGTTTCTTCTTCCAATATCTGCAGCAGGTCACGAAAGTCTTTATGATTATGCAGGTATGCTGTGGTCATGTTAAACTGTATAAGGTTGCAGTAAAGGGGCAAACATTTTTTTTGTTCTTACACTACCATATTCTGCAACAGAATGGGTAAGCTTTTTTACATCCATTTCAGCAACTTTTTCAGCTACTTTTTTTAAGACGGTACTGGTATCCTCAGCCAGTGTATCAAGATTATTTACTAAATCAACCAGTAAAAATTCCTGGGTTACTTTTTTAGGAAAATGCGGCTTCACTTTAAATTGAAATGTTCTGTTGCCCAGTTTAAATTCGCCATGCCGCTTATGATTGTACACTGTTCTTTCGTTATACAACTGAGTAGTGCCTACGCCCAAACTATTGTACGCATTGGGTGTGGTTAACAGGAACCGGTGGTCATTCAAAAAACTTTGCACCAGCACATTTTCATCTGGCGGGGTTTTGCCAAAAGCACTTTCTTTCGGAAAATAGTACAGCCCCTGGGATAGTTTTTGCAACGTCCCATCTTGTACCAATTCGTCAAGGTGCCGGTCAACTGATTTAGACCAGTTGGCTAATTCGGTTCTGCGGTAAACCCGGCCTTGCTTTAACTGCCTTTTTAATTGATGTAACTGACTCATACACGAATGCTTTACTTAGCAAAAGTACAATCTTTTTCGATAAAATACATATTTATTTATTGAAAATTCATGCAAAATACCTATTAAAAAGCTGTATATCAACATAATAAACCCATTCCTATAAATGACTGTTGACTTAGGCAGTAGAAAGCCATTTCTTAAAAAAGCACTCACACGGTAGTGCTACCGGTCTTACCTGTCACTTTCATTCCTTGGAAAACTATTTGCTTTGAATACAACTGTGTTAAAGAAAACTGTGAGTGATGTTTAAGAAAATGAAAAATATTGATTCGGCCTTTCGTTATATACGACTGTTCTCCATTGCATTTATTGCTGGATGCATTTTAATCTCTGTATTTATTGCGTATAAAAGCTACCAGATAGCTTCCCAATCCCAGCAAAAGGTTTTCATATTGGCAAATGGCAAGGCATTGGAAGCCTATGCTGCTGACCGAAAAGATAATATCCCCGTTGAAGCAAAAGACCATGTAAAAATGTTTCATCATTTCTTCTTCACCCTCGACCCGGATGATAAAGTAATACAGACAAACATCACAAAAGCATTGTACCTGGCAGATAATTCTGCTAAGCAACAATATGATAACTTAAAAGAGAATGGTTATTTCTCCAATCTCATAGCCGGTAATATTAGCCAGGAAATTCAAATGGATAGTATTGAAATCAATATCAATTCTTATCCTTTCTATTTTAAGTACAGAGGCAAGGAAACTATTATCCGGCCAACATCTATCATTACAAGAAGTTTAATAACTGAAGGGTATTTGAGAAACGTATCCCGTTCTGATAATAATCCGCATGGGTTCCTGATTGAAAAATGGAAGACACTGGAAAATGCTGACCTCAACACACAAACAAGATGACATGTGGCTGTTTAAAAAACAAAAGAAAAAAGCTGAAGCAGGTAATGGAGTATCCGACAAAGTAGCCGGAAAGATTGCAAAAGCAGGTATAGCTGTACAAAACAAATTTGCTAAAGGGATGGATAAACTTTTTGCTGGTATGAACACAAAACGATTAAAACTTTACCTGATTATTTTCTGCATTTGCTGTGGTGGCTACAGCATTTATCTTTTTACTGATGCTATTGTAAGTCCTGATGCAAAAAGTAAAGCCCTGCAAATAGACAAAGCCAGTATTCCCAAACATTTTGAGGATACCGGTGATGACATCATGGCAACAGACAATACTGTTGATGAAGAAACCTTTCATCAAATACAACAATTCAAAAAATATTTAGACAGCCTGAAGCAAAGCAAAAGTTATTTATACGACAGCATTATTACTGCCCGGCCATTCCTGATGGATACAGTGCTGATGCTGGAACAGATTTATTACTCACAAAAACAAAAATGAGGTGTATGAAAAGTGAACAAAGGTCGCAGGCCTTCTTGCGGAAACGAAAAATGATGCTGGTGTTGCCACTATTGGTAATTCCTTTTTTAACAATGGCTTTCTGGGCACTGGGTGGCGGAACCGGAAACAAGAATAATACCGTTATTCAAACAGCAGGGTTAAACCTTAACCTGCCCGATGCTCAATTGAAAGATGACAAAGGAGAAAACAAATTGAGTTTTTATGATAAAGCTGATAAAGATTCTTTAGAATTATTGGAGCAAATCAAAAACGACCCTTCCTATCTTTCAAAGCCAGATTCATTTGCAAGCCCGGTAAATGAAATTGAGCAACTGACTACCTCTTCGGCTTCTAAATTTAACCAGCGGTTAAATACTTCGCCCTACTCATCTTCATCTGGAAACCCCGAAGAAAAGCTGATGCAAAAATTAGCACAACTTCAAAACCAAATTAACCAGCCTGAAAGTTCAATTACAGAAAAACCAGGTGATGAAAAATATGATGCGTATGATGATGAATTTTCTCAGCAGGTAAACCAGTTGCAGAATATGATGCAGGGGATGACAGAAAATAATACGGAAGACAATGAAATGAAACAACTGGGAAATACCCTTGATAAAATCCTGGATATCCAACACCCTGAAAGAGTGAAAGACCGACTAAAGGAAAAGTCACAAAAGCACAGAGAAACGGTATTTATAGTAAGTAAGTATCCGGCAAGTTTCAATATCAGTCTGCTCGATACTAATAAAAGAAAAGCTAATCAAAGCAGTGGATTTTATGGACTGGAAAATACAGCAACTGGTGAAGATGCTGACAATGCAATTGAAGCCATCATACCAGAAAATACGATACTGGTAAACAATGCTGTAATTAAACTCCGGCTTGCTGCCGATATTTATATTAAATGGCGTACTGATACCAAAAAACAATATGGTGTCGGGCTTGGTTTCGTTGGTGAATGAACGGCTGCAGGTTGAGATAAATTCCATACGCTATAATAATTCTTTGTTCCCTGTAAAGTTGGAAGTATACGATATGGATGGCCTGGCTGGCATTTACATTCCGGGGGCTATATCAAGAGATGTGGCCAAACAATCTGCGGATAACAGTCTTCAACTAATGGAACTCACTACACTCGACCCTTCTTTAAAAGCTCAGGCTGCTGCCGCAGGTATCAATACAGTTAAAAGTATGCTCAGTAAAAAAGTTAAACAGGTTAAAGTAATGGTAAAGGCTGGCTACAGGGTTTTGCTTAGAGATAAAAATATTAATGAAAATTAAAAAAGTGAAAATGAAAAAGTATTTGATAACAGCATTTGTAATTGTATTTGCCAACTTAACACAGGCGCAAACACAGTTGTGTATTTCAACAGAAAAAACCACCAGCCTCATTTTCCCTTTTGCCATCCGGCATGTGGACAGGGGTAGTCAGTCAATATTGGCGCAGCAGGTAAAAGAGGTGCCAACCATTTTGTTAGTAAAAGCTGCCTCAAATAGTTTTAGCGAAACAAATCTTAGTGTGGTCACCGAAGACGGAAGTATTTATGCCTTTGATGTTTGTTATGAGGGGAAGCCTGGTGTGCTGGTTCACTATTTACCTATCAACAACAAGGCTACCACTGCTATGTATGCAAATGGAATCTTAGATAATCAAAGAGTGACAAAAGGAATTGAAGACCATAAGTGGAAAACCGATGCAGCTATAACAGGCATCTACATAAAAAGCGACGTAATGTTTTATCAGGTTTCTATTTCCAACAACAGCCCGGTTGATTACACAATTGACCTTATCCGCTTTTATATACGGGATAAAAAGAAAACAAAACGAACTGCCGTACAGGAAACAGAATTAAAACCTGTTTATATAGTAGGCAATACAAAACTGGTAAAAGCTAATAGTAATGCTGTTTTGGTTTTTGCAGTAGAAAAGTTTACAGTGCCAGATGCAAAATACATGGCCGTTCAGATAAATGAAAAAAATGGCGGCAGGCATTTTACCATGCGGATTAAGAACAGAAAAATCATGAAGGCAATTACTTTACCTGACTACAAATGACCACTGAGCATGTCATATCAGATGAGGTAATTGACCTGGTAAATCTGGCTTTATCAAAAGGAGAAAACTGGCTGGCTTATAACCAGACGCTTTATTTCTTAGATAAAAATGACATCCATTTTTTCAAAACCAAAGATGAAGCAAAGGAGTTTGCAGAAAACAATATCAGCGACAGGGATAATTATCAGTTGCACTACTTTAATTCTCTACTCGATATATACAAAGCACTTCCTTATGGATACCAAATGGAGAAGCAGTTAGTAAATGACCCTGATGCAAATGGTTTACACAATAAAGAAGGGAATGTTTTCACAGATGCGTTAATAGACCATTTTGAATCACAGCAATCACTATTTAATTCACAATTAAAAACAAATATTATGAACAACGAAAATTTTCAGTATTTGAGTGACAACCTTAAATACATGGGTTTTGGTGAAAACCTAAAACCTGAATTGGAGAAAAACCTGAATGAAGGAAAAGCAGAATTTCAGTTACATTATAAGGCTGAGATAAATAAAAAGCCTTTTGAAGTAACCATGAATTTCCGTAAATCCGATTCTTCAGACATGTATTTTTTCAACAATTATCATGCTTCATTAGAACGGAACAATGGCGAAAAAGCAGAACAAACCTTCTACCTGAACAAAGGCAAAGGTGTTACTGGCAAAGAAGCATTTAACCTGTTGGATGGCCGGGCGGTTCACAAAGACCTGGTTACAAAAGAAGGCCAGCCTTACAAAGCCTGGATACAGCTTGACTTTGAAAACAAAGACAAGAACAACAATTTTGAAGTAAAGCAGTACCATGAAAATTATGGGTACGACTTAAAAGCAGCGGTTGAAAAATTTGCCGTAGCAGAACTGAAAGACCCTGAAAAGGAAAAGGCACTCATGCAGTCTTTGTACAAGGGCAATGTGCAATCCATAACCATAGAAAAAGATGGCAGCAGTCACAAAATGTTTATGGAGGCAGACCCACAATATAAAAAGGTAACACTGTATGACTCCAACATGAAGATGGTTGCAAAAGAATCTTTGGAGCAGTACAAAGCTGGTATTGATAAAGGCGGCAAAGCAATGGAAAAAGAACAGGAGCCTGATAAAAAAAAAGATTTGAAACAGGAAGCCAAGCCTGAAAAGGAAAAATTGGAGAAGAAAAACGGACAAAGCCTGCTGCCTAAAAAGAGGGAAAGCAAGGGTAAAGGTTTAGGAGTATCATAAATACTCCTAAACCCATTTGTGAAACTTAAAATTAGCATCATGAACATTCAGAATATATCGGCATTGTCTGCCCAGCTAAAAGCAATTGGGTTTGATAATATGGGCTACCTTTTGGCAAAAAGAATATGCCTGGTTCCTGAAGATTTTGTTATTACAGAAAAACAGTCCAAAGAGAATGAACAAATAGTTTTCAATTTTCATTTCCAAAGAGATAAAAAGTTAAATGGATATATTCTGATATTTTATGATGCTATTCTTCAAAAAGAAATATCCGTAACTACGCAGGTTATTAATGGGGTTAACATTGAAGGCTTGCAGGAAGAGATGAGTACTATTGATTGGAAATTAGTTTTCGACTTTAACAACAAAAAGCCAGCTAATCCTGATGATAAATTATCCTATGAAAAGGAGCAAAAAATTGAAGCTTTAATTAGAGGACTCTTAGAATTGGAATTAACAGAAGAAGGAAAACAGATAAGCATTTTATTAAAGCAAAAGTACTGGTCAGAAATCCCATACAACGAATTGATGGGTAATATCAGCTCAGTAAAGAATAAAGCAGAATTGAGCCAGCGATTTTATTATGCTGAAGGGCAAGCTTGTATTTCTGCAGATGAGGCATACCGTTTTTTACAAAACAAATGGCTTGAAAAACAAATGCAGGTGAAAAGAAAGCAATTAGAAAACATTGAAGAGACTGAAGCAGGTGGTGATGGACAATCCTCGAATGGTAGCGGTTTATTGAAAAAGAAAAGAGTGGGTAGTTCCTCAAAAAATAAAAGAACAAGAATCACCCAGGATTAATTATGGAATTGTTTCCACCATTATCATTTTTTTATAAAGCTATTGCTGATGATACCAGGATTGGCGCAACGCATATCAGTTTATACATGGCATTACTGCAGCAATGGAATTTGAATGGCGGGTTGAACCCGGTTGAAGTGAAACGTTCTGTATTAATGAAGTTGGCTAAAATAAATGCCCGGTACACTTATAATAAGTGCATGAATAGTTTAGAAGAATATGGGTACATAAAATACCAGCCTTCCCAAAACTCTTTTGTTCCAAGCAAAGTATTTATTAATAAGTTAAATCAAAATGTAAATGAGTAACTAAAAAGTGTAATTGAATAATTTCTAAAGTCGGAGGTGTGAGATGGAAAATGTGAGACCTGAAAAAGTAATAGAAATACTAAGAATGCATAATGTGCATATCTCATTGGAGCAAGCACAGCTTATCCTTGAATTTATGATTAAATTTGCCCGTATAGCAATCACCAAAATTTCGTAGCTATGACAGCAGATTTATATATACGTGTAAGTACCGATGAACAAGCCGATAAAGGATATTCACAACGGGACCAGGAAGAGCGGCTAAAAAAATATTGTGAGAACAATCAAATCAATGTTCGCAGGGTGGTGTTTGAAGACCATTCTGCGAAATCGTTTAACAGGCCACAGTGGAATGATATTCTTATAAATTTCAAATCAAGAAAAAATCCGGTTGACTTTATTCTTTTTACCAAATGGGATAGGTTTAGCCGTAATGCAGGTGATGCTTATCAGATGATAAACACACTCAGAAAAATGGGAGTGGAACCTCAAGCCATTGAACAGCCACTTGATTTATCAGTCCCTGAAAATAAATTAATGCTTGCCTTTTATTTGGCTGCCCCAGAAGTAGAAAACGACCGGCGGGCATTGAATGTTTTATTGGGTATGAGAAAGGCCAAGAAAGAAGGCAGATGGATGGGCCAGGCACCGGTTGGTTATGCCAATAAGATAACTGAAGACGGTAAAAAATACATTGCTCCAAAATATCCGGAAGCTTCAATAATGAAATGGGTATTTGAAACACTGGCTGAAGGAAACCTTAATGTGGAGCAAATAATGAAAGAGGCTTTTGCAAAAGGAATTAAGTGTTGTAAATCCAATTTCTGGAACTCCTTGCGTAATCCGGTTTACTGTGGCCGCATTTATATTTCAGGTTATAAAGATGAGGCTGCAAGACATGCCCAGGGTTTACATGAACCAGTAATATCTGAAACACTTTTTTATGATGTGCAGGATTATCTGGATGGTAAAAAGAAAACCTACCGCACTAAAGTCGGCAGCCTTGATATTTTACAGCTAAGAGGTTATATCGTTTGTCCAAAATGTGGGAAGGTTTTAACAGGCAGTGCATCAAAAGGCAGAGGCGGCAGATACTATTATTACCATTGCACTTCAGCCTGCGGCACTCGTTTCAAAGCAGAAAATGCCAATCAACTATTCTCCCGTGAGTTGAAAAAATTAGTCCCTCATCCTGGTATGACTGAGGTTTACAAGTTGGTAATTCAGCAGGAGTTTAAAAGCAAATCAAAAGGACAAAGGGAAGATGCTAAGCAAGTGCAGGAAGCACTTGCAAAAGCCAATACAGAGCTTTCTAATGCTCGTAAATTGCTTTTGTCAGGTGAAATTGAGCCTTCAGATTACCGCACTATAAAAATGGATTATGAAAAGAAGATAATTGGTTTAGAAGCAAGGCTAATGGAACTTTCCAAAGAGACCAACAACATTGAGCCGCTATTGAATAAAGCTATAAGCACATTGTCAAATTTGGATGAACTATACGAAAAAGGGGACAACAAAGCCAAGCGGGAAATCATTGGTTCGATATATCCCGAAAAACTCGTTTTTGACGGATTCCATTATCGAACCGCCCGGCTCAACGAAGCTGTTGAGCTAATATACAGTCTGGGCAAGGGTTTCAGCGAAAATAAAAATGGACAAACCGAGTCAATTTTCGATTTGTCCACTTCAGTGCCCAAGACTGGATTCGAACCAGCACACCCTTTCGGGCGCCACCACCTCAAAGTGGTGCGTCTACCAATTTCGCCACCTGGGCAACTTTAAGGACTGCAAATGTAAGCGGTTTTATTTTTTCAGCACAATTCTGAACGTAGTTCCTTTGCCAATTTCTGAATGTTTGACAAAAATATTGCCCTTGTGGTATTGCTCCACAATACGGCGGGATAAACTGAGACCGAGGCCCCAGCCTCTTTTCTTGGTGGTAAAGCCGGGTTTGAAGACCGTATTGATATGCTGTTTGGAAATGCCTTTGCCCGTGTCCACCACATCAATGATAATCTCTTCTTTGGCTGATTGTATGTCCACATGAATGGAACCTTTGCCTTCCATGGCATCCAGCGCATTTTTCAGGAGGTTTTCGATCACCCAGTCAAATAAGGGAGCTGAAATTTTTGCTATGATCACCGATGCGCCGTTTGTATTCATAGAAAAACGGATCTTGCCCGGAGCTCTTTTTTTGATATAATCCATCATGCTGCTGATCTGTTTCACCAGGTCCATTTCTTCCAGTTGCGGTGTGCTGCCGATTTTACCAAACCGGTCCGATACCAGTCGCAGGCGGTTCACATCCTTTTCGAGTTCATGAGCAATTTTTTTATTTTCCGGATTTTCCTTCAACATTTCCACCCATCCTTCTAAGGAAGAAACAGGAGTTCCTAACTGGTGGGCTGTTTCTTTTGCCATACCCGCCCATACCTGGTTTTGAACGGAACGGTAACTGCTGCGCAATGCCAGTAAGGTTACTGCAATGAAAAGGCCAACGATGAGTAACTGGATCAGTGGGTAAATCTGCACTTCGTTCAATAACCTGGTGTGGCCATAATAGTATCGGTTGATCTTGGTGGAATCAGCGGGATCGGTATAGATGACAGGAGTACTGTTGATCGACTTCAGGTCAGCCAATTTTCGCTGCAGGTAATTCGTGTCGGTAAGCACCTTTGCGGAATCAAGATTGACAAAATTGGTGATGCTGTCTTTTTCATTTGTTTCAATGATCGGGATATCGGTATTATCAAACATGATCTTGGAGGGCAGTCTTGTATCTGTTATGCCGGGATCTAATAATGATTTACTGGCTTCCACCCATTGTTCCACCTTCAGTCTTTCCTGGCTGGCAATCTTCCGGGCCAGGTACTGCGAATAGAAAATAGTACCGCTTACGATCAGAATAGCGATGGCCGCCAAACCCGTTCTCCAGTTAATCATTTGCTGAAACATGCTCCCAATTTAATGAGTATAAACCTCCTTCCCTTATTTTTGAACAAATATTTTACTGACATTGAATTCCTTACCTAAAGCAGCTGTTGTTATTCTAAACTGGAACGGGAGAAAATTCCTGGAGCAATTCCTGCCGGCCGTGCTGGCAACCACTTATGGCAATTATGAAATAGTCATTGCGGATAATGGATCTTCGGATGATTCTGTCCCTTTCCTGCAACAAACCTACCCGCAGATCCGCATCATCCGGCTGGATAAAAATTATGGTTTTGCTAAAGGATACAATGAAGCATTAAAGCAGGTACAAGCCGATTATTATGTGTTATTGAATTCTGATGTGGAGGTAATACCCGGCTGGTTAGAACCTATGATTGAATTGCTGGAGAAAGATAAAACCATTGCTGCCTGTCAGCCCAAAATACTTTCATTTGCCAATAAGAAGATATTTGAATATGCCGGGGCTGCCGGCGGCTGGCTGGATAAGTATGGCTACCCTTTTGCAAAAGGAAGGGTGTTTGATATTTGTGAAGAAGATCACGGGCAGTATGACCAGTGTGAACCGATTTTCTGGGCCAGTGGTGCATCGCTGTTTATCCGTGCCACTGTTTTTCATGAAGCAAAGGGATTCGATGAATATTTTTTTGCCCACCAGGAAGAGATCGATCTTTGCTGGCGCATCCAACTGGCGGGATATAAAATCTATTCCTGCCCCGCATCTGTTATTTACCATGTGGGCGGAGGCACATTACCAAGAGGCAACTCGTTGAAAACTTACCTCAACTTCCGCAATAACCATATCATGTTATCCAAAAACCTTCCGCTGGCGAAAAAGTTATGGATCATCCCGGTCAGGAATTTACTGGATGCCGTATCCGCATGGAAGGGTTTATTATCGGGCGATGGCGGCTATTTTATTGCCATACTAAGAGCACATGCTGCGTTTATAAAATGGTGGCTTTTCTATAAACATAAAAGTATTTTCCCGGACAGCAGGGAGGCTGCCCTTTCCGGTTACCTGCAGAAGAATATGGTATGGCAGCATTTTGTAAAAAAGAGGAAGAAATTCAGTGAAATTGTAGAGAAAACGGGTTGAATATTTATTATGAACCCCTATTTTTGCAACACAAATTTTTGATATGGATCGTCAGGCAGAATATCATGAGGAATTACAAAAAGTACAGGACAAGGACTTTGCTCACAACTGGGTATCCTCTTCCGGCTTCCTTTTTTACCTGCAGGTAGCCTGCATTGTGGCTTTTATTTTTGGCAGTTGCTATATGCTTTCTACCAAGCGGTTTGCCAAAACGGAGGTGCCTGTTCAGGAGAGCAGCCAGTACACTCCCAAGTACAAATAATTCAGTAAAAAATTTTTTTGCAAAAGGCTCAATGCCTATTTTTGCAGCCCCTTAGTTCTTTATAAGCCGGGTATATAAACCGGCAACGAATATGCGGAAGTAGCTCATTTGGTAGAGCACGACCTTGCCAAGGTCGGGGTGGCCGGTTCGAGCCCGGTCTTCCGCTCCAGCGAAAGTCCTCTTGCCCCACAGGCGGAGGATTTTTTTTAATGGTACACACAAGTTTGCCCTGGTGGTGAAATTGGTAGACACGCAGGACTTAAAATCCTGTGGCCAGCAATGGCCGTATCGGTTCAACTCCGATCCGGGGCACAAAAAAGGGATCAGTAATTACTGACCCCTTTTTTTATATAGTTCTTTTTTCAAACCTTCCCGTTCGTTTTTTCAACCTTATGCGAAATACAACTGCCGCTGCAGCAGGTACTGGTTTCCGGTCCTTATTTTCAGTTGCATGATCAGGTAATGCCGTTTGACTTACCATGAGCGGGGTGAATTTATCAAACATTTTTTGCAGGGCTTCCCGGGCTTCCCCATTTTTTAGTTCTTCAAAGACCCCCCAGGCAATCACACTTTGCCAGTTGGCCATATTTTCCATGTGATCAGTTTCAAAACATACTTCAGGATTCTTGCGCATCATTTCCAGTTTCAGGCCATCACGGCTATGACAGATGATATCCCCGTTATCATAAATGTAGGTAACAGGAACAACATAAGTAATTCCACCTGCATGACAACCCAGGCGACCAACCAACTGTGTGTTCAGTAAGCTGTCAATCTGCTTATCATTTAATTCGCCCAGCATAACTCTTATTTTCTTATTTGAAACTAAAGTTAGCTATGAAGCCCTCCTGTCATAATGAGCAAGGTCACCTGTACAGTTGATTTAGGACGGTGTGTTTACTGATTATAAGTGTAGTTGTAGTCTATCTTGCCCGTGAGTTCTTTGTCTTTGTTAAAAAGAGCCTCTTTGGTTTTTAATCCTTTTTCATTGTAGATATACCGCCAGATAAGGTAACCGAGATTAAGGTTTGATGTGGTGGTTATTTTCTGTACAACCCTGTCTTGTTCATCATACTCAAACATAAGATCGGGTAATAATTTCTTTAATTTGTTGTTGTATCGTACAATATCGCTCAGCCTGTTTTTTTCATCGTAATAGTAGTAGAGATAACCGGTTTCCCGTCCTTTCCGGAACGTTCTTTCTTCGCCAATATTACCTTGTTCATCCGTTACAAATCGTATCTCGAGGCTGTCGGCTGTATTGTTGCCGGTGCCGGAGATGATCCGCCACATTTTTTCAGGTTTGCCGGTATTATTATAAATCCAGAGATGCGTTTCTGTTTGGTTAAAATCATTGGCAGAGTCGCTGACGATATTCTGCACCCTGATTATTTTCCCGGCAGCATCATATTCGTACACAGTATTGCTTTTTGCTTCCGTGGAGGAATCACTCATACTGATCAACCTGTTCTGTTCGTCAAAACGGCTGTAAATAACAGAACGGTTCAGGTTGATAATGGAAGTGGCTTTAAGGGCCTTCCCGTTTTCTCTTACTTCATGAAACTCTGAAAAATCAGTGGCTTTCATTCCACGCTGGTCAGATCCGCTGGCGGCAACTGTTCTGACCTTATTGGCCAGGTAGGTCTGCATTTGCCGGTTGGTTTCCTGGGTACCAATAATATCGTTGTAATAGTATTGTCCTGAAACAGCAGAAGAGAAAATAACAGAGATGACAAGGAAAAAGGTTTTCATGAAATATGATCTTGTTTATGCATCAAAAGTACCTGATTTGCCCGTTAACGTAAAAGAAAAGGCTGACGGTATCTTTTTGTACTTATTTTTAAGAAAAATTTTTCGTGTCGCATATTCCCCAGCGTAAAGAGAAGGATTGTCTGAACTGCGGAACCATTGTTCAGGGCCGGTATTGCCAGGCCTGCGGGCAGGAAAATGTGGTTCCACATGAGACCTTCGGGCATATGGTCAAACATTTTCTGTACGACATTACTCACTTCGACAGCAAATTCTTTGATTCTATGAAATTCCTGCTGCTAAGGCCGGGCTTTCTGCCTGCTGAATATATTAAAGGGAAAAGGGCCAGCTACCTGAACCCGGTCAAGAAATATGTTTTTACATCTGCCGTATTCTTCCTGATTTTTTTCGGGTTGACCTCGAATGAAAGGTCAGTCAGCTTTGATCTTGATAAACCATTGACGAAGGAAGAACGGCTTGCCTACATCAAAAAAGGAGAGAAGAGAATGTCTGCTAACCCTGGCAATACAAAATGGGCGGAAGCATTAGTACTGCTGAAGGATACGGGCCGGGTACTTGCGGAAAAAGATATGGCCAGGTATTGGGACGACTTTAATTATATCAATATAAGCGGACGTTCATATATCTCGCAGGAAGAGTATGATTCGGTACAGCGATCAATACCAGCCGGAAAAAGGGATAACTGGTTTCAGCGGGTGGTACAAAAAAAGAACCTGGCACTCCGGAAGAAATACAGGAATGAGCCAGAGAAAGGATTTACCGCCATTTCAGACTCTTTTCTTCACCGGCTGCCTTATATGCTCTTCGTTTCACTCCCTTTGTTTGCCCTGATCTTAAAACTGCTGTATATCCGGAATAAGAAATACTATTATGCAGACCATGCCATCTTTAGTATTTACCACTACATTTTTACTTTTATTCTTTTCCTTGTTTTATTCGGGTTTGATAAACTGACAGATATACCCGGTCTTGGCTTTCTTGATTTTGTTATAGCACTCCTGTTTTTATCAGGAGGGGTGTACCTGTATGTTTCTATGAAAAAATTCTACCAGCAGGGCCACGTTAAAACGGTTTTGAAATTCCTGCTGCTGAATATTTCAGGTATAATCCTGTTAGCGGTCTTATTTGCAGCTTTCATCTTATTTTCTGTATTTGAAATTTAAAAATTATGCATGCTGATACATTACAGGCATTTTCAAGGTTAATCAAGATCATGGATGATTTACGGGAGAAATGTCCCTGGGACAGAAAACAAACGGTTCAGTCGCTTCGCCAGATGACCATTGAGGAAACCTATGAACTGGCAGATGCAATTACCGAAGAAGACTGGAAAGGGATCAAAGAAGAATTAGGCGATCTTTTACTGCATATTGTTTTCTATGCAAAGATCGGCAGTGAACAAAAGCAGTTTGAACTGGTGGAAGTGATCAATGGTATTTCTGAAAAACTGGTCAGCCGTCACCCGCATATCTACGGGGATGTAAAAGTGAATGATGAGGAAGATGTAAAACGAAACTGGGAAAAACTGAAACTGAAAGAAGGGAAGATGTCAGTTTTAGGTGGTGTGCCTGCCTCGTTGCCGGCAACAGTAAAAGCCATGCGGTTACAGGAAAAGGCCAAACAGGTGGGCTTTGAATGGGACAATAAAGAGCAGGTTTGGGATAAAGTGGAAGAGGAAATGCAGGAGCTGAAAGAAGCGATAGGAACTGCCAGGCAGGATAAAATAGAAGAGGAATTTGGCGACCTTGTTTTCTCTTTGATCAATTATGCACGGTTTTTGCAGGTGGATGCCGAAAATGCACTGGAACGAACCAATAAGAAATTCATCCACCGGTTTACCCGGATGGAACAGCAAGCCATGAACAACGGAAAACAATTACATCAAATGAGCCTGCAGGAAATGGATGCCATCTGGAATACCATCAAACAGCAACGGGAGCAGTGAAGCTTCGCCTGAAAAATATCTTCTTTAGTAAATACAGCTGGCTGTTTATAGCGGTTGTGTTGTTCGTCCTTTCTTTCTCTTTTAATAAACTTTATACCAACCGGTCTTTATTAAACAGGGAAGTAAAACTGGCTGAGCAATATATCGCCAAACAGGAGAAAGATTTTGCGGCTTTCCTGGGCGACACTGCCCTGATCGCAAAGCTGGTGAAAGAAACAGAGTCAATAGAACAATTCTCGGCACTGGCGTCTAAACCTTATAGCTCCTTTCTCTATACCGCCAATGAGTTTGGAAATATCCAGATGAAATTCTGGAGCGATCAGCAGGCGGTACCGCCGCCGGAATCTTTTCAAATGCCCGATGGTGAATTTTTCCGGCAACTGGCGAACGGGTATTATGTGATCATCAAGCGAACAATACTACTGCCTTCACTGGAAACGGGGGTCATCGCTTTCGCTATGATCCCGGTACGGTCGGAATATTTTATTGAAACGGATTACCTGCCCCGGAAATTTCCTTTTTCGGTAACAGCAGAAAAAAGGATATTTATCAGTACAGCCGTAACAGATTTCCCGGTCCGGTCGGGCGAAGGACAGGTATTATTTCATGTAGAGAAAAAATATACCGGTGCTGTTCCTTATAACAGTAAGCTGACCATTTTTTTAAAATTCTTTACCCTGCTTTCTTTATTCATGTTCCTGTATTTTTTGGCCGAAAGTATAGCCGCAAGATGGGGACCGTGGAGAGGTATAGGATTGTTGTCTGTCATCATCATCGTATTGAGGATTCTTTCCTACCAGTATCCTTCCTGGTTAAACCTGCGGCAGTTTGAATTATTTGATCCTGCCATATACGGGTCCAATATTGTGCAACGGTCATTAGGCGATTTGCTGATCAATGCGATACTATTCTGCTGGATCGTTTTATTTGCCTGGGCAAAGCTCCGTCATATCGACAAACCGGCGGAAAAATTTCCGAAAGCACTCCAATGGGTAAGTGCTGTTGCAGCCCTTGTTTTATTATTACTTTCTACTTTTACATTAGCCACTGTTATCCGTAGTATGGTGGCCGACTCGAGAATTTCGTTTGATGTAACCGATTTTTTCAGCCTGAACCAATACACCATTTTCGGGTTTGTGGTACTTGCCTGTCTTTCGCTGGCCTATTATTATTTTACACAATTATTATTCCGGCTCATCTTCCCTTTGACTGAAGGGTATTCTATCGCTGTTTATTTTGGTATTGCTGTTGGCGGATTGATCTACCTGACCTTTCAATCAGGCAACCTGCTGGTATTATTTTATCTGCCGGTGCTGGCCTGGTTGCTGGTTTATACCTGGCTGGTGCATAAGCAGGGGATGATCTTTAACCGGATGCGGATCAATATCGCCGGAATTTTATTCTGGATATTTATTTTTTCTGTTTCCATTGCAGCGATCATGCTCACAGAAAATAAGAAGGCAGAATGGGAAAGGAGAAAGAGTTTTGCAGAAAAGCAGGCGGTACAAACAGATCCTTCCAGTGAACGATTGCTGAACATTGCCCTGCAATACCTGGATAGGGATTTTTTAACTGCCAATTTCAGCAGGTTCCTGGATTCTATGGATAATAAGAGAATACGGGACAGTATCCTGACCGTTAACTACAGCGGTTACCTGAATAAATTTGATACCCGGTTATATGTCTTCGATAAAACAGGCAAACCTGTCAACAATGATGACCCGATCTCATTTGATGATCTTTCCACCTTGTTGCAGGTGCAGGCCAAAGAAACAACAACGCCTGACCTTTATTACTACGAAACCTCATTTGATAAGTTCATCTATATAACCCGGAAAGAAGTCCTGGATACCTCCGGGAACAAAGAAGGATATGTTTTTATCCTTTCGAACCCCAAAAAATTCAGCAGTGATGCACTGTTTCCTGAGCTGTTCAAAAAATTCAAACAGAATGACCTGGAGAATTCACCGATGTATTCATATGCTGTTTATATTGATAACAGGCTGGTATCGCCGGTGAATAAATATCCTTTTGCCACCAGGATATCGGATGAACAGGTGCCTAACGAAGAGTTTACCCGGAAGGTGAATGGCGATAATATTGAATTGTGGTACAGGGCCGGGAAAAACAAAGTGGTGGTGATTGCCCGCAAAAGAGATACAGCTATTGAAACGATAACATTGTTCTCTTATATTTTCTGTTCTTTCTTGTTCCTCGTTTCCGTTGTGCAGTTCATTTCCCTGTTACTGCGTACGCTTGTCAGCCGGCAGAGTTTTAAGAAAGCTTTCCAGTTTAATATCCGTTCACAGGTGCACAGTACCTTTATTTTCGTCAGCTTCTTTTCTTTCCTGGTGATCGGTGCGTCCACCATTTCCTTTTTTATCAGCCGGTATGAACGGAGCAATAATGATAAGCTCAGCCGTACCATGGGGATTATGGTAGGGGAGATGCAGAAGGAACTGGCCAATCACAGTACGTTTGATGATGTGTTGAAATTATATGATACGGTGTCAGGGTTTAACCTGCAAAAATTAGTAAGTGATGTATCCGAGATACATGGGGTCAGTGTGAACGTATATGATCTTGGGGGTGACCTGTATGTGACTTCAGAACCCAATGTTTATACAAGGGGCGTATTGAGCAGGAAGATCGATCCGCAGGCCTATTATTATATCAACAGGTTACGCCAGGTGCAACATACGCAAAAAGAAAATATCGGTAATCTTTCTTACCAAAGTATCTATGCTCCTGTACGGAATGAGGATGGGAATGCCTATGCCTATGTCAATATTCCTTACTTTACTTCTCAACAGGAGCTGAAGCAGGAGATATCCAATTTCCTGGTAACACTCATCAACCTGAATGCGTTTATTTTCCTGGTTGCAGGACTTATCGCCTTATTCATTACCAACAGGATCACCCGGTCTTTCTCACTGATCAGTGATAAAATGCGGGAAGTGAACCTGGGTAAACTTAACGAGGAGATCAGTTGGAACCGGGAAGATGAAATTGGTGAACTGGTGAAGGAATACAATAAGATGGTGGGCAAGTTGGAGAATAGTGCGGCGGCTCTTGCAAAAAGTGAACGGGAGGGAGCCTGGCGGGAAATGGCAAGACAGGTGGCGCATGAGATCAAAAACCCGCTGACACCGATGAAACTGAGTATCCAGTACCTGCAAAAAGCCATTGATAATAACCTGCCGAATGTAAAAGAGCTTTCAGCAAATGTGGCGAACACTCTGGTGGAGCAGATTGATCACCTTTCTAAGATCGCGGCTGATTTTTCCCAGTTCGCCAATATCGGTACCACCAGTATTACCCGTTTTGATTTGCACGATGTCCTGGCTTCCTTAAAGGAGTTGTACCAGGCAGATGAGAGAGTTCAGTTTGACTGGAGCCCTGTCAATAAACAGGTGATGATCGAAGCAGACAAAACACAAATGAACCGTTTGTTCACCAACTTGTTTGCAAATGCGGTGGAGGCCTGCAATGGTAACAGCATTTGTAAAATCGAAGTGAAGGAAGAACTGCGGGGTGAAGTGATCAGGGTGAGCATAAAGGATAATGGCGAAGGCATTGCAGCAGAAATGCAATCAAGGATATTTGTTCCCAATTTTACTACGAAATCTTCAGGTACCGGTTTGGGATTGGCCATGTGTAAAGGAATAGTGGAACAGGCACAGGGAAAAATATGGTTTGAAACGGAGCAAGGGAGAGGAACAACGTTTCATGTGGAGTTGCCGGTGATTGAATGATCTCATTTTATTTTTTTACCACTCATATTGATATAGTTTTCAAAATTGGTCAATGAAAAACTACTCAAATTCATCTCCTTTGTCAACCCTCCCTTTTGTGCTGCTAATACACCATATTTGATATCGTCAAATCCTTCCAAAGCATGCGCATCAGGATTAATGGAGATCAGCACCTTCTTTTCCAGGGCATAGGGTATCCATTTCCAGTCAATATCCAACCGGCGGGGGTGGGCATTCAGTTCAATTACCACATTATTCGCTGCACAGGCGTCAATGATCTTCTTATGATCCAGCGGGTAACCATTGCGGCTTAATAATAACCGGCCCGTCATATGTCCCAGAATGGTTGTGTAGGGATTCTCAATCGCTTTCAGCACCCGCATCATCGCCTTCTCTTCATTCATCTTCAGGTTGCTGTGGACAGAGGCAATAACAAGGTCGAATGTGGCGAGTATGTCATTGCTGTAATCCAGGCTGCCGTCGTTCAGTATATCACACTCAATGCTCTTGAATATTTTGAAAGGAGCCAGTTTATTGTTCAATTCGTCTATATAGCGATGCTGTTCCCTGATCCGCTCCTCCGTTAACCCGTTGGCATAAGCCGCCGCTTTGGAGTGATCGGATATAACCAGGTATTCAAATCCTCTTTTTATCAGTTCCAGGGCCATTTCTTCAATGGTATTGGCACCGTCGCTCCAGTTGCTGTGGGAGTGGATCAACCCTTTTACATCTTCCGGCTGTATCAGTTCCGGCAAGGTCTTCTTTTTTGCCTGCTCAATAATGACAGCCGATTCCCTCAGAAAGGGCGGGATAAAGGGTATCCCGGCTTTTTCAAAAACGATCTCATCATTTTCTGTCTCAGTACCTGAAAAACTGAGTTTTGGGAATGTTTTATTAAATGCCTCCATGAATGCGGGGCTCCCTGTGGTACGGAATAATTGTTCTGCCCTGTTGCTGCTTCCATGATACAGGCGGAGTTTTAAACCATTCTTCAGTTTATACAGGATACTGGTATCATTTTCTTCCAGTAATTCCGGGGGCTGTGCTGTCTGGAATTTTGGTTTGATCATATCCAGTGGTTCAAGTACAACAAACTCCAATTCTTCGATCGTCAGTTCATGGCGGCGATAAGCACCGGTTGCTCTTACTGTATCCGGGGAGAATATTTTCTTCAAATAACCTTCCACCTGCGGGAATACTTCTTCCAACTGGGCAAACAGGAAATGTCCCTGGTTCTGCAAATAAAATTCGATGGCTTCAATAACGTTTTGCTGTGTCTTCGCACCAAATCCTTTGAATAAGGTCAGCCTGTTTTCATTACAGGCATATAATAATTCACCAATTGATTCAATACCCATCTCTTTCCAGATCGTATGTATCTTTTTAGGACCAATACCTTTGATGTTGAGCATCTCAATCACACCGGGAGGGGTGGAAGAAATATATTCTGTCAATACCTGCAAACTGCCCGAATCGAGCAATTCGACCACTTTTTTGCCGACACTTTCGCCAATTCCTTTAATTCCGAACAATTTTTCTCTTGGCGTTTCAGCCAGGCTGACCGGCATTTTTTCAATGTTATAAGCCGCAATGGAGTATGTTTTTGTCTTAAAAGAATTTTCACCATGAATATCCATGAGCTTGGCGAGCAGTGAAAAATTATCGGCAATAGCAGCATTATCCATACCTGCAATTTAAATAAATGATCAATGAATAATAACAAGTGTCCCGGATTCTCTTTTTTAAGTATCGGTGGAAACCCTTGTCAGTAGCGGGTTACAAAGGTTTTATTTTTTTGAGAGGGCATAAAATAAAAAAAGTCCCGGTTGAACCGGGACTTCTGTTATAAGTTGTTTTACACTTAACTTATTTCTTCTTAGCAGCTTTCTTCTTAGCAGCTTTTTTCTTTGGAGCAGCTTTCTTTTTAGGAGCAGCTTTTTTAGCAGCTTTTTTCTTTGTTGCCATTTTTGTTGAATTTAATGTTTAGTAAAATGGGTTATCGTTAGTAAAAATAATAATTATTTTATACTACCCAAATTTTTTTTCCACAAAATTGGCAACCGGGAGAATTGCATTAAGCTTCTGCTACGTTAACTGATACTACAGTTTTATCGTTTCTTCCTTTACGGAATTCAACAATACCATCATGCATAGCAAAAATGGTGAAGTCTTTTCCAAGACCAACATTCTTACCAGGATGATAAACTGTACCACGCTGACGAAGGATAATGTTACCGGCAACTGCTGGCTGACCACCGAAGATCTTTACACCAAGACGTTTGCTTTGCGAGTCGCGGCCGTTCTTTACACTACCTTCACCTTTCTTATGTGCCATCTTTTAAAAGTTTATTAGTTGATAGGTTTATTAGTTGATAAGTTCGTAAGTTGACTTGTTCACCTTTTAACTGATCAACTTACAGACTAAACTTATGCTATGCTGGTTACTTTAATTTTTGTGTAAGCTGTACGGTGGCCTTTCTTTTTATGAAAGCCCTTTCTTCTTTTTTGCTTATAAGCAATAACCGTATCGCCTTTTAACTGGTCAACGATCTCAGCTTTTACTTTTGTTTTAACGTCAGAACCTGTTGAAAGCTTGCCATCAGCATCTGCGAGCAAAACTTCGAGGTCCAGTTTATCTCCGGCATTGCCCTCAAGACGAGGGACATACAAAGTCTGATCTTTCTCTACTTTGAACTGCTGTCCGGCTACTTTTACAACGGCTATCATACTATTAAAATTAGGACGGCAAAGGTAAGGGGAAAAATCGTAAAGGCAAACGGAATATCAAAGTTTTATGTGGATAAAATGACCCTCTTTGCCGGGGCAACCCTTTATATTTGTAGGCCATTCCGGGCAGATATTGCAGAATGTATGAAAATCAAGTCTTTCTTAGCCAGGCCCTTCGCCTCCTATATATATAAAGGTATCCGAAAAGGAATGGTCACAGCGGTGACCGACCAGGAAAATATCCTGAAATCCCTCCTTAAAACCGGCCGGACCACCGAATTTGGCAAAGCCGCCGGGTTTGACAAGGTAAATACATATGAAGAGTTCAGGCAGGCTGTCCCGGTCCGGGATTATGAGCAAATGCGGCCCTGGGTGGATAAGATCAAGGAAGGCCGGCACAATGTGCTCTGGAAAGGGAAGCCCATCTATTTTGCCAAGACCAGCGGCACTACCAGTGGTACCAAGTATATCCCGATCACTAAGGAATCAATTCCCAATCATATCAATACAGCCCGTAACGCCTTGTTGTGTTATATGGCAGAAACAGGGAACACACTTTTTGCGAATGGTAAAATGATTTTCCTGTCAGGTTCCCCGGTACTGGAACGGGTGGGAGGTATTCCAACAGGACGGTTAAGTGGAATTGTGAACCATCATGTACCCAAATACCTGCGAACGAATCAACTTCCTTCTTACGAAACAAATTGTATAGAAGATTGGGAAACCAAGCTGCAAAAGATCGTTGATGAAACGATCAATAAGGATATGACGCTGATCAGCGGTATTCCGCCCTGGATGCAGATGTATTTTGATGAACTGATGAAACGAAGTGGCAAAAAGATCAGCGACCTGTTTCCCAACTTCAGTGTAATGGTACAGGGCGGGGTGAACTTTGAACCTTATAAAGCAAAATTGTACGAGAGTATTGGTAAAAAGATAGATTGTATTGAACTCTTCCCGGCCAGCGAAGGCTTTTTTGCTTTCCAGGATTCGCAACAGGCGGAAGGACTTTTGTTAAATACCGACAGCGGTATATTCTTTGAATTTGTTCCGGCTGCTGAAATATTCAATGAAAACCCAACCCGGCTTTCTTTGAAGGATGTGAAAGTGGGAGAGAATTATGCCCTGATCATTAACAGCAATGCCGGGCTTTGGGGGTATAACCTGGGAGATACGGTGAAATTCCTTTCCACTGATCCCTATCGCCTGGTGGTAACCGGAAGAACGAAACATTTTATCTCTGCTTTCGGCGAGCATGTGATTGGTGAAGAAGTGGAACAAAGTATGCTGAAAGCCGCACAGGAAGAAAATGTGCACATCACAGAATTTACAGTGGCTCCGTTCGTTAGTAGTACCGAGGGCAAATCATACCACGAGTGGTTCGTTGAGTTTGAAAACACGCCGCATGACCTGGACCAGTTTGCCCTGAAACTGGACAGCAATCTCCGGGACAAAAATGTTTATTATGATGACCTGATCACCGGGAATATTCTTGCTCCATTAAAAATAACGCCTGTCAGGAAGAATGGGTTTATTGATTACATGAAATCAATCGGTAAATTAGGCGGGCAGAATAAAGTACCCAGGTTGAGCAATGACCGGAAGATAGCGGAAGAATTGAGCAAATGGACTGCTGAATAGTCAGCCCTGTTGACAAAGACAATTTTTTTAAAATTATAATCGCCTGCATGAACGAACAGCAGCATAGTAAAACGGACTCAGTTTACTCCCCTTCTGGGGTTGGGGGCATAAAACGCATCGCCATCTTTGGCTCCACCGGTTCCATCGGAACACAGGCCCTGGATGTGATTGCAGCCAACCCCGATAAATTTTCTGCTGAAGTACTGACAGCACATCATAACGATGAGTTGCTCATACAGCAGGCTTTACAGTTCAATCCTAATATGGTGGTGATCGGGGATGAAAAAAAATATGCTGCTGTTAAACAAGCGCTGGCCACAACAACCATAAAAGTTTTTGCCGGTGAAAAAGCCCTGGAAGAAGTGGCGGCCATGGATTGTTACGACCTGATGCTGGCCGGTATTGTTGGTTATGCAGGATTGAAGCCAACTTTAAAAGCGATTGAGAATGGTAAAGCAATAGCTTTAGCAAATAAGGAAACATTAGTAGTGGCTGGTGATATTGTGATGAAGAAAGCAGTGGAGCACCGGGTGCCCGTGATCCCGGTGGATTCAGAACATTCAGCCATTTTTCAATGCCTGGTGGGGGAAACAAGAAACAGGATTGAGAAAGTTATACTCACTGCCTCCGGAGGTCCTTTCCTGGGACGAAAGCCCAATTACCTGGTGAATGTAAAAAGAGAACATGCCCTGCAACACCCCAACTGGAGTATGGGTGCCAAGATCACTATTGATTCTGCTACGTTGATGAATAAAGGCCTGGAGATGATCGAAGCGAAATGGCTGTTTAACCTGAAGCCGGAGCAGATCCAGGTGGTGGTGCATCCGCAAAGCATCATTCACAGTATGGTGCAGTTTGAAGACGGAAGTATCAAAGCACAAATGGGATTGCCGGATATGAAATTGCCTATCCAGTATGCAATGGCTTTTCCTAAACGTATTCCGAACAGCTTTCCGCGGTATGATTTCAAGAAAGTAAGTACCCTGAATTTTGAAGAACCGGATCTCAGAACTTTCAGGAACCTTGCCCTTGCGATTGAAGCATTGAATAAGGGAGGAAACCTGCCCTGTGTGATGAATGCAGCAAATGAAATTGCTGTCTATGCTTTCCTCCGCAACCGGATCAATTTCCTCGATATGACCGACCTGATCGAAAAAGTGATGCAAAAAGTCCCTTTTATCGAAAAGCCCACACTGGAGGAATATTTTGAAAGCGACGGGGAGGCCCGTAATTTTGCCGCCGACATTATTAAACTATAATATCATCTCCTAAACCGATAAAAAGGTTTAGTCCCGCCGCCGGCGGGATTGTTTTTAGAAATTAAACTATGAATCTATTAGCTATTAATTGGGCCAATGTAGGTCTGCAGGCAGGACAACTGCTGCTGGCTCTATCTATACTTATTGTGCTGCATGAATTCGGCCATTATATCACTGCCCGCTGGTTCAAATGCCGGGTGGAGAAATTCTTTTTATTCTTTGATCCCTGGTTTGCATTGGTAAAGAAAAAGGTAGGCGATACGGTGTATGGTATTGGCTGGTTGCCATTAGGTGGTTATGTGAAAATATCGGGAATGATCGATGAGAGTATGGACAAGGAAGCGATGAAAGAACCGGCTAAGGAATGGGAATTCAGAAGTAAACCGGCCTGGCAACGGCTCATCATCATGCTCGGAGGTATCATCATGAATGTGCTGGTGGCTTTTGCGATCTATGCTTTTGTATTGATGATATGGGGAGAAAGGCATATTCCAATCAAAAGTGCAAGGAATGGGATGTGGATTACCGATTCATTAATGTATGAGTTGGGTTTTAGAAATGGGGATAAAGTAATTACTGTTAATGGTGATTCGTTGAAATATTTTGAAGAAATCCAACCTAAAGTTCTTATTGGCGGAAGAAAAGTTTTGGTTGAGCGGGAAGGTAAAAACATGGAACTTGATTTGCCGGTAAGCCTTATTGGTAAACTGGTAAAACGAAAGGATAAAAGACGCCAATTGATTACAGTAAGGGTACCGGCTATTGTTGGAGCATATGAGGAAAAAGATACGGCATTTGGAAAGAAAGCTGGGTTAAAAGAGTTTGATAGAATATTTGAAGTTAATGATCGTCCAGTTATATTCATGGACGATATAAATACCATTCTTGCAAATTATAAAAGTAATTTTGTTAACTTAAAAGTGCAACGTGGTATTGATACTATTACCCTGGTGAGCAAGGTGACTTCAAACGGAAGGATAGGAATAAACGGGTTGTCGGGTAAACAGTATGATAGTATTGGGATATATACTATAACTACAAAAAAATATGGGTTCTTTCCGGCTTTCCCGGCGGGGATAAGAAAAACAGGGGAGAAATTGACAGATTATATTGATCAATTTAAATTAATACTTGACCCTGAAACAGAAGCGTATAAGGCAGTTGGTGGTTTTAAGGCCATTGGGTCGGTTTTCCCAACAGAATGGGATTGGGAATCTTTCTGGAATATCACTGCTTTCTTATCAATCATATTAGCCTTTATGAATTTATTGCCGATTCCGGCATTGGATGGTGGTCATGTCATGTTCACTCTATATGAAATGATCACCCGCCGCAAACCCAATGAGAAATTCCTGGAGTATGCGCAAATGGTGGGAATGGTCTTGTTATTACTCCTGATGCTGTATGCAAACGGTAATGACTGGTTTGGCTGGGGTAAAGGATAAATTATAATTCGATACCAATCTTCTTCATTAAAATGGAGGCGTTCATGCTCTGGCAAACGCCTTCTTTTAATTTATAGTCGAAGAATAATTCATCATTGGCTACCTGCACATCGAAATGGTAGTTGTGAATATTTTCAGGATACTCTTTTTCCAGTTTGGCCAGTTCCAGGTCATGCGTGGCCACCATGCCCACGGCTTTATGATGTATGAGTTGTTTGATAAGGGCTTTAGAGCCGGCATGCCGGTCGGCAGAATTGGTGCCCCTGAGTATTTCGTCGAGTAATAAAAACACTTTTTCATTTTTATTCACCGCTTCAATTACTTCTTTCAGTTTTTTGAGTTCTGCATAAAAAGTGGAAGTGCTTTCTTCCAGGTTATCACTGATCCGCATACTGCTCATCACTTTCATGGGTGAGAGGGTAAGCGATCTTGCACAAACAGGGGCTCCCATCATGGCCAGAACAATATTGATACCGGTACTTCTCAGGAATGTGCTTTTACCCGCCATATTAGAACCCGTGATCAGGCTTATCTTATTGATCCCGGTCGTGGCAAAAGAATTATTGATTCGTTTACCCGCAGGTATCAGCGGGTGGCCAATCTCTTCTCCTTTAAAAATTGTTTCTTCAGTTGTCAGTTCAGCAAAACACCATTCCGGGTGATTGAATGATATATTTCCTGATGTTGACAGTACCTCTAACTGTGCAAGCGAAGAAAACCAGTTATTCAGTTGATGCTGATTTTTTTTCTTCCATTTTTCCAAAGCGAATATTTGCTGCAGGTCCCAGCAAAGAAATATACTCAGCGGGATGAATACGATTGGATTCAGACGGTAATCAAGCCGGTCAAGTATCTTTTTTAAAGCCCTGATATTTGAAGAGGCAGTTTGATCGTTAGCCGGGCTAAATGTTCTTTTAAGTTGTTGCAGTAAAGGGCTTTCAAACGAATGCTTTTCAACCAGGCCAATACTGTCAGATAGAGTTTCCAGTTCAGCAGTGATCTTGCCGAGTTTAGTCCAGGCAGGCATGATCTTTTTGGAAATTCCCAGAGCAGTTGCCAGGAATAACAGCATCAGTGTATAAAACGGCTGTTCCGGAATTGTATCGTTAAGATATAATACCAGGCAACTGATGCTTAGTGCAGGTAACAGGAAACGGAGAATCTTCCAATGAAGGGCATTAATAAAATGATTCTCTTCCTGCAGCCAGCTACTGATATTTTCTTCAGTCTTTACTGTAAGTTGTTTGGATAAACCATAAGCTTGTAACTGCTGCCGCCATTCTTGTTGCGGTGCCAGTTCTTTTGCAGCTTCCTGCCGTTCTTTGATAACTGTTGTGGTGGCCGGGGTTAATAGCCATGATGCCAGTAAGCGGTTGCCTTGCTGGGATGTGGTACGGTTGATATATTGATAAAGAGAGGCTCTTCCGAATATATCCAGGTCGTTGGCATAAGGATGTAATTCCGGCTGCAGGTGGCTGCCATCCGGGAATTGTGTGAATTGATGTTCGAGGAAGGAAAGTTCTTCTTGATTGATCCGCAGCAACAATAGGGTGTTATCAATAGCAGCTTTGTTAGCGAGGTCTTTGGATACAATAAAAAGAAAACCTGCAAATACAATAACAAAAGCAGGCAGGGCAACAACCAGGCCTTTTGGCCATAACAGCCATAGCAATAAAAAGGCTGTAAGGAAACTGATCAGTCTCAGCCAGGCAAGTGTCGCTTTCTTTTTATTTAGTTGATCAAGCTGGTCATTTAGCCTTCTTATAGTACCAATATATATTTCCTTTGGGATCCTGTCTTTCATGGGCTAAAACTAATTCATTCCCTGTTTATGAATTGTTTCAAAACCGGCCGGGATAAAGAATACAAATGAAGTTCAAAATCGCTAAATTTGCTGTCCGGCTTGCCGGAATGGGGGTGTATGGTTTTGACAGCGTAGATCTTTGAAAGTGTAAGCATGCCGGGCGTTGCGTAATTAGCCCGTTAATCTGAATACGCAAACTATAAATGGCAATACTCAGTATGCCATGGCTGCCTAATCAGTGATTAAGTAGTCATTAGGGCCGCCGGGCAGGTTCGCTTGTTTCCAGGCCCCGCCGCCGACTTAAAACAAAACAGGATGCTGCAATCAAAGGCTGTGCTGATTGCTTAAGACCATCCAGCTAAGGAAGATATTGGTTTGTTGTTCCCCTGTATTTTCCCGACAACTAATGAACAAATAAGCATGTAGAAAGCTTTTGAAGAATATGTTTGGACACCGGTTCGAATCCGGTCACCTCCACCAATCGTGAATTTACCTGGTAAAAACATAGTCTTTATTCTTTATACGGAAAACCCGGTGCCGCCTGGCAAACGTTTCCGTTCGAAAAGGACAACGAGGTACGTAAGGGTATTTACTTATTTTAAGTATTAATTTTTTTTTACTGCCCAATTCTTGGGTTCTTTTGCATAATACACTAAGGTTTTTTTAGTAATTTATACTCATTAAACCTTATTACGAACCAGAAAAACCACATATCCGTATGAGTAAGATAACCATCCTTTTAGTAGACGATCATCGTCTGATCAGGGATTCCTGGTCTTTTATATTAAACAGCGACCCCCGTTTTGAAGTAGTGGCAGAAACAAGCAGTGGTGAAGATGCCATTGAACTGGCCAAAAGTAAGAAACCGGATATAGTGTTGATGGATGTTAATATGAGCCCCGTGAATGGGTTTGATGCTACCAAACAGATCAGGAGATTTTCACCTGGTTCCAAAGTAATTGGAGTGTCTATGCATTCTATGCCTGCTTATGCCAAGCGTATGTTGCAATTGGGGGCTATGGGGTATGTTACCAAAAATTCACCCAAGGATGAAATGATATCAGCGATCCTGGAAGTTCATGACGGAAGAAAATATATCTGCGATGAAGTGAAAAATATCCTGGCCCAGCAGGAGCTTGATGAGGGCACCCCTGCATCAATGGATATGAATAATTTATCCAGGCGGGAATTAGATATCATACAATTGATCAAGGAAGGTCTTTCATCCAAAGAGATCGCACTGCAATTGGATATCTCCCTGAAAACTGTGGAGGTACACAGGTATAATATCCTGAAAAAACTTAATCTGAGAAACACTGCAGCCCTGGTCAATTTTATCAACGCACAGGGCCTGTAATGAAGTGTTAAGGGTTATATTTACCTGTATTTTGATTGTGGACCGATCCTGGCAAAATTCCGGCAAGCATGACTCCATTCTCCATCCGGCGGACAATTCTTATTGGCTATATCGTTGCATTAGCCATTATTTCTTTTTTTGCTGTGTATACTTACATAAATATGCAGAAAGGGGAGCGGAATGCACAGCAGGAAGAAGAAACTCTTCGCTCACTGAGAGTTATTGAGAGTGTGTTTGATGATGTGCAGAATATTGAAACTGGGCAACGGGGGTATGTTATTTCAGGCGATGAGGAATTCCTGGAACCGTATTTGTCCGGGTTGGAAAAATTAGCAAAAGATTCTCTCTCAATACTGGCATTAGGGATTAAAGATGAAGAAAGAAAAAAAGACATCCGTCAATTGCTGGATTTAGTTGCAGGTAAGGTGGCATTTGCGAAAATAACTGTGGATATAGGCGAAACACATGGACTGAACCGTGCAGAGGAACGGATACAATCCGCAGAAGGTAAAAAATTGATGGATGCTATCAGGAAAAAAATTGAGAAAATTGAGAGCGAAGACAGGGAGAAACTTAATCAATACACCAGTCATCGAAAAGAAACGGCCCGCCAAACGACCATTCTCTTTTTCATCTTAGGATCATTGTTTTTTCTGTTCCTGCTTACTTTTTTTCTGTTCATCCGGCGGGATATACGAAACAGGCTTCACCAGGAACTGACCAGCCAGGTGCAGGAAAAAACAATCGCATTCCGGGATATACTTGACCGGATCAGTGACGGCTTCATTGCCCTGGATAAAGAATGGCGGTATGTCTATATTAACAATGAGGCGTCAGAACTGATAGGACGTCAGCCTGCAGAACTATTAGGCAGAAGTATGTGGGACTTATACCCCGATGCAGTTGGTAATGAATTTTACAGGGCCTATCATGCTGCCATGGAAAAACAACAGTATCATTTTATAGAGGCTTATTACCAGGAATATAATAAGTGGTTCGAAAATCATATTTACCCCTCTTCTGGCGGGTTGTCTATTCATTTCAGGGATATTACCGATAAAAAGAAAACAGAACTCAGCCTGGCACAATCCATTGAACGGTTTAATGCTGCAGCGAATGCAACGAATGATGTTTTGTGGGAAGTGGATCTTCAAAAAGGAACATTATGGTGGAATGACAATTTTTACAGGAAATTTGGATATGAGAAAGAAGTTGTCGAACAAGATAATATGAGTTGGGAAAATTTCCTTCATCCGGACGATAAGGAAAGAGTTATTAACAGCATTAATAAAACAATTGAGTCAACAGCAGAAACTACCTGGAAAGAGGAATACAAATTTGCAAAATCAGATGGGTCATACCTGAATATCTATGACCGCTGCTATATCCTTCGGAATGCGGAAGGAAAAGCATACAAGATGATTGGCTCCATGACGGATGTAACGCCATTATTTGAAGCAAGGGAGGAATTAAAGCAATCGGAAGACAGGTACCGGAACCTGTTCGAAAGGGCCAGTGATACAATCGTTATTCATGATTTGAAGGGTGATATACTTGAAATAAACCAGGCCGCAACAGATTATTCAGGCTTTTCGAAAGGCGAACTGAAAAACATGAATGTAGCCGACCTGTTATTCAAAGAAGACCTGGCATTGCAACCACTGCCTTTTGATGAACTTAATTCCGGAAAAACCACTCATAACAGGCGGAGAATTCAGACAAAGGACAAGCGGGTATTGACCATGGATATCAGCTCTAAAATACTGCCTGATGGAAATGTGATGGCAGTTATCCGGGATGTGACCGAAAAAACAAAAGCAGAAAAAGCATTAAGGGATAGTGAACTTCGGTTCAGGACACTTGCCGATAATACACCTGTTGGTATTTTCCAGACAGATGCAGAAGGTCAAACCACGTATGTAAATGAAAAATGGATGGAGTATTCGGGGCTTACGTTTGATGAAGTGATGGGTGAAGGCTGGACAACAGCCGTTCATCCCGAAGACAGGGATATGCTGCTCCGAAACTGGTATGATAAAGTAACTGTTCATAGTGAGTCGATTTCAGAATACAGGCTTATCAATAAAGAGGGTATTACCCGCTGGGTAAGTGGCAGAGCTGTTCCCTTATATGATAATGAAGGAATATTGACCGGTTATTTGGGAACAATATCTGATATAACCCAGGAGAAATTGGCGCTGGAATCATTAAAGGCCAGTGAAGAAAAATACCGGACCCTTGTTGAGCAGGCTACAGATGGAATCTTTATAGCAGACAGTGACGGCCGTTTTATCGTTGTCAATTCGAGCGGTTGCGGAATGACCCAATACAGTATGGAAGAGATATTGGGTAAAACAATTTATGACCTCGTTGATCCCGAAGAGTTAAAGCAGAACCCCTTTCATTTCTCAGAAATGAATTCAACGAAAGGAGTTATTGTAGAAGGGAAAATGAAACGAAAAGATGGGGTACTGGTGGATATAGAAGTCAATGCGAAATTCTTGTCAGACAACCGCTTTCTTGCTTTTATCAGGGATATTACAGAAAGAAAAAAAGCAGAAGCTGCTATGAAGGCCAGCGAGGAAACAAGGCGGCTTATCATGAATTCGGCACTGGATGCGATCATTTGTATGGACACTGGGGGCTTTATCACCGTTTGGACAAAACAGGCGGAAAAAATATTTGGCTGGACGGAAGAAGAGATGATCGGGACTCAGTTGAGTGATTCAATTATACCGGAGCAATACCGGAAAATGCACCAGGATGGTTTGAAACGCTACCTGGATACAGGGCATGGACCTGTTCTTAACCGGATGATTGAAATTAACGGGTTGAACAAAAAAGGCCAGGAGTTTCCTGTAGAGTTGAGTATTGTACATGTACTACAGGGAGATATCCAATTTTTCTGTGCCTACATACGTGATATTACGGAACGTAAGAAAACAGAGGATGAGATTGTGAAATCCAGGAAACAATTTCAAAACCTGGTGGAAAATATATCAGGAGTTTATTGGGTAAATAACCTGGACCAGCAACAAACCTTGTATGTCAGCCCTTCTTATGAAACTGTTTGGGGGCGAGCCTGCAGGGATCTTTACCGGAACCCTGCTGATTTTATTAATGCAATACACCCGGAAGACCGCAACGAATTATATAAGGCTTATGAGAACATTGCCGATACATTAAAGACAAGAATATCATACCGGATCGTCCGGCCCGACCGGGAAATAAGATGGATAACGGCCCGTACAAATGTGATCATTGATAATAACGGGCAAAAAATTGAGTATGGCTATGCTGAAGACGTAACAGAGCAACGAAAAGCAGAGGAGAATATTATTAAAGCCAATGAAAGGTTCCGGCTTATCGCCAGAACCACGAATGAAGCAATCTGGGAAATGGATTTACAAACAGGGCAGGCCTGGGGAAATGATGCACATCAGTACCTCTATGGCCTGACCATTAAAGATGCTGTTCCTTCGCATGAAGACTGGATAAAAAGAATTCATCCCGACGACCGCGAAGAGACTCTCCGGAGTTACAGGGATACATTTTCTTCAAAAGAAAGTACCTGGATTGCAGAGTACAGGTTTTATACAGAGAAGGAGGAGCTGATAAACATATATGACAGGACTTATATTGTGCGCAATGAGGCTGGTGAACCTATCAGGATGATGGGAAGCATGATGAATATAACCGAACGGAAAAAGGCCGAAGAGGAAATCGTGAAGGCCAGGGATATGGCTGATAAGCTGATTGATGCTTTACCCGGGGTATTTTATTTTTATGATGAGAAGGGTAAGTTTATACGCTGGAACAGGCAACTGGAGATCGTTACAGGATATTCTGCCAAAGAAATATCGGGCATGCACCCGGTTGATCTTTTTCCGGCGGAAGAGAAGGAGTATATCAATAAACGCATAGAAGGAGTATTTGAAACTGGTTCTAATGATGCGGAGGCAAATTTTCTTACTAAAAGCGGTGAGGAAATCCCATATTATTTCAAGGCTGTACTGATGAACTATGAAGGAAAACCCTGTTTACTGGGAAGCGGGATTGATATTACTGAACGGAAAAAGGCAGAAGAGCAGGTCAGGGCATCTGAACAGAAGTATAAATTGCTTTTTGAGAGCAACCCGCAGCCCATGTGGATGTTTGATCTTCCGGCTTACAATATTATTGATGTGAATGACGCAGCTGCAAAGCAGTACGGGTACAGCCGGAAAGAATTTTTGTCACTTCGTGCCTCCGACCTGCGGCCCGCGGAAGATGTGGAGCAATTCATGAAATATTTGAATACGAATTTCAGGGAAGGTGTTCATTATGCAGGGGCCTGGCGGCATAAGAAAAAAAATGGAGACATTATTTATGTTGACATTCTTAGTCATGATATTATTTACGAAGAAAAGCCGGTTCGGTTAATACTTGCAAACAATATAACCGATAAATATATTGCAGAGGAAAAACTCAAAGAATCGTATGAGGCGATCCGGGAATTAACCGGGCATATTCAAAATATCCGGGAGGAAGAAAGGTCGCATATTGCCCGGGAGATACATGATGAGTTAGGTCAGCAACTTACTGTGCTGAAAATGGACGTATCCTGGCTGAATAAAAAGATGGGGCATAGCAATGAGATAGTGACAAATAAATTGAAAAGCCTCGCTGAAATGATAGATGGAACCGTGAAAACGGTCAGAAGAATATCATCCGAATTAAGACCAAGCCTGCTGGATGACCTGGGCCTGGTGGCGGCTATGGACTGGCATTTGAAGGAATTTGGCAGGAGATCGGGAATTGAAACTGTCTTCAATGAACCTGAACATGACCTGCCTGTTCCTGAAAAATTCAAAACAGGCCTTTACAGGATATTCCAGGAATCACTCACCAATGTTGCCCGGCATTCGGGTGCTACATTGGTCAAAGTAGTTTTAGAGGAAAAAGAGAACTACCTTATGCTGAGTATCGAGGATAATGGCAAGGGCTTCGATATGCAGGAAACAAAGGACCGGCGAACATTGGGTATCCTGGGAATGAAAGAAAGATCAATGATGATGGGAGGTATTTATGAGATCAGCAGCCTGCCGGGTAAAGGCACTATCATCACTGTATCTGTTCCGGTAAAAACAACATTAAAAGAACAAGCTTAACTAAAGTACACCTCTATGCTAAGGATTCTGATTGCTGACGACCATGCTATTGTACGTAAAGGACTACGTCAACTCCTGGTGGAAGAATACCCCACTGCTGTAATTGAGGAGACCGGCGATGCTGAAAGTTTGATCAATAAAGCCTTGCAGCAGGAGTGGGATGTTGTTATTTGTGATATGAGTATGCCTGGCAGAAGCGGGTTAGATGCCCTCCGCCAGATTAAACAAAGTGTGCCTGCTTTACCGGTACTGATTATGAGTATGCACCCTGAAGATCAGTACGCTTTAAGAGTGTTGAAGGCAGGTGCATCAGGTTACCTGAATAAAGAATCAATCCATGATGAGCTGATTCACGCCATCCAAACCGTGTTATTGGGTAAAAGATATATAACCACCAGTATTGCAGAAAAGCTGGCAGAGGCTTTTAATGCAGGTTCAGACCAGCAGCTCCATGAATCATTATCCGACAGGGAATTTGATGTGTTTAAGCTACTGGCAACAGGAAAATCTGTTTCGGATATTGCTGCACAATTATCACTTAGTGTTACTACCGTCAGTACCTACAGGTCCCGGATTATGGATAAAATGAATATGCGTTCAAATGCAGAACTTACACGGTATGCCCTCGAAAAGGGCCTGATTTAACCTTGCTTTGTAGTATATATTCTACCCGCTTAAAATTCCCGGGTCTACACCGTTCAGACTTCCCGCTTTCTATTTTGTGTGCATCATTTAGTACTGCTTTTTTATGCTAAAGAATTTTCATTCTTCATTCAGCCAATCTGCGGTTATCTTATGCTACGGGTATTAATTGCCGATGACCATGAAATTGTCCGCAGGGGATTAAAACAGATCTTGCTGGAGGGTTTTTCATTTGCCTATATTGAGGAAGCCCATGATTGTCCGACACTTGTTGAAAAAGCCATTTCAGGGAATTGGGATATTATTGTCTCCGACCTGGCCATGCCCGGAGGCGGTGGCCTGGAAGCATTGCGGCAGATAGCGCAGCATGAAATCAAAACCCCCGTATTGATCCTGAGCATTTACCCCGAAGACCAGTATGCTCTCCGGGTAATGAAAGCAGGAGCTTCCGGTTATCTCAATAAAGATGCTGCTCCGGAAGAACTGGTGACCGCAGTCAACCGCATCTTATCCGGCCGCAGGTACATTACAGAAGGGATTGCTGAAAAATTGATTCAAAAATTAGACCGGCAAAGCGATGTGCCTTTGCATGAACTATTAAGTGACCGGGAATGGGATGTGTTCATTTTTTTGGCTAAAGGGAAACCTATTTCTGAAATCAGTGATTTGCTTTCATTGCGGAATACCACGGTCAGTACCTACCGGACCAGAATTCTTACTAAAATGAATATGAAAACCAATGCGGAAATAATACAGTACGCATTGGAAAATAAACTCATCTGATGAGCTGCTTGTAGTAGAATTTCTACACAGGGCTTTTATTTTCGTTACAAATCAAAAACCTGCAACTCTATTTTTTAATACAGATTCATTTTTTTTCTTTGCAGTATGAATAATAATCCTGCAAGCCTGAAAGGAAAACTATTGATCCTTATCGTGGATGATAATATGTGCTTTGTGGAACGCATGATTGGGCTGCTGGAAGAGGTGAAGAATATCGGCTATATTAATGTCGCAAGTGATTATGATGAAGCCATCCGGTTATTACTCAGTGAACCCCACGATCTTGTATTGCTCGACATAAACCTGCCGGGGAAAAATGGTATCGAACTTCTGAAACGGATAAAATCAGCTCCCGGAACTACAAAGGTGATGATGATGACCAATCATGCAGAAGAGTATTATCGTGTTCTGTGCAGGGAACTTGGGGCTGATTATTTTCTGGATAAATCAAACGATTTTGCGAAAGTACCAGGCATTGTTAGCCATGTGGGCGGAGGCGCCGATACGATTGTTACTAGTAATAATTTCATGTAATCAGGAAAGATTGTGGTATGTATAAGAGGTGGTCAGTATTAAAGAACCTTATTAATGGATGCGAACTGAAGGAAGATCTTTTCCTGTCATTAATAAATGAAGATGGGGTTATCTTATCTGCCAATGCAAATATGCAGAAGACCCTGCATATCAAAAATCCCAGGGAGGAAGCGGTAAATTTTTTCAACCTCCTGCACCCTGAGCATATTAGTGCATTTAAAACAGCTATTCACGAATCAAGGATACAAAACAGCCCTTCTTCTGCTGAGCTGTATTTGAAGAACGGCTATTATCATCCTATGAAATGGCAGATTAACTATATTGAGAATTCCGGTATCGCTAAAGGGGATTTTCTTTGTGTGGGGTACAAACTGCTGGATGATGAACGGCTGAAACAGTTTAATATACTGGGCGAACAAAATTATCATACGATCGTAGAAGGACTGAGTGCCGGGATTCTTTTCCAGGACAGCCAAGGAGAGCTGATTGCAGCCAATAAAAAGGCGGCGGAGATATTTGGATCAACACTTGAAAGGCTATACCAGCTTTCAGATATCCGGGGGCATTGGAATGAATCCTGGGAAGTGTACAATGAAAATGGTAAGCCGGTGGATTTTGATGATACCCCTTACATGAAAGCCCTGGCAACAGGAAAGGCCGTAACCGAAATATTATGTATAAAACTCCGGAGCGGTCAAATGCAGCATATCTTATTCAATTCCCAGCCTATATTCAATGCCGGGGAAAATATACCCTTTTCAGTTGTATCAAACATCGTGGATGTTACCAGGGAAAAGAAATTATCAGGGGAAATGCAGGAGAGGGATATGCTTTTTCGTTCTTTTCTCGATAAAACACCCAACCTTTCCTGGGTGGTTGATGAGTCTGCCACCTTATTATTTGCGAGTACTTCCTTCTACCGGTATTTTGGATTAAAGGAAGAAAATTGCATTAATAAAAATATATTGGAGCTCGTTCCCTCTACTGTGGGTGAAGCTTTGCATGGCAAGCACCTTCAGGTTCTGGAAACCGGATCGCCCCTGGAAACAACAGAGAAAATGAAATGGTCTGATGGTACCAATTTTGTTTTTCATATCAATCTTTTCCCGATCCAGGGTGTTGCCAACAGGAAAATGGTGGGCGGGCACGCCGTGAACATGGCAGAAAAATTTGCTACCGAAAAAAAATTAAGGGAAGCGAATGAACGGCTTTTGTTGCTAAGTCGTGCAACAACAGACGCTATCTGGGAATGGGATATGCAAACCGGGTATATTTTCCGCAATGATGCCCTGATGGATATGGTGGGGTACCATGCTGAAGATTCCAAAGGGTTATCCTGGTGGCTGCGCCGTATTCATCCCGACGACAGGAACCGTCTCAGTGATATTATAAAAGAAGCCACAGATAAAGGGCAGCATTCCTGGAAAGATCAATACCGGTTTAAATGTGCAGACGGTACTTACAAACATGTGCAGGACAAAGGATATGTGGTATATGAAAATGGCCTGCCGGTAAAAATGATCGGTTCCTTACAGGATATCACTGAATTAAAAGAACTGGAAGGCCTGTTGGTAGAGGAAAAACTGCAGCGGCAAAAGGAAATATCCGAAATGGTTATCAAGGTGCAGGAAAAAGAAAGAACAAGGATAGGACATGAGTTGCATGATAATGTTAACCAGATACTGTCTACTGCCAAATTATTTATGGATATGGTGACACCGTCATCGGCTGATGAAAAGACCTTTAAAGCAAAAGGGATTGAATACCTGCTTTCAGCCATTGAGGAAATTCGCAAATTATCCAGGGAACTGGTAGTGCCCCAGTTGAAGGAAAAAGGATTAATTGATAGTATAAAGTTACTTATTGAGGATATTAATTTATCCAGCCCGTTGAAGATCCGGTTCACCCATGATCAGGAAAATGAAATGCTGAGTTCCGGGAGAAAGATCACTTTATTCAGGATCATCCAGGAGCAACTGAAGAATATTTTGAAGTACAGTAAGGCAAAGCAGGTGGATATATACCTGCACTATAAAGAGGATAATGTACAATTAACCATCAAAGATGATGGGGTTGGATTCGATCCCCGGCAGACACATAAAGGCATTGGGTTGTCAAATATCCATGACAGGACAAGATTCTATAGTGGTACCGTTGATATCCAGGCCGCTCCTGGCAAAGGCTGTATGCTGACCATCTCTATGCCCGGGAAAGATTAACAGCTGTAATGCTTATTTATGCCGTTGTGCCAGTACCGTCACGATATCATGTAACCGGTAGCCCTTGGCCTGTAGTAAAATAAGGTAGTGAAAGAGCAGATCAGCTCCTTCATTCAGAAATTTTTCTTCATCATTGTCTTTGCTTTCAATAACGAGTTCGACGGCTTCTTCACCTACTTTTTGGGCTATTTTATTGATTCCCTTAGCAAAAAGGGAGGATGTGTATGATGTTGTGGCGGGATTATCCTTCCTGTTTTTAATGACCTGTTCCAGTTTTGCTAATGAAAAAGCACTGTTCTTTTCGTTAAAGCAGGTGTCGGCTCCCGTATGACAGGCCGGTCCCAGCGGCTCGGCTTTTATTAATAAAGTATCGTTGTCGCAATCAGTAAGTATTTCTTTTACGAGTAGGAAATTACCTGATGTTTCTCCTTTTGTCCAGAGCCGTTGTTTACTCCGGCTGTAAAAAGTCACTTTCCCTTCTCTCTTTGTTTGCTCATAAGCCTCCTCGTTCATGAAGCCAAGCATTAATACGATATGGGAAGAATTATCCTGGATAATGACCGGAACCAGGCCATTTATATATTTTGAAAAATCGGGGTTCATAATCTTACAGGTATTTTTTGTTCAGCTAAATATTTTTTGAGATCAGGGATAGCTATTTCTTTAAAATGAAAAATACTGGCAGCAAGAGCTGCATCTGCATCCGCCAGCGTAAAAACTTCAGTAAAGTGTTCCATGGTCCCTGCACCACCCGAAGCAATAACAGGAACATTTACTGCTTTTGAAACAACCCTGGTAATATCAAGGGCAAAACCGTTTTTCGTGCCATCGTTTTCCATTGAAGTCAGTAATATCTCCCCGGCTCCTCTTGCAGCAACTTCTTTGGCCCAGTCAATTGTTAAAAGGGTAGTGGGTGTTCTGCCCCCGTGTGTTACAACTGTCCATTCAGCACTGATGATTTTAGCATCGATGGCCACCACTACGCACTGGCTGCCGAAATTCATAGCCAGTTCATCGATCAGCCCCGGGTTTTTAACCGCCGAAGTGTTGACGGATATTTTATCTGCTCCGTTTTCCAGTAAAATACTTACATCGTCTATTGTATTGATACCGCCTCCTACTGTGAAAGGTATATTGATATGCGTGGCAATATCCCTGACCAGCCTGGCAAGGGTTTTTCTTTTTTCAGTGGTGGCCGTAATATCAAGGAATACCAGTTCATCAGCACCTTCTTCACAATAGCGCATAGCCAGTTCAACAGGATCACCGGCATCCCGCAGCCGGACAAAATTGGTTCCTTTGACAGTTCTGCCATCTTTAATATCCAGACAAGGTATGATGCGCTTGGTCAGCATTAGTTAAAGAAAACGGTTTAAATCATGTAAGGAAATCCTGTTTTCATAAATGGCTTTGCCGATAATAGCTCCATCGCAACCGGCCTGGCGTAATTCTTCCAGTTCGGCCAGCGTAGTAACACCTCCGCTGGCAATGAGATCAATGGATGGATGCTGGTTCAGTATCTTTTTATACAAACCGGTGGCAGGGCCCTGCAATAAACCATCTTTATTGACATCGGTACAGAAGAATTGTTTCACTCCTTTTATTTTATAGGTTTCTACCAGGTCAAACACTGATAACGAGGTGGTTTCTGTCCATCCCTTTATTACTATCCGTTCATTTTTAACGTCAGCACCAATGATGAAACGGTCAGCCCCATAAGCCAGTAGCCAGCCGGAGAAAGTAAATTCATCTTTTACCGCCAGACTACCAATAGCTGCATAAGCAGCCCCTGAATTAAAAGTAATCTCCAGGTTTTGCTGTGTACTGATGCCCCCGCTGAAATCGATTACCAGGTTTGTTTTCGATGCGATCTTTTCCAGTACATTCCAGTTCTTTACTTCGCCTGCTCTGGCACCATCCAGGTCAACAAGATGTAATCTTTTTAACCCGGCGTCTTCAAATTGTTTGGCAACTTCCAGCGGATCTTCATTGTAGATCGTTTGCAGGCTATAATCGCCTTTGGTTAACCGTACACATTTTCCGTCAATGATATCTATAGCAGGTATGATCGTCATAATGATAAACTAAGAAAGTTTTTGAGTAGTTGTTCTCCGGCCTTAGCACTTTTTTCCGGGTGAAACTGAACGCCGTAAAAATTATTTTTTTTCAGGGCAGAACTATAAAGCTGTATATAATCTGTAGTTGCAATTGTATAATCACTGGTGCCGGCATAATAACCATGAACAAAATAGCAATAACTTTTTTCTTCAATGGAAGAAAACAAGCCTGTCTTTAAACCGGATATAGTATTCCAGCCGATCTGGGGAATTTTTACTGATAAATCCTCCGGTATGAACTTTCTTACCCAGACCTTGTCGAACACGCCGAGACAGGTAGTGTCATTCTCTTCTGAATAGTCACAAAGTAATTGCATGCCCAGGCAAATACCTAAAACGGGCTGTTGCAATGAAATGATCAGCTTGTCCAGTTTTCTTTCTTTGAGATATCGCATAGCTGTACTGGCTTCGCCTACACCCGGGAAAATAACTTTATCAGCTGCCTGAATCAGTAAAGGGTCATCTGTTACGGTTGCATTTATCCCGATCCTTTCTAATGCAAAAAGAACAGACTGGATATTACCGGCGTTATATTTAATGATAACTACGTTCATCTATAGTGAGCCTTTAGTGCTTGGTAATTGCATATTTTCTGCATCTCTTTTCACAGCTGCTTTGATTGTTTTCGCTAATGCCTTGAAAATTGATTCTATTTTATGATGTTCGTTTTCTCCTTCCACTTTAATATTCAGGTTGCTTTTAGAAGCATCGGCGAATGATTTAAAGAAATGGAAAAACATCTCGGTGGGCATATCGCCGATCTTCTCTCTTTTGAAAGAAGCATCCCAAACCAGCCAGGCCCTGCCTCCAAAATCAAGGGCTACCTGTGCCAGGCAATCATCCATGGGTAAGGTGAAACCATAGCGGCCGATTCCTTTTTTATTTCCTAATGCAACCAGGAAAGCTTCTCCCAAAGCAATGGCTGTGTCTTCAATTGTATGGTGCTCGTCAATTTGAAGATCGCCGTCAACAGAAACCGTGAGATCAATACCGCTATGACGGCCTAACTGGTCCAGCATATGATCAAAGAAGTGAAGACCGGTTTTTATGGCTGTCCTGCCGCTGCCATCAAGGTTTAATTCAACACTGATCTTTGTCTCATTGGTATTGCGCCGGTGACGGATCAGCCGCTGACCTAATTTCAGCAACTCGTAAATTTTTTGCCAGTCAGTGGTCTCGAGAGCTACGACGGATTGCAAGGTTTTTTCATCGTCCTTAATTTCTGCGCCACCCAATGAGCTGTCCTCTTTTAACCAGATGGCTTTACAACCCAGGTTTTTTGCCAGTTGAACATCCGTAATACGATCACCAATTACAAAAGAACCGGCTATATCATACTTGTTATTGTGAAGATAAGGGGTCAGCATTCCAATACCCGGCTTGCGGGTGGGAGCATTATCAGCAGGAAAAGTTCTGTCAATATGAACGGCCGAAAATTCAATGCCTTCATTGGCTAAACTTTTCATAACAAAATTATGAACCGGCCAGAATGTGTCTTCCGGGAAAGAAGCGGTACCCAGTCCGTCCTGGTTAGTGACCATCACTAATTCATAATCCAACTCCTGTGCAATTTTTCTCATCCAGCTGAACATGCCGGGATAGAATTCCAGTTTATCAAAAGAATCCAGCTGGTAAGTGGGAGGTGCTTCTTTGATCAGGGTTCCGTCCCGGTCAATGAATAAGATCTTTTTCATGGCTTATATGTTTTTAAAGCGTCGGTCAATAGTTGATTTTCTTCGGGTGTGCCAATCGTTATCCGGAGGCAGTCAGCGCAGAGGATAATTTTGGAACGGTCACGGACAATGATTCCTGTTGCAGCCAGGAAATCGTAGATTTTCTTAGCACCATCCATTTTTACCAGCAGGAAATTAGCATCAGACGGGTATACTGCCTGGGTAAATGGCAATTGAGTCAGCTCTTCTCTTAACCACTCCCGCTGCTCAACGGTGATCTGGATCCAGTCATTCACAGTGATAATATTATCTAATGCGGTGGAAACGAGTTGCTGGGTGGCTGTATTGATATTGTAAGGGTACTTTACTTTGTTCATCAGGTCAATAACCGGCTGACTGGCGAAAGCCATTCCCAACCGCAGGCCGGCCAGACCCCATGCTTTGGATAAGGTTTGAAGAATGACGAGATTAGGATATTCCATTAATTCGGGAATAAACGTTTTTTGCCTGGCATAGTTGATATAGGCTTCGTCAATTACCACAAGCCCTTCAAAATTATTCAGCAATACTTCAATGTCAGACCGGTTGATGCTGTTGCCGGTCGGGTTATTGGGAGAACAAATAAATATCAATTTGGTAAAAGGATCGATTGCTTCTTCAATGTTGCCGAGGTCTAATTGATAACCGGTAGTTAAAGGAACTTTTTTCAAGTTGACATCATTCATCTCCGCACATACTTCATACATGCCATAAGTGGGAGGGAAGATGATCACATTATCTTTTCCGGGTTCACAAAAAATACGGAACAGGAGGTCAATGGCTTCATCACTTCCATTTCCTAAAAAGATATTTTCCGGCGGAACCCCTTTTATCTTACTGATCTTTTCTTTTACGGAAACCTGCAAAGGGTCCGGGTACCGGTTATAGTCTTCTTCCAGCGGTGAGCCAAAAGCATTTTCATTGGCATCAAGGAAAATACGGGCATTGCCGCTGAATTCATGCCGGGCCGATGAATAAGCGGTCATCTTTTTTATATTCTCCCTTATTAAATTGTCCAGGTTGAAGTTCATTTTTATTACTTTAAACGTATTGCTACGGCATTTTTATGTGCATCCAGCCCTTCGGCGGCAGCCATTGTCATTACAGTAGCAGCTATCTGTTGTAAACCTTCTTTTGTTAATTGCTGGTAAGTGATCTTTTTTACAAAACTATCCAGCGACACACCACTGTACATGGCAGCGTAGCCGTTCGTTGGTAAAGTATGGTTGGTGCCGCTGGCATAATCACCTGCACTTTCAGGCGAGTAGTTGCCAATGAAAACCGAACCGGCTGTTAATACCTGCTGCGCTACAGCTTCGGCATTTTCGCAGGAAAGGATCAGGTGTTCGGGTGCATACAGGTTTGATAATTCAATCGCTTCATCTATATCTTTTAGCAAGACAATTTTACTGTTCTGTAATGCCTTTTCTGCTATACCCTTTCTTGGCAGTTCAATTACCTGTTCACTGATAGCTGTTTTTACTTTTAAAACAATGTCTTTCGATGTCGTCAAAAGAATGACCTGCGAATCGGGTCCATGTTCTGCCTGTGAAAGAAGATCAGCAGCCACATACCCGGGAATGGCTGAATCATCAGCGATCACCAGCACTTCCGAAGGGCCTGCAGGCATATCAATTGCTGTTCCCTGTTGTTGTATTAACTGCTTCGCCAGTGTTACATATTGGTTGCCCGGCCCGAATATCTTGAATACTTTAGGAATACTTTCTGTTCCATAAGCCATTGCAGCAATGGCCTGCACACCACCTGCTTTGAAGATTTTAGTAACTCCGCAAATGGAAGCGGCATATAAGATCGCCGGGTTTATAGTTCCATCTTTGGAAGGAGGTGTGCAAACAACGATCTCTTTGCAACCGGCGATGGATGCAGGAACCGCCAGCATCAATACAGTGGAGAAGAGTGGCGCCGAGCCTCCCGGAATATATAATCCCACTTTTTCTATGCCTCTTGTTTCCCTCCAGCAAAGAACACCCGGCATTGTTTTGATTTTCCTGGTCTCTTCTTTTTGCGAAAGGTGAAATGTTTCGATATTCTTTTTGGCCTGCTCAACAGCCTGTTTCAGTTCAGGCGAAAGCAGGCTCGCTGCCTGTGTGATTTCTTTCTGTGTGACAGCCAGTTTTTTTATCGTCACGCCGTCAAATTCTTTCGTGAACTTCTTTACGGCTTTATCACCCTTCTCTTTCACTTTCTGTAATATCTTTTTCACACTCTTTTCTAACGAAGAGTGATCCGATGCCGGCCGCAGACTGATCTCCTGCCAAAGTTCTTTTTCCGGATAGTTATAGGTTTGCATGCCGGTTAGTTAAATGATCATTTTTTCAATGGGGATGATAAGAATGCCTTGTGCACCGTTTGCTTTCAGTTGCTGAATTACATTCCAGAAATCACTTTCAGCAATAACGGAATGGATAGAGCTCCAGCCAGATTCAGCTAATGGTAAAATGGTAGGGCTCTTCATCCCCGGTAATAATTCGCAGATGGTTTTCACTTTATCGTTCGGTGCATTCAGTAATACATATTTATTATTCTTGGCTTTTTTTACTGACCGTATCCGGAACAACAGGCTTTCCAGGATGATCTTTTTATCAGCGGATAAATTCTTATTACTGATCAGTACCGCTTCCGAAGAAAGAATGGTTTCGATCTCTTTCAGCTCATTGGTGAACAGCGTACTGCCCGAGCTTACCAGGTCGCAGATAGCATCCGCCAAACCGATCCTTGGTGCGATCTCTACCGAACCACTGATCTCATGAATAGAGGCGCTGATGTTTTTCTCTTTCAGGTATGCATTGAGAATATTGGGATAACTGGTGGCGATTTTTTTACCATTCAGGTCCGCTGCGGTTTTCATAGTACCGTTCTTGGGCACGGCCAGTGATAAACGGCATTTTCCAAAACCAGCCTTTTCAATGGTATCCACATCCTTCCGGCTTTCTTTCACCACGTTTTCGCCTACAAAGCCGATATCAGCTACTGCATCCTGGACATATTCGGGAATATCATCGTCCCGTAAAAAGAAAACTTCAATGGGGAAATTTGCGGCCTGCACCCTTAACTGGTTATTACCATTACTGACTTCTATGCCGCATTCTTTCAGAAGTTTCATAGAGCCTTCGTACAGGCGGCCTGATTTCTGAACAGCGATCTTTAATGTTGTTTGCATACATACTTAATTAGCGTAAAATAAAAGGGCTTACCCTTGAGTAAGCCCTTCACTATGTTTATCACATAATACCTTCACGGCCTACTACTGCTGTAGCAAGTGATGATGATGATTATGTGTGTGTTTGTTCATAAATGAGTGGCAAAAATAGGGATAATTTGAATTGCCGGGTAATTTGCCTGTTAATTTTTACATTAGCAGGAGACAACGACCAAAACTAATGGCAGGGGAAACCAATACAACTTCAAAAGGGCATTGGCGGCGGCTGGGGATATTCAACCCCTTTAGTCCCGGGTCCCGGTCTGTAGATCCGCTAAAGCCGTGGAAGGTCATTTCCAATAATAATGTCTTCATTATTTATTTATCCGTACTACTGTTCGCTTTTTATGCATTTACCAGGCATGGGCTGAATTGGATCGCCTTATTAACTTCGCTCATTGCCAGTACCCCTGTTGGCTTTGCTATCGCTTTTTTTGAAACGCAGGCTATGGAATTCAGGCGAAAGCACCGGCGAACGGGCTTCTGGTTCTACCTGCTTTACCGCACACTACGGATTACCTTCTGGTTTATGATCCTGTTTTTTTTGATCATGAACATAGTGCTCTGGCTGAATATTAATACCTATGAAACGATCTTTCCGCACAGTCTGCATGATTTTTTTGCCACGAGAAAGCTGTTTGAGTTCCTGGGCCTCTCACTCATCATTTCCCTTGTTTCCAATTTTATGGATGAACTGCACCGGAAACTCGGACGTGATGCCATCTTCAATCTCGTATTTGGAAAATATCACCAGGTGAAACAGGAGGACCGGTTGTTTCTGTTCATAGATCTTAATCATTCCACTGATATTGCAGAAGAGATGGGAGAACTGGAATACAGCCATTTCCTGCAGGATTATTATTATGATATCAGTGAACCGATAGCCCGGTATCTTGGCAGGGTGTACCAGTATGTGGGGGATGAGATCGTTATTACCTGGCCGCTGAAGAAAGGTTTGAAGTTTGCCCTGTGCATACGTTGTTTTTTTGCTATCCAGAAACAGATCAACCGGTTCAAAGACCAGTATATGGAGCGGTATGGAAGAGTTCCGGAATTCAAAGGTGCTTTACATGGTGGTTATATTGTCGTCTCAGAAGTGGGCAAGTATAAATCAGAGATCGCTTATCATGGGGATGTGCTGAATACCACCGCCCGGATGCTGGGTAAATGTCATGATCTTAATGCAGATTTTATTATTTCAGACTGGGTGGTGGAAAACGTAACAATGCCCAAATATCTTAAAGTTGATACATTGGGCTCATTCCAGTTAAAGGGGAAGCAACAGGAAGTGGAGCTTTACTCCGTATTCCTTTCCCAAAAACAACAGGAAGAAAAGATGAAAAAGAGGCGAGGGCTCTTCAGCAGGAAAAAGACAACCGGTTAATTAGCCTTGGCCTGTTCCAGTATCTCATCAGTGCTGATACCAAGGTGGCTTTCCTCATACACGCATTCTCCTGATTTTATCAGTAACACCTGGGGTGATTCATGGTGTACGTTAAATACTTCTGCTACTTTATTAGAAACAGGGCGGTGCACCAGCAGATCAAGAAAATAAAAATCAACTCCCTCCACATTGTTCAGCTTTTCAACCCTGTTCAGGGCCGTGCGGCTGATGCTGCAGCGGGTGCTGTGTTTAAAGATCACTTTGGGCTTATCGTGTGATGAAGCTATAAGATCATTCAACTGATCTTCGGTAGTCAGGTGTGTCCAATGCATAATGGAGGAAAAAATCAGCCTTTGAATTTGAAATTAGCCTGCGGATTGCCGGGGCAACCATATTTTTGAGTGGAGCAGGATGAAATCGCAAAGACCAGGGATACTAAAAGTAATGATGCTAAAACCTTATTTTTCATTGTCGGATATTTTGTGCTGTTATAACGACAGGAGACCGTAATTAGTACGCAAATATATAGCAGGAATGCCGATTTTGCCTTTTTTAAGACTATTGCGTCTTTTTGCGGCAGGAGTTTCCTCTTAAATGGTTGGTTATCTATACCTGAGCCGGGGCATTCTGGATTAATATTTCTCCACTAAAAAGCACTTATTCCTTTACCTTTACCGCCCTATTTTACCAGAAAAGAAATTACTGACCTGATGTTACAATTGAAAAAACCGCTTGCTTTCATAGACCTGGAGACAACCGGGGTGAACCTTGGCCTGGACCGTATCGTTGAGATCGCTATTGTGAAGATACTACCGGATGGCACTAAAAGCATAAAGCGGAAACTCCTGAACCCTGAAATGGCTATCCCTAAGGCTTCAAGTGAAATACATGGCATCACAGATGAAATGGTAAAAGATGCCCCTACTTTTAAACAGGTAGCCCACGAATTGAAGCAAATGCTGGATGGCTGCGACCTGGCTGGCTATAACTCCAACCGTTTTGACATACCCCTGCTGATGGAAGAGTTCTTAAGGGTGCAGGTGGATTTTGACATGAAGAACAGGAAACTGCTGGACGTACAGAATATTTTCCATAAAATGGAACCCCGGACGCTGGGAGCCGCCTATAAATTTTACTGCAATAAAGCGTTGGAAGGAGCCCATGGTGCTGAAGTGGATGCTGCTGCCACGCATGAAATACTGGAAGCACAACTGGAACGCTACCCCGAACTCGGAAATAATGTCGATACCATTCTCAAAACTATTGGCGAGGATGTAATCGTTGATTTTGCCCGCCGCTTTATCATGGAAAACGGTACCGAAGTATTCAATTTCGGGAAATTCAAAGGCCGCCCTGTTGCAGATGTGTTGAAAAGCGAACCCCAGTATTATGACTGGATGATGAAAGGCGATTTCCCTCAACACACCAAGCAAAAACTGACAGAGATATATACCCGTACGATGCTGAAGAAAAATTAAGCTGCAGAATTTTTCTGCTAATAATTTTTAACAGGGCTTCTTTTGGTGTTTATTGTAAATTTGAGCTTTAAACAGGTAACTGGCAATCTTGGAAAAATTAGTAGTCATACCAACCTACAACGAGAAGGAGAATATCAGTAATATCCTTCATGCAGTGTTCAACCTGAATGAAAATTTCCATGTACTGGTAATAGATGATGGCTCTCCGGATGGAACAGCACAGATCGTAAAAGATTTACAGTCGAAATTTCCGGGTCAGCTTTTTATCGAAGAAAGAAAAGGTAAACTGGGATTAGGCACCGCTTATATACATGGATTTAAATGGGGCATTGCCCGCAACTACCAGTTCATTTTTGAAATGGATGCCGACTTCTCACACAACCCCAACGATCTTTCCCGCTTATACAATGCCTGCAAAAATGAAGGGGCCGACCTGGCTATTGGTTCCCGCTATACCAAAGGCGGTGGCGTGGTGAACTGGCCGGCTAACCGGATCGCTTTATCAAAAGGCGGTTCTCTCTATACAAGGATCATTACCTGGATGCCGGTGAAAGACCCGACCGCTGGTTTTATGTGTTACCGGAAAGAAGTACTGGAAACGATCGATCTGGATAAGATCGCTTTTGTTGGTTATGCTTTCCAGATCGAAATGAAATTCGCTACCTGGAAACTGGGCTTTAAGATCAAAGAAGTGCCGATCATTTTCCAGGACAGAACTTATGGTGTTTCCAAAATGAATAAAGGCATTGTAAAGGAAGGGATACTTGGAGTACTCAAACTCCGCTGGCACAGCCTTTTTACCAATTACCGCAGCCGGGTTAAAAAAACAGAAGCTGAAATTTCTCCTGTAAAAACAGCGCAGCAAAATGAAGTGCTGGCGGAAACGAAATAACCTCTTCCTTTTTCTTTCTTTTCTTTAGTTTGCAGGCTATAGTTGCTGCAAATGAAAAAGGCTTTTTTGCAATTACATATCGCTGTTTTCCTGGCCGGCTTCACGGGCATACTCGGGCGACTGATCAGTTTTAATGAAGGTATGATCGTCTGGTACCGGCTGTTGTTCACCGCTGCAACGATGTGGCTATTGTTCTCCCTGATGAAAAAATTGCAGCGGATACCTGTGTATGATATTCTTAAAATCAGCGGGGTTGGTTTTATTGCCGCCATGCACTGGGTCACTTTCTATGGCTCCATTAAATATTCCAATGTATCGGTAGCATTGGTTTGTTTTTCTTCAATTAGCTTTTTCACTGCCTTATTTGAACCGCTGATCCTGAAAAAGCGGATCAACATTACGGAACTTTTCCTGGGATTATTGACAATGACAGGTATTTATATCATTTTTCATTTTGACACACAATTCAAAACCGGGATTATCGTAGGGTTAATATCGGCGTTACTGGCGTCTTTGTTTCCTATTTATAACCGGGAGTTCCTGAAGCGGATCAACGTGGAGACGATGCTGACCTGGCAACAGACCGGGGGATTTATTGTTTTATCCATCCTGTTACCTTTTTACCTGCAGCAATTCCCAACTAACAATTTTTTACCGGACTGGGAAGACCTCGGATGGTTATTGGTACTTTCCTGGTTTTGCTCCGTGATCGCCTTCCAGCTTTCTGCCAATGCACTGAAACGGCTATCAGCATTTACAGTTAACCTTACCTATAACCTGGAGCCGGTCTATGGTATCCTGCTGGCTTTTGCCGTGTATAAAGAAAATGAATTCCTGAGCAAGTGGTTTTATATTGGGTTTGCTATTATCGCCGCAGCACTTATTATTCATATCATTTTATTAATGCGTATTGAAAGAAAAATAATCCAGCATGCAGCCGGGTGAGTATCATCAACGCATCGTTGATTATTACAAGTCCACTGAACATGCCTATAAGGATTCCTGGGACCTGGACAACAGTCTCGCCATTCATTATGGTTACTGGGATGAAAAGGTGAAATCATTTCCCCAGTCTTTGTTACGGATGAATGAGATCATGATTGAAGCAGCCGGTATTAAACCGGGTGACCAGGTGCTGGATGCCGGCTGCGGGGTGGGAGGCAGCAGTATTTTCATTGCAAAACATACAGGAGCAAAAGTGACTGGTATTACCCTCAGCGAACGGCAGGTGCAACAGGCAATTGCTAATGCAAAAAAAAATGGAGTGGAGGCCACAGTTCATTTCAAAGTTATGAATTACTGTGCCACTGATTTTCCCGATGCCAGTTTTGATGTGGTATGGGGTTGTGAAAGTATTTGCTATGCTGATAGTAAAGAACAATTCATTCAGGAAGCATATCGTTTATTGAAACCCGGAGGCAGGATAGTAGTGGCCGATGGATTTGTAACAAAGTTTGAGAATAATGAACACCCCATCATCCGCCAATGGACGAATGGATGGCAGGTGAATTACCTGGAATCACCCGAACGCTTTCAATCCTTCCTGGAACAAGCGGGGTTTCAGAATAGCATTTATCGTAATATATCAAAACAGGCAGCACATTCTTCCCGCCGCCTGTACCGGTTTTATTTCCTGGCATCGCTCTACCTGTTATGGAAACGATTGACTTTCTCGTATCGCACCACCGCCATGCAGAAAGCGAATATACTGGCTTGCAAATTCCAGTACCAGGGAATGAAAAAAGGACTCTGGCAATACGGACTTTTTACTGCTGTAAAACCCTGATCATTTTTCCCTTTTCCCCGTTATCTTTAGCGTATCCAAAATAATTGTTATGAAGAGAATTGCTCTCCTGTCCCTTTTTGTAGTTGTATCCAACTTGTTGGTTGCCCAAAAAAAACCACTGGATCATTCCGTTTATGATGGCTGGCAAAGCATCGGTGAACGGATGATCAGTAATGATGGTAAATGGGTGGTCTATACCATTACCCCGCAGGAAGGAGATAACGAATTAGTGATACAATCGGCTGATGCAACGTATAAAAAATCAGTGCCGAGGGGTTATAATGCCGTGATCACGGAAGACAGCCGCTATGCGGTGTTTAAAATAAAACCTTTTTTCAAAGACACAAGGGATGCCCGTATCAAAAAGAAAAGACCGGATGATATGCCGAAAGATTCTTTTGCCGTTGTGGAACTGGGAAAAGACAGTGTATGGAAAGTAGCCAAAGTAAAAACCTATAAAACGCCGGAGAAAGAAGCCGGCTGGGTGGCGTATCACCTGGAAAAAGGAATGGAGAAAAAAGAAACTCCCGCTAAAAAGCCGGAGTCAAACGATAAAAGAATAGCTGACAGCCTGAACCGGGTGATTGATTCGCTGCAACAGGTGATTGAAACTCTGCCGAAGAAGAAAAAGAAAAATAAGGATGAAGAAGATGCCTTGGCTACCGACTTTGGACTACAGACTACCGACTCGTATGATGCTGACGGAGATGAACCCGCTGCCGGTCCTGTTGATGCAGGCACTGACCTGGTGCTGCGCAACTTAATTACCGGGCAGGAGAAAACCTTTATGAATGTGCTGGAATATTATTTCAGCAAAACGGGCGGTAAATTATTGATCGAACAGGCGAAAAACCCGAAAGACTCATTAAGTAAAAATGCCGTTACACTATACGATTTGAAAGAAGCAAAAGCAATTGTCTTGAGTAAAGGGGGAAATGATTTTAAGAATTTCACATTCTCCGAGGACGGTGCACAGGTGGCTTATGTGGCAGAAAGGGATGCCAAACCCAAAGAGCTGCAGAAATTCTACCGGCTCTGGTATTATAAAACAGGAATGGACAGTGCCAGTTTGCTGGCTGATAAAAATTCCGTCGGTATGCAGCTCGGGATGACCATCAGTGAATTCGGGAATATCAGTTTCAGCAAAACCGGTAATCGTTTGTTTTTTGGTACTGCACCCATTCAGCCGCCAAAGGATACCACACTCATTGATATTGACCTGGTGAAACTCGATATCTGGCACTATAATGATGATTACCTGCAAACGGTTCAGCTCAACCGCCTGCAAAGGGACCTGCAAACGAATTATCTCGCTGTGTATCATTTGGACAAAAACACATTAAAACAACTGGGATCAAAAGAGATTCCCACCGTTTATCCAACCAATGAAGGTGATGGTGACCGTTTTGTCGGCGTTACCGATTTTGGCAAACGTATCGAAAGCCAGTGGGCCGGCAATACTAAAAAAGATATTTATGCCATTGATGTGCTGACCGGTGAAAAGAAATTAGTGAAGAAGGATATGCTGGGAATTATAAGTCCGCAATTCATTTCTCCCACGGGTAAATACATCATGTGGTACGACAGCAAGGCCCGTAACTATTTTGCCTGGGATGGTGACTCCACCAGGAATATTACTAAAAAGATAAAATACCCGCTGTGGAATGAAGAACATGATTCTCCTTCTGATCCGCCGCCGTATGGAATAATGGGATGGCATGAGGGAGATTCTGCAGTATATATATATGATAGATATATTGCGTGGAGAGTAAATCCTGAAAATACAGCAAATGTAATTGAGATCACATCATATCCAAGAATATCGAAAAGCATTTACAGGTATATTCGCATGGATAATGAGGAGAGGTTTATTAAATACAACCAGGAACTCATGTTTAGAAGTCAAAATGAGAAAGACAAAAGTACCTATCTCTCTTTAATGAAACTGAATGCTGATGTCAAACTGCCCACTGTATTAGCCGGGGGTAATTTTACGTTTGGCTCATTTGCGAAAGCAAAAGATGACAGCAGAGTGATTTATACCAAAGAAAATTATAAAGAATCACCGGATCTTTATTTGAATAATACAAATGTTGAAGTTCGGGGATCACATTCAAGCGCAAAGATTATAGATAAGGAAATACGGTTCTCCTCCATCAATCTCCAGCAAAAAGACTATAACTGGGGCACTTCAGAACTCTACAAATGGAAGGCCTTTAATGGGAAACCGGCAGAAGGTATTTTATATAAACCTGAAGATTTTGATCCGAAGAAAAAATACCCCGTCATTTTTTATTTCTATGAAACACATACCAACACCCTGCATGATTATATTGACCCCACACCCACCGGCAGCCGCCTGAATATTTCCTTCTTTGTCAGCCGTGGTTATTTGGTATTCTCCCCGGATATCCGGTATACGATCGGCCACCCTGCTAAAAGCTGTTATGATTATGTGGTGAGTGCTGCCAAAGATCTCAGTAAACATAAATGGGTGGATGCAGCGAACATGGGTATCCAGGGACAAAGCTGGGGTGGTATACAAGTGGCGCAGTTAGTAACGATGACCGATATGTTCAAAGCAGCCTGGGCCGGTGCACCAGTCGCTAATATGACCAGTGCTTATGGTGGCATCCGCTGGGAAAGTGGTGTGAACCGCCAGTTCCAGTATGAGAAAACACAGAGCCGCATCGGGGCTACTTTATGGGAAAAGCCAAATCTCTATATTGAGAATTCGCCTTTATTCCATTTACCTAAAGTGAAAACACCTTTGGTGATCATGGCCAATGATGCCGACGGGGCTGTTCCCTGGTACCAGGGTATAGAATTGTTTACGGCCATGCGAAGGCTGGGCAAAAAAGTATGGATGCTCAATTACAACGGCGAAGCACATAACCTGGTGCAGCGAAATAATAAGAAAGACATTTCCATCCGGGAGCAGCAATACTTCGACTGGTTACTGAAAGGCGATAAAGCACCAAAATGGATTACCGAAGGGGTACCGGCTGTGAAGAAAGGGAAGGACTGGGGGCTGGAATTAGTGGATTAGTTAATGGGTTAATTAGTTTACCGGGGAAAACCTTTCAACCGGTTAACCAGTAAACTAATTAACTATTTATGCTGCTTGTATTGTAATAAACTTTACCAAACTTCTTTTCGCTACAGGTAACAAGGTCTCATCTACCGGGAAACTCAGTTCCGTTTCGATCGAATAAACGGCCGGGTTGGGAAGGTCTTTCCGGTGCCGGATCAGTTCTGATTTGATATGTTCATAGGTGCTGCTGATGCTCCGCACCCAATGATCAATAAAGGAGGTTTTGATGCTGCGGTATTTTTCATCATGTTTTTCAAAAATCGAAAGCCGGTAATAATATACTTTGGTACTGCTGATACTCCCGCTGCTTAAAAAGAAATAACCTTCCTGCGTATCCAGCGGGATGATGCCAACAGGGTTGATACTGATCTTTTCTTCCACAAACTCATAGATCTCGGTGCCGTTGTGAATGGTGCTTTTTATTTTCCCGGCGGAATAATGAATAATGTCTTCCAGTTCGGCCATCAGTTCATCATCTTCGATCATCTGCTCATACAAGACTTGTAATTTTTCTAACTGGATACCGGTCAGTTTTTTGGGGAAATGGTCCTGCAGGTATTTTTTATTTTCCCGGAAGGCAACAATATTGTTATAATGGAAAACAATATCGGCCAGTTGCGGGTACAGTTTGTTCTCGTTAAAATACTTATTTACTTCCTGCAGGTAGGCGAGGAGGGTATACTTCTTCAGCTCAAAATCAATACGGCCTTCGGCAAACCAGGTTTCGGATAATGATTTCATGTCGTTGGGGTTTAGATTGGTACTCCTAATTTAAAAAAAAGACGGTAAAACAAGAAGAGGAGTTTAACTTTAAGTTGTTAAAACATTTACGATGAGATTAATTGCATTGGTTCTTTGCCTTGCCTGTTATTCCTGTGGAAACACCTATTATATCGTCCGTCATGCCGAGAAAGCCCCGGTGGAAGCAGGTGCCAGTGCTATGATGGCCAGCGATCCCCCCTTGTCCCCGGCCGGAGAACAGAGGGCTATCGAGCTCCGGCAAACACTGCGGGGCGAAAAAATAGAGTATATCTTCTCCACCAATTTCAAAAGGACACTCTCTACCGCCCAGCCACTCAATGAAACAAGAGGCTCAACTGCGATTGCGATTTACAGCAGTAAAAAAGATTCCATGGATCTCTTCATAGAAAAATTAAAAGCCATTAAAAAAGGGAATGTGCTGGTGGTGGGCCACTCCAATACCATTGATGATATTGCTAATAAACTTTGCGGCAAAACAGTAGTACCTGGTGACTTAAAAGAAACACAGTACGACAACCTCTTCGTGGTAAAAAGAAAAGGAAAGAAGTTTGTCTTTGCCAATAAAAAATATGGGGCACCAACAGAATAATGTGCTAAACATAACTGAATAGAAAAAAGAGTCTTCCGCTGAAGACTCTTTTTTTATAAATCATTTTATCAATTCAGTCACCGCTCAGTATTCCCTGTCCGGTTTGAAATTTTCTAATTCTTTTGCCACCGCTGTTAAGAACGTAGCTCCCAGGCTTCCATCCACGATGCGGTGATCATAGCTCATACTCAGGTACATCATATGCCGGATAGCAATACTATCCCCGGCTTCCGTTTCAATTACCACCGGTCTTTTCTTGATAGCACCCACCGCCATAATGGCCACCTGCGGCTGGTTGATGATCGGTGTCCCCATCAAACTTCCAAACGTACCTACATTGGTCAGTGTGAATGTTCCGCCTGTTGTATCATCGGCTTTCAGTTTACCATTCCTCGCACTGTCAGCCAGGTTATTCACCTGTTTGGCTAAACCAACGAGGTTTAACTGGTCAGCATTTTTGATCACCGGAACGATCAGGTTGCCGGATGGCAGTGCCGTAGCCATTCCGATATTGATATCTTTCTTGATGATAATATTATTACCATCAAGCGAACAATTGATCAGCGGGAATTTCTTAATACAACGAACAATCGCTTCCACAAACAGCGGGGTGAAAGTGATCCTGGTACCTTCTCTTTTTTCAAAATCCTTTTTCACTTTATCTCTCCATTGCACCAGGTTGGTCACATCGGCTTCGGTAAAACTGGTCACATGCGGGCTGGTGTGCTTGCTGCGCACCATATGATCAGCGATCAGTTTGCGCATCCGGTCCATTTCAATGATCTCCACGTTGCCTGAATAAGTAGTGAGCTGTGAGCTTTGAGCTGCGGGAGGGGCCGGTTCTTTAACCATTGGGGTTTCTTGCGTACTCGTAACTCGTGGCTCATAACCCGCAGCCTTGCCTGACTTCCGCTCACTCACATACTGCAAAATATCTTTCTTGGTCACTCTTCCTTCATTACCGGTACCGGCAATTTTTTCCAGCTCCGTCATGCTGATACCTTCACTTGCTGCAATATTCAATACTAAAGGAGAATAAAAACGATTGGCAGAACCATTGGAGGATTGGTGCTGGACAGCAGCCACGGTATGCTGGATGGTTTCCACCACCACGGCCTGTTGCGCCGGTTGCTGCACCTCTGTCCTTGGAGGAGTGGAGACAACCGGGTTATTGCTCACGGTTTCAGCAGCACCGGTTCTTATCCTGGCGATCACGGTGCCGATAGGCACCACGTCATTGACATTGTATAAGATTTCTTCGAGCACACCGGCAGCAGTGCTCGGCACTTCACTATCCACTTTGTCGGTAGCAATTTCCAGCACGGTTTCATCCATTTTCACCGTATCACCGGCCTGCTTATGCCATTTTAAAATGGTAGCTTCCATGATACTTTCGCCCAGCTTTGGCATTATCAGATCAACAACAGCCATAATTATTTTTTTGTTTGTCAGCGACAGAATAAAGCTCATCGTCCCTTGCGCCTGCCTGCCGTCAGGCAGGTCTCACACTTCAGCTACATACCACAAATGGGCTGGTCAGACAAGCAATTTAAATCCGGCCAAAGGTAATGATTTGGGAATAATCAAACCGATCAACCGTTAGTCAAAATGAATTTCCGCAGCAAATTCAGGGCATTGGCCGAGGTCATATCGATATTGCGGCGGCGGTCGAACCGCAGGTTCAGTTGCAGGGTCTCGGTTTTATCCGCATTGCCCACGGCTATCCATACGGTGCCAACCGGTTTCTCTGCGGTGCCGCCATCTGGACCCATAATACCGGAAGTGGCCAGTGCATAATCCACTTTTAGGTTCTTGAGAGCACCCCGGATCATTTCTTTTACTGTTTCTTCACTTACTGCACCCACCGTTTTTAATGTCTCCGGTTTTACGCCGAGCAGGTTTTCTTTCACTTCATTGGCATAACTCACTATCGACCCTTTGAAATACGCCGAGGAGCCGGGAATACTGGTGATCAACTGGGCGATATTACCACCGGTACAACTCTCGGCAGTACCCATGGTCTTATCTTTTGCTTTTAGAATTTTTCCCAGCACAATTTCCAGCCCTTCATCTTCATTGGTGACCAGGTATTCACTCACCAGTTCCTGCAATTGCTCAAAATAAGGGAGCAGTTCTTTTTCGGTGGCTTCTTTGTTAGCACCTCTTGCGGTGAGCCGAAGTTTTACCATGCCGTAATTGGGCAGGTAGGCCAGTTTGATATGCTCGGGCAGCGTGGGTTCAAAATCTTTCAGTAGTTCAGCGATCATGGATTCACCCAACCCGGCTGTAAAAGCTGTGCGGTGAACAATGGCCGGCATGTCAAACTCTTTCAGCAGTCTTGGTATCACTTCATCTTTGATCAGGCCCTTCATTTCATGCGGCACACCGGGGAGGGAGATAAATACAGCCCCCCTATATCCCCCCGCAGGGGGAACTTCAGACCCTGCTTTGCTGTTTCTTTCTAAAAGCCGAAGCACTATCGTGTTTATTACATTATCTGTATCATGTAGTACTTGTTCATTGGTAAACCGGAGGACTTGAAAGCCCAGCTTATTCAGTTCCTGTGTTCTTTCTTCATCACTGGTTTTATTTTCGGGCAACTGGTGATATAAACCGTCAACCTCAATGACCAATTGCTCCGACAGGCAAACAAAATCAGCTATGTAATTGGAAATAATATGTTGCCTGCGGAATTTGTAACCGGCCATCTTTTTTCCTTTCAGGATTTCCCATAAGGATTTCTCTGCTTCTGTTGGATTACTGCGGTGAGTAGCAACAAATTCTTTGAGTAATCCATATATCATTGGATCAGCCCTAAGGTACCTTTCAGGTTTATCCTGATTGCCGGGTTCTAAATCCCCCCTGCGGGGGGTGGGGGGGCGAAACCACATCCCCGGCGCTGTTCCCCTTGCATTATGCAAGACTGTGCACACATCCGGTACTTCGGCCTGCTTCAGGTTTCTTTCCAGCATAGCCCCGGGACGACGAAATACTTTTTCAAACAAGTATTGTACATGGGCTTTCACTTCTTCATTCACCACCAGTTTGCCGCCGAAGTATTCACAGAGCAATGGCTTGGTGATATCATCAGCTGTGGGGCCAAGGCCGCCGGTGATGACGATGATCTGGGATTGTTTTCTTTCTTCATCCAGTGCCTGGCGGATATCTTCTTTCACATCACCCACAGCCACTCTTCTTCGTACCCAGATGCCGATCTTATTAAACTCCCGGGCGATAAAAGCACTGTTGGTGTCAATGGTCTGCCCGATCAGCAGTTCATCACCAATAGTAATGATAGAAGCGTTGAGGGTATTAAGGCTCATTTAAGATATGATTAAAACGAAATGAAGTAATTTGACAGCAAAGTTATAACCACTGAACTATGAAAAAAGTTTTCTTACTTGTTGTGAGTTGCGGGATACTGGTTGGCGGCTCTTTTGCACAAAACGTTTCTCAAAAACTCCAGAAAGCCTTCCAGCAATTTGAAAGCGACAGCCAGTTGCGCCATGCCATCAGTTCGTTGTATGTGATCGATGCAAAGACAGGCGAAGTAGTGTTTGAAAGAAATGCACAGGTGGGCTTAGCACCTGCTTCCACCCAAAAAATTATTACGAGTGTGACGGCGTTTGAATTGTTGGGGAAAGAGTATCGGTATAAGACGGAGTTGAAATATGCGGGTGAAATTGAAGCTGGTATTTTGAAAGGTAATTTATATGTCATTGGTTCAGGTGATCCGACGCTTGGTAGCTGGCGCTGGGGCCATACTAAAGACACAGTGGTATTGAGCAAATGGTGTAACGAAGTAAGAAAATTTCATGTAAATAAAATTGATGGTGTTATACTGACGAACACAGCATCTTTTGCATATCAGGGTATTCCAGATGGATGGATATGGCAGGATATTGGTAATTATTATGGGGCTGGTGCTTACCAATTGAACTGGAAAGAAAATCAATTTGATCTTAAATTAAATTCAGGTGATAATATTGGAAGTAGTGTACAGGTGTTAAAAAATGGCGAGGAAGCTGATTATGTAAATGAATTAAAAGCAGCTGCAAAAGGAACTGGCGATAATGCTTATGTTTATTACGATAATTCAATAAAAGGTACAATTCCCGTTGGAGAAAAAGGGTTCCTTATTTCGGCAGCCAATACCGACCCAATAAGTGATCTTTTATTGGATTTACACTTTGCTTTACAGGCAAAAAATATTTCTGCGGAAGTAAGACATGATAGTTATGTCAGGGGGAATATGCATGGAACTAAATCTGAATTAAGTAAACTTAAAAATATCTACACCCACTATTCCCCCTCCCTCGATTCCATCATCTACTGGTTCAATAAAAAAAGTATCAACCTCTACGGAGAAGCATTGGTAAAAACATTTGCCTGGGAGAAAACAGGATTTGGTTCCACCGATACAGGTGTTGCCATCGTTAAAAAATTCTGGAAAGAAAAGGGCCTGGATGAAGAAGAACTGAATATGTATGATGGTTCGGGCCTTTCACCACTCAACCGGGTAACCACCCATGCACAGGTGGAGATACTGAAATATGCAAAGACCAGGGACTGGTTCTCTTATTTCTATGATGCCCTGCCGGAATACAATGGCATGAAAATGAAAAGTGGCACCATCAGTGATGTAAAGGGGTTTTGCGGTTACCATACAGCCAAAGACGGTAAAGAATATATCTTTTCATTCCTGGTTAATAATTATAGCGGCCGGGCTTCGCAGTTGCTGAGTAAGATGTACAAAGTGCTGGATCTGCTGAAATAAATAGCCTCCCTGAATCCTGCCTGTCCGGCAGGCAGGCCCTCCGCAGGAGGGACTTTAGACTCCTGTAATGTGAAAGTAAAAGCATACTTTAGGTAATTAACTACACACTTAAACCACAACAAAACTGTTTTATGAGCGAACAGAATTTTAAAAATCATGCAAGGCTGGTATTCGGCTTTCACGGGGTTACTTTTTTACTGATTGTGACCGGCCTGATCGGCAGTATCGTTAATCTCTTTAAAGCAGACGCTGCCACACATTATTCTGCGGCCCTCATCGTTGTTGCTTTTTTAGCACTGCTTGCTGTGGCCTGGTATGCAAGGGTCTTTGCACTGAAAGCACAGGACAGGGCCATCCGTGCCGAAGAGAATTTCCGTCATTACCTGCTTACTGGTAAGCCGCATGATAAGAATCTTCGCTTAAGCCAGGTCATTGCCCTGCGTTTTGCCAGCGATGAAGAAATGCCTGCCTTAGCCAAACGGGCCGTGGAAGAAAAATTATCGCAGAAACAGATCAAACAAGCCATTCAAAACTGGAGAGCCGATCATCACCGGGTATAAAAGAATCTTTTTTGAGAAAAGATCAGAGGCCAAAGCGGTTAAAGAAACTCATATCCATTTTCAAGAGCCAGGGCGATGCAAAAGCAGTGAGACAAATCAGCAGGATGAATAGTTTACCAACCAGCGATACATCCTGTATCAGGTGCCGGTGTAATAAACTTTGTATTGTGGTCATCACTTTTTCTTCCTTCGGGCTGTATGCATAAGGCGGGGCAGGAGCAATGTCTTTAAAAGCGGAATGTCCTTCGACCAGGATATTCCTGATCTTCCAGTATTCCTCATCTTTCAGGTCTTCATACGCCACATCAGCATTGATACCGGCTTCTTCGATCTTTTTTTCAATCGCCGTGAATTTTTTATCCGTTTGCAAGCGGGTCAGTATCATCAGCGGGAAAAGAAACAGAATAAAATAAAAAGGCTGACCCGATGACTGGTATAAACTCCAGGCCACCCAGATCATTAGTCCTGCGGAGAGCACAACAAATATTTTACTGACCCAACTTTCTTCGTCAAGAAACACCCTGTTCAGCAACTGGCCGCCATCCAGCGGGTAAATGGGTAAAAGGTTGAGTAGATTTAATAAGATAAACAATTCGGCTACATCCTCATATGAAATCCCGGCCAGCATTAATGATTCATCGCTTTTCCAAAGCAAATAGAGAACAGTGCCTAAAATTATTCCGGGTAAAGGACCGGCCAATAAGATGATAGTAGACTCCCGTTGTGATACTTCTCTTTTGGTTCCGGATACATAGGCTCCCAGCAAAGGAATGAAGAAGATGCCCAGGTCTTTATACCGGAACAGTTTCATCGCAAAGAAATGCCCGAGTTCATGGATCACCACGATGGATGTAATGATCAGCAGCATGGTGAAGCTGTGAAAAATATAATAACCAAGAATGAGGTATAAAGCCAGGCTGCCAATTGATTTCACCCACACATTGGCCGGGGCTTCCGATTTTTGAAATTTGGGAGGATAGACGATTGCCGTTTCTTCCGGGGAAACAGCTCCGCCCGGTTGCGATTCATAAGAAGGTTCCTGTACTGGCTCCATGTATTAAATTTAGCTAAAATAGGGTTGCAGTTGATCCGCGAGGTTTTGGGGCATCACTGTTTTTTTCATGGTTTTCGCTTCCATAAAATAAAGAATGATCTTTCCCACCGCCAGTAATTCCTCTTTCTCATTGAACACTTCGTGGTGGAATTCGATCTTATGATGAACCGGTAACTCTTTCAGCATGGTTTTTATCGTCAGCAGGTCATCATACAAGGCAGGCCGCAGGTAGCGGCAATGCACATCAACCACCGGCATAATCACTCCCATTTTTTCCATATCGGCATAAGTAAACCCTAATTGCCGGATGGATTCAGCCCTGGCCGATTCAAAATAGGGGAAATAATTGCTGTGGTACACCACACCCATCTGGTCGGTCTCCGCATAGCGAACCCTGATCTTCGTTTCACTTACAAACATATTACAGTAAAGATATTGATATGACTGAAAGATTGCTGACTCCCTTCCTGGAAGCGGGGCTTATTTCCCGATCAGGCGGTCCATACTCACTTTACCGGGGCCAGTGAACAATAAGGCCACGAAACCTGCCAGGTAAAGTGCAGCATGTTCACCGTCTCCGAAGATTTGTCCCTTGTGTGCATGAAAAAGAGCCACAGACATGGCGACGATAAGAGGAATGCAGGCCAGTCTTGTCATTAACCCCAATACTATAAATGCGGCGCAGAATAGCTCTGCAAAGATCACCAGTACCAGCGAAGTGGAATGACCTATATGAAAAGGATCAGAAAAAGTGGCGGACCATTGCCCGAATTTCATGAGTTTCTGAACACCGTGGGGGATCATCAACCCGCCGAGGGCGAGGCGTAATAACAGTAAAGCAAAAGAAACTCCGTTGTCGGTATACCTGGTACTAAAGATCTTTTTCATCGGTATTGATTGTTTTGGGTATGATAAAATGCAATATTACAAAAAAACCAGTGGGCAGTATTTGGTAACAAACCCGATCTTGCTGCCGAACAAAATGTTAAAACATTTTCAAACAGGCACTTATCCACACCTGTTTGGAATGATGTTTGGTCTGACCTGAAATAATTTGAAACTTGCAACGTTAGGAATTCACTTAACGTTACCTGGACCACCGGCTAAAGGACAAACTTCATGAAGCAACAACTAGTACTCGCCATCGCTGTAGTAACCAGTGTTACTGCATTTTCACAGTCAACCCGTTTTTATACTGACCCGCAGGCCACTTTCAAAGAAGCAAAAGAATATTTTCAAAAAGAACAGTACAGCCTCGCTTATCCTTTATTCAGGGAATTACAGCAATCCATCAGGGAAACGGATATCATCAATACTGCTGTGACCGTACAGGAGATCAATTATTATACAACTGTACTGGCATTAAAACAAAATGAAGGAAGGGCAGAGGAGCAGGCAAAAGCCTTTATCGACCTGGATAAAAATACGTCCCGTATCCAGATGATGAGTTTTCATTTGGGTGAATATTACTACCGGAAGCAGGAATTTGCCAATGCAGCCCAGCAATACGAAGCAACGAATATTGAGAACCTCAGCAATAAAGAGATCGCTGATATGAAATTCCACCAGGGTTATGCGTATTTCACCCTGCAGCGCTTCAACCAGGCCAAGCCCTTGTTCAATACCATCCGGACGATGAAAGACGATCCGAATTACCTGGATGCAAATTACTACTATGGGTTCCTTGCTTTCAGGGATAAACAATACAGCGATGCCTTGTCCAGTTTCCGGATCGTGGAAAATGAAAAGGACTATGCAACGGTTGTTCCTTATTACATAGCACAGATCTACTATATACAGGGGAAAAAAGAAGAAGCGATCGCTTATGTACAGAATAAACTGAAAAGTGGTGCCAACACCCAGTATTATGATCTTGAATTAAAACAACTGATCGGTCATGCACATTTTGAAAGAAAGGAATATGCGATGGCGCTGCCTTACCTGGAAGATTATGTGACCCGTTCGCAGAAGGTTCGCCGGGAAGACCTGTATGAATTATCCTATTGCTATTACCAGGCGAATCAATTGAATAAAGCCATTGATGGTTTCAAACAACTGAGTGGCAAAGATGATTCGCTCAGCCAGCACTCCATGTACCTGCTCGGGGATGCTTACCTGAAAACAAATCAGAAGACCAACGCAAGAAATGCTTTCCTGTTCTGTGCCTCCAACAGCAGCAACCCGACACAAAAAGAAATTTCTAAATACCAGTATGCAAAACTGTCTTACGAACTGGGTTACCAGGATGAGGCACTGAACAGCCTGAGTTCTTTTCTCAGTGATTATCCTAATTCCACGTATAACGCTGAAGCAAAAGAATTGCTGGTGGCCGTATTGGCAAATACGAATAATTATAAAGATGCCTTGTCCTTATTAGAAAGTTTGGATAAACCATCCGAAAATGCAAAGCGGTTATATCCAAGAATTTTATACGGCAGGGCTACCGAATATGTGAATGACGGAAGGCTGGCTGATGCAGATGCGTTGCTGGATAAGGCCCTCAAAGATCCCTACAATGGGTCCGTATTGGCTTTCCTGAATTTCTGGAAAGGAGAACTGGCCTACCGGAATAATAAACTGGATAATGCGATCAAATATTATAATGCCTACCTAAGTGCAGGTTCTCCTTCGGGTGGAGAAGCCAATGTTAATAATGCAAGGTATAACCTGGGTTACTGTTACCTGCGTAAAGAAAATTATGCAGCGGCTCAAAGCTTCTTTGAACCGTTAGGAAAAAATCCTGCCCTCAATTCAAATGAACTGACACAGGATGCTTATATCCGCACGGCGGATTGCTATTTTATGCAAAAAGAATACAGCAAGGCTAAAGGCATGTATGATAATGTGATCAAATTCTCATGGCCTGCAGAGGATTATGCCACATTCCAGAATTCCATGATCGCCGGTATTAAAAGTTCAACAGACAAGATCAACCTGCTGAACACCATGAACCGGAAATTCCCCACCTCGTCATTGGTGACGGATGCCAATATGGAAATTGCGAATACATATATCGCTGATGAACGTTTCCGGGAATCCATACCATTCCTGAACAATGTATTGAAAGGGGATGGGAATGCCAGCCTGAAACCACAGGCCTATCAAAAATTGGGTAATGCACACTATAATCTCAATAATAATACGGAAGCACTGAAACAATATAAGACATTGATCAATCAATACCCCAATTCACCCGAAGCAGAAGATGCACTGGAGAATGTAAAAGCTATTTATGTGGAAGAGGGTAAGCCGGGTGAATATGCCGACTTCATGCGGCAGGCCGGCCGTCCTATCAGTGTGAGTGCAGAAGATTCACTGACCTATGCAGCGGCAGAAACGCAATATGATAATGGTAATGTCAATGCCGCATTGACTGCCTTTGGCACTTACCTGCAGCGGTTCCCGGATGGTGTTTATTCACTGGACGCTAATTTTTACCGCGGGGAAATCTATAACAGCAAAAAGGACTGGAATAATGCGATGACCGGGTATGAAGCGGTTGCTGCCAATGCCCCGAATAAATATGCAGAGAAAGCAACACTGGAAGCAGCCCGTATCAACTTCTTTGAATTGAAGAATTATACGAACGCAGAAAAATATTATGGCCAGTTAAAACAACTCACCGGCAGCCAGGAAAATAAACTGGAAGCCATGAGAGGCCTGTTACGTTGCCAGTACCAGCAGCAGAAATGGGCAGACGCTGTTGAAAATGCCAAAGAATTAACAGCGGCCAAGGGTAGCAGTACGGATGATAAAGCACTAGCGAATATGGCTATTGCCAAATCTTACCAGGTGGGAGGACAGTATGATCTTGCTATTGCTAATTACAAGTCAGTAGTAACATTGAATAAGGCAGCATTGGCGGCAGAAGCCAGGTACGAGATCGCCAGTTGCTGGTTAGCCGTCAATAAACTGGCTGATGCAGAAAAAGCAGCTTTTGAAACCATCAACAAATCTGGTTCTTACGATTTCTGGGTTACCAAGGCTTATATATTACTGGGTGATGTTTATTTCAGGCAAAAAGATTATTTCAATGCCAAAGCCACTTTCCAGAGTATTGTTGATAATACCATCAATACGGAATTGAAAGGGGAAGCGCAGGCCAAACTGAATAAAGTAATTGACGAAGAAAGTAAATCAAGTAAAGTAGGAAACTAAGCATTGGAACAACTAACAACAATCATGATGATGAAACAGCCACTCTATAAGATCGTTTTACTGGGCCTGGGAATTTTTTCCTGTAGTATTGTTTTTGCACAAAAGGATACCACAAAAGGCAAATCAGTTGATATCCGTTCTGCTTTCAAACCGGTACTGCGGGAAGCGGCTAAGATTAATTTTAACGCCACACCGCCTTCCGCTGATACAACTAAACCTGCATTGAAATACGAGATACCCAACCAGAACCTGGCACTGGCATTTACACCGGGTTCATTAAAGCCATTAGCACTGAATATTGATTCAGGTGGTAAATGGGATAACAGCAGTTATATCAAAGCCGGTTTTGGCAGTTTGCGTACACCTTATATACAGGCGGGCTTTTCATTCGGCGACGGAACTACAGCCGGAGCGAATATTTATGCAAAACATGTTTCTTCACAGGGTAAAAGGGAATACCAGGATTTTACCAATACACAGGTACGGCTTAGTGGATTTTATAAAACAGCCGGCAACCATGAGTGGAATGCCAGTATCGGGATGAAACAGGACCGTACCTATAAATATGGCTACGAACCGCAAACACTCTCGTTTACGAAAGATTCCCTGAAGCAGAATTTCCAGACCATTGCTGCAAGAGTAGGGATGCATAATATCAATAAAACAGAATTTGGACTGACCTATGCTCCCGAAGTAAAAATTGATGTGTTTACTGATAACCTGAAGAATAATGAAAGTAATACTGTGGTGAACCTGCCTTTGGAAAAATCAGTCGGTAAAACCTTTGCGGTGAATCTTGGACTTACTTTCGACCTCACACGCCTGTCTCCAAAAGATAAGACTGCATTTAATAACACGATTTATTATGTATCGCCTTCTGTTTTATTCAAAACACCGAAGGTGAACCTGCAGGCGGGTATCCGCCCTTCCTGGGATAACAAGACCTTTAAAATGTTCCCGAATGTGCTGGCAGAAGTGGGAACAGAAGACCAGCGTTTCTTTGTGAATATCGGGTGGACCGGTTATATCCGTAAAACGACTTACCAATACCTCGCTTCGCAAAATCCCTGGTTATGGTTGCCATCCACATTTAAGAACAGTTGGATCGAAGAACGTTTTCTTGGACTGAAAGGTTCTGTTGGCGATCATTTTACTTATAGCGCTAAAGCAGGCTTCAATAAGATCACGAACCAGCCACTGTTTGTGAATGATACAACCAGTGGGCTGGGAGCTAAATCATTTTTGGTGGTCAATGAGCCCCGGATAAATGTATTGCATATCGGTGGCCAGTTAGGCTATACGGTGCAGGAAAAATTTTCTGTAATAGCGGGCTGGAATTTTAACCAGTATACCGGTTTGAAAGAGCATAAAAGAGCCTGGGGATTGATCCCGCTGGAATTAAACGCAGCCATGCGGGTGCAGGTGATTAAAGATCTTTGGCTGAAAGCAGATGTATTCGGCTGGACAGGCCCGCAATACCGCAAAGCCGATGGTGTTGATAATGGTAAATTAAAAGGAGCCCTTGACCTGAATGCAGGGTTAGAATTCAAGATCACCAAAAACCTGAACCTGTGGACGCAATTCAATAATATTACCAACCAGGAATACCAGCGCTGGAATCAATACCGGGTGTATGGGTTCAACTTTGTGGGCGGAGTTGTATTTTCGTTCGATCAAAAGAATTAATGATGATGTACGGAGAACTCTATCAATATTTCATTCTGCATAAACAACTCAATGTGCCGGGTATCGGCACCTTCCAGTTGGAAAGAATACCGGCTACTGCTGATTTTCCCAATAAAGTGATCAACGCACCTTCCTTTTCTATAGCATTACAGCATGATAATGGAACACCTTCCAAACGTTTTTTCAACTGGCTGGCGCAGGCATTACAGGTTTCTGACCGGGATGCGGTGGTCCGTTTCAATGATTTCGCTTTTGATCTCAAACAAAAGATCAGGAACGGAGATAAGATCACCTGGGACGGAGTGGGTACCTTGAGCAGCGGGTTGGCCGGCGAGATCCGGTTTGAACCGGCATTGAAGAATAAAATATTGGAAGCACCGGTGAAGGCTGAAAAAGTCATCAGGGAGAAATCCGAACATATGGTGAGGGTGGGAGAGGATGAAAGAACATCTGACGAGATGATCGAGTTCCTGAACCAACCTTCCGCCAAACGAAATTACTGGTGGGCCTGGGCATTGATAGCAGGTCTTCTAATAACAATGTTTATCGGCTGGTATTTTTCAGAAAATGGGTTACAGGTAATGTCATCAGGCAACAACCATAAAGCAAAACCGGTTGAAGCAACGGGTACTTATCAGCAGCTTCGCTGATATTCCATTCTTTTTTACTGATTTTCATTTTACTTTGCCAATCCTGTTAACAAAGGGACTACCGGCATGAGTTCTACTATCCATTACACACACTGCCCAGTTTGCGGATCGGGTGATATCAGCATTGTTTTATCGGCAACGGATCATACTGTCAGTAAAGAAAAATTTCCCATTGCAGAATGCAGCGGCTGTACGTTGCGTTTTACACAGAATGTGCCGGGTCAGGAATGCATAGCGCCTTATTATAAGTCGGAGGATTATATTTCTCATACCAATACCTCTAAGGGACTGATCAATCGTCTGTACCAGTATGTGCGCAACCGTACCATGGTGAATAAACGGAAATTGGTTCAGCAATCCACGGGTCTTTCAAAAGGAACCTTATTAGATGTTGGCAGTGGTGTTGGCACATTTGTGCATGTAATGAAGCAGGCGGGCTGGCAGGTAACAGGGCTGGAACCGGATGCCGATGCCAGGAAGGTAGCGGCACAGGTATATAATACCAGCTTAACTGATATTGCACAGTTCTATGATCAGCCTGCAGGTAGTTTTGATGCGGTCACCCTATGGCATGTGCTGGAACATGTACACGAATTACAGCGTTATATTCAGCAGTTGAAAACCCTGCTGAAAGAAAACGGTAAACTGTTTATTGCGGTACCCAATTACAGGTCAAATGATGCGGCTGTTTATAAGGAATACTGGGCAGCTTATGATGTGCCCCGGCACCTGTATCATTTTTCTCCCCGTTCCATTGAAGTACTCATGGAAAAGAATGGAATGAAAGTGGAAGCATACAAACCGATGTGGTACGATAGTTTTTATATTTCCCTGCTCAGCAGTAAATATAAAAATGGGCAACCGAACTTAATAGCTGCTTTCTTAAACGGCCTGCGTTCAAATTTTAAGGCATGGGGTGATGTTAAGAAATGCAGCTCGGTTATCTATGTGATCTCAAAATAATTACTGTCCTAACTGTATCTCATAAAGTTCCGGCCAGTTTTTACCGGTGATGTAGATTTTCTTCGTTGAATGTTCGAAAGCGATTCCGTTTAAATCTAAGGCAAAAGGATATTTTGCTTTCACGGTTTCTGTAATAGCACTCAGGTCGATTTTGCCGACCACTTCTCCTTTCGCAGGATCGATTTTCAGGATATACGGGGCCTGCCATTGATTGGCATAAATATAACCATCGATGTATTCCAGTTCGTTGATATTGAAAGCCAGGTTACCCGCCTCGGTTATGGTTTGCTGCTGTAATAGTTTGAAAGAGCCGGGCTCGTAATAATACAAATTACTGGTGCCATCGCTGGCAATGATCCTTTTGCCATCTGTTGTCATACCCCAGCCTTCCTTACTGGTAAATTTGAATTCACCCAGTTTCTTAAAATCGTTCACATTATACATAAAGCCCACTTCATCCTGGTAGGTCAGCATGTACACTGTATCATTGATGATCACTATCCCTTCACCAAAATAGTTATCGCCTATGTTAATGCTTTTGATGGCCTTACCCGTTTTCAGATCTGTTTTGATCAGTTTTGATTTACCTTTTAACCCCGTGCTTTCAAACAACTCTCCTTTATAAAACAAAAGCCCTTCGGTGAAGGAAGAAGTGTCATGCGGGTAGGTGGCAACAACAGAATAGCTGATTGGCCGGGTTGCTTCGGGGGACACATCACCACCTCCATTGTCAGAGTCATTTCCATTACAGGAAGCGAGTGTAACAGTTGTTAATATACAGAACAGGGTAAATAGCTTCATCGGCTGAAATTAATTTTACAAATGTAAGATCCCATCAAATACAGGCCTGTTAAAGGTTTAACAACCCATATCATCCGGAATCGGGAAAATACGATATAAAAAAATGGTCTGCAATTTAGCAACCTTCACAAAAAAAGTTATATTTGGTCTTCAGTTGATTTGTTCCTGAAATTTTAATCCCTTTCTGAATCGTATCCCTGGAACGCCACTTCATTAATTTCCCTTTTATCCTCATCATTTCCAATCCCGCATGAATACTCATGGCTCTGATACTATTGCCATGCACCAACGATTAATGATTTGGAACCATGAAGACAAGGCTGCTATTGGCATTTTTTACATTCGCATCTGTTTATTCCATGCAGGCACAAAAGAGCTGTGCTGCCTTTTCTTACCAGCAGGGGCAATTGCAGAAAGACCCGGCATTAGTAAACCGGTTCAGGGATATTGAAACGTTTACCCGGAATTATATCAGCGATAACAAGGGCACTGCTTCCCGCACGGAAGGAGAAATCATTAAAATACCCGTTGTTGTCCATATTCTTTACCACGATCCGGCAGATAATATCAGTGATGCAAAAGTGATCAGCCAGCTACAGGCACTGAATAAAGCGTTTCGCCGTACAAACCCGGATACAGTTAATACCCCCGCCCGGTTCAAAGGACTGGCTGCTGATTGCGAGATCGAATTTCAACTGGCGGTCTCCGACCCCAGGCGCAGGAACACTTCCGGTATTGTAAGAAAATACACACCCATTACTGTTTGGCAAAACGATGATAAAATGAAATTTTCTTCCGAAATGGGCAGTGATGCCTGGGATGCAAAGAGCTATTTGAATATATGGGTATGTAACCTTGACAGGGTAGCCGGTTACTCCAGCATTCCCGGTGGTGACCTGGCCAAAGACGGAATTGTACTGGGCTTTAATGTTTTTGGAGCAGAAGGAGGCATGGGCGGTTTTAATATGGGAAAAACAGCTGTGCATGAAGTGGGGCATTGGCTTAACCTGAAACATATCTGGGGAGATGCTGATTGCGGTGATGATGGAGTGAATGACACGCCTCCGCAATCCTGGTATAATATCGGTTGTCCTTCCGGAACCAGCGTTACCTGTGGTAATGGGCCGCATGGCGATATGTATATGAACTATATGGACTTTACGGATGATGCCTGTATGAACCTGTTTACAAAAGGGCAAAAAACGAGAATGCAGGCTGCATTTGCGCCGGGAGGAATACGGAATTCAATATTGAACTCAACAGGGTTAAGCACACCATTGATCTTTGAATCTCCTGTTCCCGAAGAAGACCCGAAATGGCTGCACCCGCAGTTTTATCCCAACCCTGCCAGCAGCCAGTTGACCATTGACCTTTCATATGATATCCGCTGGATCGGGAAAACGATGACCCTGATGAATATGCAGGGACAGGTGATGATGCAATTACCTATTACCGCTAAAGTGCAAACCATCAATACCAGCAACCTGAAACCGGGCATGTATTTACTGGTTTCCAAAAAAGACGATGGGGAAACAATTAAACAAAAATTTGTTAAGCTATAAGAGAGACCAATACTAACTGTGATTAAGAAAGCCCCCTCAGGAATGAAGGGGCTTTGTGTTGACAATAACCATTAACCTATTTTACAGTAAGTGTCATGTTCTGTACTGTGACATCCACATTTGCTTCATTGTTTTCTGACCATACCTCGATATAATCTCCCGGAGCTAACGTAACAGTGCATACAACCGTGATTGTCTGTATATCTCCGGAAGAAGAATACACTTTGGTTCTTTGTCTGGAGCCTGTTACCTGGGAGCCATTTTTATAAATATAAAACGAATACAGGTAAGTACCGCTGGCACCGGTAGCGGTCATGGCGGCAGTTACTATAAACGTTCTTGTTTTAGTGCCATCGTATTGCAGACGGTTATTGGCGGGAGAAGTGAAACGGACCAGTTCAAAGGTTGTTGTGGTGCCAGCAACTTTTTTGGGCGAATTAGTTCCGGTAATGTCTGTAACTGTAGTGGAAGTAATATAAAGACTTCCCGTGGCATTGCCATCTCTTTCCGTATTGATGCCGGAAGCTTCTACTTCCCAAAATTTGGAAAACGTACCATTTACCTTTGTGCCGTTACCCATAAAAGCAGTGTTTTTAAGATTAGCTGCTTCGGTAATTGTTGTGATACCAGATACATCAAATGCCGTTGCAGATAAGGCGGAAGTCGCCTGGCTGAACCCTCCCAGCTTTTCAATGATATCAAAACTGCCGACTAGTTTTTCAAATATTCCGCCATTGGTTGAAAACCAGGCAGTATTGTCAAGTAGAAGATTGGCATTATTTTGATAAGTAATGCCGGTTGTATTGCCAGAGTAGTTAATTACACTAAAAAAAGTGATATACCCGCCTTTTACAAGACCCACTTCCTTGCAGTTAGCGATTATCGCATCCCTTACAATAAGATTTTCTGTGGCTCCCATGTCAAGGTTAAATAATTTCGAGCCTGTTGTATTCGCCACCATGGTCAGCATCCTGATGGTTCCGCCCTTGGTGCCGGTAAATAACTCACCAGAACCCGGCGTATAAACCAGTTTATCATTATTAGCATCACGACCTACCAGGTAACAACCATTCAGGTTGATTTTATCGGTCAGTACAATGGTGCCATTGACCTCATACAAAGTGCCTGCCGTAAGTGTGATGATTCCTCCTGATGCTGCAGGCAGATCGGCAACTGTTTTCACAAGCTTATAATTAGTCCGTTGCTGACTTGGTGCTGATAACAGGTTGCCCGACGCATCCGTGTAAAGCATATTATTCGGGAATATAGAGGCCGAGTTGTCTCTTGTATTGGGGAATACGGGCAGCTGCAGGTTATTGCCGATACGTAAATTACTGCTGATGCTGGTGCTGCCTGCAACGGTCAGCGTTGAATCGGGAGTGGAAGTATTGATTCCAACCCTGTTTTGCGACCAGGGTTTACCTGTAACTCCGTAAAGGAGAATAAGGATGAGAATTGCTTTTTTCATTGCTGGATGATATTGGATGATTAGTAGATAACTATTTTTTGTGATGATATTGCCAAAGGATTAGTATTGTTGGCAACACGTATATGATAAATGCCTGCTGTTGTAATAGGTAATCGGAACGAGTTACTGTTCAGGTATGAGCTGTGTACCAGCCGCCCTTCGTTGGTATACACCGATATGGCAGTGTTGCCGGGTTGAACTCCTTCAATAAAATAAATGCTGTTGCCCCCGGCCACCGTAGGATATATTCTTACCGGCATTTCTTTCCCAAACTGGATCAGCCGTACAGGGGAGTAATCAAACCGGCTGTCAAGATCAACTATCCGGAGACGGTAATAGTTGGCCTCGCTTCCCGGAAACAAATCGGTGAATGAATAAGTTTCGGCAGCGCCTTGCTGACCAACCGCCGCTTTAGTCCCGATCTTTATCCAGTTTCTTCCGTTCAGCGACCGTTCAATTTCAAAATGACTGCTGTTGATTTCCTGCGTGGTTGTCCATGCCAGGTTAACAGTACCGGAATTGTTTTTAACCGCAATAAAACTTAACAGGTTCAAAGGCAGCGGGGTGATCGAATTACTGATCAGCGATACCCGGTGAAAGGAATCAATGCCACCAAGATCAGCATAATCAGAACTGGTATTGATCGTTCCACCACGTTTACTCCAGATAATGCCGTTATCGGGTGAATGCCATTGCACCAGGTTGCCTTCCGCCTGGCCGTTTAATTCACTGTCAAAATAATTGAACCGGAGGGTTGCATTTAAAGAACTATTACTGGCAGGTAAAATATCGTAATACCGGCTAACGCTGTTAGCGGAAACAATAAATTGTTCATGATGCCCCCTGGTAATAGTGGTGGATCCGAGATTTTGTGCTGATGTAATGATAGCGCCGAGATTGCCGGGGTTAGTGGCAGCGGGAGCATTCAGTAGCTGGGTTATGGTGATCGTTCCGGTATTGGTTGGGTTATCATATATTCTTTTACTGTTAGTTTCTCCGCTCAGCTCACCCGTAGTAAGTAGATTGATCTGCCGGTTGTTCAGGAAAATGTTACCATTGGTTAATGTAAGCTGGTTACTGAGGGATATACTGGTTTGCAGCTGGCATTCACCGGCTGTTTTGTCGATGGACAGGTTATAAAAATTGGGCTGGTTTGATCCGCTGATCAATTGTGTTGCGGTCCCGTTCAGGCGGAATAAACCCGAAGCCGTTGCATTGAGATTACTGCTTGCGTTATGAACCAGGTTGCCGGTAATATGTACAGCACCACTATTCGTGAACTGGCCTGTACTTTTATTTTCGAAATTGCCATGGACATAGATATTGGCTGAACCTTGCAGGTATACTGCCGCCCCGTCATTAGTAAATGCATTTTGTGCGAGTGAAGAAGATGCCCGGAAAAGAAAAAGCAAAAAAAAGCTCAGGACAACTTTTGCGGTAGTTGGATACATAAGGGTATTGGATGTTTACGTTTCAGCTACGAAATAATTAATAAATCTCTAATCTTCTAAGTGTAATCTTTAAGAAGTAAAGGAATGCACTTAAAACAGGCAGGGGTGATTGTCTTAATTCCTTACCCGGAAAGTTGAAAACTTATTTCAGGTCAATTATAATTTATGCTATAAATACAAAAAAGCCATAAGAGTTCTTTCTTATGGCTTTTGAAGCATGAAATTATTACAGTAATTATAAGTGTATCGCCTCTCCATAAGCCACTTCAATGGCTTCCTTGATATTTTCACTGATGGTTGGGTGAGGATGAATACTGTTCAGGACTTCATGGTAAGTGGTTTCCAGTTTTCTCGCCACCACTGTTTCAGCAATCATTTCTGTAACGTTGTACCCGATCATGTGTGTGCCCAGCCATTCGCCGTATTTGGCATCAAAGATCACTTTGATAAAACCCTCAGGGTGTCCGGCTGCTGTGGCTTTGCCGGCAACGCTTAGCGGAAACTTGCCTACTTTCACTTCATAGCCCGCATCTTTGGCTTGTTTCTCCGTATAGCCAACGGAAGCGATCTCGGGATAGCAATAGGTACAACCCGGCACATTATTATAATCCAATGCTTCGGGCTGGTGGTTATATTTCTTTTCATTGTAGCCAATGGCTTCCACGCAAATGATACCTTCTTTAGAAGCAACGTGTGCCAGTGCCTGGCCCGGAACGCAATCGCCAATAGCGTAAATGCCGGGTACATTGGTCTGGTAATACTTGTCAACCACAATACGGCCTTTATCGGTTTTGATACCGGTTTCTTCCAAACCAATGCCTTCAATATTGGCCGCAACTCCAACCGCACTTAATAATACATCGGCTTCCAGTGTTACTTCACCGCTGGCCGTTTTTACTTTGGCTTTTACACCGGCACCAGAAGTATCCACAGAGGTTACTTCACTGCTGGTCATGATCTCAATACCGTTCTTTTTGAAATTCTTTTCCAACTCTTTGGAGATATCTTCATCTTCTACCGGTACAATGCGGGGCAGGAATTCGACAATGGTAACCTTGGTTCCCATGCTGTTGTAGAAATAGCCAAACTCAACACCAATGGCTCCACTTCCCACCACGATGATCGATTTGGGTTGTGCAGGCAGGCTCATCGCTTCACGATAGCCAATGATCTTTTTACCATCCTGTTTCAGGGCCGGTAATTCACGGCTTCTGCCGCCGGTGGCAATGATCAGGTATTTTCCTTCCACCATTTTTTTACTTCCGTCTGCGGCGGTTACTTCCACCTGTCCCTTGGCTTTTATCTTCCCAAAACCATTGATCACATCGATCTTATTTTTCTTCATCAGGTACTGGACACCTTTGCTCATCTTATCTGCGACACCACGGCTTCTTTTCACCACGGCTTCAAAATTGGCCGTTCCGCTGGCTTCAATACCATAATTGCTGGCATGTTTAATGTCTTCAAATACCTGGGCACTTTTCAGCAGGGCCTTGGTAGGGATACAACCCCAGTTCAGGCAAATGCCACCGAGGCTTTCTTTTTCAATAACTGCCGTTTTAAAACCTAACTGTGATGCACGGATCGCCGCCACATAACCACCGGGACCGCTTCCGATTACAACTACATCGTATGCCATATTTTTTTGATTAGATTGATTGGTAAACAGAAATAATGAGCAGCGAAGTTATCTGAAAACAGGCAATTGGGCAAAAAGGGGGTACATGGCTGCCAGCCGGCTTTTTTGTACCGCCTGCATAAAAAAAGTTCCAACTTGGACAGGCTTTGATAATTTAGGGCCTGAATCATTCCCATGCGCCTTTTTTTAAGTTGTATCACTTTTCTTCTTTGCGGTTTATCTCTTTTGGCCCAGCCTGTAAATAACAGGCAGGTACGGGTGAAAGTTATAACCGAAAACAAGCTGGCTCTTCCGGATGCTACAGTGGCATTGCTGAGCAGCGACTCGTCTGTTGTAAAGAGTTCCGCTACAGATGCTTTGGGCTCGGCTCATTTTAGTCAATTGGGCCCCGGCAACTATTTGATCAGGGTCCGCTCACTGGGCTTCAGGGATCATCTTTCCGGTATAGTGGACCTGGTAACCCGGGATGAAGTAACAGACACCATCGTTTTGATGCCGGATCATATATTGTTACAGGATGTAACAGTAACTGCTAAAAAACCGCTGGTCCAGTTTTTACCCGACAAGACCGTGATCAACGTAGAAGCGGGTATTACCAATGCCGGGGCCACCGTGATGGATGTGTTGGAAAAATCACCGGGTATCACCATTGGCAGGGATGGTAATATCAGTATGAAAGGGAAACCACAGGTGATGGTATTGATTGATGGGAAACAAACCCAACTCAATGCTGCAGAACTGCAGGCTTACCTGGCAGGCATGAATGCATCACAGGTGGATGTGATAGAATTAATAGAAAATCCGGGGGCAAAATATGATGCAGCCGGGAACGCCGGGATCATTAATATCCGGACAAAAAAAAATAAACAAAAAGGATTCAATGGTTCGCTCAGCCTGAGTCTTGGCCAGGGATTTTTTACCAAGATCAATAATAGTTTCAATATGAACTACCGGACCGGGAAGTGGAATTTTTATTTGAATTATGGCATGAGAGGAGGTAAGGAAAGAATGACCATAGAAGCCCTCCGGAAATATTTTAATACGAACGGGGATGATTCACTTTTATTAGATCAGCCCAATGTTACCCGGACAAAGATCAATGCGCATAATCTGAAAGTTGGAGCAGATTTTTTTGCCGGTAAGAAAACCACCATTGGCATTGCCTTTACAGGAAATTTAAATGAACGCAGAACCAGCAGCTTCAGCACCATTGACTGGATGTCTCCGTCTTATGTTATTGACTCCACCATTATTACAAGGGGCAACAGGAACAGTGACTTTAAAAGGGCAGGTATCAATTTAAACGGCCGTCATAGTTTTACCCAGAACAGTGAACTTGCATTTGATATTGATTACATTCAATTCAATATTAAAGGCAACCAGTATTTCGAAACACAACTACAGGCCCCGGGCAGCACTGTCTTTGGTACCAAAGGCGATATACCTTCCGAGCTGAATATCTTTACAGCAAAACTGGATTATTCAAAACGTTTCAAACAATTACTTTGGGAAACCGGATTGAAAACGGCGGTTACCAACACAGACAACCTCGCCGAATATTATTACAATGAAGGCATCGCCTGGCAGGCCGACCTGAGCAGGAGTAACCATTTCCTGTATGATGAAAAAATACATTCAGTCTACAGCAGCATGGATGCGGAGACGGGTAAATGGCATTGGCAGGCCGGGCTGCGGTATGAGTTTACAACCTACAAAGCCAATCAACTGGGTAATACCGTGGTGAAAGATTCGTCCTTCACAAAGAATTATGGAAGTCTTTTTCCTTCAGCCTTTGTTTCTTATGCCGCTGACAGTAATAATGTGTTTACCCTGCGTTTTGGAAGAAGGATTGACCGTCCGCAATTCCAAAATCTTAATCCATTCCTTGTAACGATCAATAAATACACTTTTGAAGGGGGTAATCCTTTTATCAGGCCGCAGTACACCTGGAACATGGAGTTGATACATACTTATAAAGGGGTATTGTCAACAGGTGTTTCTTACAGCTACCTGAAAGATTACTTCTCCCAGATATTCGTTATTGATTCCAACAGCAGTAATGTGAATAAGAATATCATCATTTACACAAGGGGAAATGTTGGAGAGTTTCACAATATCGGGGTTTCCGCCAGCCTGCAACTGCCCATTGCAAAATGGTGGAACCTCACATCAGCAGTGGTCTATAATCACAAAATAATCGAAGGGTTTATCTGGGCACCTTTTAAGGCAACAGTGAACCAGGTAAATATCAGTTTGAATAACCAGTTCCAGTTTGGCAAAGGCTGGGCAGCCGAACTGAGCGGCTATTACCTGTCCAACAGCCAGATCGACTTACAGGAAACACTGACTCCCCAGGGGGAGATGGGAGCGGGGATATCAAAGCAGGTACTGAAAAATAAGGGAACCATTCGCCTGACGATCAGGGATATGTTTTACACCCAGAACTATTCCGGGTACTCCACTTTCCAGAATTCCGATGAACCTTTTGCCGTAAAATGGGATTCCCGGGTGGCCCGGATCACCTTTAGCTGGAGGTTTGGGAAGGCTATGAAACCCGTTAAACGTTCCGGTGGCGGGGCAACAGAAGAAACTGAAAGGGTGGGATCGGGGAATTAATGCCCTGCGGCTATTTTGTCCTGAAAACCACGGATTAAGGCTTTTGGGAGTTTTTCAACAACTGGGTAAAAAAAACTCCTTTCGGATAGAATAGTTTCCCATCTTTCCCCTACCTTTGCCGTCCTAAAAATTACGAATCGTCATGGCCAGAGTATGTCAGGTTACAGGTAAAACGCCGATCGGGGGAAACAAGGTTTCTCACTCGAATATCAAAACAAAGCGTCGTTTTCTGCCCAATTTGCAGAAGAAGAAATTTTACCTGGCCGAAGAAGATAAATGGATCACCCTGAAGTTGTCAACGGAAGCGATCCGCACCATCAACAAGAATGGTTTGTATAGTGTGGTGAAAGAACTGAGAGCTAAAGGAGAAAAAGTCTAACTCATTAAAGTTAAATAATCATGGCAAAGAAAGGCAACCGTGTACAAGTGATCCTGGAGTGTATTGAGCACAAAACAAGTGGTCAGCCAGGCACCAGCCGTTATATCACGGTAAAAAACAAGAAGAACAATCCTGAGAGATTGGAACTGAAAAAGTTCAACCCGATCCTGAAAAAAGTAACTGTTCATAAAGAAATCAAGTAATCATGGCAAAAGCAGCTTCCAAGAACGCTAAAGTAAAAGACCTTAAGGCATCCGCTGAGGCAAAGAACTGGACGAAAGTGATCAAAGCCGTTCGCAGCCCTAAAACAGGTGCTTACACGTTTAAAGAGCAGATCGTTCACAAAGACAAAGTGAAAGATTTCTTAGCGCAAAAATAATTTGCGTTTGAAACGATATTCAAAAGCTATTCGTCACCACGGATGGCTTTTGTTGTTTTCATGCCCCCATCCCCTGAAGGGGGGTATTCAGGTTTATAAAAGACTTTGTTCAGGGCAGAGTCATTATTCCCCTTTAGGGGATAGGGGTATGGGATTTTTCAATAAACTGTTTGGCAAAAAAGAAAAAGAAAGTCTTGACCAGGGTTTGCAAAAAACCAAGGAGGGCTTCTTTGCTAAGATCACGAAAGCCATAGCCGGTAAAAGCACGGTGGATGAAGAAGTGCTGGATAACCTGGAAGAGGCATTGGTCGGGGCAGATGTGGGCATTGAGACCACCGTAAAGATCATAGAACGGATCGAAAAACGGGTATCAAAAGACAAATACCTGAATGCGGCGGAGCTGAATAAAATGCTGCAGGAGGAAATTGAACAGATGCTGGTGGATGCACCGGAAGCCAACAGTTATGCCTTCAATTCCGATCTTCCCACCAGGCCTTATATCATTTTAGTGGTTGGAGTAAATGGAGTTGGCAAAACAACTACCATTGGTAAACTGGCGTATAATTTCAAGAAAGCGGGTAAGAACGTACTATTAGGTGCGGCAGATACTTTCCGGGCAGCAGCAGTTGACCAACTGACCATCTGGAGTGAAAGAGTGGGTGTGCCGATCGTAAAACAGGATATGGGATCAGATCCTGCTGCTGTGGCTTTTGATACGGTGCAAAGTGCAGTGGCCAAACAAAGCGATGTGGTACTGATTGATACAGCAGGACGTTTGCATAACAAAGCTCACCTGATGGAGGAATTAAGCAAGATCAAACGGGTGATACAAAAAACCATCCCCGATGCCCCGCATGAAATATTACTGGTGCTGGACGGATCAACCGGGCAAAATGCACTGGAGCAGGCCAAACATTTTACGGCGGCAACAGATGTTACGGCATTAGCTATTACAAAACTGGATGGTACTGCAAAAGGTGGGGTGGTGCTAGCTATTGCCAATCACTTTAAGATACCCGTGAAGTTTATTGGTGTGGGAGAAAAAATGGAAGACTTATTAGTTTTTGATAAACATGAATTTGTGGATAGTTTATTTAACCTGGAAAGAAAAGAGGCGTAATGAAAACAAAAACACTCAAAAAAGACAAAGTCAATATCATCACCCTCGGGTGCAGTAAGAATATGGTGGATAGTGAAGTGCTGAGCGGACAGTTGCTGGCCAATGATATTGACGTGGTGCATGAGAATAAAAAACTGGATCACAACATCGTGGTGGTAAACACCTGTGGGTTTATTGATAAAGCCAAGGAAGAAAGTATCAACACCATTCTTGACCAGGTGGAATTAAAAAGAAAAGGAAAGCTGGATAAAGTATATGTTACCGGCTGCCTGAGTGAACGCTATAAGAATAACCTGGAAGCGGAGATACCGGAAGTGGATGCTTATTTCGGTACGATGGAATTACCACTGATCTTAAAACAATTTGAAGCCGATTATAAAACAGAATTGGTAGGCGAACGGTTGCTGGCCACACCGCAGCATTATGCCTATATGAAAATATCAGAAGGATGTAACCGCACCTGTTCATTTTGTGCCATACCGCTGATGCGGGGGCAGCATGTGAGCAAGCCCATTGATGAGCTGGTAAGAGAAGCGGAAGGATTGGTAAAGAAAGGTGTGAAAGAAGTCATGCTGATCGCACAGGAACTTACGTATTATGGATTAGATATCAATAAGAAGAGGATGTTACCTGATCTGCTGAATCGACTTGCAGATGTAAAAGGGCTTGAATGGATCCGGCTGCATTATGCTTACCCGTCTAAGTTTCCTTTAGAGATACTGGATGTAATGCGGGAGAGAGAAAATATTTGCAACTACCTGGATATGCCTTTGCAGCATGCTGCCAATAATATGCTGAAAGCCATGAAAAGACAGATCACCCGGGAAGAAATGGAAGAACTTACTATTGCCATCCGGGAAAAAGTGCCGGGTATTTGCCTGCGTACAACACTGATCGCCGGTTTCCCTGGCGAAACCGAAGATGATGTGGAAGAACTGAAAGGATTTTTACAGCGTCAGCGTTTTGACCGGGTGGGGATCTTCACCTATTCGCATGAAGAAGGTACATCTGCACATGATCTGGTTGATGACGTACCTGCAGAAGAGAAAGAACGAAGAGCACAGGAGATCATGGAAGTGCAGCAGGAAATTTCCTTTGAACTGAACCAGGATAAAGTAGGCAAAACCTTCAAAACACTGATCGATAAAAAAGAAGCCGGCCGTTATTTAGGCCGTACTGAATTTGATTCGGTGGAAGTGGATAATGAAGTGGTGATCCATTCAGTTAAGAAACTCCCGGTTGGCGAATTCGTGAACGTGAAGATCACCAAAGCTTATGACTATGACCTGGAAGGAGAAGTGGTTTTGTGACCCGAATCCCCTATCTTAGTTCATAAAGAAAATCTTCATGACAGATGAGAAATACTGTTTTCTCAACCGTGACCTGAGCTGGCTTAGTTTTAACCACCGTGTTTTACTGGAGGCCGCAGATGAATCGGTGCCTCTTTACAACCGCATTTCCTTTTTATCTATTTTCTCTTCCAACCTGGATGAATTCTTCAGGGTTCGTATGCCGGCCATTTTCGCTTTCAGCAGCCTGGATGCTAAAAAAGCATGGAGAGAAGAATACCCGGAAGGATTAGCAGACCGTGTGAAAAAAAATGTACAGGACCAACTGGAGCAGTTTGGACAAATACTCACTCAGCAAATAATCCCGGGTTTAAAAAGAGAACATATTCATTTGTATTATGGAGAGCCTGTACTGGAACAACACAAAGAAAGTATAAGGGACTATTTTCTGTCGGGGGTATTATCTTTTCTGCAGCCGGTTATATTGCGGAGGGATAACCGACCGGATATTTTTTTGGAGAATAATGCCTTGTATTTCATTTTAGATATAGAAACTGCTGAACGGCCAGGCAGCCGCCAGTATGCACTATTGAATATCCCTTCTACCAGTTTACCACGGTTTTTTGAATTGCCCGCAGTAAATGATGATAGTTATCTCCTTTTCATAGATGATGTGATCAGGGAAAATCTTGCTGTGGTTTTTCCCGGCTCTGTTATCCACGGTACATACAGTATAAAACTGACCCGTGATGCGGAGATGAACCTCGAAGACGAATTCATTGGCGATATTGCTGATAAAATAGAGAAGCAACTGGAGAAAAGAGAGGTGGGGCATTCCACCCGGTTCCTGTTTGATGCGGCTATGTCTCCTGCCGTGAAAGATTTTGTGCAGGAGTATTTTGAGCTGCGGGATGATGAAATGGTGGAAGGGGGGCGTTATCATAACCTGAAAGATCTTGGAAGCTTACCGAATCCCCGGAAAGGAATGCTGGTATATCCTGGCTGGCCTGCTATACAGCATCCAGGTTTTTCAACGAAACAATCCATTTTTAAGAGTATTACTGAAAGAGAGAAATTACTGCACCTGCCCTATCATTCGTATAATTATATCCTTCGTTTTTTCAATGAAGCGGCTATTGATCCATTGGTAAAGGAAATATATGTTACCCTTTACCGGGTAGCGGCCGATTCACATATTGTAAATGCATTGATCAGTGCGGCAAAGAACGGGAAGAAGGTTACCGTTTTTGTTGAATTGAAAGCCCGGTTCGATGAAGCAAATAACCTGAAGTGGTCAAAGAAAATGAAAGCGGCAGGTATTAAGATCATCAACAGCATACCCGGCCTGAAAGTGCATGCGAAAGTGGCATTGGTAAAACGGCAGGAAGAAAAAAAATGGCAGCAGTATTCCTTTATGGCTACCGGTAATTTCAACGAAGCTACCGGCCGGTTTTATACAGACCATGTTTATTTTACTTCCAGGCCGGAGTTTGGAAATGAACTGGAGATGTTATTTGAATACCTGCAATGGCGTATGCAGCCCGCCAGTTATGGCAAGATCCCTTTTAAACAGCTCCTGGTTTCGCAATTCAATATGCTGAAGCAATTCGGGAAACTGATCGACCGGGAGATAGAAAATGCGAGGAACGGGAAGCCTGCTCATATCATTATCAAACTAAACAACCTCCAGGAAAAAGAAATGATCACCCGGTTGTATGAAGCCAGCCGGGCAGGCGTGAAAGTGCAGTTACTGGTACGCAGTATTTGCTGCCTGGCACCAGGCGTGAAAGACCAGAGTGAAAATATAACCGTGCATCGCATTGTTGACCGCTACCTTGAACATGCGAGGGTATTTATTTTCCATAACAACGGGCAGCCGGAATATTATATGGGCAGTGCCGACTGGATGAACCGGAACCTGCACAGCCGTATCGAAGTATGCTTTCCTGTTTATGACGAGTCGCTTTGTAACGGGTTACAGCATATTATACAACTTCAGTTAGCGGATAATGTAAAGGCCGTATTGCTTGAAAGTGATATGGTAACAGGAACTGCTATCAACAAGAAAATAAATACAGCAGGCCAACCATTAGTATCGGCGCAAGATGCTATCTATGCGTATGTGAAAGAATTGACGAACTGATTGCTATGGCAGTTTGTTTTTCCAGATAGAATACTGCTTTAAAAGGTTTGCTGAATCAAGATGATAATAGTTAAGTGCATTCCCTCCAATAATAAAATAATCACGACGGGCATAGAGGGTTTTGTGACGCTTGTAAATTAAGTAAACGGTGTCCCGGGAAACCAGGTACATTCCTCCATCCAATCGGGGTTTAATGCCAAACCAATACTGGTATTTTTTGAAACGGCCATTGTCTTTCAGCTCCACATACTCATCGTATAATTTACTGCTGTACTTCCCGGTCAATACGGTTTCTGCTTTACAGGCAGCTATCAAAATGGCTATTCCCGTTACAATAAGACAGTGTAATAGTGATAAACGACTGGATAACATACTCTAAAATAATAATTAACCGCAAAGCTTTGCAGTGCAAACAGGGGTTTTAACGTAGAATGGATTCTACATGCTTTGGCCTTTATTTATGACCAGCTATTGAGATAAGGTTCTATTTTTTCCGGCTCTTTACAATTGTTTCTTTGTGCTCACAACTAAAGAACACCGGCTTTCCCAACCCTTTGAAAAATTGATCCGTAAGATCCTTTATCCTTTCCGTCCCTGCTGAAAGCAGGCAGCAATCCGTACCCTGTGTTACCAACCTTATTATTCATGTCAAATGGACTATTATGAGATTTATGTACACAGTGGATGCGATTCCGGTTCTTGAACAGGATTTCCCGTTGCACCTGATGATCAACCGGCTGATCATCAGTACGATGCCCCTTGCTTCACGACAGCAGTGTATTATTGTCAATGAAGTTAAGCCGGGATTCTGTGTTGAAGCGGATGAGAAAAAGCTGCTTGCCGTAACAGGCCATCTTCTTAACGCTGTGATTGCACATAGTAAAAATTGCAGTCTTGCAGTATCAGCCAAAAAGATTGGTCATGTGATCCTGCTGCATGTAAAGGTGAATAATCGCCTTTATAGTCGTCCTTTTGCGGAAAAATTAGCAGGTATACAGGAAATGGCATTGAAAGCCGGTGCCAGTGTCAGTGTAACCAGTTTCAGGAATAATATCACCACGCTGGCCATTGGTTTTATGAATCATAATAGTACCAACTGAACGTAACGCTTAAGTTCATCCGTCCTTTTTCACCATCCATCTGCCCTGCGATTCTTTGCAGGGTATTTTTATTAGCCCAATGTTTTCAATATCGACAGGCCCTCAGGCCATGCGCCATAACCGGAAGCTGCATTGATATGGCCTGCTTTCCCAATCCTGATCAACTCACTGCCCCAGCAACTGGAAAAGTATTTTGCCCTTGCTGTTGATACCCACGGATCATCGTCGCTGGCTACAACAATTGTTTTGAATGGTAATGGAGAAAGTGGAACAGGAATAAAGCCGGTAGCAGGAAAATTATAAACAGGGGCTTCGGTATCGCTGGGTGCTACCAGCATAGCACCTTTGATGATCTTCCCTGTTTGTAAAGCCCAGTGTGCAATGGTGGAACAACCAAGACTATGCCCGATCAGAATAACCGAGGAAAGATCGTATCCTGCTAATGCTTTGTCTATGGAGTTTACCCAATCAGCACAGGTCGGTGCATCCCATTCCTGTTGTTGTATCCGGGTGAAATGAGCCCCGGATTTTTCAAACCAGGTCTGCCAGTGTTCGGGTCCTGAATTTCCAAGACCGGGAACAATAAAATAATGTGTCATTGACTTGAAATAAAGATCATTCTTTGGTCCGGGTGTCCAGTATTATCTTATTCCTGCCCAGGTATTTTCCAATAGCAATACCGAAGGCACGATGCCTGATCCTTGGACCACCATCCGCATTGTTGATACTTGCTATACCATGTGAGTACTGGCCGAGGATAAAAAAATCGCTTTTCATTTCATACCCAAAATGCAGCAGGAAATTCGCAGAGTAATGTCCGTACTTGTCAAACCCAAAAGGAGTATTGCGGCTGACCAGCCCGGTTGCCGTATTGAATTTCTCTTTTCCGAGTAAATGAAAATCAAGTGATGGCCCGAATTTGACCAGGAAGTGATTGGGTTGTGAACTGAAATCATATTGAAGAAGAAAGGCTGTTTCAACCGTATGGAAGGTTGTATTGTTATCAGTAGCCAATGTATCAGGAGGATAAGCGAAACGGTTATAAACAGCTTTATATCCTTTCATACTGTAAAAAACGGAAGGAGCAAAATACAGGCGGTTCTCAAAGGGAACTTTTAATCCCAGTCCAATGATACCGCCATATTTGCTGGTTGTTTTTTGTTTTACTGCTTGCACGGTATAGCTGGCGGTGGTGGTTTGCGGGCCGGCAAACAGGCTGAACTGCACCTGGCTTTGTACAGAGCAACAAAACAGGAGAAAAACGGCAGGCAAAGAGATAAACTTCATTAATGGTGGTTGTGGTGATCGGTAATTTCCCGGTTTGCGCCATTCAGGAGGAAAGGAGACAGGACAGGGTTTATAAAGTGGTAAAAATAGACATAAAATCCGGGTTTGCAAATGAAGGAGGAATGCCCTTCGAAAGCCTGCTTGTACTGCGGAACAGAAGCAGGAAGGTTCTCAGAATTTCTTTGCCGGGTCTTTGATGGAAGAGCTGTTATTATACTGTGCGGAATCTCCTTTTGGGATGGAAAGATTTTTCCAGTTGTTGTCCTTAACGATCTTACCGATGAAAATGATCTGGCCAATATGATAAGGGTAATGTGCCAGTTGCCGGTTGATGGCATCCAAAACCGTTAATGGCTCCCGGCGGATGGTTACATTTTTAAGAAGATCTTGTTCCGTCAGCGAGCTGAGGGTGTCTAAAAAACAGGCCCATCCTTTCTCCCACAAGTCAATGATCTGTTGTTTATCATAACTATGTACTTCAAATTCATCGTCTCTCCGGCGCCATGCTTTCTCACCGTCTTCCGTTAAGAATTGGGTCCATCGGCTCAGCATATTCCCGGTCATATGTTGTACGATCACCGCAATACTGTTGGACGTTTCATTCGGCTGGTAATGCAGTTGTTCATCATTCAGTTGAGCAAATGTTTTGTCACCAAGATCCTTATAATACTTTAGCCTGCGGATAACTGTCTGCAAAAATTCTTTACCAATGGAGGTGGTCATACTTTTTTGTTTAACGGGTTGAAATACTTAATATCCTTCTGCTGCATCATCACCCCGGTTATCAGCCACGGCTTCAAACTTTCCGCCGGGTAATACTTTAATGATCTCCAGGCGGCCGAATGTTCCTCGGGTATTGACTTTGTAGCCCATTTTTTTCAGCGAATCAATCACAGCAGCAGGGAAATTTTTTTCTACATCAACCTGGTCGGGCAGCCATTGATGATGAAACCGGGGCTGGTACACGGCATCATCAGTATTCATATTGAATTCAAGAATATTCACTAATGTTTGAAACACCTGTGTCGGTATCGTGGTGCCGCCCGGTGTGCCAATCACAATAAAAGGTTTGTTGTCTTTTAGCACCAGTGTGGGGGTCATCGAGCTCAGCATTCTTTTGCCAGGTTTGATTGAATTCGCTTCACCCCCGATGGCACCATACATATTCGGTACGCCGGGTTTGATGCTGAAATCATCCATCTCATCATTCAGGAAAAAACCGGCACCTCCCACAACCGTCCTGCTGCCATAAGAATTATTCAACGTAGTGGTAACAGATACTGCATTACCATCTTTATCAATCACACTCAGGTGAGTGGTTTCTTCACTTTCTGCTTTTGGTAAGCGGCCGGGTTTAACCAGCACACTGGGAGTAGCTTTGGCAGGATCATAATCTTTCATTCGTTCCTGCAGGTACACATCATTCGTGAGCATATCCACCGGTACTTTATAATGATCGGGGTCACCCATATATTCACCACGGTCAGCAAAGGCTCTTCTTTCCACTTCTGTCATCAGCTGCACCGCCTGTACGGAATGGAATCCCATGGCTGCAATATTCTTATCTTCTATCATCTTCAGCATTTGATGCAATAAAAGACCCCCACTGCTGGGCATCGGCATACTGATGATCGTATACCCTTTGTAATTAAAACTGTGCGGCTCTCTGAATTTAGCTTTATAGTTCTTCAGGTCTTCCAAAGTAATGATGCCGCCACCCCGTTTCATTTCTTCCACGATCAGGTCAGCTGTTTCGCCTTCATAAAAACCAGCCTCCCTGTTTTTTTGTATTCTTTTTAATGTATTCGCCAGGTCTTTTTGTGCCAAAGTATCGCCTTCTTTCCAGGGAATCGCTTTTACGAAAACCGGCATTACCGTATTGAATTTTTTCAACTCTTCCTGCAATCCATTTAATGAATTGGCTTCCCTTTTACTGATCACAAATCCTTTTTCGGCAAGATCAATGGCCGGTTGTATAAGTTTTTCAAATGGGAGACGGGCATATTGATTAGCGGCCAGCAATCCTGATACCGTACCCGGAACACCACTGGCTAAATGACCATCCTCACTTTTGTCATTGCGGACTTTGCCGTCGGGATCAATATACATATCCCGGTGTGCCTGGCCGGGCGCCATCTCCCGGTAATCTATCGAAAATGTTTTTCCATCACTCATCCGGGCCACCATAAAACCTCCGCCACCGAGATTACCTGCATTGGGATAAACAACGGCCAATGCCAACTGTGTGGCAATGGCAGCATCAACTGCATTGCCCCCGGCCTTCATGATCTCAACTCCAACCTTACTCGCCAGCGGATGTGCGGAAACAACAGCGCCATTTTCAGCGATCACTTTTTTAGAACCGGAGTAATGATAAGGATCAAATGCAGAACTGGTATTTTTTTTAGGACTATTGCAGCAATATAACAGCAGGCTGAAAAGAAGTAGAGCAGGGATGTTTTTTTGCATGAAGGGGTCTTTTTTTTAGGATGGATAAAGCTACTGAAAATGGATGATTTGAACCGGGCTGAAATATGTTGAAATTAAACAGCTCTTTGTTAACTTGCCAGCTTAAACTACATGCACTATGATCCGCAAGGTTTTGCTCTCCGTTCTTTTTATTTCTTTGTTTGTAGCCGCGAAGGCCCAGCTAAAATCACCTGAAGAATTTTTAGGGTATAAGATTGGCACCCGGTACACCCCCCATTTTAAGATCGTTAATTATTTTAATCATGTGGCTGCGGCTGCACCTGCAATAGTAAAATTGCAGCAATACGGTGAAACCAATGAAGGCCGCCCGCTGCTGCTGACATTTATTTCTTCAGCAGAGAATATGAAGAACCTCGAGTCCATCAGGATGAATAACCTGCGGCTGGCGAATTTAGCAACGGACCGGGCTGCGGCTATCGAGGACAATGCCCCCGCGATCGTGTGGCTGAGTTATAATGTGCATGGCAATGAGACATCTTCTTCTGAAGCGGCCATGCTGACACTTTATGAGCTTGTTAATCCTGCAGTAACCAAAACAAAAGAGTGGTTAAAAAATACAGTTGTGATCATTGATCCCTGCCTGAACCCGGATGGAAGGGACCGGTATATTAACTGGTTCAATTCCGTAGTAGGGAAAAATTATAACCCGCTCCGTATTGCAAGAGAACATCGTGAGCCCTGGCCCGGCGGCAGAAGTAATCACTACAATTTTGACCTGAACCGTGACTGGGCCTGGCAAACACAGGTGGAAAGCCGGCAACGTATTAAAATATATAATCAATGGATGCCGCAGGTGCATGTGGATTTTCATGAGCAGGGCATCAATGAACCCTATTATTTCGCCCCGGCTGCAGAACCCTTTCATGAAGTGATCACTTCCTGGCAGCGGGAATTTCAAACCACCATTGGAAAGAACCATGCAAAATATTTTGATGCCAATGGATGGTTATATTTTACCAAAGAAAGATTTGATCTTCTGTATCCTTCTTATGGCGATACCTATCCAACCTATAACGGTGGTATTGGTATGACTTACGAACAGGGAGGTATCGGCGCAGGACTTGGTGTAATCAATGAGGATGATGATACCCTTACGCTGGTGGACAGGGCACAGCATCATTTTACCACTTCTTTAAGTACAGTTGAGATTTCTTCTGTCAATGGAACAAGGCTGGTTAAAGAGTATCGTAAATTTTTCAATGACGCAGTTAGTGCCGGAATGGGAGAGCATAAGACATTTGTGGTTAAATATGACGCCAAACAACAGGAACGTATTGATAAACTGACCGAACTGCTGGATAAAAACGGTATTCAGTATTCGGCAGGAAATGGTGCAACGGGGAAAGGGTTTAATTATATGTCAGGAAAAGAAGAATCTTTTACGGCTGCTGCAAATGATATTGTGATCTCTGTATTGCAGCCACGTTCAGCTATGGTAAAAGTATTATTTGAACCTAAATCAAAACTGTCTGACTCTGCTACGTATGATATCACGGCATGGTCCTTACCGTATGCATATGGATTAAATGCTTTTGCTTCAAAAGAAAAGGTGCCGGCTGGTGCTGCTTACCCGGCCAAAGCAAAAGTGAATAATGCAGAAACCGAATACGGCTATGTGATTCCCTGGAATGGGGTGAAAACAGCGAAGACGGTAGGCCATCTGTTACAGAAAGGCGTTTTGCTCCGCTATGCTGAGCAGCCTTTTGAAGTGAATGGGGCTAAATTTGATCGTGGTGCTGTGATCGTATTGAAAACAGCCAATAAGAAATTCGGCAAGAACTTATGGAATGTAGTGAGAGAAACAGCCAATACGGATGGGGTGCAGTTATACCCTGTTTCCAGTGGTTTTGTTGATAAGGGATTTGATTTTGGCAGTGGCATGGTACATCCGCTGAAGGCACCCAGGGTTGTATTGGTTACTGGTGAAGGAGTAGGCAGTAATGCTGCTGGTGAGATCTGGCATTTCTTTGATGACCAACTGGACTATCCTGTCACCCTTATCAATGCAAATGATCTGCCCCGTGCCAACTGGAATGATATAGATGTGCTGATCATGCCCGATGGTAATTACCGATTCCTCAGCAATAAAAGCGACCTGGAAGCTTTCAAGGCATGGATAGCAAAAGGCGGCAGAGTTATAGCATTGGAAGGTGCCGTATCGCAACTGGCCGGTGCCGATTTTGGTATCAAACAAAAGAAAGCAGAGGGGGATGATAAAAAGGATAAAGCTGGGGCATATGATGCACTAAAGGAATATGAGAGCCGTGAAAGAGATGCTATTTCAGCGTTTACACCCGGGTCTATCTGGAAAGTAAAATTAGATAATACCCATCCGCTGGCTTTTGGATATCCAGATTATTATTACACCCTGAAAATGGATGATAATATCTATGAATTTTTAAAAGATGGTGGCTGGAATGTGGGGGTGATCAAAAAAGAAAACCAGGTAGCAGGTTTTGTGGGGGCGAACCTTCAGTCCAAACTGAAAGACGGTTTGTTATTTGCTGTGCAGGATATGGGCGCAGGAAGTATCTCTTACCTGACAGATGATCTTATGTTCCGTAGTTTTTGGGAAAATGGAAAACTGATGTTTTGCAACGCTGTTTTCCTCGTGGGCCAATGATCCCTGTATACCGAAGCCTGTTTGCAGGATATCTGTTAAGAAGAATTAAATATTGCGGTATTGTCTCTTCTCAAATGGGACAGTACCGTTTTTTTGTACCGGTGGCTCCAATCGCTATCCAAATTGCCGTTATATTCGCTGAATAATTACAGGGAATGAGAAAACTGATTATACTCTTTATTTTTTGCCTGTGTCTTGCACCTTTTTCCTTCTCACAGGCACCTCAAAGCTGGACCTCCGCCGACATGTACCTGGCCCTGCGCAAACTGAATGTGCTGGGTTCTGTATTATACGTGGCGGCCCACCCGGATGATGAAAATACCCGGCTGATCGCTTATTTATCGAAAGATAAAATGTACCGGACCGGCTATTTGTCATTGACAAGAGGGGACGGCGGACAGAACCTGATCGGGGAGGAGCAGGGAATTGAACTGGGCATGATCCGGACACAGGAATTATTATCTGCCCGGAGAATTGATGGCGGCGAACAATTTTTTACAAGAGCCTATGATTTTGGATTTTCAAAAAACCCGGAAGAGACGTTTACCAAATGGGACAAAGAAAAGATATTGAGCGATGTGGTATGGGTGATAAGGAAATTTCAACCCGATGTGATCATCACCCGGTTTCCCACTACCGGTGAAGGCGGCCATGGTCATCATACCGGCTCTGCTATTTTGGCGAATGAAGCTTTTGAGGCAGCGGCTGATCCCAAACGTTTTCCTGAACAACTGAAATATGTTTCCGTATGGCAGGCCAAAAGAGTTTTATGGAATACATTCAACTTCGGCGGTAATAATACCACAAGAGATGACCAGTTCAAAGTGGATGTGGGAGGATATAATCCTTTACTGGGAAAAAGCTATGGAGAGATCGCCGCCGAAAGCAGGAGCCAGCACAAAAGCCAGGGCTTTGGTGTACCTGCATCGAGAGGTGAATCATTAGAATTCTTTAAAGCGACCAAAGGTGATCAGCCGGTGAATGAATTAACGGACGGGACAGAGCTGACCTGGAAAAGAATAAAAGGAGGAGAAGTAATTGCGGGTATGGTAGACAAGCTTATCAGCGGGTTTGATCTCTTTCACCCTGAAAAATCGGTGGAGGGGCTGGTTAAACTATACCAATCCATCAACCAGTTGGAAGAGAGTAACTGGAAAGCGCAAAAGTTGCGGGAAGTATATACGCTGATTGCTCAATGCAGTGGTTTATTCCTGGATGCCACCACCACCGAACAATTGGCGGTGCAAACAGATTCAATCCGTATCAACTTCTCATTCAACAACCGCCTTGGAACAAATGCAGTACTGGAAAAAGTAACAGTAGATAATTTTGATACTCTTTTCTCAAAAACACTGGAGAAAAATAAGAACCTGAATTTTTCTAAAAATATTTACATCCCGCCTGTTAAACCGGTTACACAGCCTTATTGGTTAGCCAATAAAATGGAAGAAGGATATTTTAATGTATCCGACCAGTTATTGATCGGTCAGCCGGATGTGGATGCTGCTTTTTATGCTTTCATTAAAGTGAAGATTTATAATGAGCCTTTTACTTTTATGCGGGCAGTGAAATATAAATTCACAGACCCGGTGAGAGGGGAGTTGTACCAGCCAGTTGTTGTGGTGCCACCTGTGTTAATGAGTCCCGTAGAAGACCTCAGGATCATCACTCCCGATAAAACAAAGATTGATGGAGCCGTGCTGGTAAAAGGAATGAAAAAAGGCTTTACGGCAACTGTTTCGCTTCAGTCGGGGGAATCAGGGAAGACGTTAACGAATATCAGTACAGCAAATGGGGCTATTGCTGTAAATGCAAAAGACCAGATCACAGAATTTACCTATAGTGGAGATGCTGCCAAAAAGAATGAGAAGATATTTTTTAAGATAGCTGAAGCCGGCAAAGAAACGGTGGCCAAAGACAGGCACGAAGTGAAATATGACCACATCCCGTATATCAACTATTTTCATGATGCAGTGGTATCACTCAACTATGTTGACCTGAAGATCTACAACAAAAAGATCGGGTATATTGTGGGTGCCGGCGATAAAGTGCCTGCGGCCCTGGAGCAAATGGGATATGAAGTAACCCTGCTCACCGATAAAGAATTATCAAGAAATAATTTGCAGCAGTTTGATGCGATCATTACCGGGGTAAGAGCCTATAATACCCATGACTGGATGAACAAGCATTATGATAAACTGATGAAGTATGTGAATGAAGGAGGGAACATGATTGTTCAATATAACACAAGCAACCAGATCGGCCCGGTAAGAGCGAAGATCGGGCCCTATAATTTTAATATCACGAGAAACCGGGTCACCGATGAGAATGCGGCAGTTACTTTACTGAAACCGGAGCATCCTGCCTTTAATTTCCCCAATAAAATAACTGCTGACGATTTCCGGGGATGGATACAGGAACGGAGTATCTACCATGCTGCCGATACTTCGGGTAAGTTTGAAAAATTAATGGGGATGGCCGATCCGGGTGAAAGATCTGATGACGGGAGTTTGCTGGTAACTAAGTATGGGAAAGGCTATTTTACCTATACCGGGATTGTCTTTTTCAGGGAATTGCCGGCGGGTGTGCCGGGAGCTTACCGTTTACTGGCCAACCTGATCGCTTTAAACAGGAAAAAAGGGTTTTAATGAGTGCAGATAAAAAACCCAGCGTACGGAGAGGCGAGATGGCATTCATTTTTGCTATTCTTCTCGGGCTTGCCCTGGGGATCATGATCAAAAAAATACGGATCGGGATACTCATCGGGTTAGTGCTTGGTCTCCTGATCATACTTACCGGCTGGTTAAGAACCACGAGGAAATAAATATGTCACAAACGGATAACGATAAAGCGCCTTTATTCAAAAACTGGAACGGCTGGTATATACTGGTGGTACTGTTTCTGCTGGTGCTGATCATTTTGTTTTCATTGTTCACTAATTATTTTTCATGAGCCAGACCGACTGGATAGTACTGGTTATCACATTGCTTGCCATCATCTCTTACGGTTTATACAAAAGCCGTACCTCCCATAACCTGGATGGCTATTTCCTGAGCAACCGCAGTTTGCCCTGGGGGTTGGTACTATTAAGTATAATGGGTACGCAGGCCAGTGCCATCACTTTTTTATCAGCACCCGGCCAGGCCTATACCGATGGTATGCGGTTCGTACAATATTATTTTGGTATCCCGCTGGCCATGATCGTTATCTGTATCTTCTTTGTGCCCATTTTCAGTAAATTAAAAGTATATACGGCATATGAATACCTGGAGAACAGGTTTGACGGGAAGACAAGAACGCTGACCTCTTTTCTTTTTTTATTGCAACGGGGTTTGTCAACCGGTATCAGTGTGTTTGCACCTTCTATCATTCTTTCATCATTACTGGATTGGAATATTTACTGGACCAATTTATTCATGGGCGGCCTGCTGATCATTTATACCATGACTGGAGGTGCCAAGGCGGTAGCATACACACAGCAGTTGCAGCTCATCGTTATTTTCACCGGCATGTTCTTGGCCGCCTACATGGTGGTGAATATGCTGCCGGAGAATGTGGGTTTTATTGATGCATTGCAGGTAAGCGGTAAACTGGGCAAGCTGAATGTGATCACAACAGGGTTTACAGAAAAGGGATTTAACTGGAGTGACCAGTACAATTTATGGAGCGGATTGATAGGGGGCTTCTTTTTGGCACTGTCTTATTTCGGTGCCGATCAGAGCCAGGTGGGACGATACTTAACGGCCAGCTCTTTAAAAGAAAGCAGGATGGGGTTGATCATGAACGGGCTGGTGAAAGTGCCGATGCAGTTTTTGATACTGCTGGTGGGGGTATTGGTATTTACATTTTACCAGTTCAATAATGCCCCGATCTTCTTTAATCAAAAACAAGTTACTAAGATTGAGAACTCTTCTTTAAAAGATTCCTTTCATCTTGCGAATAACAGGTACAATGAATTATCGGTACAAAAGAATCAAGTCGTAACAGCTTTTGCGGCGGCGCTGGATAAAAAGGATGACACCGCAATTGAGTTGAATACTGTTCAGCTACGTTCATTACAAAAAGAATCAGACAGTTTACGGAAAAAAGTCACCGGCTGGATCAATTCAAAAGAAGTGGGTGGTGATGGGAATGATACCAATTATATTTTCCTTCGTTTTGTAGTGGATCATTTACCCGCAGGATTGGTGGGATTGCTGATCGCCATCATCTTCCTGGCTTCCTGGGGTAGTATTGCTGCTGCCATCAATTCGCTGGCGTCCTGTTCCATGGTGGATTTTCACCGCCGCTTCACGAAGAATAAAGACAGCGGGGAAGATGAATACAGGTTATCAAAATGGTACACATTGGGCTGGGGCATCTTTTGCATCGTCGTAGCCATGTTCACGTATAATATCGGGAACAGCCTCATCGAAGCAGTGAATATTCTCGGTTCCTTATTCTATGGCGTGATCCTCGGTGTATTCCTGGTAGCATTCTTCATGAAGCATATAAAAAGCGGTACTGTAGTTTTTTGGGCTGCTATCCTGGCGGAGTGCCTCGTATTGGCTGTATTTGTTCTTACAAAGCTGCAGGTTTTCAAGATGGGCTTTCTCTGGCTAAACCCGATCGGTGCTTTCGGGGTGATCTTTTTCACGATACTGCTTAACAAAGGGCTTGCAAAAAAAGAAACCCCGCTGGTATAAACAGCAGGGTTCACTTCAATAAAGGAGTTCCGGTTATTTTAATTCTGCCAGTAATTTTTCATTCAGTTTCACATAATCATCATTTTTGGCAGCAGCAGCCAGTTCCTTGGATTTTTCGGCTGCTTTTTTAGCATCTTCTTTTTTACCCAGTTTGGCCAAACAGTTGGCTCTCTGGTGATGGATCCAGAAAGCAGCCGGTTGTCCTTCAACTGCTTTGTCAAACCATGCCAGCGCCTGGTTCAGGTCTTTGCCATTGTCCATATAATACATAGCAGCATTGAAATAAGGACGATTGTCTTTATTCATCAGCTGGTCGATCTGTGCCATCACTTTGGTTTCCACATCAACCGTAATAGGTAAGGCAACGGCGGTATTCTCCCACATGATATGCAATTCGCAGGAAGTGGGTTTTACATTGGCAAACTGCATGGTGAATGATTCGACATTGTCATTCAATTTCATGGTCTTTGCATCCACTCTCACCACATCCATATCTTCTTTGTAAGCGGCGGGGCTGGTTACATCTAATTGTTTGCTGATGATCAGTGTCCAGTTGTTCTTGTCGGGGATGCTCAGCAGGCCATATTTACCGGCAGGAATTTTTTTGCCGCCTATTGTCACTTCTTCACCAAAGTTGATGGTAGTGGCATTGTTGGCACCGGTACGCCATACTTTTCCAAAAGGTACCAGGTCGCCAAATACTTTACGGCCTTTCATAGCCGGGCGGGAATAAGACAGTTCAACAGAAGCCAGTCCGAAATCCTGTTTAATGGTTTGGGTGGGGCTGGGAGCCGGTGTTCTTAATTGCGCATCGGCTGATAATAAGGCAAATACTGCCGCAGCGGTGATAATGATTTTTTTCATACAAGCTTAGTTTTTGAGAAAGCAAAGGTAGGGGAACAGGTCAGAACTTCGGGTTTCTGTAAAATGTACTTAAAAGGAGATGGTCACTGTTGTTTTACCATTCCGGGCCTTACGTCTCCATTTGGGTCCTTCCTTGATCAGCCGGATGGCTTCCTGGTCGCAGCGGGCACAGAGGGATTTGGTCACTTTAATATTGATGGGCTCCCCGTATTTATTGACTTCAAAGGAAAGTTCCACCTGGCCACCGCCGGATTGTTTGCCCTTTACATCATCGGGTATGCTGAGGTTGTTAACCAGGTAACTGTCATAATTATCCCAGCCATCTTCCGGCTCCGGTTCGTTTTCCAGTTTGAAATTGGGGTTATTCGCCCTTCTTTCAGAATTGATTTTCTTACTGGATATCGTTTGGGCCGCAACAGACCTGTCTTCCTGCATCACCACCTGTGCATTGGAAACATTATTTCTTAACTGGAGATTATTATCGTTATACCCAAGACCCCTGATCTGCACATTCAATACCGTATCAGGCGAAGTAAGATTGAAATTGCCTCTCGCATCCGTGTAAGTGCCTACATTATCCTCCAGGTTGGTTACATTGGCAAAGGGTACTGCATTGTTATTAGCATCGGTCACCCGGCCACGGAATATATTCGCCTGGTACTGGTAATTCAGTTTTTCTGCGCTACGGTTCGCTGTTACACTGCGGTTCTGACGGCTGGCCGTTTCATTCAATACCCCGGCATTTACTTCTTTAGCTGATGCGTTTTCCTCATCCTTTCTTTTGACAGCGGCGATTTTCGAATCGGCTTCCAATGTCTTTGCATTATTATTGGCGGCACCGCTTACTGTTACAGGAGCATTGGCTGCCTTATCTGTTTGAGAAGGAACGGCAATATTGTTATTGGATGATTTTACATCATCGTTGGTGGCAACTGCATTGGCTTCTGGCTGAATGATAATATTTTCAGCATCTTCTTTGGCGGATTCATTGCTGCTAAGTGATCCGTGTTGTGTTATTACAGTAGTTTGTTTATCTGTTGTTCCGGGACTAGTGGAAATAACAGCGTTGTCATCAGTTACAGCTTTCATACTATCCCCGGCAACCGGAGTTTTTTTCTCATTAGCAGTATTGGCTTGTGCTATATTGGTATCTTCTTTCTTATTGAAAGCAAATTGATAGACCAGTAAACCGGCACCTGCCACCGCAACGATCATGGCGGCAGCTCTTAACCAGGGGAATGCTCTTTTACCGGTAGTAGAATGTAATGGAATTATTTTTTTTTCTTCGGTTTTCTCCGCAAACCTGTTTTTAAGTTCTGTAAGATCGGCACTGATATTTACCGGGCTGCTCTGATAGCCTTCCAGCGCATCGGCCAGGAAGGGATCATCCAGGGCAGCTTTTTCCAGGTCATGTCTTTCTTTCGGGGAAAGCAATCCCTGCTGATACTTTTCAATATCAAGAGCGGTAAATGTTTTTATCGTATGCTCAGTTGCCATAAGGCGTTACAAAGTTCAACTTTTTTTCGATTCAGCTTCCATCCCGGCTTTTTCCATGCACAGTTTCAGGTTTCTCCGGCCATTTTGTATAAAACTCCGCACCTGGTTCCATTCCTGCCCGGTTGCCTCCACAATTTCGTTGTAGCATTTCCCTTCCAGGTAAAACAGCCGGATGGCCTGCTGTTGCTCCGGGGTCAGGGTGCCGAGGCAGTATTCCATCTTTTTGAAATTCTCCTCTTTTTCCAGCACACCATTCAGATGCACATTTTCCCCGCTTTGCACAAGTTCATGTTTAAACTCAACGGTTTTCATGTTTTTAGGTGTCCGCAGCTGCATCAGGCAGTGGTTCTTAGCCAGTTGGTGCAGCCAGCCCCTGAAATTCTCCACCTCATGCTTTTTCAATTTTGATACCAGTTCTTCAAAGATCAGCATCACACTGTCTTTAGCGGTTTCAGGCTCTTTATAATACTTAAGGCAGACACCATAGACCAGGTCCATGTACCGCTGGTATAGTTCACCCAGTACGGCCATGTCGCCTGACTGTTTGTAGAGCGCCACCAGCTCCTTGTCGGTCAGTGTGCTGTGAGATATATGCCTGATAAAAGCCAAGGGCTTAAAATTAATAAATAAAACCCGTAGGGCTTGTATGCAAAAGATAAAAAATACGCATCCGTCTTTTGTTGGTTGTATGTAATCCGGGAAAACGAAGCATCCCGGTTATAATGGCTAATCATTTAACAGCCGGTTAGTGATAACGGGGCTGGTTTCTACCGGCCCTTTTTACTTTTTAAAAACAACGCTTATGAGAATAGTTATTACACTATGCTTTTTGCTAATCAGTTTCCAGGTGCTTTCTCAACGACCCGTTTCCACCGGGTATAAACCTCGTCAGGTATTTGGTGATTGTTTCAACATGAAAATGCCAACGAAGTTTGATACGTCGGCAAAAAAACAATTACCGCCTTGTAAGACCGGTGAACAAAAGCAACCGGCCACAATCAGGATCAGGTGCGGAATGACCATGCAACAAACCGAACCCTTACTGGTCGTGGATGGAGTGCTTACTGCTTTCAAGAACCTTTCGGCGCTACACCCAAACGATATTGAAAGTATATCGATTCTGAAAGATGCCAGTGCTACCGCTATCTATGGCTGCCGGGCCGGTAACGGAGTTGTCCTTATTACCACAAAATCTTCCGGAACAAGAGAATTTATTGTAAAAGATTTTACGGATGGCAGCCGCATACCCGGTGCCACTTTAACATTCACTTCAGCAAAAGACAAAACCGATACACTTATGTTTGTTGCGAATGAAAAAGGGCAGGTAGTTACTGAAAGGTTAAAGAAAGGGATTGAATACGCAGTGACCGTTACCTCTGTCGGGTACAAGAATTACAGTTATCCGGTAAAGCCCTCAGGCAAGACAACTGAACTTTTATTAGAAAGAGATTTCCGGGTAAACGAAGAAGTGATTGTAAAAGGGTATGGGGTGTCAATCCGGTGTTGCACACTAAGGTGCGGCGGGTGGCATAAAAAAAGTGAGTATACAGTAGTAGATAATAAAAAAGAAGAACTCGTTGCAGCGAATAATATTTATCCTAATCCTGTTCAGCGGAACCAGTCATTTACAGCGGAACTGGAAAGCACTGTAGCACAACAGATCCGGGTCAGTTTGGTGAGTATGGGCGGGCAAACAGTAGCTTCTTACCCGTACCAGCTTACCAAAGGTGCCAACAGGATTGCAGTGAATACATCGGGTAACTGGTCTGCGGGAACTTATGTGGTTATGTTCAGTTCAGCAACCAAACAAATACTCCATCAGCAAAAGATCATCATCCAATAATTACAATTCTTCAGCATGGGAAAGAAATTTCAGTTAACCATACCAACGCCCTGCCACGAAAACTGGGAAGCGATGACCCCGGTTGATAAAGGACGTTTCTGTGCCGCCTGCCAGAAGCAGGTCATGGATTTTAGTAACATGAACGACCGGCAGGTAGCGGAATTCTTTAAGAAGCCTTCCACCGGGTCGGTATGCGGCCGCTTTATGCCGAACCAGTTACAAAGGGATATGGAACTACCCGTGAAGAGAATACCCTGGGTGAAATATTTTTTCCAGTTTGCGATACCCGCCTTTTTTGTGTCGGCCAAAGCGAAAGCACAGGGAGAAGTGAGAGTGATCAGTTCAAAACCTGCTGTGCATAATGAACAACAGGTAATGGTTGGTAAGGTTGTTCCTGAGGTATGCAGTTTACCAGTGCCTCGAAATACTCCCGCATCTGCTGTATCCGTTAAAAATAACCAACTTACTATTAAAGGCTTTGTTACGGATGAATACAACAACCCGATGAGATATGTTTCAGTTATGATCAAAGGAACAAAATATGGAACGCTGACCGATAGTACCGGTTTATTCCGGTTAGCTGTACCTGCGGGGGAAAAAAAAATTACACTACAGGTGTCCTGTATCGGATTTGAAACAATGGAAAAGGAAATCAGTACGGGTGAACTTACCAATGAAGCAATCATCCGTTTGCCCGCATTAATATCAATCATTGCAGGTGAAGTTGTAGTCGTTAAGACAAAAAGTAAAAAGAAGAAAGCAATTAGTAAGCCCGTTCCATTGATGGAAGACCGGGCGGTTGCAGTTAAAGAAACTGTAATCAAACTATTCCCGAATCCCGTTGCAGCAGGAGGCAACCTGAACATTGAATGGAAACAACAGGACGAAGGATATTATAATCTTGAAATTCTCAGCCTTGCCGGGCAGACCATCAAACAGCAAACTATCTGGATCGACAAAGATGCAAGGCTCTTAAGCATTGATGTACCCACTGCCAATCCCGGTACCTATATCATCCGTATCAGCAATAAAAAAACAGGGAAAGCCGGTTCGGAAAAAGTGATTATCCAATAAAAAGCTTTGTGTGCTTCGTGTCCCTGCCTGCCGGCAGGTTGGTGGGAAATATTATTTAAACGCCGGGTGAAAATTCTCCAGCGTCTTTCTTAAAAACTCCCGGTCAAGGTGGGTATAGATCTCCGTGGTGGTAATACTCTCATGACCCAGCATTTCCTGCACGGCCCGTAAATCAGCACCACCTTCCACCAAATGCGTGGCGAAAGAATGGCGAAACGTGTGGGGTGATACTGTTTTTTTGATCCCCGCTTTTGCCACCAGGTCTTTGATAATATAAAAAATCATCACCCTGGATAATTTGCCACCCCGCTGGTTCAGGAACAGGATATCTTCATTGCCGGGTTTTACAGGCGTATGCACCCTGATCTTGTCTTTATAAATATTGATGTATTTAATGGCACTGCTGCCGATCGGTACCAACCGTTCTTTATCACCTTTACCCAGCACCCGGATAAAACCAACATCAAGATAGAGCTGTGATATCCGCAGGTTCACCGCTTCTGTTACCCGCAAACCGCAACTGTACATCGTTTCCAAGATGGCTTTATTTCTGCCACCGCCCGGTGTGCTGAGATCAATTTGCCCGATGATGGTTTCGATTTCCTCAAAGCTGAGAATATCGGGTAAAGCTCTTTTTAGTTTCGGCGCTTCTAATAACACTGTAGGGTCTTTGCGGCTGATCTGCTCCACCAGGCAATACTTGTAAAAAGCCTTGATACCGGAAATGATACGGGCCTGGCTGGTATCGGTCATCCCCAGTTCGGCCACCCATTTCACAAAAGATTGCAGGTCTTTCAGCTCCACATCGGCAGGGGCTTTTAACGAAGAAGCCTCCTGCAGGTATTGCGTCAGTTTATCAATATCCCGCAGGTAGGCTTCAACAGAATTATCAGAGAGAGATTTCTCTAATTGCAAATACGCTTTGAATCCTTTCTTATAAGGTTCCCACACAAGGTTGTTGTTTATTCGATCTTGATCTTTTTTTCCCTGGCCTGGAATTGATGGTCGATCTTGATACTGGCCCAGATCCTTGTTTTGCTTACATTGATCGAATCAAAAGTGCCATGCACGTTGTTATGATCAATATCCAGTTTGGTATTATTCAACAGCATCCGGTCGATCTTGCCATTCTCCATATTCTGTGCATAGATAAAGGTTTCATCGTAGTAAGCAATCACCCCTTCTTCCACGCTGAATTTTTTATCGAAATTGTTCAGGGCACTGGTGTAGATACTCCATTTGTCTGATTTGCTGTAAGGCAGTTTCACCAAAAAACCACGGCCGGTAATGCAGTCATTATATTTCAGCCAGGCATAGGAAGTATCTTTAAAATAACAGGAGATAAAATCTTTATTGATCCGGGCCTCTTTGCCCACCAGTTCCATATAGCCCATCTTGCGGGTTGTTTCCAGTAGTTTATTGCTCCAGGATATCGTATCAGGGTTACAACCCTTGAAGCTGATCGTCACAAAAGGACTGTCGGGATGTGGATGATTAAAAGTGATAGGCTGATCAGAGCAGGCAGTATCACAAAAATTGGGAGGGGCAGAAGCAGAACCACAGGCACTGAAGAACCAGGCAACAAAACTGGCGGCAACCAGTACTAAAATAAATCGCATATGTATTGGGTTTTATAGTCAAACAAAAATAACCATTGAGGGCTATCCTTACTAAAATTCTTTTCCGTTGTTGGGGGAAAGCGTTCAAGTAGTATCTTCGGCGCATGAGTGAAAAACAAGTGAATACGCTGCGAAAGTTTAAGCAGCAGATGCCAAAGAACCGCCGCCGCTTCCGCACCTTCCTGACCAAACTTGAAAAAAAAGCCCCGAAAGGAATTGAGAAGATAACTGCTGCCATTGAAAAAGAAGTATGGCAGGAAGTGGATTGCCTGACCTGTGCTAATTGCTGTAAAACGATGACGCCGACTTTCACTGCGGCCGACTTGAAAAGGATCTCTGCGCATTTCGGGCAGACGGTGGAGGAGTTCAAAGAAAAATGGTTGTACAAAGAAAGAGGCAGCGGCGACTGGATGAATAAAAAACAACCTTGTCAATTCCTCAATTTGAAGGATAATAAATGCAGCATCTACGAGATCCGCCCGGACGACTGCGCCGGTTTCCCGCATCTTCCCAAACGCATGAAGGATTATGTACATGTACACAAACAAAACGTTGAATACTGTCCGGCTACCTATAAAATGGTGGAGAAAATGATCGGCCAGATTGATGTGAAGTAGGAAACTGTCGATGGACCATGGTCGTTCTTACAAAAACACATCTTCCAATAAGAAATATTCCGGTTCTTTATTTGGGAACAGCGTTATCGCAAGTATATCGTATTGCATCCATTTGTAACCGGGGTTGTGAAATAAGAATTCATCAGCAGCCCTTTGCAGGTTCTTGAATTTTCTTTTGGTGACACTGTCTTCGGGATGTCCGAAGGGAGAGTCCTTCCGGGCTTTTACCTCGATGATATGCAGTTTCTCCTTTTTCGTGGCAATAATATCGATCTCGTAATGCGAATGCCGCCAGTTCACATGCAGCACCGTGTAGCCTTTTTCCGTCAGCCACCTGGCAGCCATCGCTTCGCCTTCCTTTCCCAAATCATTATGTGAGGCCATGCTGTATCTTTACAGTAAGTTATTAAAAGAATTTTATTCATGAAAGGTATCGCAGGTCTTACGGGTACAGTCAAACATTACGATTGGGGCGGCACACAACTCATCCCTTCTTTATTACAGGTGGATAATAAGGAACAACAACCATTTGCAGAATACTGGCTCGGTGTTCATCCTTTGGCTGATGGCATCGTGGAGGACGGAACAGGCCGCACTGCGATTTTAAAAGATATAATCAGCAACAATAAGGAACAAACACTGGGCGAAAGGGTGAATAAGCAGTTTGGTAACCTGCCTTATTTGCTCAAGGCCATGGAGGTAAAAGATATGCTCTCCATCCAGGTGCATCCATCTAAAAAAGCAGCAGAGGAAGAATTTGCCAAAGAAAATGCAGCGGGTATCCCTTTAACAGCAGGCAACAGGAATTATAAAGACGATAACCACAAACCGGAATTAGCCATGGCGTTGAGTGATTTCTGGTTATTACATGGATTTAAATCGGAAGTTGAATTACTGAAAATATTTGAACAGGTAAAAGAACTAAGCGGGTTGAAGGCACTATTTCAATTGAGTGGTTATGGGGCCTTATACAGCAAGCTGATGACAATGCCGCAGGAAGAAGTGGATAAACTCTTAAGTCCCCTGGTCAGCCGGATCATTCCATTATATAAGGAAGGTAAACTCGATAAGTCAAAAGAAGATTTCTGGGCGGCAAGAGCAGCATTGACCTATTCGCAAAACAATCATATCGACAGGGGGATATTCTCTGTTTACATTTTTAATTTATTGCATTTAAAAAAGGGACAGGCCATTTTCCAGGATGCCGGTATCCCGCATGCCTACCTCGAAGGTCCGAATGTGGAGATCATGGCTAATTCTGATAATGTGTTGCGGGGCGGGTTAACGACCAAGCATATTGATGTAAAGGAATTGCTGAAACATGTAAAATGCGAGGCCACGAAATACGAGATACTAAAAGGGGAGTGGCATGGCCTGGAAAGGATCTACCTCACCAAGGCCCCGGATTTCCAGCTCAGTTCTTTTGAACTGGACCCCGGCGAAAAAGCAAGCTTTACAGCAGATACCACAGAAATATTGTTATTAACTGAAGGGGAGGTTACCGTTACCAATGGCACGGATAGCATCCGGCTATTGTTGGGAAAGCCCTCGGCCGTGGTCTTTGCCGGGCAAAAATTGCAACTGGAAGCACATACTAAATCAGCGGTTTACAGGGCCACGGTTCCTGTCCACAATGGTGAATAAATAGACCGGCCAATTAGCCCAATTCTGCTATTTTTGCCACTGATTCACGGGGCTCAGGATTCAAATCCCGGTTCAATTATATATTATGAAGATCAACGGACGTTTTATACTGTTTACAATGATATTGGTGGCTGTCGCTACGGCCTGCAAATACTTTTTCGGACCCGACCTCGATATGTCAGGTTTCTCGCCCATGTTTGCGATTGCCCTGTTTTCCGGTATGATCATAAAGGACAGGGATAAATCATTCTTACTACCACTGATCGCTTTATTCGTCAGTGATATGCTGATTCATTTCTTATTTATACAGAATTTGTTCCCTTATGTCGGCATTTACAACGGCCAGTGGAAAATATATGCCATCCTGATGTTATCCACCCTGATCGGCTGGGCATTGAAAGGAAGAAGCTATACCCGTTTACTGACAGGTGCCCTTGCTGCACCTACTGTTTTCTTTCTTGTTTCTAATTTCCTGGTGTGGATGGGAACCACTGAAGCGGTGTATACAAAAGACTTCGGCGGACTGCTGACCTGTTACACAGCTGCATTACCCTTCTATAAAAATGCACTGGTTGCAACTTTGTTGTTCCTGCCTGCTGTATTGTTCCTGTATAATATAATGATGGAAAGAAAGGCCAAACTGATCCTCGCATAATATAGCGGACGAAAAGATATGGAAAGCATCCACGGATTTAAGTGGGTGCTTTTTTTATGGCTGAATATCTGTTAATTCCAGCTTTGCAAACCAGTAATTGCCGTGCTCCAACTTGTCTGTTACGGTCACACTGATCCGCTCAAGGAACAAAGGACAATCCAACACCAGGGTATGGTACTCCCCATTTTCACCACAGGCATCAATGCCCATGGCTTCCAACTCATCCACCAGGGCGGGACTGATGCGCTGACCAATGAACCGTTCGCCCATGCTGGCATTACAACTCACAATGATCGTTTCAATACCGGCTTCCAGCATTTGCAATACTAAGGCTCTGCGGTTTTGCTGCCACAAGGGAAGCACTGCTGTAAGTCCTGCGTTGGCACAAACCTTTTCTTCCCAGTCCCGGTGAGGTTGCAGGTCAATATCACCAAATACGGCATGCGTAAGCTTGTACTCTTCTTTTAATGTTGCAAGTGCGGCAGTAAAATGTTGTTCATATTCCTCCCAGGAACTGCTGATCAAATAAGCGGGCAGGTTGGCCGCAGCGGCCTGGGCTTCCAGTATAGCAGCCGGTATCCCATGTGAACGGGAAATCTGGCCTTCTTCATTCAATACATTCAGTAATACTTTCGGTACATAGCCCAGTTGTATGGCCTGCATCAGGGCAAAGCAACTGTCTTTACCGCCACTCCATGAGCATAATGCTTCTTTCATATTTTTAATATAGTTTGAAACACAAAGACAGTAAGGCACAAAGACAGGTAGTTAAACTTCCTGCTGTCTTGCTGTCTCCGTGTCTTACTGGTTCAAAATAATTTTTATGTAGCTGTTCCCTCATACCCTTCATCATGCAACAAGGTATGATGACTTCCATCCGCCGCTTCCGTGGCCAGTTCATCACAGCGGTTATTATAGGGGTTATCTGCATGTCCCTTCACCCATTTGAATTTGATCGTATGCTTCTTTGATAACTCGTAAAATTCCCACCACAGATCGGGGTTCTTCTTACCGCCTTTGAAATTCGTTTTGATCCAGTTCTTCAGCCAGCCTTCTTCCCAGGCTTTCACCACGTACTGGCTGTCGGAATAAATGGTCACATTCATTCCTTCTTTCTTCGATGCTTTCAATCCTGCGATCACCGCCATTAATTCCATCCGGTTATTGGTGGTATGCTTATAGCCCTGCGATAATTCTTTGCGGTGGGCACCGCTCATAAGAATGACCCCGTAGCCACCTGGTCCGGGATTACCTCTTGCTGAACCGTCTGTATAGATCGTGATATTAGTTGATGACATAGGTAGAGTCCATAGTCCATGGTCGATAGTCCATAGACGTTTCATTAAAGTATTTAGATACTGATTGAATTATAAAAATAATGTAAACAAGAGGAAATTTTCAATAATCAAACCCGGCTATGGACTATGGTCTATCGACCATGGACCTCTCTCAACTCTGCTATGGACTATGGTCTATCGACTATGGACTTCTCTCTACACCTGGAACACTCCTGTCCTTAATTCCGCTATCTCTGCATTATGATTCGCTGCTGCAATACCTTCAGCGATCACCTGTCTTGTTTCCATGGGATCAATGATGGCATCCACCCACAACCTCGCCGCTGCATAATAAGGAGAAGTTTGCTGATCATACCGTCCTTTAATATCGCTCAGTAATTTATTCTCTGCTTCCGGGGTAATGGTTTGTCCTTTCGCTTTCAGCGAAGCCACTTCAATCTGCAATAAGGTTTTCGCCGCCGCATCACCACCCATCACGGCGATCTTGGCGGTGGGCCAGGCATAAATAAAACGGGGATCATAGGCTTTGCCACACATCGCATAGTTGCCGGCACCATAACTGTTGCCAATGATGATGGTAATTTTGGGTACCACGGAATTCGCTACCGCATTCACCAGCTTGGCGCCGTCTTTAATGATACCCGCATGTTCGCTGCGGCTGCCCACCATAAAACCGGTGACGTCTTGTAAAAACACCAATGGTATTTTCTTTTGGTTACAATTCAGAATGAACCGGGCTGCTTTATCAGCACTGTCATTATAAATAACACCACCCATCTGCATTTCACCTTTCTTACTTTTGACGATCTTGCGCTGGTTGGCCACAATACCCACTGCCCAGCCATCTATACGGCCATAACCACAGACAATTGATTTGCCGTAGTCTTCTTTGAACTGTTCAAATTCTGAATCATCAACAATCCGTTCAATAATATCCAGCATCTCGTAAGGCTTGCCATCAAAGGGAAACAAACCATACAATTCTTCCGGGTTCTTCTTGGGTGCTTTGGTTTTGATACGGTCAAAACCGGCTTTGGGTTTTTGGCCCAGCATGGAAAACATTTTCTTGATATGGTCCATACATTCCTGTTCGGTCCTGAACTTATAATCCGCAATACCGCTGATCTCCGTATGCGTGACCGCACCACCCAATGTTTCATTATCGATATCCTCTCCAATGGCTGCTTTCACCAGGTAGGGTCCGGCCAGATAAATAGAACCATTCCCTTCCACCATCAGTGTCTCATCACTCATGATGGGGAGATAAGCACCACCGGCCACACAGGGTCCCATCACCGCAGCAATTTGGGTGATACCCATGCCACTCATCCGGGCATTATTGCGGAAGATGCGGCCAAAATGTTCTTTATCGGGAAAGATCTCATCCTGCATCGGCAGGAATACACCGGCACTATCCACGAGATAAATAACGGGCAAATGATTTTCCATGGCTATCTCCTGCAGGCGTAAATTCTTTTTACCGGTGATCGGGAACCAGGCACCGGCTTTCACGGTCTGGTCATTAGCGAGGATCACACATTGTCTTCCGCTTACATAACCGATACCCGCTACGGTGCCGCCTGCGGGACAACCACCCTGTTCGGCATACATCCCGTAACCGGCAAAAGCACCAATCTCGATGAACGGCTTATCATCATCAACCAGGTAGGCAATCCGTTCTCTTGGCGTCAGTTTATTTTTTTCCCGTTGTTTCTCAATGGCTTTCTTGCCGCCGCCTTCGTGGATCTTTTCCAACCGCTGGCGCAGTTCACTCAGGCTTTGTTTCAGTACGTCTTCGTTCTTATTGAAATCAAGGTTCATGGGTGTATCGTTAGAGAGCAAAGATAGGTGAGGAGGGAGGAAGTCGGAAGTCAGAAGCCTGAAGTACGAAGTAAGAAGTACGAGTCACGAATCACCCCGGTGTTCCATCACAGTTCCCTGTTCGTAATTCCTTGTTCGATATTCTCTCTTCCCCCAATTCCCAATCTCCATTCTCTATTTTCTATTTTCCCTTCTTCATCATTCCTTGTTCAATATTCTTTATTCTCTCCCCCCATTTTTCCATTCTCCATTTTCCTTCCCCCCAATTCCAAATTCCCAACTCCCGTTCTCTCCCCATTTTCCATTCTCCCTATTCCATTCTCCATCCTCACTTCGCCAGCCGTTTCGCATACCAGGTCATTTGCCCGCGGTGGTTCGCAAAATGCTCCACCACATGAAACCATTTGCAGTAATTATTCCAGTTCCATTCCCTGGTTTCGCCGCCTAAAAGCCAGTCATCTTTTCGTTGTTTCATTTCTTTCTTGGTGGTGGCACGGGCTTCGTTCATCGCTTCCACGTAATAGGAAACAGGATTCCCCTTGATCTTCGTTTGAGCATCCGGGCCCAGTTCCATGGCCACGCCCCATTTTTCTTTATTCGCTTTGGAAAAATCAGAGAGGTTGGCAAAGGTCAGGTCCTGGTAGATCACTTCGGTGGCGGCCACGTGCAGCATTAAGGCACCAATGGAATTGGAGTCCTTATCATGCAGGTAATCTAATTGATCCACCGACAGTTTTTTGGTCACCCGCAGCACCGAATCACTGATCCATTCCAGCATGGAAACTAAGGCACCGATCTGCGGCGTATAGCCCTCCAGCGGACCGATATGGTTGATATTGGGTGTCTCCTGCGGCAGCCAGGGCCTGGCGGCTGTTTGTTGTGGTATTACTAATGCTGCCGGTACCAGGGCAGACACACCCAGCACCTGCATAAACTCCCGGCGGTTAAATTGTTTGTTGGCCATAGTTGATTGTATAATGGTTAAAAGATTAAGCGGGAAAGGAGGGAGGGGATTAACGGTGGTAGCTGAAGCTACGGATTTTTAGGAGCAGAAAGTATTGGCCCGGCTACAGTACTGCTATCATCGTCCCTGGAGCCTGTGCTGAGCGAAGCCGAAGCATCGCACTCTTGTACATTCAGTTCATTACTCTGCAACCATCAGAGTCTGCATCCCCTCCGGGGGGGGCAGCCACTACCAGTAAATGACTCTTCAAAGGGGCCTGCCTGCCGGCAGCTAATCGTTACCTAAATTTTTTAATACTTCATAAAGAGCTACTGCTTGTAAAAGCGACTCATAACCTTGCCACACTGTTTTTAATCCCGGTGGCCCATCGCTTTTTCTT
>JAFLBM010000039.1 GCA_017303455.1 Chitinophagales bacterium | reverse complement strand
CAGTAATTTCCTGACTGCTGCTTTGGTAGAAGGGCTGCTGAGATCGGTATGCACAACATACGACTTATCATATTCCAGCTTATTCTTCTTCAACCCTTCCTTATATCCTTCCAGCCGGTCTGAAGAACTTTGCATGGTATCCGGCCCATTGATAAATGCAATTTTTGAATGCCCCTGGTTGACCAGCCAGTCCACCAGGTTCACCGAACTTTTCTTCAGGCTGCAGGAGACGGTAAAAGTGTCCGCTGTTTCCGGAACCCGGTCAAAAAAAACAACCGGTATATTATACTTTTTCAGTTGATCAAAGTGCTCGTAGTTATCGGTGTTCTTGGATAAGGAAACGATCAGCCCATCCACCCGGTGACGCCGCATCGTATCCACGATCTGTTTTTCCCGCTCCACATTATCATGCGACTGACCGATCAGTACCGTGTAATTATTATGAGTGGCAATGTCTTCAATACCATTAATAGCGATGGAGAAAAATTCTTCGCCGAGGTTGGGCAAAATGACACCAATGGTCATCGTTTTTCCCTGCTTAAATGATATAGCAGCCTGGTTGGGTTCGTAGTTCAGGTCTTTCGCCAGCTTCTGCACCTGCATTTTGGTACGCAGGCCGATGCTGGGATGGTCATGTAAAGCTCTCGACACTGTGGAGACAGAGACATTCAGTCTCTGGGCGATCTCTTTTATAGTAGCGGGTTTCCGGTCCATGCAGGGCCGCAAGGTAAGCACAAGCCCGGTAAAATGAAAGCCATTTGTGAGTAATGGCAGCATGGAAAAGAAATATTTTTTGAGGCGGCCATATCTTTTCGTAAATTCCATTCAACTAAACGACGCCATATGAATAAAGTATCCTCCATCCTTGCCCGGAAAGGTACCTCCACTGCTAATGTCTCACCAGGCACCAGCGTACTGGAAGCATTGCGAATAATGGCTGAAAAGAATATCGGTTCCATGATGGTGATGGAAAATGGTAATTACCTTGGCCTTATTACTGAGAGAGACTATTCCCGTAAAGTGATTTTAAAGGGAAAAAATTCAACTGATACCACCGTGGCCGAGATCATGTCGGCCGACCTGCCCACGGTCACTCCTTCCGACAGCATTGATTATTGCATGGAATTAATGACTAAGAATAATATCCGCTACTTACCTGTTTTTGAAAATGATAAACTGGCCGGCATCATCTCCATGAGCGACGTGGTGAAAGAAACCATATTAACACAGAAGGAAACCATCAACCATTTGCAGAACTATATCCGCAACAGCTGACTTACATACTCATTAAATACCAGCGAAACCCCGTAAGGTTTCGCTTTTTTATTACCTAACTGAATTCAAAAAATCTATTTATCGGGTTCAGCCTCTTTCTCCTTCACCACCACCAGGTCTTTCATATCCACCTGCATGGGCAGCATACCAATTTTTACCACGGCCCTCTTACCTCTCAGCTCTATCACTTCTCCCACCTGGTGATTGCGTTTCATTTTTACTTTATCGCCTACTTTGATATCACCTCCCACTTCTGCAAATTTTGAATCGATCTTTTTCTGCATCTTGCTCACCACTTTCTGTTCATTCTTTTTGAACAGCAACCCCTCTATTTGTTTGATCACTTTATTCTTATTCTCTTCTTTGCGCCACTCGATCAGTAGTTGCTTCAGCTTTCGTTCCATATCTTTCAGGTAAGCGATCTTTTCTTCGGATACCCGGTTCTGCTCTTTCAATACTTCCACCTGCTGGCGGTGCCGCTCCTTATCCATCACCTGCTGCATTTCCTTTTTCAATCGTTCATTCTCTTTGATCGTTTTATTCAGCTCTGTTTCTTTTTTTTCCAGGTCCCGCAGGTCTTGCTCGGTACGGTTCAGTAATTTATCCAGCCTGAACTGGTCTTCATCCACCAGTTCCTTCGCTTTTTTGATCAATGATTTATCCAGGCCAATTCTTTCTGCAATGGAAAACGTATAAGAACTTCCCGGCTTACCAACGATCAGTTTGTATTGCGGCTGCAGGTTCTTTTCATCAAAAGCCATCGCCCCGTTCAGGATACCGGCTGTTTTACCCGCCATCACTTTCAGGTTCAGGTAATGCGTTGTCACAATACCGATCGCATGTTTGCGGGCCAGTTCCTGCATGATCACTTCTGCAAAAGCACCACCAAGATTAGGATCACTGCCGCTTCCCAGTTCATCAATAAAGAACAAGGTTCTGCCATTCGCATTTTCCATGAAATGTTTCATGTGAATGAGGTGACTGCTATAGGTGCTCAGTTCAAACTCCAGGCTCTGTGTGTCCCCGATATGGATCATCAGTTGCTTGAAAATACCAAACTGCGAAGAGGGATGCACCGGCACCAGCAGGCCACTCTGCACCATCATCTGCAGCAAGCCTACTGTTTTCATTGTGACTGTTTTCCCACCGGCATTAGGTCCGCTGATAACCAATATCCGTTTATTTTCATCCAGTGTAAGCGTTACCGGTATGGTGGGTTTATTGCTGCGCTGGTTATAGAGATATAACAAGGGATGATAGGCATTTACCAGGTGAATACCGGCCTTATCCTGCACCACCGGGAACTCTCCACGTATATCAGCCGCCAGTTTGGCTTTGGCCCTGATAAAATCATATTCCCCCACAATACTGTGATAAGCTGACAGTAATGCCGCATACACAGATAGTTTACCGGTCAGTTCACGGAGGATGCGGTATACTTCTTTTCGTTCATCATTCTCCAGTTCATGTACCTGGTTATTGAGCTCAATCGTTTCTTCCGGTTCTACAAATGCTGTTTTGCGGCTGTCGCTTTCTCCATGTAAAATTCCTTTCACCGTTCTTTTCTGTTCGGCAAAAACAGCCACCACCCTTCGGCCACTCATAAAACTTTCTTCAATATCGGCGAGATAGCCCTGCTTGTTCAGTTTGGTAATGATTTTTTCAAACATTCTCCTCAGTTCATTTCGCTTCCTGTAAAGACTCATCCGTATATTCTTCAGGTCTTCGGATGCATTATCCTTTACCTGCCCGTAATCATCCAGCACCTCATCGATCATCTGGATGATCACTTTTTCATAGTACGTGTTTTCAATAACCTTTGCCATGGCATTGTAGGCCTGTCTTCTTTCACTGTCGAACCAGCGGAATATCTTTTCGATACTCTCTGCGAGTTTACGTACCTGCATCAGTTGTTCACCTACCAATACAGCACCGGGGATGGACAATAGTTTTAATTCTTTAGCCAGGTTTAATATATAATCATTAGGAAAATAAATACTGTTGGTGACCAGTTGCCGGTATTCGTGGCTTTGCCGGAGTTCTGTATCAATAAATTCTTTCCGGGTATGGATACGCAGGTTAGCCGCCTTGTTATGGGCATGCTCTGTCTGGCAATAATTCGCCAGCAGGTCTTTCACTTTATTAAACTCTAACTGTATATAGGCCGATTCGGGATATAACTTCATTTTTCTTCACCACACGGGTCATTTAATTAAGCCAGCAAATTTAGGCCTATTAACGGTTTCAGCAGGTGCAGCGGTTGATTGTTTTTACAACAGGCTGAAGTCATTCCCCGCCCGGCTAATTTTTTTTACCTTCCGCCGAAACAGTTCATTTGAAACGGAGACTACGATATATGCGCCGCATCTGGTTGCGGCATGATCTTCCTGCAGGATTATCGGTGTTTTTTGTAGCACTTCCCCTGTGCCTGGGTATAGCACTGGCTTCAGGTGCCCCACTCTATGCCGGCATTCTTTCCGGTGTTATCGGCGGCATGGTGGTTTCTGTGATCAGTAAATCGCAATTTGGTGTATCAGGGCCTGCAGCAGGCCTTTCTCCATTATTGGCAGCCGCTATTCTTTCTTATGGAGATTACAGGGTTTTCCTGCTGGTCGTTATCATTGCCGGGATTTTCCAGTTGCTGCTGGGTGCATTAAAATTGGGTGTTATTGCCAACTATTTTCCATCAGCCGTAATTAAAGGAATGCTGGCCGCTATTGGTATTATGCTGATCGCTAAACAAATTCCGTTTGCCCTGGGATATGACCAGCCTGATTTCTGGCAAAGCGGCTTCATCAAAATTTTCTCTTCCAAAGATGTGACCGGCAATATCCGGAATTTCAATCTTCATATTGGAAGAGGTACGATCATTATTACCGTGGTCTCCTTGCTGATCATGATCTTGTGGCAACGGCCTTTTGCGAAAAAATGGAGGGTGGTTCCTGCACCGTTAGTGGCCGTACTGGCCGGCATTTCGGTAAATTATATTTTCGGCCGGATCACTACCGATCTTACGTTAAAGCCAACACAGCTTGTCAATATACCTGCTAATATATTTGGAGAGATCGTCTTTCCTGATTTCTCCAAATTATTTTCCAGTGCTGCCATCTGGAAAGATGGTGTGATCGTTGGACTATTGGCTTCCTTAGAAACACTGCTCTGCGTGGAAGCGATTGATAAACTGGACCGGCATAACCGCATCACTCCTGTTAACCGGGAGCTGGCCGCACAGGGTATTGGTAATATAACATGTGGTTTATTAGGTGCAATCCCCATTACAGCCGTGATCGTTCGGGGCGCAGCGAACATTGATGCCGGTGCAAGAACAAGACTATCTGCTTTTACACACGGGCTGTTTCTATTACTGGCGGTGCTTTTTATTCCTTTTGCATTGAATATGATTCCTTACGCAGCACTTGCTGCTATTCTTTTAGTAACAGGTTATAACCTGACTAAACCCAAGTTGTTTAAAAATATGTGGAGCCTGGGCACCAAACAGTTTCTCCCCTTTGTCCTCACTATCGTCATTATCCTGGTGACCGATCTGCTGATTGGAGTTACAGCCGGTTTACTGCTTTCTGCCTTTTATATTATCAAGAATAATTTCAAGGCAGAATACAGGATCGATAAACGGAAAGTACATGAGACAGAAATGTTTCATATCCGGCTCAACAGCAATGTTACCTTCCTGAATAAAGTAAAACTGAAAGAGGCATTAGATAAAATTCCGGAATACTCTGTGCTGACCATTGATGGCAGCGACTGTCATTTTATTGACTACGACATCCTCGAGATCATCAGTGAATTTGAAAGCAAAGCCCATGACCGGCATATTGAAGTGCACCTGGAGGGTATTCCGAAAGTGAATGTAACGGCGATACATTAATCCATCAGTCCTTTTTCTTTTTCACCTGCAATTCTTCCCAGGGAGTACTGCCATCTTTTCTCTTGTAAATTCATACTTATCGGTTGCCTTTAGTACAATTTCAGCGGTTGTATAAATTTTACAGTCCGGCATTAAATGACGGCCAATGGTTTTACCCGTACTGTCACTGATACTGATATGAATATGTGAGCCATTGGTGCTGACAGTACCCACCAGGCTTACTATTTCAAAATGCCCGCTGCCACTGCTGCAATCCGGCTGGTAGGCAAACCGGAGCATATAATCGGTGAGGCTACCCACACAGGTAGCAATCCATCCGGCATTGATCTTGTTCACCTTTACCTGTTTTTCAATTCCCTCCTACGGGTCCTCTCCGGGTTTCAGGCATAAGGTATAAGTGGAAACGGTCTCTTTTTTCATAGCTGTGGTTTGACAGGCTGTTACTACAGTAATTGTTAAACAAGTTATAAGTAACCGGAACATAGATCTTTTTTAGTCAACCATCCGTAGATGGTATTGTTATACTGCCGGGTGTTAATGATTATCAAAAACCAATCGATTGTCATGCAACTTACAAAACACTCCTTGCGGTAACACTAAATTGTACGAAATTTATCATCGGATGAAAAATAAAACTGAACTAAATATGTTTTTCGCAACAGCAGTCGTCAGCCTGGGAACCTTGCTCTCCTGTGCACAAAAATCATCTCCTTCAACAAAGAATATGGATACCACTACAAATACAACTACCTCTGCCGTCTTAACAACTGGTAAAACCGATACAGCCACATTTGCCAACGGATGCTTTTGGTGCACCGAAGCCATTTTTGAACAACTGGATGGAGTGATCAGTGCCGAATCAGGTTATACAGGCGGGCAAATTGAAAACCCAACCTATAAAGAGGTATGCAGTGGCGAAACCGGCCATGCAGAGTGCCTGCAGATCGTTTATGATCCGGCAAAGATCAGTTTTGATGAACTGCTTGAAGTATTTTGGGAAACACATGACCCCACCACGCTGAACCGGCAAGGTGCTGATGTGGGAACCCAGTACCGCAGCGGGATATTCTACCATAACGAAGAACAAAAACAGAAAGCGGAAAAATATAAAATAGAATTAGACAAAAGTGGCGCTTTTGACAGGCGCATTGTAACAGAGATCACAGCTTTCACAAAATTCTATCCTGCTGAAAATTATCACCAGCAGTACTTTGAAAATAATGAGAATTCCAACCCATATTGCAAAATTGTCATCCGGCCTAAAATTGACAAATTCAGAAAGGTTTTTAAGGATAAGCTTAAAAAAGAGTAATTGATATAAAAGACTGTGAAAAGATCACAGTCTTCTTTTTTTATAGCATTTCTGGTTTACTTTGTAAAAAAAGAGCATGAGACGTTTTGCTATTCTTTTTCTGCTGGCGGGTATAAGTATGTATGGACAGGCGCAAAAGACCATCTCTACTATAAGTTTTCAACTTAGTTTCCCGCAGGGAGAATATAAATCAACCTACCCGGTAACAGGTGCAGGCATCAGATGGAATATCATGCACCGGCCTTCCGCGGATTTGCCGTTAAGTATTGGCGGTGAAATTGGTTTCCTGATCACCAGTTCCGATACCAAGTATTTTGATCTCTATACATTCGGTTTCTTTGACCGGTACAGGGTCACCGCATCCAATAATATTTTTTCGCTGGCTTTTAAAGCCCGGGCTGACCTGGTACCACATGATAAGCCCGTCCAGTTGTTTGTGGATGGTACCATCGGAACTAACCTGTTCTTCTCCTCTGTTGATGCGCAAAGGGAGACTTTTTTTGGTAACAGCCAGTATGCCGGTGGCAATTCAACCAAAGGTTATTGGGCCTTTATCTGGGGACCGGGTCTTGGTATTGAAATACCGCTGGGAAAATCAAAGGAAGTCTGTTTATCGTTAAAGACATCTTATTTATTGGGAACAAATACTAAATACCTTACTGATCCTTATATAGATGATAACGGGAATGTTTTCTTTACCGAAAGGGAATCAAAAACAGATATGCTGATTACGGAAGCCGGGGTACGGTTCGGGGTTTTTGGCAGGAAAAGAAACCGCCGCTGAGTAAGCCGGAATGCATTAAAGTAAAAGGTGGGACAAACTCCCACCTTTTGATTTGGGTACCATTCTGATCATGCAATTTGTTTTAGTTAAGTAGAGAATGGCTTTTCAGGAACTGGGTTCGTTCATAGTTATGGATTTGGTACACGGATTAAAAACGGGCTGACATAAGGATATGGATTCATTTTACACAGGTAAGGTTAATGGCTGATGATCTTATTGTACAATTACTTTCTGGCTGTATATTTTTCCGCCTTTTCTGACAACAATCACAAAATTTCCACGGGCAGCACTAAAATCGTTGACTGAAATATTGTTCTGACCCTGCACCAGAGTCACAGATTTACTGTACACCGATCTTCCTGAATAATCAACGACCTGCAATTGTGCTGTTTCACTCCTGCCGGCATTGAATCTTGCAGTAAAGCTGCTGGTAATAACTGATGGATAAACGTTCAGCTCCTGCACATCATTTGTTGTACTTGTTTTAAAAGCAAGTACAGAACTATATTTTATTTCACCGTTCTTTCCGATCATTTTCAACCGGTAATTATAATTCCCTTTAGAAACAGTGTTATCTGTATAAGTACTATGCTTTTCAAACGCATTTTCACCGGTATATAGAAAATCAGCAACAGGCGAATAAGTACCGGCGTCAACAGCTCTTTCCAGAACACAACGATCCAGGCCTTCTGTGGTGGAGAAATCCCATTTGAATGCAATGCGGTTCCCGTTCCTGTTACCTTCAAAATTGATCAGGCGGGGTATGGCGAGAGGGAAATTATTATAAAAAAATCTTTTGAAATATACACTCCGCAGACGATCCGATGCTTTGGAAGACTGGTTATCCACCCCCACCCTTATAGTAAATGTTGAGATATTGGCATTGTATACACTGAACATAACCTGCTTCGCAGAAGTGTCACGACCGGGATAATCTATACCAGCGATATTTTTTCCCGTATACCAGTTCCCGTTATGGGATATAATCAACTCACCACCTGTACCATCAAAATCGACAAATCCGCCACCGAGATTGATTTCATCAAACTCGTAAATAGGCTTACCCTCCCCATCATTATTGCTAATTCCATCTACATCAATACAGGTAACCGGCAATGTAACTGCTGTATATGGTGTTGAAGTTCCTGCATCAAATAACTGAAAATACATCTCGAGGTAGCCGGTTGTGTTTGCTTCAGCTCTCAGCGTTGGTTGCAACGCTTCCGGATACCCTGAGCCTCCGTCCATATCCACCACCGTTATCCCAGAGCTGATATGTACAATTGTAAGCTGGGCATCTACTCCCGTCCTCACATTTGGAAATTTGTAGACAGCTCCTACCTGCCTGTTGATTCCTGAAATCAGCGTTCCATTCTGAAAACTATAATCAGGCTGTCCTGCAGCAGGTAAAAACAAACAAATAAATATGGGGACTAATAAGCAACAGGTTACACACCTTGCGGGGATCGCTTTCATGGTACGAATTTTTTAACAGGTATTAGGATTAGTTAGGGCTGATCTAAGGATACAGGGCTTATCGTAAAATTACTAACACTGCTTTCCCGAGGATTTGTTGGATTCTTCTTTTCAATTTCCCAACCGGTAAATATCATTCTCACCAGTTGAGAAATCAAAAATATATTTCATATTTGGTATATGCAAGCCCAGCAAGGATTTCAGCCGATCCCCACCGAAACATCTACCTGCATTTCAGGTGATTACAGCAAAAAATAAATTCGGAAAATACTAATCAGATTACAGGTTTTTACGAAAAAAAATGATTTAAATACGATTCAAGTTGCTGAAAATTTCTGGAAAGATTACTTCACCAGGTATCAAAAAAGACGGAAACCGGTTCTCTCCAAACTTCAATACCAGTCAGTCAATTCTGGCTTTCCGTAATTCAAGCAGGTTGAGTGCATTAGGGTAAAATCCTGATACATTATTTTGTACCAGGTGTACTGCTTTATCATACCATAAGGGAACAATGGGAGCATCATTGATCATGACCTGGTCAGCCTGCTGATAAAGCCTGAGCCGCAATAAATCATTTTCTTCGATCAATGCCTGTTCAAATAAAGCATCAAACCTTGGGTTATTATATCGTGTATAGTTAGGTGGTGCCGGGTTCTTTGAATAGAAAACAGATAAATAATTCTCTGCATCCGGGTAATCGGCGATCCAACTGCCCCGGAAGAACAGAGCCCTTGAATTGGAGGTCATTTCCAGTAACAATGATTTTTGAACCACATCCACCTGCACAGGTATACCGGCTTCGTCTAATTGTTTGGCGATAAAATTGGCCATGTCGGCATAGATGGGAACTGTCAGCAATTTAACAACCGGTAAATTTTTTCCATCCGGGAAACCTGCTTCTGCCAGCAGGCGGCGGCTCATGGCAGGATCATAATAATATCCTTTTACGGCAGCGGTATCAAATGACGGAAGTCCCATCGGGACAAATCCTGATTCAGCAGCAGTACCTAATGAGTTTCGTAAATACAATATCATTTTCCTCCTGTCAAAACCATAATTGATCGCCTGCCTGATCTTTTTACTTTTAAGTGGTGAATTCTTCAGTATCTCATTCGTTGAATCAAACAATATCCCGAGGTACTCAGTATTTAAGTAGGGGCTTGTATGCAGCCTGATCTTACCTTCCCAGCCTTTCTTTAACACCCCCCTTTTGGTAAGCACTTCATCTTTAAAAGAGGGGTCTATATCATTGATAAACTCTAGTCTATTTTGCCTGAACAGTAAGAATTCGGTGGCCTTGCTGTCAAAAAAAGTGATCTTAACTCCATCCAGGTAAGGCAGCCGGTTACCTGCACTGTCTCTCTCGAAATAGTTTTTATTTTTGGTCAGTACCAATGCCTGCCCTTCCACCCAGGCCACGAACTGGAAAGGCCCTGTACCAACAGGATGCCGGCGAAAATCACTCCCGTATTTTTCCACGGCTTCCTTAGCAACAATCGAACAATACTGCATGGATAAAATGCCGAGCACAGGATTATAAGGACGCACCAGTTTTAGCTGAAAGGTTGAATCATTGAGGGCTTTGAAAGGTTGCAGTGAATCCACTTTCCGGTTAAATATCCAGGCACCGGGACTGGCAGTATTCTTATTAATGATTCTTGATAAGCTGTATTCAATATCCTTTGCCAGCAATTTTCTTCCTTTTCCTCCCGGAAAACATGCATCGTCGTGAAAGAAAACATCATCTCTTAAATGAAAGGTATATACAAGCCTGTCATCCGATATATCCCAGCTTTTTGCCAGCGAAGGAACTATTTGCAGTTGATGGTCCACTTCCACCAGGGTATTAAAGAGCTGGTGCACCGGCCACATAATGGACTGGTTTTTGGCAAATGCCGGATCAAGGGAAGCAATGCCTGTTTGTTCATTATAATGGAACACTTTTTTATCACTGTGTTTTTTACCGGCACAGGATACTAAGCATAAAGAAAGGATGATATAAAGTGGAAAATATTTTGTTAAACGGTTCATTCCTTAAATATAGTCAGACTAAATTAGCAAACTAAAGCAAACATATAACATGAAAAGGCTGGTTAGCTATTTCCTTATACTGAATTTGGTATTGCAAAATCTCTGTGCCCAGCCTTTGCAAAAGAAAACAGCTTTTACAAGACAGGATTCGCTGAGAGGCAGCGTAACACCGGAGAGGGCCTGGTGGAATGTATTGCACTATACCATCAATCTGGATGTGAACATTGAAAAGAAAGAGATCAGTGGTTATAACCAGCTCACATTTGAGGTGGTTCAGCCAGGAAAAAATAAAGTAATGCAGATCGACCTGCAGGAGCCGATGGTTATTGAAAAGGTAATGGACAAAAACACCTCTTACCCCTTCAAAAGAGAAGGAAATGTGTATTGGATCAATTTTGGAGAAAGAGAATTTAAGAAAACAAATAGTAAGGAGGCCGGCAGTATCCTTATTTACTTCAAAGGGAAACCACGGGTTGCGGTCAATCCTCCCTGGGATGGTGGCTGGATCTGGACCAAAGATGCAAAGGGTCGTCCCTGGGTAACTGTTGCCTGCCAGGGACTCGGTGCCAGTGTATGGTATCCATGCAAAGATTACCAGGGTGATGAACCGGAAGAAGGTGCCATTATTAATGTAACAGTGCCGTCAGACCTGGTGGCAGTTGCCAATGGACGTGAAGGGCCTCCGGGTGAAGAAAGAAATGGAAAAAAGAATTATTCCTGGAGAGTAGCCAGTCCCATCAACAATTACAACATCGTGCCCTATATTGGCCACTATGTAAAATTCAGTGAAGTATATAAAGGTGAAAAAGATCTTCTTTCCTGTGATTATTGGGTACTCGACTACGATCTTGAAAAAGCGAAGAAACAATTTGGAAGAGATGTAAAACGAATGCTGAAAGCTTTTGAATACTGGTTTGGCCCCTATCCTTTTTATGAAGATGGTTACAAGCTGGTGGAATCTCCGCACCTGGGCATGGAACACCAGAGTGCGGTTGCCTATGGCAATCATTTCAAGGATGGCTACCTCGGGATGGATCTTAGCGGCAGCGGCTGGGGAAAGAAATGGGATTATATTATCATCCACGAAAGCGGTCATGAATGGTTTGCCAATAATATTACGACTAATGACATTGCCGACATGTGGATACATGAAGGTTTTACCATGTATTCCGAAGTTTTATTTATTGAATACTATTATGGTAAAAAAGCAGGGGATGAATATTGCCTCGGCATCCGGAATAATATAAAAAACGATATACCATTGATCGGGCCTTATGGCGTGAACCAGGAGGGCAGCGGCGATATGTATAATAAAGGTGCCAACCTGCTGCATACTATCCGGCAGGTGATCAATGATGACGAATTATTCAGAACTGTCTTAAGAGGCCTGAACAAAGATTTTTATCACAAAACGGTTGATTCGAAAGATGTAGAGGACTATTTCTCCAAAAAATCCGGGAAAGATCTTTCTAAAATTTTTGATCAGTACTTACGCACCACCAATATCCCCATACTGGAATATAAGTTGTCAGAAAATGCAATCTCCTATCGCTGGACGAACTGTTTGGAGGGCTTCAATATGCCCTTAAAAATAAAAGATAAAAAAGGCGAAATAGAGTTATCTCCCACCACCAATTGGCAAACAACAAAACTGGCAGGTGTAAGCCCGGTATCAGCGCCTGAGTTTGACAACCTCGTTTATATAACTACAAAACAACTAAGCCGGTGACCTTGCTACCCAAAAGGCCATTGCTTATTGCCTATTGACCATTCAATCCTGACCAGTATCTTTACCACATGAGCACTATCCGCAGGCAAAGTATTATTTCTTCAGCCGTTATTTACAGCGGCTTTGCTGTGGGTATGCTTAATACTTATTTTTTCACCAGGTATTTCGAGGAGGCGCAATATGGCTTAACCAGCATCTTCATTGCCATCGCCACCATGATGTATGTGTTCGCCATGATGGCCACTCCTTCCTATATCTTTAAGTTCTACCATTACTATAATGATCATTTACCGCCCAGGAAAAATGATATGATCACCTGGTCACTATTGGTCAGCCTGGTTGGTTTTTTACTGGTGATGATCGCAGGCTGGTTCTTCAAAGATGTCGTGATCCGGAAATTTGGCGAGAAGTCTCCCATACTCCTTACGTATTACTATTGGATATTCCCGATGGGACTAGGCCTCACGATCTATTCAGTGCTGGAAGCCTATGCCTGGAATCTCGGCAAGTCAGTGCTGACCAGTTTCTTAAAAGAAGTGCAATGGAGATTACTGACCACCGTACTGATCGTATTAATGATCACCGGTATCATTAAAGATTTCTCTCTCTTTATCAAACTCTATGCATTTACCTACCCGGCCATAGCGCTTACACTTTTTATTTATCTGGTTGCTACCAAAAAGATTCATTTCACATTTACCGTCAGCAAGGTCAGCCGTCGTTATTTCGGGAAAATTCTGCGGCTCTGCCTGTTTGTGTATTCGGGCACTCTCATCTTTACCCTTTCCCAGGTTTTTGACACATTAGTATTAGCTGTTAAAAGCGGGGCCGATGTCGCAGGCATATTTGCTTTAGCGCAGATCATGGGAAGTGTGATACAGGCACCGCAGCGGGGAATTGTAGCTGCTTCTATTTCTCATTTGTCTAAGGCCTGGAAAGAAAAGAACATGGAACTGCTCCAACGAATTTACCAGCGTTCTTCTATCAATCAACTGGTGTTTGCTTCGGGCCTTTTTGTATTGATTGCCCTGAATTACAACGAGGCCATTCTCACTTTTCATTTGAAAGAAACCTACCTGGCAGGATTCAGTGCTTTTATTTTGTTGGGATTAATGCGGATCGTGGATATGGGCACCGGTGTAAACGCCCAGATCATTTCCACCTCTAATTACTGGAAGTTTGAACTGATCAGTGGCGTCATCCTCTTAGCGTTAATGCTGCCACTCACCTATTTTCTTACCATCAAATATGGCCTGATCGGACCTGCTATTGCCAATTTGATATCTATCACCATTTATAATATCGTCCGCATTGTTTTCCTCTGGAAAAAATTCAGGCTTTTCCCTTTTACTGTTCAGTCTCTCTATACCGTTTTGCTGGCTGCCGGTTCCTTTGCTATTTGTTATTATGCATTTATAAACCTCCATGGGTTTGCAGGTTTGGTTGCCCGTAGTATTGCATTCATTGCACTGTATAGTGCTGGTGCTATCTACATGAATCTTTCACCAGACATTCAACCGGTCTGGTACACTATTCAAAAAAGGTTGGGAATCAAAAAAGGTTAATTAGCTGCAGAAAGGCTGGCTTCACTGTTTTCCAAACGACCGGCACCAATAAAACGCTGCAGGTAATACGGTTCAAACATATCACTGATGGTCACTCCCTGTGATACAGAAGCATGAACGAATTTGTTATTCTGGAGGTAGATGCCCACATGGGAAACACCACCCCTTGTGTTAAAGAAAAGCAGGTCTCCTTCTTTCAGTTCTGTTCTTGAAATAAGTTTGGCAACACGATACTGCTCCCGGGCCGTACGGGGAATAGCTAATCCGAAAGCACCGGCAATAACCGACTGAACAAATGCAGAACAATCAACTCCTTTCTTGGTTGTGCCACCCATACGGTAGCGGGTACCGTACCATTCGTCTATCTTTTCCAGTAAAACATGATTTTGTAATTGCTCCACTTCCGTATTCAGCAGCACAGAATATTTCAACTGGAGAGAGGAGGCACTTTCAATAACAGAAGAACGGTCTCCAAAGAATGAAGGTGCCGGTTCAGGAGTTGTTTCAACAACAGAGATTCTTCTTGTTGCACCGCTCTCTTTTTTAGAAGATACAGGCTCAGAAGCAACCGGCGGTTCTGCCGTCCCGGGTGTTACAGAAATATTGTCAATAAATTTAACGGATGTCTTGCTTGTTGGATTGGGGCGGGCGGGGTCATTATTGGTTACGGAAGAAGAGTTTACCTGCTTATTACTGGTAAAATTCAAAGGCTTAAGGCTGGAACAACTGGCCAGTAAAAAGATGATCGCTATAGCAGGTAAAATGTTCTTAACCATTACTCTCTGATTTTTCAGGATGAATTCAACGGGCAGTGAACAAAAACCTTGCCTTGTTCCGGCAGGCTTGCAAAAATATAGGATAAAGCCCGAAATTTACCCGGATTATTAAACGGATTTTGGATGATTTAATTGCCCGGGAAACTAAGTCACTGTTTGCAAGCGATTTAGGGTTTCCCACAGCCTGTGCATATTGAGCCGGGTCAACCAATGGCTGAATGCTGTTTATTGATTATTATTGACATATGACCATGCAACTACTCTTATCCTACATCAGTTTTTTATACCTCAGCACAGGTTGCCAGGAAGCATCCACCGCTGAAAAATCAATTACCGACAGCCTTCCTGTCATAGAAGCATCCACCGCTGAAAAATCAATTACCGACAGCCTTCCTGTCATAACGGTTAAAAAGCAGCCTGTTCGTGATACCATACCGGCACCAGTTATACTGAAGCCCTATTCTTCGTTAGTGTATGAGAAAACGGAGTTACTGGCCGCTGCCCCCGGTACCAAATCAGTACTTTTCAATACCACGGGCTCAAAACTCTATGCCATGAACCTGGAGGGTATGAGTGTGTATGAATTTGACCAGGCAAGCCGGAAAGTAAACCGGGAATTCAAATTCAAACCGAATAAAGGAACCGGCTGGGATTATGTGAAAGAAAAACCAATTGCTTCTTTCCAGGAAAAACCTGTGGAAGCCTGCTTTAGTCATGATGATAAAATTTTATGGGTATCCCTGCATAATGCGGAAGGCATCGTACCCATCCGGGTTGACTCTGTCGAAGCCAACCGGAAACCCGATTCCATCAAACATGCGGTGAAAAAAGTAACCGTGGTCTATCCCGGCAGCAGCAAAAAAGATTCTTTTGATGTGCCCCTCATCAAAACGGGCAAAACCCCCAAGATTATTTCCAAAACGGCCGACAGCAAATACCTGCTGGTGAGTAACTGGCATTCCTATAATGTAAGTGTGCTGGAAATGAATAAAGACATCTACCCCTATGGAAAAATCATCAGTACCATCCCTGTATCCTCCATTCCAAGAGGCATTGCCGTGGATGATAAGAACAATAAATCCTATGTGGCCATTATGGGTGGGGCCAGCATTGCCGTTATCAATAATTCAGCCTGGATGAAAGAAGAAGATATAGCAGTGGCCTCCAATCCCCGTCATATTGTGATGGATACCAGCCAGCGGATCTTTGTATCGTATAACAGGCTGGCGAAGATTGCCTGCATAGATGCCGTTACCGGGAACACCTTGTTCACCGCCTCCACACATGCCCAGCCCCGGACCATCATATTGTCAAAAAATCACAAGTTCTTATTTGTAACCTGCTACAGCAGCGATTTTGTGGATGTTTATAAAGTGAATGACAGCAATTTTGAACAGATCGCCTCGCTTCCCTGCAAGGGACACCCGGTGGGTGTGGATATATTCGAGAATAACGACAAACTGGAAGCCTGGGTTTGCAGCTATTCCAATGGTTCCATCAGCGTATTTAGTTTTAAAAAGAAATGAACATCGGATTTTCGTGGCGAAAAGAATCGGAAATTTGCCATTCCCCTTATCCTGACTATTGACTATTGACTATTGACTATTGACTATTGACTATTGACTATTGACTATTGACTATTGACTATTGACTATTGACTATTGACTATTGACTATGAAGTTTTCTCACCTACACGTACACACCCAATATTCCCTGCTTGACGGAGCTGCCTCTATACAAAATCTCTACAAAAAAGCGATAGCCGACGGAATGCCGGCACTGGCCATCAGTGATCATGGCAATATGTTTGGCGTTTTTGATTTTGTGGCAGAAGCCTACAAACACAAAGACGAAAACGGAAAAGTAAAAGTAAAGCCGATCGTAGGCTGCGAATTTTATATTACGGCCAACCGTCACCAGAAAACATTTACCAAAGAACAAAAAGATAAACGCTTCCACCAGATTTTACTGGCAAAAAATGAACAGGGCTATAAAAACCTGGTGAAACTCACTTCCCTGGGTTTTATTGAAGGGTTGTACAGCAAATATCCCCGGATAGATAAAGAACTGATCGTTCAATACCATGAAGGATTGATCGCCACCACCTGCTGTCTCGGTGCTTCCGTGCCTCAGGCTATTTTAAAACATGGTGAAGAAGAAGGTGAGAACGAATTCAAATGGTGGCTCAATATTTTCCAGCAGGATTTTTATGTGGAACTGCAGCGTCACGGCATGGCCGAGCAGGATAAAGTGAACCTGGTATTGATCAAACTCGCAAGGAAATACAATGTAAAGATCATTGCCAGTAATGATTCACATTACGTGGAGCAAAGTGATTTTAATGCCCATGATATTTTACTTTGTATCAATACCGGCGAAAAGATCACCACCCCTGCCCTTCGTGATTTTGTGGATGATGATGTAAATGTAAAAGACAAACGTTTTGCCTTTCCCAACGACCAGTTCTATTTCAAGACCACGCAGGAAATGAGCAAGGTCTTTCATGACCTGCCGGAAGCATTGGATAATACCAACGAGATCGTTGATAAAGTTGATCTCCTCAATTTAAAAAGAGAGATACTGCTTCCCTTCTTCCAGGTGCCCAAAGAATTTTCATCACAGGATGAATACCTGGAACACCTGACCTGGGAAGGTGCCAAAAAAAGATACAATGAAATAACCCCGGAGATTGATGAACGGATCCGTTTTGAATTGTTCACCATCAAAACAATGGGCTTTGCCGGTTACTTCCTGATCGTGAGTGATTTCATTCGGGCCGGTCGCGATATTGGTGTCTTCATCGGGCCGGGCCGTGGTTCTGCAGCAGGTTCTGTGGTCGCCTTCTGTACCGGCATCACCAGCATTGACCCGATTAAATACAATTTGCTCTTCGAAAGGTTCCTGAACCCCGACCGTAAGTCAATGCCCGATATAGACACCGACTTCGATGATGAAGGACGACAAAAAGTAATTGATTACGTAGTTGACAAATATGGCAAAAACCAGGTGGCACAGATCATCACCTATGGCACCATGGCGGCCAAGATGAGTATCAAAGACGTGGCCAGGGTAATGGACCTTCCTTTAGCAGAATCCAATGCATTAGCGAAAATGGTACCGGACCGGCCGGGCATTGAATTGCGCAGGGTGCTGCACGCCCCGATGAAAACAAAAGACGGTGAAAAATCATTGGAAGAAAAAGATGGACTTAGTGCAGATGATCTCGAAACAGTAAAGAAACTCAGGGAAATTTATGACCAGTTAAATTTACCGGCGAGTAAAGTATTACACGAAGCAGAACGGCTTGAAGGTTCTGTTCGTAATACCGGTATCCATGCAGCGGGCATCATCATCGCCCCAAGAGATCTTACTGATCTGATCCCGGTGGCCATTGCAAAAGATTCGCCGTTGTGGGTTACACAGATTGAAGGTAATGTGATCGAAGAGGCCGGCGTAATCAAGATGGACTTTTTGGGTTTAAAGACCCTGACCATTATTAAAAATGCCTTGCAACTGATCAAACTGAATCATGGTGTAACGATTGACATTGAATCTATACCGCTGGATGATCAAAAAACATTTGAACTTTACCAGCACGGATCGACCATTGGTACTTTCCAGTTTGAAAGTCCCGGTATGCAGAAATATTTACGGGAACTGAAGCCGGATAAATTCGGTGACCTCATTGCGATGAACGCCTTGTATCGTCCTGGACCTATTGCGTATATACCAAACTATATTGACCGTAAACATGGCAGGGAACCTATCTCCTACGATCTGCCCGAGATGACTGAGATACTGGAAGAAACCTATGGTATTACCGTGTACCAGGAACAGGTCATGTTACTGGCACAAAAACTCGCTGGTTTCAGCAAAGGTGATGCGGATGTATTGCGGAAGGCAATGGGTAAAAAACAAAAGTCGGTGCTGGATAAAATGAAAGCACAATTTATCAAAGGAGCGACGGATAAATTATTACCGGCTGAACGATTAGAAAAGATATGGACGGACTGGGAAGCCTTCGCCCAGTATGCATTCAATAAATCGCACTCCACCTGTTATGCATTTGTAGCGTACCAGACCGCTTATTTAAAAGCACATTACCCGGCAGAGTATATGTCGGCAGTATTGAACAACGCAGGTGCCATCGAGAAGATCACTTTCTTTATGGAAGAATGTAAGCGGATGGGCATTAAAGTACTCGGGCCTGATATCAATGAATCACTGAAAGGATTTGCAGTGAATGATAAAGGAGAAATCCGTTTTGGTCTCGGCGGATTAAAAGGTGTGGGTGAAGCTGCGGTGGAAAGTATTATTGCTGAAAGACAAAAAGGCGGTCCTTATACGGATATATTTAATTTCATCAAACGCATCAACCAGCGTACCGTCAATAAGAAAACATTAGAAAGCCTTGCCTATGCAGGCGGTTTTGACCTGTTTACTGATTTTCACCGGGCACAATATTTTAATATCCCCGAAGGTGAAACAGCTACTGGTTTGGAAAGGGTCATTAAATACGGGCAGATCATTTCCACGCAAAATGCAACCACCACCAATACCTTGTTTGGCGACCTGCCCATCAGTATGGAAATACCGCCTCCCCGGCTACCTGCCTGTGAACCCTGGTCACTCACCACGCAATTAGATCATGAAAAAGAAGTGACCGGTATGTTCCTCAGTGGCCATCCGCTGGATAATTATCGTTTTGAAATTTATCATTATAACACCACCACTGTTTTTGATTTCAATGAATTCAGGGATAGTATAACCCTGCAGCCTAACCCCGGCCGTATGTTCCGCATCATTGGTTTGGTGGCAGATGCACAACACCGGGTGGCCCGCAGCGGCAATAAATTCGGTACCTATGTGATAGAAGATTATACCGGCAAAATGGAGTTCCCTTTATTCAGTGAAGACTACCTGAAACTATCACCGTTCTTACAATTGGGCAGCACGGTGTATATCACCGGTTTCTTAAAACAACGTTATAATAAAGCAGAATATGAATTCAAAGTGCAGCAGGTATCACTGGCAGAAACTTTGAAACGGACACTCACCCGCCAGGTGAATATCCATGTGCATCCCAAAGACATCAGTGAGGATATGATCAGATTCGTGGAAAAGAATATGCGGAATTTCCCGGGCTCGGCTTCTTTACGGTTTATTGTGGCTGAACCAAGGAACAAATTAAAGATCAGCTTAGTAAATACAAACAGCGGCTTTGAAATGAACGATGAAATGATCCAGTTCCTGCAGCAAAAACCAGAGCTGGAAGTGCAGGTGTTAACGAATTGATAACCTGCCTGCCGACAGGCAGGGTGAAGACATTTTAGCAGTTATGTCAGGTAACAGGCAGCAGATTTTGTCAAGTTTTACACAACTTTGTGCCATCGCTGCATGTTATTCTTAACGGGCTTAAATTTGCAATCCCTTTCTTGTAATAAAGAACAACAACAAAAATTAAAAAAAGTAAATACAATGGCAAAAGAATTCAATGATTCCAATTTCCAGTCGGATGTACTGGCTTCTGAAAAACTGACCGTAGTGGATTTCTGGGCAGAATGGTGCGGACCCTGCCGTGCTATCGGGCCCGTTATTGAAGAACTCAGCAAAGAGTATGACGGCAAAGTGAATATTGGTAAAGTGAACGTGGACAACAACCCGCAGGTGTCTATGAACTATGGCATCACTTCTATCCCCGCTATCCTTTTCATCAAAGGTGGCCAGGTGGTTGACAAATTAGTGGGTGCACAACCCAAAGGGAACTTTGTAAAGAAAATTGAAGCGCATATCTAAGCTTTGCTTTTATAAAATTGAAACCCATTCGAAAGAATGGGTTTTTTTAGTTAGTGCTAATGTTATTCTATTAACAGATGCTTTTATTAATGTGTCACTGTTTCCATTTCTTTGGGATTGTGTTTGTATTTGAACAGCAGCAGGAATAACACAGCGATCACTAATGCATACCCGGCAAAGCTGAACCAGATATTCGGCCAGTCTTTGCTGCCGGCAGCATCTGTAAAATGATCAACGATCCGGCCGGCGAAAATACCACCAAGAATAGCACCCAGCCCATTGGTCATTAACATGAATAAACCCTGTGCACTGGCCCGGATACCGGGTTTCGCTTCCCGGTCCACAAACAAAGAACCGGAGATATTAAAGAAGTCGAAAGCCATCCCGTAAACGATCATTGAAAGAATAAGCAAGGATAATCCTGAACCGGGGTTACCCACCCCAAACAATCCAAAACGAAATACCCAGGCGATCATACTGATCAGCATCACCTGTTTGATGCCAAAACGTTTCAGGAAAAAGGGGATCGCCAGGATGAAAAGACATTCTGATATCTGCGATAAGGAAATTAAAATATTACTGTGCTTCACCGCAAAACTATCTGCATACTCCGGCACTTTTCCAAAGTCGCCAAGAAAAGGATTACCAAACATATTGGTGATCTGTAAAGCAGCGCCGAGGAACATGGCGAACAAGAAAAATTTCGCCATCATTGATGTTCTGAATAACTGGAAAGCATCCAGCCCGAGACGGGTGGCAAATGATTTTTTTTCTGTGGATGTACTTACTTCCACCCTTGGCAGTGTAAAACAATACAAACCGGTACATACCCCTGCAACGGCGGCAAAATAGAACTGGTTATTGTTCTGTGTCCAGCCCAGCAGGTCCACTGCCCACTCTGCCACGATGAAACCAACTGTTCCCCATACACGGATCGGCGCAAATGTTTTTTGGACATCAAAATTGCTTTTGCTTAACAAAGAGTAAGAAACGGTATTGCTCAGCCCGATGGTGGGCATATAAAAACAGCTTACAAAGAAAATAGCCCAATACATATCGGCTGCATTGGTAACGGTACTGGCATAATATAAACCTGCCCCGCC
>JAFLBM010000038.1 GCA_017303455.1 Chitinophagales bacterium | reverse complement strand
TCTCCTAAATCCAGACTCGGAAAATCTTTGACAGTTATTTTATGCATAATGCCGTCAAAGTTCCTTTTCCTCCCTTAAATCCCAACCCTTAAATTTGGGTAAGGATTAGCTGCCGGCAGGCAGGGTTTGGGGAGGCCCTAATCCACACTAAAATAATTTGCACTCTGGTACAACCCCGTTTCTCCTTTCACAATCTGCATCAGCACATCATTGGCCAGGCTGCTGGCACCAAACCGGAACCATTCATTACTCAGCCAATCCTCACCCAGCACTTCTTTCACCATCACTAAATAATGCAGGGCCAGTTTTGATTTGGAAATGCCGCCCGCCGGTTTCATCCCGATCATCTTCCCGGTTTTATAATAAAAATCACGGATCGCTTCCAGCATCACTAAGGTAACAGGCATGGTAGCGGCGGGTTGAATTTTACCCGTGGATGTTTTAATGAAATCAGCCCCGGCATGCATGGCAATATCACTGGCCCGGCGAACCTTATCATAAGTGCCGAGTTCACCGGTTTCTAAAATTACTTTTAACCGGGCTTCTCCACAGGCTTCTTTGATGGCAGCAATTTCATCAAACACAAAATTGTATTCACCGGCGTGAAATTTTCCGCGGCTGATCACCATGTCCACTTCATCGGCACCCTGCGCCACGGCATATTTGGTATCCCTGATCTTGATATCTCTTGTTGCCTGCCCGCTGGGAAAAGCGGTAGCCACAGAAGCTACTTTTATTCCCGAACCTTCTAAAGCTTTTTTGGCCACTTTCACCATGGTTGGGTACACACAAACTGCTGCCACGGTGGGAATACCCGGCACAGCATCATGCGGGTGCATGGCCTTGTAGCAAAGTTGTTTCACTTTACCATCGGTATCCTTCCCTTCCAGGGTTGTGAGATCGATCATATTCAGCACCAGTTTCAACCCGTTCATCTTGGTTTCGTTCTTGATGCTGCGTTTGGTAAAACGGGAAGCTCTTTCTTCCACACCCACCTGGTCGATGCGGGGAGACAGGGAAAAGCCTGCCTGCCGGTCAGGCAGGTCGGGGACAAGTTTTACTGATTTGGCAACCGCCATAACTTGGATAGTATTAAAGAATCAAATGTAGCTAAAGTTATGGGAATCGGGACAGGACGGTACTTGCCAAAAACGGCTTAACCACCCATAAAGTCTTTCTGTTTGTTTGCGTTGATTACTTTAAATTCGGAATTCGTTTCCGCCGCAAGTATCACCCGGAAAAATCATCTAACAAAAAAACTATACTGCAATGAGAAAAACCAGGCTTCTCCCCAAACTGGTGTTGGCATTGATGTCATTTGCTGCAGCCACCCAGTCCCGGGCACAGGTTACCTTCCCGGAAAATGGTGTTGCTGATCCCCGGCACGGGCATTATGCTTTCACGAATGCGACTGTTGTAAAAGACGGATCCACCACGCTGACCAATGCCACTGTTGTCATTAAAGATGGCAGGATCGTATCGGTTGGCAGTAATCTCAAAGCCCCAACCGGTGCTGTTGAGATCGATTGTAAAGGAAAATATATTTACCCCTCCTTTATCGACATTTATGCCGATTATGGAATTGCGGCCCCGCAACGAACAACTGCCGGTGGTGGTTTCAACTTTGCCCAGCAACCCCAGTTAGAAACGGCTGTGAAAGGACCTTATGGCTGGAACCAGGCCATTAAAAGCGATGTGGATGCTTACAAGGTTTTTGCGGTGGATGATTCCAAAGCAAAACCATTGCGTGAAATCGGGTTTGGTACGGTCCTCTCTCATGTAAAAGATGGCATTGCCCGCGGTACCGGGGCCGTTGTTTCTTTAGCCAATGAGAAAGAAAACCTTGTTGTCATTAAGGAAAAGGCTTCAGCACATTATTCCTTTAATAAAGGAACATCGTCACAGAGCTATCCCGGGTCGATGATGGGTATGATCGCTTTACTGCGCCAGACCTACCTGGACGCCCGGTGGTATAAAAGTAAACCGGCAGAAGAAGGATTTAACCTCAGCCTGCAGGCCTGGAATGACAACCAGGGATTGCCACAAATATTTGAAGCCAATGATAAATGGAATGACCTGCGGGCCGACCGCATTGGTGATGAATTTGGTGTGCAGTACATTTTGAAAGCCGGTCAGAACGAATACCAGCGGGTTAAAGAAATGAAAGCCACCAACGCTTCTTTCATCCTGCCATTGAATTATCCGCAGGCCCAGGATGTGGAAGACCCGAATGAAGCAAGATTCGTTTCCCTGAATGATATGAAGCATTGGGAACTGGCTCCCACACTGGCTGCTTCTTTTGAAAAAGCAGGTATTCCTTTTTGTCTTACCACCGCTGATCTGAGATCAGTCAATCAATTCTGGACCAATCTGCGGAAGGCGATGGAATACGGATTGAGTGAGAACAAAGCCATGGAAGCACTGACTAAAACACCAGCTACTTTATTAGGTGTGTATGATAAAGTGGGAAGTATTGATGCCGGTAAGCTGGCCAATTTCCTGATCACCAGTGGCCCCATCTTCAATGAAAAAACAAGCATTCTGCAAAACTGGGTGCAGGGTATAAAATATACCGTGAAAGAAGACCTGTCTGATAAACTGGGAACCTATAACCTGGTGGTGAACACACCGGCAGGTACAGAGAATTATACAGTAGATGTAAAGAGCGGTTCTTCTGCAACGATGTTTGCAAAAGATACTTTGAATTCAAAACTCAGTTTTGACGGCAAGATCGTGAAGCTGAGCTATGCGCCAATGGCACGCCGCCAGCGTCCGGCCGGGGCTCCTGATGCAGGTCAGCGTCCTGCTGGTTTACCCGGAAGAGGAGGCGCTGCAGCTGACCAGGCATTGCCGGTTACAGCCACAAGGCTTACCGGTATCAGCAATGGCACTGAATGGAATGGTACAGGCACAGACTCATTGGGAAATTCATTAACCTGGACTGCCACGTTTGTAAAAGCAGCAGAAGTAAAAGCAGATAGTGTTAAAAAGAAAGAGACACCTGTTACAGGAAAAGTAACGTATCCATTCCTGCCATTCGGCTGGGAAGAAGCCGACGCTCCAAAGCAGGAGACCATACTTATAAAAAATGCAACGGTATGGACCAATGAAAGTGAAGGCGTGCTGCAAAACAGTGATGTGCTGATCAAAAATGGCAAGATCACTGGTGTAGGTAAGAATCTGTCTGATCCTGCTGCCAGGGTAATTGACGGCACAGGTAAACATGTTACAGCGGGTATCATTGATGAACATTCTCATATTGCTGCAGCTTCTATTAACGAAGGAGGACAGTCGGTAACGTCGGAAGTTCGTATAGCAGATAACCTGAACCCCGACGATATTAATATCTATCGCCAGTTGAGCGGAGGTGTTACCACTTCTCATATTCTTCATGGTTCTGCCAATGTGATCGGCGGGCAAACACAACTGATCAAACTCCGCTGGGGGCAGAATGATGATGACCTGAAGTTTAAGAACTGGGCAGGCCAGATCAAATTTGCATTGGGTGAAAACGTAAAACGTTCAGCTGCTCCTTTAGGTAATAACCGTTACCCCGATACCAGGATGGGAGTGGAACAAGTACTTACGGATGCATTCACCAGGGCAAAAGATTACCAGCAGGTATGGAAGGAATACAATACCGCTAAAGAAAAATTATTGAAAGAAAAGAAATCAACAGCATCATTAATAATGCCGCGTCGTGACCTGGAATTAGATGCGTTAGTGGAAATACTCGAGAAAAAAAGGTTTATCACCTGCCATTCTTATGTGCAGAGTGAGATCAACAGTGCGATGGAAGTGGCCAACCGGATGGGCTATACGGTAAATACATTTACCCATATCCTTGAGGGTTATAAAGTCGCTGATAAAATGCTGAAGCATGGTTCTTTTGCTTCTACTTTCTCTGACTGGTGGGCGTATAAAATGGAAGTAGAAGATGCTATTCCATACAATGCAGCGATCATGCAAAAAGTAGGGCTGACTGTTGCTATCAACAGTGATGATGCTGAAATGGCACGCCGCCTGAACCAGGAAGCCGCCAAGATCGTGAAGTATGGCGGCGTCACGGAGGAAGAGGCTCTCAAAATGGTTACCCTGAATCCTGCTAAAATGCTTCATGTGGATGACCGGGTAGGAAGTTTGAAAACAGGTAAAGATGCTGATGTGGTATTATGGAGTGATAATCCCCTTAGCATTTATGCAAAGCCGCTTTATACGATTGTTGATGGCATTATCTATTTCGACCGCCAGAAAGATGAGCAGATGCAAAAGCTGGTGGATGCTGAACGTTTGCGCCTCATCCGTAAAATGAACGGTGAAAAAAGAAGTGGTGCACCGGTAATCCCGGCACAGCCAAGTTACCAGATCATGCATACCTGTATGGATCATGGGCACAGCCATGGGTTACTGGTGGTGGATGCAGATGATATTACTAACGACTAAAATCTTTGAACATGAAAAAAATATTATTAGCGATATCGGTTTTTTGTTTCCTGGGTGCAGCCGCACAGGAAACAGTGTTGCCGGCTAAACCTCAAAAGGGATTGATCTTTATTAAGAATGCCACCATACATGTTGGCAACGGAAAAGTAATTGAGAACGGAACCATCAGGATCAAAGATGGAAAGATCGAAGAAGTGGGAGGCAATGTGGCCATACCCGCCGGTGATGTCCAGGTTTTGGATGTGAAAGGAAAACATGTATACCCGGGACTGATCCTGCCCACCAGCAACCTGGGTTTGGTGGGGATTAATTCAGTTCGTGCGACACAGGATGTGAGAGAGATCGGTGATATGAATCCTAATGTAAGATCATTAGTGGCGTATAATACCGATTCAAAAGTGATCAATACCCTCAGGTCGAATGGCATCCTTTTAGCAAATGTTGTTCCCGAAGGAAGTTTTGTTGCCGGAACTTCTTCGGTGGTTCAACTGGATGCCTGGAACTGGCAGGATGCTGCTTACAAAACAGACGCCGGTTTGCATGTGTATATGCCTTCCTTAATGCCACGTCCGAGTTTCGGCAGATTTGGCGGTGGAGGAGGGGGTGGCCCGCAGGCCCCCGCGGCTGACCCTGTAAAAGAAGGCCTGGAAAAGATTGAAGGATTGAAATCATTTTTCCGGGAAGCGAAAGCTTATCTCGGGGAAACCAAACACGAAGAAACCAACCTGAAATTTGAAGCTGTTAAAGGGCTGTTTGATAAACAACAAAAACTGTATGTGCATGCCAATACAGCCAGGCAAATACTGGTGGCATTGGATTTTGTAAAAGAGTTTGGCTTTGATATGGTGATCGTGGGAGGAAGTGACAGCTGGCAGTTTGCTGACCTGCTCAGGAAGAATAATGTATCCGTTATTCTGCAACAACCACATAGCCTGCCCACCGGTGCTGATGATGATGTGGACCAGCCCTATAAAACAGCAGCTGCTTTACAAAAAGCAGGTGTTTTGTTTGCAATTTCAGATGATGATGCCCAGACCCGTGGCCGGAACCTTGCCTTTAATGCAGGTACAGCCGCAGCCTATGGCTTATCAAAAGAAGAGGCACTGGCTGCTATTTCACTGAATGCCGCAAAAATTATGGGTATGGGTGATAAGACAGGGAGTATTGAAGTGGGTAAGGATGCTAATATCGTGGTGAGTGAAGGAGATATCCTTGACATGCGGACCAGCATTGTAACAGATGCCTTCATACAGGGAAGAAAGATAGACCTGACCGATAAGCATAAGCTGCTGAACGAACGGTACGAGCAGAAGTACGATTTGAAGAAGCCCAAGCCATTCTGATAAACAAACAATAGAAACAAGGAAGCCCTGCAATCAGCGGGGCTTTTTGTGTAGAAACCGTCCAGGGTTTTATATCTTCTATTGCTTCATTAATTTTTCTGTAGCTATCATAGTATTACCGCTACTGATCTGCACTAAGTACATTCCTTTCACCAGCGGGGAGGCTTCTGTTATTGCAATGCTGTTATAGCCATTGCTTACACCTGCATTTTTTGTTAACTGGAGCTGGCCATTCAGACTGTACACCCGGATAGTGATCGTTGCTTTTTCGGTGGTTTGGTAGTTAATGCTGAACTGACTTGTAAAAGGGTTGGGTACAGCCTGAATAGTTACTCCTGCTTTGTTACTGAATTTCACGGTACGTGTTTCAGAATATTTTGTGTTGCCGTCAGGTTCAACGGCTTTGATGCGGTAATAAACAACAGCAGCCCGTGTATTTACCTGGGCGTCGTTATAGTTGTATACGGACTGATTGTTCTTTGCTTCTATATTGCTGATGGCAGCGAATGAAGCGCCATCATAGCTGCGTTCCACTTCGAAGGTAGTTCCCGGGTCCTGGTCAGCAGACCAGTTCAGTGCAGGCGTGCTGGCCGCTACACTCACTGTGAAATAATTCCATTTAACAGGCAGGGGTATGTTAGAAAGTAATTCTACAGAACAACCGGCGAAATTGTTAATGGTATCAGGGGCAGCAAAAGGCCTGTACACAGCATTGGGGCGAACAGTTCCCCACTGCTGATCAAAAATTCCATTGCTGTTCGATCTTGATACATCATATATTTTCAATGTATCAGTTGTGTTACCACTTACGCCTACAGTACCGGTATTAGTGGTAGAACCAGTGAAGTAAAAATAACCTTTACCTTTTACAGTGCCCCAGTTAGTAAAGTTGACAGCCTTAATTTTAGCAGTTGCGCCATTGGTAATCGTTCCGCTGTTAGTGATGTTACCGTTTCCGTTCGCTGCTTTTGCCCAGATCAATCCGTCGTTATTTACTGCGTTGGAATTATTAATAAAACCTCTTCCGGCAATCAGTCGGCAATTATTATCTACCAATGGCCGGAGTTAAAAGTGATTGAACCGGTAGTTTGAAATAAGGCCTCGTTCGTAAAAGAAGAACCGTTTGTTACGAGGTTGCCAGTTACTGTAGTTGCGTAAGTATTAGTAAACGAAGCCCCGCTGTTCAGGACGATCGTTCCAGTGCTGGTGATTGTACCCCTGTTAGTAATCGTATTATTGTTATTGATAGTGATGCCATCGTCAAATTTTAACTGGCCGCCAAAGTTATTGGTCCATACCTGAGCGTTACCATTTAGCTCAACATCTTGTGTAGCCCAAACTGTACCGTAGTTTATGAGTGAAAAATTAGAGCTGGTTTTCAGGTCCTCGTTGAATTTGGCAGTACCATATACCACCAGGGTCCCGCGGGGATTATTAAACTTATCAGGGCGAAATGTAGCACCTGCTGCCACAGTAATCTTTGCTCCCTGGCTAAAGGAATTGATCTTACCCGTAAAAGTACCTGCACTGATATACAGGCTGTCCCCATTATTCAGGTTATAATTGGAATTATTGCCATTATTAACATAAGTATTCTGGGCACCAAGATTTGTAGAGAAAATACAAATGGAAAGAGTAACTAAGGCGAAAAGGGTAAAAATACGGGTCATCTTTGTTTTCATTTAGGGTTGAGATTCGGATTTCATACGGGGGATAGTCATCATCTTTTCCTCCGTATGAGAACGCAAATCTATTGCAGTAATTACTATTAAAAAATAGAAAATATACGTTTTTGGTAAAAAAAATACGGTACTAGGGGTTTGCTCTTAAGAAAGTGATTGCACACAAAAAAGCCCCGCAAAGCGGGGTTTTTTTGTCACATGAATTAGTTAGATAATATCAGGCATCCCTACCGTGGCATTGCTTGTATTTTTTACCACTGCCACAAGGACAAGGATCATTCCTGCCGATCTTAGGAGCCACTTTAATAGGTTCGTGTTTTACTTCCACTTCTCCGCCACCGCCGGGTTCAAAGCGGTCTCTTTCATTGGCACCATAATCCTGGCCAGCTGTATCCACATCATCTTTGTTCGCCTTCATCTTGCTGTAATCAGTTCTTTGCTGGCGGCCTTCTTTCAATGGCACATTATCCTGTTGAATAGGTAAAGACGAGTGGCTTAAGAACGAAGCGATGTTCTTATTTAATTCACTACCCATTCTTTTGAACATGCTGAAAGCTTCGGTCTTATAAATAACCAACGGATCTTTCTGTTCCAGGTAAGCGGTTTGCACACTTTGTTTCAGGTCATCCATGGCCCGCAGGTGTTCTTTCCATGCATCATCAATTACAGCCAGGGTGATATTTTTTTCCATAGCAGCCGCCAGTTCTCTTCCTTCTGTATCGATGGTCTTTTGTAACGGGGTCAGTACATTCATTCCTTTCTTGCCATCTGTGATGGGCACCACTACGTTTTCAATATGGCTCCCCTGTGTCAGCTTAATGTTCTTGAAAACCGGCAATGCCTGTTTTGCTATTTCCAGTTTATGCGCCTCGTATCCTGAAATGGCTTCATTATAAAGACGATCAGTAAGCCGGTTGACATCCGTTTTCAGAAACTCTTCTTCGGTAATATTGATATCCAGCGCCAGGTTCACAATACAGGCCATTTTGAAACCTTCATAATCTTCCTGTGATTTATAGCTGGCTACCAAATCCTCTGCTGTTACACTGAAAGCATTATCTATATCCAGTGCCAGTCTTTCTCCAAACAAGGCGTGGTTACGACGGGAATAAACTGCAGTTCTTTGCTTATTCATTACATCATCATACTCCAGCAAACGTTTCCTGATACCAAAGTTGTTTTCTTCCACTTTCTTCTGTGCCCGCTGGATACTGTTGCTGATCATGCTGTGCTGAATAACATCTCCCTCTTTATACCCCAGCTTATCCATCAGCCCGGCAATACGTTCACTACCGAACATACGCATCAGGTCATCTTCTAAGGAAACATAGAATTGGGAAGAACCGGGATCACCCTGGCGGCCGGCACGGCCTCTCAGTTGCCGGTCCACACGACGGCTTTCATGTCTTTCTGTACCAATGATTGCCAAACCTCCTGCTTCTTTCACACCGGGTCCGAGTTTGATATCCGTACCACGACCGGCCATATTGGTGGCGATCGTTACAGCGCCGGGTAAACCAGCCTCAGCCACTACCTGTGCTTCACGGGCATGTTGTTTTGCGTTCAATACATTATGCGGAATTTTTTTCTGCTGCAACATTCTTCCCAGCAACTCACTGATTTCAACAGAAGTGGTACCAACCAGCACGGGGCGTCCCGCATTTCTCAACACTTCGATATCGTCAATAACAGCTTTGTATTTTTCTCTTTTTGTTTTGTAAACAAGATCCTGCTTGTCGTCACGGATCATTTTCACGTTGGTGGGAATGGTTACCACATCCAGTTTATATATACTCCAAAGTTCTGCTGCTTCCGTTTCGGCTGTGCCCGTCATACCCGCCAGCTTATGATACATCCGGAAATAATTCTGTAGCGTAACTGTTGCATAGGTTTGGGTAGCAGCTTCGATCTTTACATTCTCTTTTGCTTCCAGTGCCTGGTGCAGGCCATCGCTGTAGCGGCGACCCTCCATAATACGGCCGGTTTGTTCATCTACAATTTTAATCGCACCATCCATGATCACATATTCCACATCTTTGGCAAACAACGTATAAGCTTTCAATAATTGCTGTACAGTATGGATGCGGTCTGCTTTCTGGGCATAATCATTCAGCACTGCTTCTTTGAGTTGCAGTTTCTCTTCAGCCGGTCCTTCCTGCTTTTCAATTTCGGCGAGTTTCACTCCAATATCAGGCAATATGAAGAACTCGGGATCTTCACCCGATTTGGTGATCGCATTCAATCCTTTTTCTGTAAGTTCTACCGAGTTGTTTTTTTCATCAATATGGAAAAGCAACTCTTCATCCACGATGTGCATATTGCGTTGCTGGTCCTGCAGGTAATAGTTCTCTGCTTTCTGCATTTTTACTTTAATGCCCGGCTCACTCAGGAATTTGATGGTAGGTCCATACTTGGGTAAGCCACGGAATGCCCTGAATAAATGCAGGCCACCGGTTTTCGGGTCGTCTTCACCTTTTTCAAATGCCTTTTTGGCTTCATTGAGGCAGTGGCGTACAATTTTTTCCTGCTCCTGCACCAGCACCTGTATCCTGGGTTTGTGCACATGGAATTGCTGGTCGTCGCCTTTGGCAACCGGGCCGGAGATGATCAACGGTGTTCTGGCGTCATCGATCAATACGGAGTCCACCTCGTCTACCATGGCAAAATGGTGTTTGCGTTGCACCATTTCTTCCGGTGAGTGCACCATATTATCTCTCAGGTAATCGAAACCGAATTCGTTATTGGTGCCGTAGGTGATATCGGCGAGATAGGCATTTCTTCTTTCTTCACTGTTAGGCTGGTATTTATCAATACAATCAACAGTAATGCCCAGCCATTCAAATACCGGTCCGTTCCATTCCTGGTCACGACGGGCCAGGTAATCATTCACGGTTACCACATGTACGCCTTCGCCAGCCAGTGCATTCAGGTAAGAAGGAAGGGTTGATACCAGTGTTTTACCTTCACCGGTAGCCATTTCTGAAATTTTCCCGGAATGTAATACCGCACCACCGATCAGCTGCACATCATAATGCACCATGTTCCAGGTAACCGTACCGCCGGCAGCAGTCCAGGTATTTTTGAATATTGATTTATCGCCGTCAATGCTAATGTAATCTTTTTTTACACTCAGGTCACGATCCATTTGAGTGGCCGTGGAAACGATCTCCGTATTTTCTTTGAAACGGCGGGCAGTTTCTTTTACCACGGCAAAGGCTTCCGGCATGATCTCGTTCAGGGCCTCTTCAATTTTCTTATCCCGGTCTTTCTTCAGCTTATCCACTTCCTGGTAAATAGCATCTTTGCCCGTAAGATCATTAAAGGGCAGCTCGTCTGCTTCTTTATTTTTATTGGCAATGATTGTATCAATTTCTTCCAGGTGTTTTTTGATGCGCTGGCGGAATTCCTGAGTTTTATTACGCAGTTCATCATTGGTTAATGAAGCATAGCGGGTAAAAAACTGGTTCACTTTCTCAACAACGGGGGCAATCTTTTTTACATCTTTCTCCGACTTGCTGCCTCCGATTAATTTCTGAATAAAACCTAACATAATACGTGGTATTGGCCCTTCAGCTACGCTCAGGGCTATTTAAATAATTTCAGGATTTTTACATTTGTCAAAAAAGGTGCTACAAATAATTGTAAGCCAATTTGACAGGGAAGCAAAGATAATGTTTCGCCGGGAGTCAGGGATACATGAAATATGTCTTACTACCGGCCTGATCCGGAGTTTTGTCTTTTGTTAACTTACCTTTCGGGTTTTGTGAGTATTAATAAAAAAGTAACTACATGAATAAAATATTTTCGGCCGTTATCGTGTTCCTGTCAACCGTAATCATCACTTCCTGCACCAGTAATGAAATCGGCAGCAGTAAAGATGTGAACCCGGAAACGATCTGGTTTGATTACAGGATCTGGGGCCAGGAAGGTACGGATGAGGTGACTGTGAAGCTGCAATATCGTTTTGCCGGGGAAACAGGGACAACACTGATTTTGACTGAGCCCAGCAAAGTGGAATTAGATGGCAGGGTCGTTCCTGTGGACAGCTCCAAATATGCCGGGGCTTATTATGAAGTGCAGGAATCAGTAGATTCTTTCAAAGGAAAGCATACTATCGTTTTTACTGACGTTAATAAAAAGCAATACAGGGAAGAGTTTTACTTTCATCCAATTGCTCTCCGGACAAGTATACCTGCATCGGTCACAAGGGCAGACCTTGTTTTCGAACTGGACGGATTAGAACCTGTAGACTATGTGAGAATACTCCTGTCAGATACTTCTTCTAAAAGTGATGGGATCAACCGGGTGGATACGGTGAAAAATGGCAGACTCTTTATTTCCAAAACACAGCTCGCCAGCCTCGTAAACGGGCCTATTACCCTGGAATTGATAAAAGAGGATGAAAAGGAGGTCAAAAATGGCACGGCTGAGGGTGGTAAAATTGCTGTTTCATATGGCTTGCAACGGGAATTCAGCCTGAAGGATTAGTCCGAAAGGGGGAACCTGGCACCCTGACCAGGAACACCGGTTCCTTACTCACCAATTTTCAACAGGGTTATGGAATTTCAGCACCCAGCCCATACCTTTGCGGCCTGAAAAGCAGACCCGTATCTGCAACCCAAATCGCAAATCTGAAACAGTATGGCAGGTCAATTAAAAGAGGTTCGTAACCGTATCAAATCCGTTCAAAGCACCCAGCAGATCACCAAAGCCATGAAGATGGTGAGTGCTGCCAAACTGCGCCGTGCACAGGACGCTATCATCCAGATGCGTCCATATGCAAAAAAACTGCAGGAGATGCTGAGCAATATCGTCAGCAACAGCGAAGGGGAAACCGGTATGGCATTAGCGGCAGAAAGACCCGTGGAAAAAGTATTGCTGATCGTTATTACGAGTGACAGGGGACTGGCAGGTGCTTTCAATACCAATCTTATCAAACTGGCCAAAGCAACCATTGCGGAGAGATATGCAGAGCAGCACAAAAAAGGCAATGTAACGATCTGGAACATCGGTAAAAAGGGATACGAGCATTTCAGCAAGAATGGCTACAAGACAGATGCTTCCTATAAAGATATTTTCCTGAGCCTGACTTTTGCTAACGTACAACTGGCTTCCCAGGCTGCTATGAAAGCTTTTGAAGAAAAGCAGTTTGATGTGATCGAGATTGTTTACAGCCAGTTTAAAAATGCGGCCACCCAGCGTTTTGAAGTGGAAAGATTCCTGCCGATCCCTAAAGTAGAGAAAAAGGCAGGTGCTGTGAAGGCTGATTTTATTTTCGACCCCAACCGGGAACAACTGGTGGCCGAACTGATGCCCAAGATCCTCAACACCCAATTATATAAAGCCGTGCTGGATTCCAACGCTTCTGAGCATGGGGCCCGTATGACGGCTATGGATAAGGCCAGCGAAAATGCCAATGAAATGCTGCGCAGCCTTAAGATTTCTTACAACAGGGCCCGCCAGGCTGCAATCACTACCGAACTGACGGAGATCGTAAGCGGTGCGGCAGCTTTGCAGGGATAATAAAATGTGCATATTTATTGCTGTACAGAAGAGCGGATTTTAGTTATTTGCATACTTTGACAATCCGTAAACCTGAATAGTAAACTTACCAACAGACATGGAAATAACTAACCTGATACCACATATTGAGGCACTGATCTTTGCCAGCGATAAACCCCTGACATCACTGGAATTGACTGAGCTGGTGAATAATGCCTTTGGCTTCATGGAAGACAAAATAACACTTGACCAGGTGGAAGCTGCTATCGACGGTATTACTGAAAAATATGGTTCTGAGTTTTATCCCTTTGAGATGAGGCAAAGCGGTGGTGGCTGGCAGTTCCTGACCAAAAAGGATTATCACAAGACCATTGCCCAGCTGAATGGTGATAAATTCCTGAAACGATTATCAGCAGCAGCATTGGAAACACTGGCGATCATTGCTTATAAGCAGCCGGTCACCAAAGGAGAGATTGAAGCGATCCGTGGTGTGAGCTCAGATTATGCTGTGCAGAAATTATTGGAGAAAGAACTGATCATCATTACCGGCAGGAATGAAAAACTGCCCGGGCATCCGCTGGTCTATTGCACATCTAAAAATTTCATGGACTATTTTGGTATCAACTCGGCTGATGATCTGCCAAAGATCAAAGAAGTGCTGGCAGAGCAGTTAGTGGAACCAACCGTGATGAAAGATGTGATAGTAACGGATGAAGAAAAAGCAACAGAAGAGCAGATCAATGATGAGATCGAAGGGGTGGAAGGCGAACCGCTGGCTGTAACGGAAGAAGGAGAGCTGATCGAAAATAAGGATAGCAATGAAAGTGAAGAGAGCTGATTAATTTATTATAGTTAATGTAATTGAAGTGGCTCAGTATCTGAGCCACTTCTTTTTTTATCTTCGTCAATATGGCACAACAATTATCAAACGAACAACTGGTAGCGTCGGCAAATGAATTTGGTACGCCGTTATATGTGTATCAGGCAGAGAAGATCAAAGAGCAGTATGAAAAACTGGCTGCTGCATTTTCTATACTGGATACTCGTTTTTTCTATGCCTCCAAGGCGTTGACCAATATTAATATCCTGCGTTACATCAAATCCATCGGCTGTAATGTTGATTGCAGTTCCATTAATGAAGTAAAGCTGGCCTTGCATGCAGGATTCATCCCCGGGAACATTTTATATACTTCCAATGGTATTGCCTTTGATGAAATTGAAGAAGCCGTAGCCGCAGGTGTTCATATTAATATTGACAGTTTATCTAACCTTGAGAAATTTGGAAAAAAATACGGGCATAGCTACCCGGTCGGTATCAGGATACGGCCCAACATCATGGCGGGTGGCAATCTTAAAATTTCTACCGGGCATGAAGGCAGCAAATTTGGAATCCCTGTCAACCAACTGGATAAGATAGAGGAATTGGTAAAGAAGCATAACATCTTTATCAAAACCCTTCATATACACACGGGAAGTGATATCAAAGATGCAGATGTGTTTGTAAAAGGTATGGAAGTGCTGTTTGATATCATCCCGCATTTTCCTGAACTGGAGATCATTGACCTGGGCGGTGGATTTAAAGTGCCGTATAAACCGGGAGAAAAAGAAACGGATGTGCATTTGCTGGCGAAGAAAATAAAAGAAACTTTTGATGCACATCCGCTGGCCGGGAATAAAAAGTTTCAACTATGGTTTGAGCCCGGGAAATTTTTAGTGAGTGAATGTGGTTATCTGGTAACACAGGTCACTGTAGTAAAAGATACTGGCTCCACCATTTTTGCCGCGGTTAACAGCGGATTGAATCATCTCATCCGGCCCATGATGTATGATGCTTATCATCATATTGAGAACATTTCCAACCCCGGTGGTACAGAGAAGGTATATACCGTTACCGGAAATATCTGTGAGACGGATAATTTTGGTGTTGACCGGAAATTAAAAGAAGTGAGAGAAGGTGACCTGCTGGTGTTGTATAATGCCGGGGCCTATGGTTTTGAAATGTCCTCCAATTATAACTCCCGTTACAAACCTGCTGAGGTATTGATTATAGATAATAAAGCAAAACTCATCCGCAAAAGGGATGAGTTCAATGACTTGCTGCGAAACCAGCTGGAAGTATTGTAAGTTATTTTACTGCTGCTACTGTAATAATTGTGGTTGTTTTTGAAGTAAGCGGCAATGAGCCTCCCATCATTTCAGTGGTTCCTGTTGATTCGGTCGTCGTTGTTTTCCTCCGGATGATACCTGTCGCTTTATCAATGATGATTTGCCCGGTCATTTTGCTGCTCATAGTGGTGGTGGTCGGCATTCCCATCATTTCTGCTTTTGATACTGTATTGGATATTCCGGTAAAATCAACAACAATTGTTGAATCAGTGATATCGGCAAGCGTATAAGTGGTAGTTGATTTTCCGCCTTCCTTTTCACCGGTTTCTGTCCATGATTCGCCTTTCCCAATTTCATTATCCGGTAATACTTTGAAAAAACTGGCATCTCCTTTTGCAGGCGGCTGCACAGTACTCATCAAGTCCTTCAGCATTTCCATCACGATCCGCAGCCTGTCATCTCCGGGAGTGGTCTCTATCTTTTCCGGTTGCACCATTAGTACTTTCCCGGCCGGGTCAATGATCATATCGTAGGTTTTGCCCAGTATATCTTTTACGGGCTTGCCAAAAGGTCCATCCAGGTCTTTTTTATTATCTGAATCAAAAGAACGTTGCTGTCCCATGCCATCAAAATTGAAACTGATCTTTTTCATTTCATGACGAAGGGTATTGTTATCATCAGTAGCATTGGTGACCTTGTAAGAACGGGAAGCGATACCGTCTACATTGAAGTCAATGGATTGCCCCATGGCCTCCTGGGCAACAGTGGTTTTCATTTCCAGGTTTACCTGCAGGGTTTGCCCCTGTTCAAATTTTATTTTACCGGCTATTTTTTCACTTAGTTGTCCAAAACCAGCTAAACTGGTAAGCAATGCAGCAGCAAGAGGTATCTTTTTCATATTGATGTAATAGATGTTTCCAAAGATGACGTTTCTTTTGCAAAGAAAGTTCAGGGAATTGTGAAAAAATATTGTTGCTTTAATTAATATACGGGTTGTTCTTATTTGTGGTTAAGTTGCTAAATTTAATATATCTGTTAATCAAAACCTTTTGTTATGCCTATCCGAATGACTGATGACCCTGTAGATCCTAACCAGCAAGACGATGATGGCGGTGGTGGTGGAAGAAGACCCGGTTTTCCTGGTGGCGGCGGAGGCGGGGGATTAATGTCGCTTTTACCTATGTTATTGGGGTTATTTAAAGGTAAAGGGATTATCTTTCTGCTGGTGCTGGCAGCAGGAGCCTATTTCCTGCTGGGAAGAAGTGGTGGTTGTAATGTGCAACAGATCATCTCCCAGTTTTCACAAAGTGGTTATAATTTCAACCCGGCTGAATTTAATAAGGCATCCGTATATGAAGGACTGGAAGATGATCCTTCTAAAAATCCGTTGCCTGAAGCGGTTTCCCTGCTCAAGTTTGCACCCACAAGGGGAAACCAGGGGCAGCAGGGAAGTTGTGTGGCCTGGAGTTGTGCATACAGTGCACAAACGATTTTAACGGCAGCAGCAACAGGTGCCGATCCTGATCAAATTGTTTTCAGTCCTTCTTATTTATACAACCAGATCAAACTGGAAGGCTGCCAGGGTTCTTACCTGCAAAGGGCCATGGAAGCAATGCGAAGTAATGGCGGTGTGCCTTTAAGTCAATATCCTTACAGCGACCAGGATTGCGACCGGCTGCCCGGCCCGCAGGACAGGCAGTTGGGAAAACAAAATGTGATTCATGGCTTTACCCGGATCACGAACGGAGATAATATCAACGAGATCAGTGTAAGAGGTATTAAAGAACACCTGGCCAAAGATGCGCCGGTGGCTATTGGTATGATGGTGGGCCAGAGTTTTATGCAGGATATGATGGGGCAGGAATTATGGCAACCCGGGCCAATGGATGAATCGCAGATGGGAATGGGCGGACATGCCATGTGTGTGATTGGTTATGATGACCGGAAATTTGGCGGTGCCTTCCAGATCATGAATAGCTGGGGGCCGGAATGGGGAAAGAATGGAGTGGGTTGGGTACGGTATGGTGATTTCAGGAATTATGTACGGGAAGCATACGGTATCGATCCGTTACCGAAAAGAACAGCGGTGGCCAATATTCCATTGGAGTGTACAATCGGGTTAGTGAATAATGCCGATAAACAATATATACAGCTTCGTGCTGCCGGTGCCAATACTTTTCAGACCGTTTCTCCAATAGCTGTCGGCACCCGTTTTAAAATGGAAGTGAAGAATGAAACGGAATGTTATATCTATATTTTTGGCCAGGACGAAAATGGCGGAAGTTTTACATTATTCCCTTACCTGAAACCGGGAGAAACCGTTTCCAAACATTCACCGTATTGCGGTATTACGGGCTATCGCTTGTTTCCCAAAGCTCAATCACTGGAAGCAGACAGCATTGGTAACAGGGATTATATTGCAATTGTTGTCAGCAAGGATGAATTGAATTATGACCAGTTGAACCAGGCGATCAACAACAGTCGTCAATCCACTTATGCAGCCAAGGTGAATGAAGCCCTGCAGGGAATATTGATCCGTTCTTCCCGGTTCATGAATACCAGTGACGGGGCGATCTATTTCAAAGCGGATGCTAATGATAACAAAGCGGTTGCTACCATTGTGGCTTTTGACAAACGATAATTAATCATTGCAATGAATTCCGGTACTTCAGAATTTATACAACTCATGAAACATCCTGTTAAGTTCAGGATGTTTTTATTATCCAAATTACCCAGTGCTTTTTTTGCCGGGGTCAGGGTAAGAGAAGCCGATGAAAAAAGATGTTTGGTAACAGTTCCCTTCAAGTGGTTTTCACAAAACCCTTTTCGTTCCACGTATTTTGCCTGCTTGAGCATGGCGGCAGAAATGAGTACAGGTGCACTGGCAATGGCACATTTATATAAACGTAAACCTCCCGTCTCTATGCTGGTGGTGAAAGTAGAGTCGGAGTATTTTAAGAAAGCAACTGATCGCACCAGTTTCGTCTGTGAAGATGGTGATCTCTTCCGGAAAGCTATTGAGGAAAGTATTGCAGCAGGTGAGGCAAGAACCGTTAAGGCAAGATCAGTCGGGACAAACAAGGAAGGGGAAATAGTAGCAGAGTTTTTTATTACCTGGTCATTTAAAGCAAAATCAAGTTTATGAAAATAGCATTTCATGGTGCGGCCCGGACAGTAACTGGTTCCAAGCATCTTCTTACACTGAAGAACGGGAAAAAAATATTACTGGACTGTGGCATGTTCCAGGGGTTGGGAAGAGAAACCGATCAACTGAACCGTGATTTTGGATTTGACCCTGCAGAAGTGGATGTGATGATCCTGTCGCATGCACATATTGATCACAGCGGACTAATACCAAAATTGGTTAAGGACGGGTTCAGGGGAAAAATATTTTGCACACCTGCAACAAAAGACCTGGCTTCCGTCTTACTGGAAGATTCGGCCGGTATACAGGAAGATGAGGTAAAGTATATTAATAAGCGAAGGGCAATGGAAGGGCTCCCTTATCTGAAGCCATTGTATACAACGGAGGATGCCATGAATAGCCTTTCTCATTTGCTTGAAACACCTTACGGAGTATGGTTTGATGTAACAGAGGGAGTGCAGGCGATGTTTACCGATGCAGGCCATATCATTGGTAGTGCCTGTGTGAATATTAAGGTCAGTGAAAATGGTAAAGAAACACGCATCACTTTTAGCGGTGATGTGGGAAGATACCGGGATGCTATTTTAAAATCACCGGAAGATTTTCCGCAGGCTGATTATATTATTTTGGAATCAACCTATGGCAATAGCTTGCACGATGAACATCTGACTACACCGGATATATTATTACGCTGGATAGAAAAAGCTTGTTTACAGAAAAAGGGAAAACTGATCATGCCTGCTTTTAGTGTTGGCAGAACGCAGGAATTATTATATGCATTGAACCAGTTAGAAGTAGAGAACCGTTTGCCCGAACTGAAGTATTATGTTGACAGTCCATTGAGTATTGAAGCCACAGAGATCGTTAAAAAATATCCACAGTATTTTAATAAGACCATTCAGAAGCTTATGCAGTCGGATAACGATCCTTTTAATTTCACCGGTTTGAAATATGTAAAATCTGTGGAGGAATCAAAATTGTTGAATTTTCAGAATGGACCCTTTGTGATCATCTCTGCCAGCGGCATGGCCGATGCAGGCAGGGTAAAACATCATATCAGTAATAATATTGAGAACAGCAAAAATACAATCCTCTTAACAGGGTATTGCGAGCCAAGATCGCTGGGGGGGCGTTTAATGGATGGAGAAAAAGAAGTTGGTATTTTTGGGGTAGAACACCAGGTGAATGCTGAGATCGGGGCTATCCGCAGTATGAGTGCACATGGTGATTATGAAGACCTGAGCCAGTGGCTGGCCTGCCAGGATAAAGAACAGGTAAAACGGATTTTCCTGGTACACGGAGAATATGAAGTGCAGCAGGATTTCAAACAGCGGCTTATCCGAAAAGGGTTTGCCGATGTTGATATCCCGGAGAAGCATTATGAGATCGGACTGACCTGATACAAATTTTAACAATACCAGTTTTCACATTGTATTAGTAAACGTGGCATCCTTTTTTCCGTTTATGTATGAGCAAGAATTAATCATTCATAAACAAGGAGGAAGTATGAAAACGAATTGGAAGCTGTGGAGCGGTTATTTAGGGGTCGTCTTCTTGCTGGCAAGTTGTGGCACCACAGCACATATTGAAAAAGACGACCAGGCTGATTTTTCGAAGTACAGAACTTTTGCCTGGATAGATAAAGACGGAGAGGGAAGAAATGATCATAACAGGTATAATGACCTGGCAGAGCAAAAGATCAGGGAAGCTGTTAATAAAGAACTGGAAAAATCGTCCCGCTGGAGGGAATCGAAGAGCAGGCCTGATATTTTACTAAGCTATGATGTATTGGTAGAAAAAAATGTGAAAGAACAAAATGATCCTGTTTATTCAAGACCTTTCACCAGGACTTTCTATAATCCCTACACCCGCCGGTATTCAACCATTTACTATCCCTCGCAATTTCTCGGCTACGACCGTGAGCAAAGGGCTATAAGAGAGGGAACAGTTACCATTACCATGATCGATGCCAGAACTGATAAAACGGTATGGCAGGGCTGGGCCACAGATGAAGTGAATAGCCGCAACATGACAGGCAAAGAAATACAGTCCGCTGTCAAATCAATCTTCAGGAAATTTGATGTGGCAAAAAACTGATTTTTATAAGGACGGTTCCGGACACAGCCCCTTGCGATAGCAAGGGGCTTTTGATTGACAGCCAATAAAAAAACCGCCTGGTGGAGCGGCTTCAAAATCTCTTATGGTTGGGACGGTTAAGGGGTAAATTTTTCTTTCATTAAGGTAAAGATTTTGAGTACTGGCTTTTCATGAATTGGATCAGGGTTTTCAAAGGATTGGTCTGGATTTTACATGGTTTTTCGGATCTGGATCAGTGGTTTTTTTTAGATATCAGGATTTCATTTGGTTTTTCAGGATTGGTTGTCATCGTTTGACAGTACAAATATGGAAAGGATTTCTGAGGGGCTATAATTTTTTCGACGAATGGGCAAAAACCTCCGATTTTCGGTCTTTTTACCCGGTTTTCAGTTTCAAATGATATTGAAACGCCGGATCACTTCGGCCTTACAGGCTTTGCTTACCGGTATTTCTGATCCTTTTACAAAAAGAGTATTCTCCCGGATATTGTCCACTTTGCTGATATTGACGATATAAGAACGGTGCACTTTGATGAATTGCCGGGTATTGACTTTTGTCTCCAGGTTTTTAATGGTATTAAGCGCTACATATTTTTTTTCAGCTGAAACAAACTTCACATAGTCTCCCATACTTTCTATATAGAGTATGTCATCATTTTTAAGTCTGACCAGTTTGCCGTCACTTTTAATAAAGATGTGATCGTCGTCATTGCTATCATTGTTTTTTGATGTGGTAGTAGTAGCTTCTATTTTTTTAAGTGCATCTGAAAAACGCTGGTAACTAAAAGGCTTTTTAAGAAAGTCAGTTACGTTGTACTCAAAACCATTATAGGCATATTCAGTTTTCGAAGTGGTTAGTATTACTTTAGGGGAGTAAGCTATCTTATCCAGTACATCGAAACCCTGTCCACCGGGTATCTCTACATCCAGAAAAATAAGATCAACGCTATTTGTATCTAAAAAATTGATTGCTTCAGTCACATTAGTACAATGTGCTTTTACTTCGATCCGGCCACTTTTCTCACAACAACCTTTCAAATAATCAGCAGCCACTTGTAAATCTTCTACTATGATGCAACTGAGTTTCATGCGGCGGACCTGTTATAGGAAACCAGTTTATTGTGTTCGTTGATAATGGCCTGGTGAGCATCTTCCAGTGTACTTAGCAGGTACTTATAGTCAGTTTCTAATTCTTTTGTGGATTGGACCTGGTAACATTTGTTTTCAAATGCCTTACATTTTTCCAATACATCAGGCATGCCTACAAAGCCAAAAGTGGGTTTTATCTTATGTACTGCTTTTCTTAGTAATTCAAGATCATTTTGTTGGAAATTGGTCAGGATGGCAAGTCGGTCGGCATCAAAATGGTCCAGCACTGTTTTGAACATAGTTTCTATGTAAGGGTAATCATCCTCATACATATTAAATATATAATCAGCATCAATTTTTTCGCTGAAACTAAAGGTGGAGCTGTTGTTTCGGTTCATCATAGGAATAAATTATAAAATCATTGAATATTAGATAATAGGAACGCTATTTCTTCGTTTTTAGTATAATCCCTGTCTTTTTGATAGGAGTAAAGTCTGATTCCTATGTTTAAAAATATGCCGGACCTGTTCAGGGGTATGTATCATACTCTCGCTGATGCAGGTGTTAGTCCTTTATTGCCAGCGGATGAGCGGAAGTCTGTTTTACTGATCAACCAACTGCTGCTTATATCTTCAACGATTAACCTGGCAGGAGTTATCTTTTATTTTATCAGCGACCTGTACCTGAGTTCCCTGGTTAACCTGGTTACCGGCTGTATTTTTATGGCCGGGGTTTATTTCAATTACCAGCATAAGCTCAGGCTCACCAGGATTTTGTATGTGGTGAATATTAATATTTACCTGGTTGTAATAAATATTGTGGAAGGGCTTGATGCAGGTGAATATCTTTTATATTTCCCGGCTTTTATTTCAGTAACATTTATGGTCCGGATTTATAAAGATTACAGTGAACTGGTTGGTGCCTATGTATTAACTGCTGTTGCCGCTTTTTGCTGCATTCAATTTGTGCCCGATCATACCGGTTTGCAATGGATAGAGGCAAAAACACTGCAACAGATTTTTGCTTCGCGGCTGATCCTGTCCATCATGCTTACTATTTACATTTCCTATCTCATCCTGAAAATCAGCCGGGATAATGAAACATCAATAATGGAAGAAAAAAAATTCAGCGATGCAATTTATAATACATCACTGGATGGAGTATTTATTATAAATGCTGATACAGGACTGATTGAAGGGTGTAACCAGCAAACACTTCAGCTTTTTGATGTGGGCCAGAACGAGGAAATTGTCGGAACGGGTATAGGTAAATGGTTTGACGAGCAGCAAATAAGCGTTTTGCTGGGCAGGAAAAATTCAGCCAGTGATTCCTGGCAGGGAGAACTCACTGTTAACACCAAAAAAGGCAGAACTTTCTATGGTTTTGTCAGTACCGTCGGATTCACTTATAAGGAAGTGCAATACCTTAAATTAAGTATTCTCGATATTACCAATCTGAAATCAGCCGAATTTGAACTGATGAAAGCAAAAGAAAAAGCCGAGTCAGCTGCAAAAATGAAAACACGTTTCCTTTCCAATATGAGCCATGAATTAAGAACTCCGCTTAATGGTATTATTGGCACCACTAACCTCTTGCTGCAGGAAGACCTGTTGCCATCACAAAAAGCACATTTTGATGTGTTGAAGTATTCATCTGAGCATATGCTGACCCTTGTCAGTGATATTCTTGATCATACTAAGATGGAAGCCGGTAAAATGGAGCTTGCATTAGCCCCTGTCAACATGAAGGAATTTGTGGAAAAGATCATATCACAATTTAGTAGCCAGGTTGACGTGAAGGGACTTCAATTTAAAACCTATACAGACCCGGCACTGGATATTGAGCTGATTACCGATGAGATGCGGTTGCAGCAGGTGCTCGCCAATCTTTTATCGAATGCCATAAAATTTACAGAAAAGGGAAGTATTACATTTTCTGCAAGCAAGATCATTGCATCGAGTTCAAAAGTAACGGTGCAGTTTATGGTTCAGGATACGGGAATTGGTATTCCGGAGAATAAGCGAAACGAAATTTTTGAAAGTTTTACCCAGGCCAATGTAGAAACCACGAGGAAGTACGGCGGCACCGGTCTTGGGTTAACCATTACGAAAGAACTATTAGGCGTGTTTAATTCAGAACTCGTTTTGCAAAGTGAAGAAAATAAAGGAAGCAAATTTATCTTCATGCTGGAATTGCCGGTAGGAGGTAAACGAAAAGTATATATTCCTGATAAGAGTATAAACAAACTGCCGGAACTGGCTGGTATAAGAGTATTAGTGGCTGAAGACAACGAGGTGAATATGACAATTGTAAAACGGTTTCT
>JAFLBM010000037.1 GCA_017303455.1 Chitinophagales bacterium | reverse complement strand
ACTAACTAGATACAAAGAAAGTCCGCCAGTTAAAATGATTGCAAGAATAATGTAAGTTATTTTCATATAAAGTCTATGTCAGTTGGTTTGTGTCGAAGCGGAAGTCTCTTTAGAATGACCGCCAACGCCGGGGCTTTCTGCTGTGCTGGTATTCTGTGTTCCGTCAGCTGACAACTGAAGCCGATTGAAAAACTGATGATGAAGTTATGCAATGTTGCTGGGATTTATTCGGTCAGCCGGATATGGGCTGATAGCGATATAAAGATGAGGATATATTCGTCAGCCAGCATAGCAGAAAACCTCACTGTTGTGTGCTTGTGCTTCATTTCAGCACTTCGGCTTCTTCTAATACTGCATTTGTAAAAGTTATAAACGGGTCTGTAAAGTAATATAACTTCAATATGTCAATCAGTTTTATTTTTCCAATGTCTAAAACGTAGGCCTTGCCGTCTCTGTCTACCGGAAATCTGAAGCTCCTCGAATTGGTGTCTAAGCGGTGAATTGTGTCATTGAGTTCTTTAAATTTTTCTTGAAATAAATGGAACTGCTTTTTTGTATCATCTGATAATGTTGTCAGGTCAATTTTAGATAAGTAATCTGTATAACAATTGTAAAGGGTCATTAATGAATGTTCATGATTGTAGTTCTTTGATTTAATTAATGAAGAGAACTTCTGAATTTCAAAAATATTTGCTTTTAAGGCAAGTTCCAACGAATGACGCATTAAGAATAGTAAAGGGAGATATAAAAGCTCAGCCTTGTAATTGTCAATTAGAATTCCTTCAATTAGGAATTCACTAGCCATGTCATATTGCGTTCTTATGTGGTTGAGATTTCTGCATTCACCTAAGTGGAAGGTTAAGTCCCATTTTATAACTCTATTATCATATTCAAACGGGTCTGAAATTTTCCCGATTATAAAACCAGTTGAGGGATTGATAAGATTATATTGTTTAAAAATGTCTGAAACCTCAATTCTGTCATTATAAGTGAAATAGGGTTTGTTCTCAACTTTATCAGAGTAATATCTGTAACATGCACCATCCTTATCAAAATCTATTTTTTCAATAATACTTTTTAATTCGGCCGGAGGCTGCAAGCTGTCATCAAATTCAGCAAAGAGTTCACTAAAGTCATGTGTAAGCGGAACGGATTTCTCTTGTTGAGCAATGTTATATTTTAGAGATAGCTCAAAGCTGTGCCGTATTAAGAACAGTATGCTTCTTGCTCTACAGTTAAGCTCATAGTTGTGTTGTAGCCCTTTTTCAATAAGTTTTTGTATCGAATAATTATAAGAATTATAATAATGTTCCCATGTAGAAGAATAATCGGCATCCTTTATACTGAACAATTTTATTGCAGCTTCATTTTCAAAGTCAAAGTTTTTAAAAAGCATGGTTGATTTTATTTGCAATATTTTTTCAAGTCGTTACAAGCCTCTTGGAAACCCATTGAGCAACTTTTTCTTAAATCTTCGCATCCGCTTTTGTCTTGTTTGAGACTTATTTTACAAAGACCTCTGTGGTAATAATGGTACTCTGAATTAGGATTTATTTGAATGGCTTTGTTCAAATCGCCAATAGCTAATTGATATTTGTTCATGTTAGCGTATGTGACCGCTCTTTCAAGCAATGCGTTATCATCTTTCGGGTCTAAGAAAAGAAGACGGTCAAAATCTTTTACTGCCCCTTCATAGTCTTCTGTTTGTCTCCTATTAAAACCTCGGTAGGTTAAATATTCTTTATTGTCTGGCGAGATGATTAATGCAACGCTGAAGTCAGATACTGCTTTATCATAGCTCTCAGAATATTGATATGCCAATCCTCTATGATAATAAGCTAAATCAATATTGGGGTTTAATCGTATTGCTGTATCAAAATCCTTTATAGCACTTTGGTAATTCTTCAACGAAACTTTTGCCGCTCCTCTTGCATCATAATACATAGGAGTCTTTGCTTCAATTTTTATTGCCTTGTCATAATATTCTAACGCTTCACTGTACTGGCCTGATTGGGCTTTGTCGAATCCCATTTTGAAATAAACATAATGAGAACTTTTTTCCTTATTTGTGCTTTCCGCAAGAATTGATTCAACAAAACTTCTGTCGAGTTTGTAGTTCATGTCATGCAAAAGAGTGGTATCGTATATCACTGCCGTTTTAAAATCGGAGAGAGCATCTGAATAATTGTCCTTTGACATTTTCATCACGCCTCTTAAAAAATATGCAACTCCTATTTGAGGTTTTATTTTAATTGCGGCATTACAATCATTGATAATAGCTTCTTTTTCCTGAAAAGCAAACATCATTCTTACTTGTGCTCTATTTACATACGCTTCTGCAAAATTTGGGTTTAATGTAATTGATGTTGTATAATTATCGAATGCTTCGTTGTATTTTCCCTCATCAGTTAATTTGTAGGCTCTTATAAAATAAAATTCAGGACTATTACCAGTTTTGATGTACTTAACAACTTCGCTTTTCTTGGCGTTTTCATAACCGGTTTTTATCGCTGAATTCCTTTTGTCTTTTGAGGGGTGCGTTGAATATGTGTCTGAACCTTCACTTGCTACTAAGTTCATTGCAGCTTGTGCTTGTTGTAATGTTGCTCCCAACTTGAAAAGAATAAATCCCGAAAATTCATCTGCTTCTAATTCTTTTTGTCTTTGTTGTTCAAGAGAAGTGGATGTCTTTAAGGTATGTCCAGAAAGATGATGACCAATTTCATGTGCCAATATACTAGCCTTAGTCCAATCAGAAGTTAATATACTTAGGGTCGAAAGGAAGGCGTTGTCATAAATGATGTAACGTGTGCCAGAATTGGTTGTTACTGCCAAAGCGTTTTGTATGTTGTCGCATGGCAGGATTACGAAATTTCTTTTAATGCCTATTGGTTGTAAAATTTTGTCAATAACAGCAGTTGCTTCAATATTCTCGGAGGTGATTTTTTTTGTCAGTAAGCAGGAAATGTACTTAGCGTCCTGTTGGCCGTAGCTGCAAGAAAAAATGGTTTGGTTTTGAGAATACAAATCAAATTGACATAAGGCTATTGTCAAACAAAGGATAATTTTTTTCAGTGTCATGGTAGTTTGTCTATAGTTTGGGGATGTCACATAGCATAGCACACAACGGCCAGAGCTTGCTGCTGTGCTGGTATTTTATAATGTCCAGCCCGGAGCCGCTGCTGATTGAAAAACTGAAATTGAAGATAACAATAAAAGCTGATAGAATTCCGTCAGCCGGATATGGGCTGATAGCGATATGAAGCTGAGAACATATTCGTCTGCCAGCATAGCAGCAAACTCCCTGTTATGCGTTCGCCCTTTTCGCCCCGCCTGTCCTGTGATTGTCAAAAAAATTTAGTTACGCCAGTTCAAATTCTTCACAGTCAATTCTAATGTCTTTTGTAAGCAGTTTTTGATTTAGCAAAGAGCAAAAGGCGTCCTTGTTTTTTATTGTATAATGTCCACAATTAAAGCAAGTCCTTTGAATACTTATTATTTCTTGTCTGTTTAAAAGCAATATTAAGTTTGAGATGTTTTCCCATAATATCAATTTATCAGCCTCGTTTGACTTTGTAATTATTTCAGTGATAGGGTTAGCAAAATTCTCTGTTTCTAAAACTATTTTTTTTCCTGATGCTGTTAGTTGTATTGTGTAGCTCCTTGTATCGCTACTGTCTGTGTTTTTTTTTATAAAGTTTTTTTGTTCTAAAACTTTAATTGCGTCGCTGATAGTCGGCTTGGTAAAATTGAATTCCTGAGCCAGGTAACTGACGGTGCACTTATCAGTAGAGTGGTACTGAATGAAAATGAGTAATTGTATTTGTATGGGGCTTAAGCCATGTTCTTTTGCTTTTTCCCAAAGTAAAATTCTGAAAACCTGTGACAGCCTTTCAAGACCTGCGACTATTTTATTGTCGAGGCTGGAGTTTTGATTTATAAGATTGAATACTGACATATTTATTAAAGGTTGAACAAAAATATACTTTTTAGCACTCCGAATAAGAAGCTACAAAAATACCATTTACCGCTGTAATTGTATCCAATGCAATTTTTAAGCCGCCTTGCATTTCAATATAGGGCTGCGTTGCATTTATTTCCATTGTCTTAATTAACCCTTCTGCCCTTATAAGCCCATTATTATCCAAAAGCATTGCCACTTTTGTTTTCGTCTGCATACAATTGGAAAGCAAATCTATAAATGTAGCATTGCATTTTAAGGTGGTTCTGCTGTCCATAAAAAAAATTAATTGCAGCCTTGCATTTCTATAATATAATATCCCTTTTGTTCAATTGCTGATACCATTTCTGCCGAAGCAGTTTCAATATGGCAAAAGCTGCACTCTTTTGCGGAAAGGGGTTGTCCTGATTGGTTTTTAATGGTTAAATATTCCTTACCATATTTATGTATGGTTGCTTCATCTTTAATTTCAGATGGCGCAATAATATCAAAGTGCATAACTGTACCATCTGTTTTGGTAACATAAGTATCCCAAACTGCGACTTTCATTTTTATAATTTTGATTTGATAAATAAGAGTAAGAATAGCCAAATAATGCCTTTAATTAGAAAAAAGCAAAACCCAACTATTCCTACTTTTTTTATAGTTTTTTTAAAATTCACCTTTTTTCATATAAGGCTGTCCCCATAAAATAGATTGCATTAACACAGATTTTAGCCACGCATTATACATCTTATCTACATCATCTGCACTTGCACCTTTTTTGGCTAAGAAAGGTTTTAGCGTTGTAGTTACTGGAATAGTTAATGCAGGAATGTAGCGGTAATAAATTATCGGAACTGAATTTACTTTGTCTGTTTTATTCTTTTTTGTTGAATAATGCCGTAAACCTATCTCGTATTGATAATTTAACCAATCCTGATTGTAATTGGCTTCGGCAGTTTGCAATATCCACATTGCAAATCTTTCTCTAACTTTTGCTAAATATTCCCCATCTGGCTTACCTGTAGTTTTATTACCGAAGAAGTACACTAATTGTGGTGTAGAAGCTACAAAGCCGTACCAAACATCCAATATATCATTGGTTTGGTCTTTTAAAATATCGTGGCTCATTTTAAGATACTTAATGTCATCATCGCCAAATAATAGTGACTGTTGCAGAAGTTTTAAATCGTCCAAACTAAAAGGCGATTTTGAAACCTTGTTAGTACCGTAAGTATAGCCTGCGGGGGCTTTTGTTGTTTGTGAGTAACTGTTTGTAGTTAAGCAAATTATAAATGCTATTGATAATATTTTTTTCATCTTTTTAAGTATTAATAGTTAATTAAAATTCGTTTTTGTTGATGTAGGGATAAGTCCAAAGGATAACAGTTAATGTTACTGCCTTAAACCATGCGGCATGCATTGCTTCTACAGTTTCTATATCATGTCCTTTTTTGCTTAGAAAGCTTTTAATAGTTGCAGTGATAGGGAAAATAAATGCCACCAGATAGCGATAGTGAATAATTGGAACTGTGTCCACATTATCCGTTTTGTTTTTCTTTAGGCTGTGATGTCGCAGCGCAATTTCCTGCTGATAGTTAAGCCAATCCTGGTCGAATGGCCTGTTGCATAAGTCCTTAATCCATTGCCCGAACCTTGCTCTTACTGCTGTGAGGTAATCCATATTGGGTTGCCCATCTTTTGCAAAATAATGAACTAAATGTTCGTTACCGCCTACAAAACCATACCACAAATCAAGCACTTCGTTGGTTTGGTCTTTTAATACTTCACCTGCAAGGCGAAGATTTTTTTCATCTTCTTCGGTAAATAATACCGTTTTTTTAAGAAGGTTTAAATCGGCAATGCTTACAGGTGATTGCCCTACTTGCCCGTAGGAGTAACCTTTGATTTGCTCTGTCATTTTTATAGATTTTAAATATGAATAACAGAACAAATATAGTAAGGAATCCTAACGAAAATGTAAATTGTCAAACTATTTTCTGAAAAAATTGTCTGGGTGGTGGGTGGCCTTGGTGTTTGTGGCAATAGAAAGGAGCTTAATTATATGTATTGCCCACTCTTCAAACTTTGGAGACTGTCACTTAGGGTGACGCATAACTCGTAAATATGCGAAAGTCCCTGTTGGGTAAACTTTCGCTTTTTTTGATAACTGTTTACAATTCAATTTACTAAAAAAATTGTTTTTGCTAACAGCCACTTTCGCAAATACAACCAAAACTTTCGCAATTTTAACCAGCTATGGGGGATTATATCAGCACTTTCTCCATCTTCTTTAACCAGCTTTCCTCAATCGTGGCTCCCAATCCATTTGTATCCGGCACTTTCACCACGCCATTTTTTTCATACACAATACCACCGGTTACCGGGTCTTCCCGCAGCATCAGGGCCGTGTCAAAATCAAAGTGTACAATAGCGGGGCTGCATAAAGCAAAATGCGCAAAAGCGGTCATCGCCAGCCGGGATTCGATCATGGCACCTATTTGTAAATGCAAACCGGCTGCTTCCGCCATCCGCACCATTTTTAATCCTTTATAAATACCGCCTGATTTGCCCAGCTTGATATTAAAATAATCACAGGCATCAATGGCGATCAGCCTGGCGGCATCATGGTCATCACCACAACATTCATCCGCCATAATCGCAATGGGGCTTGCCTGCTTTACTTCGGGCAGGCGCATAAAATCCCAGCGGGGTATTGGTTCTTCGCAATGCTGTATATCAAAGGGAGCTAAGGCATTTAAGGTGGCAATGGCTTCTTCCACCGTCCAGCCCTGGTTGGCATCAATACGCAAGGGTATCTCCGGTCCAACGGCTGCACGGATAGCTCTCATTCTTTCCACGTCGGCCTCCCCGTTCTTGCCCAGTTTTACTTTAATAGCCGGGTAACCCTGTGCCTGTATCTTCAGTGCATCGGCCACCATTTTATCAATATCACCCACACTCACCGTATAATCGGTTACGATCACTTTATCATTGGTACCGCCAATGAATTGCCAGAGCGGCATGGCAGCGTGTTGTGCCGCAATATCATACAGTGCCATATCAAAGGCACTCTTGATACTGCCATTGGCATAGATGATGGAGTCCATCAAGTGGATACAGGCTTCAATATCCAGCGGGTCTTTTCCTTTCAGTGCCTGTGCAAAATATTGTCCCACGATAAAACAGGTGTCCACACTTTCGCCATTGATGGGCATATAAGGACTGCATTCACCAAAACCAATGATGCCTTCCTTCGTGATGATCTTTACCAATACATTTTCGGCACTGTCATCTCTTCCGAGTGAAGTGATAAAAGGTTCAATTAAGGGGATGGATAGTTTGTACAACTCAACCTGGCGGATAGAAAGCTTGTTACTCATAGCCATCAAAAATACGCATAAACAAAAGAGGAATAAAGGAGGGCATTAATTTCAATACCTAATCAAATAATATCCTGACACCGGCATTGAACATCCCGATCATCGGGGCATTCTTATTGACAAAAAGATACTTGCTGGGATAACTGCTGGCGGGTATCCAGGTTCTGCCTTCGGCGTATAAATAGATATCACCGCCTAATGGAATTTCCCAGCCCAGTCCCAGGTCAAGGGTCAGGCGTTTGAAATTGGCTTTGCCATTACTAACCGGGAGCAAATAATCTGTACTGTCAATACTCACAGAAGGCGTATTGATGACACGGCCAAGGGCCAACCCAAAACCGGCATAGGTGTAAATATTAAATCCTTCTTCTGCATTGCAACTTCCGGCCAGGTATTTTTTCCAGCCGGTGGATAAATGTTTGAACCGCATCTGGGCATTGTTCCGGTAACTGATCTGTTGCGGAACCGTAGCCGGCTGTTTTGCACTTGCAATGAGCTGATTACTGAACTGGCCGTCTGAAAAATAAGAAGCCCATACATAGAGACCGTCTTTGGGTGTAAAATTCAACTGGCCTTGTACAGTTTGCCCAACAGCCCAGTATTGCTGTCCTTTTTTAAAATTCCGTTGCAGGTTCATATCCGTGGCAAGGCTGAACAGGGGAGTTTGTGCCAGCGATGTGGATGCGGAAAAAAGAGTAAGGAAAAGAAAAATAAGTAGCCTGCAGCGGTTCAATGGAATGGTTTATAAAACGAATTTATCTTTTTATTTGACAACACCAATCATATTTGAATAGGGAATAAAACCAATGAAGCGGGAATCCTGAGCCTTATGACGATTGTCACCCATTACAAAATAGAGTTTTTCTTTAAGTACTTGTTCCCCTTCCCGGATGCCTGGAATATTTTGATATAGTGTATAGTTGAAACGGGTCACAACTATTTTTTCGCCGGGAGAAGGTATTTTCAACGGCCCATAATTATCAAGGGTCCATTGGTTTTTTTCATCATTACGGGTAATCATAGGTTCTGTATATGTAAATGTTGCCATTTCTTTTTCTACACTGATCACAGCGGGTTTGCGTTGCCTGAATTGGACAACCTGTTCGGTAGTTAAAGCTGCTGTATAAATAATAGTATCACCAAGCCGTGACTTAATTTGAACAGGGAATTCTTTTCTTTCCGGGAGGTCATCCAGGAAAGTAGTTGCTTTTATTTCGTAAGGCATCAAAGCTTTTGGTGGTAATGTTACCTTTTTGTCGTTTATAAAGAGGTCCCCGTTTCTAATTTCTATAATATCTCCTGAAATAGCTACCAGGCGGTACACTCTTTTTTCCCAATGCTGCGGCCATTGCCTATTTTCATCCGGTTGGACGGTATAGTTATTTCCATAATAATTGAATACAACGATATCATCCCGCTGAAACGAGGAAGAATTTTTAACAAGGATCTTGCTGTTTACCGGCAGGGTTTCCTCCATACTGCCTGTAGGAATATTATAAACCCTGCTCCTGCAACTAAAAAGTAAGAAGGCAGAAAGGATAAAAAAGGGGATAAGTTTCATTCTTGGCATATACTAAAATAAAAAAGCGATGGCAAACTGCACCATCGCTTGGTAAGTATTTTTTACGAAACTTATTTCATCAGTTTTAATTCTTTGATGATATTGCTGCCGCCACCGAGTTTATCAATGCACCAGAGCACATAGCGGATATCCACGCAGATGGTTCGGTTCAGGTCCTTATCAAAAGCCAGTTTGTGGCTCAGGGCTTCGTAGTTGCCATCGAAAGCAAGGCCGATCAGTTCCCCTTTGTTATTGATAACCGGTGAACCGGAATTACCACCGGTTATATCATTGGTGGTGATGAATCCGATCACCAGGTCTTTACGGGTCGGGTCCATATACTGGCCGAAATCTTTTTTCTTCAGCAGTTCGATCTGGTTAGCGGGAAGATCGAATTCATAATCACCGGCTTTGTATTTTTCCAGTAAGCCTTTGGAAGTGGTGACATAATCATAGAACACGGCATCTCTCGGGCGGTAGGATTTTACATTACCATAGCTGACCCGCATCGTAAACGTGGCATCCGGGTACATCATTTTGGCTTTTACCGGGTCCATTTCCATTATGCCTTTCAGGTAGATCCTTCCGAACTCGGCATTCTTTGCCGTGAACTGCTGGAACTTGGGCAGGTATTTGGAACTGTAGTTGGTATAGAAAGTACTGGCATAACCAAAAGCAGGGTCTGACTGCAACACATTTGCATCAGGATTAGCGATAAAAGCATTCCAGCGGGCATCGTCAAAGATGATGGTCTTGCTGAATATATCAGCCGCATATTTTTTATAGGTTGCCTCATCATTCAGCGGGCCATAGGTATTTTTCAGGTTGCCGTAAAAACCAACAGGATGCTGTTCTTTATCCACGTCTTCATAAAACATACGGGTCACCGCAGCGAGGATATGTTCATCGGATAATTTATTTTCTGCAGCCAGGAAATTCTTACGTTGCTCGTTGGCCGCTTCGGCAGCTTTTTTAATATCAGCCTGCGTGGAGCCGGTTTTTACTAATGCTGTTTCTAATTGTATCAGGGAAGAGGCGAAACCGATCAGTGGCGAACCAAAGATGCCTTCATTGATATACTGGCGGTGTTTGGCAAAAGGTGTCCAGGCTTCGTAAGCCTTGCCCCAATCTGCAAAAATATTTTCATACTCGGGTTTTCCTTTGGCCCAGGCATTGAATTTTTCTTCGGCTTTTTTCTTCTGGCCGAATACATCGTATTTCAGTAACTGTTTGGTTTCGCCATCAAAGAATTTCCAGTAGTTGGCGATACCGGCATAAGAAGAAGCTAACTGCAATTTGATGGCCGGATCTTTTTTCATTTCTTCGAACATATACTTCAGCCGCATGTCACGCAGCTTCACCAGTGTCGGGTTATTGATATCGGTGGCGATCTTAATACCATAAGAACTTTCATACCGGTTGGTGCCGCCGGGATAACCCCAGATCATCGCAAAGTCACCATCTTTCAATGGCTTTAAAGAAACAGGTAAATACCATTTTGGTTTCAGTGGTTTGTTGGCTTCGGCGTATTTAGCAGGTTTGCCTTCCGGGTCAGCATATACACGGAACACCGAAAAATCACCGGTATGACGGGGCCATTCCCAGTTGTCGGTATCACCACCAAACTTACCCACACTTTCAGGCGGTGTGCCCACCAGCCGGATATCCGTATAACGCTGGTAGACAAAAGCCAGGAACTGGTTGCCTTTGAATAAGGCACTTACCCTTGTTTCAATATTCTGTGTGGCATCACTCATTCTCCTATTGATATTGGCAAGTATGGCTCCCTGCCGCTGCACTCTTTCCGCACCGCTCAATCCTTTTAAGGAATCGAGTACCAGTGCAGTCACATCATCAATACGCAGCAGGAACTGAACAGAAAGCGAAGTAGGAATTTCTTCTCCTTTATTCTTTGCATAAAAACCATTCTGCAGGTAATTATGATCAACCGAGCTTGCTTTGGCAATCGCATCATAACCGCAGTGGTGATTGGTAAAGATCAAACCTTCTGCACTTACAATCTCACCGGTGCAGCCCCCGCCAAAAATGATGATGGCATCTTTCAAAGAGGCTTTATTGATATGATATAACTGGTCTTTGGTCAGCTTCAAACCTTTTTTGACCATATCATTATATACCTGCTGGCCTAATAATAAGGGCAGCCACATACCTTCATCAGCGAAGGATTTAAAGAATAGTGACACGGATAGTACAATCGTCAGGAATAACTTCTTCATAACTGAAAAATTTAGTGAGCAAACCTACTGAAAATTGGGTTGAGCCCGGTATGAGATTCGTCAAATGTTGTATTTTGAAGTGCTAAACCATTACTATGCGATCCCTGTTACGATTTCTTATCCCTGTTCTGTTACTTGTTATTGTCTTAGCATCTTGCAGCAAAAAAGACAGTGGCACACCCACGCCGCCTCCGCCCGCCGTGCCGGGTTGTGCGGCCAATACAGCACCGGCCAACGGATCTTTTGTTACTGCAGGACCGCTTACACTGAGCTGGACCGCTGTAACAGGTGCCGCCAGTTATGATATTTACCTGGGTGTGACTGCTGCTACCGCTGCACTGATCGCCAGTAATGTAACCGGTACCAGTTATAATTATACCGTTCCTGTTTTTGCCACCAGCCAGTCTTTATACTGGTATGTGCAACCTAAGAATGCAAGCGGTGCAGCAACAGGTTGTACCACTTCGGTCACTTCATTTACCTGTGCGGTGATACAGGCACCTCCTTCTTTTGGATATTATGTAGTGGGTTATTTTCCTTCGTACCGCAACCCCGCCGATGTACCCGATATAAAATTCAGGATGACCAATGTGGTGATCTATGCTTTCTTTGGCGTCAATGCAACCGGTACACTGACAGTGAACAGCCCGGCCACACTGGATGCGGTGATCGTGAAAGCAAGAGCTAATAATGCTAAAATATTTGTGGGGATCAATGACGGAAGCGGCGATGGAAAAACAAATTTTAAGAGTATGGCGGCTACGGCAGCGGGCCGCAATACGTTTGTCAAAGATGTGATGGCCAAAGTGCGGCAGTATAATTTTGATGGTGTGGATATGGACTGGGAATTTCCCACCACTACTGACGGGACGGATGTAACATTCACTGCCCTGATGAAGGAGTTGTCAGATTCACTGCACCGTGATGCCCGGTATTATCTTTCAGCGGCAGTAACAGCCGGTAAGTATGCAGGCGGAATAAGAGATGCCATTAAAAATGAGATCTTCGCTTATACCGATTTCTTCAACATCATGGCCTATGATGATTTCAATACAACCGTGCCGTATCGTCATCACAGTGATTATGCATTGGCACAAACCTGTTTGAACTACTGGCTTACCACAAGGGGAATGCCTGCTTCCAAAACTGTACTGGGATTACCAGCCTATGGAAGACCCAGTGGTATCACACAAACCAATACAGTGCTGACTTATAAAACGATCTTATCGCAGGGGGGCAATCCTTTGTATGATTCCGCAACCGTAACAGCCGGAGGGTTCACAAACTATACTATTTACTATAATGGCCAGTACACCGTAAAACGAAAAGCCAAACTGGCGAAGGATATTGCTAATGGTGTGATGCTGTGGGAAAAATGGCAGGATGCGGCGGATGGCAATTCCTTACTCAAAGCCGCCTGTGATACGGTTGGCAGGGCTTACTGATGGTATTATACTTCCCGGTGAATCTGTTTTGGTTTGCAATAAGTGATTGGTCTCACAATTATCGCCATCGCAGCAGGGGAGTATATTGGTCCGGCAAACGGGGCACTGGTAATGGCCGTGTACATGAACCGGCTCATTGGTTTGATTACAGAAAAAACAATGTTGTTGCATAGCGGTTAGTATTTCCATTGTATCATTTTCTCACATTCCCTGGCGAAATTCTTATTGTTCAGCAATTTATCATTCATTAATCCCCGCTGAAAACCCGATATCACCCAGTTCATAGAAAACTTCTGTTTGTATTCCCCGCTGTAGAGGTCAATATTGATATAGTGGGTGGTATCATTCTGGTTAATGGAAGAAAGGAAATTTTTCAACCGCTGATCATTCACTAAGGTTTGGGTACCATAGGAACCGAGAATGGTTTGTGCCGGTGACAGCAGGTCATTGGTAAAAGGATTGATACGGCTGAGTTTACTGTTCTTTACATCATTATTGGTGATGTGCAACACAAAGAACTCCAGTTTACCGGCATATTTTTTCAGCACCGAATCTGCTTTCAGCATATCATTCATAGCGATCAGCATTTCATTCACCACACCGGCACCTGAATTATCAAAATAGCCGCCGTCCACAAAGTAATGCGACTCCGTCTCGCAACTGTCGCAGGGTTTATTATCAATACGGCCGGCAGGACTGAGATAAGGGAAGCTGGCGCCCAGTACAACGGCAGTACTCAGTTTCATATCCTCATCATCTTTCGCTCCTTTATCCTTCAGCAGGCTGAGCACATCCACTCTTTTATTAAAATAATTTTCTTTGACACTGATATTACTGATCACTCCCGGACTTCCGTCCTGCATACGGGTAGTGTTCACACAAAGTACAGGCAGGGAGTAGTTGGTATTGCCCTTTTGTGTCATAAAAGAAGAGAAAGGATCAGCAAAGCTGTTGTATAAAAAGCAATCTTCACCGGGAGCTTTCTCCAGAGAATACGCTAATGCTTCAGCACGGTCACGGGTAAATTTTTTGAACGCAGGAACCGTGTGCCGGAAAATATCACGGCCCAGTAAACGGCTGAGGGTATAACTTAAAAAGTCTGACTCGAGATAGCGGGTGGCCGCTTTCCAGTACCGTTGCTGTGATGTGTCTTTTGCAATAAGCCGTTCTTTATTACGCAGCAGGTTGAAAAAAGTGGCATTGCCCACACTGCCGCCGGAAGCACCGGATAAGCAAAAAAGATGATTGGCAAATTTGCCACTGGTAGTGTCCTGCAGCTTCGATAAAATGGAAGCTACCCAATAACCCGAACGGGAAGCACCACCATTGGCGATCACAAAATAAACAGGATATCTTTTTATAGTAGTATCATCAAGAACACTTTTTCTTACCGGGTTATTTACCCAGTTGCTGAAATATTCTTTCAGTGTTTGCCGTTCACTGAACAGGGTATTTGTTTTCTCTTTGGTGGTTAGTTCTGTGAAATGCGGATCAACAAATTTGCCGAGTAACAAAGAGAAGATGAAAAACAACAGGTGAAAGTTAAAGCGGGCCAATACCGAAACCGTGGCTATAATATTACCGATGCCCAGCAACACCCCAAAAGCTAATAGTAAGAAAGGGAAACTGCCAATCAGGATGGAAATATTCAATGAATTGATCGTAATGATATATACGGCTACTGCAAACAAACTGACCCATTGAAACAGCTTGAAATACTGGCGGTCTTCTTTGTGACTGATGATGTATTTTAATTTTTTCCAGACACCCGACCTTGAGGAAACAAACGGCTTGTCTGCTGATTCACCGATCTCTTCGATCTGGTTGGCTGTATCAATTTCTCTCCGCAGAATTAATAGCAGCACTAATCCCACCTGCAGGCTAAGCAGGAAGATGATCAGTGTCCAAAAGGTTTTGATGAAAACAACAGAGAGGATAGATGCACCCAGTATGGCATAGGCCGTAAACCTTGTACTCCGCAGGAAGAAAAGCCATTTCTTTTTGGGCATATCCCGCTGGGCCAGGAACCATTCCCAGAAATAATAGATACCATAATACCAGGCATAGCTCAGGGCCAGTAATACATAGCATAGCCAGGCGGGCCATTCCGGGTAAGGAGAATTTTCTAATTGTAAAAAAGCCAGTAAGATGATGGTGATACAGGTAAAAGCAAGCACCCTTGGTGTTTGCACCAGGAATATTTTCCAGATCTCATGTTTGTCCGGGTCCTGGAAATCTTTGGCCCTTGCTACAATCCGGGTGCTGTACCAGGTAACAACCACCCAGAAGATGAGTGACAATATAAAACAGAAAAAAACGGGGGAGATAAGATGACCTTTATCTTCCAGCGCAATGATCATCAGATCCTTTCCCTGGGTGACATGCCAAAAACAAAAATGCGCCAGTACTAAAAAAAGAATTGGCGGAAAGAATAACCAGATAGCCTGTACCATGTAGCGCCAGGTGGCTGCCAGCAATACATCTTTATGGTTCAGCAATTGTTTGGTTCTGTTCAGTAGTGCCATAGTGGGTATAGCTAAAATAGCATTCCCTTTCAAGATTGCAATACCGTGGGGCGGGTATTCCTGCTGTACTATAAGAGAAAAATTACTTCACTTCTTCGTTCAGCACTTTCCACAACAGGTCTTTGAGTTCCAGCAATCCTTTATTCGTCATCGAAGAAATAAAGAGATGGGGGATGTCAGCCGGTAATTCTTTTTCAATGGCAGCTTTCAGTTCCTCGTCCAGCATATCGCTTTTACTGATGGCAATAATGAATTGTTTATGGAGGAGGTCGGGATTATATTGTTCCAGTTCGTTGACCAATATCTCAAATTCTTTTTTATGATCAGCACTGTCAGCCGGTATAAGAAATAACAATACCGCATTCCGTTCGATATGACGAAGGAAGCGATGCCCCAATCCTTTGCCTTCTGCAGCACCTTCAATGATACCGGGCAGATCGGCAATGCAAAAACTTTTGCCGTCCCGGTATTCCACCATACCCAGGTTGGGAGTGATCGTGGTAAATGCATAATCAGCGATCTTGGGTTTGGCAGCGGTGATCACCGACAGTAAGGTTGATTTACCGGCATTGGGAAAACCAACGAGTCCCACATCAGCCAGCACTTTTAATTCTAATACTTTCCATCCTTCTTTACCGGGTAAACCGGGTTGGGCATGCTCCGGTGCCTGGTTGGTCGGAGTGGCAAAATGAGAATTTCCCAAACCACCTTTACCGCCTTCGATCCAGATAACTTCCTGGCCATCTTCCAGTATTTCCACTTCCTGCAGGCCGGTTTCTTCATCCCGGGCAATGGTACCCAGGGGTACTTCGATGATGATATCTTTACCAAAGCGGCCTGTTTTATTGTTGCTGCTGCCGCCTTCTCCATCTTCTGCCAGTACATTCTTATAATAACGGAGATGCAAAAGTGTCCAGAGGTTTTTGTTGCCTTTCAGGATAATATGGGCACCACGTCCACCATCACCGCCGTCAGGTCCGCCCATGGCGGTGAACTTGTTACGCATAAAATGCTTGCTCCCTGCTCCACCATGTCCGCTGCGGCAAAAGATCCTGATCTGGTCAACAAAATTGCTCTTCTCCAAAATTTTATATTTGCTGTGAATTGCAAATATATTCTTTCGTTCATCAACCCTTTACTATGAAATATTTTCTCCTTTTACTGGCTGTTCCCGCATTATTAAGTGAAAACTGTGGAAAAAAGAAAAAGAGGGCCGCTTTCCCGGTCTGTGTCCGGCAAAAGATTGATTCTATTGTCAAAGAACCCCGCTGGAATCCACCTGCCGAAGTGAATGAGTATAGCTACAAAGGGAAAAGGGTCTTCCTGTTCAGCAGCAATTGTTGTGATTTTTTTGATGAACTGGTGGATGAGAATTGTAATCTTATTTGTGGCCCGCATGGCGGCATTACCGGCCGGGGAGATGGCAACTGTTCGGATTTTGATAAAGAAGCCCAACATATACAACTGATCTGGAAGGATACCAGGGAAAAATAAAAACCCCGGTGCTACCGGGGCTTTAGTATAAGGAAAATGGTATGGTCTTATTGAACGATCAGTTTTTTGCTGTACACCGCTTTACTGTTTTTGTCCAATACTTTCACCAGGTAAAAACCTTTCGCAGCTGATTCATTTAAGCTGATCGCTTCTGTTTGATTTTTACCACCCACATTAATGATACGCTGCATCATTAATCTTCCCATCACATCAGTTAACTGCACGGTATATTCACCGGCTTCCAGTTTATTGAATTGTAAGGAGAACCTGTTATTGACAACCGGGTTAGGGTAGATCTGTACTAACCCGTTATCTGTTTCTTCAATGCGGGTGAAATCTTCCACCGGATTTTGATTCCGTTGCCGGGTATCAAGGATATTACTGTTGGCCAGGTCAGAACTGCGCCATCCACCAATTGTTTTATAAGGAGTGGCTGTCCAGCTGGCAGCATCTACGATATAATAACTGTTGGCATCAACAGCACTCCCGATCATTATTTTATTATCAGTTGTAACCGCTGCGCCATTACTGGTATAGTTGGCCGGTAAACCGCTGATGGTTCCTGCATGCGTAGCGATCTTTGTTTCTATATTTACTTTGAAAACATGATTACGGGCAGAGAAAATATAAAGATTGCCTTCGTTGTCTGCGATCATATCGCCACCAAAACTGGTGCAGGAACTATGGATGGACATTCCTTTATTCGCAGGATCATCCACCACGTTTCCAAGATCAGTAATGGTTAATTTTTTACCGGTGGTAAAACGAACCAGGTGTGCACCATCATTGGTCATTGCGTAGCCATTGCCATCATTGCCGATCGTCATCCGGGTGATAATATTTCCCTGATCGGGAGATTTACGGGCCATACCGGTAAACTCTTGTGAAGTAACATAGAAAACTTTCATTGTCTTCAGGTCAATATAACGGAGCTGGTCAATGAACATCGGGGTATACCAGATGCGGTTATTTTTTTTGTCATAAGCCATTGCTGCCACACCGCTGCTGAAAGCAGGCTGCAGGTTGTAACCCCTGTTTTGTTCAATGGTAAAAGCGGTAAGTTCTTTTTTACTGGCCGCATCAAATGCTGTTTGTTTGCTGTCGGTTCCGTTCAGTAAAACAGCGCTGAACTCACCGTTCTGGAGATTGATCTTTCTTAAATAACTCCAGTTCACACCATCTTGCTGCACATCGGTGATCGCATAGGCAAAACGATCTGCCTGTGCATAGGAAAGTGAAGTGCTGAATAAAGCGGCTGCAATAAAAGAAGCGAAGCGTAGATTTTTTCTCATACAAAAGGGTTTTGTGTTTCTATGGAGATGAAAGGCATCTTTAAATTACATACTATTTAGCTTTCCCGGAAATGAAATTATATGAAAGGGGGAATCATATTAAATAAAAAAACCCCTCCGCAATGTGCCAGAGGGGTCAAGGTATAAAAACCCTGAGCATTGATTTTCACGCATCAAACTCAGCGAACGACAGAAAACTTAGTGGCTGTCAGTTCTTCTCCATTTGAAAGCTGAATAATATAACTGCCTGTTTGCAAACGCTCCAGGTTATTGATAGCTACAGTGTTAGTTCCTTCTGCAGCCCTGCTTTGCTGTTGTAATACTGTTCTGCCGGCCAGGTCCACCACACGAATGGTCACTATGGCCGGGCGGGCTGCTTCAAAACGTATATTCGCCACACCACCAATCACGATCGGGTTAGGATTCATCGAAATTCCGGTCAGTGATTTTGCACCTTTACGGATCAGCACTTCATTGCTGTATTTGAACCTGCCATTCAGATCCACCATTTTCAGGCGATAAAAGAAAACATCACCGCTTGCAACTGCAAGGTTATCGCTGTACTGGTAGTTAGAACGGGCGGCACTGTTGTTAGCGTTTTTGTTGCCGATAGCAGTAAAACTTCCGCTGCCATCTTTTCTTTCCACTTCAAAATGGCTGAATTCGGATTCATTCTCCGTTTCCCAGCTGATCAGCGTGGTATTATTTTTCAGGGAAGCAGAAAAACTAAGCAGGCTTACTGGTAAAGTTGACTGGCTGGGGAATGCATAACAGCCAAATTTGATACCGTACTCACGGCCGGGTCTGCCTACATTGTAGCCGTTAGTACCGGCTTTGAAATCATATCCGAGACGGAAAGTAACAGAACTTACACCTACCGAATTATAGCGGAAGGAAGAAGCTACCTGCGCACAACGGGAGATACCTGTTCTTTCATACACACCGCCTGCAAAACCGGTCCAGGTATTGCCGCCATCTGCATAGTTATAGGCTACCAGTTCTGTAGTTCCTGCTGCTAATACAATAGGGTTGCCACCACCGAATACCTGTGCTACACGGGTTTCGCGGAGCCAGGCTTGTGATATAGCACCTCCTGTTTCGAAAGAACCATCTGCATCATAGCTGATCATATTCAGGCTGCTGATACTGACCGGTGTGGTATAATTATTTACTCCCTGGAAGAAGTTGATGGTCATTTGAACATATCCCCTTCTGTCGGTAGCATTAAGATTCACATCGGGCCTGATCGTTGGCGCAAAGAAATCAGCCACTGAATTACCGGCCTGGTCAAGGGCTGCATTATTATCCATACTGGTTACATCGGCCTGGAACTGGCTGTTGATCGTTACTTCAGCATTGATAGTTACACCTGCCGCTATGCCAATATTGGCAAAACGCCAGATAGCACCAACACCGAGGTTGTTACCGTTGTTCCCCCTGTTATAAGTTCCGCCGGAGAAATTTGTTACAAAAACAGTGCTGCCGGCCACACACTGATCGATAGGAGTGTTGCCTGGACCTAAAACTGTACAATTGCTTGCATTACCAGTAGCCGGGTTGGCCGGAACGGTAGGCTGTGCATTTAATGCATAACCAGAGAATAATAATGCTCCGGTTAAGATGTAGTAAACCTTTTTCATGCTCAAAGTTTTATGTTAGAAATGATGATCCTTATTCAAGTTGGTCTTGAACGGAGATGGACTCTGACGGTCGTTTAAAGGATTTGAAACTTTGAGGCTTCTTCAAAAAGGAATAATGAATGGTGCTAATCAATTAGCTGGCCTTTTAGCAGGATGGGATTTTTAGGGCTGCGAACTTAAGTCAACAGCAGGATTTCGACAATAGTATTAAAAAAACAACTCAACTGAATTTTGGCCCTGGGGTTTCTAGAGAAAGATTGGAGTACGGTAGTATACAGGCCTTTGAGAGGGTATTGGGTACAGATTATGATGTAAAAGTAAATTGATGATTGCGGTTTCGCAAGTTTTTTCGAGTATTTTTTTTATTAAATACCGTAATTCTACGATTTATCTTTCCAGCTTTTATAGTTGACTGCAGGATCTTTAATTGGCGTTTGGGGAGTTCTCAAGGGTTCACATTCACTCCATTTCGTTTGCATCAGTGCTGGTAATTGCTGGTATAAATTTGTTCCCTGTGTTTTCCAGGCTATCATTTCATCACTGACCTCTTTGATGATCTTGGCGGGGTTACCGGCCAATAAACTCCGGCGAGGAATTTTTTCTCCTTCTTTTACGAGGGATAAGGCACCCACTATACTTTCATCCCCAAGTTCAACATGGTCCATGATTACTGCATTCATACCCACCAGGCAGTTGTTCCCGATCACCGCTCCATGAATTATTGCTCCGTGGCCAATATGGGCTGCTTGTTTTAGTAATACGGTCAAACCCGGGAACATATGAATCGTACAATTTTCCTGTACGTTACAGCCGTCTTCAAGAATGATCTGTCCCCAGTCGCCTCTTAATGCTGCACCGGGCCCTATATAACAATTTTTGCCAATGATAACATTGCCTGTTACCGTCGCAAGAGGGTGAACGAAAGAAGATTCATGAATGACCGGTATATACCCGTCAAAAGAATAAATCATAACAGCGATTTATGGGTTCTGAAACAAGTGCCTTTGAATAAAGCCACCACATGATCTTTCTGGTTACTGATCGTGATATGATAAAGACCGGTGCTTTTCCCATTGTGCAATTCTTTCGCTTCGGCAGTTAATATATCACCGACATGAACCGGTTTGGTGAAATTGATGGCGGTGTCTAATGCTACTGAAAGATTATTCCGGTTGTTACAGGCAAATGCAAAGGCACTATCTGCTAATGAAAAAGCAATACCGCCATGAACAATGCCAAAACCATTGATCATCTCTTCCCTTACCGTCATCCTGATCTTGCTATATCCTTCAGTAATATTCAATACTTCAATACCCAGCCACTGGCTGAAGAGATCATGTTTCATCATGTGGTCAACCACGGCAGCAGCCAGCTTATCTTTTTCTGCATTCATAAGGCTATTCTATTTTCCTTTAAAAACGGGTTGTCTTTTTTCTAAGAAAGCAGCTACTCCTTCTTTGTAATCTTCTGTTTGAGCCGCTTTCTGCTGAAAAACATCTTCATCATTCAACTGTTCTTCAAAGGTGGTGGTAAAGGACATGCTTAATACCTGCTTGGTATAGGCTAATCCTTTGGTTGGCATTTGCGACAGGGTGCTTGCAATTTTCATTGCCTCTTCACTAAAAGATTCAACAGCAAAAACTTTATAGATCATACCAATTCTTTCTGCTTCAGCGGCTGTTACTTTATCACCCAGCATCATTAAGGCACTTGCTTTTTGCCAGCCAATGAGTCTTGGCAATGTATGAGTGCCGCCGCTGTCTGGTATCAAACCTATTTTCGAGAAAGCCTGGATAAAAGAGGCTGATTCAGCAGCCACCACCACATCACAGCACAAAGCAATATTGGCACCGGCACCTGCGGCCACGCCATTCACAGCGGCTACGACAGGCTTTTCAAGGTCTCTTATTCTCGCTACGATCGGGTTATAGTGTTCGCTCAGTATCCGCTGCATACCCGGCCCGTTGGGATCAACGACTTCAGCCAGGTCCTGCCCCGCACAAAAGGCTTTTCCCGCACCGGTGATATAAACACATCTTACCGTATCGGTTTTACATGCATCCAGTTTTTCCTGCATCAGCAAGGCCATTTCCCGGTTAAAGGCATTGAATTTTTCCGGACGGTTAAGGGTGATAAAGGCGATTCCATCTTTTATTTCCAGTAAAACAGGAGACATAGCATTAATTATAGAACAAACATACAAAAGTTCGGTAACCTGCCTGCGGCAACCGGAGTTTGAATGGATGCGATATTAATATGTTTAACTTTAAAGAAGAACGGGTAATCAATAAGGGTCTTCATGCAGCACACTATTCTTACTAAATGGTTCCAGGTACTGACTACAACTGTAATTATACATTTGTTTGTATCCGGTACTGGTTGCAGCAAAGAATATAGCTGTGAGGGTTGTAGTATAAACACCCCGGCTGATAGTTTACCAGTACCTATTGTGCCACCCGTTGCGAGTGAATTACCTGTTTGTCCATCCTGTATTACCTATCCGGATCCGGTGGAACTCAATCAATGGAGTCTCAACGCACAACAATCGCAGGCTTGTGGAATTATTGACACGGCTATTATAAGCCCCGAAAGAACTGCTTTTACTTTTTATGGACCTTCTGCCTGTTCTGCCGACACCGGTATGGTACTGACTGTTTACATGGAAAACAGGGTACTGAACCAGGATATTTCCAATATCACCATTAACAGAAGTTCTTTTTATTTCTACGACAGGGTTACACCTTCTGATATTTATATGAGCAGGCAAACTGTTGTTTTCCCGGTACATATTGACCGGTATGATCATCAAACTAAAATAATGTCCGGTAGTTTTTCCGGTACCGTGTTCAGGGGGAATGGGTCACCGGCTTCTATCAGTGCCGGGAAATTCAAAGTGAAACTGATCTGAGTTTAGTGACACTTAAAGTAATCGAAGGGTTCTTTACAATCATCACACTGATAGAGTGCTTTGCAGGCGGTGGAGCCAAACTCGCTGATACGATGGGTGTGGTAAGAGCTGCAATGAGGACATTGCACCGCTTCATCAGCGGCAAACAATTTATCATTACAAACTTGCTGCCTGGGATTCGGCGGAGCGATGCCGTATTCCTTCAATTTTCTTTTTCCTTCTTCTGTCATCCAGTCCGTGGTCCAGGCTGGTGATAGAACAGACGTGACACGAATATTTTGATAATTATTTTCTGCCAGGACCAACCTGATATTCATGCTGATCATATCCATGGCCGGGCAACCGGTATAAGTAGGAGTGATAATGATCTCCACCGAATCCTCATTTATTTTCACATCCCTGACAATGCCGAGATCGGTTACGGTCAGTACCGGAATCTCAGGATCAGTTACTGTTTCAAGTAACTGCCATATTTTTTTTATTTCAGTATCGGTTGCAATTACCATTGTGAATCCGGGTAAGCTCTTTGGATGTATTGCAATTCTGTAAGAATAAAACCAAGATGTTCGGTATGGGTGCCTGTTTTGCCACCTGATTGCATAAATGTTTTCTCCGGAACAGGCAGGGTGGCTTCCTCAAAAACCTCTTTCACTTTGCTCAGCCATTGCGGTTGAAAAAGCGATGGATTAATACCAGCTTCTTTTTCATAATCGGCAGCGTTAAATAATTCACCGGTATATCTCCATAATTCATCAATAGCCTGCAGCATCCTTTGATGGCTTTCAGCCGTGCCATCACCCAAACGAATCACCCATTCACTGCTCCAGCGGAGGTGATAGGTTACTTCTTTCAATGATTTCTCTGCGATAGCTGCGAGCTGGCTGTCATTGCTTTTTTGTAGTTCCCGGTATAATAAAAACTGGTAGTTACTAAAAAAGAATTGACGCAATATTGTTTGCGCCCAATCTTCATTGGGCTGTTCCACCAACAAGCAATTCTTAAATTCCCTTTCGGTTCTTAAATAAGCAAGACTATCTTCTGTTGCCGGGTGGGTAGATTTATCAACCGACTGGTTGATCAGTTCTGCGGCATATTGATAAAAATTTCTTGCCTGTCCCACGAGATCAAGTGAAATATTCGTGATGGCAATATCCTGTTCCAGTACGGGCCCATGCCCGCACCATTCCGCATTTCTTTGGGAAAGAATGAGAGTTGTGTCTGCTAAATGAAGCGAATAGTCTATTTTTCTTTTTATCAATTCCTGGTCTGTCATTCGTTAATGAGTTTTAAACGATAGTACGCTTAAGCCCCTCCTGCGGAGGGCCTGCCTGCCGGCAGCTAATCCTTACCCAAATTTAAGGGTTGGGATTTAAGGGAGGAAAAGGAACTTTGACGGCATTATGCATAAAATAACTGTCAAAGATTTTCCGAGTCTGGATTTAGGAGACAA
>JAFLBM010000036.1 GCA_017303455.1 Chitinophagales bacterium | reverse complement strand
TCTTGCGAAATGTGTTGACTTTGCCCTGAAGAATAATATTTCTGTCAGGCAAACAGACCTGCAATCCCGTTTATCTGCCTTGACCTACCAGCAAAATAAGGCAGGCCAATTGCCCACACTTAATATTAATAGCAGTGTTGGTTATCGCCTCGGCCGTTCTGAAAACCCTACTACCGGTGTGCTGGAGGATAATAACTTCCTGAATATGGGAGTGCAGTTGCAAACAGGAGTCACCATTTTCAACTGGTTCTCCATTAAGAATAATATTGAGGCCAGCCGTCTTTCCTGGGAAGCAGATAAGGAGCAAACAAAAAAAATACAGAATGATATTGCTTTGAATGTGGCAGTTGCTTATTTGCAGGTGTTACTTGCAAGAGAACAGGCCAATATTGCAAACGTGCAGGTAACACAAACACAGGCTCAACTGGAGAATACAAGAAAAAGGGTGGATGCGGGAGTATTACCGGAATTGAATGCCGCTGAACTGGAAGCCCAACTGGCAAGAGATTCCTCCAGCCTGGTATCAGCGCAGGCATCGGCCCGGCAATTTTTACTGCAGATGAAAGCTTTGCTCAATCTTGATGCCGCCGCTCCATTTGATGTGACTACACCGCCGGTTGACCTGATACCTGTTGAAGCATTAGCTGATCTGCAACCGGATGCTGTATATGCGCAGGCCATTGCCACATTACCGCAGCAGAAAGTGAATCTTTTGAGAATTGAATCGGCTAAAAAATCGGTGGCAGCGGCAAAAGGAGGATTATATCCTTCTGTTTCGGCATTTGGCGGGTTAAGCAATAACTATGTCAATATTAAAGCACCTGTGTTCGCTCCAAACGGGCAGTTCAGTGCATCAGGTGCATTTGCAGATGTGAATGGAACCTTATATGGTGTGGTTACGCCGGATTTTGTCCAGGTGGGTGAAAAAGCAATTCCATTGGGGAAACAATTCAAAAACAATTTTGCCCAGAATATTGGTATTGGTTTAAGTGTCCCCATTTTTAATGGCCGAAATGCCAGAACAGCCTGGGACCGGTCAAAAATAAATGTGCAGCAACTGGAATTACAGAAAGAACAGGGTGATATGCAGTTGAAGCAGGATATTTATAAAGCGTATACTGATGCGATTGCTGCTTTGCAAAAATATAATGCGGATAAAAAATCGGTAACTACTTCTGAAAAAGCATACGATTTTGCTAATAAAAGATACCAGTTGAATTTATTGTCAACCTATGACCTGATCAACAGCCAGAATAATGTACAGCGGGCCAAAATCCAGGCCTTGTACTCACAGTACGATTATGTTTTCAAAATGAAATTATTGGAATTTTATAAAGGGCAGGGCTTAAAACTATAAACTTTCTTTTATTATGAATAAGACGTTGAAATGGATATTGATAATTGCCGGCATACTGGGTGGATTGTTTGCATTAGCGAAAGTATTCGGTGGCGACGGAGATAAAACAGAAAAAGTGGCTGTTGAAAAAGCCGCCAAGCGGACGATCATTGAAACCGTGAATGCAAGTGGAAAGATCTACCCCGAAGTGGAAGTAAAGATCAGCCCGGATATTTCCGGCCAGATAACTGAGTTGACTGTTGAAGAAGGGGATAGTGTGAAAAAAGGACAAACGCTGGCTAAGATCTATGCGGATATCTATGCATTGCAACGGGACGAAGCTGCATCCAGGGTCAACCAGTCTGCTGCCACTGTTGATAACAGTAAAGCGGCTATAGAAGCACTGAAAGCAAACCTGGACCTGGCACAGCAATCTTATGATCGCAACAGAACCTTGTTTGACCAGAAAGTGATCTCCAAATCCGAACTGGAACAATTTGAAACGACATTGAAATCTGCACAGGCCAATTATAATGCGGCCCAGCAAAATATACGTAGCCTGCAGGCCGGTGTGCAAAGTTCACAAACCGGTTTGTCCAAAGCGAATAAAGACCTGAGTCGTACAACCATTATTGCACCGATGGATGGAGTGATCTCTTCCTTAAAAGTGAAGAAAGGTGAAAGTGTGGCAGGTAACAGCTTTAATGTGGGTACAGAAATGATGACCGTAGCCGATATGGCAGTGCTGGAAGTGCGGGTGGATGTGGGAGAGAATGATATTGTGAAAGTGAATATTGGTGACTCTGCTGATGTGGAAGTGGATGCCTATAATAACCGTAAGTTCAAAGGGGTGGTGACAAAGATAGCCAGCAGCACTGCCGGTGGCAGTTCACTGACAACTTCCAATGATGTTACAAATTATGAAGTAAGAATTCGGTTGGATAAGGAATCCTACAAAGACCTGGCTGTAAAAACATTTCCTTTCCGGCCGGGTATGAATGCCAGTGCTGATATCAAAACCCGGAGAATTGAAAATGCTTTGGCAGTACCCATCACGGCTGTCAATGCCAGGGTAAAAGGAAGTGACAAGAGTATGGCGGATAAAAAGAAGGAAGACCAGCAAAGCAAAGGCGAAGAAGATGATATGAACAATAACGAAGTGCAGGTTGGTGATGAACTGGAAGAGGTCGTATTTGTTTTGCAAAAAGACGGCACCGTAAAAAAAGCGGTTGTAAAATCCGGGATACAGGATATAAACTATATCGAAATTCTCAGCGGTTTAAAACCCGGTGATGAAGTGGTGTCAGGCCCTTATACGGCCATCAGTAAAACACTGAAAGATGGTATGAAAGTAAAAGTGGTGCCAAAGGATAAACTTTTTGAGAAGAAATAAACCATTTTGGTTAAACATGTAAAGGGTGCCGGGATTTATTTCCCGGCACCTTTTTTATGATTGATCATTCCAATAAGTTGGTTTCTTACCTTTATTGCGGATTAATTTAGTAACAGGTTTAATTATAATTCTGACATGCGTTTTGGAATCATTGGCAGCGGCAGTTGGGCAACAGCATTAGCAAAAATTCTTACTGATAAGAAGCATTCCATCCATTGGTGGATCAGGAATACGGATTCTATAGAGCATCTGCAAAAGCGTCGTCACAACCCGCATTACCTGAGCTCCGCTTATTTCGATGTATCGCTCCTTACCATTTCACCTGATGTAAAAGAAGTGGTTCGCAATTCTGATGTGCTGGTCATCGCTGTACCTTCTGCTTTTGCAGAAGAAAGCCTTGCTTCATTGAACCCGGAAGACTGGCAAGGGAAAAAAATCATCTCCGCTATCAAGGGATTATTACCCGGCAAAGATATTTTGCTGAATTATTACCTGCAGCAGCAATTCAATATTCCTTTGGAAAATTATTTTGCCGTGCTTGGCCCCTGTCATGCAGAAGAAGTGGCGGCCGAGAAATTGTCCTATCTCACTTTCTCGGGGATTGATATTACGGCGGCCTCGGAAATGGCTTCTCATTTTACCACGGATTATATCAGCACGGTGATCAATCATGATATACTGGGAGTGCAGTATGCAGCTGTATTAAAAAATATTTATGCTGTGGGTGCAGGAATGGCACATGGGCTGGATTATGGCGATAACTTCCTCAGCGTCTACATTGCCAATGCTGCCGATGAGATGGCGGGGTTTCTTAAAAAATTTGGTGCCGAACATATAACAGTAGGTGAACATGATGACGAGGAAGATCCGCTAACCCACCGCAAAACTCCCAACTATGCAGCTTCTGTATACCTGGGCGACCTGTTGGTGACCTGCTACTCTTTATATAGCCGTAACCGGACCTTTGGTAATATGATCGGCAAAGGCTATTCCGTCAAATCGGCCCAACTGGAAATGAATATGGTGGCGGAAGGATATAATGCATCCAAGTGTATCTATAATATTAACAAGTCGGTGGATGCGGCTATGCCGCTGGCTGAAACGGTGTATAAGATCTTATGGGAAAATGTTAATCCGTCGGAAGGATTTAAACGTATAGAAGGGGTAATGGTCTGATTGCTGTGAACAGAATTGTGATCGGATAACCGTTAAATCACACCCTATGCCACTTTTTTACCATGGATTCGGCCCTTCTGCCGTACTGATAATGGTAGCCTGCCTGGCGGGAAAACAGGTTTACAATTGTTGGAGACAACAGCAAAAGTTTTAACTTCATCATGACCAAAATTTTTGTTCCATGATCCAGTTCTTCCAGGTGCTTTTCTTCACAGCTGCCATTGTCCTTATCGTTTTGAATGTGCTCGAGTTTAATAAATACCAGGATGGTAAAAAAACAGGCGGCACGCCTCATCCCATCAAATGGTTCAGTTTTGTTCTTACTTCACTTGTTGCTATTGGTTGCGTACTGAATATTTTGGTTGGCTGGATCAGGAATGGTTAACAGAAAAGATCAGCAGCAATACCATCGGCCAGTAACCGGCCTTCTTTTGTCAGCAGTAAAATATTATTGTCTTTCTTTAATAAGCCACTGTCGGTATATTTTTTTGCAGCAGCCAGCAGGTTAGCCAGGTGTTTTTCTTCGATGCGATTTAGTTGCAACCCTTCCATTGTCCGCAATGATGTCATGATATATTCATTCGTTTTCTGAACTGGAGTTAATATTTCAATTTCTGCGGGCAGCTCGTTGTTGTTTATTTTTTCAATATAAATACTGTTGTTGGCAATGTTCCATTGCCGTGATCTTTCATTGAATGAATGGGCAGATGGCCCAAGCCCTGCATATTTTTTCCCCTGCCAGTAGGAAGAATTATGACGGCTGCGCCAGCCCGGTTTTGAGAAATTTGATATTTCATAATGTTCATAGCCGGCTTCTTCCAGCCATTGCATCAGCAACAGGAATTGTTCGGACTGTTTATCCGGGCTCACATTGGCTGATTTCTTCTGCCTGATCAGTTTATCTAATGCTGTTTTGGGTTCCACCGTCAGTGCATAACAGGAAAGATGGGGGATATTAAGCGAGATGGCAGTCTCCACATTCTGTTTCCATTTTTCATGGGTCAGTTGCGGGGTGCCATAGATCAGGTCAATCGTGATATTATCAAAATAAGTAGTAGCCAATCTTAAGTTATCAAATGCCTGTTGTGCATTGTGTGCCCGGTTCATCCAGTGCAGGTCTTCTTCAAAAAAACTCTGGATACCAATACTCAGCCGGTTAATGCCGGTCTCTTTCCAGTCAATTAGTTTTTCTGCAGTAATATCATCCGGGTTAGCCTCCAGGGTTATTTCTGCGCCGGGTAAAACAGTAAAACTTTCGTTTATCCGGGTAATGATATCTTGCACTTCTTCTATTGTGCAAAGACTTGGGGTGCCTCCGCCAAAATAGATGGTCTCAACAGGTTCCCCTTCCAGGTAATCTTTTTGCAGGGTTATTTCTTTCAATAAAGCAGCTATCAATTCGTTCTTATACCGCAGGGAAGTAGCAAAATGAAAATTGCAATAGTGACAAGCCTGCCTGCAAAATGGTATGTGAATGTAAATGCCTGCCAATGTAGTTTGTGATTTAATGAATAAATTGCCATCAATATCCCGGCGAAAAGCCACATGACAACATTCAGAGTGCAAATATCGGTTCTTGTTTTCTTGTTGCTGAGTATTCATTTACCTGCACAGGATAAGTATATACTCCGCTTAAAAGGGGTGGATAAAGATTCAGTTGTATTAGCTTCCCAATTGGGTATCCCCGGTGATTTTACTTCCCGTTATGCCTGTACGGAGTATATTAATAAACTGCCGGGTCTTTTGCAGGCGAAAGGATATGTGACGGCTTCTATCGACAGTCTCCGGTACGATTCCAGTTTTGCGAGCATGGTTCTTTTTGCCGGGCAGGTGTATCGCTGGGCTCAATTGGAAGCGACCGGTATTGATGCCGCATTGCTGGATGCAGTGGGGTGGCGTGAAAAAATGTTTACCGATAAACCGATGGACTTCCGGGAGGTAGCACAGTGGCAGGAAAAAATGCTGAACTACCTGGAGAATAACGGGCACCCTTTTGCAAAAATTTATCTTGACAGCCTGCAACTGGAAGAAGAAAAGGTAAGGGCAAAGCTCAAAATCAATAAAGGACCTGCTTACCGCATTGATAGCATCCGGGTATTTGGGGAAGTGAAAATTTCAAATGAATACCTGCAACGGTATCTGGATATTCCCAACGGCAGCAGCTATAGTAAAGAGAAACTTTTAAGGGTCAGTAAAAAAATCAGGGAACTGACTTATATCGAAGAGGAACAACCTTCCAGCCTGACAAGACTGGGAACCGGCTCTGTACTTAATTTATACCTGAAGCCTAAGAAAAGCAGCCAGATCAATGTGCTCGTTGGTTTTTTGCCCAATAATGACCAGTTGTCTTCCAAAAAATTATTATTGACGGGAGAAGCAAATATCAATCTGAAAAACGCATTGGGTTCAGGTGAAACAATCGGACTCAACTGGCAGCAGTTGCAAGTGAAATCACCACGGCTTAACCTGCTTTTTCAATATCCTTATCTCTTTCATACACCTGTCGGGTTGGATTTTGCGTTTGATATTTTCAGGAAGGACAGCACCTTTGTCAATATTAACCTGCAGCTTGGCGCCCAATATGTATTAAATACGAATCAATCAGGTAAATTATTCATTCAGCGTTTTCAAACGATTGTCAACGGGGTTAATAAAACATTTTTGCTTCAGAACCGGCGGCTGACCGATGAAGCTGATGTGAGTTCGGTGAATGTGGGGATTGACTATGAATTTAACAACACGAATTACCGTCTCAATCCACGCCGGGGGAATGAATTGCGGATCATCACCTCTGCCGGAACAAAAAAAATAAAAAAGAATAATGAAGTACTGGAATTAAAAGACCCAGGTGATCCTTCCTTTGATTTTGAAACCCTGTATGATACTATTAAACTGAAGACCTACCAGTTCAGGGCAAGGGTAACAGCAGCCAGGTATCTTCCGGTGGGTAAACAGAGTACGATCAAAACAGCCCTGAATGCAGGTCTTTTACAAAGCGGTAATATTTTCAGGAATGAATTGTTCCAGTTAGGAGGATATAAATTACTTCGCGGGTTTGATGAAGAAAGCCAGTACCTGTCACAATTTGCTATTGCTACTGTTGAGTACAGGATATTGACCGGGCAGGCCAATTCTTATTTTTATTTATTGGCAGATGGAGGCTGGGGCCGGAATAACAGCCAGAATAACAATATCAGTTACACTTATTTTGGAACAGGGCTGGGGCTGGCACTGGAAACAAAAACAGGAATTTTTAACCTTGCCTGGGCGGTAGGCAAACGGAATGATACAGAGTTTAATCTTCGTCAATCCAAGATCCACTTTGGCTTTATCAACTATTTTTAATGATAATGAACGGAGTGGATGCCACTTCAATATTTTTGCAGCATAACTAACCCGGGTGAATCGATTTTTAATCTCGTTTATAATTTTATTGTCTTGTTGGTGCGGAACCGTTTTTGCCCAGGCAGATACAGCTGTTGCCGGAATTTTACCGGCTGATTCAATTGCTGTCCCGGATTCAGCGCTGGTCCGTGATTCATTACTGGCCCTTCAAATGGCGGATTCCTTTTCCCGGAAACCGGTTGTAAAAGATACCGGCTGGACGGTAGATCCGGTAGTGCCGCTTTACAGGCAGGTAATGGAGCATCATCCTTATTTTGGATTTTCGGGTAAACCCATTTCCCGGGAAACGGGTAACCTGAAACAATTTGAAGGCAAAGAGCTGCTGTTTTACTTTCTGCTGTTCTTATTATTAGTATTTGCTTTTTTCCGGATGGCATTTCCTAAATATTTCAGTGACCTGTTTCGCCTTTTCTTCCGGACAACATTGAAGCAACGGCAGATCAGGGAACAATTGATGCAAACGCCGCTCCCTTCTCTTTTACTGAATGGGTTCTTTGTGGTGGCAGGTGGTTTATATATAGATTTCATGCTGCTGCATTTCAACCTGGTGGCAAAGGCTGATTTCTGGTTGTTCTTCCTGTATTGCGCAGCAGGGCTTTCAATTACCTACTTTGTAAAGTTTATCGGGTTGAAGATATTGGGCTGGATATTCAACCTGCAGGAGGTTGCCGATTCTTATATTTTTATAGTCTTTATCATTAATAAAGTAATTGGCGTTTTCCTGTTACCTTTTCTTATTATGCTGGCTTTTATGCAGGGAAACGGTTACCTGGCGGCGCTTGTGATATCATGGACGGGTATTGGAATCCTTCTTTTATACAGGTTTATACTTACTTACTCTGCTGTTCGTAATCAGGTCAAATTCAATCCTTTTCATTTCTTTTTATATCTCTGTGCTTTTGAAATTGCCCCGCTTTTGCTGATTTACAAGCTTTTACTGGTATTTTTTCAATAGAACTACTTACCTTTGCACACAACTTTAGCCGAACCGCACATGATTAAAAATGGGGTTAATAAGGCCGGTGAGCAGGCCAAAGCAATAAATAAGATCCTGATTACCCAACCGAGGCCGGAGAGTGAAAAGTCTCCGTACTTTGAACTGGCCCGGAAATATGGAGTAGAGCTGGAGTTTAAGCCTTTCATTAAACTGGAAGCTATTCCGGCACGGGATTTCCGCAAACAAAAGATTGAGATACCTAATTACACGGGGGTGATCTTCACCAGCAGGAATGCGATTGACCATTTTTTCCGGATGTGCGAGGAAATGAAGGTCAATGTATCCCAGGATACCAAGTATTTCTGTATCACGGAGGCGGTGGCACTCTACCTTCAAAAATTCATTCTCTACCGCAAACGCAAGGTCTTTTACGGGGCTGATGGTACCAATAAAAGTATGTTTGAGGTAGTGAATAAGCATAAGAGCAACGAGAAGTTCCTGTATGTATGTTCAGAAAACCAGCAGGATAATGAGATTGTTAACTGGCTGAAAGCGAATAATTGTGAACATGCATTGGCTTTTATGTACCGCAGCGTAAGCAGCGATGTCAAAGATTTACTGGCGCAAAACGAATTTGATATCATGTGTTTCTTTACCCCAAGTGGTGTAAAGAGTCTATTTGACAACCTGCCTAAGTTTAAGCAGAATGGAACTGTGATCGGAGCTTTTGGCAGCAACACGTTTAAAGCGGCTGAAGAAGCCGGGTTGAAACTGGAGATCAAAGCCCCACAACCACAAACGCCGAGTATGGTTGCCGCATTGGAGCAATACCTGTCAGCCGCCACGAAGAAAAAATAATCAACTTACCAGATAGTTTCAAAAGGACACTGCAGGCAGTGTCCTTTTTCTTTTTACTTCGGGGTAAACCACGAACTTTATTATTCACCAGGCATTGTAATTACATGCACACACACAGTAATAAACTTTTACAGGAAACCAGCCCTTATCTTTTACAACATGCTCATAACCCGGTCAACTGGTATCCCTGGGGTGAGGAGGCCTTGCAAAAAGCAAAGGAAGAAAATAAACCGATCCTGGTGAGTATTGGCTATTCAGCCTGTCACTGGTGCCATGTGATGGAACGGGAAAGTTTTGAAGATGAAGCAACGGCTGCGATCATGAATAAGCATTTCATCAACATTAAAATTGACCGGGAAGAAAGGCCAGACCTGGATCATATTTATATGGATGCGGTGCAGGCAATGACCGGTAGTGGAGGCTGGCCCCTGAATGTTTTCCTGACTCCCGATGGAAAACCTTTCTACGGAGGGACGTATTTTCCGCCACAAAAAGCATTTAACCGGCCCTCCTGGCAGGATGTTTTAAATAGTGTGGCACAGGCATTCAATGAGCGAAGGCATGAAATAGATGCACAGGCCGAAAATCTTACAGCACATTTATCACAGTCTAACTCCTTCGGGCTGCAAAAACCCGGAACAGAAGAGCAACTTTTTACACCCGAAAACCTGGAGAGGGCTTTTGAAGCGGTTATGAAATCTGCCGATAAACAATGGGGCGGTTTTGGAAGAGCACCTAAATTTCCTCAAACCTTTACAATACAGTTTTTGCTGAGGTATCATTATGTGTCGGCAAATGAAGAAGCATTGCAACAGGCTTTATTAAGCCTTGATAAAATGATTGATGGGGGTATTTATGACCAGGTGGCCGGAGGGTTTGCCCGTTATTCAACGGATGCAGAATGGCTGGTCCCGCATTTTGAAAAAATGCTTTATGATAATGCGTTACTGGTTTCGGTATTAAGTGAAGCCTACCAGCTAACGAAAAAAGAAGGCTATAAAAAAGTAATAAGTGAAACGATTGCCTTTGTTGAAAGAGAATTGATGCACCCGGGGAAAGGGTTTTATGCTGCACTTGATGCAGATAGTGAAGGGGTGGAAGGCAAGTTCTACGTATGGACTAATGAACAAGTAAATACCTTGCTTGGAAAAGATGCGGCTCTTTTTTGCTCCTATTATGATATCAGCCCGGCTGGCAACTGGGAAGGAACAAATATCCTGTGGGTGAAAGAAGCGGCTGAGAAATTCGCTGAAAACAGCAACGTTTCTATAAATGAGCTGAACAACATTATTGAAAAAGGCAAACGCATTTTATTAGCAGAAAGAAATAAACGGGTTCGTCCTTCTTTAGATGACAAGATCTTACTGGGCTGGAATGCCCTGATGAATACAGCCCTGTGCAAGGCTTTTGCTGCCACCGGTGATGAACATTACAGGCAACTGGCGATAGATAATATGCAATTCCTGTTTGAAAAATTTACCATAAAAGATACAGCCGGCTTTCACCATACCTGGAAGAAGGAGCAGGCAAAGTTTCCGGCCTTCCTGGACGATTATGCTTTCTTAATACAGGCCCTGCTCCAGTTGCAGGAAATAACAGGCGATACTGGTTGGCTGGATAAAGCAGTCACGATTACCAATTTTGTGATTGATCAGTTCAGCGAGGAAGAAACGGGGTTCTTCTTTTTTACCCCTCAAAACCAGCCGGACATTATTGTCCGCAAAAAAGAGGTATACGACGGTGCTGTTCCATCCGGGAATGCTGTAATGGCAACGAACCTGTACCAATTGTCGATATTAACCGGTAAGCAGGATTGGCAGGGGCGATCTTTTGCGATGTTAACCAGCCTTGGTAATGCAATAATAAAATACCCTACCTCGTTTGGAGTGTGGGCCGGGTTGCTCCAGGAAATCACCGACGGAACCGCTGAAATTGCGATTACTGGAGAGAGCCCCGCTGAAGTGCACAGGGATGTACTGAAAATGTACCTCCCACATAAGGTAGTAATGGTAACCAGTGAAGCCGGTAACTACCCTTTATTAAGCGGCAAAACAATTACTGAAAAAACTAACATCTGGTTGTGTAAAAATTATAGCTGCCAGGCCCCTGTTTATTCTACAAAGCAGCTTATTGCACTGATAGACAAGGGCAAAAAGGAATAATTAATTTTTAGTTAATACAATAAAAGAGACCAAAACCCGTTAGAGATTTTACCTCGTAAAAACCACTTTGATTTGAAAAAAATAAATCATAACGTTGTGCAACCGATTAGGTCAAAACATTATATTTGCCCAATACCCTTTAAGTGTATGAAAATGAAAAACCTGAACTACACACTCCTCGCAGTTGCGTGTATCACCCTGATGTCAAGTTGTGGCATACTGGGAGGAAAGAAAAACAAAGGCGGAAGCCTTCCCAACGACGGCCAGGTACATGGCATTGCTCCGGGAAACAAGTATACTCTGCCCAAACCTCCGGGCATGGTCTATGTTCCCCAGGGTACTTTCCATATGGGCCCCAGTGATGAAGATCCGGCTTATGCCTTCAGTTCCCGTAACAGGTCCATTTCTATCAGTGGATTCTGGATGGATGCTACTGAAATCACCAACAATGAGTATCGTCAGTTTGTTTATTGGGTTCGTGACTCTGTCGCTGCCCGCAAGCTCGGTAAAGTAAAAGCCGGTGCTGATGGCAACGAGTATGTTGACTGGAAGGCAATGGCTACCTTCAAATGGAATGATCCCAAAAGTATCGAAGACCTCGGAAGCACAGACCTGATCTTTGCTCCGGAAGACAGGATTTTCGGTAAAAAAGAGATTGATCCTTCTAAATTAATTTACCATTCTGAGGTTTTTGATCTGAAAGAAAGTGCCAAGCGGGAAAATGCCGGCAAACCACGTTCTAAGTTCATGATCAAAAAAGATACACCGATCTATCCTGATACACTGGTGTGGATTCGTGATTTCTCCTATTCTTATAATGAACCAATGACCAAGAGATATTTCTCTCACCCGTCATTTGGTAACTATCCTGTGGTTGGTGTTAACTGGAAACAGGCTACGGCGTTTTGCGAGTGGAGAACCCATTTGCTGAATACCTTCCTTGATTCTAAGAAAAGAGCACAGGAATCAGATTTCCGCCTGCCTACAGAAGCGCAGTGGGAATATGCAGCCCGCGGTGGTCGTTCACAAACAATGTTCCCCTGGGGTAACTATTACCTGAGAAATAAGAAAGGTTGTTTAATGGCCAATTTCAAACCCGGCCGTGGTAACTATCCTGAAGATGGCGGTTTCTACACTGTTCGTGCCGACGCTTACTGGCCTAATGATTATGGTCTGTATTGTATGTCTGGTAACGTGGCAGAGTGGACTTCCACAATCTACTACGAAGGACGTAACAACTTCCAACACGATATGAACCCTGATGTTCGCTGGAATGCCAAAGACGAAGATCCTCCGCTGATGAAGCGTAAGATCATCCGTGGTGGCAGCTGGAAAGATGTGGGTTATTACCTGCAGAACGGTACCAGCACTTACGAATACCAGGATTCTACAAAATCTTACATCGGTTTCCGTTGTGTGATCGATTTACCCGCAGCTCCGCAAAAAGGTCGTCGCAGATAAAAATAATTCCCTGAGGTCTTTATATCTGCGACCTCTTTTTTTATGAAACAATTTTTGTATTCATTTTCCCGTTATTTGTTTTTGTTAAAATTTAATAAACTATAAAAACGAACCCGCTATGATGTTCTTTAAAACCCACAGAGGTCAGGTTGTCCTCAATTTTATATTCGCTTTCTTCGCTGCCGTTGTAATTCTCGGAGCGTTATTCAAAATACGTCACTGGCCTGCTGCCGATGAAATGATCACAGCCGGTCTGTTGGCAGAGGTAATTGTGTTCTTAGTGATGGCCTTACTGGTACCTCCTCCTGAAGAGCCCCATTGGCAGCGTTATTTCCCTGATATTAATGTTCACCCTGACCTTGATCCTAACTTTAAACCCACTCCGCTTACTTTACCAGGAGCAAGCACCGGCAATCCTGCCCTGAATAAGCTGGAGGATATGCTGAAAGATGCTGATATCACACCGGCTAACTTAGGTCGCCTGGGTGAGAACTTCAAAAAATTAGGTGGCACCGTTGATAAAATGGCTGACATCACGGATGTGGTAGCCGCTACCGGTGACTATACCGCTAAAACCAAAGAAGCTTCTGTAGCCTTAGGCCAGATGAAAGATGCTTATGTGGGTGCTGCCAACAGTATCCAGCACTTCAACCAGGCTGCAGATGGTACTAAACAATTCCACGAGCAGGTGCAGGTATTAACAAAGAACCTGTCTTCCCTGAACACTATTTACGAACTGGAATTACAGGATACCAATAATCACCTGAAGGCAATGAATAAATTCTACAGCAACCTTACACAAGCTTCTGAAGCAATGCAGGGTAGTGTGGAAGATGCCAAAAAAGCACAGGACCAGATTGCTTTACTGGCGAATAACCTGGGCCGCCTGAATAATATTTATGGTAATATGCTCAGTGCTATGCAGGGTCGCAACTAAAATGTAAACTAACGGTACAAGGGTTCGTTTAAAATTCCGTATCCGTATCCCGTGATTTTTGAAAGTCACCATTTCTAAAACCAGTTCCGTAACAGCGGAATAAAAAAACATAAATCGTCATGTCTTTACCTAAAGAGCCACGGCAAAAGATGATCAACATGATGTACCTCGTTCTGACGGCCCTCCTGGCCCTGAACGTGTCATCAGAGATCCTGAATGCCTTCAAAACGGTAAATAATAGCCTGGAAAAGACCAATACCACTGTTGACAAATCTTCACAAACAGTATTTGAGTCTTTGACGGAGAAGATGTCCGAAGGGCCTACTGCTGACAAAGCTAGAATTTGGCAACCTAAAGCAAAGCAGGTAATTGATCTTTCTAAAACTATATTTACTTATATACAGGGATACAAAGACCAGATATTAAAAGAAGCTGGAGGAGATCCTAATAATAAGGAGAAAAGCTTCAAAGAAGATAACCTGGACATCGCTACCCGCATTATGGTTGAAAAGGGAGAGGGTAAAAAATTGTATGCAGCATTAGAGAAGTACAAAAAAGATGTGTTGGCTATTGATCCACTGATTGATTCTGCGTTTAAAGATAACTTACAAATAGACCTTACCAAACCTCCTACAAAAAATAAAGGGAATAATACCTGGGAAGCCGCTTATTTCAGAATGGTACCTACTGTAGCTGCCATGACTATTTTGAGCAAATTCCAAAATGACATCAAGACCACAGAGAATAAATTAGTCGCTTTCTGCCATGAGCAGGTAGGTAAAGTAAACGTAAGGTTTGATACATATACTGCGATCATTGGACAAAGCTCTAATTACCTGATGCCTGGTCAAGATATCGAGATTACTGCAGGTGTGGGTGCTTTCAGTAAACAAGCACTGCCAACGATTACTATTGGTGGACAAGTTGTTCCGATTGGGGAAGATGGTGCTGCTAAAACGAAGTTGCCTGCAGGTGCTATGGGTAACCGTACAATACCTGTCAGAATAGAATACACAGATCAGGATGGTAAAAAACAAGTGATTGAAAAGCCAATCGAGTATACGGTAGGCCAGGCAAATGCTTCTATCGCATTAGATAAAATGAATGTGTTGTATATTAATGTAGATAACCCTCTTTCTATTGCTGCAAGCGGTGGCGGAGACGATAAGATACAGGTTAGTATCACAGGTGGCGGAGGTTCTATTACCAGAACTGGTAATGGTAAATACAATGCCCGTGTTAACAGCGTAACCGATGATTGCCGTATTACTGTATCCGTAGACGGAAAAGTTGCCGGAGCTTCCCAGTTCCGTGTAAGAACTATTCCTGATCCTGTTGCCACTGTTGGTGCTTTCCCCAGCGGTGAGAACGTTCCTGCAGGTGCCTTTAAAGCACAGGCCGGTGTATCAGCCTGGATCAAAGATTTCCCGTTTGATTTGAAATATACTGTTCAGAGTTTCGTTGTAGAAGCTGACGATGTTGAAACAGGAGATATTGTTGAAGCACCTTGTACAGGCAACACATGGAGCCCCAAGGCACAATCAGCTATCAATAAATTAAAAGCAGGGTCTTTGATCACTATCCGTGATATCCGGGCAATAGGACCTGATGGAAGGGTGAGAAAATTGCCGGGTATTTATTATAATATCAGATAATACAGAGAGCTATGATAAACAAATTCGTTCGTTTCAGTTGTGCGGCACTTTTGTTATGTGTGCTGGCAGATTCAGTGGCTGCACAGAGAACTCCCCGCCGCAGAGGTGGTGGCACCACCCCAAATACCCCCGCTGGGGCTGAAGCACAGCAGCAGACCAATAATAATCAGCCGTCTACTTATAATCCTTACGGAAATATTCCGATCAGGGTGGATTCAAGTACCGTGTCTGATACGATTGTCAAAAAATCATTGCGTAATGATAATGCTTTTGACAAAAGTAACCTGACTGCGAGAACTCCCCTGGATTATGAACACCTGCGTTGGGATGATGCCTTGTTTGCAGAAAAAGTATGGCGTGAACTGGATTTGCGTGAAAAAATGAACCAGGTGTTCCGCTATGATGCACAGGGTGATAACGGAAGTGAATTATTCATCAATATGCTGTTAAAGGCGGTGAATACCGGCCAGGTAACTGCATTCTCTGATGAAAGGTTCACCACACCCATGACAATGACTGAAATACAGCAATTGACCGTTGGTTCTGCAGATACAGTAGCTAAAACCGACGTTAATGACCCGAGTAAGGTGATCGAATATGTGGTTACAAGATCCAGTTTTGATGGTAAAAGTGTAATGAAACTCAGGATCAAAGAAGAATGGGTTTTTGACCGTGAAGCCAGCAGGATGTTTGTAAGAATATTAGGATTGGCGCCGTTAAAATCTATCTTAGGCCCTGATGGTAAGGAAAGGGGTAGCTCAGTTATGTTCTGGGTATATTATCCTGACCTGCGCCCCATGCTGGCAAAATCAGAAGTATACAATCCCAAGAACATGGGGCAAAGCCGACAGACCTGGGAAGAATTGTTTGAAAGCAGGATGTTCAGCAGTTATATTGTAAAATCAACGATTGATAATGCTGCTAATAAAACATTGAAACAAATCTATCCAAGAGATCCGATCCTGGCTCTGCTGGAAGGTGATAATATCAAGGACAAAATATTCAATTACGAACAAGATCTTTGGTCTTATTAAGTGTAAGAAATACACCCAAAAAATAGCAATAAAAAAGCCCCGGTAACAGGGGCTTTTTTATTGCTTAAACCTTTCAGAACAAAAGAATTAAAAAAAGTTTTCAAAATCGTAAAACTCCTATAGGAAAGTTGAATAAATGTTGTATTTTCGTCTCGGTTTTTCATAGGATATTGGATTTTAAAAACGGGGCTGGATTTCTATCCTGGCCCCATTTTTTTTGGTAGTAACCGATACGATGAAAGCTCATTTTTTGAAATACGCAGCAATGATTTTTGCTTTTGATTTGCCTACCCATTTCGCTAATTCTTCTTCTGTTTGCTGACTTACATTCTTAACCGATCTCAGCTCTTTTAAAAGCATATCAGCAGTTGCTTTACCGATACCCGGAATATCTTCCAGTTCGTTTTTAAAGGTTCCTTTACTGCGTTGCCGGCGATGAAACGTAATACCAAAACGATGTACTTCATCCCTGATGCGGCGGATCAGTTTCAGGCTTTCACTGTTGAAGGGTAGTTTCAGTGATTCCTGGTCACCACTAAAGAATATTTCCTCTTCATTTTTAGCCAAACCGACCAGGGTTGTGCGGCCAGCCAGCTCCAGTTCCCGGATCGCCTCCATAGCGGCGCTTAGCTGCCCTTTACCGCCATCTATGATGACTAACTGGGGGAAATCCTGTCTTTCTTCTTTTAACCGCTTGTATCGCCTGTAAACAGCTTCCTTCATAGTGGCAAAATCATTGATGCCTTCTACTGTTTTTACATTGAAATGCCGGTAATCCTTTTTACTGGGTTCCCCGTTCTTAAAACATACCATGGCCGATACCGGGTAGCTGCCCTGGAAGTTGGAGTTGTCAAAGCACTCGATGTGCACCGGTGTGTCCTGTAACTGAAGATCGGATTGTAATTTCAGTAACAGGGTTGTTTTACTGTTCTGTTTCTGGTCCAGCTTCAGCCGTTCCCTGCTCCTGAGCTCTTCTATAAAATAGCTGACATTTTTTTCTGAAAGTTCCAGTAGTTTTTTCCTGTCGCCGCCTTTAGGGACTGTTATCGTTACTTCAGTTTGCGGGAATTCAATGCTGAACGGAACTACAATCTCGGGGGCATCACTATTAAATGTTGTCCGGAGTTGCGCTACGGTGAAACTCAATATTTCTTCAGGAGGTTCATCCAGGTGTGTCTCCACTTTATTGGTCTGTGTTTGTACAATGGTCCCCTCTCTCACCATCAGGAAATTGACATAGGCAATATCTTTTTCCTTTACAATGGAAAACACATCCATATTACCCGTCTTTGCATTGGCCACAACAGATCTTGACTGGTAATTCTCCAGGAACTCGATCTTTTTCCGGGTCAGCTCTGCTTTTTCAAAAGCCAGGTTGGCAGCATGTCCTTTCATCTCTTCTTTAAAATGACGGATCACCGGTGACAGGCTTCCCTTTAAAAGATTTTTTAGTAATACTAAATTCTCTTTGTAATCTTCTGCTGTTTGCAGCCCTTCGCAGGGACCTTTGCAATTACCCAAATGATACTCAAGACAAACTTTAAACTTGCCTTTTTGAATGTTTTTATCCGTGAGATTTAATGAACAGTTCCTGAGCTGGATCGTCTGCTTGATGAATTCCATTAATTCCCGCACTCTTTTTACAGAAGTATAAGGGCCGAGGTAGTCAGACCCGTCCATAATTTTCTTCCGGGTAAGAAAAACCCTGGGAAAAGGTTCATTCTTAATGACGATGAAGGGGTAGGTTTTATCATCTTTCAGGTTGATATTGAACCGCGGCTGAAATTGTTTGATCAACGAATTTTCGAGCAGAAAGGCGTCCTGCTCTGAATCTACAATCGTGAATTCGATCCTGTTGATCCGCTGAACCAGTTCGTGTGTTTTATAGCTGGTAAATGTTTTGGTGAAATAAGAGCTGACCCTTTTACGCAGGTTTTTCGCCTTGCCGACATACAGCAATTCATTGCTGCTGTCGAAATATTTATAGATACCCGGCTGATGCGGTATCGTGGTAGCGATATGTTGAAAATCAGCAGGGGTCATTGAATGGTGGGTTCATTCCAGATCACTTTTACGGTTGTTATCTTTTCTTCCTCCCCGGGTAATTGCCTGATGGTGGTTACCTGGAAGCTGCGGTCCACCTGCCAGAGCATTCTTTTTTGCACAATGCTGTCTTTTGAGTTCAGCAGGTAATCGATATATAATGTTTTTACGATTGCATCTCCACCACCCAGGTTGGGTTTTACATGCATTTCCTGGCGTTGTATTACTGCTTTAGAAGGATCTTCAGGTAAATAAGTAATGATCGCTCTGTCCATTCCTTCGTCATAGCGGGATTCCTCTTTATATTTCTTGCGGTATTTTTTTTCAGCAATATCGGGCAGATCAAGAAAATCTTTAGCCAGTGTTCTGAAGTCTTCTCTTTTCACATAGGTAGTGTCGGTCCGGGTGCTGTCTATAATAGCAAGTTTGATAATTGCATAAAGTGATGTATCCACACCGGCAATCTGGGAATTAATGTACGAGTGGATCGAAATAAATTTTTTGGTTGCATCTTCTTCCTTGTCCTTGCAACTGGCGATCAGTAACGGGATTATAACGGCTAAAAGGAGATTCTTTTTCATGCCCTAAAATTAGCGTAAAACAGAGCTTCAAAAAAAATCCCGGTTGCAGCAGAATGCATACCGGGATATCTCAGCAAAGCGAGCAGTTAGTATCGGTTACTGATTCAGGGTAACACCGATTTTTAAACCAAAATCAAACAGATTTTCTTTCACCGGGTATTTATTTTCAAAGCTGGACCGGATCTGGTAGCGGATCTGTGGTCCTACCTGCCATTTTGTTTTACCGGTGCCATAACTCATGAAAGCTTCAAAGCTTGTATTCATATTCCAGTTTCGTGTCAGGGAAGGAACTTTTACATAATTCTTGAAATCAGTTGACAACAGATAGGTCCTGTCGCTGATGATATAAGTTGGTTGAATGGTAGCGGCTATTCCAAAATAATTAGAATTGTTTTTACCAGGGATGAGTTTCATTTCCACACCTACAGGAAGCGAAGCTGAATAATATAGATTTTGTAACCAGTTCGCTTTATTGCCGCTCCGGGTACGATAAGTTGTTTCTCTTGAAATGGAACTGTTGGATCCGGCATCCAAAGCAATGGTTGCAATTTCACCCGGGTATGAGTAAGCTTTGATATCATAACGGCTTACATTGAATTGTAATCCTGCTTTTACTTGTATGGCTTTTGTTAACGGATACCTGGCAGTAAATCCCAACTCCAGGCCGATATCGGGTTTGTGTACGACAACATTCCTCACATCATTATATGCGGCGAAAGCAGGGATATTGCCGGCGGAAGCTGCAGATTGTAAAAATCCTTTATTTTCTGATAATTTACGGTAACTGATAGTGGGTGTAAGGTATACCTGGTAAGAAATTTTTCTGGAGGGTTTAGTTCTCTTAAAACTGTTGATTACACTTTCAATTGTCAGAGGATATTCAGCATCGTCATCAGGCTTAATTAGCACAATGTTTTTTTCATCAGTTTTTTCAACTGCCGGAGAGAGAGTTGATTCAGTTGCTACTTCTTTTTGTTTTGAAGGGACTGGGGTATGAGAAAGACTGGAGGCAGAATTGTTTATATACAGGTCTTTCCGGTTTTTATTGTCCTGCAATACTTGTATAGTTTTGTGGGACTCTGCAGGTGCGTCAGCAACAGGTATAGCAGCAACAGTACTTTGATCCGCTACAAGGGTTGCTGTATTGTTATTATTGGGTTTAAAAGTCTGAAATTCTTTTTGGGGCTTATTATCAAAGTTCAACGGGTGGCTGATCGCTATATCAGAAGTTGGATTAGATAAAGAAACCGGCTCTTTGAACTCTGTCTGTTTATGGGCTGTTAAGGTAGAGTTGCCTGTTAGAGTTGTAGAGACTGGCTGGGTTTGTTTATTCGCAGGAGTGGTTAACATGACCAGGGCAACACCGGCACCTGTCAATACTAATAAAAAGGCAAGCCCCCAGCCATACCATCTGCGGCGTGTATGTAATGCTTTATCAATGCCCACCCACACTTTATCGGAAGGAAACATCCGGTATTGGTCTGCATTCTGCTTTACAAACTGCTCAAAATCCCTGTTGTTATAATTACTCTCCATAACCAGTCAGTAATTTAGGATACGTATTGTGTTAGTTATCTCTGGCTAACGGCGGCAAGCCAATCAGACTGTTGTTTTGCTTTCAGCAATATTCTTTTCCTTACTAATATATCTTCGAGCATAGCCCTTGCCCTGGTGTACTGGCTGCGGCTGGTGCTTTCTTCAATATCCAGCATACCGGCAATTTCCCTGTGGCTGTAGCCCTCCACCGCATACAGGTTCAGAACAGTCCGGTAGCCGATCGGCAAAAGGCGGATACATTCAACCACTTGTTTTGCCTGGATGATAGCGGACACACTCTCTTCCCTTACCTGTACTCCCGTTGCGTGGATAATGTCCACACTTTCACTAAACTTCTTATTCTTTTTGAGGATGTTGATACAGGTGTGCACAATGATCCGGCGAATCCAGCCTTCAAATGCCCCCCTGTTTTCGAAAGTATGTATCTGTAAAAAGACCTTGATAAAGCCTTCCTGTAACATATCTTCCGCATCCTCCCGGTTGTGTGCAAAACGATAACAAACGGCCAGCATTTTGGGGCTGTACCGGTTGTACAACTCCCGCTGAGCAGTGGTATCATTATTCAAACATCCTTTTAAGATGGCTTCCTCGGTCATAAATTCCCTTTGGTTGCCTGTAATTTAGACAATTTTCAGGTACAAATGCTGCACGTGATTGTAAAATTTGAGGGATAAAAATGCCCGGGCCGGGTACAAAAACCGGGATTCGATAAAACATAAAACCTGTCAAAAGACAGGTTTTATGTTTTGGAGGATTATAAAGTAGCTCTCAATGCAATAATGAAATTTCTTCCCGGTGCTGAAAATCCAGAGGCAAAATAGCGGTAGTTCCTGTCAAAAATGTTTTCAATACCAAGTTGTACGACCAGGTATTTTCCGGCAGGGTGGCTGGCTCTCCAGTTAAGGGTGAACCAGGCAGGCATACCGGCGGCGGTGGCATACTGGCCATTATCTTCCCCGTTCGGGTTATAATCTTTGATCCTTTTCCAGCCATTGAACATAGCAAAGAGTTCTATATTGATCCCTGATTTCTGGTACGTAAATCCGGATTTACCAAATACAGGCGGGATGTGATCCAACGGTGTTTTGGTTCCGTCAGGATTTTTGAAACGGCCATAGGTATAGCTGATCGTATTTTCAAACGAGATTGCAGTTGATAATATCGCTTTCAGGCGGGTGTTAAAACCAACGATATAGGCTTTGTTTACATTCTGGTTGGCAAACACAGCCGAATAAACACCATTATATGTTACCGAATCCTGTCCATTCAGTTTAAAAGGAGCAGGTGCTATCGCATTCCTGAACAACGTATAGAAACCCGTGAATTCAAACTGTACTTTATTATTGATGTTCTGCGTCAGGCCCAGGTCGAAATTATAAGTGTATTCCGGTTTTATATCAGGATTGGGAACGATCAGCCTGCGGGTGGCCGTGCTGGATTCGAAGATCCTGGCCAGGTCATCAATATTAGGTGCCCGGAAGCCGGAAGAGATATTGGCGGTGATCCGGCCGCCTTCTGACGGCATATATACAAGCCCGATATTACCGGTAACAGCAAAAGGGTCTTGTTCAATTTCGGTAAAAGGGAAATTGAAGAATGAATTATCAACGATGCTGGACCGGAGGCTGATGGTTTGGAAACGGATCCCATCGTTTAATACCAGCTTTCCACCTTTCAGTTTTATAAGATGCTGGGCAAACATACCAAGATAATTCATGTTGTTCTTGCCATCGGGATAGCGGGTATCCAGTTTGGATACTGCACCCGTATTAATGTTGGTTCTTGTGGCCGTAGATTGCAGGTCATTGAATTGACCGTCGATACCAAGGATCAGCTCATTGTTACCCCATGTTTTTTTTCCATCCACATTAAAGGCGGCTACTTTCAGGTTTTCCACCCTGCTGTCAAGACGGTCATAACGGCGGTATTCCCGCTGGTTACGGCTTTCTTCTATATCCTGGTAGTTCAGGTTGACCCTGAATTCATCCACGAATCCCAATTTTTTAGCGTTTAATTCATAAGCTCCCAGTAATCTTTTTTGAGGACCGTAATACCATGCCGCATACCGTAGAGTTGTTCCAATTGCAGCATTAAAATAACGCTTGTCCTGCAGCCTGTCATAACGGGGTACATCCGATGAATTGGAAAACTGGAAATTCAGTGTATGCGATACTTTTTCATTTGGTTTGAATAACAATTTTTGGGTGATATCCCATTGCTTATAACCTGAAAATTCCTGTACCCGGCTGTCGTTGTTCCCGGTTACATAATCAATGCCGTCAATATTCCTGATCACAGAATCACGGCGGCCAAAGTTGGGATACTTATTGGGGTAATGCGTACCCATTTTCATATCGCCAAAATCGCTGTAGTTATAGGATTGTAGCCATCCGAATTTCTTACCACCGAGGCTAACGTCAACATGCCCGGTCTTTTCTTGATTGGCAGAACTATAGCGTACAAAAGCAGTACCGGTGGTTTTTAATTTACCGGTTGTGGATAGCTTGGGGGATTTACTTCTGAAATTAACCACACCGCCTAAGGCATCACTGCCATAGATAGTAGAGGAAGGGCCTTGCATGACTTCTACTGATTCAAGCATGTTCTGATCAACCGTGATCACATTCTGTAAATGGCCGGCCCTGTAAATAGCATTATTCAGCCGGATGCCATCAACAACCAATAAAACACGACTGGCTTCAAAACCACGAATGACCGGGCTGCTGCCACCCTGCTGACTTTTTTGAACAAATACATTTCCCGTGGCGATCAGGAGGTCCCCGGTATTTTGTGCATTTACTTTAGCAATGGTCTTACTGCTGATAACATCAATTTTTTGAGCGATGTTCTTTTTCTTTTCTGCGAATTTGTTGGAATAAACAGTTACTTCATCCAGGTTTTTTTCAGTGGTATCTGCCTGGCTGAATGATATAATAGCAATACACAGCAATGCTGAAAGCATTGTATACTTTCTCATAATAAACAAGTTTGATTGGATAATTAAAAAATGATCTTATGTACTCCAATCATACCTGCGGGGGAGGAGTGAGAATTACCTGGTAGCTGTCGGGAAGAGCTGGTGTTATTAATGCGGGAATGGTTTCCTCAGATATATTGCCTGTTAATCCATCGGGACTGTTTGCAGCAAGTGTGCATTGAAGTGAGAAGATCAGTTGTGCCAGGAGCTGGTTCCGTTGCGGGGCATTTTTATTCCAGCCCTCTGCCAGTTGCTTTTTTAGCGCTGTTTCCTGGTCATCAAAAAAACCACTGAATGTAGTAAGGCCATCCCGGGATACCGTTGTTTTTATATCGAACATCCTGCCGTGTACAAAAATCTCTTTCCCTTTCTTTACCCAATGGATATCGTTATCAGGAATAACGAGCACCTGTTTAGGAATATCCTTTTCAAGCTCTTCTTTCATTTCGTGGCGGATTGCCTCCTGGCGGGTAAGAAAAATGAAAACAAACAACCAGGGAGTAGTTCCCAGAAGGATGAATAAAATACTGACTAATTTTTTGGTTGCAGCTCTCACAATTAATAAAAGTGCTTTTGGTAAGGCATTATTTTTTTCGTTTGAGGCTATCGATGGGATTTTTTG
>JAFLBM010000035.1:2079-25704 GCA_017303455.1 Chitinophagales bacterium | reverse complement strand
CATCAGCAGGTAAACCAGGTCTTCAGCAATAACACCCTGTGCCCATGTGGTCCCATTGCCTTTATTCCTTGCTTTCAGTTCATATTCGAACTTGAATGCGGAGGCAGGAGGACCGAAACTAAACACCCGTTTACCCGGTTTTGCAGTTGGCGCAATTTCCAGGTCAAGAAATACATAATTGGGATTTTCGGTGCGGTGTATCATTTTTAATTTAACGCCGTCCGCCAGTTTCATACCAGCCGCAGACAGCTTATACATGGGAATCCGGTTGGCCACATCTTTCTGGTACAGCATCAACTGTACTTTGTTCCATTTCATACCCACCCACCAATGGGTAGGGTAAACTTCCTGTGCTATTAAACTGTTGATTAAAAACAACCCTGCACAGAAAAACACAAGATACTTTTTCATAAAACTTAGTTATTTGTCTTTGATACGTAAGGTTAAAAAGGCAGCAAGGATCATGGAACAACCACCCAAAACAATCGTCAGGATGGCATTTCCATTAAAAAGATGTTTGGTAAAAAAGCCTAGCAATGTAGCCGCTAATATTTGCGGTATCACAATAAAGAAATTGAAAATACCCATATAGACACCCATTTTACTTGCCGGCAAAGCCGTTGTTAGCATTGAATACGGCATAGCTAAAATACTGCACCATCCTAATCCGATTCCTGCCATACTGATAATGAGAAGTTTCTCATCTTTGAAAAAATAAAAGGAGATCAATCCTAGCCCGCCAGTTATTAATGCTACCATGTGCGTATGTGGCCTTGAAATACGTTTTGCAAGAACGGGTAATAAAAAGGCAAACATAGCGGCAAACCCATTGTACCATGCAAACAGCACCCCAACCCAGTTACCCATTTTGTTATAAGCTGCAGAACTCGCATCTGTAGTGCCGGCAATATGCTGAGCTAATGCGGGAGTTGTATATATCCACATTGCAAAAAGAGCAAACCAGGAAAAAAACTGAACAATAGCCAGTTTTTTCATAGTTGCCGGAAGAAAATTAAGGTCATCCATTACCTCAACAAACCCGTTACTCATTTTCATGGTTTGAAAAAACCAGGCTAATAGCTGAAAGAGGCCGAATGCAGCAATACCTCCGGTCAATACATACAACTCTTTTTCAAGTGGTTGACTTGCTTTTAAATTATAAGTATATAACGCTACGGACAAGGCAATCCCGAGTAAGAACCAAATCAACCCCTTATTAAGGAAAGAGGAGAGTTTTGTTTTGATATTGATGACATTTTCTCCTTCCTTGATCTCTCCAAAAGATTTAAGTTGCGCTGGAGAGTATTCTTTGGTAGTGAAAACAGTATAGGAAATAGCCGACATGTAAAGAAGGGCACCGATGATAAATGAAATCCGCACTGAATCAGGAATAATGCCAGCTGCTGCTTCATTTGCCACGCCAAATTTTGTAAGGATATAAGGTAACAAAGAAGAAATTACTGCTCCGATACCAATAAAAAAACTTTGCATAGCGAAGCCCTGGGTCCTTTGCGAATCAGGTAACATATCTCCTACAAATGCTCTAAAGGGCTCCATTGAAATATTTATTGATGCATCAAGCAGCCAAAGCATTACTGCAGCCATCCAAAGTGCGGACACACTTGGAAAAACAAAAAGAGCAAGGGATGCGAAAATTGCTCCTGTCATGAAATAAGGCCGCCTTCTGCCCAGTTTCCCTAACCATGTTTTATCGCTCATATGGCCAATAACAGGCTGAATAATTAATCCGGTAAGCGGGGCCGCTATCCATAAAATTGGTATCTCATCAATCTTGGCACCTAATGTTTGAAAGATGCGGCTTACGTTGGCATTTTGTAAACCAAAAGCGAATTGGATTCCGAAAAACCCAACGCTCATATTTATGATTTGTAAAAGACTTAGTTGCGGCTTTTGCCCAATAGATACAGTAGACATAGCAATCGTTTTTTGCAATAATTGGGAGGAAAGTTAAGGAGAATATGTAACAAGTACACATTTTATCCTTTGTAAAAAAAAGAAGCCTCCCGGCTTCGTTTAAAGTATTTATCAGATCACAAATCCATTCGGGATTACAGCCCCTTTCTTGACCACCACAATCCCATCCTTTACGGTGTATAGCGGATGATCCGTGTTCTCGAGATGGGTGCCCCCGTTAATACGTACATCATTGCCGATACGGACATTTTTATCCAGTATAGCGTTTTTGATATAACACCGGTCGCCCACTCCAAGTAACGGAATCCCCTTCTCTGTGTCAGAAGCAATATCGGAGAGGGTTTCATAAAAATCACTACCCATGATATAGGTGCTTACGATGGTGCTGCCATGCCCCACCCTGCTGCGGATACCGATCACGGAATGCTCCACCCTGGATGCATTAATGATAGAACCTTCGGCAATCAATGTTTTTTCCAGCGTAGTGCCGCTGATCTTGGCCGGTGGCAGCATCCTTGGTCTTGTGTAGATGGTTCTGTCATTATCAAACATGTTGAAATCAGGAATATCTTTTGTAAGGTCCAGGTTGGCTTCAAAGAAAGAATAAATATTACCAATATCCGTCCAGTAACCCGTGTATTGATAGCTGGCTACTTTATATTTTTCGATGGACTGCGGAATGATCTCTTTTCCAAAATCAGTAGCTTCTTTAAATTCATCCTGTAGCATATCAAACAACAACTTCCTGTTGAATATATAAATACCCATGGAAGCAAGGTAGATCCTGCCCGCCTCCTTCATTTCATTTCCTGTATCACTTACCCAATCGCCCAAAATATCCTTCTTCGGTTTTTCAATAAAAGAAGTGATCAACCCTTTATCGGATTTCAGGATACCAAACTCCGGTGCCTCCCTGGAAGCAACTGGGATAGTGGCTACAGAAATATCCGCTCCCAATTCTTTATGATTCTCCAGCATCTCTGCAAAATCCATCTGGTATAACTGGTCGCCGGACAATATCAGTACATAATCGCTTTCAAAGGGTTCGATATGACGCAGGCCCTGCCTAACAGCATCAGCTGTTCCCTGGTACCAGGTCGGGTTATCAGGAGTTTGTTCGGCAGCCAGAATATCGACGAAAGCTTTACTGAAGGCACTGAAATGATAGGTATTCTTGATATGCCTGTTAAGTGATGCCGAGTTGAATTGTGTTAATACAAACATTCTTCCAATACCATTATTCAGACAATTGGAGATCGGAATGTCTACTAAGCGGTATTTACCGGCGATAGGTACAGCAGGTTTGGAACGGCTGGATGTTAACGGTGATAAACGGGTTCCTGCTCCGCCTCCCAATATGACAGATAAAATTTCTTTTGAATGAGTGATGGTTCTGATAGCCATGGCAAGTGTAGTTTATTTCAATGACTGATATAGATTGATATATTGTTGTGCTGCTCCGTCCCATGAATGATCGATCGTCATCATATGGCTTCGCATCCAGGAATAAAGGTCGGGCTTATTATTGTAAAGATCGATAGCTCTTCCAACTGAATAGGTAATATCCCAGACACTGGCTTCATTGAACCGGATACCGAAGCCCTGCCAGTCGCCAAAATCGGTGATCGTATCCTTTAAACCTCCCACCGTTCTCACCATGGGGATAGTGCCATATCTTAACGCATACATCTGGTTTAATCCGCAAGGCTCCACCCGGCTCGGCATTAAAAGGAAATCAGAACCGGCATACATCAGGTGACTCAGCTGTTCATTATACCCGATATAGGAATTATAATACCCTTTGAACTGGTGTTTCATCTGGTCGAGCCGGTCTTCCAGTTCCGGATCGCCGGATCCTAAGATCAGGAAATTAGCATGACCATGATGCTGGTAAATGGACTGGCTGATGGCTTCCGGCAGCAAATCAGCGGCTTTCTCTCCCACTAACCTTCCGATAAAAGTGATCAACGGCTTATCAGGATCAAGGCCAAACTGGCCCGCCAGCTCCTTCTTATTCCTCATCTTCCCTTTCTCCACTAATTCCTTGTCGTAATTCTTAACGATCATATTATCCGTTTCCGGATTCCATACCTGCGTATCAATTCCGTTTAAGATACCCAGGCTTTTACCTCGCTCATATTCAAACAAATTCTCCAGACCGTTGGCAGCATAGCGCATTTCTTCCAGGTAGCTGTTGCTGACTGTTGTTACTTTCCAGGCACATTTTACAGCAGATGCCAGGGGATTGATCATATTATTCCAGTCCAGCAATCCCCATTTATAAGAATCATAAGCCGGCAAGTAATAATATTTATCCCAACTGATCCAGCCCTGGTATTGTGCGTTATGAATGGTGAATACAGTGGGAATACCCGCCAGTTTACTGAACGCAAAACAATATTTGACCATGAACGGAATAAGACCAGTATGGTGATCATGGCAATGAATTACATCCGGCTGGTGTGTCCATTTGGTGATCCAGTCGCAGACAGCGATCTGGAAAGCCATGAACCTCTCCGTGTCGTCATCATAGCCATAGATCTTTTCCCGGTCCAGCAGGCCATTTATATCCACGAGATAAAGATCGAACCCCAGTTTGTTCGTCTTTTCCTTAATAACGCTGTAATGAAAAAAATGGGAGCCCATTTGCTGGCCGCCTTCATGTACCAGTTCCCATTCATTTGTATAGAGGAATTTGGTGCGGTACATGGGCATCACCACTTTGGCTACATGCCCCAGCTCCGCCTGGTACTTGGGCAAAGCCCCCACCACATCTCCCAAACCACCGGCTTTGGCCACCGGGTAACATTCTGCTGCTACATGTACTATCTCCATTGTAGAGTATTAAAACAAGTTTGATTTGAAATTAAGGGGTTTTTTTGATTGGCGATGTGAGATATATAAAAAAAAATAAAAGAATAATCCCGGTGTCTGAAATACCCCTAAGCCCGGAACTCCTTTTTTTGTACAAGCTGTCAACAAAAGAAACAGTAGTCTTTACGTGGGAATGAAAAATGTTATACTTTGGGCAACATTTAATAAAATAACCGATTGCTATGAGCCAATCTAAACAACCAACCAACTACGGAGCCCTCGGAACACTTGTCACTGTTTTCTTTTTCTGGGGTTTTATTGCTGCCGGGAACAGCGTTTTTATCCCCTTTTGTAAAAACTATTTCCACCTGGATCAGTTCCAAAGCCAGTTAATAGATTTTGCATTTTATACAGCCTATTATATTGGGGCACTGGTATTGTTCGCATACGGTGCATTCGGAGGTAAAGACCTTGTTGGCAAATGGGGTTTTAAAAGAAGTATCGTATACGGTTTGCTTTTCTCTGCATTTGGTGCAGCTGCTATGATACTGGCAGTAAATGGTAACAGTTTCGCAGGTATGCTGATTGGTTTATTCATCGTTGCACTTGGTTTTTCCCTGCAACAAACAGCGGCTCAGCCTTTCGCTATAACACTTGGAGATCCTTCAACCGGTACCAGCCGGGTTAACCTCGGGGGTGGTGTAAATTCATTTGGTACGTCGATTGGGCCTTTGGTGGTGGCACTGGCTCTCTTTGGAACAACAGCAACCATTACTGACGAGAAAATTGCCAGCCTTAGTTTATCAAAAGTGATTGTGCTCTACAGCGCAGTTGGTGTTCTTTTTATAGCAGCAGCTGCCTTATTCTTTTTTTCGAAAAAAGTACCCGCCGGTATTTTACTTGAAAAAACCGAAAAAGCAAACAAAGCCCTTTATACCTTAATTATACTGACCGGGCTACTCATCATTATGTTTGTCCCGGTTTTCAGCAGCTATAAAAGTAAGGAAGCTATCCAGATCACGACTTTAGAAGATGCCGTTAAAAAAGAATACAGGCTTTCTGACTCTTTACTTAAAGCTAGCCTCACGCCTAATCCTGCAGATACAGCCTTTGCTGTAAATTTCCTGAAGAAAGATGCAGCCATAGTGAAAACCAGTCTTGATTCGCTGGAAAAAAGCTATAGCTCCAACCCTGAAGTGCTTGCAGTTTTATCAACAGTAAAGAATGCTGATCAGAAAATAAAGAACAGTACCAATGAAATCACTTCACTAAAGCACCCGCTCGAAAAGTATCGTTTATACTGGTTACTTGGTGCACTGGCCATTGTGGTTATTGCTCTTTTGTATGCTAATACAAGTGCCAGGAAAAAAGCGGATGGATGGGGTGCTATGCAGTATCCACAGTTAGTATTTGGAATGCTGGGCATCTTCACATATGTGGGCGTTGAAGTGGCAATAGGAAGTAACCTGGGCGAATTATTGAAACAAAAAGAATTCGGCTCCCTGTCTGCTTCAGAAGCAACTCCTTATATTATGATGTACTGGGGCAGTTTGATGATTGGAAGATGGACGGGTGCCATTAGTGCATTCAATATTTCAAAAAATACCAAACTCGTCCTTCAATTCATTGTTCCGTTGGTGGCGTTTGGAATATTAATAGGCATTATTTATTTGTCAGATTACGACGTTACCCCTCTATTCTATTATGTTTTCTGTGTATTGATCCAGATTGCCGCTTTCTATATCAGTAAAGACAAACCCGCCAAAACTTTGCTTATATTCAGCATTCTTGGAGTGGCTGCCATGATAATTGGCTTACTGACCAGCGGAAATATAGCGATTTATGCCTTCCTGAGCGGTGGATTGGTTTGCTCTATCATGTGGCCCGCCATCTTCAGCCTTTCTGTTGCAGGGCTAGGAAAGTATACTTCACAGGGATCGGCTTTCCTTATTATGATGATCCTGGGTGGGGGTATTATCCCCCCTATACAAGGTAAGATTGCAGACGTAATTGGTATCCATCAGTCATATGTAATTGCTGTTGTTTGTTTTGCTTACCTGGCATTCTTTGGTTTTGTCGTAAAAGGATTCCTGAAAAAACAAGGTATCGATTACGATACAGAAGTAAGTGCGGGTAGTCATTAAAATAATTTTATAAAATAGTGTTATGGCAGATTTTGCAATAGGTATTGATATTGGTGGCACCAACACCAAATTTGGGGTGGTGGACCGTCATGGTAACATACTGGAACAGGACAGGGTACTGACGAACGAACATGAAACCGTACAGGAATTCATTGATGACCTGCATAGCCGGCTTGTTCCTATGATCGAAAAAGCCGGAGGTGCTTCCACCTTCAATGGAATTGGTATTGGTGCTCCCAACGGAAATTATTACACCGGCAATATCGAATATGCAGCGAACCTGAAATGGAGAGGTATCATTCCCCTGGCTAAAATGGTATCCGAGAAATTCGGGTTAAAAGTAAAACTAACCAATGATGCTAATGCCGCCGCAGTCGGCGAAATGATGTATGGCTGCGCCAAAGGGATGAAGCATTTTATCACCATTACATTAGGCACCGGTGTGGGCAGTGGTATTGTTATTGATGGAAAGATCGTCTTAGGTCATGATGGCTTTGCAGGCGAATTGGGTCACACTGTCATCCGTCACGGCGGAAGGTTGCACAAAGGAACCGGGTTAAGAGGCAGTCTTGAATCATATGCTTCTGCTACAGGCGTAAGGGAAACGGCACTGGAACTGCTTTCAGCCAACCCCCAAACGGAAAGCCTGCTGAGAGACTATACCATCAATGATCTTATTACCAGCCAAACGGTATACGAATGTGCTATCAAGGGTGATAAGATCGCAAATGAGATATTTGAATTCACCGGGCAGATCCTGGGTGAAGCGCTGGCTAATTTTGTAATGTTCTCCTCACCGGAAGCGATCATTTTGTTTGGGGGCCTTACCAAAGCAGGCGACCTGATCATGAATCCTACCCGCCAGGCGATGGAAGATAATTTAATACAGGTATTCAAGAACAAGGTGAAACTGATGTACAGTGAACTGAAAGAAGCAGATGCAGCTATTCTTGGTGCCAGTGCGTTGGTTTGGGAAGAATAATTTCACAATTGATAATATAATCGCCCCAAATACAAAGCCCGGTTTTGCAACCGGGCTTTTAAATTATCATCAAATTTCTTTCTTACTTTATTTTCAACACGGGTTTCAAATGGAAAGCACCTGTTCCTATCTGATGAACAGATAAAGCAGCATCAAAATCAATCAGCAATGAATCCAGTGTGCCATTTAATTGTTTATTCACTTTGATTTTTAACCCGGATTCAGAACCACTGGGAATTGTCAGCGGATAGGTTACACCAGCCACTTTTATTGAATTATTAGTGCCTAATACAAACCTTATCTCTTTTACCACATTGGTGGGTATTGTACCCACGGCCAGTAATGTATCGACACCGTTTTGGAGACCCAGCAAATTATAAATACCTGCATGGGTATCCAGGTTGGCCCAGCCCGTGGCAGAATCTTCCCTGAATTTTACCCTTACCTGCTGAATATCCACATTTACTTCCTCCGCATTAACAGGGTTATCTGTCAGGCGGATCTTTACGGTTGTACTTTCAGCTGCTTTATCTTTTGAACAAGCCAGCAGTACAATAGCAGTCATTGCAGTGACAAAAAAAAGGGGAGCCAGTATTTTTTTCATACTTACTAATTTTCTGACTAATCATATAAAACCATGCCAAGGAGCCGGGAACAAGGTAATAAACCGGTCATTTTATCCACCGGGATCCTGCTAATTCTTTCCCCGGATGATAAAAACAGCGGGTACGGGGCGTTGCCCGGTTGCATCCGAAACTTTGTTCGTTTCCTTTCCATTGACCAGCATACAACTGCTGCCGCCACCATCCAGGTTCAGGGCTTCCCGGCAGCCAAGGTCTTTGAATAGCTGTGCCAGTTGGGTCAGGCTGGCTCCTTCTGCAACTCCTGTATGACGGCCTTCCACAACAAGGATAATGAGCTTATTATCTTTAGCATAGCCCATCGCCGTACGGGGATGTTTATCATCAATTGCTTTGCCGGCAAATTTCAGTTCTTCGTTATTTGCGACTTTTATTTCACCGTTTTGAAGAAGAACAGGGCCACCTCCTACCGCCGTTCTCATTTTCCATGCCGGGAAAGAAAACCGTACTCTTGCGTTGCTATCTAATGATTGCAGGATCGCTTTTTCGGCAGTGGTTTTAGAAAAGCCGGGGAAAGAATCACGAACAGCTTTTATGGGAGCTTGTCGGGCATAAGGATACCTGAGGCTGGAATCGGTATACAGCCAGGCTATATCGACTTGCCTCTTTTTATTAATACCAATAGCACTTCCAAAAGGATGCCGGTACGTTAGTGTATCTTTCCCTTTACCTGCAAGGCTGTGGATATTATAACTAACGAGTTTACCGTTTTTGATCACCACGTTTAAATTCTGGTTTGTGGCAAAAGAGAAAAATGTTGTATTAACTACCAGCAAAGGTTTTCCATTTTTCTCAAAAAATTGAGCCGGAGTCAGCCTGCGTTTATACGTTGTGTCGGCAGTAAAGTCAAGCTGTTTATCATTCAGGTCAGCTTCCACATAGTAAGCAATATTCGGTTTGCCGTCCAGCAAGTCTGTTGTCTTAAACACATGTACAGATGCTGGCAATGGCCCGAATAAAGAATCAACATTTACCCATTTCACCTGTGCCTGCGATTGAAAACAGGGCATTGTTATAAGCAAGACAGCAAAAAAGGTTTTCTGCATATACAACTGTATTTACTGATGAATTTACCTGATGATTGTTGAAGTGCCTTTCAACTGGTAGACTTTACCGGCATAATCTGTGGCCCTGCATATCCATACATAAGTACCCGTTGGCTGCTTCACTCCTTTATAATGACCGTTCCAGCCGGCAGCGATATCTTTTGTGGTAAAGACCATTTCGCCCCAGCGGTTATAAACCGTAAAATAATCCAGCTTCTGAATACCGACATAATACGGCTTGAGCAATTCGTTCAGTCCGTCATTATTGGGAGTAAATCCTGTTGGTACATACACAGCAGATCCTTTGAACACGGTAATGTTGACCGTATCCTTTGCCACACAACCTTCAGCAGTTGTAACGGTAAAATAATAGGCCTGATCATCCTGCAATATGGTTACAGGAAATGCAATGGTTGCATCATCCAGGCCCGTTGCAGGCGACCATGTAAAAGTAGTAAGTCCGCCTGTTGCCCCGGCAATACTATAACTACTCTGTAATGGGAAGGCTGCATTTTGTATAATAACCGTATCGTTACCTGCGTTCGCTGCAACAGTATTAATAAAAACGGGAACGGTGATGGGGTCCGATATACAGCCGTTAGTTGCTGTTGCAGTCACGACTGCATTTTCATTGCCGGCAGTATTGAAGATAAATGCTGCATTTTGCGTAGCGGCAGTTTGATTGGTACTGCTCTGCCAGTTCCATTGTGCAATGGTAGTCGCATTATCCACCTGCTGCCCTGAAAAAGATACGGGCAGCCCCACACATCCATTAAGTGCCAGGCCTGCTATTACCGGTTTTGGATTTATTACAAAAGATTTTATCAATGCGGGTGAGATACAGCCATGATTGCTCGTTGCTGTTAATTGTAACTGGTGCGGGCCCGTTGCCAACCCTGTTAACTGTGGTAACTGGGAGGTGGAGACAGGGTTACCATCCAGCAGCCAGTTCCATTGGGATACGGAACCCACTGTTACCAATGAACTTTCAACAATACGGGGAGCATTCCCATTGCAGGTATCAAACACATTGAAATTTGCTACGGGTTTATCTCCTATTGTAATTGTTTTTCGTAACGTATCACTGAAACAGCCATCAAGTCCCGTTATCGCCACTTTTACATTATAAATACCCGGTGCATTATATAATTGTGCGGGGGGATTCGGAGCCGTGCTGGTATTCCCATTCCCAAAATCCCAGTAAAAACTGGTGATGGGTGCAAATGATTGTGATGTATTCGTAAAGCTTACACTGACCGGTGTATTATCATAGCAACTGGTATTATTGGTGAGGTTAGTAGTAAAGCCCGGGTTCAATGCCGTGCAGAACTGCTGCAGGTTATTAGAACCTCCTGTAGCCGCACTGAATCCCCAATATACCATAGGATCATTATTAAAAACAGTCGCCACCAGGTCAACCGTTGTTTGCAGCCGGAATACGCCATCGAAATAAGTGCTTAATTGCTTGGTCACCGGGTCCCATACAATCCGCAAGGTGTGCCACTGACAGTCCTCAATATCAGGATTAGCAGGTGAAGCCTGCACCGGGCCGGCGAGGTCAGTTCCGTGTGTCAGGTTCCCGTTTTTATTGATACTGATATGATCTTCGGCAGGATCATTATTGTTGACATTTTGCCAGGTATCCAGTAAAATACCCACAGAAGGCGAAATTCCTTCAAAACCCAAACCGCCACCCGAAGTGCCAACGCTGGTGCTGATCGGTTGTAAAGTAAAAGAGATACCATCCGCACCATTCGCATCGGTACAGCCTAAAAAAACATTGAAAACAAAATCAAAGGGATTATTAAGACTGATCTTGGTAGCATTCCACACACTACCGCTCTGTGTGTTCACCGCCGGGGTTAAAGTATAACAGTTACAGGTATTTTGAATGGCCGAACCATTGAGAATATAAGTTCCGGGTTGAGCAACTATAACGCAGCTGATAAAAAGTGCAGGTAGAATAAAAAAGATACGGCTCAAACTTTTCATGATGATGGCTGCCTTACAAATTGAGGAAGCAAGTTACCTACAAAAAGGCAAACCTCAGGACTGAACAGCAGCTTTCTTCATTTCCCATTCTTTCCTGCCAAGACCTGCAAATACATGTCTTTCGCTATGGTAAGAAGAACGGACCAACGGGCCGCTTTCGATATAATCCAACCCGATCGTATACCCAAGTTCCTGGTATTCGGCAAATTCATCCGGGTGCACAAACCGGTGAACAGCTAAATGTTTTTTTGTAGGCTGCAGGTACTGGCCAATCGTGATCACATCACATCCATTTCCTTTCAGATCTTTAATGGTTTGTATCACTTCCTCTTTGGTCTCACCCAAACCAAGCATAATTCCGCTTTTGGTTCGCATGCCACCTTCCTTTAGTGTCCTGATGACTTCCATACTCCGCCAGTAACGGGCCTGGATACGAACCTGGCGGGTCAGTCTCTCCACCGTTTCAATGTTATGTGATACCACTTCAGGTGCCGCATCGATCACCCGTTGAATATCTTCTTTCTTTCCTTTAAAATCCGGGATCAGTGTTTCCAATGTGGTGCCGGGGTTCAATGACTTTACTGCTTTGATCGTATTATGCCAGATATTGGAGCCCCCATCGGGTAATTCATCCCTGTCCACAGAAGTGATTACGGCATGTTTCACTTTCATCAGGTGAATAGCCTCCGCCACCCGCTGCGGCTCATCCCAATCAACAGGGTCCGGACGACCGGTTGCCACCGCACAGAAACCACAACTCCTGGTACAGGTATTACCGAGGATCATGAATGTAGCAGTGCCTGCACCCCAGCATTCACCCATATTGGGGCAATTACCGCTTTCGCAGATCGTATGCAGTTTGTGGCTGTCAACAAGCCCACGTACATGCTTATAACTTTCACCAATGGGGAGTTTTACACGGAGCCAGTCAGGCTTCCTGATTTTCGTTTCTTTTTCGCTATTTGCCGGGACTACGGGGAGTTCAGTCATGGCACAAAAATAAGCTCATTACTTCCGACGGCCAAACAGGATGGCAACATAGCCCTGGAAAAACATGCTCTTATCCTTTTGTTGTAATAACATGATAGGAATTTTAGAGCCGTAGACTTCCAGGCTCATGCCTATTTCGAGGCCGGAAACCATTTCGTTAAAACGGCCATAATCGAACCGCATGGCCACTTTGGCAAAGGCACCGGGTTTTATCTTCATTTCACTCCAGCCTTTACCTAAACCACCTCCGCCGGAAATGGTAGGCCCCAGGAACAACGCACTGTCTTCCTGGGAATATTTTATCGTTCGTTCGGTGCCGCTGCCGGGATCATTTACCACCACATAATAAGGACGCAACAGGCCTATGGAGATACCGGCATTGTACACACCCGTTACTACGACCCCGTTCTTATTGCCTTTTTGCCCGAAAATATATTGCTGGCCAAAACCCAATGTGACCGGGTAAAAATAATTCTGCTTACCATACACAAATGAATTACCAAAAAAACCGCTGCTGATAAATTTTTCTTCTTTGGGGCTCTTGGTTTCTGTAATATCAATCCGGTAAATATTGGTCTTACGGGTACTTTTCATTTTACCCAGTTCATAAAATATTCCATACCCGTTGGTGCGGGCCTGGATACCAAATATGCTTTGCTTTCTGAATACCAGGGTGCCTTCTTCGGCCTGGCGGATGCGGTTATTGATCGCTTCCCGGCGGGTTTCTTTACGATCTTCACGGGATAAACGGGTGGAATCCTGTGCAACAGCAGCAATACCGGTAATGGCAAACAACAGTAAAAAACTTAATTTCTTCACGGAGCTATATTTTATTGGTTAACCGGGAACATAAACGAGAAAAAGTATTGAAAAGATGCCGCTCTGCTATTTAAGAAAAAGCCAAAACTCTTTTGCTTCTTTTCGTCCTGCTCAGGGCTATAACGTAAATTTAGGTCAAAAATTGATAATGACATCTTCAGTTGTGTATAATGGCGACCTGAGAACCACCTGCACCCATCTTAAAAGCGGTAATTATTTTGAAACGGATGCCCCGGTTGACAATAATGGCAAAGGCGAACGTTTCTCCCCCACCGACCTGCTGGCCACATCACTTGGTACCTGTATGATCACGGTAATGGGTATTAAAGCAAGGGCCATGGGCTTTGACCTGAACGATATAAAAATTGAAGTGCTCAAGATCATGAAAGCTGACCCGAGAAGAGTGGGTGGAATTGAGTTGGTATTTCATATTCCTGAAGCATTAAAAAATATTGAGGAAAAAACAAAGGCCATCCTGAAACATACCGGCGATACCTGCCCGGTGATGAAGAGTATCCACCCCGATATTGAAGTAAAAATTGACTGGGGAAGCTGGCGTTAACTTTTTCTTAGTGATTTACACCTGTGCCATTTTTCCCGATGAATGAACTGACTTCATTTCATTCATCGCTTTCAGCAGTTGATGCTTATATTCTTTTATTTATTCTATTACAGTCTTAATCTTTGCTGTTTCCGGAAGGATAACAGTGATGCCATGAATGTACTGGTGATAGAATATGAAAAGGGGATGGTTCAGAAGATAAAAGATATCCTCAGTGAAATAGATGATTCCATCCGGGTGGTGGGGGTCACGGGTGATATGTTTGCGGCCGCAGAATGGCTGACTAAAAACAATATCCCCGACCTGATCCTGGCCAATGAAGAAATGATGGCCGAAATGAATTACAAAGATGTAAAAGCCGTTGTAACTTTTTCAACGAAAACAGCTGAGTATAATTTTGCCGCCTTCCGTTATAAAACCATCCGGCAGATCCTGAACAGCCTTCCGGGAACAGAAGAAAAACTCCTCAGCTTTGACCAGTTCACCAACAGCAATAACAGCAAGGCTGTAACAGCCGGACCTTTTAAAGAAAGGTTTCTTGTCAAACAAGGTCAGCGTTTGTTATCAATACCAGTAGGACAGATCGCTTATTTCTTTTCGCAGGAACGCTTTATCTTTTTCAAAACCTTCGACAACCAGAAATTTCTGCTGGAATACCGCATTGAGCAACTGGAGAACCTCCTTTCTCCCACTATGTTCTTCCGGGTCAACCGTTCCTTTATTATTTCGTTACCTACGGTCAAAGAGATCCATGCCTATTTTGGCAACAGGCTCAAACTCTATCTTTCCCCGGCAACAGATAAGGAAGTCATAGTGAGCCGCAAAAGAGTGAACGACTTCAAAGAATGGCTGGATAAATAAAAAGTTATTCCCCTTTAATTCATTCATGCCGGTATTATTGCACTTCATGCAGCAATCCGTTCGTTTGCTTCCAACTGCCTTGCACACAGCCAATCCTTATTATAGTTTGAGTTAGTAAACATCCAATACCAGGTCACCCGGCAAAAGGGCCTGAACATAAGTCCAAACCCTGAAAAACCAGGAGATTCCGATATCCTGAAAACCGTGCTGGTTCTTATGTGTGAAAACGATCGTGAAAGGCTTTTTGCCGGTGATCTTATTTCTAAAATCACACATGATGAAAGCCCACTTACTGATCCTGCTCTTTTTTCTATTCGTATCCCGCAGCAGTTTTTCGCAATGCGTCTCTGCTCCACCCGTTCCACCAGATTGCACCGGCACAGAACCATTGGTTACAGACGGGGAAGAATTACACAACTCGACCACCAAATGGTTTTATGGTGCGACAACTATGTTCAGTACACTCTCCCTGAAGGGCGGTACGCTGGTTGTTTGCGGCGATCTTTCCATTGACAAATTTTATATGGATAGCGGTACAATCTATGTGTTGCCCGGTGCCCGTTTTGTCATTACATCCGGGATTGGTTCGGGGTTGATCTTTACGGGTGGCTGTTATATTTATAATTATGGCACCTGTGAAATACAGCGAAATCTTTCATTGGTCAACAATGCGTCTGTATCCAATCCCAACCTGATCATCAATGCCACGGCAACTTCTGTTTTTAAAATGTCAAACCAGTATCTCGTAATAAATAACCCGCATTCCTGGTTTGTTAACAGGGGAAGTGCTGAATTCTGGGGTATCATTCATGATCCGCTGGCTTCTGCCGGATCTGTTTGCCTCGGGAATGGCAGCAGTACCCAAATGGCCGTACTGATCAACAAAGTGGCAAACAGTTATTCCGTACCCACCGGCAATGCCTGTTTGTACGTTCGCCAATTTTCCCAATTTTACGGGCAACTCACCAACAATACGGGTTTGCTGGCCTGCCTTGGCAACAGTCATACTTCTGATTCAGGTTGCATACCCTGGGGATGTCAGCCGAATAACTGGGGATCAGCACAGGTATTTACCAGTTGCAACAGTTGTAGTGCATTGCTGGCGCTATCTGTTCATTTTACTTCATTTACCAATAATGTTACAGCCGACTATAGCAACCAGTTGAACTGGGAAATGAATACAGCGGTTCCAACCGGTATGTTCAGAATACTCCGATCTGCGGACGGCAGCAGGTTCAGCGTTATTGACAGCTTCGAGAAAAAAGAATCAGCCATCAGCAAATTCACCCGCCTTGATAAAAATCCTTTACCCGGAAATAACCACTATATGATCAAATACACTAACAGCAACGGATACTCCATTAACAGTAAGATCGTTCATACCTATACAGAACCTAAAAACGGGTTCAGCATTTTCCCGGTTCCTTTCGATAATAAATTCATTGTTCGTTATGCACCCGGTATGCGTCCCGAGAAGATCATCATCACCGATATCAGCGGCAGGAATATTAAAATTCACTATAACATTAAAGAAAGCTCACAGCAGGTAGAGATCATAGTAACGGATAAAGTAGAAGCAGGCATTTATATCATCCACATGGTCAATAATCAAAAGTACACGGCGCAAACAATCATTAAGAATTAAGCTGCACTGTACGGCCGGGATGAAAACTCATCCCGGCTTTTTATTGCTTCAGGATTGCATTACCCACCCCACAATCGAGGCAGCGCTTTGGCGTGCAGTAATTATTTTTTAACTCTATCAAAGCCTGTGAATCGCAGGCGGTCCTGTTTTCCATTCCCATTTTTTCAAACCCTTTGGTGATCACATTTTTTTCGGCAGTTGTTTCTTCCAGCCACTGCAGGGCTTTGTCTTTATATGATTGCTCGTTATGATAATTGCCATACGCAAATAATACCGGTGCGATGGTATTAATAATGATATTATCAACCATGGCGGCACCTAGTTTCTTTTCCCGGAAAGCGGAGTGTTCATCAAACCGGTAATGATAATGCCAGTAATCATTTGCCGTGATATCGAAACGGGATTTAATATTTTTTACATCGACAGCTTCCTTAATTTCAGAGAATAAATGAACGGAATGATGAACCAGCATTGCCAGTTGCGCCAGCCGGACCGCCGGAAAATTTCCCGGTCGCATCCGAAGCGAAAATACCGGGTTATTGATTGGCTGGAGGCCATATTTGTTTTTATAGAATGTATACTCTTTCTGTAGCATCACCGGGTAATCTTCGGTAAAATCTTCATTCAATAAGCCGGCCTGTCCCAGCAATAATGCTTCCAGCTGATGGATCTGGCTCTTATGTTTAGCAAGAATAGTAATGGATAAAGACCGGGCAACCGCTTCAAAAGCATCGGCATTTACTTTAATCCCGAAATTACGGGCCAGCAACCACCAGAAAGTGGCCTCCCAGTGATAACTGTTCTGCTGCAGGTAGGTTTCTACAACCGCCGCTTTGCGTAATAACCGTTCTGCCAGCAATCGTTCCTTCCAGCTTTTCCAGGTGATCTCCCGGACAGTATGGATCATTTTTTCACAGGGGATAAAAGAAGAAGATAGCATCAGCTCTTCGTAGCGTTGCAATAGAACTTTAGGCACCCTGCTTTTCAGCTCCAGTACCGGCAACTCATTTGCTTTCGTATCGTCTTCCCACACTACATGAAGAACGACGTTATTATAATTATTATCCTGCTGGTGATTATGTTTTTTCCAATCAGATGTATTGATATGCAGTTCAACGGTGCCTGCCCAGGTGGTGGTTCCTATTTTAATTTTGGCATCACTGAAATCAGGACCCTGGTTCGTATTGAACTGACCGGGAAATACTATTTGCAGCGGCTCTCCGGCAACCGTTGACAATTCGCCTTTATTATAATACTGGAACTGCCAGATATATTGCAGCAAACGCTCTGTCATGGGATAACAGTTTTTTATTGCTACAACCGGCTAACCTGTCCCTAAGTTAAGCATTTAGTTGATGCAAAGCCAGCACTACCCTGCTTACGGGCAGACCCATCACATTATAAAAATCACCTTTGATGGATTTGATTCCCACCACGCCGATCCACTCCTGGATGGCATAAGCCCCGGCCTTATCGTAGGGCTTATATTTATCTACATAAAATTCAATCTGCTCAACGGACAGGTCATGAAACTCCACTTCCGTAACATCCGCAAACGCAATTTCAATATTCCCTTTTCTTATCACCACTCCTGTTACCACCCGGTGTTTTTCTCCTGCCAGGGCCAGCAGCATACTCACGGCATCTTCCCGGTGAACCGGCTTACCCAGAATATGATCATCACCCAATACCACAATGGTATCAGCCGCCAATACAGTTTCTGTTTCATTGCGCATCGCCTGCACAGCCAATGCTTTATTCCGGGCAATATAAACCGCCACTTCTTCCGCTGCGATTCCGGGAGGAAATCGCTCATCCGTTTCTTTCAGCACTACTTCAAAAGGCACTTCGGCCCATTCCAGTAATTGTTTACGCCGTGGCGACTGTGACGCAAGAATTATCTTATTCATAAATAAAAATAAAAGAAAACCATGGAGAGGATGCCGGTTAGCATGACCAGTTTGGTCCAGTTGCTCAGTTGGTGAAATTGGGCGGTTGTCCGGGCTTTAAAAAGTTCGTAAAAAATATACCCTAATGGTAAAATGATCAATACAATGCTATACAGCACCGGCAGCCACCACCTGAATTGCAATACATATACCTGCACAATGATAAGAATGGTGATCAACACGATCAGCCATACCGCCACATATACTTTGGTGGCATTCACACCCCAGACGATCGGCATGGTGCGGCATCCATACTTTGCATCGCCTTCCATATCTTCCATATCCTTGATCGCTTCCCGGATCAAAGAACTGATAAACGCAAAACCGGCATACAGGAAAGCCAGCCTGAAAAATTTCTGGTGAGACTCCTCTCCCAGCCCGATGGCATCAGCGACAGAGACTTTGGAAAAGAAAATAATAAGAATGGTCCAGGCGGTCAGCAGCGAAATCACAATATTACCAATGAGCAAACTCTTTTTGAAATTGGTGGAATAGAACCAGAGCAAAGCCACACAGGCAATATTAGCCAGGATCAAATACCATTTTTCAATAAACGGCAACGCCACCACCGTCAGTATCAACCCGCTTGTGCTCAGCATAAAATGCCAGGCAATGGCCCAGCGGCGATGGATCAGTTTATCCACCACCATCTTTTGAGGTTTATTGACTTCATCAATATTGATATCGAAATAATCATTGATCACATATCCCGCAGCGGCAATAAAAACAGAGGCCAGCACCAGGATAAAAAACCGGAACAGGTCACCGGGAGAAACATGTCCTGCATAGAGCACATCGTAAATGCAGAAATGAAAAAGTAATTGCGTCAGCGCAATAAAAAAAAGGTTGGGCAGTCGGATCATCTTCAGGAAAGCGGCTGTCAACCTCATTGAAAAAAATTTTGCGAAAGATACGGCAGAAGAGTGAAGTATAAAATAACAGTATTATCAGCGGGAAGTCACATCGGTACGGTATTCCCACTGATCATTCAGCTTCAGCACCTTTTCGATCACATCCCGCACACAGGCAGCTCCCCCGTTCAGGTGGGAAATATAACTGGCGGCCTCTTTGATCTCAGCCACTCCATCAGCAGGACAGCAGGGTAAGCCCACCACCTTCATAGCGGGAAGATCCGGCAGATCATCACCCATGTAAAGTACTTCCTCCTTTTTGAGTTTGTTGGCTTTCATGTATTCTTCAAGAAATGCTTTCTTATCCAGAACAGACATGCTGATATCTTTTACACCGAGTTTTTCCAGCCGGTCCATCACTTGTGGTGAATTGCCACCGGAAATGATTCGGACACGGTACCCGTTCTTGATCGCCATCTGCAAAGCGAAACCATCTTTGATATTCATCCGGCGGGCCTGCAAACCATTATCAAGCACCAGCACAGTGCCATCAGTCAGTACACCATCCACATCGAAAACAAAAGTGGTTATCTTTTTGAAGAGTTCAAGGACGTTCATGTTTGCAGGTTGATAAGTTTGTAAGTTGACAAGGATGAATAAGTCAACTTTTCTACGATTGACTATTTCTGGTTATCTCTCCATTCATATACCCAGGCACTCTGGATCATTTCCAGGTGTCCTTCAGTGCTTTGCTCCCGGGTTCCTTCAAAACCGGGTATTTGTAATATCCACTCCAGCAGGTCGGTGAAACGTACCCTGTATATTTTCCCTTCATTGAATTCATCACCAAAACGTTCATATAGTTTCAGGGCAATGTCTTCATGATCGCTCCAATTGATCGGTGGTTCAAAATGACTCATAAAAAAAAAGAAGTCTGAGGTATGATAACGGAGGCCGGAATTCAGACTTCTTACTTCTGACCTCTGTGAAATTTATTCTCCCAAAAATTGTGTCTGATCAGGTAATGTTACTTCTATTTCTCCCTCCCCGTCATGCAACAGGCACTGGCATCCCAGCCTGGAATTCAGCCGGGGACTTACCGCCCTGTCAATAAAATCTTCTTCCTTATCACTGATCGGGTCAATAAACTGTTCTCCTTTTTCCACATATACATGGCAAGTGCTGCAGGCGCAAACACCACCACAATTATGATGCAGCTCAATATTGTTCTTCAGTGCTATTTCCAGGATACTCTCCCAGGGGCCAACGTTCTGAATAACCACCGGCTCCAGTCCTTTTTCCTCAAAATTGAATTTAATCGTATACATCTGTTCCTTTTTTCGTTTCAGGGGCCAAAAGTATTGTAAAAACGAATAAAAGGTTTACTTGTTCGGGAAAATGATACGATGAGAAGAGTTTAACCAGTCCCTATTATTTCACCTGCTGAATACTTTCTGTGAGTAACAGGTAAATCGTCTTTAAACCGGGATAGTCATTCAGCAGCTCCAGGTGTTTTTCAATCGTTTCTTTATCATGGCGGATGGCCGGGCCTGTTTGCGCCTGTTTGGGAGATATATCTTTGATGCGTAAAGCGGTTTCCTCAATCAGCGGCAACAACTGTTTGAAATCAAGTCCTTCTTTTTTACAGTATTCCTGTGCTAACGCATACAGGTGATTGGTAAAATTGCTGACCAGCACGGCAGCCACATGCAGTTTTAACCTGTCTTCATTACCGGCTTCCGCTACTTTTTCTTCAGCGATCGATTGCGCCAGCGCTTCGAGTTTCTTTTTGGTAAACTCATCGCTTCCTTCAAAAAAAACAGGCACTTCGGGCAAATGAACTGCTTCTTTCCGCAGGCTTTGTAAGGGGTAAAAAACACCATAATGTTCAGTAATGCCTTTCAGGATTTCTTTGGGAACAGCGGCGGCGGTATGCACCACTACTTTACCGGGCAATTTCAGATCCTGTGCCACATCATCAATAGCATGATCGGCAACGGCAATAAGATAAACATCCGCTTTCTTACTGATCATACTTTTATAATTGGTGGACTCGGTATCCCACTCATAGGCCAATTGGCTGGCTTCTGAAGCATTACGACTATATATCTGTAGAATACTATGACCGGCTGCTTTGAATTTTCTTCCCAGCACTGCTGCCACATTACCTGACCCGATAATTACAATATCCATATACTTCCTCCGAATCTTTCCCCGGGAGATTGGGGCTTTTACAATCATTAAAGTATCCTGCGTTGCCTTGTCTTATTTTTGCCTTGCATGAAATTAGCACAAAAAATCGCTGTCAGCTATTTTAGAACCAAATTCAAACTGTTAACAGTTGTTTCCAGTACGAAAGCGGCTGAAAAAGCATTCGATTTGTTCCGCACACCACAAAGACGCAGTAAGAAGCCTGCACCAAAGATCTTTGAACAGGCTGAAAAATTAACTTTCAAACTGGATGGTATCACTATCCATGGCTGGCGCTGGAACCATCCGGCTGAACGAAAAGTACTCATCATACACGGTTTTGAATCTTCCGCCACCAGTTTTGACCGCTATGTGAAGCCTCTCGTTAAAAAAGGGTACGAGGTGCTGGCTTTTGATGCACCGGCACATGGCAAAAGCGGCAGCAGACAAATAACGGCTCCTTTATACGCCAAAACAATTATAGAGATCAATCAACGCTATGGCCCCATTCAATCCTTTATGGCGCATTCGTTCGGAGGACTTGCCGTAAGCCTTGCACTGGAAGAAATCCATCATACCAGTGACACCCGCTTAGTATTGATCGCACCGGCTACGGAAACGACCACTGCTATCAATACTTTTTTTCATTTCCTGAAACTGGATGATGCACTGCGATCCGAATTTGAAAAGATCATTATCAAGACAGGCGGGCATCCTTCTTCCTGGTATTCAATCCGGCGGGCCATGAAACATATCCGGGCCCAGGTGCTCTGGTTACATGATGAGGATGATGAGATCACCCCGCTGACCGATGCTTATAAAGTAAAAGAAGAAAACTATCCGAACATACAATTCGTAATTAGCAAGGGACTGGGCCACCGCCGGATCTACCGGGATAACAAGGTATCCAAAGCTATTGTTGATTTTTTATGAAACCTGTATTCATTCTGTTTAGTTTCTTTACTATTGCCGTTAGTTTCAGTTATCAAACAAACACTCCCGAAATGGCTGTTCAAAAATATACATATCTCGCTATCGGTGATTCTTATACCATTGGCGAAAGTGTTGCCCCGGCAGAAAATTTCCCCAACCAGGCCGTTCAGTTGATGCAAAAAGAAAATAATGTAACAATTGAAGCAAGGATCATTGCCAAAACCGGCTGGACCACCGATGAACTGGAAGCAGGTATCATCGCTGCTGATAAAGAAGACCCATTATTGCCTGCATATGATTTCATTTCCTTGTTAATTGGTGTCAATAATCAATACCGGGGCCGCTCGGTTGAAGAGTATAAATCCGAATTTGAAGCCTTGCTGAAAAAAGCAATACGGTTGGGCGGGAATAATGCCAGCCAGGTGGTTGTACTTTCCATCCCGGATTGGGGTATTACTCCTTTTGCCGAAGGAAGAAACCGTTCACAGATCGCTGCTGAAATTGATGCCTATAATAAAGCCAATAAAGAAATTGCCTTACAATATAAGGTTCATTACATTGATATAACTTCCTGGACAAGGGAAGCGGCAACAGATCACTCCTTATTAGCTGCCGATGGCCTGCATCCTTCCGGCAAGGAATATAAAAGATGGGCTGTAGCGATGAGCCAATATTTAAAATCGTTTTTTTAGCTATAAAACAAGGAAATAGGTCAGGTACTTCTGCCTGAAAAGTCGGGAAACAGGGCTACAAAAAAAATAGTTTCCGGGAAAATTAATTATTCTTGCTCTAATTTGCAGCCGCTGAAAAGCGGTTTTGTATTATAATATGGAGTCCTTATGGCGAAAAATCTGCTGATAGTTGAGAGCCCTGCGAAAGCGAAAACGATCGAAAAGATCCTGGGAAAAGATTTCCAGGTGAAGAGTTGTTTTGGCCATATCCGTGACCTGGAAAAAGCTGGGATGGGTATTGATGTGGAGAATGGTTTCAAACCCCGGTACATCGTTCCTGATGATAAGGAGAAGGTGGTGAATGAACTGAAGAAATTATCCAAAAACAGTGAAGTGTGGCTGGCAACGGATGAGGATCGTGAAGGGGAAGCCATCAGCTGGCATTTGTGCGAAGTGCTGGGTCTTGATCCCAAGACCACCAAGCGGATCGTCTTTCATGAGATCACCAAGCCGGCCATCCAGGCGGCAGTACAGAATCCCCGCAAACTGGATATGAACCTCGTGATGGCCCAACAGGCCCGCCGTATCCTCGACAGGATC
>JAFLBM010000035.1:0-2033 GCA_017303455.1 Chitinophagales bacterium | reverse complement strand
GTGTGGCCGTTCGCCTGATTGCTGAAAGAGAAAGAGAGATCAATGCTTTTACTCCCACGAGCACTTTTAAGATCGAAGCTTTATTCACCGCTAAAGATGTATCTGATAAAAATGTAACCTTCGCCGCCGAAGGCAAGAAATACAATGCAGCAGAAGATGCAGAAGCATTTTTGAAAAGCTGTGTGGGTGCTAACTATAAGGTAACCGATATACAGGTAAAGCCGGGCAAACGTTCTCCAGCACCGCCTTTCACCACATCCACTTTACAACAGGAAGCATCCCGTAAACTGGGTTATGGTGTTTCCAGGACCATGCAGATCGCCCAACGTTTGTATGAGAACGGGTATATCACTTATATGCGTACCGACAGTGTGAACCTGAGTGATACTGCATTGGGTGATATCACAAGAACAGTAAAAGGAATGTATGGCGACCAGTATCACCAGTTCCGCAAGTACAAAAATAAAAATGAAAGTGCACAGGAAGCCCATGAAGCTATCCGCCCCACATATATGAGCAATCCTTCCATCCAGGAAGCTGAATGGGCAAGATTGTATGAACTGATCTGGAAAAGAACAATGGCTTCACAGATGGCGGATGCTGAACTGGAAAAGACAACAGCTAAAATTGAGATATCTACCAATAAAGAAGAACTCGCTGCCAGTGGTGAAGTATTGAAATTTGATGGTTTCCTGAAAGTATACCGGGAAGATAAAGACGATGATGAACTGGAAGAATCGCCCCCTTCGACAGGCTCAGGAGAAGGAATGTTGCCGCCATTGACCGTTGGCCAGCAATTACCATTTAAAGAAATGAAAGCAACAGAACGTTTCAGTCGCCCATTGCCAAGATATACCGAAGCTTCACTCGTAAAGAAATTAGAAGAACTGGGCATTGGTCGTCCTTCCACCTATGCTCCTACAATTTCTACCATCTTAAAGAGAGGCTATGTGGAGAAAAGAGATAAGGAAGGCACCCGCCGTGATTTCCGTGTTTTTGTCTTGAGAAAAGATACTGTTAGCAAAGAAATGGAACAGGAAAACACCGGAGCAGAGAAATCAAAACTGTTTCCTTCCGATCTTGGATTGGTGGTGACAGACTTTTTGAAACAGTATTTCGATGATATCATGGATTACAGTTTCACGGCCCGTATCGAAGAAGAATTTGATGAAGTGGCCGAGGGCAAGATGAAGTGGAACAAGATGATCGATGATTTCTACAGTCCTTTCAAGAAAGACGTGGAGAAGACGATTGAAACGGCAGAACGCATCAAAGGAGAAAGAGAACTGGGTGTTGACCCGGAAAGCGGCAAGCCGGTGGTGGCAAGAATGGGCCGTTATGGCGCCATGATACAGATCGGCAGTGCAGACGAAGAAGAGAAACCCCGCTTTGCCAAGGTGCCAACCGGCCAGAGTATTGAGACCATCACCTTCGAAGAAGCGATGAATTTGTTTGGCGCACAGGGATCAATGGGATTGTACGAAGAGAAAGAAGTTTCTGTCAATGTGGGCCGTTTCGGTCCGTATGTGAAATGGGGTGATGAATTTATTTCGCTGCCCAAAGGCACTGATCTTTCCACCGTGGACCTGGAAACAGCTATCTCGCATATCAAACAAAAACAAATTGCCGATGCACCCGTGGGTGTGTACGATAGCAAACCCATCACCAAGGGTAAAGGCCGTTTCGGCCCTTATATCAAATGGGATGGTATGTTCATCAATGTACCAAGACGTTATAATTTCGATACGCTGATTCAATCGGAAATGGATGAACTGATCGATGCAAAAGTGAAAAAAGAAGCCAACCGATATATCCAGCGCTGGGCTGATGAAAAGATCTCTGTTGAAAATGCAAGATGGGGACCCATCCTGAAATACGGCAAGAAGATCATCCGCATACCCAAGAAAGCAGATGATACAAAATATACAGCGGAAGAAGCAGCTGCAGCCCATCGCCCACATCACGACCCTGGCCGGGTCGGTCACCCTGATCGGCACCAGCTCGAACCTGCTCATCGCCGGCATCGCCGCGCC
>JAFLBM010000034.1 GCA_017303455.1 Chitinophagales bacterium | reverse complement strand
AATCCCTGGGTATTCAGGGCAAATACCATTTTGGTATTGTCGGCCGGGCTTTGAAATGCGTAAATATCGGTAATGTCATTACCGGGACTGGTACTTCCGGGTCCGGTTACCGCAGGCGCATCAATATGATCGGCTGCAAAAATGGCTCCGCCGACGACAGCGATACCAACCAATACACCAGATAAGATTTTCAGTTTCATAAAATTTTTTTTGGGGTTTTGTATAATTTAAATTTTGTACTTCGTTCCCGCTTAACCTGCAGGAGCACAAAACAGATACGGGAAACGTTCAGAAACAGATTGAGGGAATTAAAAAGATTTTTATACCACCCGTCAAAAAAGAGGGATTGATTGTTGAAACTATTCTTTTCTTTATATCGTAGATATGTGCACAAAACCAACTACAATGAAAAAAATTAAGATCGCTTTCTTAGTTTTCCATACCGGTATTTTATCTTTTTCACTTGCTGCACAAAATGGCATTATTGAAGGAACGATAAAGGATGTTGAAACCAAATCGCCCATCACCGGGGCTACCATTAACCTGTACACTATTAATAAAGGGGACAATACGGACGCATTCGGCTCTTTTCGTTTTACTAACCTTCCGGCCGGACAGTATGAACTGATTGCTTCCCATGCGGGTTACAGAACTGAGATCATCCCAGTGGAGGTAAAAGAAAACCTGGTATCAACCGTTGCTGTGAACCTTAAAAAAGGGGTTCTTGATCTTTCCGAAGTACGGGTAAGCAGTAAAAAAACAAATGGCCTGAATACTCTCAGCCAGGTGGATATTATGTTACGTCCAGTGAATACGTCACAGGATGTGCTTCGTATTGTACCGGGTATATTTATCGCACAACATGCCGGTGGTGGTAAAGCCGAGCAGATCTTTCTGCGGGGTTTTGATATTGATCATGGTACTGATATCAGTCTTACTGTTGACGGCATACCTGTCAATATGGTCAGTCATGCACACGGGCAGGGTTATGCTGATCTTCATTTCCTGATACCTGAGATCATTGAGAAAACAGCTTTTGAATTGGGCCCTCATAGTACAGAAAGGGGAAACCTGGCTACTGCCGGTTACGTTGATTTTAAAACAAAAGATTTTCTTAGCAATAACAGCATCAAGACCGAAGCAGGCGATTTTAATACACAACGTGTATCAGGGCAGCTAAGGATCTTTACTAAAACAACTGAAAGAAACAGGCAGCAGTTCTATGTGGCTTCTGAATATTTTCATAACGATGGCTATTTTGAAAGTCCGCAGAATTTTCACCGCTTCAATATCATGGGGAAATACAATGCCTGGTTTGGCAACCAGTCACAGTTGACAATCACGGCCTCCACTTTTGACAGCCGCTGGGATGCGTCGGGTCAAATTCCGGACAGGGCCGTCAGCAACGGGTTGATTTCCCGTTTTGGATCGATTGATAACAGTGAAGGTGGGAATACCAGCCGTACCAATTTCAATATCCGCTTTACCAAACAATGGAAACGCAACTGGCAATCTGCCGACCAGTTCTATTACAGTAAGTACCATTTCAAGTTGTATTCTAATTTCACATTCTTCCTGGAAGATCCTGTAAATGGTGATGAGATCAAACAACGGGAATCAAGAGATATGTATGGGTATACCACTACAGCGGCGAAGACCTGGTTGCTGGGTAATAAAAAAGCTGTAACTGAATTCGGAGCCGGTTTCCGTTACGATAATATAAAAGACATTGAACTTTCCAGGGCTGTTAAACGGCAATTCCTTTCTTATATCCAGAAAGGTGATGTACAGGAAGGGAATGCATTCGTGTACTGGGATCAGCAGGTGGAACTGGGTAATCAATTCTCTATTAACGGCGGTGTACGCTATGATTATTTCCGGTTTGGTTACCGGGATGAACTGGCCGGTGAAACGGATTTCCGGAGGCAAACAAGAGGAACCATCAGCCCCAAGATCAATTTGAATTACAGCCCTTCTGCCAACGTAAAACTATTTTTCAATAATGGTATTGGTTTCCATTCCAATGATTCAAGAGTGATTCTTGGCAACCAGGCCAATGATATTTTACCAAAAGTTTTTGGAACCGATCTTGGTATTATTCTGAAACCGGTAAAGGCATTCGTACTGAAAACAACCCTGTGGCATTTGTATTCACAACAGGAATTTGTGTATGTGGGTGATGCGGGTATTGTGGAACCCAGCGGGAAGACAAGAAGAATGGGTGTTGATGTTTCTGCCAGGTACCAGGTCAACAGTTGGTTATATGCCGATATGGATATTAACCTGACCAAAGCAAGAGCTATCGGTGAACCCAAGGGAGAAGATTATGTACCGCTGGCTCCTGCTTTTACCAGTATCGGCGGGTTGACAGCCAAATCAAAAAATGGGTTTAGCGGTTCCTTGCGGTACAGGTTCATTGATGACAGGCCGGCCAACGAAGATTACTCTGTAAAAGCCCATGGTTATTTTATTATGGATGTGTTACTGAATTATAAACTGAAAAAGTTTGACCTGTTTGTATCGATGGAGAACATCTTCAACCGGGATTGGAACGAAGCACAGTTTGACACGGAATCCAGGCTACAGGGAGAACCTGGTTCCATATCCGAGATTCATTATACACCCGGCACACCCCGCTTTATCAAAGCCGGTATCAGTTTTAGTTTCTGATCAGGAAAAAGTTTTAGCAAGACCTTCTGCAAATGAAAGGGGCCGGTAACCCAGTTCTTTTTTTGCCTTTTCGATATTGAAGCCTGTTTTCGGTGGCCGTTTGGCGGGCTGTGTAAAATCAGCAGCAGTTACTTTTTTGAGGAGTGATTTATCCAGGCCAAGATAATCAGCAGTCCTGATGGCCATTTCAAAGGGGGTCAGTATATCTGCTCCGGATAAATGATAAATACCGGTAGCCTTCTTTTCAATGATCGCCACAATACCTGCTGCAAGATCTTCCACGTAAGTCGGTGTCCTCACCTGGTCGTTCACCACACTGTACTGCTCTCCTTTTTCCAGCTTCTCTTTTACAATGCTGAGAATATTTGATCGTCCTGCCAGGGGTTTACCATATACTAATACGGTTCTTGTAATGGCCCAGTCAAATGGATATTCTTTTACGATCTCTTCAGCTTCCAGTTTTGTTTTACCATAGAAATTAACCGGCAATGGAATATCCATTTCGCTGTACATTCCTTTTTTTCCATCGAAAACAAAATCAGTGGATACAAAAATAAAAAAGGACTGATATTCCTCTGCATTTGTCAATAAGGTAACCGTTCCTTCCACATTAACCAGGTAAGCCTGCCATTGCTCCTTTTCGCAATCATCGGGTTTGCTCATCGCACCGGCATGAACTACTATCGTTGGTTGATATTTTTCAAATACATCATGTACTGCAAAGGGATCTGTAAAATCCATGGGCTGATAATAAAAATTATCAGCCCCGGCGAATGGAAGGCGGTTATTCCCTTTACCGGTTGCGATAACAGGAAATTGCTTTTGAAGCAGTTGCTGCACCAGGTAATTACCGAGGAAACCATTTGCACCGGTTACCAAAATTCTCATCTTTCAAAAATAAAGCTATTACAAACAAAAAATCCTGCCATTATTGACAGGATTTTTTGTGTTCGTTAGCCTTTATTATGGTTTGTTCAATTCTTCCACCAGGATTGAAATTTCATTTTCATTTTTCAGTTTTATTTTTTTGGCGGCGGCTACTTCATCAATTTTAGCAGCCAGTTCCGGCAAGGCATCCTGCAATGCCTGTTTACTGTTCTTGATCTTTTTAATTTTACCACCAGGTGTATAGATATACAATTGCTCGGTAGTAACGATCTCTTTGCGGCTGTAATCACCTAATGTAGCGGCATCTTCCACTTTTTGGGACATGAATTTCAGTAAATGTACTTTAGGTCCCAATGACAATACCTGGTATACCGTATTATCATTATGCCCGTCAACTTCAGGATAACCGGCTTTGAACATCATATGTTTTATATGACCACTGTTATCTGCCTGGTCATAAGAAACCAGTTCAAAGAATTCCAGTTTCAGTTCTTCCCCGTTCTTTAATACCATCACTGCATTATTGAAAATATTGAACTTGACAGGAACCCCTGTTACCACTTTTCCTTGCCCCAGTTCTACAGCACCCTGCTGGTAATCGGGCGTTAAAAAAGGAGAGCCATTGATTTCCGCCAGTGCAGGAAGACGAAAAGGTTTGGCCGGAAGTTCATCAATGGTGCCTTGCTCTACCTTCACAGCCGCAGAATCAGTTGTTTGTGATTTTGCTGCTGATACGGAAAAAAAGAATACAACTATAGTCGCAATAGTAAAAAAAGAAATGTTTTTTCTCATGTGAAAATTTTAGGATTTGCAAATATAGTGGGCACATCATTGCAACCCATACCATTTATCATGATTATTGACAAGTTTATTCTTCTTATTAACTTTTTGTTTTATACAAAACGCAAAGACCCGCTGTTTTTAGCAGCGGGTCTTTACGGAGAGAAAAAATTATCAAAAAGCTTTTTTAGTTCCCGGGATCACCGGCTCTGTATAATTCATTCCAAGATTGTACATGGTAAAACTCCAGATATCGGTTGCTTCCTCGATCTGTTTGCTGGTAGGTTTACCGGCACCGTGTCCTGCCTTACTTTCAATCCGGATCACTGTGGGGTTGGCACCTGCCTGCGCAGCCTGTAATGCGGCTGCAAATTTGAAAGAGTGTGCCGGGACTACCCGGTCGTCATGATCAGCCGTAGTAACGATGGTTGCAGGATAACTTACACCGGGTTTTAAATTATGCAACGGCGAGTATTTAGAAAGATAGTTGAATGCATCAGCACTGTCACTGCGTCCATATTCAACAGCCCAGGCCCAGCCAATGGTGAACTTGTGATAACGGAGCATATCCATCACGCCTACCTGTGGAATAGCGACTTTGAAAAGATCAGGCCGCTGCGTCATGGCAGCACCTACCAGTAAACCACCATTACTGCCACCCCGAATGGCAATTTTACTTTTATTGGTATATTTTTCTTTGACCAGGTATTCAGCAGCACCAATAAAATCATCAAATACGTTCTGCTTGTTTTCTTTCATGCCGGCCTTATGCCATTTCTCACCATATTCACTGCCGCCACGCAGGTTCACCACGGCATAAATACCACCCTGCTCCATAAAGAATGCATTACTGACACTAAAGCCCGGGGTTGAGGGTATGTTAAAACCACCATACCCGTAAATCAAAGCGGGGTTAGTACCATCCAGTTTCATTCCCTTTTTATAGGTCAGGAACATCGGCACTTTGGTACCATCCTTACTGGTAAAGAAAACCTGTTTGGTCTCAAACTGGGATACGTCAAACTTTACTTCTGTTTTACGGAATAAGGTTGATTGGCCTGTTGTAATGTTATACCGGAAAATGGTCGGCGGGTAACTGAACGAGGAGTAAGTATAGAAAAATTCTTTGGAATTAATATCGCCGCCAAAACCGCCTGCGGAACCAATACCGGGTAGTTTGATTTCTCTTACCAGTTTACCATCATAACTGTGCTGGTAAACCCTGGTGGAAGCATCTTTCAGGTAACTGGCAAACAAATACCCACCGCCGGTACCAACGCCCTGTAATACTTCTTCTTTTTCGGCGATCACCGTTTTCCAATTTTCTTTTGCGGGATTCTTCGGATCGATAAGTACTATTTTATAATTAGGCGCATCTTCATTGGTACGTACTAATAATTTATCGCCAACATTCGTAACGACAGAAGGGCTTGTTTTAAAACCTGCGATCAATAAAGTAAATTTCGGGTCCGCTGCCTTTGTATCTTTTACCCATATCTCCGCACCGCTGGTTCCTTCAGACATACTGATGATTAAAAACCGGTTATCCTCCGTCATACCACCGCCCATATTACGTAAAGGATGAGCATCATCTTTATAGATCAATATATCTTCAGCCTGCGAAGTGCCGATCTTATGATACCATACCTGGTGAAACTGGTTTTGTTTACTCAGTTTGCTTTTTTCATCCGGCTCGGGATAGCGGCTGTAATAAAAACCTTCATCTCCCTTCCAGTTAAGACCACTGAATTTTATCCATTTCACATTATCGGCTAATTTTTTACCCGTAGCTGCATCCAGCACAAAGGCTTCCTGCCAGTCGCTTCCGCTCATAGCTACTGAATAACCAACATATTTGTTGTTTTTTGAAAAAGACCAGGCACCTAATGCCGTGGTACCATCTGCGGATAGTTTATTAGGATCAAAGAAGACCCCGGGCTTACCATTCAATCCTTTCTGGCGGTAAATAACACTCTGGTTCTGCAAACCATCATTCTTGCTGAAGTAATAATAGTCGCCTTTTTTAGAAGGAGAACCATATTTAGGATAGTTCCATAACTCTTCCAGTCTCTTTTTCACTTTATCCCGGTAAGGAATAGTCGCCAGGTAATCATTCGTTACCTTATTCTGCTGCTGCACCCAGGCTTTGGTCTCTTCACTGTTATCATCTTCCAGCCAGCGGTAAGGATCAGCCACAGTAGTGCCATGATAATTATCTGTAACATCCGTTTTTTTTGTTTCAGGATATTGCAACTGTGCCAACGACAGCAGTGGCAGGGAAAGAAAGAAGAAGGCCAGTATTTTTTTCATACACAAAAATTTATTGGCCTAAAGTTAACCGAAACAACAGCCCAACAATCAGCCGGCTGATAAATGGCCTGTCTGCGGGATGAATGATAAATTTTGTAATTACCTTATTACTGTTGGGGCTCCGCTGCTCAGCCAGGTGGCAAAAATTTCCGACAATTTCCAGCGCTGGCCTGCATAAAGCCTTGGGCGAACGACAATATAATCAAAGAAGTCTTTAAGATAGCCCGGCTGGCATTCCACCATGACATACAATACTTTTTGTCCTTTAAATTCGCCGCTTTTTATTTCTACATCCATCGAAGGATTGTTTTCCAGGAAATACTGGCCGGTAAACTGGATATCACGCACCATCGAATCGATCAGTTTTCTTTCGTCCGCCTCTGTCCATTTTTGAAAAATTGCAAACCGGTCATAAAAAGGCTCTTCATGTACGTTTTGTAGTTCGATAAAATGAGACGCAAGGCCAATGATCTGCTTTCGGTATATCGCAGGTTTATCAACTACTGTGTACAAGAGATCATTCTCTTTGGGAGTTATTCCGCTTTCCTTATAATTAATAGTAAAATAATAATAGTCCCCTTTGATGAGATGACAACGGCCTGCACCGATCTCAGCTGTATCAGCTTTGCCCTCTTTGTAAACACCTCTCAGCAAGCCGGGTTGCTTTTCCTTCAGCATAGGTCCACCGGGAAGATATACCTGCACCACTTTGATGCTGTCATTCAGGTCAACCATATAATCCGTAACAGGAAAGGCTCTCACCCATTTCGCGGTATCTGCCTGGGCAATACAGTTTCCACCGGCAAAAAGAAATACGAAAAGCAATACTTTCTTCATCTTGATGATTTGATTTACAACTTAACACCGGAAATCTTCCTTTTTTCTGCGTACCGGTGGGTATTTATGTTAAGAAGAACTGAAAGATGCTTTATAACCCCTTCCGTGTTTAAAAAACACAATCAAAACAAAACCTTATTTTTGAGGGCCTTTTACCCTTGGAATATTCAAACGATTGTTCGTCTCAGACAAATAATTAATCAGCAGAAGATAGCAGAACAATACTATGGCAAAAAAAGTAACAAGAATCGGTGTACTCACATCTGGCGGGGATGCCCCCGGAATGAATGCCGCCATCAGGGCGGTGGTACGCACCGGTATTTATCATGGATTAGAAGTTTTTGGGATCATGCGTGGTTACCAGGGCATGATCGAAGATGATATATTCAAAATGGATGGCCGTTCTGTGGCAAATATTATCCAGCGTGGCGGTACTATTTTGAAAACGGCCCGCTGCAAAGAATTCTATGAACCGGAAGGAAGAAAGATCGCTTACGATACCCTGAAAAAAAGAGGGATTGACGGGTTGGTGATCATCGGTGGCGACGGTTCCTTCCGTGGTGCCGTTAAGTTCAGCCAGGAATATGATATTCCCTGTATCGGTTTGGCAGGAACAATTGATAAAGACATTGCAGGAACAGATTTTACCATTGGATTTGATACGGCTGTAAACACGGCTGTAGAAGCAATTGATAAGATCAGGGACACCATGGATGCGCATGACCGTATCTTCATCATTGAAGTGATGGGTCGTGATGCAGGCTATATCGCCCTGCACAGTGGTATTGCCACGGGTGCAGAGAATATCCTGGTCCCGGAGCGAAAAACGAATATGGACGACCTGATCGCATCACTGCAGGAAAAAGAGCGCCGGAAAAAATTAGTGAACCTCATTGTAGTGGCAGAAGGAGATGAATTTGGTGGTGCTAACGAAGTACAAAAAGTATTGGAAGAAAAACTGCCAAATGCAGAGATCAGGGTCTGTATACTCGGTCATATTCAGCGGGGTGGTTCACCCAGTTGTATGGACAGGCTGATCGCCAGCCGGATGGGCTACCATGCCGTTGAAAGCCTGATGGAAGGCCGGCACAATGTATTTGTAGGCATTCTCAATAATAAGATGCATTATATACCGCTCGAAACAGCAGTGAAGAATAAAGGCAAGATCAGTGAAGAGTGGATGAAGATCGTTAAGATATTAGCCAGTTAAATTTATTACAACAGGTACTGGCGGCTGATCGCTGGTCCCTGTCTTTTCACCAGGTCAGCAACAAGTAACCAGAAACGAACACTATGAGCAAGAACATTGAAAAATACCTGCACAAAGAATTTGATAAAGAGGCAGGCCGTAAACATGCTTTTAAAAGAACCAAGATCGTAGCCACCGTTGGCCCGGCTTGTGATACCTATGAGAAATTACTGGAACTGGTAAAAGCCGGCGTGAACGTTTTCCGTCTCAATTTTTCACACGGAGATCATGAAGGTAAAGGCAAGATCATTGATATGATCCAGGAGATGAATAAGAAAGAACCTTACAATATCTCCGTGCTTGCCGACCTGCAGGGCCCCAAACTGAGAGTGGGTGACATAGAAGGCGGTTCGCTGGATATCAAGGAAGGTGATATACTTACCTTCACTAACCAGAAACTGGTGGGCACCATGGAAAAGATCTATGTCTCCTATCCCGATCTTCATGCCGATGTGAAAGTAGGTGAAAAGATATTGATCGATGATGGTAAACTGGAAGTGGTGGTGAAAGAGATCACCAAAGAAAAAGATGTCAAAGTGGAAGTTACCCTGGGCGGGTTATTACTTCCTAAAAAAGGAGTCAACCTCCCGGATACAAATATTTCTCTTCCTTCTTTAACAGAAAAAGACCTTGCCGATCTTGATTTCATCCTGACACAAAAAGTGGATTGGGTGGCTTTATCATTTGTAAGAAAACCCAACGACATTATCGATCTGAAAAGAAGGATCACAGAAGGTGGCCATAAAGCTAAAGTGATCGCCAAGATCGAAATGCCGGAAGCATTAAAAAATTTACGGGACATCATTGTGGAAAGTGATGGTATCATGATTGCCCGTGGCGACCTGGGTGTTGAATTACCCATTGAAGAAGTGCCGCTGATCCAGAAAGATATTATCAAAAAATGTTTACATCGTGCCAAGCCCGTGATCGTGGCCACGCAGATGATGGAAAGCATGATCGACCGGACAAAGCCCAACCGGAGTGAGATCACCGATGTGGCAAATGCTGTGCTGGAAGGCGCAGATGCCGTAATGCTGAGTGCGGAGACAGCCACCGGTAAATATCCGAAGCTGGTGGTGGAAACCATGAGCAAGATCATCCATGAGATCGAGACCAAGGCCTACGATTACGACCGGGAAGAAATGCTGAAACCACAACCTCACTCTCCTTCTTTCCTGAGTGATGCAATCTGTTATAATGCCTGTAAACTGGCAGAAGATGTAAGTGCGGATGCGATAGTAGGTATGACACAAAGCGGCTACACGGGTTTTACCCTGAGCAGCTACCGCCCCAAAGCATTTTTATACATATTTACCAAAGAGAGATCGCTGGTAAACCAGTTAAGTCTAAGCTGGGGTGTCCGTGCCTTTTATTATGATGAAGAAGAAAGCCTTGATGATATCGTGTTCGACCAGATCGATATTTTGAAAGAGAGAGGATTTGTTATTAAAGGAAATGTGGTGGTCAGTACGGGAAGTACACCTATCCATTTACATTTGCCGACAAACGTTCTTAAGATCACGAAAGTGGAATAAAATTAAGCCGGATTTACACCGGCTTAATTTTTAATAGCATTAATGCCAGATACAAAGAATGACTGCGGCTAGAATATTACCGGTAATATGATAACCACTGTCGATCAGTGTTAATACCTGCGGCTTGCTCTGGTAGAGATAAGAAATAGTAATACCGATGGCCGCAAAACATACCCCGGTGAATATACCGAGTTTAATACCTGATAAAAAACCCGACAACATCAGCCTGTATACTAAAATAGCGAGTCCGGTACAGACCACTAATTCAAGCAAGAAGGTAAAGGCCATGATACCTCCCACTCCTTTCCTGGCATCAGGCTTTTTCATATCCATCCCGCTGCTGGCTATCCAATGATTGGCAAATAATAATTTAGAATACCAAAGTGCCCCCAGCATAAAATAGGCCAGGGCGGCTACCAGGACAGCCGGCCAGTTCAACCCTTCGATGAATGAAGTATCCATGTTCAAAGCAGTTTTGGTGAATGTAAAAGTTAGGCAATCCTGCTCAAAAAACAAAAATCACCTGTTCGCCCAGCCTGTGCTTTTCACAAGGGTTGCTTATCTTCAGTCCAAAATACTTTTATGAAACTCTTATTCTATATTATTCTCTCCTTTTCCGTATTGCTTACAGCTGGTTGCAAGCAGAAAAAAACATCCGTTACCCCGGAAGAAATTGAAAAAGCGGTACGAAAGAACCCTAACCTCAATGCTGGAAGTGACAGCTATTCCATTACGGCCCCGGATGGCTGGGATAAGACAGATACATTACTGATGGGAATGAGAGCCACTGTTATCTTTTCACCTGTCGAGGGGAGCAGTGATGAATTCAGGGAAAATATTAATATCGTCACGGAGAAAATCGGCAATAAAACAGCAGAAGAATACCTTGACCTGTCCAGGGTCAATATGAAAAGTATGTTGACAGAATTAAAAGAGATCAATAACGGAACAAAGGAAATTAGCGGTCATACTGCCAGTTGGATGAGATACAGTCATTCCTACATGGGTTACCCGCTTGAAGTGAAGGTCTATATGCTCATTGCTGATGAGATAGCTTATGTCATCACCTGTACCTGCAAAAAGGGTGAAATGGATAACTGGGAAAAGCAATTTGATGATTGTGTGGCTACTTTTTCAACTATTTGATGCTATCTCCTTATATATAGTAAAAGAGCTGTTTTTTTTCAACAGCTCTTTTACTTATTCTTAAAGATCACATTCTTTTAATCATAACATTCCTGTACCAAACGGTATTGCCATGATCCTGTAAGGCGATCTTCCCTTTTTTATAGGTACCAAAATCAGGCATCTTCGCAAACTTACTGCCCGCTACGAGTTTTTTCCAGGCATCATCCCATAAGGTAGTACTAACCACATTTTCCCCATTCAGCCATAGTTCCAGTTTGGCATCCACACATTTTATTTCCACCTGGTTCCATTCACCGGCCGGTTTTACGGTTTCTTTACTCGAACTGATCAGGTCGTACAGGTCACCTGCCCGGTGCTTGATGATCTTTGAATCAGGGTGACCATTATTATCCAGCACCTGCATTTCAGGGGCCGTTTCCCAGGGCCATTTATATTTTGCCGTGTCTTCATGCACATAGAACATAATACCACTGTTGCCGTCTTTAGCGATCTTCCATTCCAGCTTCAGGTGAAAATTTTCAAACTCTTCGTCACTTACAATATCTCCGCCATCTTTGATCTGCCAGTTTTCTTTTACTGTAGTATCGAGGTAGAGATTACCATCAGCTATCTTCCAGGCACTGCCCACAGGATTGCCCCCGTATTTGTGCCATCCTTTAGTGCTTTCCCCATCGAATAACAGTTGCCAGCCATCTGCTTTTTGCTGGTCGGTCAGTTTATTCACCGAGGTTTCAATTTTGGAAGCTGTTGTGTCTGCATCAGCCGGTTTTTCAGAACCACTGTTATTACAGGAAGTCATCGCAGCTACTACAACCGTTGCGGTAAGCAATCTTTTCATGTGTTGATTTTTATTGTTTGAGCCAGGTGGAATTCACCGGCCTTATTTTTTCAGTAACATAATATATTTCACCATCGCCTCGGCATCTTCCTGGGATACGGCAGCATGGGGTGTCATATACGCTTCTCCCCAAACACCGTTACCTCCTTTAATGATCTTACCTGCCAGGTGTGCAACAATAGTATCAGGCATGTTTGCATATTTATTGGCCACTTCCCTGTAACTCGGGCCCGTGAGCTTGTCATCAATTTTGTGGCAGGTCAGGCAATCACTTTTAGCTACCAGGGACAATCCTTTCTGATAGACAGGGTTGCCGGAAAGATCATCTGCAGCTGCTTCTTTTGTATCAGTGGCTTTGGTATCACCGGTTCCTGAACCAGTAGTTGTTTCTGAAGAACTGTTACCACAGGAACTAATTACGATTGCAACGGCAAAGGATAAAAATATCTTTTTCATACTGTATTATTTTGAAGGAATTAAATGTACGGCGAAATTAAAGGTTAGTCTAATCCCAGCAAAAGTCTGTTTGTTTTTTCATCCGTCCCGCTGGAAGCAAAATCATCAAAAGCTCTTTCGGTGACGCGAATGATATGCCGCTGGATGAACTCAGCTCCTTCCCTGGCCCCGTCTTCAGGATGTTTAATACAACATTCCCACTCCATTACTGCCCAGCCGGGAAAATCATATTGAGTTAGTTTACTGAATATTGTTTTGAAATCCACCTGGCCGTCACCGGGTGAACGATAGCGCCCCGCCCTGTTGGCCCAGCTTTGATAGCCACCGAATGTTCCCTGCTTTCCTGTAGCATTAAATTCGGCATCTTTTACATGGAATGCTTTTATCCGCTCATGGTAAAAATCGATGTATTGAAGATAGTCCAGTTGCTGCAATACAAAATGCGAGGGATCATATAATAAACAGGCTCTGGGATGATTGTTCACTTCTTTCAAAAACATTTCATAGGTCACACCATCGAAAAGATCTTCCCCGGGGTGTATTTCGTAACAGACATCCACGCCACATTCATCAAAATAATCCAGTATCGGTGTCCATCGTTTACCCAGCTCTTTAAATCCTTCTTCCACCAAACCGGCAGGCCGTTGCGGCCAGGGATGAAAGGTGTGCCATAATAAAGAACCACTGAAAGTGGGATGTGCTGTTAATCCTAAATTTTGAGATGCCTTCGCTCCATATTTCACCTGTTGAATGGCCCACTCGGTCCTTGCTTTTGGATTACCACGCAACTGTTCCGGAGCAAAACCATCAAACAGGGTATCATATGCCGGGTGCACGGCCACTAATTGCCCTTGCAGGTGTGTTGACAGTTCAGATATCTCCAGCCCGCAATCATTGATGATGCCTTTGATCTCATCTGCATAGGTCTTACTCTCGGCTGCTTTTTGCAGATCAATGCAGCGGGGATCCCAGGTGGGAATTTGCACGGCTTTAAACCCTAATGACTCTGCCCAAAGACAAATTGATTTTAAGTTATTGAACGGCACATTTTCGCCCAGGAATTGTGCTAAGAAAATAGCTGGCCCTTTTATGGTAGTCATTTGTCAGTTGATATTAATGATTGAAGAACTAAACAGTGAAATCGATCCATTTTTTTTCAGCTTGACCGGATGCAATTACATTCTCAATAAAAGCCATTCCCCGTATTCCTTCTTCCACGCCCGGAAAATCCAGCCACTCTGCTTGCGGTGTTTCTCCGTTGATCCTTGCACGAACCGTCAAAGCAAAATTGCGGTACAAATTGGCGAAGGCTTCGAGATATCCTTCCGGGTGCCCCGCCGGTGTGCGGCAATTATGTTTGGCAAAGGAATCAAGGTAACCCGAACCCGCCCTGTATATTTCGGCGGGTTTGTCAAGCCATTTCACTAATAAGGTATTTGCATCTTCCTGTTTCCATTCGATGCCCCCTTTCTCTCCGTATATTCTTATCTTAACATTGTTTTCTTCCCCGGCTGCAATCTGGGTGGCCATCAGCACCCCGCTTGCACCATTATTGAATTTTAAAAATGCTGCCCCGTCATCATCCAGCATTCTTCCTTCTACAATGGTATTGATATCAGCACAGATACTTTCTACTTGCAAACCGGTAACATATTCTGCCAGGTTAAAGGCATGGGTGCCGATATCTCCCATCGAACCGGCTTTACCACTCCGTTTGGGGTCAGTGCGCCAGGCCGCCTGTGCCTGTCCTGTTTTTTCCAGTGAAGTACTGAGCCATCCCTGCGGGTATTCCACATATACTTTCCTGATCTTACCCAATGCTCCGCTTTGCAGGAAACGTTTGGCCTGTTTCACCATCGGGTAACCGGTATAGGTATGGCAGAGTAATAATGTAAGACCGGTTTGCTCCAGTTTTGCTTTGAGTTGCTTGGCTTCGTCCAGCGAGAAGGTGATTGGTTTTTCGATCACCACATGAAAGCCCTTATCCAATGCCATCATGGCCGGATCAAAATGGGCAAAATTGGGAGTAACGATACTGACAAAATCAATTCGTTTATCAGCAGGCATGGCGGCTTCTTTCTCCAGCATGGTTTTGTAATCGGTGTAGATTCTGTCCTCATCCAGTAAAAGCTCCTGTCCTGATTCAATGGCCACTTCCGGCCTGATGCTGAGTGCCCCGGCCACCAGTTGCACCTGTCCGTCCATATTGAAAGCCAACCGGTGCACAGCACCGATAAAAGCATCTTTGCCACCACCGATCATCGCCATCCGTAGTTTCCTGTTTTTCATCGCAAACGTTTGAGGTTAATAGTATGTATTAAAATGCTAATATAGTATCGTAAAAATGTATACAGCGAACAATTATATGTGCTTAAAAATAGTACATTTAGTTTTTCTAAATCATTTTTACGAAACTAACGATTCAACAAATTCACTTGCACATGAAATCTACGACCCGTATTCAGCTTTCCGTAATGATGTTTCTTGAATTTTTTATCTGGGGCGGATGGTTTGTGACACTGGGAACTTTTTTAGGTACGAATCTTAAAGCAGACGGAGGCCAGATCGGCCAGGTCTTCTCCACCCAATCATGGGGTGCAATTATTGCTCCTTTTATTATCGGTTTAATAGCAGACCGCTATTTTAATGCTGAGAAGATCCTTGGTGTATTGCATATCGCCGGTGCTGTGCTGATGTATCAGATGTATAATGCCCCTGATATTTCCACTTTCTATCCCTATGTTTTTGTGTACATGGTTCTCTATATGCCCACCCTGGCATTGGTTAATTCTGTTGCGTTTAATCAAATGAAAGACCCGGAAAAAGAATTCTCCACTATCCGTTTATTCGGAACAGTTGGCTGGATTGTGGCAGGCCTGCTGATCAGTTATCTTTTTCATTGGGATGCTAAAGAAAATGCGGCCAACGGAATGCTTAAAAATACTTTTTTACTTTCAGGTGTCGCAGCTCTTGTTTTAGGCCTTATGAGTTTCACCTTGCCTAAAACACCTCCGGCCAAAAATACCGGTGAGAAAGTCAGCATCAGCCAAATACTGGGATTAGATGCCCTCAAATTATTAAAGGATAAAAACTTTGCTGTTTTCTTTATCGCTTCTATTCTTATCTGTATACCGCTTGCTTTTTATTACCAGAACACAAATTCTTTCTTATCAAATATTGGCGTTGAGAATCCCACTGGCAAAATGACCATCGGCCAGATATCTGAAGTTTTATTCTTACTCGCCCTTCCTGTTTTCTTCAGCAAGTTTGGCTTTAAGAAAACCATTTTGGTAGGTATGCTGGCATGGGCTTTACGCTATGTATTATTTGCCTTTGGTAATGCCGGGGAATTAAGTTTTATGCTGCTGGCAGGTATTGCCCTGCACGGAATCTGTTATGATTTCTTTTTTGTGTCCGGCCAGATCTATACTAACTCAAAGGCTGGCGAAAAGGTCAAGAGTGCCGCACAGGGCCTGATCACATTAGCTACCTATGGTGTGGGAATGCTGATCGGTTTTAAAATAGCCGGGATGATCACTGATTCCTACCAGACAGCTACCGGCTTCGATTATAAAATGATCTGGCTGATCCCTGCCGCAATTGCAGCTGCTGTGTTCCTATTATTTGCAATCTCTTTCAGAGACGAAAAGAAAGCCAACTAAATCATTAATAAAAATGGATAACCAGTCGTCAAGAAGAAAATGGCTTAAACATGCAGCGGCCGGTTCACTGGCGGTTACAGCTATCCCAACATTGAGTTCTTTCATTTCCCCTTCCGAAAATGAATATGCTTTGAAAGGAAATATCAACCATTCCGTTTGTTCCTGGACCTGCAATTTTATTCCACTGGAAGAGCTCTGTGGGGTGGTTAAAAAATTAAAGTTCTCCGCTATCGACCTGCTGGCTCCCAAAGACTGGCCGGTCATACAGCAACATGGCATCACCTGTTCCATGTGTTATACAGCCGGGAAAATAAGTTTAACAGAAGGATGGAACGATAAAAAGAACCATGAATGGCTGATCAAAGATTTCACCGAAGCCATTCCACTCGTATCAAAAGCTGGTTATAAGAACCTGATCTGTTTCAGCGGCAACCGCAATGGCATGGATGATGAAACAGGAATGAAGAATTGCGTGGAAGGATTAAAAAAGATCATGGCACTGGCGGAACAAAACAATGTCATTATCCAGATGGAATTGTTCAACAGCAAAGTGGACCATAAAGATTATATGGCCGATAAAAGTGCCTGGGGCGTTGAATTATGCAAACGGCTGGGTTCGCCCAACTTCAAACTGTTGTATGATATCTATCATATGCAGATCAATGAAGGCGATGTGATCAGAACTATACGGGACAATCATTTTTATTTTGGTCATTATCATACAGCAGGTGTACCGGGCCGCCATGAAATAGATGAAACCCAGGAGCTCTTCTACCCGGCTATCATGAAAGCCATTCTTAACACCGGCTACCAGGGATACGTGGCCCAGGAATTCATTCCTTCCGCCAAAGAAAACAAAGACAAGCTTTCGGCTTTGAAAAAAGCGATCAAAATATGTGATGTGTAAGTAAGAAACCCATTTAAAACGAAAACCCGAAAAACAAACGCATGGCTGACAATCAATTTGACGCAATCGTAATCGGCTCCGGCATCAGCGGAGGCTGGGCCGCTATGGAATTAACCCGCAAAGGGCTTAAAGTGATTATGCTGGAACGTGGCCGCAATATCGAACATAAAGTAGATTATGTCAATGCGGCCAAAGAACCCTGGGAATTTCCGCACCGCGGGGGCAGAACCCAGCAAATGATACAGGACTATCCCGTATTAAAACGGGATTATCCTTTAAATGAAGTAGTGCTGGACTACTGGGTAAAAGATAAAGAAAGCCCCTATACGGAAGTAAAACGGTTCGACTGGTACCGGGGCTATCATGTGGGTGGCCGCTCACTCATGTGGGGCCGCCAGAGTTATCGGTTTAACAAATGGGATTTTGAAGCCAATGCGAAGGATGGTATCGCTGTTGACTGGCCGGTCCGTTATGATGATATAGCTCCCTGGTACAGTTATGCTGAAAAATTTGCGGGTATCCAGGGAAGTAAAGATGGCCTGGAAGTATTACCGGATGGTGACTTTATGCCCGCTATGGAACTCAACTGCGTGGAGAAAGAAGTAAAGAAAAGATTGCAGGATCATTATAAAGGCACCCGGCACCTGATCATTGGCCGCAGTGCAAATATTACGCAGCCGCATCATGACCGCACCAATTGCCAATACCGTGACCGTTGCTGGAGAGGTTGCCCGTTTGGAGGGTATTTCAGCACCCAATCATCTACCCTGCCTGCGGCAATGGCCACCGGTAACCTTACGCTCCGTCCTTTCTCCATTGTAACAAGAATAATCTACGATAAGGATACAAAAAAAGCAACCGGGGTTGAAATACTGGATGCAGAGACAAATAAAACCTATGAATATAAATCAAAGATCGTTTTCGTTTGTGCCTCTGCATTGAATTCCACCTGGGTGCTGATGAATTCAGCTACCGATGTATGGGAAGGCGGACTGGGCAGCAGCAGTGGTGAACTGGGACATAATGTGATGGATCACCATTTCCGTTGTGGTGCCAATGGTGAGATGGAGGGATTCAGTGATAAATATGAATATGGCCGCAGGCCAACCGGAATTTATGTGCCCCGGTTTCGTAATATTTATGATGACAAACGGGATTATATCCGGGGCTTCGGTTACCAGGGCGGTGCAGGCCGTGGCCGTGGTGTGGATATCGCTGAATTCACGATCGGGTCCAATTTGAAAGATGCCTTAAGTGTACCCAGTGAAAACTGGAATATGGGAATCATGGGCTTTGGGGAAATGCTCCCTTATCATGAAAATAAAATTTACCTGGATAAAGAAAAGAAGGATAAATGGGGATTACCTGTGCTGGCATTTGATGTGGAGATTAAAGATAATGAGAAGAAAATGCGGATCGATATGATGAATGATGCCAAAGAAATGCTTGAAGCAGCCGGTGTTAAAAACGTAAACACTTATGACGCCGGTTATGCACCGGGAATGGGAATTCATGAAATGGGAACCGCCCGCATGGGCCGTGATCCGAAAACCTCGGTACTCAATGGCAATAACCAGGTTTGGGATGCGAAGAATGTATTTGTAACCGATGGTGCCTGTATGACGTCTGCTTCTTGTGTAAACCCATCCTTAACTTATATGGCATTAACAGCAAGAGCGGCCAATTTTGCCGTAGAAGAACTAAAAAAAGGAAATCTTTAATCATTAACTCTAAATCTTTAGATATGGATCGCAGAGAACTACTGAAAATGATTGCTGTTGTTACCGGTGGTGTTGTCATCGGCGGTGAAGTATTTTTAACCGGTTGCAAAACGGCTGGTAAAACCGAGGCAGGCTTTACTGCTGCCAATATTGCTTTGCTGGATGAAGTGGGTGAAACGATCATCCCTGCCACTACAACACCGGGTGCGAAAGCAGCAAAGGTGGGCGAATTTATGAAGGTCATGGTCACCGACTGTTATACCCAAAACCAGCAAACGGCTTTTACGAACGGCATTGCACAATTAGAAGAAGCCTGCAAAAAAGCAACAGGTAAGTCTTTTATGGAATGTACCCCGGAGCAACGTCACGATTTCTTAGTCAGTCTTGAAAAAGAATCCAAGGAATTTAATACGAAAAGGGACGAAGCCGATAAACCTAAACAGGAAGCGTTGAAAGCAGAGAATGAAAAACTGCCCTGGAAAGATCAGAAAGAATTTGAAGCAGCTCCCGCCCATTATTATACTATGATGAAACAACTGACCCTGCTCGGGTTCTTTACATCAAAAACGGGTATGACGGAAACCTTACGCCATATCCCGGTGCCGGGAAAATTTGACGGCGCCTTTCCTTATGCCAAAGGAGATAAAGCATGGGCTGAATAATTACTACACCCTTAAAATAACAAGATGCAATACAACAGAAGAAATTTTATAAAAATAACCGGTGGTGTTACCACGGGTTTTGCATTAAGCAGCCTGACCGGAATGTCTCTTTTTTCTTCCTGTGAAGAAGCGGCGAAGATCAAAAAATTCGGTATCCAGTTATACACCCTGCGGGATGTGATAGGAACTGATCCGAAAGGCGTTTTGAAACAGCTTTCATCTTTTGGTTATAAACAGATCGAAAGTTATGAAGGAGCCCAGGGTATGTTCTGGGGCATGAGCAATACCGGTTTCAAAAAATACATGGATGACCTGGGCATGTCCCTCGTCTCTTCACATTGTGATATCAATAAAGATTTTGAAAAGAAAGCGGCGGAAGCAGCTGCGATCGGGATGAAATACCTGATCTGCCCGTGGAAAGGCCCGCAAAAATCGCTGGATGATTTTAAAAAATTCACCGATGAGTTCAACCAGAAAGGTGAGATCTGTAAAAAGAATGGTATCCGTTTCGCCTACCATAACCACGACTATACATTCAGGCCATTAGAAGGACAACTACCACAGGATGTGCTGATGAATGGCACCGACGCCTCCTTAGTGGATTTTGAACTGGATATGTACTGGGTGGCCGCCGCCAATGAAGATATTGAAGCCTGGCTAAAGAAATACCCCAACCGGTTCCGGCTTTGCCATGTAAAAGACCGAAGCAAAGCACCGGGTGCAGATAACGGAAAGAATTCAGTTGACCTCGGCACCGGTGCCATTAACTGGAGCAGTGTATTGAAAACAGCCAAAGCCAACGGCATGGAGTATTTTATTGTTGAACAGGAAGCTTATCCCAATGGCAGCTCAACAGAAGCATCTAAAGTGAATGCGGGGTATATGAAGAAGTTGAAGATTTAATTCTTCCTGCTATTCCATATTATTTCTTTAATTCATACTCCCACATAGGTTTAAGGTCAAATTCCTTTTCAATTATGCGGAGTATGAATAATATGTTTTTAGCCTCAGTATATTCATCCGAAAAATTATATGGATTCAGATAACAATAATACCTGTATGCATTTTTAGTTGCAATCTGAACGTCCACCGCATCAGGATCTGCGAAAGTATAATTACTGAAGCTTGGCAAAGCCGAACAATCAGGCAGTGTTAAAATATTTTGATCAAACAATTTATTAATAAAATTTTCCCAGCCTGATATTGGATTAACAAACTTATTTACACTACTAAGCGACTCGAACTCACCTGTTGTAGCTGAATAATTGTGTTTGATTTCTAAAACAGTTCCGGTCCATTCGAAATTACTATTAGACAAAATGATCATTCTGTCATTCCCTGCTAACCCAGCTCCATATCTTATACTTATTTTTACAGAATCAAAGCCGTTATTAAGAGAATCCAACCCCAACTGGCTCTCATAATATCTGATTGCCCTTAAGGGAATATCTTTAGGAATATAACGCAGAAATGTATCTGAGGTATTTAGTTCCCTGACTCTTTGTGAATTTCTGTTCTTGGGCGAGCAATTTAAAAATTGGAGTACAAAAAATAAAAAGATGAGTAAAGATTTATTAGGCATGATATCTATTTCAATGCGTCTCTCAGGTCTTTCACGTCATTAATATCAATTGCATTATTCATATAACTCTCTGCCGAATCTTCAAACGCCGGATGAATAAATTCCATTTTGCTCTTTCCTTTACCCCTTAAGGAGGAATGAAATTCGGTACAACCCGTTTTTTCCGCCAGCATTCTAATATTCTCTTTTCTTACACCACTGCCCGGCATTATAATAATGCGATCACCACTCCTATGATTCAACTCCGCTATTAATTCCATACCATCAGGAGCAGCAGGTTTTTGTCCCGAGGTCAGTATCCGCTCACAACCTATTTGCACCAGTTGTTCCACTGCTTCAAAAGGATTGCTGCAACGGTCAAAAGCCCGGTGAAAAGTAACACCTAAAGGATAGGCTGCTTCCACCAGTGCTGCTGTTCTTTTTTTATCTATGCTTCCGTCGCTGTTTAATAAACCGATGACCACACCATCACAACCCAGTTGTTTGCAGAGTTTCACTTCTTTCAGCATGATAGAGAATTCATCCTCGGTATATAAAAAATCGCCTCCTCTCGGGCGGATGATAGGAAATATCTGCACAGCAAAAGCTTCCCGGCATTGTATGATCGTACCATAGGAAGGCGTAGTACCCCCTTCCGCTAAATTGGCACAAAGTTCTACCCGGTTTGCCCCACCTTCCACCGCTGACTTTGTTGTTTCAAAATCAGAAGTGGCTATCTCAATGATATACTTTACAGGCTCCATAATAATTTTCAACTTTAGGGTTAAGGCATTACAAATTTCGCTTTCACCAATTCTTCCTTTGTCCCGGTTTTAATAGCAAAACTAAAACCCTGGTGGATGGCATAAGCCCCCACCTGCCCCTTTTTGTTTAAGGCCAGGAAGGCCACCTGGATATCTTTTGCTTTTTCCTTTTTGATCTTTACAATTCTTTCGATCACTTTTTTACAGGCTGCTTCGGGCGATAATCCCTGCCGCATCAGTTCCACCACGGAATGGGAACCGGCTACTCTTATCACATCTTCTCCCTGTCCTGTTGCCGTACAGGCCCCTACTTCGTTATCTACAAACAAGCCGGCACCAATAATGGGTGAATCACCCAAACGACCCCGCATTTTAAAACCGGCACCACTGGTGGTGCAACTGCCGCTAAGGTTCCCATTCGTATCCATCGCCACCATCCCAATGGTATCATGGTTCCATTCGCCATTGTCCAGTTTATGTGGTGCAAACGGCCCATGGCCCTGTTTGTTTTCTACGTTTATTGCGGGTGATTTATAATGTGATTCTTTTAACCAGTTATCATAATTGATCTGGGCTTCCGGCGATAGTTTTTGTGCCTCCAATGGAAATCCTTCCGCCACGGCAAATTGTTGTGCCCCGCTGCCCACCAGCATTACATGGGGCGTTTTTTCCATCACTCTCCTCGCCACGGCAACCGGGTGTTTGATCCGTTCTAAAAAAGCCACACTGCCACAATTAAAAAATTCATCCATGATACAGGCGTCCAGTGTTACAAACCCATCCCGGTCTGGATTAGCGCCAAGGCCCACACAGCAATTCTTAGAAGCTTCTGTCACCATTACTCCTTTTTCTACTGCATCCAATGCCCTGCCTCCCTTGCCTAAAACTTCCCAGGCCGCTTTATTAGCAGCCAGGCCGGCATCCCAGGTAGAAACCACCACGGGTTTTCCTTTTATAGTAACTGTTTCAGCAGATGCTGAAGCAACTTTGCCAAACAATAAACCTAAGGATCCAAAGGCCGAGGATTGAATGAACTTTCTTCTGTTGAACATGTTAACCTGTTATATCCTCCGAAATTAAAGGATTCAGTTTCAGCAGGCAAAAAATGAAAGTGCCGGCCCGGTTTATTTATTCACAGCCTGGAATAAGCTTAACAAAGCCATAAGAATAAATATTTGATGTTTAAACATTGATTACATAACTTTGTACAACAAAACAAGAAAAATGAAAATCGAGATCATATCCGGAAGTCCCAGGATCAACAGTGTTACCCGACGGGTTGCCATCTATTTAAAAAAATGGGTTGCTCAAAATACACAGCATGAAGTAGATATTATTGACATGAAAGATTGGTCCGTACCGCCTGTTCAGTCTGTTTGGATAACAGCAGAAAAAGCACCGGTTGAATTGCAGCCACTGGCGCAAAGGGTGTTTGAAGCTGATGCTTTTATTTTAGTGACTCCCGAATACAATGGCAGCTACTCTCCCGCTATGAAAAACATGCTGGATCATTTTCCAAAACAGCACCACAAACCATTTGGTATCGTAACTGCCTCACCCGGTGCCATGGGAGGTATGAGGGCTTCACAGCAATTGCTGCAACTGGTACCGGCTTTATTTGGAGTTGCTTCACCTTATATGCTGATCACCCCGGCTGTCGATAAAAAATTCGGCACTGATGGTGAACTGCTGGATGAATCGTTCCGGAATGCTGTGCATAATTTTATTACCGAGTTTCTCTGGTTATCAGAAAAACTGGTCGAAGAAAAAGTGACCGCTTAAAAAAAATAAATTCTTCAGTTACTGAAGGGCAAAAAGGAGTTTTTATGAAAACCATTCTCCACAAGGCCAATACAAGAGGCCACGCCAACCACGGATGGTTAGATTCTTATCACACATTCAGCTTTGGAGGTTATCATAACCCGGAAAGGGTTCATTTTGGCGCACTGCGGGTATTAAATGATGACTCGGTTGCTGCAGGCATGGGCTTTGGTGCTCACCCGCATGACAACATGGAGATCATTTCCATACCTACTTCCGGTGACCTGGAGCACCAGGACAGTATGGGCAACAAACAAGTGATCAAACAGGGAGATGTGCAGGCGATGAGTGCAGGAACAGGTATCCGCCACTCCGAAAAAAATAAGAATCACGACAAAGAAGTAAAATTCTTCCAGGTCTGGGTCTTCCCGAAAGTAAAGAATGTTGAACCCCGCTATGATCAGCAAACATTTGCTGATATGGATAAGCATAATCAACTGCTGACCGTAGTATCACCCCTTGGTTCAGCAGACGGTGGGGTGCAGATCCACCAGGATGCCTGGTTCAGTTTGGGTAAACTGGATAAAGATTTCAGTACCAGCTATACACTAAAAAACAGCAATAATGGTGTTTATGCTTTTGTGATCGAAGGTGATATTACTATTAACGGGCAATCATTGAACAGAAGAGACGGCCTGGGTATTACAGAAACGGATACACTGGAGATCAAAGCAGACAGTCATGCAGAACTATTATTAATAGAAGTACCGGTAAAATAAAGGAGTTTTTATGAGCAACAAAAAATCAATTGAAGCCATCATTGCACCACCGCCGCCACATATGGTGGGTGATGGTTTTCGTGTACATGGCTTTTTTCCCGGGGGAAGAATTGATAAAAAAAGGATGAGCCCTTTCTTTTTAATGGATTATGGCGCTAAAGTAGACTTTCCTCCTTCTGATAAATTACGAGGTGTCGGAGTACATCCGCACCGGGGTTTTGAAACAGTGACTATCGCCTATCATGGCCGGATTGCCCACCACGACAGTGCCGGCAACAGTGGCGTCATTGGTGAAGGTGATGTGCAATGGATGACGGCAGCTTCAGGTTTACTGCATAAAGAATACCATGAAGAATCATATAGTAAAGCCGGTGGTTTGTTCCAGATGGTGCAGTTGTGGGTAAACCTGCCTGCGAAATATAAGATGACCGCTCCCAAATACCAGGAGATCAGCAATGATAAAATGAGCCGCTACTTGTTAGGAGATGGAAAAAGTTTTATTGAATTAATTGCAGGAGAATACAAAAGCCTGAAAGGCCCTGCGTCCACCTTTACTCCCGTTCATGTGTATAATGCCCGGTTGCAAAAAGGAGTAACTGCTGATTTTAAATTTCCTTCCAGCTATAATACAGGTATGCTGGTAGTGGAAGGAACTGCTTTGATCAATGGCAGTTCAGCAGATACAGATCATTTTGTATTATTCAAAAATGACGGGGAAGAAATAACTATCGAAGCAACAGAAGATACCATCGTTCTTATCTTATCCGGTGAGCCGATCAATGAACCGATCGCTCAATATGGCCCCTTCCTGATGAATACCTGGGAAGAAGTGGAACAGGCCATTTCCGATGTGAGTGCGGGTAAGTTTGGAGTGTTGGAAGATTAATGCTATCCCACAAAGACACGGAGAACACAAAGAAAATCATCCTGAGCTTAGTGACTTTGTGGGATATCTTTTTTCTCCATAAATGCAAACAGGCTCTTCCTCGCATTATGCTGTACTTTTCTTTTAAACCAGTTCATCCATCCAAAAAATTCCCCTTTCCAGCCCAGGGCCTGCGCCGCCCATTTGCTTAATTTGAATGCATCACTGTGTTCAATGATCTTACCGTCTTTGATCCGCATATGGGCTTTGATATAATTCACTACTTTTTTCCCCGTCTTTGAGAAAGTATATTTTGCCACCCAGTTACAGGTATAGTATTCATCATCTAATGCCTGTATGTTAGAAAAGGTGACCACCAGGTCCTTCCCGTTGGTACAAAGCATCTCCCACATAGCCCTCACTTCATCGCCCTGCAGCATACCGAAAGCCGGGTCGCTGAAAACAATATCCTCACTATAACAGGCATTCATGCTGCTGAAATCCCGTTGCCCGAAGGCGGTATAAAAACGACTGATCAATTCTTCATTGGTTGCCATAAAATATAAATGCAGGTGAACAGAGAATCAGTAAATTTAAACCTTCAAAATCATCCCGCATGAAGAAATTTATCAGCTATCTACTTTTATCATTCTCCGTTCTGTCAGTACTTGCTCAACCTGATCCGCAGGATTCAGCCTGGATCAAAGAGAATTATACCAAACTGGAACAATATATTCCAATGCGGGATGGTATCAAATTATTTACGGCTATCTATATTCCTAACGACAAAACAGAAAAGCACCCGATCCTGCTAACAAGGACCCCTTATTCCTGTGCCCCCTACGGTAAAGACTTCTCTCCCCGTTTATGGGAACGGCACTGGAAATATTATGCCCGGGAAAATTATATCATCGTGGTACAGGATGTCCGTGGCCGCTGGATGAGCGAAGGGGAATTTGAGGATGTTCGTCCTTTCAATAAAAACAAGACCGGCAATGAAATTGATGAAGCCAGTGATACCTACGATGCGATTGACTGGATGGTCAACAATCTTCCCAACAACAATGGCAATGTCGGTGTGTTTGGCATCTCCTACCCCGGTTTCTATTCCACCATGGCGGCTGCATCAGGTCATCCTGCATTAAAAGCTGTTAGCCCGCAGGCACCGGTTACGGATTGGTTCATGGGGGATGACTTTCACCACAATGGTGCTTTTTTTCAGCTGGATGGTTTTGGTTTTTATTCCAGCTTTGGTAAACCAAGACCCAAACCCACCACCGTTGGTTCTCCCGGTTTTAATTTCACTGTCAGGGACAATTATAAATTCTTTCTCGAAGCCGGTTCATTGAAAAAATTAGCAGAATACATGGGTGACAGTATCCGGTTCTGGAAAGACATGTATGCCCATCCCAACTATGATGCCTGGTGGCAGGCCAGGGATGCCCGTCGCTCCATGTACAATGTAAAACCGGCCATGCTGGTTGTCGGTGGTTTGTTTGATGCGGAAGATTGTTACGGTGCGTGGAATTTATATAAAGCCATCGAGAAACAAAACCCTGCTGTGAATAATAAAATAGTAATGGGTCCCTGGTATCACGGCCAATGGTCTTCCGGTGATGGAAGCTTCCTTGGCAATGCAAGATTTGGCTCCAATACTGCTCATTGGTACCAGAATAATATTGAGATCCCTTTCTTTAATTATTACCTGAAAGGAAAAGGCGACCTGCAATCATTAGCAGAAGCAACGATCTTTTTCAGCGGCGAAAATCAATGGAAAAAATTAGCACAATGGCCACCGGCTGATGCTGTTTCAAAAAATATTTTCTTAGCAGCAAATGGTAAGTTATCCTGGTCTGCCTCCACGGAGAAAGAAGCTTTTGCTGAATATACCAGCGATCCTGCACATCCCGTTCCGTATACAGAAGATGTACACCAGGGCCGCACCCGTGAATACATGACCGATGACCAGCGTTTTGCTGCCAGAAGACCCGATGTGCTGACCTTTCAAACCGATGTATTAACAGAAGACCTTACACTGGCTGGTGTTGTAACTGCCGATCTTAAAGTAAGCATCAGCGGAACGGATGCTGATTTTGTAGTAAAACTAATTGATGTGTTTCCGGATGATTTCAGGTATCCCGGTGATATACCGCAACAGGGTCGTTCCGCCGGTGGCAGTTACCCGATGGGTGGCTACCAGATGCTGGTACGGGGAGAAATTATGCGGGGCAAATACCGCAACAGTTTTGAAACACCTGTACCCTTCAAACCCAATAGAATTGAAACAGTAAAATTTAACCTGCCCGATGTGGCCCATACCTTTAAAAAGGGGCACCGCCTGATGATACAACTACAAAGCAGCTGGTTTCCGCTGGCTGACCGCAACCCGCAGCAGTTTATGAACATCTATGAAGCCAATGCGGCTGATTTCAGGAAAGCTGTGATCCGTATTTTTCATGATGCAAAAAATCCGTCTTCGATTGTCTTACCCGTACTGAATAAATAATACATATGCGATTCCTGCTCTGTCTTTTGTTCGCTCTTTCTGCTTCAACCATTACTATGGCGCAGCAGAAACAACTTGATCTTATACCCTACCCGGCAGAAGTGACACAAGGTGCCGGCTATTTTCCGTTAAAAAAAACAATTACTGTTTCTTCTTCGCTCCCCGGCCAGGAATGGAAAAACCTGCTTTCTTATTTCAAAAATGAAATGAAAAAACAATTTGGAATAGCGGTTAAAGAAGTGGCAAAGGGCCAGCCCGCTGACATCAGTTTCAACATGCGGAGAATGCCAACCTCCGGCAAACCTGCTTACCAACTGGAAGTAACTAAAAAAGGGGTTACTATTAACAGCAACTTTGCGGAACCGGCTTTTCATGCTATGCAAACTTTTTTCCAGTTATTACCTGCAGAAAAAAATAAACCTGCACAAATTCCGGTTGTAAAAATATTCGATCATGCCCGTTTTGAATACCGGGGCATGCACCTGGACGTAAGCCGTCATTTCTTCCCCGTTGATTTTGTAAAAAAATATATTGACTACCTCGCTTACCATAAGCTCAATACCTTTCACTGGCACCTGACCGATGACCAGGGCTGGCGGATTGAAATAAAAAAATATCCCAGCCTCACCAATATCGGCAGTTGGAGAAACGGAACCATCATCGGTCGCTATCCCGGCACCGGGAGTGATAATAAAGGCTATGGCGGTTATTATACACAGGAGCAGATAAAAGAAGTGGTAAAATATGCCAGAGAACGTTTTATCGAGGTGATACCGGAAATAGAAATGCCCGGTCACGGCAGCGCTGCCATAGCTGCTTATCCCTGGCTGAGTTGTTTCCCGGAAAAACCAACGGAGATACCGGCAAATATGATCTCGCAGAAAAGCAGTTCCGAACAACGCAACGGGCAGATCAAATTAGTACAGGAAACCTGGGGCGTATTTGATGATGTGTTTTGTGCCGGTAATGATTCCACATTTATGTTTTTACAAAATGTGATGGATGAGGTCATCGGCTTATTCCCCTCTAAATATTTTCATATCGGGGGCGATGAATGTCCCAAGACACATTGGAAGATATGCCCCCGCTGTCAGCAGCGCAAGAAAGACCTGGGTTTAAAAGACGAACATGAACTGCAGAGTTATTTTGTGCAGCGCATGGAAAAATATCTGAACAGTAAAGGAAAAACCCTCATCGGCTGGGATGAGATACTGGAAGGTGGTTTGGCACCCAAAGCCATTGTAATGAGCTGGAGAGGTGGAGTTGGCCATATTTTTCATCTTCTGAGATGCCCGTTTCTGCGACTGGCTGGCCTTGCTGTTCTGGTTTTGCTGGAGTTGCTGCTCGCTCTGGTTGAGGTCTTGCTCTATGTCTTCC
>JAFLBM010000033.1 GCA_017303455.1 Chitinophagales bacterium | reverse complement strand
CGCTTTGCTCACCCCGTATCCCTCCCGGTAACGGTGCGGGATATAAAAATCAAGATTGGAATGGATCTTTTTTAAGAACTGGTACATGTAGGCAACAGATGTGGTGCCATCCACATCATAATCACCAAAGACAAGAATTTTTTCATTACTGTTAACAGCAGTAATAATTCTATCCACCGCTTTAGCCATATCCTTCATCAGCCAGGGATCATGCAGGTCTGATAGTTGCGGCCTGAAAAAATCTTTAGCCGCATCATAGGTGCTGATACCCCGTTGCACCAGGATACTGCAGATAACGGGATTTACTTTCAGCGCCTGCTGTAAAGCATTGGCTTTTTCCCGGTCAATAGTAAGTTGATTCCATCTTTTTACTGTCATTTCGCAACACTACTCTTTTTTTAGCTTAACCTGATTTAGTATTTACGATCAGTAACAAACAGTACCATATCTTCCAATCCTTTCCGGATAGCTGTTTCAGGAAACTGGTGCAATAAATGCAAGGCTTCTTCTTTGTATGCAATCATTTTTTGAGTGGCATAACTGATGCCGCCGCTTTGTTCCACCTGTTCTATCACCCACCGTACTTTCTTTTTATCCGTGTTATTATTTTTGATGATATAGATCATCTTTCGCCTTGTTGCTTTGTCGATATTGTTAAGTGAATAAATAAGCGGCAGGGTCAATTTTTTTTCTTTGATATCATTACCGGTTGGTTTGCCAACATTTTCACTGGCATAATCAAACAGGTCGTCCTTGATCTGGAAAGCGATACCTGCTTTTTCGCCAAACAATCTCATTTTCTCCGTTATCGTTTCATCATTGCTGGTGGACCATGCACCCGCAGCGCAGGCAGAGGCCAGTAGTGAAGCCGTTTTGTTTTTGATGATCTCGAAATAAACATCTTCTTTCAGGTTCAGCGAACGGGCTTTTTCCAGTTGTAATAATTCCCCTTCACTCATTTTGCGGACCGCATCAGAAAGGATATGAAGGATACGATGGTCATTGTGGTCCAGCGAAAGCAGTAAACCTTTAGCTAAAAGATAATCGCCGATCAGTACATTCGCTTTTGCCTTCCACAAAGCATAGGTAGAAAAAAAACCACGCCGTTCCATAGAATCATCCACCACATCATCATGAACCAGGGTGGCGGTATGCAACAGTTCAACCAGTGAAGCGGCCCGGTAAGCGGCATCGTTCACTTCCCCGTTCAGCTTTGCAGAAAGAAGCACAAACATCGGTCGCAGTTGTTTCCCCTTCCTTTTTACAATAAATCGCATGATACGGTCCAGCAGCGGGGTGTTGCTGCGAACAGCTTCCCTGAAATGGAGGGCAAAATTTTTTAATTCGGGCTCGATGAGGTCAACAGGTAGCTTCATGTCAAAAAAGAGCAATTTACGCTGGAAAAAATAATTACCGCATCATGCAACAAAATGCCCTCATTTATTGACTAAGTAATTGAAAAATAATAAGAACAGGCCTAAATAAATACTGTAAAAATTTGGTTTTTAAGCGTCAAGCTCTATTTTTGCAAATTATTAGGACAATGTTTTCGTAAATCTTAATCCTTAGTTATGGCAAGCAAAAAGTATTTAATGTTCTTGATGGCTGCATTCTTCCTGTCATTGAACATGTTTTCTCAGGTGAAGATTGGAACTACGTATGATTCTACTCAGATACCTTCCAAAAGAATGCCTCAGCACAATGAGTTCCTGCAAGGAACTGGCAATTTCCCCGCAAAACCCCGCAACCAGTGGGAAATCGGTCTGAAATATGGTCTTTTCCAGATCAGCGGTGACGTTCCGGCTGTTTTTCTGACTGCCCCGAATTTCGGTATCCACGTTAGAAAAGCTTTCGGTTATGTATTCTCTATGCGTTTAGAATACATCAATGCCGTTGGTAAAGGTCTTAGCTGGATTCAATCAAATAACTATGGTTATAATCCTGCCTGGTTCAGCAACTATAATGCGCCGGTAAGACAGCCAGGTATGCCTGATTATACTGTTGGTACTCTTGACCCAACTGGTACCCAGCCTTTCGACCCTGTTTATTATAACTATCGTTCTAAAGTACAGGACCTTTCTTTACAAGGTGTTGTTACCCTGAACAATATCCGTTTCCACAAATCTAAAACCGGTTTCAATATCTACGGATTTGCTGGTATCGGCGGTACGGTATATGAAACTAAAGTAAATGCTCTTGACGGTAACACTCCTTATGATTTCTTCAATAATATTACAGGTGGTGTTTACAAGAACAGAAAAGATACCCGCAAAGCATTGAAAGACCTGATGGATGACTCATATGAGACAGCTGCTGAAAACCAGGGCGAACGTCGTCCGAAATTATTCGGTAATACCTTTAAACCCACTGGTACACTTGGTGTGGGTTTAGCTTTCAAATTGAGCAACCGTCTTAACCTGGCTTTGGAAAACAGGTGGACGATTACCAAAGATGACCTGTTGGATGGTCAGCGCTGGCAGGAAAATCCTGTTGGTGACGCTGCTCAAACAGGTGATTTCGATTCTTATAATTTTTCTTCTGTTGGTTTGAATATTAACCTCGGTGCAAAATCTGTTGAACCACTGTGGTGGTTGAATCCACTGGATTATGCTTACAGCGAGATCCGCAACCCACGTTTGATGCGTCTGCCTAAGCCAGTTCTGCCTGATAGCGATGGCGATGGTGTAACAGACCAGTTCGACCAGGAACAAACTCCACAGGGTTGCCCTGTAGACAGCCATGGTGTATCTAAAGATACTGATGGTGACGGTGTACCTGATTGTAAGGATAAAGAATTGATCACTCCGACATATTGCCAGCCTGTTGATGCAGATGGCATCGGTAAATGCCCTGTTGCATGTCCTGATTCAACTTGCCCGGGATGGGGTGTTCCTAGAAATGATTGTGCTAATTTACTCGGTGCTTTACCAAGTGTTTCTTTCAAAGCCGGTTCTAACAACCTGAATGATGATAACAAAGCTGTACTGGCTACTGTTGCTTCCAGAATGCGTAACAATCCCGGTTGTAAAGTAGTGGTGGTTGGTTATTGCGCTTCTAATAAGAAAGAGCAGCAACTGAGCTGGGATCATGTAAATAAAGTGATCTCTTACATGGTGGAAAAAGAAGGTATCAGTGTTGACCGCTTTATCTTCAATTATGGCCAGGAAGGCGGCGATTGCAATACCGTTGACCTGCGTGCTGCTGCTGAAGGAGAAGACGGACCTAACACGGTTACTCCTCCGCACCCGAACCTGCGTAAGAACTAAAATTTCTCGTTATACTTTTTGCTGATAGTAACCCCTCCCTTTACAGGGAGGGGTTTTTTTTATGAATTTTGGGGGTAAAAGCCGGGTTTTGAGGCCTTTACCAAAACCTTAACGGGTCGTTTTTGGTCACCTATCTTTTTTCCGGAACTTTTGCCCATATCAATTAACTTTGCCAACCTTTATGCGTTTTACAGCTGTACTATTTTTAGCGGTGCTTCTCGCCGGTTGTGGTGGAGGCAGCATGACCAAACTCCTCAAAAATCCTGACCCGGAGTATAAACTGCGTATGGCGGAGCAGTTCTTTGTAAAAAAGAAATATTCAAAGGCCCAGGTAGTGTATGAAGATGTGATGCCCTATTTTAAAACAGGTAAGGAGTTTGAGAATATTTATTACAAGTATGCCTATTGTGCCTACTACCAGCTGGATTATTTCAACGCGGAAAATCTTTTTAAGACCTTTTTAGAAATATTCCCGAACAGCAGTCGGGCAGAGGAAGTGGATTATATGCGGGCTTATTCTTTTTACAAGCAATCTCCCAAACCAACTTTGGATCAGACCAATACGATCAAAGCCATGGGGATGATGCAGACCTTCATCAATATGCATCCCGGATCGGAAAGAAATAAAGAGGCGAATGAGATCATTGATATTTGCCGTCAGAAGCTGGAAACAAAGGACCACCAGAGTGCACAGCTCTACTACGACCTCGGGCAGTTCAGGGCGGCCGGAGTATCATTTACCACCTTGCTGGAAAACTATCCCGAGTCGCAAAAGGCGGATGAGTATAAACTGATGGTGATCAAGTCTTATTACCGGTATGCTCAATTGAGTGTGGAAGAAAAGCAGGTGGAGCGGTATGAAAAGGTAATTGATGAGTGCAATGAATTTGTGGATCGCTTCCCGGAAAGTAAACTGAAAAAGGAAGCCGAAGATTTTTTAAAGCAATCGCAAACCAATATTAAAAATTTAAGCAATGAGCAAATTAAGACGTCAGCTTAGTGCCGGGATCACTAATAATGTGGAAACCCGCAACCTGGATGATCTGAAAGGCAAAACAGGAAATTTGTATGAATCCATTTCTATTGTTGCCAAAAGGGCCAACCAGATCAACATTTCCCTGAAAGAGGAATTGCACAATAAGCTCGAGGAGTTTGCAAGCCATACCGACAGCCTGGAAGAGATCCATGAGAATAAAGAGCAGATCGAGATATCCAGGGCTTATGAACGCATGCCCAATCCTGCATTACTGGCAACCCAGGAATTCATGGATGAGAAAGTCTATTTCCGTAAAGGAGATGATGAACTGTTCAGCTAAGACAGGTAATTGTATATATAATTGCGATCTCACTACCGGTGGGATCGCTTTTGCTTTCTACCAGTAAATAGTACTTTTGACAAATGTTACAGGGGAAAAAAATATTGCTCGGCATAACAGGAAGCATAGCTGCTTATAAATCTGTTTACCTGGTACGTTTGCTGGTAAAAGCGGGTGCTGATGTAAAAGTGATCATGACACCCGCTGCAAAAGATTTTGTTTCCCCATTAACACTCTCAACGCTTTCTAAAAACCCGGTTTTAATTGACCTCTTCGCTGAGCAAAGCTGGTCCAACCATGTCATGCTCGGCCGCTGGGCTGACGTGATGCTGCTGGCCCCTTTGAGCTGCAATACACTGGCTAAAATGGCATCCGGCCAATGTGATAACCTTTTGCTGGCCGCTTATTTATCGGCTACCTGTCCTGTTGTGGTAGCTCCCGCCATGGATGAAGATATGTGGCTCCATCCTGCTACTAAGATCAACCTTCAGAAAATCGAATCTTTTGGCAACAGGATCATCCCGGTAGAAAAAGGAGAACTGGCCAGTGGCTTATTTGGAGATGGAAGAATGGCCGAACCGGAACAGATCGTTCAATACTTACTCGACAATTTTTTTTTGACCCGTCCGCTGGCCGGTAAAAAGGCATTGGTGACTGCAGGACCTACATACGAACCAATCGATCCCGTTCGTTTTATTGGCAATCACTCCTCCGGGAAGATGGGGATAGCTATTGCACGGGAATTACAACAACAAGGAGCTGAAGTAACATTGATAGCAGGCCCTGTCCAGGCAGAGTTACCGGTAAACGGGATCATCGTTAAAAAGGTAAAGACAGCAGCAGAAATGTTTACGGCTTGTATGGGGGTATATGCAACAACGGATATAGCCATTATGTCGGCAGCAGTAGCTGATTATACACCAATGCTGACTGCAACAGAAAAGATCAAAAAAAAGGAAGATGGCCTTATGGTGGAGTTAACAAAAACAAAAGATATCCTGAAGGAACTGGGTGAAAAGAAAAGAAAAGGGCAGGTATTAGTTGGGTTTGCCCTGGAGACAAATAATGAAGAGGCCAATGCAAAAGAGAAACTGGTGCGAAAGAATGCCGACCTTATTGTATTAAACTCGCTGAATGACAGCGGTGCTGGTTTCGGGCATGATACTAATAAAGTCACTATTTTCGGAAAGGAAGGGCAGGAGTTTAATTTTGAAATGAAATCGAAACAGGCGGTTGCTAAAGATATTGTTGATACTATAATCCGGTTATACTATGCATAAAAAAATTGTGCTGATCACATCCTTCCTGCTGGCTGTTACTGCAGCAGGTGCACAGGATATACAGGCACGGCTGACCGTGATCACCAGCCGGATCAGTACGAATATCGATAAAAAGATATTCAATACCCTGCAGACAACGCTGACCAATTTTATCAATAACCGGAAATGGTCCGTTGATGTATTTAATCCAAATGAGAAGATCCAGTGCAATTTTTTGCTCAATATTGACCAGGAGATGGGTAATAATATCTATAAGGCGAAGCTGACGATACAGGCGGCACGCCCTGTTTACAACACCAACTATGATTCTCCCATCATCAACTTCATTGATGATGATATCATATTCCGGTATATCGAATTTCAGCCTGTTGAATTTAACGAGAACAGGGTACAGGGCAATGACCCGATGGCAGCCAATCTCCCGGCCATACTGGCTTATTATATCAATCTCATCCTGGGAATGGATTATGATTCCTTTTCGTTGCGGGGCGGAGATCCTTACTTTAAAAAGGCCTGGAATATTGTAAACAATGCCCCGGAGAGCGGTGATATTACCGGCTGGAAATCGTTTGAAAGCCTTCGTAACCGTTACTGGCTGGCTGAGAATCTGAATAACAGCCGGTTTGCACTGATCCATGACGTATTGTACGCCTATTACCGTTCCGGTATGGATCTATTCACAGAGAATGAAGATGAAGGCAGGAATGGTATTCTTAATGCACTGAATTTTTTGAATACGATCAACTCAGAAAACCCGAATTCAATGCTACTGCAATTCTTTTTCCAAGGCAAAAGTGCCGAGTTGGTTAAAATTTTCAGCAAGGGGAATGGGGATGTGAAAACCAGGGCAAAGGACATGCTGGTCCGTCTTGATGTAACCAATGCAGCCGCCTACAAAGAGATAAAATGAGAATTACTTTTTTTATAGTTCTTGTTACCCTTGTCGTTGCCTGCGGTTCAAAAGGCGATGTTCCTAAGGATGTTTTGCCCAAAGAGAAAATGGAAGATGTGATGTGGGATATGCTGCGGGCAGATGAGTTTGTAAAAGAATATATGCTGGCCAGGGACAGCTCCCTGCGTGATACGGCAGAGTATATAAAAATGTATGAACGCATTTTTCGCCTGAATAAAACAAACCGGGAACAGTATGCTGAAAGCTTCACTTATTACCGTACCCATCCCAAACTGATGAAAGAAATACTGGATTCACTGAATGTAAGAGGCCAGTTGCAAAGCCTGCCGGCGGAAGCCAATATCCCGGAGAAAGCTCCCTTTTTTACAGATCCGCCGGAGAAGAAAATAGCAAAGCCTGTAGAAGTAAATTGATTACCGGGAGCTGAACTTCAGTATTTTTATCCCCTCATTATTTGCCCATGAACAAAGTTGTTGCTAACGCTGAACAGGCTATTCATGATATTCATGATGGAGCTGTGATCATGCTCGGAGGTTTTGGCCTCTGTGGTATCCCCGAAAATTGCATTACTGCGCTCGTCAAAAAAAATATAAAGGGACTTACCTGTATCTCCAACAATGCCGGTGTGGATGATTTTGGCATCGGGCTGATGCTGCAACAAAAGCAGGTTAAAAAAATGATCTCTTCTTATGTGGGGGAGAATGCTGAATTCGAAAGACAGTTATTAAGCGGTGAACTGGAAGTGGAACTCATCCCGCAGGGAACACTTGCTACCCGCTGCCTGGCTGCCGGGTATGGTATGCCGGCTGTTTTTACTCCTGCCGGTGTGGGTACGGAGGTGGCGGACGGCAAAGAAGTTAGAAATTTTAATGGTAAAGATTACCTGATGGAGTATGCTTTTGATGCCGACTTTGCCATTGTAAAAGCATGGAAAGGCGATACACAGGGAAATCTCATCTATAAAGAAACGGCCAGGAATTTCAACCCGATGATGGCGATGGCCGGGAAGATCACCATTGCAGAAGTGGAGGAACTGGTTCCGGCCGGAGCATTGGATCCGGATCATATTCATACACCCGGTATTTATGTGCACCGCATTTTCCAGGGCAGCAGATATGAAAAAAGAATTGAGCAACGAACCACCCGGAAACGGATTTGAAAATGTACTAATTTGAGAATTTGGTAATTATCGGTACAGACTTGCAAAATTTATAGTTATGAGAAATGATAAACCCAACATTATTGTTGATAAAACATTTCAATATGCATTAAAGGTGCTGGACTTTGCTGAGAAATTATATGAAATGAAACGCTTTGCCCTGGCTGACCAGATCATTCGTTCCGGTACTTCGATAGGAGCTAATGTATGGGAAGTCCAGAATGCGGAAAGCCGGGCTGATTTTATTCATAAGATGAAAATTGCTGCCAAGGAAGGGGACGAACAAAAATTCTGGATGATGCTGATGAAATTTTCTGCTCATTATCCTGATCCCGGGTCTATGATAGAAGAATTAAATGAGATAGAGAAAATCCTCTCGAGCATACTGGCAACTTCTAAAAGGAATAAATAATAGTGTGTCGAATTATCAAATTAATTGATTATCAAATTTTCAAATTGACATGGCACTTTCCAAGGAACAAATCGCACAACGAATTGCCCGTGAGTTAAGGGATGGGTACTACGTAAATCTGGGTATCGGCATTCCCACCCTCGTGGCGAATTATATTCCCGCAGGGATCAATGTGGTATTACAAAGCGAGAATGGTTTGCTGGGTATGGGGCCGTTCCCGTTTGAAGGCGAAGAAGACCCGGACCTGATCAATGCAGGAAAGCAAACGATCACCACGGTTCCGGGTTCTGTATTTTTTGATTCAGCGATGAGCTTTGGTATGATCAGGGCGGGCAAAGTGGACCTGACCGTATTAGGCGCTATGGAAGTAAGTGAGAAAGGAGATATTGCCAACTGGAAGATACCCGGCAAGATGGTGAAAGGAATGGGAGGGGCGATGGACCTGGTGGCCAGTGCCAAAAATATTATTGTGGCCATGATGCACAGCAATCCCAAAGGGGAATCGAAATTACTACCCGTTTGTACGTTGCCGTTAACGGGAGTGGGTTGTGTAAAGAAGATTGTTAGCGATCTCGCTGTGCTGGATATTACCCCGGATGGGTTTAAACTGCTGGAAAGAGCACCAGGTGTTTCAGTAGATGAAATAAAAGCAAAGACCGCCGGTAAATTAATAATCGAAGGCGATATTCCCGAAATGAACTTCTGAATGCCCCGGCTCGCAGCTCAAAGCTCATAACTGGCAGCTTCTCTTTCTTAATCAATCAGGTTATTCTTCACCGCAAAGAAAACAAGACCCGCTGTGTTCTTACTGCCGAAACGTTCCATTAACCGGTCTTTGATCGCCTCCACGGTTCGTGGGCTGATCTCCATTTTCTGGGCTATCTCCTGGGCGGTAAACTCCATGCAGATAAAACGGAGCACATCTTTTTCCTTATCGCTCAGGGTGATCTCGTTATTCAGGGAAGGAACCACTTTCTGGCGGGAATGCGATTTTTTCAGCAGGATGCGGTTCACAAAATTATTGAGGTAATATCCTTTCTCTGACACTTCCATAATGGCCCGGCGGATCTCCTGGGGTTCTGCATTTTTCAGCAGGTAACCATTGGCACCATTCTCCATCAGGTGGTAAACAAAACGTTCATCTTCATACATACTCAGCACCAGCACTTTTATAGAAGGGTACTGTTTGCTGACAGCCTTGGTGGCTTCAATACCATCTTTGCCCGGCATACGAAGATCCATCAGGATCACATCGGGTTGTGATTCCGGCAAACCGGCCAGCAACTCATCGCCGTTCTCGGCCTCCTGTACAAACTTGATATTGGTAAAAGGACGCAGGGAAAGAATAACACCTTTCCTGAAAATTTTGTGATCGTCTGCAATTGCAACCTTGATGATTCCCATAGTCAGCAGATATAGGTAAAATTAATTTTTTTCAGAGATATGGACAGCTTAACCGGCTGCAATATACTCTCTTATTCGTATGGTTCATCTTTCGGCAGTTCGATGGTGACTTTGTAATAGGTCTGGGAGATATCTTTTTCGAAATTGATATTGCCCTGTACCACCCGGAGGCGGCTGCTGATATTCTTTAATCCCAAACCGACGGTGCTGCGGTTCAGTTTATCAAAATCAGCCTGCACAATTCCACGGCCGTCATGGTGGATGCGGAGGTAGAATTTATCGCCATGCACATTCTGCGTGAGGTGGATAAAACTGGCGCTGCTGTGCTTAAGGATATTATTGATCAGTTCCTGGACGATACGGAAGATCACCAGCTCTTTTTCGGCTTTCAGCCGGTCCTTGTATTCATGAAAACGGCTGCTGGCATTGATGCTGCCGGAACCACTGATCTTCTGGAACAGGTCATTCACGGCCGATTCCAGCCCGAAATTCTTCAGGGTAGGCGGCATCAGGCTATGGCTGATATTACGGATGAGCTGGATGGTATCATCAATGATCTGGCGGGCCTGGAAGATCGATTGCAACTGGGTGGATTTATCCTGGTTCACTAAGTTCTCATTCAGATACAAACGGGCTGTGGCCAGCAGGGGACCGGCATCATCGTGCAGGTCGGCAGCCAGACGCTGGCGTTCCTCTTCCTGCAGTTTGATAGAGGCATTCAGCAATATCTTTTGCTGGTCCTGCTCCATCTGCTGCAGTTTATTCTGGAAACGGATAACCCGGCGCTGGTGGAATATAATAAAGATGACAAGGCTGATCGTAAGCACCAGCATGCCCAGCGTACCTAAAAACAGGACGGTGGAGACTTTGGAACTGGTGGCTTGGAGGAAGAACATAAATTTGGGTTGGTAGTGGTGGATTTATATAATATCTAAAAAAGGTACTGTTGGTTTTTTATCCTCAACTTCTTTTGGCTGCCTTGCATAAATTAGTAAACCTATAGAAAAGAAAATATTTTTGATGATATCTGCTAAGTAAGATAAGTACCAATAATCAATAATTTCGCTAGGGTCTAGATGATTAGCAAGAATATTAAAGAAAAATGTTCCTCCGAGGTAAATTATTATTCCGATAGCAACCCAAAAAGTATAACTTATTTGCGGATATTTTTTTATCGCGGTAATCTCTCTATAAAAAAAAGAGACTAAAAAGATAAATATAATAATTGTTTCTACCCCGATAGGAATTGTATCAAGTTTTCTTAATTTAAAGCTAAAAAAATAGAAGAGTTGAAATAGAAAAAATAAAATAGAGACATAAATGATTATTTTTTTTAACCGCTTACTCTCTAAATTCAAATACAGTATGATTATAAAAGAAGTATACTCAATAAAAGTGTAAATGAAATAGTATAGTTTTCTTACGGTGTAACTATAATTAATTATTTCATCAAAAAAATAATTCAGTAAGAAAAATACAATGCAATAGACAAGTATAATAAGACAGACCCTATCCAGTTTTAATCTATTAAAAAATATTATAAAGACTAAAACAGGAAGAAGAAATGAGTATTGGAAGAGAATGTCAAAAAGGTTTTCTATAATTTGGATTTTAAACCAAATATAGAAAACCTTTTAAAAATTTAGTAATTCTTGAGAATCTAAATTTAAGAAGATCTAAATATTAATCTTCCCACCAAATTAGCTCTAGGGTGTCTTGAGCTAATTTTCTTGAATTCTTTTTCATAACAGTAACGTTTTTAACAGTGCCTTTCAAATCAGATTTGAGAGGTAAAAATGGTAATCCGCACACCCTTATTCAATAGGTCCGGGGGTAGGTAAAACAGTAAGAATGGCTGAAATGCAATGTGGTTAAGCTTTTCAGGGGTTTTTTCAGGTAAACTTACCTGTCTAAATTGCGAAAAATCCCCAGTAAAAACTCGTAAATTTACGGTCGTGAAAATAGGAAACTTACCCGGAAAATATCCGATTCAGAGAGGGTTATCAACAGCTGTGGAAAAGATTGGAGCGGAGTTCCTTTATAAACTGTAATAAGAAAGCGGTGCTTCTATCGCTGTGCTCCAAAAAAAGAAGTTGATTGACATTGGATTTCGCTTTTGTTCTTCAATAGGATTGGAAATTCTGTTCTTGGACGGTTTCTTCTCCCGCCTTGGGCGGGAGACTAAGGACATTGGATGTTTTTGAGGGGCTCATCCTTGGTCAATCAACTTGCACCAAAAGTATATCCACAGCCGGGTGTGCACAAGAGCAGTACCCCGTTGTTTTAAAAGCATGGTTTTTACGGCTGCTGACGTAAGCATACTATGCAAGCACCTGAAAATATACGAACCGGGCATTTTGTCGATCCGGATCACTGAAAGTGGTGAATAAAAAGCCGTTACCTAAAAAATGATCCCTTACGAATCCCGTATTTTGATCATAAAAAAGAGTACTTTTACGAAAACCATGTTCCTGTTACTGCCAAAACACATTGATCCATGACTGCCCAACAGATTAAAGTAGCGATTGCTGATGACCACAAGATTTTCCGCGATGGTATCCGGATGGCCCTGAAAGACAAAGAATACCTGAAAATTCTTTGGGAGGCCGAAGACGGCAAAGACCTGATGCACAAATTACAACTGAAGATCCCCGATGTATTATTAATGGATATCCGGATGCCTGAGATTGACGGTATCAATGCTATTGGGATGATCCGTAAGGAATACGAAGCGGTGAAGATCATTGTGCTCACCATGTATGATGACCAGGAAATGATCACCAAAATGATGGAGATGGGTGCCAATGCCTACCTCACCAAGACCACCGACCCGGACGAGATCTACCAGGCCATCCTCACCTGCATGAACGATGATTTTTATTTCAACGAACTGGTGAATAAAGCCGTGCTGCTGAAACTGCAGCATAAAAAAACGGTACGGCAATTCTACCCCAACCCGGTCAAGTTCTCCGAGAAGGAATTAAAGATCCTGAAACTGATTGCCGAGGACAAGACCACGGAAGATATTTCAAAAGAGGTGTTCCTGAGTCCCCGCACCATTGAGACCATCCGCCAGAATATGAAACAGAAAGTGGGTGCCAAGACCATTGCCGGCCTGGTGATGTATGCCATGCGGAATAAATTGCTGGAATAGCACCCCTCTAAACCTGCCTGACGGCAGGCAGGTCTCCCCTGAAGGGGAGACTTCCAATAGTATTATTATGATCTGATCATTTATTTTTAATGCAGGAGCATCATGAGTAATATCAACGATAGTTTTTTTGACGGGTATTATAAAGATATCTGGAAGACGATCATACCGGCAGAATTGACGGCGAAGGAAGTTGAATTCATGCTGCCTTATTTCAAACTGCAGCCCGGCAGCAAAGTACTCGACATCATGTGTGGTTACGGAAGACATGCAATCGCACTGGCCGAAAAGGGAATGGAAGTAACAGCGGTAGATAACCTGGAAGAGTATATCAGTGAGATCAAGAAAACTGCTGCTGAACGATCATTGCGGGTAAACGCCATCAAAGCTGATATTGTCGAATATATCCCCGACCAGCAATTTGAACTGGCCGTCTGCATGGGCAACAGCCTTAATTTTTTCCCGGAAGAAGATGTACAAAAAATATTCTCGCATATTGCCGGGCACCTGCAACCCGGCGGTCATTTGCTGATCAATTCCTGGTCCATTGCCGAGATTGCCATGAAAGACTTCAAAGCAAAGACCTGGTCAGAAGTGAATGGTATAAAATTTTTATCTGACTCCGGTTTTCATTTCCATCCCACCCGTATTGAAACAAACAGCACCATGATAGCTCCGGATGGTACCACAGAAACCAAACTGGCCATTGATTATATTTTTTCCATTGCTGAACTGGAGAAGATGCTGCAAGTTGCCGGTCTGAAATTAAAGGAGGTTTACAGTATCCCCGGCAGAAGAAAGTTTACACTGGGTGAGCCGAGGGCATATATTGTAGCGGAGAAGATCGTTTAACATCCGAAAGTAGTATAGTATATAGAAAGGCAAACCCCGGCGTTATGAGGACCGGGGTTCTTACGTTACTGTTATGAAAAGAAAAAGATAATTAGTTGCTGATCTTCATAAGGACAGGTCAATGGTTTTGGTTTGTGTTTCTTATTTCCCAGGCGAGTGTCAGACGGCATTGTGAGTTGACTTTGTGGCACTCGCCGTCCAACCGGATAATGCCGAGTCTACGGCCAGCACACAAGGCAAGTCGTGAAACTCGGCTGCGAAAAAAAAGTGCAACACCTACCTGCGGCTCATGGTGGAACCAGGTTAAATTAGGTATATGTGCTGCTGCCTGCAGTGTTAGCACAGCCGGAATTGGAACGGCTGCCTGCGGATGGGGTTGCTGGTGTACTTTTTGTACCCAAAACTCTGCCCTTGCTACTGTTATTTGCGCAAATTAAAATTTGACATATGAATGAAATAGTATTAGCAATCATGGTTATTGCTTTGTTGGTTTTTGCACAATTTGCCCTGGCTGGTATGAGCAAGAAAAGGCAATTTTTGATACGGCTGGTTGCTGCGTCATTACTTTTGATATTAATTTGGGGATTTTCCAGCGAAGGAAAAATTGCGTTTAAAGTGGTGATGTCAGCAATTGTGTTATCATATTCCGTAACCAATTATATACAGTACAGGAAATTATAAGATTGCACTCATGACTAATACCTATTTCAAAAGCAGCCATTGGGACTAAAAAAGTCCACTTTTTCCTGATTTAAGGATACGGTGTTATTCTCCATAAAACCTCTTTTGCCAATACTAATCTGGCTCTGGCCCTGCCTTGCCATGGCCCAGGCAAAAGAGGTTTCTTCTTTGCAGCGAAGTGATACTGCAAAAACAACCCTTCGGCAGGCTCCGGTTGTAAAACCCGAGATATTTACCAGTGGGTTTATAGACATCATGAACAACGGCCAGGTAAATGCATCGGCCCGTTTTATCCGGTTATTTATTGGTGAGCCGGGCAAATTTGCCGTACCACTCTCTTTATAGTCCGGTGTATCCGCCAATAATTTTCAAAACCAAACTAATGCCGCCGGGGTGTTGCGCAGCAATGATCATCTGGTGAACCAGTATATCAACCCATTGAGCGGCTTAGTCAATATTTCCAGCGATGGCGTTCTTTTTTTCAAAAAGACAGACCGGCCTACCAAAACCGGCTGGTTGTATCATGTTGGTGAAAGGGTGTTGACAGGTGTAAGAACCGGGCCTGTTACAAACCCGCAAACGGGTAAACCGGTCAGTTTCCTGAACAGCTTTGCCAGTTCGGGCTTTTATTTTCAAACAGGAGCCTGGGAGCGGAGCAACAATAAAAATGTAGGGGTTTGCTGGCTGCCCGTTACCATCTCTGTTATACCAACCCGGCGCAACTCCGGGAATTTTTACCCGATATACAGACCAACGGGGTTTATACCGGCTGGTCCCTTGGTTTTGGGGTGGAGGTAAGTAACCTGGTGAATGTGAAAGTGCTGTATTATAAGTACCTGAAGAAGCCGGAGATTGATTATGCGCTGCCTATTTACCAGTTCTCGTTCAGCTACTCTCTTAAATAACCTATCCTTTCAGTATATACAAAGGCAAACCCCGGCGTTATGAGGACCGGGGTTCTTACGTTACTGTTATGAAAAGAAAAAGATAATTAGTTGCTGATCTTCATAAGGACAGGTCAATGGTTTTGGTTTGTGTTTCTTTCAACAGAGTATTGGATCATAAAAACGGGTTCGGTAGAAAGAGAAAGTTGATTGAACAGGAAAAAGTCGTCTGGTCTTTCAAAGGATTGGAAATTATTTTCTGGACGGTTATGGACATTGGATGAGTAGGTAAAACGCTTCATCCGTATCAATCAACTTTCTGACACAAAACTATATCCACAGGCAATTGTTAACAAGAGCATAACTGCCCTATTTAAAACATTCGGTATTTACTTAGTGCATCGTAGATTAGCAAATCAGCTATCGTAAAGTTCCGTAAATGCCGGCCGGTACTTTCCACAAAGCGGAAATCAAGTACTTTCCCGATGGTATATGTTGCAGGAATTTCCCATCTTGCATTCAGAACAAATACTAAATCCAAACATTGTAATTTTTTAATCCATGAAAAATCCCGACACTAACTCTGTAATCAGGGTAGCCATTGCTGACGATCATGCCCTGTTCCGTACCGGAGTAAAAACTTCCCTGCAAAGCCGCAAAGACATCCAGATGGTAGCTGAAGCCGAAAACGGTATGCAGTTACTGAATCTCCTGCGTCATATCCAGCCAGATGTGGTCTTGTTAGACATACAAATGCCTATTATGGACGGTTTGACCACTTTGCCCGAGATCAAAAAGCTATACCCGAACGTAAAAGTGATCATGCTTTCCATGCACAACGATCATTCTGTGATCTCCAAGATGATGGAGATCGGGGCCAATTCTTACCTGACCAAAGAATCAGGTTCTGAAATGATCTACGAAGCCATCAGGGGTGTATATGAAAATGATTTCTATTTCAACGAACTTACCAACAAAGCCTTATTGAATGGTTTGCGTACAAAACGTACAGTAGAATCATCCATGCCGGCTGATGTGCAGTTGACCGATAAAGAAATTACCATTCTGAAACTGATGTGCGATGAAAAAAGCACTAAAGAGATCGCTGATATTGTGGACCTGAGCCCACGTACCGTAGAAGCGATCCGGGATAAACTCAAAACCAAGACCGGTACCAAATCAATGGCCGGCCTGGTGATGTATGCGGTAAAAGCGGGATTGGTAGAACAACACTGAGCATAGTATTATATTATTACAAGCCATCTTCCTTTAGGGGGAGATGGCTTTTTGTTTTATTTTCATCCGGTGAATAGCATCTGTTTTAATGGTAAGATAGTAACGGCTGACCAGCCGGTGCTGATGGCCGATAACCGGGGCTACCGCTATGGTGATGGATTGTTTGAAACCCTAAAAATGGAAAACGGGAGTCTTCGGCTTTTCTCTTTTCATATGGATCGCTTATGGTCGGGCCTGCAATTGCTGAAGCTGGAGATACCTAAACTGTTTACCCCGGAAAAACTACAAACAGAAATATTACAACTCTGCAGGAAAAATCATTCTACTGAACTGGGAAGAGTACGGCTATCTGTGTTCCGTGGCAATGGCGGTTTATACGATGGGGATAAGACATTGCAATACCTTATTGAAGCCTGGCCATTGAATGAATCCGTGAACCGGCTCAATGAAAATGGCCTGGTGGTTGGTATTTTTCCCGATGCCCGTAAAAGTTGCGACCTGTTTTCACCACTCAAATCTGCCAATTATCTTCCTTATACCATGGCAGCTCAATATGCCAAAGAACAGCAATTGAATGATTGCCTCGTATTGAACCAGTACGGTAATATTGCAGACAGTACCATTGCCAGTATTTTTATCCTGAAAGAAGAGGAGTGGATAACTCCCGCATTAAACGAAGGCTGTGTAAATGGTGTAATGCGGCGGCACCTGCTCCTGCAAATGCAGGAAAAAGGATATCCGATAAAAGAAGGGATTATCAGAACTACCGACCTGGAGAAAGCTAAAGAAATTTTCCTGTCCAATGCTATCTACGGTATTAAATGGGTAAGGCAGTTGGGAAATACCGTGTTTGGTAATGCCGAAACAGCTAAAATTTACCGGGACATCGTGCAAACAATCAACGACTGATCTTGTTTAGTCTAAAATCTCCGCAGCAAACATGAAGCCCACCGTTAATTTGTTCTGGTTTCGCCGGGATCTCCGGCTGGAGGATAATGCCGGATTGTATCATGCATTAAAGGACAAGAACCCGGTTGTTCCTCTTTTTCTTTTTGATAAGAATATACTGGACGAACTGGAAGACAGAACAGACAGGAGGGTAGAGTTTATTCACTTAGCACTGCAGCAACTACAGCAGCAATTGTTAAAACTGGGTTCAACACTGGAGGTACGGCATGGTTTCCCGGAGCAGGTGTATAAAGAATTGTTGCAGGAGTACAACGTGGAGAAAGTGTTTACGAACCACGACTATGAACCGTATGCTCAGAAAAGAGATGCAGCGATTGCACAACTACTTCAAACGAGTGGAACAAGCTTTCATACATTTAAAGACCAGGTGATCTTAGAAAAGGAGGAAGTACTGAAAGATGACAGGAAGCCTTACACTGTTTTCACACCCTATTCCCGTAAATGGAAGGCGGTGTTGACTGAATTTCATTTAAAGCCCTATCCCAATAAAAAGTATTTCGGAAATTTTTACAAACAACCGGAACGTAAAATTATTTCATTAGCGGAAATGAATTTTAAAGCAGCCGGTCTTCCTTTTCCGGGTAAGGAATGGCAGGGTGCCATCATCCGGAATTATAAGGAGCAACGGGATATTCCTTCTATACAAGGCACATCTAGACTTAGTGTGCATCTCCGGTTTGGTACGATCAGTATCCGCACATTAGCTGCTGAAGCCGGTGCTTTCAACGAAACATTTTTGAACGAACTGATCTGGCGGGATTTTTATCATATGATACTCTGGCATTTCCCGAAAGTGGTCGGGAATGCTTTTAAAAAAGAATATGATGCGATCAAATGGAGAAATAATGAAAAAGAATTTGCGGCCTGGTGCAAGGGGCAAACCGGTTACCCGATCGTGGATGCAGGGATGAGAGAGCTAAATGAAACCGGCTTTATGCATAACCGGGTGCGGATGATCGTGGCGAGTTTTCTTACCAAACATTTGCTGATCGACTGGCGATGGGGCGAGGCTTATTTCGCTAAAAAATTATTGGACTTTGACCTGGCTGCCAATAATGGGGGCTGGCAATGGGCGGCCGGCAGTGGTTGTGATGCAGCACCTTATTTCAGAGTATTCAATCCGTACCTGCAAACACAGAAATTTGATTCTGAATTAAAATATGTCAGGAAATGGGTGCCGGAACTGGAAGAATTTTCTTACCCCCGACCTATCGTGTCGCATGAACTGGCAAGAAAACGTTGTTTGGAAACCTATGCCGCTGCATTAAAGAAATAAAACATCTTCGTCATCAGTTTCCAGGTCATGCAGCTCCAGGAATACTTCATGTAAGGATTCAATAGCCATTCTTCCTTCATCTCCCAGGTCAAGACTGTAATTGTTTACATACAGGTCAATATGCTGCCGCATCACTTCTTCACTCATTTCCTGTGAATGCTGTTTTACATAATCCGGGATAAGGGGATAATTTTTAAATGCGTATTCAAGGCTCCTGCGGATCAGTTCATTCACTTTTAATGCTACTGATCTTTTTACCGATTGAGTAATAGCAATACCGCCTAAAGGAATAGGCAATCCTGTTTTTTCCTCCCAATACTCACCAAGATCTTTTACTTTATACAAACCTTTTTGCTGGTAAGTAAAACGATTTTCATGAATGATGACACCGAGGTCTGTTTCCTTATTCAGCAATGCGCCTTCAATAGACGAAAAGAGCATGAATTTTTTATCTGTAGCACCGGGGTAGGCATAACTGAAGAGCAGGTTAGCCGTGGTATGAATACCCGGCAGGGCAACAGAGGCCTGGTTAATATCATCATCAGAAAGTTCCTGGGCTGAATCAGTAATTAATAAGGGGCCGACTCCTTTTCCCAATGCACTGCCTGCGTTTAACAATGTATAGTGTTGCAGCGACCGGAAGAAAGCCGGGAAACTCAGTTTGGTAATAGCTAATTTCCCTTCCAGTGCCCATTGGTTGAGTGTTTCCACATCCGCCAGCACTGTTTCAAATTCAAATCCTTCCGTATCAATTTTTTTATTGACAAGGGCATCAAAAATAAATGTGTCGTTGGGGCAGGGCGAAAAGCTTAATGTGAATTTCATAGTGTTGCTAACAAACGGGTCAGTTCCTTGTTCAGGTTAATAATTGATTCTTTCATGTTCCAGTTCTTTTTATTCCTTTCTGCAATATAATTGCTGGTGCTTCTTAACTGGATAAAAGGAATTTTTTCCAGCAGGCAAACATAATGCAGGGCAGCACCTTCCATCGACTCCACTATTGGATTAAAATGATCTTTATAAAACGCCACTTTCTTTTTGGAAGTAGTGATCTCGTTCACGGAAATACCGGTTACTTTTTTAAGTTTCGTTTTCTTCAGGATATCGTTTTTATTGACCAGCCATCCTTTGGAGTAAGGATACTGGTCTTGCGGTACCAGGTTCAGATCAAACAAGGTTTTTAGTTGATTCAGTTCAATCACACTTTGATCGGCGATAGCTTCCCGTTTTACGGCAAACACGGTTCCCAATGGAAGGGCTGTATCAAAGCAGCCTGCCACACCTGCCTGTAGTATAAGGTCAGGCCGCTTCACTTGTATATATTTTGATAAACTATAAGTAGTGGCTGTTAACCCGATACCGGTTATCAGTACATCAATATCCTGTTCATGAAAAAAAGAAATGTCCTGTTTCCTGAATTGTTCCAGGAACGGTGTGAGTTCTATGGAGGTGGCGGCGGTGACCAGTATATTCATATAAAAATCTTTTCCAGCCGGAAAGACAGGCAAAGTTATTGATTAATCAGCAGCTCTTTTGGCTTACCTTTGCCGCCTGCCAGCCAAATGGTATGGCCTCACTTTTCCTCCGCCCAATTGCTGTGAGGAAACAAAAAAGTAAAGCATGGTTTACTTGACAAGGTCGGAACATTTCAATGCGGCGCACAAGTTGTACAATCCCAACTGGACCCCTGAAAAAAATGATGAAGTATTTGGTAAATGTGCCAACCAGAACTGGCATGGGCATAATTATGAATTATTAGTAACTGTAAAAGGCAAGCCTGATCCGGATACCGGTTTTGTATTTGATGTGAAACGACTCAGCATTATCATCAAAGAGCATATTATTGAAAAACTGGATCACCGCAACCTGAACGTGGATGTTGATTTTATGAAGGGGCAAATGTGCAGCACCGAAAACCTGGCCATAGCTATCTGGCGGCAGCTGGTGCCTCATTTACCGGCAGGCGTTCAGTTATATGCTATTAAATTGTATGAAACGCCCCGTATTTACGTCGAGTATTTCGGGGAGTGATAATTAGCTGCCTGAACATTTTATTGCATTGCCTGTTGTAGTTCCGATACCCGGAAATTTTGATATCCCGGAGCAAATTCAAATCAGTATGCCGGTTTATTTCGTAATTTGAATACATGAGCCAGAAAGTAGCCGTTTTCAGACGAGAGCATTTTAACGCAGCACACCGGTTGTTCAACCCCGGTTGGGATGATGCTACCAATGAGAAAGTATTTGGCAAATGTGCCCTGCCGAATTATCATGGCCATAATTATGAACTCGAGGTGAAAGTGGTGGGCATACCGGATGAAAAAACAGGGTATGTAATGGACCTGAAAGAACTCAGTGACCTGGTGAAGCGGGAGATTCATTCCCGGTTTGATCATAAGAACCTGAACCTGGATACGGAAGAGTTCAAAGAATTAAACCCGACCGCTGAAAATATCGCTATTGTTATTTATGATCTGCTGCGTCCGCATATTGACCCACAAATGGACCTGCAGATCAGGTTATTTGAAACGCCGAGAAATTTTGTCGAATACCCGGCATAAATTATTTATAAACGATCTTTTGAAGTAAATACTATGGCATATAAAAGAACAGAGCAGTACGATGAGCATACCACTTCAGGGCTCATTAAAAACTATAAGGAAGCGATCGGTTTGCTGGGAGAAGATCCGGAAAGGGAAGGGTTGCTGAAAACACCGGAAAGAGTGGCGAAGGCGATGCAATACCTTACACAGGGGTATCAACTCGATGCGCATGCTATTCTGAATTCAGCCAAATTTCATGAGCCCGTCAGCGAAATGATCGTGGTAAAAGATATTGAAGTGTACAGTATGTGCGAACACCATATGCTCCCTTTCTTTGGTAAAGCACATGTGGCCTATATCCCCAATGGCTGGATAACCGGATTGAGCAAGATCGCCAGGGTAGTGGATGTGTATGCACGCCGTATGCAGGTGCAGGAACGGTTGACTGTGCAGATCATGGATGCGATCAAAGAAACACTGAACCCGATGGGAGTGGCCGTGGTGATCGAAGCGCAGCATTTGTGCATGATGATGCGGGGTGTGCAAAAGCAAAATTCTACCACCACTACGTCCGCTTTTGATGGCGAATTTCAAAAAAACTCGACCCGGAGTGAGTTTTTGAAACTAATTACAGCCCGTCTCAGCTGATTATCAGTCATATTTTTAATTACTGCCACAAAGATTTTTCTAATTAAAAGCTTTGCGGCATTTTTGTTTGGATTAACTACCACCAAGAATGAAACATGCATACATATTTCCCGGCCAGGGTTCGCAATTTCCGGGAATGGGAAAAGAACATTACGAGAACAGTGCTTTTGCAAAAAAATTATTTGAACAGGCCAACGAGATGCTGGGTTTTCGTATTTCGGATGTGATGTTCAACGGAACAGAAGAGGACCTGAAACAAACGAATGTAACACAACCGGCTGTTTTTTTACATTCCATTATCGCTTACCGCAGTATTGAAAGTGCATCGCCTGATATGGTAGCCGGTCATTCACTCGGCGAATTTTCTGCTTTAGTGGCTAATGGTACCTTAAGTTTTGATGATGCATTGTCGTTGGTTTCTATCCGTGCCAAAGCGATGCAGAAAGCTTGTGAAATGAATCCCTCTGCCATGGCTGCTGTATTGGCGTTGGCAGATGATAAAGTGGAAGCCATTTGTGCTGAGGTACAAAAGGAAACAGGTGAGATCGTTGTTCCTGCTAACTATAACTGTCCGGGACAATTAGTGATCAGCGGATCACTAAAAGGAATAGAAATTGCCTGCGAAAGAATGAAAGCAGCAGGTGCCAAACGGGCATTGGTATTACCGGTGGGAGGTGCTTTTCACTCACCACTGATGGAACCGGCGAAAGAAGAATTAGCTGCTGCAATTGAAGCAACCAAATTTCATACACCTACCTGTGCGGTTTACCAGAATGTGGTGGCTAAAGCAGTAATGGATAAAGAAGAGATCAAACAAAATCTGGTCGATCAGTTGACCGGTGCTGTCCGCTGGACACAGAGTGTACAATCAATGATTGCCGATGGGGCCTCCACCTTTACAGAAGCAGGTCCCGGCAAAGTATTGCAGGGATTAGTGTTGAAAATTGATAAAAACATGCAAACCGGTGGGGTAAGCTGATACCAGCGTACTATTAACCACTACAGCAGTTTCAAGCAATCATTTTCCGGAAAGAATTTTTCTTCCGGCGGCTTATTTGTAAGCGGTCGCCGTTTATCAGGGTAAGTTTATTATCACAGGAAATTTCGTGAATAAAACTCCTGTTCACAATATGGGTGCGGTGTATCCTGCAGAAGGAATCATCCGGTAATTTTTTTTCGAACCACTGCAATACTTTGGCTACTGTCAGCGGGTACTCGTTGGCAAAATAAATTTTACAGTAACTGCTGCTTGCTTCCACCCGGATGATATTCTGGGGTAATACGACTTTCAGGCCTTTGTTAGTGGGGATCAATAACTGGTTCATACGTATATTCTTTTAAATCATCCTCCCCGGCAGAAGCACCGGGAAGGACAATTGATTTTATTTTAAAATAGTGAGTGTAAACCCGCTGTTAACAGTTCCGGAGGCACCCGGTCTGAACCGTAATGTTCTTATGCTGACATTTGAATTTACATGGGGGTAATTGAGTTTGCCTTCACCCACAATTACATCCGTATTTTCATCCGGCAGGCTGTTGCAACTCCAGTTGGCCGGGTTTTCCCACGCAGTACTGACAGTGCCTTCCCAGGTCATTCCGAATTTTAATAAGAATATTGTACTGTAAGTTGTTCCGTTTACCAGGCAGCGATACTGGTAACCATACATAGAGGTTGGTGCAGCAGTAAGGGTTAGTATCGGGCTTGTTGCTCCACTATAAACTCCGCCATCTGCAAGATCTGTAAAACCGGTTCCGGTATCCACCTGCCATTGGTAGCCGGCACCATTCATTTTTGAATCAAACATCACATTCCCCCCGGGACAGATAATATACTCACCGGTAGTGATGTTTATACTATCTGCAAAACGGAGTGTTTCCCGGTTTCCTGCAGAGTCGGTCGCTGCGAAATAGAACTTATAGGTATGACCGGCAAGACCATTAAAGAGTGTATCCGTACCACGGAAATTCGAAACATACAATTCCGGGGGCCCACTGTTGTCGGCTACATAAATTGAATACCACTTAACACCAGAGCCATTCGGGTCATCCAAACCCGAATAATTCAATGCAATTTCAGTGTTGGGACTGAATGGCGGCAATGCCGTTATACTACTGGTGGGAGCTACTGCATCAATCGTATTTTTGTGAATATTGGTAGGTATCGTATCGTTGGCATCAAATACGATATCTGCCCTGGCCAGGATACTGTCTAATGTCTGTGCTGTCGTAACTGGTTTGATGCTGAAATTCACAAAACCATGTCCATAAGTAAGATTATTGCTGTCCTGTAATAACAGAAAACCTTTCAGCGGGTCTGCCGGTGGCAGCAGGGTAACCGGATCTATAGATTGAAACTCCCAGAACGCATGATTGTTCACCACATCATACCCGGCAATCACATCCACAAATAAACCCAGTGAATCACGGCAATCCAGTCTTTGATAATGGGAAGCGGTGGCAGGTGGTACAGTAAATGTCAAACTGTTGAAACCAAAGCTGCCGAGTTGGAATGTTGCAGCATCCATTTTTTCATGTACCGGCACCACCACCTTTACATATTTGGCAGGGGCACTGGCAGAAATATCATTTTCAAATGTTACTGTATAGGGTAACCTGTCATTGATGCTCACCCAGCTTTTATCCGGTACACCATCGGGCCCGATAATTTCGTTGGGGTCCCAGGATGAGATGGCTTCAGTAATTGATGAAGCAATTTCGGCTGCACCGGCAGGTTTTTGAGTTCCGCCTGCACCATCGGGTGGGCAGGGGTCGTTGGAGCCACTAGGTTTAGGAGCTTTCCAATGACTTCCTCCTCCTCTTGAACCCCTTGCCTCAACCTTCCTTTTAGCTTCCCAGTATTTATCCCAATGATTTTGCATCATATGTCTTTCTGCTTCTTTTGACTTTTGAGAAAAATCCATTGTTGCAAAAACATCTACCAATGGCAAATCAATATTCTCACCTGTTTCGGCAAAGGATTGCATTGTGGCCTTTTGCCAGGCCATATTAGCAAGGCTATACATTGCAAGTCCACCTGAAACTGCAAGGTTGGCTCTGCCAAGCATTGAGGTGCCAGTAATTGATGAACCAGCTGCTTTCCAGCCTTGATAAGTACCCGAGAATCCTGAAGCAAGACCCCGAAAAAGTGTTAACCCTTTGCTGCCATGAAATCCCAATTGTGTTAAAAGGCTATTGGCTTCGTAGCCACCCATAGCTCCGTAATATAAAAACCTTCCTGACATATATAAACCATTAGCAGAATTTAAACCTCCGCTTAAAGTACTCATTGTGGCATCAATTTTTTGACCGTCTGTAGCACATGGATTACGCATTTTATTTAATGACATTATTGTCCCGGCTATATTTACAGGAAGAAGAATAAAAGCAAGTCCTGTTGAGTTTAAAATTTTCAGGCTGCCATTAAACATTCTGCTGCCTAAACCTAATTCTCTTGTGTATTCACCAACTCTCAGTACATGCCCCCCTTTTTGACTTCTTACTAAATATTCAACCACCTGGGCCTGCGTTTCGGGAACTCCCGGTGAAATACTATTTGCATTTCCAATTGTATTACCAATTAAGTCTATCATTTCTGCAGCAGAATTTTCCTCAAGGCCCAGTATATCCACTCCATTCGCCGGGTTATTATGCACATACTGGTACATACCCATACCATCTGTATAGCCGATCAAATCCCTTTGATTAAATAGTCCTGTTGAAGGATTATATTCTCTGAAGAAAAATTTATAACTGCCAGTAGCGCTGTCATACACCTGGCCGGTAAAGCCAAAGCGGTTGCCTGCCAGAGAACCAGCCAACGGGTTGTTCAGCGAGTCATAAATGCTCATTTTGCCGTATACATCATAGTCGTATTTCTCAATCAGGTTTCCCTGCTCGTTGCTGATGGCTTCTACAGAGTTCATTTCATTCTGGTGGTAATAGTAGCGGTTATTGTTTTTTTCGTTCAGCACCGGGGTAAGGAAGCCGGCAAAAATGGTTTTATTCAGGATGCTGTTCGCATTATCTCGTTCTTCAATGGCCTTCATGCCCGAAAAAGTATAGTTCAGGATATTTCCATTCATGTTTTTTTGCACCCTTCTGTTCAGCGCATCGTACTGGTAGGTGAAAACATTTACGGGTGATGAAGAGTCTTTAATTAACCTTCCTTCTGCATCATATTGTTTATGAAATTGCCCGTCATAAGTAATATTGCCGTTATTATCATAAGTAAAGTTGATGTTTTGTGTACCATTATTACTGCTGATAAGCTGGTTCAGGTTGTTGCTTGTGTATGTTGTATTGGTGCCATTCAGATTCGCAACTGTTCTGTTTCCAAGAGCATCATAGTTGTAAGTATTCTCTGTTACAGGGGATCCGCCGATAATCCCTCTTTTGTGGTTAACTAACCTGCTTTCATTATCATAAGTGAATTGTTCGGACCTGGCAGGGTTGTTGAGGCGGTTAATTAAAGTTTTCTGTCGTTCATTATTATAGGTAAAGCTGCTGTTTTGTATGGAACCGCCGGCTGTTGAAATGTTACTGAGCCGGTTGGCAAAATCATACTGGTATGAAGTAGTAATACCGTTGGCAAAAGATTTTGAAATAACCTGGCCGAGGTTGTTGTACTGGTAACTTACCTGCACTATATTGTTTCTTGAAATGCTGAGCAGGCGGTTGCGGCTGTCATAACTTTTTGTAACCACCGTGCTGTCAGGGTAAACAGTGGTTTGCGTTCTTCCGGAAACATTGTAAGAGTAATTAACCGTTCTGCCTCCATAGGTTTCTGATGTGATGCGGTTCAAAGCATCATACGCCAGAGTTACCGTGCCGTTGCTGTTGGAAGCTGTTAATAAACGGCCAATAGGATCGTAGGTATAATTAAAAATATGCCCGCCGGGCAGTGTTTTTGATACAACTCTGTTCAACGAGTCATAAGCAAAATTTATCATAGTACCATCTGTCAGCCGCTTTGCAATCATGTTCCATTTATTGTCATAGGTATATTCCAAAAAACTCCCGTCAGGGTAAGTGGTACGCTTCACCCTGTTCAGGCTGTCGTAAGTATAATTGGTGATATTGTTATTCTGGTCTTTCAGCGATACTACATTTCCCGCAGCATCGTAAGTGCTGGTAACCGTGTTACCGTTATTATCTGTCGCTGTTTTTACACGATCAAGGCTGTCGTATGTATAAGAGGATGTAAAACCATTCCGGTCTTTTACAGAAATGATATTGCTGTTTTTATCGTAAGTGAGCTGGTAAGTATTATTCAGCGGATCCGTTATTTTTTTTATACGGTTCAGGCTGTCGTACTCAAACGTATGTGTTGCACCGGCACCGTTGGTATAGCTGCTGACATTACTGTTAATGTCATATGTAAAATTCAGAATGTTGCCCGTAATGTCAGTAACAGTATTTATCCTGTTCAGTACGTCATAGGTGAGGCTCATTCGTTGCCCGTTTGGCAGGTTGAAGGCGGTAGTATTTCCGTTGGCGTCATATTCTGCTGTGGCGATATTACCTTCTGCGTCGGTTATTTTATTCAGCCGGTTGCGGTTATCGTAGTCAAACTTTATTATACTGCCTATGGCATTGGTGATGCTTTTCAAATTATCCATCGCATCGTAAGTGATAAAAGTTTTTCCGCCTTTGGGATCCGTCATTTCCACCGGGCGGTTGCTGGCATCATATGCAAGGAGGCTTGTTTCATTGTTTTCATTTATATAGGAAACAGGGTTTCCTGCGTTGTCATAATTTACCTGGACATTATTATTGACAGGGTCAGTAATTTTTTTCAGCCTGTCCAATATATCATATTCAAGGTTACTTGTATTTCCCCTTGCATCGGTGAAAGAAAGTAAATTGCTTCTTGCATCAAATCCCAGTGCTGCTGTATAGCCGTTGGGCCCTGTTACATTTGCCGGGTTACCATATGTATCATAATTGTAAGAAAATATATTACCCTTCGGGTCGGTACTGCTGACGATATCACCGTTGGCTGCATAAGTGGCCGTGTACACAAGATTTCCCGGTTCTACCAATTGGATCAGATTCCCTTTGATATCGTACGTCATGGTGGTGGTGAACCCTTTCTCATCGGTAAAACTGGCTACTTTATTATAATCTGTTGTATAAGTGTATGTGACAGTATGGTTCATTGCATCAGTCATGGTAAGCATATTCCCTCTGTTGTCATAGGTAAAAGTTGTTACATTCCCTTTTGCATCTGTTTCTTTTATTTTATTTCCGGCAGCATCAAACTCAAACTTCATAGTAAACCCGCAACAGTTGCCAGAGATCCCGCTGAGCCATCTTTTATCTTCCTGTTTTTTAAATTCGTATTTGGTTACCTGGTTGTTTCCCGATTCAAGATAATCTGTGACAAGGGTAGTAAGGGTGGCAGTATCGTAAGAAAAACTGATTCTTTTGTTGCAGCCTATCAGCTCGCTGATGGCAAAATTGTTGAAGTAAATAATATCTACTTTATTATTATTCTTGTCTGTTATGGCTTTCATTGATCCATTAACGAGGTATGCATATTTATACGTATTGTTCAGCGGATCCTTTACTTGTATAAGGTTACCGGCTCCATCGTATGAATAAGTGTAAATGCGGGCAGGTGTGCTTATGGCATCAGTTATAGTGGTCAGTTTGCCATTGGTATAGGCAAGGGTGATACTTTGCCCGGCACCATTTACCAGTGAGGTGAGTAATGTATCGGTGTAACTGAAGTTGATAAAGTGACCATTCGGTTCTTCCATACGGGTAATCCGCTTATGGGCACCATTATCAAAGAAGAATTTGGTCCCGTCTGTCTCAGTAATACGGTATTTGCCTGATTGGTATTCGGTAAGTGTATTAAAAAAACCTCTTGGTGAAAGGAAAGAACCTCCGCCTGCTGAAGAATAAAGGTCCTCCCTTCCGTCACTCCATACTATGATTTTTGCTCCGGCTGTATCGTTTCTGTATTTGATATTGTAATTAAAACTCCAGCCATTGCCATAGCCATCATTTTGTTCAAAGTTAAAACTGTTGTAATGAAATGTAATATTTAATGGAAAACCTCTTGCAGGAATAAGCAGGTCGTTACGGGTAAAGTAAAGATTGCCCGTTAATGTATTCACTTGCAAACCCATTGGCCCGGTTTTATTGGGTATGTTGATATTTTGCGCTATTGTCTGAACTGTTAAAGGCAACAAAGCTGCTAACAGCATCCCATATTTTTTGATTGTGCTTTTCATACTCCAGTTTGAAAGTGACCGAATCATTTTTTAGTTTTTTACTTTACGGTAAAGTTGATAAATGTATGTCCCGGCATATCCGGCGGAGTTTTTCCATATACGGTTATTGTTCCTGTGGCACCAGCCCTGATGATACCCGGTGGTCCGCCCGGTTCTGTTAGTTCCAGGTACAGGGAGGTGCTGCCATTGCTGAGGCCGGCCTGCGTCAGTGCCATCAGCACTTCTTTATCATTATACAGTGTTCTTGTTTGCGCCGGCACATCGAAGTTGGCAGGGTTGGCATAGTTTATCTGGATTACAAAGGGCCAGCCAACAAATACTTTTTCCGGAACAATTACTTCTGTTACCAGCAGTGAATTCAATCCGCCCGGTGTACCGGGATCACAACCAGGCTGGTTACCGCTTCCGGTTTGCCCTGTATTATTACCGCCACCGGTAAGGATACCACCGTTATTACCTGTGGTTATGGTAAATCCGCCCGGGAGTGTTGCCACAACTGAATCTGGTTTTATCAGCGATACATCATATAGTCCTAAGGGCTTGCTCTGCAGGTTGAACGTAGCAAATGCAGTGGTACTGTTGACGTAGTATACTATCGATGAATAAATAGTAGTACCTCCATTAGTCAATTTTGCTGCCATATTACTGGAAAACAAAGAGCCGCTGAGTTTCACAGTTACATTCCCGATATTACCGCCCGAGTTTGACTGCACATTTAATATAGCAAATGGAAGTTTTACTGCTCGGAGGGTGATATTTTGTACCGGCGGATTGGGTGATGTACAACGTACGGCGATATAATAAACCGAATCAGTCACTGTTGTCATTACTATTTGCTGGTTGCCATAGTTAGCTGTACCAAACCTGTAATCAAAACGGGAAGGTGACGGCACATATCCCAGTCCGATATACATTTCATTCCGCATGGTCAGTGAATCATTCGTTTTCAGTGTAGCCAGTATGGTAGACCCGTTCAATGAATCAGGGATTACCAGTTTGTAATAACGGGTAAGTGTATGCAGGGTATTGTTTTCAGTAATGTTCAGTTTCAGCTCCTTTGCTTTCACATAAATACTGCCTGCAGATATACCGGTGTTATTATTCTTGTCAGTTTCGTTGATGTTATTGAGCAGATCTGTTTTAATTAATACATTATAATTTCCTTCAATCACACTTGTTACTATTGGTTGCATGCTGATAGTATCCCTGTCAAGGGGTGGCATATTGATAGTCTTGTTCTTTATACCAATTAATACAGCTGTTGAATCAAGGATTGTATTGTTTGAAAGATAAATACCGTCTGAAGAAACACCTGTTGCTGTATTGGCCGACAGGTTGGCAATAACCCATTTAGCTGTATCAATACTGTAACCAAGCATAACAGTATCAGGCTTCATCACATTTTCCACAATTAAATCCACTGGATGGGGTGTATACACTGTTACATAACTAAAGGCAAGATTATTTGTATCGTTTGTCTCGAATATTTCATTGTACGGGTCAATTTGGGTAATCAGGATGTAATTGCCGGGAGTTATATTGATATTTAGCGTAAAGCTCATGGTGTCGTTCAGCGACTGTGCCGGCTGAAGTATGGTAGAAATATTTTTTGCAAAAAGAGGTATATCACCACTATTGCCAGGTATAAAATCGGTTGACAGCCATAGCGAGGCACTCCAGTTATTGGGATAGGTAGGCCCTGCACCGGTATTGGTTATTTTATGTACAACTGTCATGGGCTGACCTGCCGGAGCTGTTGCGGGTGCTGTAAGAATAGTATCAGTCAGTTCAGGAAGCAGCGGTTGAATGACATGTATTTTTTTTGCTGCGCCTGTAGCATTGCGGATAAAATTGCTGTTGTTATTAGTAACCATCTCTGCCGGGATACTGTTGGTAGTATTTGTTTTGGCATACACATAATAATCACCGGTGGGTATATTAGGTGGTATGGCAGCCTTTGTTTCAGTGTAACTCTGATTCCGCTCCAGTCTTGTATTCAAAGTAAACTGGCTTGCCCATACATCATTGCCATTTACAATCGAGTCAGGAGAAAAATATACCGCATCATACCATGAGGGGTAATAAGCCAGGCCGGGATTATAGCCAGTGTTCTTACTGTCCAGCTTACAGTATATGGTCTGGCCACGGTGGCGGTATCCGGACCGGACGCAGCTGTTACAATATGATCAACCAGCGGATTTA
>JAFLBM010000032.1 GCA_017303455.1 Chitinophagales bacterium | reverse complement strand
ATTCATCCGCTCACGGATAGTCCTTGCCATACGGGCAAGACCCACACCGAACTGGGCATACAACTGCTCACCCACCGTACGAACACGACGATTGCTCAGGTGATCAATATCATCTATCTCCGCTTTACCATTCGTTAAACGAACCAGGTATTTGATGATAAGGATGATATCTTCTCTTGTCAGTGTTTTTTTATCCAGCGGCAGATCAACATTCAGTTTGCGGTTGATCTTGTAACGACCCACTTCGCCGAGATCATAACGTTTATCGCTGAAGAATAATTTATCAATGATACCACGGGCTGTTTCATTATCAGGAGCATCAGCGCCTCTTAACTGGCGGTAGATGAACTGAACAGCCTCGAGTTCACTGTTAGAAGTGTCTTTGTTCAATGTGTTATAGATGATCGCATAATCGCCACCCACGTCTTCCCGCTGGATGAATACGCTCTTCACATCCATTTCAGAGATCGTTTCGATCGCTTCGTCATCCAGCACGGTATCACGTTCCATCACGATCTCGTTCCTTTCAATAGAAACAACCTCGCCGGTATCTTCATCCACGAAATCTTCAACCCATGTTCTCAACACACGGGCAGCCAGGCGACGGCCAACATATTTCTCTAAGGTTTTCTTATCCGTTTTCACCTCATCGGCCATACCGAACAACTCCAGGATGTCTTTATCAGTTTCGTAACCGATAGAACGCAGGAGGGTTGTTACAGGGAATTTCTTCTTCCTGTCGATATACGCATACATCACGTTATTGATGTCGGTTGCAAATTCCATCCAGGCTCCTTTGAAAGGAATAACCCTTGCAGAGTAGATCTTGGTTCCGTTCGGGTGAACAGACTGACCGAAGAATACACCCGGTGAACGATGCAATTGCGACACCACTACCCTCTCAGCTCCGTTGATAACGAAAGTACCGCGGGGAGTCATGTAGGGAATGTTACCCAGGAATACGTCCTGCACGATGGTCTGGAAATCGACGTGTTCCTCATCATTACAGCTCAAACGGAGTTTGGCTTTCAGCGGAACAGCGTAAGTCAACCCACGTTCCATACACTCCTCGATCGTGTAACGGGGCGGATCAATAAAGTAGTCCAGGAACTCGAGCACAAATATGTTTCTGGTGTCAGTGATGGGGAAGTTTTCCTTGAACACACGGAACAATCCTTCGATATTCCGTTTGTCGGGCGTTGTTTCCAACTGGAAAAACTCTTTAAATGACTGGATCTGTACTTCGAGTAGATCAGGGGTTTCGGCCAGATGCTTGATTTTACCGAAATCCACCCTTTGATTCAATTTTGTTGAAGACATATGCGTAAAAACCGGTTTTAAAGAGATAAGGACATACAAATCACATTCAGGCTTCCATTTTTTTCAAAATAAAAGCCTTGATTTTCAACTACTTAAACATGATTCGGGATGTCAAAATATTTTTGGCCAAAATAAAGGATGGCAAAGGTAGGGATTTATACTTCTTAACCAAGAAAAATTTGCCAACAAAAACCCGGCCATTAATACCACTAACAGGCCATTTTTTAAGCTGCCTGAACCGTGTAAATTGCTGAAAACCTTACCTGTGGGCTGGAAAAAAATAGTCACTGATTATTTTACTTTTACCCGCAAGGACCGGATCGCTATCCTGGTCCTGGTTGTATTGATTGTAGTTGTCATTTTTGCTCCCACTGTCGTCTCCAGAACCTCTGCGAAATTTTCAGCTTTACCTGATACGGCCTGGATGACTGCCGTAAAAAAACTGGAGTTAAAAGAACAAGATACAGATCGGTTCAACGATCGTACTGGCAAGAACAATAGCAGCAATTATCAATACGATCGTTCTGATAAGGAATATTTCAACCGAAACAAAGGCGAGTTGTTTTATTTTGACCCCAATACACTGAATGCTGAAGGATGGAGGAAATTGGGCCTCCGTGACAAAACCGTTAAAACCATCCAAAACTACCTGGCAAAAGGTGGGCACTTCTATAAGCCGGAAGATCTTTCAAAGATATATGGCTTGTTTGAAGATGAATATACAAGACTGGAACCGTATATCCGCATTGAAGGAAAAAAAATCGCCAATCCATCCGCAATTGCTACTGAAACATCCCTGCCGCCGGCCGGAAAAGCAGAACGTTATAAAGTGATTGACATTAATACGGCTGATACTTCGGCTTTTATTTCTTTGCCCGGCATTGGCAGTAAACTGGCCGCAAGAATCGTGAATTTCCGGGATAAATTAGGAGGTTTTTATACAATCAGCCAGGTGGCAGAAACATATGGCCTGCCCGATTCCACGTTTCAAAAAATAAAGCAGTACCTGAAACTTGATAATATTTCACTAAAGAAGATCAATATCAATACTGCGTCAATTGATGAGTTGAAAGCACATCCTTATATCAAATATAGTTTGGCTAATCCTATTGTTGCTTATCGCAAAGAGCATGGTCCTTTTTTGAAATTAGAAGATATCAAAAAAGTGATGGTGGTCACAGAAGATATGTATCAGAAAATCTATCCTTATCTTTTCATCGAATAAAGGTCTGCCTCCTTTGAACCCGGCAATAATACTACTTGCCCGTTTTCCGGTACCTGCCTCTTATCCTGCTAAGCGTTTCTTCATTCATTCCTAAATAGGTGGCAATATGTTTTAACGGCACCCTGATGATAAGATCAGGATGCTGCTCCTGAAAGAAATTATATTTCTCTTCAGCTGTATGTTTTCGAAGCATGCGGGTTCGCATTTCAGCCAGGTATAAGGAGTATTCGGTTTGTTTTCTTCCTACTATATTAAATTGCGGATACTCCTTATACAACTGCTGAATTTCATTGTACCGGATACAAGCCAGCGTTGTATCTTCCATGGCTTCAATATATTCATCGCCCGGCTGCTGCTGGTAATAACTGACCCAGGAAGTAATGATAAAACCTTCATCCATAAACCGGGAGGTTATATCCCTGTCTTCATTGATATAATAAGCTCTTGCCAGGCCCTTCACTACCATACAGGCTTTATCACATACCTGCCCGTCCTTCAGCAGGAATGTTTTTTTGGGATACGTAACAATTTGAGCCAGTTCTTTAACTCTTTCGATCAACGGCTTATCCATTTGATGTAGTGTATTAAGGCGTTCAAGCAGCTTTTCTATCATACTTAATGGTATTAATTAACCAATAGCAACGGCCCCTGTAAATCTTACTGTTTTTCAATCGTCAAAGTTATCCTGTCGCCAGGAATAATAAAATCATCTGAATATACAGTCAAATAATGGCAATCAAAATTCTGAATGATCCCGCTAACGATTCCATCGCTGATGATCACATTGCCTGCAACGCTCCAGGTGCCTGTGTTCGAACCATCGGGTGAGCAAACCAGTCCAAGGTCGTTATACCGGTAAGTGCCATTGGCTTCAAGCACTATGAGATCATCGTTTTCGCAGACCTCCCGTAAGGGCATATAATCAAGCTCGGGGGAGTCAGCACCTGCTTTATATTTCAGTGCAGTCAGTCTGTAAGTGCCGGCTATCCCTGCAGTAGTTCTTGCGCAACTATCATCCTGTGAACTGTTCTTTTGACAGGAAGTGATCCCGAAAACAAAAGCCAGGGTTAATACTAAGTTTTTTGTAATGAAGAAGTAATTAGTACGCATAAAAAAAGGTTTACTGATTAAAAAAATTTACTCACTAAAATTGATAAACCTTTCTCTATGCTCTCTTGACAAATGTCAATAGTTTATTCCTCCTGATAACATTAACAATTATACCGTTTCGGTTTTAACTGGCTATAAAAAAACCCTCCGCTTGGAGGGTTTTAAAAATTATTCTACAAGAAGAATTAAGCGATCTCAACATCAGCACCAGCTTCTTTCAGCTTCGCTACGATCTCTTCCGCTTCTGCTTTAGATACACCTTCTTTTACATTCTTCGGTGCACCATCAACCAGGTCTTTCGCTTCTTTCAGACCAAGACCAGTCAGGTCTTTAACGATCTTCACTACGTTCAGTTTAGAAGCACCACCACTCTTCAATACTACGTTGAATGCAGTTTTCTCCTCAACAGCGGCTGCGCCACCACCGTCACCAGATGCTACTACTACTGCAGCTGCTGCAGGTTCGATACCATATTCTGATTTCAAAAAGTCAGCTAACTCCTGTACTTCTTTTACTGTTAAGGCTACAAGGCCTTCTGCTAATGCTTTTACGTCTGCCATTTTGTTTGAATTTTTACCGTCTTCATTTTGTAGGTTTTAGTTGTGAACTAAATCCATCCAATCCGACGGCGGTTTTAAAAAAATTGTTTATAGAATAGCTGTGAGCTTTTAGCTGCGAGTCACGAGCCAGTGGCTCATAGCTCATAGTCATGGCTCATGGCTGATTACTCTGTTGGAGCTGCAGCTTTCTGCTCGTGGTGGTGCAATAGTGCAGCCAGTACACGTTTAGCAGGAGATTGCAACAAGCCGATAACTTCACCGATAAGCTCATTCTTGGTTTTGATCTGGGTCAGCGCCTTCAACTGGTTATCGCCCATATACACATCACCATTGATGAATGCGGCTTTCAGTTCAGGCTTTTCACCATTGCTGGCTTTACGGAAAGAACTGATGATCAGTGCCGGTTCTTTAGGGTTCTCCGAAAACATAAGTGCTGTTACTTTATGCAATGAGTCATAAACTCCTGCATATTTTTCGCCATCTAATGATTCAAGAGCTTTTTTAATAAGCGTATTCTTTGCCACCTTCATTTCCACTTTCTTATCAAAGCATGCACGGCGCAATTTGCCCACCTGCTCAACAGACAGTGATTCTGTATCGGCAACATAGAAGTTGTTGTATTGTGAGAACTTGCCTTTCAGCAATTCAATCACTTCGTTTTTTTGATCTTTTGTCATGATAATGAGTTTTTACCGATCTGGCCGCCTGGGGCGGCCTGATCGCTATTAATGAACAAATGCTTTTGCGTCAATAGCGATACCAGGGCTCATGGAACTGGCCATGCTGATACCCCTGACGTAAGTACCTTTTGCAGATGATGGTTTTGCTTTGATGACCGCATTGATCAGCTCCTGGCTGTTCTCCACGATTTTCTCAGGGGCAAAACTTACACGGCCGATAGAAGCATGGATGATACCTACTTTATCCACCTTGAAAGCAATCTTACCGCCTTTTACATCATTGATAGCATTGGCCACATCGTTGGTAACGGTACCTGTCTTGGGGTTCGGCATCAGGTTACGGGGACCTAACACTTTACCCAGCTTACCGATCTTAGGCATTACAGAAGGGGTAGCAATGATCACATCAACATCCACCCAACCGCCTTCGATCTTTGTAACAAACTCATCAAGTCCAACAAAGTCAGCGCCGGCAGCTTTTGCTTCAGCTTCTTTATCAGGTGTGCAAAGCACCAATACTTTTTTTGTTTTACCAGTTCCGTGCGGAAGTGTTACGGTGCCACGGATAGCCTGGTCAGCTTTTTTGGGATCAACGCCCAAACGGATATGCAGATCCACAGAAGCATCAAATTTGCAGGTGGTGATCTGTTTCACCAGTGCAGATGCATCTTTTAATGAATAGGCTTTGTTTGCATCAACTTTTGTATCAGCAACCTTTCTTTTTTTACTAATGAATGCCATTTTAAATTCTTTTAAGGATTTTTAAAGTCCCCTTGCGGGGGATTTAGGGGGCTTAATTTTCCCACGGAGCTTTACCTTCTACATTCAGGCCCATGCTACGAGCAGTACCGGCTACCATTTTCATGGCACTTTCAATGGTAAAGCAGTTAAGGTCAGGCATTTTGTCTTCGGCGATAGCCTTTACCTGTTCCCAGTTTACTTTACCCACTTTAGCACGGTTGCTCTCTTTGGAACCCTTTTGAATTTTAGCGGCTTCCATCAGCTGAACGGCTGCGGGAGGTGTTTTGATGATAAAATCAAAACTCTTGTCAGTATAAACAGTGATTAATACGGGAAGAACTTTCCCGGGTTTGTCCTGCGTCCTGGCGTTGAATTGCTTACAGAATTCCATGATATTGATACCCTTGGAACCCAGCGCTGGACCGATCGGAGGTGCGGGGTTGGCCTGGCCACCCTTGCACTGCAGCTTTACAAAGCCGCTGATTTCTTTTGCCATTTTTAAAACTTTTTTGGTGTTAACGACCTTTCTTTCAGTGGTTTAAACCGAGCTACTTGGTCTCCCAATCCCGCCGTGGCGGGATTCCTTTCCCGTGTTACCGGGATCAAAAAGAACTAATTGGGGCGGCAAAGGTAAGGGCAAATACCCGATGGGCAAAGGGTTTCAGCACTTTTTTTTCGGTCTTCTGACCTGCTCTCCTGCTATGCATCTTTCTTTTTCTTCCATTTCTTAAAATCAAGGTAATCCAGGAAATAGATCACTTTTAACGACAGGTTGTTATTCTGCGGCGCATCAACGGTACGGCCAAAGTTTTTAAAGTAACGGTAACCTATTTCACGGTCAAACATAAACGACTGATCCTTCCAGACAATGTTAATGAAACTGCCCGGCGCAAACTGCAGGGTATAAACAGCATCAATATTGAAAATATTATAGTTCTGGTTCATCAAAGGAAGCGTGGTGTGGGAAGTTGGCTTCAGGATTCCGGAAGTCTGCAAATCAAATAATTCTTTAACATGCACTTTACTCCAATAATGTCTTGCCCTTAATGTGATTCCGGATTTGTTATTGAAACTGTATTTGAACGAGATCACATTATCAACAGTCTTTCTGTCCCTGCGGGAAAACAAAATATCACTAACGATGATCTGGTTGCCATTTTCGTCAATGGGGTTATAAAAGCCAGCATCATTTTTAACCGGGTTATAATTCAAGCTCTGGCTGATAGAAAACCGGTCGCTGAAACGATAGCGGTGAAAAATACTGATCTCATGATTGGGGCTTGTAAAAAGATCCAGCTTCCGTATCCCGACAAAATAATTGAAACTTACATAATATTTCTTTGTAAAGTTGGTTTCCACCCAGGGATTGAACTGTAGTCTTGTTGGTGTCCTGAATGAATACCCCTGGCGGCGGGGTTCATAAAAATCATTGCCCCTTGTGGAATAGCCCACAAACATCCCCATCCACCAGAGATTCTTAAACTGAATGTTTGCATTAACATTGGTATTAAAGCTTTGAAATTTTCCCTCCACAAATTGTCCGGGTATCCTTTTATACAAAGCACTGTAATTAGCATTGTAATTAACCTGTATCCTGTTATACCATTTGGTAGGCTTCAGCCAGCGATACCCTGTCCATAAATAATGATCGATATAATTATTATTAAACAGGATGCCCATATCGTTGATATCATATTTTTCATCAGCTAATTCCTGCGCTAACTGGAAGTTCCATCTTCCCCCTGTTTTTCCAAATCCCAGGTTTTGCGAGTATCCGCTGACCGTTTTATCCTTAAACAACAACTGGCTCACCGAGAATTTACCATTCCAGTTATACGTATTCTTTTTATTATTAAAATCAAATAAAGCTGCACTCACATTTGCATCGTAATCGCCGCCACTCCGCAGCGTATTTGTATTGATAAAAGAGACCGAAGAATTGTTTTTCAGCGTCTGGTCAAACACAATGATATTATAATTGGTTAAAGGACCGGTTTCTGCCTTTCTTGTTTCTTTCGTAACACTGTTCTCAATGGTTGCATACATAGGTTTTGTAATGGCATTAAAAACTCCCAGTCCAAAGCCCTTCTTGGTACGGCCTGATACTTTTGTGGCATTTATCAGTTTCGACTCCAGGGGATTCTTTTTTACTTCTTCATCTGACCCAAGATTAATATTATACGCATTAAGCGGTTGCCCTCCTATTCGTCTTGAATAAAACAGGTTGCCTTTACTGAACAACTCAGTACCTTCTGTAAAGAAAGAACGATTCTCATTAAACTTAACTTCAAACGGTGTCAGGTTCAGCACCTGGTTATCACTTTGCACCTGGCCGAAATCCGGTATCAGGGTCATATCAAGAGTGAAAGCATCGCTGATGCCATACTTTACATCCATACCCCCATTTACCGATGATGTTACGTTCTTAACACCTGCAGTATTGTTGGGGTAGTGGTTAATATATGTTGAGAAATAGGGAGAGAATTGTAAACGAACCGGTGCCACTATTTTCTCAATACCGGTCCACTCCCCAGCCTGGTTCAAAAAACCATTTACTTTAGGATCCACGGGATTCCACATGAACTGGCGACCCACTTTTTTCCTGTTACGGGTAATATTCAAACCCCAGGTTTGGTTCTCTTTACTAACAAACCGTATAGCAGAGTGCGGGATACGCATTTCAAAGGTCCAGCCATCGGATACAATTTTTGCCTCCCCGTCCCAAACAGCATTCCACGATCCGTCTTCTCCAACTGTATTGGAGTATTTCGCATCAAACTGTTCTCCTAAAGGGGTAATATAAAATCCAAAACCATTGATCTTGTCCTTATAGGTGTCGAAGATGACACCGACATAGTCGTTTACACCGATCACATCCCGTCCTACGAGTTCTTTGGATACACTGTCCTTCGATTTTTCATGGCAATAGCCGGCGATATAGATTGAAGTGTTATCATACAGCAGGTATATTTCAGTACGGGTATCAGCATCTTCAATGGCACCAAAATTGGGTCGCCATTCTACAAACTGCGTGGCGGGGGTAGCTTCTTTCCAGGCCGCTTCCTCCAGGCTGCCGTCAATTTTGAAACTGGCTGTTGTTCGTTTGGCTGGTAAAGTTTTAGGAACTGGTTGCTGGGCGATGGCAGCTAAACTTATCAGCATGGCTGCACAACATTGCATGACACGTTTTCTCTTCATGTTACGGTTTGTTGGTTTAGGCTTATTTGGTCAACAGTTGCACTACGAAGGTATACGTATGAACAGGCCGTAATGTTACCGTTTATCAAAACAAAATGCAGATTGCTGTCAAAAAAGGATGGTTTAAGAAAGCCTTAACAGAACAGGCAAAAAAAATCCCGCTAAAAGCGGGACCAATTTTTTATATCGAAGCAGGTGATCAGCTAATCTTTTCTACCTGCATATAATTCAGTTCAACAGGAGTTGAACGTCCGAATATCTTCACAGTAACTTTGAGTTTCTTTTTCTCATCATTCACTTCTTCAATCACACCATTGAAGTCATTGAAAGGCCCTTCAATGATCTTGATGGTTTCACCAACTATGAATGGCTCACTCATGCTAACTCCACCGGCTTCCGCCATTTCATCCATTTTACCCAGCATCTTATTTACTTCGGCTTTGCGAAGTGCAATGGGGTTTTCCTTACCCAGGAAATGAATAACGTTGGTGGTGTTTTTAATAATGTCACGAAGATCATCACTGAGTTTGCCATCTGTAATTTCTATCATTACATAGCCTGGGTAATAGTTCCTTTCCCGAACCACTTTCTTTCCATTCGCCACCTTGTATACTTTCTCAACAGGAAGAAATACCTGTTTAACGATCTCACTCCAGCCACCACGGGATATTTCTTTATCCAGGTATTCTTTTACCTTACGTTCCTTTCCGCTTACCACACGAAGCACAAACCACTTCGTTTCCTGCTGTGGTGCATCCTGTGTTTTTACTGCTTCTTCCATCTTACTTGAATTAATAAGGTAACATTTTATAAATCTGCTTCAGGACACCACCAGCTCCAAAATCCATCAGGGAAACAAGGGCAGTGATCACCAGGGTGGCCACCAGCACAATCATCGTTGATTGCTGCAACTGTGCCCAGGTAGGCCAACTCACTTTCTCCATCAATTCCTTGTAAGAATCACGGAAGTAATTACCAATTTTAATCATAACAATTAATTTTCAAATTATGCCAGGCAGAATGACTTTTATTCACCCTGGCATTTAATCAGCACGGGCACTAGGATTCGAACCCAGATCAAAGGTTTTGGAGACCCGTATGCTACCGTTGCACCATGCCCGTGTATCTTTTGGACCCGTATCCTGCCAACGCGGGACCGTGCCCTTAGAAAGCTAAAAGCTATTCCGTGTTACCGAAACAGCTTTTAGCATATGTTGTAAAGATATAAATCTTTATCTGAAAAGCCTAACGGCTCGTACCTGCCTGCCGGTAGGCAGGGCTAAAAGCCCGTAGCTCGTAGCTTACCTTATTTCAATATCTCAGTCACCTGACCTGCACCTACTGTACGGCCACCTTCCCGAATCGCAAATTTCAGACCTTTCTCCATTGCGATCGGCTGGATCAGTTTCACAGTGATTGAAGTATTATCACCAGGCATAACCATTTCAGTACCTGGAGCCAGTTCAACCTCACCAGTCACGTCCGTAGTACGGAAGTAGAACTGAGGGCGGTATTTCTGGAAGAACGGAGTGTGACGTCCACCTTCATCTTTGCTTAATACGTAAACCTCTCCTTTGAATTCAGTGTGCGGAGTGATAGAACCTGGCTTACAGATAACCATACCACGACGGATCTGCGTTTTCTCAATACCGCGAAGCAATAAACCTGCGTTATCACCAGCTTCACCTTCATCCAGTAATTTGCGGAACATTTCCACACCTGTACAAGTTGAGTTAAGAGGAGCATCCATCAGACCAACGATCTCAACAGCTTCACCTACTTTAATACGACCTCTTTCAATACGACCGGTAGCAACTGTACCACGACCTGTGATAGAGAATACGTCTTCCACAGACATCAGGAACGGAAGATCAACCGGGCGGGGAGGTAACGGGATATATTTATCAACTGCATCCATTAATTCAGTGATGGCACCGATCCATTTTTCTTCACCAGCTAATGCGCCAGTTGCAGAACCTTTAATGATTGGAGTATTGTCACCATCGAAGCCACGTTTAGTCAGCTCTTCACGGATTTCCATTTCAACCAGCTCCAATAATTCAGGATCTTCTACCAGGTCAACTTTATTCATAAACACAACCATTGTTGGTACACCTACCTGGCGGGCCAAAAGGATGTGTTCTTTAGTTTGAGGCATAGGTCCGTCAGTAGCGGCAACTACAAGAATAGCACCGTCCATCTGGGCCGCACCAGTGATCATGTTTTTCACATAGTCAGCGTGACCGGGACAGTCAACGTGAGCATAGTGACGGGTGTCAGTCTGGTACTCAACGTGAGCTGTATTAATGGTGATACCCCTTTCTTTTTCTTCAGGAGCTCCATCAATATCATCATATTTTTTTGCTGTCGCCAGGCCTCTTTTAGAAAGAACTTCTGTAATTGCGGCAGTCAGTGTGGTCTTACCATGGTCAACGTGACCAATCGTACCAATGTTTACGTGGGGTTTGTCCCTCTTAAAGGTCTCTTTTGACATTGTTATGTGTTTTTAAAGTTGTGTTTTACTAATTTTTGTTTTCTATAATGAAACCAACAGTACTGCTACTATCAGCTTTTCTTGCGTCGCACTCCCTGCCTACCGTCAGGCAGGTTCATCGTCCTGTACACTATTCACCGGCCGCCGGTAAACCCGGTAACCAGTATTGAGCCGTTAAAGGGAATTGAACCCTTGACCTCTTCCTTACCAAGGAAGTGCTCTGCCACTGAGCTACAACGGCTTTTCCACTGCCGTCGCAGGCAGTAATTTAAGAGCGGGAGACGAGGCTCGAACTCGCCACCTATAGCTTGGAAGGCTATCGCTCTACCAAATGAGCTACTCCCGCTGGTAACTTTTCAGTTAAATAAAGAACTAAGGTGGGCAAGGATGGATTCGAACCACCGAACTCCGAAGAGGACAGATTTACAGTCTGTTGCCGTTGGCCACTTGGCTACTTGCCCATTGCCAATCGGCAATTGCCAATTGTCAACTGAGCCACCTGCCAGAATCGAACTGGCGACCTACTGATTACAAATCAGTTGCTCTACCAGCTGAGCTAAGGTGGCATTTATCAAACATCCGCCCGGCTGGATAACATAGGCGGAATAAACAATAAAGAACTACCCCCAAATTTTGGGAAGGCAAAGGTAAGGGAATTTAGATATTGCAAAAATTTTGCTACGGGATTTTTTTGTTTGTTTTCAACTGGTTGTGAATAAATGCAGGAAATCTTCACTACCCTCTCAAAATACCTGACTGTTTTAAAAAAGCGCTGCACTTATTGCAATAGGTTTCACCATTATCAAGGTTCATTTTTCCCCGGGCATCTTTCATAATACAGGGATCATTGGGGCAATGAGGTAAAGAATACGTATGACCCAGTTCATGCATAGCCAGTATGACCATCCTGTTAATAAAATGCTCCCGGTTTCTTATTTTTTTGATTGGACGGAAAGATGATATCACACAAGCTTCCCGGGGCAATACCCCAATCCCATTATTCCCCAATTACCATGCGGCTTTTTGGTAGTGGAAATATCTTTTGGGGTTATGCCCAGTATTTTCCCGTGACGGCCTGCATTACATTGCTTCAGGAAAACCAACAGGCTGTCGGCCAGATAGCGCTGACGGGGTTTGTAAAATGCAGACCCGGGAACGGGCTTTTCTTCTAAAAGTATAATTGTAGCATGCAATCTCTTTTCAAGACCGGATTGGATTTCCCGGATCATGTTTTTGTCTGTACCAGCAAATGGCAAGATAGCAATGCTGTGTGGTACTTTGTTTATTCCGGTAACCTTACCCCGCGGCTCACCAGAGCAGGAACATAATAACAGAGATATGTAAAAAGGAGAATAACGCATTCCCCTTTTATTCCAAAAAAACAGATAAGTAACCCACAAAAAAAGACCCCGCTGCTGGGCGGGGTCTTGTAATCTTTTTTAAGCGGCCTGCTTTTGTTTTTTTCTTTTTATCTGGTTAACGATGGATTCAAAGGCATCGTCAAAAGATGTTTCAAATGATTTACTGGTTGATTTGACAAAAAACTCCTGGCGGGGTACGTGTACTCTGATCTCTGCGATCTTGTCTTTAATGGTATGAACCACATTGTCAAGTTTCAGATACACACTTACTTTGATGATGCGGTCGTGAAAAGTATTGAGCTTTTCTAATTTACGGTTGACATACTCTACCAACCGGCTGTCCGCATCGAATCGAACAGTCTGAATGTTTACGTTCATAGTAATCGCAATTTTTAACTGTGAAACAATAAATAAAGAACTTTTTTAAAAGTACATTTCTTACATAAGCTTGCAGTTAATGTTCATTCTAAAGTTACACAATTGAACGGGTAAGACAAACAAATTATTGTCAAAATTTTATTGTTTAAGTGGAAATATATCAGGCCTTCGGGTGAGCCTTTTTGTGCACATCTTTCAGCTTTTCGATGGTATTATGTGTGTAAACCTGCGTGGAGGCAAGGCTGCTGTGCCCCAGCAGTTCTTTAACAGCATTCAGGTCAGCGCCGCCGTTCATCAGGTGTGTGGCAAATGTATGACGAAGAATATGTGGACTTTTTTTGTCAAGCGTTTTGATCTCTCCCAGATATTGTTTCACCAGCAGGTAGGCGTATTTTGGGTACATTTTCTTCCCTTTTTCTGTAACCAGCAACACTTCTTCTGCTTTCTCAAATTCCTTTCTTTTCCATTGCTGGTAATCCCTGATAATAACAATCACCTCTTTACTGACGGGGATAATCCTCTCCTTATTCCCTTTGCCCAGCACCTTGATCTGCGACCGTCCCAGGTCAAGCTGCTTTTCTTTCAGGTTGATCAACTCACTCAACCGCATGCCTGTTGTGTAAAACAAGGTCAGCAGCATTTTTGCATTCAGCGTTTTCCAGTCTTCTGTCAGCCCTGCCAGGGACTGAAGCAGTTCCTTTGTATCCTGCTCCTTTATAAATACCGGGAGCCGCTTACCAATTTTCGGAGCAATAATATTTGCCGTTGGTGACACCTCCAATTTACCAGTCTTCAACTGGTATTTAAAAAAAGACCTGAGGGTGGATATCTTCCGGTTGATGGATTTGGAGCTCATCTCTGCATCTTTCAGACCCGCCAGCCAGCTGCGGATGAAACCGGCAGTTATTTCATGTAAAGAAAGCTTCCCGAATTGAAGGTCCAGGTAGTCAAAAAAAGCACTGAGATCGGTTTGATAGGAAGTGACCGTATGAACAGAATACCTTTTTTCAAATTTCAGGTAATCAATAAAGGACTGAATCTGTTCGGGAGTAGATGACATAAAAAAAGATAGCTACAAAGCTATAAAACTTTGCAGCTATCTCCTATTATCGGAAAAGGCTAACGAATTAACCCTCTATTTTGCCGCTGGCTATGTTCTGTTTGTAGATCGCCTTCAGCACCTGGCCTCTCCGTTTTACAGATGGCTTGGTGAAACTCTGACGTTCACGCAACTGAAGCAATACTTTAGATTTTTCAAACTTCTTTTTGTACTTCTTCAGCGCTTTGTCAATGTTTTCGCAATCTTTTGAATCAATAATTAACATGGTATATACCTCCCTGGTATTTTTTTTAGAGTCGCAAAGATATAGGGAAAAGTTTGAAATCGGAAGATTCCAGGCTTTAAAAGTTTGTTCCCCCATTTCGGGTTATTCTAAAACCGCCAATAACAGCTAATTTGCAGTCATGTTTACAGGAATAATCGAGGCGACCGGGACAGTTAAAGAGGTCATATCCAACGGATCGAACAAAACATTCTGGATAGAATCTACCCTTTCACCCGAGCTAAAAATTGACCAAAGTGTGAGCCATAGCGGGGTTTGCCTGACCGTGGAAGAAACCAGGGATAATAGCCATCGTGTAACGGCCATTGACGAGACCCTGCAAAAAACAGATCTTGGAAAATGGGCCGCCGGCAGCCTGGTCAATATAGAAAGATGCCTGCCGGTTAACGGGCGGCTGGATGGTCATTTTGTACAAGGCCATGTGGATACCACCGGAACCTGTCTGAAACGGAAGGAAAAGGAAGGTAGTTGGGAATTCGAATTTGGATTTCCGGCCCAATTTGCAGAACTCATTATCGAAAAAGGCTCCATAGCTGTGAATGGCATCAGCCTTACAGTTTTTAATGTCAAAAAGAAGAGCTTTACAGTTGCTATCATCCCTTTCACCTTCGAGCACACAAATATTCATACCATTCATAAAGGTGACACCGTAAATCTCGAATTTGACCTCTTGGGTAAGTATCTGCTGAGAAGATTATCTTTGAAAGAGAAATAACTAACCCATTTCTCCCCCTGCATGACAGCTGTTACTGCGAACAGGTCCTATTATCCTGCCTTAGACGGCCTCCGGGGCATGGCTATCCTGCTGGTGGTGCTTTATCACAATTTCGGTTTCATTCAACAGTCTTATTTTGGTTGGCTCGGAGTTGACCTCTTCTTTGTACTATCAGGCTTCCTGATCACTGATATATTAATGAATGCGGTGGGGAAACCCAATTTCCTGCGCAATTTTTATATGCGCCGGGTGCTGCGGATATTCCCCTTATACTACCTGAGCCTTATTATCTTCCTTTTTATGCTTCCGGTCTTTACTTCTCCGAATATTCAATGGGATTATTATACCAATAACCAGTTTTTCCTGTGGACCTACCTGCAAAACTGGTTGTATATATTTAAAGACCCTAATAATGCTCATATACTGAATCACTACTGGTCATTAGCGGTGGAAGAACAGTTCTATATTTTCTGGCCGCTGGTGATTCTTTTACTCAAAAAACCAAAGTATCTTTTGATATTTATTTGTACCCTTTTATCACTGGTGATCCTTTTTCGCTTTGGTTTGTGGATCTGTAAAATTGAAAACCTCGCTTATTACAATCTTTATACCTTCACCCGTATTGATGGTATTTGCATTGGCTGCCTTGTTGCCTTATTAAAGCACATGAATTTTGAGTTCATCAAAAAGAATACAGCAGTCATCGTACTGAGTTTTGCAGCCATTAATTTTCTTTTCTATTTCATCAACCGTTTCTATTCTTTTTCATTTCCTTACACAGGCCTGGTAGGTTACAGCACTTTTGCCATGATGTTTGGCTTATTAGTATATGAGGCTGTCAACAGGGAAACAAAGATCATCAACTTTATCTTTAATATCCCTTTACTCAAATTTTTTGGACGCATCTCCTATTCATTTTATATATTTCACTGGCCTGTATACCTGGTTATGAATAGTTATTTACTGGATATGGTTAAGAAAAAAATACCCGGCATAGGAGCTCAACTGACTATTTCCATAACCGCAGCCGGCTGTGCAATTCTGCTGAGCTGGCTGAGTTATCATTATTTTGAAAGCTATTTCCTTAAACTCAAAACAAAGTACAGCAACTGATCGCCTGCAGGTATTTCATTATAAATGACCTGCATTGTATCTTTAAACCAGCCCATGCAAAAGAATGTAACCATATTGTGTCCTTTACTTAACGACGGAGAATCGCTTAACCGGCTCTTGACCGAACTGGCAAGAACATTTTCTCATCTCAAAGATTATCGTTTCAGTATTCTGATTATAAACGATGGCTCCACTGAGGAATTAAAAATCACCACAGGTACACCTTTCCCTATACAGGTATTGCACCTGCAGCGGAATATCGGGCACCAGAAAGCTTTGGCAATTGGGTTAGCGTATATTAAAGAGAACATTAGCTGCGACAAGGTACTGATCATGGATACAGATGGCGAAGACCGGCCTGAAGATGCCCTTGAATTATTGCTGGCTGCAGAGAAAAAAAATAATGCTATCATTTTTGCCCACCGCAGCTCCCGCCGGGAAGACCTGCTGTTCAAATTATTTTACTGGCTTTATAAAATCAGTTTCAGATGGCTTACCGGCCGGAAAATTTCCTTTGGCAATTTTATGATCATGCCCAAATCTTCCCTTGATAAAATAGTTTATTACAGTGAAATATGGAGTCATCTTGCAGGAGGAATTTTAAAATCAGGACTGGCCTATTCAACCATACAAACCCACAAAGGAACCAGGTATGCGGGACAATCTAAAATGAACTTCAGCAAATTGTTACTGCTGGGGTTAGGAGCCATATCAGTATTCATGGAGATCATTGCCGGCCGCCTGCTGATTTTCTCCTGCTGTCTCATAGGTTTTTCTTTACTGATCATTCTTACCCTGCTTGGTGTTAAAACCTTCACTACATTAGCCATTCCGGGCTGGACATCCACCGTTATGTCATCAATGCTTATTGTGCTGCTCCAGAGTTTCCTGCTATCTCTTGTTACGATGTTCCTGTATTTTTCCTCTGAGTCCCAGCGAAAATTTGTGCCGGCCCATCACTATAAAGATTATACAAGTGCCGTTGAAACAATCACTGCATGAGTAAAGATTACAAATACCCGGGGGAAGAATTACAGCTTTTTGAAAAAGCCACTAACTGGAAAAACTATTTCGCCAGCCACATATCAGTATTCTTGAAAGGGAGAGTCTTGGAAGTTGGTGCAGGTATTGGAGGAACCACCCTTTTATTGAACAAGGGCAATGCTGATAACTGGCTGTTATTAGAGCCTGATGAAACAATGTGGCAAACTCTGCAACAAAAGATAAATGATAACATATTACCATCCAATTGCAGAGCAGTACAAGGGACATTAAATTCAGTAGATAAGAATGAAAAGTTTGACTGTATCATTTATATAGATGTGCTTGAGCATATAGAAAACGATGCAGCTGAACTAAAGAAAGCAACTGATCTCCTGGTTCAGGGAGGGTATCTTATCATCCTCTCTCCTGCTTTCCAGTTTTTATTCAGCCCTTTTGACAAAGCAATTGGTCATTACAGAAGATATAACCGGAAAACTTTATCAGCAATTCAGCCAGCTTCTTTAACGAAGAGAAAAGTTACTTACCTTGATTCCATTGGTTTTTTCGCCTCCCTGCTGAATAAAATATTATTACGGCAATCATACCCTGCAAAGAAACAGGTTCAGTTATGGGATCAATGGATGATCCCGATGTCGAAAATCACAGATCGTATTTTCTTTTATTCCTTTGGAAAAAGTATTTTGGCTGTCTGGAAGAAACAATAATATGCAAAAGATCAGTACTTTTTTTTTAACCCGAAGGCATTACCTGCTTTTACTGCTGATCACTCTTATTGCTTATTGGCCGTTGACCTTTCACATATTCAGCCTCAAGAATGATGCTTTAGTTTATTTTCTTCCTTACCGCTACCATATCAGCGAAGCGATACAAAACGGTCATTTCCCCTGGTGGAATCCCTACTTGTATACAGGCCTTCCATTACATAGTGATATACAAAGCGGGGTATGGAATCCTGTTGTCATGTTCATTTCTCTTTTCACACAGTATAACCTGGCCGTTCTGCAATGGGAATTGCTATTCTATTTGTTTATTGCTGCTGCCGGGATGTTTAAGCTGGTAAAAGAATTTAATAATAACGCTGTTACCTCCGTCATCGCAGCCACTGCTTATCTATGTTGTGGTTTTATGACCGACAGCGGTTCCATCATTCCCTGGATAACCAGTGCAGCTTATCTTCCTTTTGTTTTTCTCTATTTCTATCGCCTGTTAAATAAACCCCTACTGAAGACTGCATTAAAATTCACTCTTGCTCTTAGTTTATTACTCACAGCAGGCTATCCCAGTTTTTTTATCTATTGCCTGTATGTACTTCTTACCGGTTTTATTTTCTGGGCAATTCGTCATTATAAAGAGAAGTCACTAAAACCTGTTTTGGCATTTACCATAGTCGCAGCCATTATTTTCCTTCTTATCGTTAGCCCCGCTGTTCTATCCTGGTGGGACTTTTTTGGATATTATGATAGAGGAAACGGGGCCAGTCTTGAAAGGATACAAACCAATGCATTTCCTCCTTTCAGCAGCATATCTTATTTATTACCTTCTGCTGTATCCAGAAGTCATCCCTTACTGCAAACCGACCTGACTGCCAGGAATGCATCAACAGGAATATTTATTCTAGTGTTTTTCCTGCTGGCTTTGGCGGGAAAACTGAAACCTGTCTATAAATTTATTGGTGCCCTAATCCTCTTTTCTTTTCTTTTCAGCCTGGGAGATGCTACCCCCGTAAGAGAATGGTGCCATCGTTTCCTGCCTTTTATGAATTCATTCAGGCATCCGGCTTCCATGCGGATATTCACTACAATAGGTATTATTTTAATAGCGGCTCCCGTACTGAATACCTTCCTGGTAACTAAAGATGCGGCTAGTAAAAAAATAAAAATACTCGCAGCAGCGCTTATCATTTTGCTTTTTTGTATTCTAACCTATTACATAATTAAAAACGGTCTGCCTCAACTCATCATCCCGGAGAAAGGAAAAGCCCTTCTTGATAAACTCAGCTATGTTGATATTGCAGTTATGCAGGGCATTATTCAGATCGCATTTATCAGTTTTTTCCTTTTGGCCGTTTGGAAGGGTTGGAAGAAATATATCCCGGCCCTGGTGATCGCTAATGCCATTATCTTCTGCTGGATGGCTTTACCCTTTACCTTTATCTCACAGGTTAAGACATCAGTTATCGATCAATATATAGCTTCATCCCCTAAAAATTATCCCCTTACCGAGATAGCAAAACCCGTAACGACTACTGGTGCTGATCCCTCAACAGTTTCTCCCCTTGGACAGGAAAAATTCTATAATAAAACAATCAGTATACAAGACCATGTTATCACGCCAACCATCAGCACTCACTACATTAATTTCCTAAAAGATACAATCCTGAGAAAGGCATTAAACAATTATCCTTTCGTCTATTTTTCCGACAGCACTGTGTTATCAACGGCAGTATTGCCCGACAGCGGCAGATTAGTATTGTTTGAACGAATTGGCAGGACAATAGAAATCGAAGCTCATACAACCGGCACAATCTCCGTTGTAAAGTTTGAGCCCAACAAGATTGAATTGGAGATTGCTGCAACCAACAAGGGCTTGCTAAATCTCTTCCAGCAATATCACCATGGCTGGCGGGCTTTTGAAGACAATATTGAAATACCCGTTTACCGCACCAACCGGGCTTTTATGAGTGTACCAGTATCTGCAGGAAAACATACTATTAAGTTCAAATTGGGTCCACATGATTTTATCCGGGTTGCTGTATATGTTTCCTCGTTTACCCTGCTGCTGATTTCTATATTCTTTATCTTACAGCTTGTTAAAAAGAAAACATCCGAATGACCCCAAAATCAAGAAACTGGTTATTTGCTTTATTGCTGACGGCACCAATGCTTGTTTTCTTTCTTGGCTATCTTTTTAATCACTCCAATGACCTGCAGCCAACCGGTTTTATACAACATGACAATGTATCGTATGTGGCGTATGCCAAACAGTATCTTGACAGTGACAAGGGAGGTATCTTCTACAGCAACCCCTTTAATGATGCTGATGACTATCAACCCATATATTTTCAAACGCAGACAATACTTTTTGCAGGTCTCTTAAAAGCAGGCATTCCGCCTGGCTGGATATTGATCCCTTTTACGCTGATCTGTTCACTTATTTGTTTCCGGTTGCTTATTTCCATCTATGATCATGTGTTTCCCGCTAGTAAATACAGGACTATCAGCATCTGGCTATTTGCCTGGGGTGGGGGTTTACTGACCCTGTCTGGATTTATTGCGCAGCTGCTTTACGGATCTTCAACTGTAAATAGTATTTTCTTCCTTGATCCCGGATCAGGCTGGTGGGGGCTCAATTTCGGCAGGTCGTTATTTTTCTCTTGTGAAGCCTATTATCATTTGCTGTTCCTTTCAGTGATTTATTGCATCTTAAAACAAAAATGGGCAGCTGTACTGGTGATATCAGCCATTCTTTCAATATCACATCCTTTTACTGGTATTGAGCTTTTAGGCATCGCAAGTGCCTGGTTACTGGCCGAAAAAATAGTATTCAAAAATAAAAATATTCCTGCCTGGCTTGTTATTGGCGAGTTACTGATCTTGCTCTTTCACCTGTATTATTACCTTTATTATCTCAATCAATTTGATGATCACCGCTCCGTGAATGAGCAATATGCACTGAACTGGCGACTTCGTTTTTTCAGCATCATACCTGCTTATTGCATCACAGGCCTGTTAGCTTTACTGAGTGTTTGGAAAATAAATAAACCAGGAAAGTTTTTTTCACAGAGTCAAAACCGTTTATTCCTGCTCTGGTTCCTTGTAGCATTCAGCCTAGCTAATCATGAGATGATAATAAAACCAATGCAGCCCCTGCATTTTACCAGGGGTTATATCTGGACGTCTTTATTCCTCCTGGGAATACCAGCTTTACATTACCTCTTTAGCAAATTAACTACATCAGTTTTCCAAAAATTCATTCTTGGATCATTTGTGTTACTCTTCTTTTCTGACAACCTGCTATGGATATATAGCCAGTCCAGAGCGAGGGGGACCTCTCCGTCTACTTCTTATTTGAATTCTGAACAAGAAGAAATATTTGCACTGCTAAAAAAGCATACGACAAACCAATCCTTAATTATCGGCGCAGATGAACTGATCCCTTACATGAGTACTGTTTACACAAGTGCCCACCCCTGGCTCTCCCATCCTTTTACCACCCCACATGTTGCTCAAAAGAAAGCAGCGCTTTCCCGCTTTATTGAATCCGGCGAAACTGATCCATCCTGGAAAGGAAGAGATTTGATCTTTGTGATTGATAAAAAAGACAGCTTAGCAGTAAAAAGAGCATCAATGCTTTCTTTCCCCGCTACAACTCTGGCAGAAACAGTTTCTTATAAAATACTTGAGGCGGTACTACGCTGAATGCTTATTCTGTTATACTCTTGCCCTTCATGGCTGTTGATATGGCATGGTCCATTAATCTTTCTGCATAAGGTCTTGATATGTCGTTGAGTTTTTCAATAGCTGCCTGTATTGCATCTTTATCAGTTGAAGACATTTTTTGCGCCAGGTCCTTCATCGACGCTTCTGTGATTTCAATTTCTTCTTGTAGTAAAAAGGTTTTATTCTTTTCTACAAATAGTCTTGTAGTATCCAGTATCTGCTGCGCTTCAGTCTGCGCCTCCACCAATGCCCTTGTTTTAATATCTTCCTTTGCATGAGTAATTGAATCCAGCAGCATCTTTTCTACTTCTTCATCCGTCAACCCGTACTGAGGTTTTACTTCAATAGTCTGTTCTACCCCGCTACGCAGTTCTTTTGCTTTAACCACTAAGATACCATCAGCGTTCACCAGGAAAGATATCTCCACCTTGGGCAAACCTGCCGGCATCCCGGGAATACCGGTGAGATTAAACTCTGCTAATTTCCGATTATCTTTTACCAGATCTCTCTCCCCCTGGTAAACCGATATTCTCATGCCAGGCTGACCATCTTTCTGCGTGGTATATTGCCTGCCTGCCTTTGAAGGTATCTTAGAATTACGGGGTATCAATACATCCATTAATCCACCCATCGTTTCAATTCCTAAGGAGAGTGGCGTAATATCCAGCAATAAAAAATCTTTGTTGTTGCCGGCTAGAATATCTGCTTGTACAGCTGCTCCCAAAGCCACCACTTCATCCGGGTTTAATGAATCATGTAATGCCCTGCCGAAAAATTCAGCCACTGATTTTTTTGCCAGTGGTACTCTTGTAGAACCACCTACCATCACCACTTCGTCTATATCAGTTATACTTAGCTGCGCATCTTGCATGGCATTTTTACAACACTGTATCGTTCTGTCAACAAATGGTTTTGCCAGTTTTTCAAATTCTTCCCTGGTTAGCACCAGTTCTTCCCCTGCAATGCTGCCTTTAAATTCAATAGTGGAAGAAAGTTGTTTTTTGGCTTCTTCAGCCAGCAAACGAAGTTCTTGCGCAATATTTTTATTGGCATTCAATTCTTCATCCGTCAGGCCCAATTTTGCAGACCAGTATTGTGTTATAGCCCTGTCAAAATCATCACCCCCAAGGTACGTATCCCCGTTGGTTGATAATACTTCAAATATTCCACCAGTAATTCTCAGTACAGAAATATCAAAGGTCCCGCCACCCAGATCATATACCGCAATTGTCTTTGTCTCATCGTTCCTGAGACCCAACCCATAGGCCAGGCTCGCTGCCGTTGGCTCATTAACTATCCTCAACACATCAAGACCCGCTAAACGACCAGCATCTCTTGTCGCCTGTCGCTGTGCATCATTAAAATAAGCCGGTACCGTGATCACCGCCTTAGTTACCGGAGTTTTCAGAATATGCTCCGCCCTCGCTTTTAATTCTTTCAGAATATAGGACGATAATTCTATCGGCGAATAAAAGGTATCACCAACCTGCACTTTCACCAGGCTCTCACTGTTATCATCAATTACTTTGTAGGTGAAAAAAGAAGAATAATCCCTTACATCATTATAGGATTTGCCCATCAGCCTTTTGACAGAGAAAATAGTATTGTGTGGCTCTGCCACAAGATACTTTTTAGCCTCATCCCCCACAGAAACCAACCCGGCTTCCCCAAAATGAATGACTGAAGGAACCAGCGCATTGCCATCATGTTCTTTCAGAACCACCGGCTTCCTGCTTTCCGGATGAATGATTGCCACCAGGCTGTTCGTTGTTCCCAGGTCGATACCTACGATCATTTCTTGCTGCTGCAAACTCCCGGTTGCTATATTAATTCCAATCTTTGCCATAGACTTTTTTTGAACGAACAGCAAAAATAGCAATTCGTGGCTGCTTTGGTTTACGAATAAAGAAAAGGGCTGCACAAGGCAGCCCATATTTTGAATTTTAAAATCTCGTTTTTAGCGCATCAGGTACATTTTACCGTATCCCTTATTGAAATATTTATCCGTATTATCACCTTCAGCTTTATATTTATCAAGTGACTTACCATTCAGGTTGGTGATCACCCGGTACAGATAAATACCATTCGCCAGTTTCTGGCCATATTCATCCGTTCCATCCCATTTGAATTCGGTGATATTCCTTCCGATATGTAATGGTCCTAATTCATCCTTTGTTATCTCCCTGACAATCTTACCGGTGATGGTCATTACCTGGATCCGGATATTCTGGGGCACTTCACTGCCGGTTATCGTAAATACAAACGCAGTAGAAGTAGTAAACGGATTCGGGTAATTAAGCATATTGGAGATCATCGGCTTATTGATCACCTGGAACGCCACCCTGTATTCTATATTACCGGCTGCATTATCACTCCTGTCTTTTCCGGAAACGATCAGTTCATAATCTCCATCAACCAGGAAGTGGGGCTTAAAATTGATTGTAGCAGTATTGTCCGTATTGGGTGCCTGCCCCGCCGGGGTAAACTGCAGGGTATCACTGTTAAACTGGAACTGCCTGATACTTCCATCCGGGAACCTGACAGAAACTTTCGCCAGGCTATTGTCGTCCAGGATCATCCATTTTGCTTCGTCTTTCAGCTTAACTATAATATCTGGTTTTGATGAAACGATATCCCTGTTCAGTATATGAACCCCGTCAAAGGTTACATCCAGTAATGGATTAAGGCTATCCGGTCTTACGTAAAAATCACGGAACGTGAAATTATTGAAGTGATATTGCTCAGGTTGGTCCTCATCCGGGTTCACTTCCACGTATAGTGTATTTTTCCCGGGAAGATTATGGGTTTGTATAGTGGTTCCTATATGTAATGTATCATTGGGGCTCACCGTAAGTAATGGTTTTCTTCTTGGCACCGGAATAATATTAGCTATATTATTTCTGTCCGTAATAACCATTTTTATTTTGAGACTGTCAAAATCAGCATCACTTATATTCTTGAAGGCAACCTTATAGTCCAAAGGCTCTCCTATATCAACAGTATCTTTTGTAGTAAAGAATAAGTTAGGGGCCACAGCGCCTTCGGGTATAGGGTCATAGGTCAGTCGCCAGTATCTTAATTGGTATGCTGTATAATGAATTGAGTCAACATTCCGCATCCGCAAACGCAGGTATGGATATTCAACTGCATCAATTGCTGAGATATCATAATCCTGCTGACTGAGCTGAAGAGAAGTGTATAAAGTATTCTCTGTGCCATCAAGTCTTACACCAACCACATCAATGGATGGTGCATCTCCCGGTGTAACATCCGGTACAGCAGAACCTCTCCAGAATAACTGCTTCCATGCTTTGGCACGACCAAAAACAGGTGAGTATATATAGCCCAATGTATCTGGCGAAGGGCAATCCACTGATAATGTCGGATTATCATAGACTCCATCCCCTACCATCCATTTGGGAGTAAAGGAAGGATCATTCTTCCGGTATACAAGTCCGAATGGCCTTGCCCTGTAGAAAGAATCAATACCTGCGAAGCCTGCATTTCTTAAATAATGGTACAATGATTGGCCCGGACCGTATAAAGCTTCATCAGCCGCCCAATCTGTAGCATAAGCAACCGGGAAAGCCGGGTAATCTCCAGGATACAAGGTGAAGTTTTTAACGACTACATAATAGCCATCCGGGATACTGTCACGCATAAAGTTCATGATCTTTCTCCTGCTTGCAGTATCTGTGTACCGGAATTCAAAACTATATGGACGGTTATTAATAAATAAAGGGGAAGTACTTCCGTATAGGCCCTGGCCAAGCGAACTGGGGTTGGCCGGTTCACCAGCATAGGAGTGCGGAACTACCACCTGGTTTCTCCACGGATGAAATGTAACCGGGTGTACCACACTAAAGACCAGTGATGAAAACCAGTTGGTAAGCCTTACCAACGGTTCCCCGTTGAAGGAAGTTGTTAACGATCCTTCCTGCGTTGAACCGCTCGTAAAATAGGTTCCCATCCGCAGGAAGATATTATTCATGGACTCATTGAACTTCCATAATCTCGAAGCTGTATCAAGAGACATCCTGGTCAGCTCCGATTTAGTGTGCTGGTAAAAATGTGACTGGTTAAATCCTGCATCGCTGCCGGGTAAATAAATAAATGATGCGTTATTCCATATCCGCTCCCCTGTGGCCGGCGTCGGAGATACTCTCCAGTAATAAACGGTGCTGTCGGTAAATGTCAGGCCGGGTTCAAAAGAAATAAGACCACCGGCTGAATTAACGGTCCGGGTCACCTTAAGCGGCGAATTGAACAAAGTAGTAGTATCTATTTCCATTTTGTATTCCTGTACCGCATTGAACGGATTGGCGGTAGATACATGCAGTTTTATGTCCTGGCGGTTAACAATAGCGTAATTATAGGGAGATATTGGCCTTGCTTCATTCTCAAAAATGAAAAACTCTTTAGTAATGTTATTATTTGTTTCATACAACTCATCCACCGCATTATCTGCATCAATTGAGATCGTGATTTTATTGAGTCCTTTGTCTCTTGTGGCCACAATCGGTATTGTATAAGAAACAGAATCCAGGTACCTGATTCCCGGAATCGTATCTCTCCTGATTATTTCTGTACTGTTGTCAGGATAGGTTCGTTTTACCTCAATGACAATATCCCGGTTAATTGCTTTACCGATATTCATCAGCTTTGCATCCACTTTGAAGTTTGTTTCCGCTACAGATATAAAGGAGGGATTGATCTTTACCAGTTGGTCTTCAATAACGTAATCCGGTTTTGGCGTATAATTAATTTTCAATGCCGGGTCGCCATGTAAAGTTGATTGTTCTAAATGGAACCGGGCATAATAATCGTTTTGAGTTGTCAGGTTATATACTTGTATAATCGCTTCGATCATGACTTCACCCATTGTCTCGCCGTACTTATTTACACTAAAAGCAGTATAGTTTTTTGTATTATAAATATCCAGGTAATGAACAATCCCGAGATGGGTACTGGCAATAGTGGCAATACTTCCACTGTTTTGCGCCAGCACATATTTTTCGGAGATGGTTTCTTTGGTTTGTAACCGGAGCGGGTTGAAATTAAAAAAGTTACCGGCATTACATCCCAGGAGTATGAATAAAGGATACTTGCCCGGGTTATTATAATTCTGTGGGTTATCAAGATTGAACTCTAAAGTAGTTGCAGAAGAGTGGCCAAAATAGGTAACCAGCCCCAATCCTTCTTCAAAAAGGTTCTTTATTCTTGTATTACTTGTCTGTTCAACCGTTTCAGCGGAACTTTTTGTGAATGTCTGCACGTTAGCCCCGTAGAGAGTATCGGCAATGATATCTTTAAACCGGCTCATACTGGCCTCTAAAGCTGCTGTAAGGCCCTCGTCACTGGCGCCAACTACATGAGCAACATTTTTCATCCAGGCCTTATCCTGGATCAGTGGTGATTGAAAAGCCTGGGCCTGTTCATACTGAATCACTTTATTGAGGTACGTAGTTAATTCATCGCCGGTAATAACAGCTAACCTGCCTATTGAAACCTTTGGAATTTCATCCAACCCCGGGTCTGCGGCCAGAAGCATATCAGAAGCCGGGTGACCAAATGTGGGTATGAAAGCCAATTTGCCGAGATCAGCATGGCTCTCATTGGCCCTGTACTGGATATAATTTATCCCTTTACCGACGAGCAAAACATTCTTTACAGGGTTTGTATATTTTGCCCGGGCCCAAAGAATAAAATTGCGGATAGACAACGGATGAAATTTTATTCCTAAGCCAAACTGATCTACGAGTTCATCGATCAGGTATATTTTTGCATTGTGGTTACCCCCGGCTGCTGAGCCCCGGTAATTTTTATACTCATCTACCGGGTGGGTTCCGTTGGATCCGTTGAGTAGTAAAGGATGTGTAATGATCAAATAATTTCCCTGGTTGGCTGCCAACTCATAATTCACGAAATTTCTCTGCTGAAAAGTAGTAACATCTGTAATAGCTACTGCCTCCTGGCTTACCAGTACCAGTTCCCTTTCAACAGCAGAAGGTAATAAAGCAATCTTGATAATAGCGGGATTGGTTATATCAGCTACATATCTTCTATTGTTTGTAATATCATATAAAACAGGTGCAGTACTTCCATAATTAAAATTGCTGATCTCAAGATAATTTCCACTGGCATTCGCCGGTAAACGGAAAGGAAAACTGCGGGTATTACCAAAATTGAATTGCCGCGGATATTTTAATTCAAACATACCGACCACCATCCGGTCGGAACCGGGTACGGTGGCCAAATTTGTGATTTCAACAGTTGCAGTTCCACTGCTGATTGATGATAAGCCTACCGGCTTTGTCACTTTTACATAATCGAAAAAATTCATTTCCTGTCCAAGTATTGAATCACCATTGATCTTTACCCGAAATGTCCTTGGGTTTAGCCCGTTATTTCCACTCGCATGAATTTTAAATTCTGCCCCAGGAGCACCAGGCCCGGTGTAAACGTAAAGGTTTGGCAAGCTTTCCGTACGGGTAACATTTTTACCAATATCACTGGAGGACCAGCCTTCTCCTTTATCGTAAGCTGAAGAGTATACATTTTCACCAACTACTTGCGCATAGCCTGCATTCAATCTATCTCTGTAATACTTTCCTGCTGCATACATGAAAAAAGGTTCAGCTGCGGGGCTGCCTGTTATCGTATTAGCTGTGGGTACCAGGCGAAGATTTGCAGCGCCGGGATTTACGGTTAGAAAATAAGCCGCCGTATCTGTTTGTAAACTCCACCTATTGTTTAGCTGGAAATCGGCTTCCCGGTAAAGCATATTATCCGGCCTTCCATCATTCATTTCTCCCCAGAACTCAATATAATCTGCAGCCCCCATTGCACCTGTTTGCACAGTGGTATACAGAGGAACTTCTTTCCCATTTCTCCATAACTGGAAATCCTGTGCTGCTGCACTACCGAGACCTATAGAAGAAAGTGTGGGTTGACTGATCCGGTAAACACCGTTAACAGCCACTTTGAATTTATAATAGGTTTTGCTATAGTCGATCCATTCGTTATTATATACCTGCGAGTGGGCAGCAAAACCAGTACAAATGAATAACAAAAGTAAAAATCGTTTCATACAATTAGATTTATCGGGATACAGATCACTTTTTCGTTTTGTTTTTATCGCCCACCATATCTAACCGCAAGGAAAAAACATGGGTGAATAAAGGATTGGATTGATTGGCCAGGTTGGTAAACGCATAATCAATGGTCACATTTGATATCCTGAAACCAGCACCTGCACTGGGCTGGTAGATCCACACTTTTTTCTGGTTAAGTGTATCACCGTCAGCCAAAGCTTTTTGGAAATTATTAATGCCTGCACGCAGGTAGAATACGTTGTTGAAATTACATTCAAGACCGAGTTTTGGATCCACACTCACGGGGTCAGAACTGAGAATAGTATTACGCTTTCCATCAAAAGTCACATCTGCGTTTAGCTCTGCCAGCAAGGTTGTTTTTTTATTGATCTTAAAGTCCCGGGCAACTCCCAGTACCAGACGTGGGGCAGTAGATTCTGTTGATTTAACAGGTATTTCATTGTTTGTCAGATAAAGAACTTCCTTTTCCCGTTCGGTGAAAGTAAATGACCAGGCATTGAAGGTAGTACTGATATCACGGCCGGAAATACCGAACCTCCATTGCTTGCTGTATATCTGTAACCCGGCATCTAGACCAAAGCCCCAGGCCTTGGCAAATTTGCCCACATTACGATGGATCACTTTTGCATTTACTCCAAAATTGATATTCTTATTCTTTGTTTCTTTCAGTTTTTGTGCATACGAAAAAATGAACGCATAATCAGCCGACGAAAAGGCCTGGATATTATTATAGTTCAGCGAACCATCGGGTTCCACCAGGAATAATGTATTCATGATATCATCCACGGCAAAACGAAGACCGGTGACGGCAAATGTTCTTTTATTATTAGCTCCGGGAAAAGCAATGCTGGCGAAATCATATTTACCAATACCGGCAAAATACTCAGCATGCATGATATTCACTTGCGGGTGATCCTTGATATTCACCAAACCGGCAGGGTTCCAGTAACCAGCAGTGCCGTCGGTTACAGACGCAACCTGTGCACTACCCATTGCAAGCCCCCGGGCACCAGCTCCTATGTTTAAAAATTCGTTGGAATATTTCCTGAATTGTGCAGTAGCTGACAGGAAAAAAAGAGAAAGGAATAGGGTTAGAAAAAGGCGGTTCGTTTTCATTATTGAATTTTCAAATAAGCAATAGAATGACAGAGTTTTTTCATAGATACGGACAACGTGTAAAATTAGACTTTAACCTCCGAAAAACATAGGGTGGAGAGGTAAAAAGGCTAATAGCTGAAAACGAATAGTTTAGCAAAATATTGCCCGGTAGCGTAACAAACCCATTCTGTCTTACTTTTGCCGCAAATCTTAAGCGACTTTATGAACATGATCGAAGAATTACGATGGAGAGGGATGATCCAGGATATTATGCCCGGCACCGAAGAACAATTGAAAAAAGAAATGACGACCGGCTATATCGGGTTTGACCCAACCGCTGACAGCCTTCATATTGGCAGCCTGGTACCCATCTTGTTACTCGTTCATTTTCAAAAGGCTGGCCATAAACCCATTGCCTTAGTCGGCGGTGCCACCGGTATGGTTGGAGATCCTAGTGGGAAAAGCGAAGAACGAAACCTGCTCAGTGAAGAAGTGCTGCAGAAAAATGTGGCGGGAGTTAAAGCGCAGTTAGAAAAATTTCTTGATTTTGACCCGGCCAAACCCAATGCCGCTGAAATGGCAAACAACTACGATTGGTTCCGAAATATATCGTTTATAGACTTCCTGAGAGACGCCGGCAAGCACATAACGGTCAACTATATGATGGCTAAGGACAGTGTTAAAAAACGTATTGAAGGAGAAACTGGGATCAGCTATACTGAATTTGCCTACCAAATGATGCAGGGTTATGACTTTTACTGGCTCTACCAGCATAAAAATTGTAAACTGCAAATGGGGGGCAGCGATCAGTGGGGCAATATGACGACCGGCACCGAACTGATCCGCAGGAAAGTGGGTGGCGAAGCTTTTGTGTTTACCAATCCCCTGATCACAAAAGCAGATGGAGGCAAGTTTGGTAAAACCGAAAGCGGAAATGTATGGCTTGATCCTGTCAGAACATCGCCTTACCAGTTTTACCAGTTCTGGCTCAATGCCAGTGATACCGATGCAGAAAAGTGGATCAAAATATTTACGTTCTTATCCAAAGCAGAAATAGAAACGATTTTAACTGAACACAGTAAAGATCCTGGTCAGCGTAGTTTACAAAAACGTTTAGCCGAAGAGATAACTGCATTTGTGCATGGGAAAGATGAATTAGCAAAAGCCATTGAAACAACCCAAAAACTTTTTGCCAATCAAACAGCCCCGGCAGAATCATTGAGCATTAAAGACCTGGAAGGAATGGAAGGCGTGGTAAAATCTGATTTTAGCAACGACAAAATTACAGCAGGTATTGAAGTGGTTTCTTTTTTAGCTGAAACAAATATATTTCCAAGTAAAGGAGAAGCCCGAAAAACAGTACAGGGTGGTGGCGTCAGCATCAACCGGAAGAAAGTAGAAAATGTGCAAATGACTATTGACAGTTCTCTTCTCCTGCATGGTAAATATATCCTGGTGCAGAAAGGCAAGAAGAATTATTACCTCGTAAGGGCTGTTTAAATCTTCCTCATAGTATTGTGTATTCCTAATAATGCGCTGCCGGGTTTGCAATGGCAGGATAAGAAAAGAAAAATAACAAGGCACAGGCTGCCGCCAGTTTTTGCAGTACCTCTTTTTTTCTTCGTCGTGAAACTGGAACAGTTTTCCCGTTCAGCAGCTCCACTGCTTTTCCGCTGCATTTCTGTAATTGCAAATACCGGTTATTTATCAGGTGGCTGCGGTGTAAGCGGGTGAAGGATTCCTCTTCCAACTGTTCTTCAAACCAAGACAGTAATTTTGCTGTCAGCAGCATTTTGCCATCACTAAAGAAAACTTTTGAGTAATTGGAAGAAGCTTCCACACGTATAATGACATTGGTATCAATTAAAAAACTGCCGCGGGATGTATTGAGTAGAATTTTTTTCATACAGTTGTTATTTTACGCTTTGCTATAGCTAAAAGACCTTGTATTCACAAAAAGAGGGCTAAAGAGGTTTATACCGGAATTGCGGCTGCGGATGTATTACCTATTTTATTTTTTCTTTTAGCAAAACCAGCTCCTTACTCAAATTATCCAATTGAATTTGCAACTGGTTGTTCTTCCTGGTTTGCTCCTCTATTATTTTCTGTTGTTCCTGTACTGCTTTTACCAGTGGCACCACAAACTCTGCATAGCGAATACCATAAGGGCTTTTTTCATTCGTTGGCGTATCAATACCGCTGAACGAAAATCCGAGTTTCTTTGCAACACTCTCCACTTCCTGTGCGATAAACCCGGAATAGCGGATGGTTTCCTGGTAATCAGTTTTGGCAACAGCAAATTTTTCTCCACGGCTTTCTTTTATCTTTCTTATTTCATCAACACCAATAAACTGGTTAAGGGCAGCAATATCAGTGGTGTAAGAAACAGGCCTTAGTTTTAAAATAAAATCAAGCCCGGGAATATTCTCGTTTATATTTTTTTTAAACCGGCCATCTGAAAAAGTAGTCCAGCCCACCTGGCCACCGATAGAACCAACCGATGTATTCCCGATACGCACCCGGTCACTTGCTGTTACAATTGCATTGTAACCGATAGCCGTGGCGTTTTCATATGTATTGGCATTGGATTCGCTGTTGTAGCCTAAAAAAGTACACCCCGACCAGTTACTGAATGCACTTCCGGCACTGTATCCTAGCGCAGTGAGATTATCTGCTCCTGAGTCAAATAAGGTATACATACCGATCCCGGTATTAAAACTTCCAGTGTTGATAAACTGCAAAGCATAAGAGCCAATACCTACATTGTAATTGCCGGAAAGATTATTTCGCAAGGTCTGGTACCCAACGGCTGTGTTATGATTACCGGTATTAAAATCAGCCAAAGCAGCACCACCCATATAAGCTTCATAGCCGATTGCCGTATTAAAATTTGTAAAAGGAGTGCTGCTGTTATTGAATAAGCCCAGTGCATTGTACCCGATGGCTGTACCATTACTGCCAGCCACACTCTCACGCAATGCATAAACTCCGAATGCCGTATTTCTGCTTCCGGTTGAGCTGAACCGCATGGTGTTGGCACCGCTGGCTGTATTGTCTTCTCCTTCTGTATTACTGTTCAGTGTCTGCCAGCCAGTAGCTGTATTCTGGCTGCCTGTAGTGTTGCTATTTAGTGATATATATCCAAATGCAGCATTTCTGTTGCCACTGCTATTATCATACAGAGAATTATAGCCCATAGCAGTGTTATTATCACCTGAACTGTTATTGCGCAATGATTGGTATCCAATAGCACTGTTACCAGAACCGGTATTGGCTGATGGGGTGACGGAGCCCCTCAACGCTTCATACCCAAAAGCAACACTTGTGTTAGTAAAAGATGAGGCTTGGTTATTTGTTAGCGACATGGCTCCATACCCAAAGGCTGTTCCGTTATTACCCCCAACGTTTGATGATAATGCAGATGGGCCGTATGCTGTATTTCTGTCTCCGCTGACATTATTAAATAGTGATTGAAAACCTGTTGCAGTATTATTAAGCCCTGTCGTATTATCAAAAAGCGACTGATACCCTAATGCGGTATTATTATCGCCACCTGTATTTGTTAAAAGGGCATTTCTGCCATATGCAGTATTATTAAAACCAGTACTGTTGTTTAACATGGATTGATACCCCATCGCAGTATTACCCGTCCCGGTATTGTTTGCTGAAACAGCAGATCCCCGTAACGCCTGGTAACCTACCGCAATATTTGTATTGGCAAATGAACCAGCAGCGCTGTTGGCATACCGCATAGCCTGGTAACCAATAGCTGTTGCATTATTCCCTGCAATATTTGTTTGCAATGCCTCCCGGCCGATGGCTGTATTATTTGCACCTGTATTATTTGAGTCAGCTGCCAAACTTCCAAAAAAAGAATTACCGGTAGCGCCACCACCAGCATTGTTAAACCTGCCTGTGTTATAACCAATAAAACTGTTGGCTGCATTATCCGCATTAATCCAAAGCAGGTCTGCCCCGCTGCTGTTACGCAGTTTTACTAATGGATGAATATTTGACTGAATACTGCCGGCTTCAATAAAAAGCTGAGTAGTATCTGCTGAACCCCGGATATGGAGTTTTGCTGCCGGAGAGGTGGTACCGATACCCACATTTTGAGCAATAGCTGTACAGGAAAAAAAACAGCAAATTAAAGCAAAGATTATATTTCTTTTCATTTGCTAATGTTTCGTTTATAAGTTTATTACCTGTTGTTTATAGCAAGGCGTACATACCTGTACTTCCAAAATCCCTATGAAACTAACAGGCCGGGGTTAAAGAAAAAAGAATTTTCTACTAATGGAGTCAACAATTCAACGAACGGGAATTTATTTGGAAATTACTTTCCCACTGGCAATCAGTGCTACAAAAGCATCTCTTTCCGTGCGGCTAACGGGGAGCTCATACTTGTCTATCTTAACCATAAATCCATCAATACTTGTAATAGCATTAATACTCACGATATAAGAACGGTGGATACGATAGAATTTCCCGGCTGGTAATTTTTCTTCCAGGCCGGAAATAGTATGATAAGTGATAACAGATTTATCTTTCGTTACGATCTTTACATACTCCTTCAGGGCTTCGATAAAAAGTATTTCTGTAAAGAATATTTTAACCAGCCCCCCATCGGCTTTTACAAAGAAAAAATCACTGCTTTCAGCAGCACCTGCTGCTATTGCTGCCGCTTCAGGTTCTGCAGCCCGTAGGTATTTCCAGGCCTTGTTTACGGAAAGCAGAAACCGTTCAATGGCGATAGGCTTCAATAAATAATCAACTGCATTGGCCTCAAATCCATCCAGGGCATGCTCGCGGTAAGCCGTGGTGAAAACCACAGCAGGGGGATTCGTCATCGCCTTCAAAAACTGGAAACCTGTAAGACCCGGCATATTGATATCCAGGAAAACCAGTTCTACCGGTGAAGCTGTCATTCCCGTCAATGCCCCTTTTGCATTTTTATAGGCCCCTCTCAACAACAGCCGTTCATCCTGCCCGATAAAATCCTCGAGTATCTGCCGGGCGATCGGCTCATCATCAATTACGGCACAGGTGATTTGCTTCATCATAGACTCAATTTTAAAGTTACTGAAAAGCAGTGATCTTCCTGCTGCATCTGCAGCTCATACTTACCCTGGTATTGCAGTTCAAGTATATTTTTTACACTGCTGATACCAATGCCCCCTGTTGGCAAAGAAGAATAGTTACTGTTACTTACCCTGAATACTAATTCATTACCGGCAATCGCTGTATTCACTTTCATCCAGTCATTTTTTGATTTTTCTTTCAGCCCGTGTTTAAATGCATTTTCCACAAATTGTATCAGCAGGAGCGGAATGATCTGCTGGTCCCTGGTTTCTCCTTTCACATCAAACTCTATAATTGTATCGCTTTCATATCTCAGCTTCTCCAGCTCAATATAGCTGCGGAGAAAATTGATCTCCTGGCCCAGTGATACTTTATGCTGATTGCAGTCTGTTATTACGTACTGCATAATATCATACAGTTGATTCAATGCTGCCGGAAGCTTTGGATGGTTGTTACGGGATAATCCGTACAGGTTATTGAGTGTATTAAAATAAAAATGGGGGTTGAGCTGTTGCTTCAGCAAATTTAGCTGCATGTCTTTATTAATAACAGCCAGTTGAAGCCGCTGGCTGGCGGCCTTCCTGTACTCTGCATAAAATCTCAGCACATAGAAGGCCGATAATTTCACTACATATTTCCCTATATCGAACCACGAGTTATACACTACATATTGAAAAGACCGGGACTGCAGCGGTTTTCCCAGCAGCCATTCCTGCCCTGAATTGAGTATTGCATACAACATGCCGGCATAAATAAAATAATAAAGAAAGAAGATGAGCATATTTGCCGTGATCGTTTTCCATAATGCCTGCTTATAAAAAAAGGTCAGGCCATACCAAAACAAAGCGGTCAGCAGCAAGTTGGCCAGGTATTGCCACAAATAGAAAGGAACAGGAAGTACACAAGATTGGCATTGTGAATAGGTAATAAAATAAGTGGCCCCAAGAAATATTGCTTCCGCCAGTGCATAAACAGCGAATGCCTTTATCCAGAACTTCTTCACCGACCAGGTGTCCGCAGGATTCTTTATCGTATATCTTTCAGCTTGCATCTAATTGCAGATTCAGTGTAAAAATACCAGCATCCGTATGGGTGGTTGTGTACTTACTGGGATATAAATTTTCCAGCAGGGCCGGTAAATCCGGTGCCTGTTCCGTGCCCGTAATGGAGAACTTCATCCTGTTTCCTTCAAATGCTATCCTGATACTATACACTTCTTTCTCTTGCTTTTTGCCGGCAGAGATAACGTTATCCAGTAACCCTGCCAGTAAAAGTGGTGCGATCTTAAGCTGCTCACCACCCGGTTCGCATTCCAGGCGGATCAATACTTCAGCATCCGACTGTCTGCTTAGTAAGCAGGCATAAATATGAAGAAACGCTGTTTCCTTTTTCATTTCTATTAAGGATTCCCTGGCTTCATAAATGACATACTCCATCACTTTGGCCAGTTGCAGGATTGGCTCAGTAGCCTGTTGCGGTTTAACAGCAGCTACTTGTTGCAAGTGATTGATCGTTTTAAAATAAAAAGATGGATTAAGATGCCATTTAAGCATCTTTAACTGCAAGTCTTTATTGGCAAGAGCCAGTTCAATTCTTCTTTTTTCCTCTTCCCGGTAGTTATAGAAATAGGCAGCCAGGTAAAACCAGGAGAGGCGAAAGGCATGTTTCAGCAACTGGTAATTAAGATACGAATACTGGCTTCCATTATCCAGCATTGCTTCGAGCCGGTCTTCCGGAGCCCTGGTGATTTCTTCCAGATTAGTATATAAATACCCGATCAGTTCCTGCACAGGACCAAACCATACATAACTGTATAGTAGGTAAAAACTCACATTGACAAAGACCTGGATGACGATCTTTTCCTTTTGCACCAGCAAAGCCACCCACCAGACCGGCCATATCAGCAGGCACTGAAAGATCCACATCAGCCCGTGAAACTCAATATGGCTGATAGGCCTTGTTCCAAAATTATTCAGTATGAAAAAAAACAGTAGCTGTATAATGGCTTCCACAAGGGCATACAAGGCAAATACGTTGAGCCAGTAACGTGTTGCAGTAGTATGATCGAAAGGCCGGGACATCTCCTATTAAAGATAAACAGATCCCCTGCTACCTTACCTGGATCATAAAATAATTCGACAAAATGAAAGTAATTTTCAACCAAACTGTTACTTTACCCGGTGAACCGGAACTATATGCAAAAAATCTATTTCATCAGCGGGCTGGGGGCAGACAAAAGAATCTTTTCCTTGCTCGATCATAGCGGCTACGATCCTGTTTTTGTTGATTGGATTGTTCCAGCCCAAAATGAATCATTACCATCCTATGCCCTTCGCTTAAGAGAGCAAATAAAAGACCCTCATCCAACCGTTGTGGGTATTTCATTTGGGGGCATGCTACTAACTGAAATGGCAAAAGCAGACCCCGGAATCAAAGGGATCATTTTAGCCAGCAACAAGACCTCTTCAGAATTTCCTTCCTACCTGCGGATTGGCAAATATCTTCCTGTTTATAAATGGACACCGGTTAGTTTCTCTAAAAAGACCATGCTGGCCAATACCTGGATACTTGGCGGCATTCAACCAGAACATAAAAAACTATTGCAGCAGATCATCCGTGAATCAGATATGAATTTTTCCCGTTGGGCTATTGGTGCTATTCTGCGCTGGGAGAACAAAATAGTTCCTAAAAATATCACCCATATTCATGGCACAGCAGATAAACTGTTGCCTTACCGCCTCGTGAAAGCTGATTATACAATAAAAGATGGAACTCATGTGCTGACCATGGACCAGCATGAAGAAGTGTCTGCACTGTTAAAAAAACTAATTCACTGATTTCACCGCCTTCCACATCTCGTCTGCTACTAACTGGTTTCCTTTTTCATTAAGATGCGCCCCGTCATAGGTAAGAATATTCTTTTCCTGGTTAGCGGGGTTATTGGCCTTGTTGTAGTCAAGAAATTTTTGCCGCAGGTCAACTAATGGCAGGTTATTCCTCCTGGCCATGTCCCGGATCATATTGCTGTAACGGTTCAGGTCGCCATCCAACTGGTTACTCATATCCATCCTCTCCCCCACTACGGCGGGTGTGCACAGTATGGCTTTGATATTTTTTCCCTTGAGTTTTTTCAGTATAGCGAGATAGAATTTTTCAAACTTATCAGGATCTGTACCGGTGCCTAATAATGTTTTATGCCATACATCATTTACCCCCACATAAATAACCACCACATCCGGGTTCTTACTCAATACATCATCTTCCAGGCGCAAATAAAGATCATATACTTTGTTGCCGCTGATTCCTGCCCCAATCAGTTCGTACTGGTCGTTTTTCTTTTCGACTTTCAGCATACTATCCATTTTCAGAATATACCCGGTGTACTTGTCTTTTCTAACACCCAGTTCTGTAATGGAATCACCAAAAAAGATCACTTTTGTTTTCTTTTGCGGCATAAAAGCTACTAAGGCTGCCAGTGAAATAAAAAGGGTCAGTCTTTTCATACTTTTTAAATTGATCACACAAGTTAAAATAAAAACACCTGCCTCTGGCAGATGTTTGAAAAGGTATAATCGTTGCTTGTTTCAGTTACTCCACATCCACCTGCTTCTTAATCACTGCCCCATCCGCAGCTTCGGGCAGGTACTTTCTTTCCCTGATCAGGTAGCCATTCCCTTTTTCACAAAAATGTACTTTCAGGTTTTCCAGACTTATGGGATTACCATCCGGTATATCTGCAATATTCGAGTGTAAAATATCATGCCCGTCGAGTATCATCACCAACCCGCTGCCAATGGCTTCCATCCTGTTTCCCTCCGTGATCAGCATACCGGTATCTTCTCCCAGTCCAATACCAATACAGGAAGGATTCGTGGCCACGGCCTGCGCCAGCCTTCCAAAACGTCCCCGTTTTTCAAAATGCGAATCAATAATAACTGTATTTAAAAACCCAAGCCCTGTAGTAATCTTTACCTCTCCTTTCAAATGGGCTCTTGTGGCATTGCCTTCATAGATCATGGTATTGCTCATCGCCATGGCCCCGGCGCTGGTTCCGGCGATGACAAAATTTTCTTCCTGGTATCTTCTTTTGAGAATGGTTAAAAATTCAGTGCCCCCGTCCGTAGCGCTCAGCCGTAATTGATTGCCGCCGCTGAACATCACCGCATCACAATGACGGATACGTTCAATGTATTCATCATTCATTGCATCCTGCCGGGTGCGGATATGCAACAGGCCGATATTGGTGCAGCCGATCTTTCCAAAAGCATTGAGGTAATTTTCTCCCACTTCATAAGGAATCATGGAAGCCGTGGTGATGACTTCTATTCTTGCAGAGGGACCGCCGGCTTCCTGCACCACCCGGCGCAGGATACCCAGCTCAAAAAAATTGAGGTTATTACGTTGAAATTCTCCGGTCTCCAGGTTTGTGCCTTTATCTTCTGCTCCTCCGATGGCTATTAGTTTTCCCTTAGGATGGCTCATTCATTCGGGTTTGATTAACAACAAAATAAAAGAAAAATAATATAACGCTGACAAATTGAGTTGAAGTATGTGAAAATCCCGCATTTTGCGGGACAAGTTGTGGAGAAAGATTATATACCTGGCAGCATGACTACTATCGCCTGTGGTTGCAAGTTTATCCTGAGCGTAGCAGAAGGGCTCCGTTCAGGGCCTGCCTGCCAGCAGCTAATCCTTACCCAAATTTAAGGGTTGGGATTTAAGGGAGGAAAAGGAACTTTGACGGCATTA
>JAFLBM010000031.1 GCA_017303455.1 Chitinophagales bacterium | reverse complement strand
ACTATACTCTTCCTGTTCCACACAAAAGGGGAGCAGCTTATCAATAAAAGATTTGGCCATCAGCCGCTGCGGGGTACTGAGTAAAATAGTAGTTCCCGCCTGTAAAAATTGTAATAACAAATGATGCAACTGGTCAAACTCTCCCGGTTCATAATTAATATCACTCAGCAACAACACATCAGGATGCTGGTCTGCAGGTAAATGATTCCAGTCAGCCACACTGCACCGCATATTTGTGTACCCGTTTTCCAGGACCGACTCCTGCATCATTTTCACTGCTTCCGGGATATGATCACTACAATGCACTTCCGAGGCATACACAGCAGCCAATAGCGAAGGTAACCCCAGCCCGGCTGCCAGTTCCGTCACTTTTTTATTTTCAATGTAACCGGTATGTGCCGATAAAAAATTACAAAGCCCGATGGCGGCCGGCCATACCTGCGACCAGTAGGGAAATACAACAGAAGGGTCTTTATGCTCCCTTTCCAGGTAATCCTGCTGCACCCATACAGGATTCGGCACAACGACGGTTATTTGTTTATCACCAAAATGAAAGACCCGGGCAGAAGAAATAAAATTCATGTACAAATGATCAGTATGCAAAGATGCAGCATCCTTTAGTATACTGCTGCAATTATTGACGGGCTTTTGTTACTTTCACGCCACTAATTATGCAACGGATAAAACCTGATGTGGATATTATACTGGATGTGCTGCAGGCAGTGCTGCTGGCAAAACCAGGTACTCCTTTCGTGGAAAGTTTATTGTTGCAATACCAGGAAAGGGGAGGGTTGAGCAAAAAACAATTACAGGGATTGCACAGCAAAGCATCAAAGATCAGTACGATACCGGCCAGCAAACTGGCTACATTAGAAGCGATCATTAAAAAGAAACATACCAAAGAAAGATCGGCCCTGCCCGCAACCGTTCCGTTGTATGAGAAGGATGAAAGCACCGGGCAAATGATTGCATCCATCCTGGCCAGATACCCGCAGCACAAACGGGTACTCTTCTTTCAGTCGAAATATGATAACAATGAACCATTATCAGCAGCAGAGAAAACCGAGCTGGCAAAGTTCAGCAAGCTGTTGAAATAATTGAAAAGGCCGGTCATAATACCGGCCTTTCATTTATAATTTCACCACCGCTTTTGTTTTAGGAACAATGGACACCAGTAACCTTCCGCCCGGTAATTCACTGGAAGAATAATACAGGTTCAGTTTTTCAGTTCCGGAATTTTGCAGGGTAATAATTTCTTTGACGGAGCAGGACATGGAAGCCCCCTGTTGTTTTGCATCATCATAGCGCCATGTTTTCAGCACTTTGGCTTCCCCGTTTGTTATTGTAATGGCCCTGTTCTTACCCACCCGGCCACAGTGATGATACTTTACCTGCAATTCCCCGTTCATTGCAACAGCATCTAATTCTAAAACAGATACTGTGTTCATCTGGTTACCGAATTTTTGCAGCACTACTTTGTTATCCAGGAAGATCTCAAATCCTTCACCGCCTTTAGGAGCAGTGAAAGACAAAAGGGTAAAACAGGTTGCTACCAATACTGCCAGCAGCACAGGCATTTTTTTAATTACAGCTTTCATAATTAAATGTTTTAATGGAAGAATAAGGAAGATGTGTTAAGCATCTTTGTCAGCACAAAAGAACGACCGGGGTAAAGGGGATACAAATCCCTTTGATGAAGGGAGAACCCTGCTTGATGTACTGTTGAGAAAACGGTTTTTTAACTCTGTCCAAAACAAGTAACTTCCTGCCTAAATCAACAACCATGAACAAACTATGGATGCCATTGCTGGCCGTTGTTTTAGTAACTGCCTGTAAGAATGAAGAGAAAAAACAGGCCACTTTAAGCGAATTAAAACCTATTGAAGTGAAATATCCTGTAACCCGTAAAGACAGCACCGTCTTTGATACCTATTTCGGAACCAAAGTAGCTGACCCGTACCGCTGGCTGGAAAATGATACCAGCACTGAAACAGCAGCCTGGGTGAAAACAGAAAACGAAGTGACCAATGCCTACCTGTCACAAATTCCTTTCCGGGAAGCGATCCGGAAACGTTATGAAGCCTTATTCAATTATGAAAAATACTCAGCACCTTTTAAAGAAGGCAAGTTTACCTACTATTATAAAAACTCCGGTTTGCAGAACCAGTCGGTCGTGTACCGGGAAGCTGGTGATGGAAAAGAAGCAGAAGTGTTTTTAGATCCCAACAGCTTTTCTAAGGATGGTACCACTTCATTAGCCGGTATCAGCTTCAGCAAAGATGGCTCGATGGCTGCTTATAATATTTCAGAGGGCGGGAGCGACTGGCAAAAACTGGTGGTGATGAATGCCGTCAGCAAACAACTTACCGGTGATACATTGGAAATAAAATTCAGCGGTGCCAGCTGGAAAGGCAACGAAGGATTCTATTACAGCACCTATGATAAAGTAAAGAACGGCAGCCGCCTGTCGGGTGTTACGGAAAGCCACAAGGTCTATTTTCATAAAGTGGGTACTTCACAGAAAGAAGATAAACTCATTTTTGGTTCGGATGCCACACCCTTCCGGTATGTTTGGGTGGGGGTGAGCGAAGACCAGCAATGGTTATTCATTTATACAGCCAATGCCACTTATGGTAACGGGCTCTATATTCAAAACCTTGCTATACCGGATGCACCGATACAACCCGTGATCACCGATATGAATAACCAGTACGGTGTGGTCTATAATGATTCCACGAATTTTTATATCCAGACCGATAAAGGAGCGCCTACCGGTAAGCTGGTGGCTGTCCCGGTTGCCAATCCTGATACCGCCAACTGGAAAACGATCGTTGAAGCCAAACCGGAAGTACTTACGGCTTCTTCAGGAGGCGGTTATATTTTTTGCAGTTACCTGAAAGATGCGATCACCAAAGTAAGCCAGCATGATACCAGTGGTAAATTAGTTCGTGAAATTGCATTGCCCGGTCCGGGTACGGCTTCCGGTTTTTATGCCAAACAGGAAGAGAAAGAAATGTATTTCACTTTCACTTCGTATGTTAACCCGGCTACTATTTATAAAATGGATATTGCCAGCGGTAAAAGTGAAGTATATAAAGAATCCAAAGTGCAGTTCAACCCCGAAGAGTATGAATCCAAACAAATTTTCTATACTTCAAAGGATGGTACCAAGATCCCGATGATCATCACGCATAAAAAAGGTATTGAACTGAATGGAAAGAATCCCTGCCTGCTCTATGGGTATGGAGGTTTCAGTGTCAGTCTCACTCCCTGGTTCAGTACCTCCACGATCATTTTACTGGAGAATGGCGGTATATATGCTGTGCCCAATTTGCGGGGTGGCGGAGAATATGGCGAAGACTGGCATAACCAGGGTGTGAAAACCAAAAAGCAAAATGTATTTGATGATTTCATCGCTGCTGCCAATTATCTGGTTGAAAATAATTACACCTCTAGAGACCTGCTGGCTATTGAGGGTGGCAGCAATGGCGGTTTGCTGGTGGGTGCCTGTATCACACAGCAACCGGGTATGTGCAAAGTGGCATTCCCTGCTGTGGGAGTAATGGATATGCTGCGCTATCATAAATTCACAGCGGGTGCGGGCTGGGCATATGATTATGGAACATCCGAAGAAAGTAAAGAGATGTTTGAATACCTGTACAAATATTCGCCGGTGCATAATGTAAAAGAAGCGGCCTATCCCGCCACGATGGTCACCACCGCTGATCATGATGACCGGGTGGTACCTGCACATTCGTTCAAATTTGCAGCGGCCATGCAGGCCAATCAAAAAGGAGCTAATCCTGTATTGATACGTATCGAAACAAAAGCAGGGCATGGTGCCGGGAAAAGCACCCAGCAAACCATTGATGAGCAAACCGACAAATGGAGCTTTATGTTTTATAATGTCGGGTTACTGCCTGATTATGATTGACACATTATACAAGCTGCCGGTACACCGGCAGTTTGTATTTATAATCTGCAATAAAGCCATACTGCTTACCGTTTGGGTTAAAATATTTTCTATGCGCCGGATACTACTGCTGCTCTTTACATTTTTTTCTTTGCTAAAAACATACAGCCAGTCGGTTGATACCACGGTTACGCAACTGGCACAGGTGAATGTATTTGTGACCGATATGAAAGGCAAGCCCTCCAAAGGAGAAACCGTTTTATTCCGGAGTGAGAAAACAAAACAAACCTTCGGCGGCCGTTCGGATGCGGCAGGCAAATTCAGTTTGCAGTTAGCTCCGGGTGATATTTATATGATCACGGTAAAAAGCCTGACCGATACCACGAAATATGGTAAGATCGAAATACCGCCTTTAGGTCCAGACGAATTCTTCACCGATCCATTTAAAGTGAATGTGAAGTTTGAAGCAGCTAAAAAATATACACTGGATAATGTGCATTTTGATTTCGGCAAAGCCACGCTGCGGTCAGAATCTTTTCCTGAACTGGAAGAACTGGCTGCCTATTTAAAGAATAAGGAAACGATCAGGATTGAAATAGCAGGACATACGGATAATGTAGGCAAGGATGCCGATAACCTGAAATTGTCCCAGCAAAGAGCCGATGCCATCAAAGCCTGGTTGCTGAAAAAAGGAATAACTCCATCAAGAGTGATCGCCAAAGGGTATGGTGCTGCACAACCGGTAGCCGATAATGATACTGATGAAGGAAGGCAACTGAACCGCCGGACCGAAGTACGGATTCTCTGATTTTCTTACTCACACAGATTGATCGTCTCCACCGATTGGGTGCTGAACCGGATCCGGTTGATCTTATTCGCCTTGTTAAAATACAGGATCAGGATGCCGTAGGAAGTTTGATAGGCATCCCAGCTTACATCTTTGATCTTAGCATTGCCCAGCCATTTGAATAAACCTGTACGGCTGGCACCCAGCAGGGGAATACTCAGTTTGCCTTTGAAGGCCGGGCCGATCTCCACGTAATCTCTTTTGGTATAGAAATAAATATCCTTGTCTTTATAGAACACAGTGCCGCCGCATTTAGCAGAATCCGATTCGGCTTCTGCGCTGGTAAAACAGGGAAATGCTTTTTTGATCTGTCCCTGTGTGGACCGGGCATCCAGGTCGCCGATACGGCCATCCAGGATATCGATATTGAAAGGGGGGCAGACCTGTGTTGTCTTTAACTGGGCCGAGGCCAGCAGGCAACTGCATACTAAACCAGCAAGAGCGATGATCTTTTTCATGTGTCGTGTTTTAATGAACGGGAATGGCTGGTGGAATATTGATGTCTTTGCTTTACAAGCAAAATCCCTGCTAAACATTTCAAAAGAAGCGTTCTTTCGTAACTTTCTGCTATGGTCACCGTAGCAGCCGCAAGACAATTAGCGTTATCCCTGCCCGAAACGGAGGAGAAAAGCCATTTTGAAACACCTGATTTCCGGGTGAAGAATAAGATATTCGCTACCATCAAAGCCGGTAAACAACTGATGATGGTAAAGCTGTCTGCTGTGGACCAGTCTGTTTTTTGTTCTTTTGATAAAACAGTTATCTATCCCGTACCGGGTGGCTGGGGCCGGCAGGGGGCCACTTATATTGAACTGAAGAAAGTAAAGAAAGCCATGTTGCAGGATGCACTGACAACAGCCTGGAAGCAGGTGGCACCTAAGAAAATGGTTGCAAAATATTTTGATTAAATAAAAGGAATAACTTTATTTCAGTCTTTCCAGTACACCTCTTCGCTTCACAATATTTTTATAATCCCACTGGATCCTTTCCGATTTTTTCAGCCAGCGTTTCAGGTCTTTGGTATTCACCTGTTCAGCAGCCGTGTACCTAATTTCAGCGGCTTTGAAACTGCCCTCGTTTTGTAAACCTTCTTCTTCAAACGTCTGGCCGCTCCAGAATAAAAGCCGGATACAGTTCTTCAGTTTACTGTAGCCCACCACCGGGTTCCCGTCAAGGAACCAGACCGGCTGTGCATGCCAGATCTTATTCTCCGCTTTCGGCAAAGCCGCATCAATTTCTTTGGCCAATAACTGGCAAATCTCTTTGTCGGGTTTTGATTGAGCGTTGTTGTAGGCTTGTATGTCTTTGTTCATACACTATCGTTAAAATGAAATTTATAAAGGGTATTATTTTCTCAGTATTTCTTTGGTTCCATCTTTGTATGGCGTACCCGTAATACCCTGATTATTTTTCCGGTAAAACGGTATACAACCCGGAACTTGTGTTTCTCAAAAGCCCTGTAACTCCCATCATTATTGATTTTGTATTTGTCTGCATTGTAGTATTCGGGGTTTCTTTCAGCCTTATGCATAGCTGCTACAATATCTTCAAGCACCTTCACTGCATTTTTTGGAGAATCTTCACGGATATGCTCAAAAGCATTTCTCATATGCAGTTGTGCCCTTTTGGTCCAAACTATTTCATACCGGTTTACTTCCATTGACGAATCAGTTTGAGCATTTCGTCTGATGTGATATGCTCTCCGGCCTCGTATTCGGCTTCCGCTTCAGCCAGTTCTTTATTGTACTGCTCTGCGCTTATTCTCCCCGGCTGGCTAAATGATTTGATAAGCTCCAGCAGGGATTTTTTTTGTTTGGCAGATAATGAAGGCCAGTATTTGCTGAGTTCTATATCGGTTTGAGAAGCTCCCATACTTTTTTAGTTTATCAAATTTACTTTTTTCCGGTGAAAATCCGGGTGCCGCTACACAATGTGGTGTAGCAATAGTGGGTCAGCAGCAAACAAAATTTAACAATCGCAAACCAATAGTTACTTCTCATTACCCCTTCACCTCGTTCTCCAGCGGCAACCCGCTTTCAAAATCGCTCAGATTTTTCAGGGTCACAAGGGCTATTTGCTCTAAAGCCTCTTTGGTAAAAAATCCCTGGTGGGAAGTGATGAGTACATTGGGAAAACTGGTGAGCCGGGCAATCACATCATCCTGCATGATGCTGCCGGAAAGATCTTTGAAGAATAATTTCTCTTCCTGCTCATACACATCAATACCGAGATAGCCGAGTTGTTCTTTCTTCAGGGCTTCCACCGCATCGGCCGTATTGATCACCGCACCGCGGCTGGTATTGATGAGCATCACGCCTTTTTTCATTTTCGCAAAGGAGTCCTTATTCACCAGGTGTTTGGTTTCCGGTAGCAGAGGACAATGCAGCGAGATGATATCGCTTTCCTGCCAGATGGTATCCAGTGTTGTATACAGCACACCGGCTTTGATCATTTCTTCAGAAGGGTAGAGGTCATGCGCCAGGATGCGGCAGCCAAAGCCCAGCATGATACGGCAAAAACAACGGCCAATGATACCCGTACCGATCACACCCACTGTTTTACCATGCAGGTTAAAACCCAGTAAATTCTCCAGCGAAAAATTGCTGTCCCGCACCCGGTTATAGGCCTTATGAATTTTCCGGTTCAGCGTCAGGATGAGGGCCACCGCATGTTCCGCCACAGCTTCGGGTGAATAGGCGGGTACCCGCACCACCTTGATGTTATTGGCAGCAGCGGCTGCCAGGTCCACATTATTAAAACCGGCACAACGCAGGGCGATGATCCTGGTACCATTGGCCGCCAGTTGTTCAATAACGGCTGCATTGGCTTTGTCATTTACAAAAAGACAGACCGCATCATGACCCTGGCTTAAGGCCACGGAGTTTTTATTCAGCGATACATCAAAATAGGTTAGTTCATGACCGGAGGCATTGAAACGGTCGAAATAGTCCCGATCGTATGATTTGGTGCTGAAGAATGCTGTTTTCATGATCAAGTGGATGGTTATGGAGAAAGGGCGAAGATAGGGAGCAATGGGTATTGTACCTTACCTGTAGTTTTATCAGTTGAACTTTGTTAGTCTTAACGAGTCTATTTTTGAAAATATCATTAGAATACTGTCAGAAGGGGTAGTATGAAATCGTTTATAGTCTTGTCGGCTTAATAATAGAATATTATTAGATTCATTTGTCGAATCTACTGCGAGCAAAATTTTTTGTCCAACTAATACATTGCTTAAGTAAGTTAAATTCGTGTTTCCAACTGCTAAAGAAGTCTGTCCACTTAAAGTTTTATTTTTTGTCAGAAAGCTGTAACGCAAAAAATATACTCCCTTATATATTTTTACATCTTTTATAAAGACGTCAATAATTTTAAAGTTTTTGTCAAGGGATTTACTGTCTCTATTAGTTTTATAAAAAATAAATGTGACAAAAAAAGCTGTAATAAATAAACCCCAAAGCAGGTTTTTGTATTTTTTTGAAATAGGCAATGTCTATCGTGTATCGCATTTTAAAATTACAGGCAATACCTAAATTTACACCGCCCAAACTCAACTTTCAAAAATTAATGGATTTGAGAACCCTTAGTTTTTATTCGGGTGCTTTCCTCTGAGTACCCAGCAGCGGGAATAAAACCTGTTCCGTTTATTATTACTTTTAAGCAAATAACCCACCATGCTCTATTTACTCGATGCCGGCGGTGCCGGACTCTATTATTTTTTCTTTGCCTTGTTTGTTGCTTTTGTACGCTTCGCCATCCTGGCAGAGGCTGTGGTCATGATACTGATGAAGTACAATGTAAAGTTCAAACAGGCCTTCCCGGCAAAAATTTTTTTACTTCCCTGTGGCCTGTAAATCAGCCTGCTTGCCGCTTGCGGGGCTATCCCCGTATTTGGTTATTCCGGGAATGTTTCAGAAAGCATTAATTTACAAGGGAACGGCAACCTTTTATCCCCGTTTTCCGATTTAGCTGATGAAACCCGATCAATATTTGCTTTCAGCTGAGGAATTGACCTACCATGTCGGGGCTTGTGCCCTGAATAAAAGAGAGAGCCAGAAAATCATCTACAACTCTTTCTATGGCTATGCTATGGCCATCTGCGACCGTTACACCAACAATGTTGATGATGCTGTGGAGATACTGAATGATGGATTCCTGAAAGTATTCCGGGAAATACATCATTACAGCCCTGCTTATGCAGATGTGGTCAGTTCCTTCAAAGGCTGGCTGCGGAAGATCATGGTGTATACGGCCATTGATCATTTCCGGAAATACCATAAGCAACGGATGATAACGGATATTGACCCGGTGATCATGCAGGTGCCGGCCAAGGGAGAGGATGCGGTGGATAAGATATCGTATGATGAGATCATCCGGGGCATTCAGGACCTGTCGCCGGGATACAGGACGGTGCTGAACCTGTTTATCATTGACGGGCTGAGCCATGATGAAATTGCTGCGCAACTGGGCATTTCAACGGGTACTTCCAAATCGAATTTGTCCAAAGCCCGGAGACAGTTGCAAAAGATATTATTTAAACAAAATCAAACCGAGGAAGCGAAAAATGCAGTTTGACGATTTTGATCAGCGGATAAAGGAGGCGGCAGACAACCATCACCCGACCTATGATGAAAAGGCATGGGATAAGATGGAAGCACTACTGGATAAGCATATGCCGCAACCCGGGAAAAAAAGAAGGCGTTTCTTTTTCTTCTGGTTGTTTGTGTTGCTGTTACTGGGTGGCGGAGCTGCCTGGCTGTTCATGGAGAAACCGTGGAAGAGTGAAGAGCCGGCAATTGCTGTTGCCAGCACAGGTTCCGAAAAAAATACTGATAGAAAAGTTACTCCCGGTTCAGCAACTGAAAACAGAAAAGTCACGACTTCGGCAAAAGATGCCACTATTACTACCGGCAATACAAATGCGGACGGAAGTTCAGTTACAACAGCAACTGATACTGATAAGAAAATAGTTGAACCGGCAGGTGCAGGATTATTGAGTGATCAAAAGAAGTTTGTACAACCTGCGGGGATTGGTTTGAATAAAGAAGCTGAACAACTGATTACAACAAATTCCCCAGGTATTGGTAAAAAGAAAAAAACCACTAAAGCTGCACCAGTAAATGATAAAGCGATTGTTTCCGTAAACGATCCTGATAAAATTGCTGAGCCGGTAACCATGCAGAAAAAGGAAACGCCTTCAATAAATACAAACAGTGATCCGGCAGCGGTTGTTTCGGGAAACAAACCTGTGAGTACAGTTACACCCACTTCAGTAAACGAAGAGAAGAAACCCGCGGCTGATCAACCAGCCATTGCTGAACCAAAAGCAGAAGCCCCGGTGGCAACAGAGCCGGTTGCCAAAAAACAAGCCGCAAAGCAAAAAGAGAAAAGCCCCTTCTTTATCAGTGTATCAGCCGGTCCTGATATGAGTGCCGTGGGTACCAGTACGATTGGAAAGACAAGATTGCTTACCGGTGCCGGGTTGGGTTATACATTTAAAAACAGGTTTACAGTAAGAACGGGTTTTTATATGGCGAATAAAGTGTACACAGCATCACCGGAGCAATATAAACCGGGAGTACCGATACCGGGTATACAATACCTGACGAAGATCGACGCTGATTGTAAAGTGTATGAGATACCGCTGAGCCTTTCGTATAATTTCAGCCGTTCTGAAAAGCAGGGATTCTTTGGAGGAGCAGCTGTTTCCTCACTGATCATGAAGAAGGAAGACTATGATTATGTGTATAATTATCCCGGCCAGCCCACTTATACTTACAGGCATTCCGTTAATAATGAAAACAAGCACCTGTTCTCCATACTGACTTTGTCGGGAGGTTACCAGCGTAAGCTAAGCAATACATTCTCCATAGCTGCTGAGCCCTATGTAAAAATTCCGTTGACCGGGGTAGGCCTTGGTAATATTAAACTCAGTGGAACCGGTGTCTTATTTTCTGTACTGGTAAAGCCGTTTAACAAGCATATTAAAAAGACCACTGCGCTGAATAATGCGGTAACAAAATAATCGTACCATTAATTACCCTTATCATTTCAAGGAGGTCATCACGGATGGCCTCTTTTATTTCCCCCAGCGGAATGTTTTTATATCAATTCCGGCGAGATCGAGTACCCGGTCCACAACAGTGGCAGCTACTTCCTCGATGGTTTGGGGTTTACTGTAAAAGGAAGGAGTGGCGGGACAGATAACAGCACCTGCCAGGGTCAGGGTTTCCATATTGCGGATATGAATAAGATTGTAGGGAGTGTCACGGATCACACAGATCAGTTTTCTTCTTTCTTTCAATACCACATCAGCAGCACGGGTGATCAGGTCATTGGACATGCCCGAGGCAATGCGTCCTAAGGTGCCCATTGAACAGGGGATGATGATCATCGTATTGTATTGTCCCGAACCCGATGCAAAGGGAGCCATGAAATCAGTAGTGGAATAAAATTTAACCGGGTAGTCAGCATAGGTTTCATTATCCAGTTCTGTCTTCCAGACCAGTTTCGCATTCTCAGTCATCACCACCGACAACTCATTCCATTGTTCTTTAGCGGCAACCAGCTTGTCGAGCAGGTTCTTTGCATAGATGGAACCACTGGCACCGGTGATGGCAATAACTATTTTTTTCATGCTGTTATAACTGTTCAAAGCTGCTAAAAGTTGAGGGAAGTTAACTGAATTTGCGCAAACGTTTGCTTATGATCCTTGTAGTTGTAAATCTACAAGCCCTGTTTAATTTAACTACAAAGATCATTGTTGAGCCATTGAGGTCAATCAAATATTCTCATTTCCTGCTGATTATTCGTCATTTCGGCCAAAAAATTACAGCCAAATGTTTTGTGTTATGATATTAATAACGATATTAGCAATGAATTTTCATAGGATAAGGTTTAATGGTTAATGGTTTTTGATTAGGGCCCCCGACTTTCGAGTCGGGGTTCTTTTTTGCCCAGCGAGTTTAAGGTTCTGATATTCCCATAAAAAAAGCATCCACCAGTTGGCGGATGCTTTTCTTTTTTCAGAGCTTATAAGTTAGAACGCCTTGGGTTGTTTGGCCGGTTTAGCTGGCTGCTGGGTATTGGAATTGCCCATATTTTCCAGGATCCAGTTGGTCATTTTGCTCCAGAGATGGAAGGTGGTATTATCCAGTCCACCGGATATGCCGTGGTTCTTGTTGGGATAATAAGCACTTTCAAAATCAATATTGCTTTTTACCAGGGCGGTGATCATTTGTGTGGCATTCTGGAAATGCACATTATCATCTGCCGTGCCATGCACGATCAGGTATTTGCCTTTGATCTTATCGGTAAAGTTGATCGGCGAATTATCATCATAGCCTTTTGCATTTTCCTGGGGTGTCCGCATGTATCGTTCTGTATAGATATTATCATAGAAACGCCAGTTGGTAACAGGAGCAACCGATACAGCAGCACTGAATACATCATTGCCTTTGGTGATAGCCAGGGCACTCATAAAGCCACCGTAGCTCCAGCCCCAGTGACCGATATTGTCTTTGTCAACAAAAGACATATTGCCGAGGTATTTAGCCGCATCGATCTGGTCTTCGATCTCAAACTTGCCCAATTGCAGGTAGGTTTTCTTTTTAAATTCTTCGCCGCGGTAGCCGGTGCCGGTATTGTCAACACTCACCACAATGAAACCTTTTTGCGCCAGCAACTGGTGCCACATACTTACGGCACCAAAACGGTTGGCCACCTGTTGTGAACCCGGGCCACCATAATTGCAGAATAAAACAGGGTATTTTTTAGAAGCATCGAAATTAGCAGGCTTCAGCATCCAGCCATTGAGGGTATCACCCTTGCTGTTTGGTACCCGTATAAATTCTGCTTTACCGATACCATATTCATCCAACTTTGTTTTCAGCTTGCTGTTTTCATTCAATGTCTTTACCAGTCTGGCACTGATATTTTTCTTTTTATCAACCACAATATCATTCAGCGTTACCACCTGCGGTGTATTGAGATCGGAGCGGTAATCCTGGAACTGGGTAAAGCTTTCATTCAGTTCTGTACGATGCCAGGCTTCACCCTGTGTAAGTTGGTAGGTTTTCTTTCCCGTGAAATCGGTTACAAACAGGTTGCGGTCCATCGGGCGGGGATAAGCCATGGTGTAGTAAATGCGTTTATTCACTTCATCCACACCGTTCACTTCGGTTATTTCATAATTGCCTTTGGTGAGCTGTGTTTTTGTTTTACCATCCAGGCTGTAGAGGTATAAATGACGATAGCCATTCATTTCACTGGTAAAAAGATAGTTCTTGCCATCTTTCAGGAACCACCAGTCATCATTGATCTCCACGAAGTATTTATTTTTCTCTTCGTATAAAACTGAACTGGCACCGGTCTGTGCATTGGTTTGCAACAGTTTCAGGTTGTCCTGGTGACGGTTCATCCAGTACACCACCAGGTTGTTATCATCTTTGGTCCATTTGATGCGGGGAATATAAATGTCGCCCTGTTCGTACCGGGCTTTTACATCTTTGTTATTCGCCACATCATAAATATGTATTTCCACTTTGGAATTTTCTTCACCGGCTTTAGGATATTTATAAGTGTATTGTTTGTTGTAGGTATTGTCGAATTGTGTGAACTGGTATTCTTTCACTTTGCTTTCATCGAAACGGTAATAAGCAATATAATTTCCTTTCGGGCTCCATTCATAAGCACGGGTGAATTCAAATTCTTCTTCGTATACCCAGTCGCAGTTGCCATTGATGATCTCGTTCCATTTGCCATCCGTGGTAACAGCTCTTGAACTGCCGGTGGCGATATCGTAGAGGTAAAGATTGTTATTCTTTACATAAGCTATTTTACTGCCATCAGGAGAGAAGGTGGGATGCATTACTTTCTCTGCATCCAGCTTCCTGGTTTTTTTGGCAATGATATCATGCAGGTAAGCGGTGGCTTTGGAAGACCGGCGGTAGATGGATTCACGGCCGGTGAAAACCAGTACTCTTTTTTTATCATCACTGACTAAATGATCGCCCAGCGGAATGGGTTTCCCGGCCTCATCCTTTACATCACTGGCTTTTACCAGGCTGTCAATATCTTCTCCGGCAAAACCGGGAACAAACTCGCCGCGGAAAGTTCCTTTCTTATAAATGTCTTCGAGAGTGATCTGTTTTTGCTGGGCAACTGCCAGTACAGGGATCAAAAACAGCAGCAGAAATAGCTTACGCATCATGATTGATTTTTAGACTATAAATGTAATGGAATCAGTTCAAAGACCACTTTCCGTAGAAATAAAAACCCCGCCAAAGCGGGGTTTCAGGTTAAAGTAACAGTAAATTATTTATTCTTGGGAATTTCTCTCAAATAATCGAAACGTTTACCGCTTAATTCAGCCATGTCTGGTATGGCTTCGACTTTGTATTCCCCTGCATCCAGTTTTTTCTTGGTTTCGGAAAACGCTTTCAGTGTCAGTTCAATATCTTCATCGTTGTGAATAGCAGAAGGAATGAGGCGGTAAATGATATGTCCTTTTGGAATAACAGGATACACCACGATGGAAGCGAAGATGCCATAATTTTCTCTCAGGTCCATTACCATCGCCGTGGCTTCAGGCACATCACCCTTCATATAGACCGGTGTAACTACCGAATCGGTTTTGCCGATATCAAATCCTCTTTCTTTCAAACCATTCTGCAGCTTCCTGGCGTTGCTCCAGAGATTGGCTTTCAGTTCCGGGTGATTGCGCAACAGTTCCAGTCGTTTCAGGTTGCCCACCACTAATGGCATCGGCAGGCTCTTGGCGAATATCTGTGAACGGATATTATAGCGGATAAAATCAATGATCTTTTTATCACCGGCCACGAAGGCACCGATTGAAGCCATTGATTTGGCAAAGGTGGAGAAATAAAGATCAATGGCATCCTGGCAGCCCTGTTCTTCACCGGCACCGGCTCCTGTTTTTCCCAGCGTACCAAAACCATGTGCATCATCCACTAAAAGACGGAACTGGTAGTTGTCTTTTAATGCGGCGATCTCTTTTAATTTACCCTGGTCACCAGCCATACCAAACACACCTTCGGTGATCACCAGTATGCCACCGGCTTTTTGTTTTTCTATTAACGCAGTTGCTCTTTGTAATTGTTTTTCACAATCTTCCACATCGTTATGTTTGAATACATACCGGTGGCCGGAATGTAAACGAACACCATCAATGATACAGGCATGGCTTTCTGCATCATACACGATCACATCATGACGGCTGCACAATACATCTATGATGCTGACCATTCCCTGGTAGCCATAGTTCAGCAGGGCAGCGTCTTCCTTTTGCTCAAAAGCAGCTAATTCAGCTTCTAATTGTTCATGCAGGTTACTGTTGCCACTCATCATCCGGGCACCCATCGGGTAGGCCAGGCCATAATCAGCGGCACCCTGTGTATCTGCTTTCCGCACTTCGGGGTGGTTAGCGAGTCCGAGATAATTGTTCAGGCTCCATACGATCATGTCTTTACCACGAAATTTCATACGGCTGCTGATATCGCCTTCCAGTTTTGGGAAAGCAAAATAGCCATGGGCCCTTTCACGGTGCTGGCCCAGCGGGCCGGCATTTTTTAATAAACGTTCAAAAATATCTGCCATATTATAAGATTGTTACCTGTGAATAAACTGGCGCAAAGGTAAGGTTTTCAGCCTTTTGGAGAGCATGAACTTTCTCAGGCTTAGAAGTTTGGGAATGAGAGATTTAGCGACAGATATTTTTAAGGATACCATCCAATGGGTATAGGAAGTAGCCGGATCAGGTTATATGTTTACAGCATAAATTATTTCAACATGAAAAAATCCGGGCTTCTTCTTCTTGCCGTCATAGCGGCCGTATTTACCAATTTCAGTATCGCACAAAAAACACCCGTAAAAGTCATTACCCTTAAAATGCCGGGCGAGGATGGCAGTAATGCCGGAGCCGTGGTATGGCATCCCACACTAAAAAGATATTATACATCCATGATCGGGAATGCTATTTACCCCCTGGCGATGTTCGACACCAAAGGAAAACAGGTCGGCGAAGAAACGGAAGCTGGTCATGATCTCCGGGGTATGTGGTTTAACCCGGCTACAAAAAATATTGAATTCAATTGTTACGATGCGGGAGGTATTGGTCACCTCGTTCTTGATAAGGACGGTACAGTTTCAGAAGCTTTGATCGATGTGGAAGGAATGAACCAGCCCACTGCCCAATCAGTAGGAGTCTATTATAAAAATGGTAACCGGGTATTATATTTTAATGAATTAGCCGAGGCCGTGTTGTATGATAGTAAAACAGGTGAATCAGTAAAAACGCTTGTAAAGATTTACCTGGGATGCAAAACCAAACAAGAGGCAGACGAACAAACAGAAGATGATCTGTTGGATGAGGAGGAAATACGCAATGTGTCCACTGTGCAATACACAGGAATCGCCAAACAGGAACTCGCTATCCTGAATGTAGAAGACCATAAAATAGAACTCTATGATCAGAAAACAGGGTTGATGACCCGGGAGATCAAGTTGCCGGAAGAACTGTCATTGCAGCTAAATTTCAACTTTTGCTACAACAATGGTATCTGGTGGTTTTTTAATAAGGAAGCCAGGGAGTGGGTTGGTTATAAATAACAGCACCAGCTAAAAATTCTTAACCCTGGATAAACACAGTTTTATTCAGGGTTCTTTTTTGGACAAAAAAAATCCCGGATGCTTTCGCAAACGGGATATGTATAAGCAATTGGTTTGTTCCGTACTGTGATTATGGGAAGATACCCAGTTCAGCATAGCTGGTACCTACCTTATTGATCGCAACAACATAAGCTGCGGTACGCATGTCCGGAATCTCAGGATTCGCTTTCCAGGCGTTCATGATCTCGTGTGTGGCAGAGATCATGGTTTCTTCCAGCCCGCTGTATACCAGGTCCACTTCATCAGCTCCGTGTACGATATACTCTTTATCTTTCTCACTCATCTTTTTACCCGACAGTGATTCCATCTGGTTAACGATCTGTGTATTCATGTTCTCATTGAAACGTTTTTCCATTCTTCCGTACCGGACATGGCTCAGGTTTTTCAACCATTCAAAATAAGAAACAGTAACACCACCTGCGTTCAGGTACATATCCGGCACCACGATAATTCCTTTTTTTGCAAACACATCATCTGCATCAGGAGTCAGCGGTCCGTTGGCAGCTTCGCCGATCAGTTTGGCTTTTACCCTGGGTGCATTTTCCCCATCAATCACGTTTTCTAAGGCAGCAGGAATAAGAATATCACATTCCATTTCCAGTGCATCTGTATTCTTAGCCAGGTTCGTGGCTCCGGGGAAGTTCAAAATAGAACCGGTTGCTTTTCGGTGATTGAATACTGCATCAACGTCGAGCCCTTTATCATTCATGATCGATCCTTCGTATTCAGCTAACCCAATAATAATAGCACCTGCATCCTGGAAGAATTTAGCAGAATGGTAACCCACGTTACCCAACCCCTGTACCACCACTCTTTTCCCCTCCACACCTACTGACATACCAAGACGTTTCATGACATCGGGCATATTACACACTTCACGCAGCCCGAAGAAAACGCCCAGGCCTGTTGCTTCACGGCGGCCACGAACGCCACCTTGTGTTACCGGTTTACCCGTTACACAACCCGCAGCATCAATTTCTCCCGGGTGCATGGCACTGTAGGTATCGAGTATCCAGGCCATTTCTCTTTCGCCGGTTCCGTAATCTGGAGCAGGAACATCTGTGCCCGGCCCGATAAATTTTTTCTTGATCAGTTCTGCTGTATAGCGGCGGGTGATTTTCTCCAGTTCGTAGGGAGAGTATTTTCTTGGATTGATCCTGATACCACCTTTAGCACCACCAAAGGGCACATTCACAATGGCACATTTATAAGTCATCAAAGCAGCAAGTGCCATTACTTCATCCTGGTTCACTTCTGCTGCAAAACGGATACCGCCTTTGCAGGGTGTTTTGTGATGTGAATGTTGCACCCGGTATGCTTCGATCACTTCAATACTTCCATCATCTCTTTTTAATGGGAAACGCATTTGGAAAACAGCGTTACATTCCCTGATCTGTTCAAGGATGCCCGGATCCCATTTTGTGAATTTGGAGGCTTTGTCAAAGCTTCTCTCGACAGCGCCGAAGAAACTGTAATGTTTGTCTGACATGAGTTGAAATTTAATTTAGCAATTTGCAATCGTTGATATAAGCAGAACTAATACCTGTGAAGCAGGGCATTAGTTCATAAAGGGAGATTAATTTTCTTTTTCCAGCTTGCTGATCTTGCGATCCAGTCTTACCACGTACAGCACCAGCCCGATCAGGATGGTGAGCATAACAGCCACCACCACATAAATTCTTCCGTTGCTGCGCATCTGGTCGGCCATTTCCACAGGCTTATCCTGTGCAAAGCTGGCGACAGACAACAATAGTATGGTCAAAAGCAGTGTTATCTTTTTAAGAATACTCATTGCATCATCTTTTTTTCTTTAAGTAAACTCAACCGTATTTTGATCGTAGTGATCCAGACCGCTAATAATGTCCAGCCAATAACGGCCGGGTAAAAAACGATCCGCATACTGCTATCTATATCGCTTGTATTGAGTGCAGGGTTTCCTTCCCGTCCCGGGTGCAGGCTCGGTAATATCCTGGGAAGTATCCAGATGGAGGGGAAAAGCATCGCATAAGCAAAGATGTTGTACACCGCACTGATCCTTGCCCTTTTGTCCATATCATTAATAGAATCACGCAGCACCAGGTAGGCAAAATAGATCAGCAGGCCAATAGCGGCCCCGATCAGTTTGGGCTCCCTTGCCAGTGCACTGAAAGATTCAAAGGCAGGATTGTTAGGGTCAGCCCAGGTATAACTCATCCAAATGGCACCGGTCACATAACCCAGTATCCCCATCACAATACCCACCACGGCATACTGTCGGGCATAGATATCGTACTTATGGTTAAAGGTCCGCAGGTAACGAACCGCATTCACCACCGAAATGGTAAACAGGATCATCATCGCAAACCACATACAAACATGGAAATATAAATTGCGGATCGTTTCCTGCAGGGCGGGAAGACGGGGTACTTCCGTAAGAAGGCCGGCAGTAAATGTGTATACTAATAAGATAACACTTACGATCTTCCACCAGGACTTGTACATATAGTTTTTTTCGTCGGTCATTGGGCAGCCAAAAGGAAGGCTTACAGGCTAAAGTGAAGCAAAAATAAGGGGAAAAGAGAATATCAAACAGAAGAACATTAGTACCGGGACATGATGTTGGTATTACACGTCTGGTTGCTGCTGCAATGTATCAGTCTTTCCAGAGGAACGGGAAAAGTATCACGGCGAGTAATACCACCATTGCATCCAGTGCAACCAGTAATAAAACGGTATTGAGGGGAATCGTTAATAGAGGAGCAAAAGCTGCATTGGATAAACGCATCAGTAATAAAAGCTGAGGAAGGATAATGGGAAAACCCAACACCGCCATGATAGCTGCATTTTGTTGTGCTTTGGCAGCAATGGCAGCTAAAAAGGTAAATACAAGGCTGAGGCTCCAGCCACCGAGCAATACCAGCCCTACAAATGGCCCTACCTTATTGATAGGGCTTCCCAGGAAAAGACTGAATAATAAGAGACTCAGCATGCTCATGGCCAGCATGAGCAGGGAGTTGAACATCAGTTTGGCCAATACAAAGTCACGGGGGCTGGCAATGGAATAAAAATAAAGCATACGGCCCCTGCTTTCCTGCAGAAAACTTTTAGCCACTGCATTGATACAAATGAATAGCTGAATGACCCAGAAAAGGCCGTTCCATACTTTCGCTTCAGGCTGATCTACGGCCATATTCAGTACAAAGATGGTGGCCCCGATATAGAGCAGTATGCCATAGAAACTGTACTGCTGCCTGATCTCCAGCAACAGGTCTTTCTTAAACAGGGTATATATCTGGCGAAAGGCAGTCATATTATTTTTCGTTATAGCATTTCCGGCAACGGGGTTCATAAGCATCAGTGGCACCCAGCATCACCTGGTCTTCATTAGGGATTTTACGGTAGGAGTAATTAGCAATATTACCACACTGCATACAAATGGCGTGGAGTTTGGTCACATAATCCGCTTTGGCCATGATAAAGGGCATCTGGCCAAAAGGTTTGCCGAGATAATCCATATCCAGGCCCGCAACAATGACCCGGATACCTTTATAGGCCAGTTCATCACAAACATTGGCAATTTCCTCGTCAAAGAACTGGGCTTCATCAATACCGATGACATCCACATCATTGGCCATCAGCAGTATCTTCTGGGAATTATCAATGGGTGTTGACTGGATCGCATTCGTATCATGCGATACGATCTTCACTTCGTCATAGCGGATATCAATTGCCGGTTTGAAGATCTCCACTTTCTGGTTAGCGATCTTCACTCTTTTCAGGCGGCGGATCAGTTCTTCAGTCTTGCCACTGAACATAGAACCGCAGATCACTTCGATCCATCCACGGCGTTCACCACTGATATTAGGTTCAATAAACATTGTTAAGATTTATTTTCCTTATCTCTTAATAAGTATTCTGGTAAAGTATTTGTAATTTCAAACCACCCCAACAGGCGGCCAAAAGTAGCACAATGGAACGAATAGAAGCACTGATACAACAACTTAAAGAACAATTTGATCAGAAAGCTGACCCCGGTCAGTTGCAAAGAACAGTACAACTGCTCCAGCAGGAAATAGCTAAACTGCAAACTCCCGGTCCGAAAACATTGGGTACTTCCAAAGTGGCGGTGATGATGCCGGCTTCCATGAATGTGCCGGCACAATATGAAAAATTTGCTCCCAAACCTGTGGCAGAAGAAATACCGGCCATGAAAGAAGTAAAGGAAACCCTGCTGGTGGATGAAGGCACCATATCTGTAGTGCAGAAAAATGGTCAGTTGGATATGCTCTTCGATCCAATGACCGAAATTCCTACTTTATCGCACCAGCCAAAAGAAGTAAACGATGCCGGTTTGCAACAGGAATCATTGAACGATAAACTGAAACATGGCAAAACGGAACTGGTGGAAGTATTGAAAGAAACGCCGATCAAAGATTTGCGTAAGGCGATTGGCATCAACGACCGGTTCTTATTCATCAATGAGCTGTTCCGGGGCGATGAAGCCATGTATGAACGCAGTATCAAAACGATCAACAGTTTTAATATTTATCCGGAAGCAGAATACTGGATCAGCCGGGAACTGAAAGTGAAAATTGGCTGGAGTAATGACAATACTACTGTACAGCATTTTGATCAGCTGGTCAAAAGACGTTTCTCCTGAATGAACTGAAGAATTCTTTGGGTAGCCCCTTTGTTGGATCGTACAAAATCTCCTGCAGCCCTGCACCTGAATGTGTATTCGCCATTATCAGTTAACAACGCTTCAATTAATTGCCGCAGCAATATCCCGTCTTTTTTTTCATCAGTAAAGGAGATAGCACCACCTGCCTGTACCAATCCCACCGCCTCTGTGTATTTGTGAAAATAAGGTCCGAATAAAACGATCTTGTTATACACCGCAGCTTCCAGCACATTATGAACACCGTTTGTTTTTAAACCACCGCCGACATAAGTGATATCTGCATATTTGTACAATTTTGATAACATCCCCACATTATCAATAATAAGGCAATTGTAAGCCTGGAGCCTGGAGTCGGGAGTCAGTAGTTGTGAGTAGCGGATGGAATTGGGGAATAGTTTTTCAATTTCCGCCAGGTGTTTTTCATTGATCTCATGCGGCGCAAGTACCAGTTTCAGGGAAGGTATGCTAGTATTAGCAAATGCTTTTTGCAGGACCTCCTCATCTTCCGGCCAGGTGCTGCCGGCAACAATAATCTTACTGTCCCGGGTAAATTGCTCAATGGCAGTAACAGGTTTGAATTGCTCAGCAATCTCAATCACCCTGTCAAACCTGGTATCGCCGGATACAGTGCAGATATTTGCAAGCCCGATCTCATCGAGCAGTTTTTTTGAAGTTGCTGTCTGAACGAAGAGATGATCAAATCTTGACAGCATCTTTCGCTGCATGGCTCCGTACCATTTGAAAAAGGGCATGTCTTCCCGGAAAAGAGCAGAAACTAACAGCAATGGGATATTCCGGTATTTGACCTTTTTCAGGTAGTAAAACCAGAACTCGTATTTCACAAAGATGACCAGCGATGGATGAACGATCTCTAAAAAACGTTTGGCATTCCGGGGGCCATCCAGTGGCAGGTAAAAAACCCAGTCGGCACCCTCATAATCTTTTCTTACTTCATAACCGGAGGGGGAGAAAAAAGTCAGCAGGAATTTATAACCAGAGTATTGCTGTTTCATTTTTTCCAGCAATGGTCGGCCTTGTTCAAATTCGCCCAGGGAGGCACAATGCATCCAAATGATCTTCTCCTGCGTAGGGATGGTTGCTTCCAGTTTTTCGAAGATATTCTTTCGCCCCGTCACCCATTTTTTAGCCTTTGCGTTAAAGGGAGCAGCGAGGAGAGTACCCAGCCTGAAAAGCAACAAAAATATATTGTAGAAAAAGACGCTCAAGCCATTGATTTTAAATACCGGGCAAAAGTAAAAGCATTAGAGGAAACTACCTGTATTTTACTATTTTTGCGACACTTTTAATGCAAATAGATATACATGCGGCCCATCCAGATGGTTGATACCAAAACCCAGTACCAGAAAATTAAAACGGAAGTTGATAAAGCTGTCCTGGAAGTAATGGAAAGCTCTGCTTTTATTAATGGGAAACCGGTGCATGATTTTGCGGCTTCTTTATCTTCTTACCTGGGTGTCAAACACAGCATTCCCTGTGCCAATGGAACGGATGCCCTGCAAATAGCGATGATGGCCCTCGGCCTGCAACCCGGTGATGAAGTGATCACTCCTTCCTTCACTTATATTGCCACAACAGAAGTAATTGCTTTATTGCGACTGACTCCTGTTTTCGTGGAAGTGGATGCCAAAACATTTTGTATTGATCCGGCAGCATTGGAAAAAGCGATTACCCCGAAAACAAAAGCCATTGTCCCGGTGCATTTATACGGTCATGCTGCACCGATGGAGGAGATCATGTCGATCGCCCAAAAACACAACCTGTTTGTGATAGAAGATAATGCCCAGGCTATTGGTTGTGATTATACTTTTTCAGACGGGACTAAAAAGAAAACCGGTTCGATCGGGCACATTGGGGCCACTTCTTTTTATCCCTCAAAAAACCTGGGTGCTTTTGGCGATGGCGGTGCTATATTTACCAACGACGATGAACTTGCCGCTAAAATGAAAATGGTGGCTAATCACGGGCAAAGCAGGCAATATTATCATGATATGGTCGGTTGTAACAGCCGGCTGGATTCCATACAGGCAGCCATTTTAAATATCAAACTGCAGCACCTGGATGAATATGCTGCGGCCAGGCGAAAAGCGGCTGATTTTTATGACCAGGCTTTCGCCGGCAACCCTAAAATCACCACACCTTACCGGGCGGCTTATTCCAACCATGTTTTTCATCAATATACTGTGTTGCTGGAGGGAGTGAACCGGAATGGATTGAAAGAATTCCTGGCAGAACATAAGATACCGGCGATGATCTATTACCCGGTGCCGGGGCATAAGCAGAAGATGTTTGAGCAATTTAATGTGGCTTCCGCACCAATGCCGGTGACGGATTGGTTAACGGAAAGAGTAATCTCTTTCCCGATTCATACTGAACTGGACGAAGAACAACTGAATTTTATCAGCTCAAAAATCCTGGCATACATCAACCAATAAACCACTTAATAATTAATCTATGAAAATTGCAGTTGTTGGAACGGGCTATGTAGGCCTTGTAACCGGAACCTGCTTTGCCGAGACAGGTAACAATGTGACCTGTGTTGACATTGACAGCAATAAGGTAAACAAGCTGAAGAATGGCGAGATCACGATTTATGAACCCGGTCTTGAAAAATTATTTCTCCGTAACCTGAAAGAAGAACGATTACATTTTACCACCGACCTGGCAGCAGGCGTGAAAGATGCCGAAGTTATTTTTCTGGCATTGCCCACACCGCCGGGTGAAGACGGTTCTGCTGACCTGAAATATGTACTGGGTGTTGCCGAAGATCTCGGAAAAATCCTTACTGATTATAAAGTCATCATTGATAAAAGCACTGTGCCTGTTGGTACGGCTGAAAAAGTACATGCAGCCGTTGCCAAAAATGCAAAGACGGATTTTGATGTGGTCAGCAATCCTGAATTTTTAAGGGAGGGAGTAGCGGTGGAAGATTTCATGAAACCGGATCGGGTGGTGATCGGTGCTTCTTCCGAAAGGGCTAAAAAGTTAATGGGTGATCTGTATGCCCCTTTTGTGCGCCAGGGCAACCCCGTGATATTTATGGATGAACGTTCTGCTGAGCTGACCAAGTATGCGGCTAACTCATTCCTGGCAGCGAAGATTTCTTTTATGAACGAGATTGCCCGGCTTTGTGAAAAGCTGGGTGCTGATGTGGATATGGTACGCCGTGGCATCGGCAGTGATGACCGGATCGGTAAACGGTTCCTGTTCCCCGGGATTGGTTATGGCGGAAGTTGCTTTCCCAAAGATGTACAGGCGCTGGTAAGGTCATCTGCTGAAGTGGGATATGATTTTGAAATATTGAATGCCGTGATGAAAGTGAATGAAGACCAGAAACTGCACCTGATACCCGGTATCAAAAGATATTTCAATAACAACCTGAAAGGAAAACATTTTGCATTATGGGGACTTGCTTTCAAGCCCAATACCGATGATATCCGGGAAGCACCGGCACTGTATATGATTGAAGAGTTGACGAAAGCAGGGGCTACGGTTTCTTCTTTTGACCCGGAAGCCATGAAGAATGTAAAAGCATTGCTCGGTGATAAGATTGGATATGCTGAGAACCAGTATGCGGCTTTAAAAGATGCCGATGCACTGATCATTGCCACGGAGTGGAATGAATTCCGGACGCCTGATTTTTCAAAGATCACCGCCAACCTTAAAAACAAAGCTATCTTCGACGGACGTAATTTATTCGACCTGGGGATGATGAAAAACCTGGGTTTCCATTACGAAAGCGTAGGAAGAGCCACCATAAACTAATTCATCCATGCAACAAAAAAGAGTACTTGTAACAGGGGCAGCCGGTTTTCTCGGTTCGCATCTTTGTGACCGGTTTATCAAAGAAGGTTTCCATGTTATCGGCATGGACAACCTCATCACCGGTGACCTGAAGAATATCGAACACCTGTTCAAACTGGAGCAGTTTGAATTTTATCATCATGATGTTACCAAGTTTATTCATATTCCCGGGCAACTGGATTATATCATGCATTTTGCTTCTCCCGCCAGCCCGATCGATTACCTGAAGATCCCGATTCAAACCTTAAAAGTAGGAGCGATGGGTACGCATAATTGTTTGGGATTAGCAAAAGCCAAGAATGCAAGAATGCTGGTGGCCTCCACGAGTGAGGTATATGGAGATCCGCTGGTGCACCCGCAAACGGAAGAGTACTGGGGCAATGTGAATCCTGTCGGCCCGAGAGGAGTGTATGATGAAGCCAAACGGTATATGGAATCAATCACAAGGGCCTATCATACTTTTCATGGGGTGGATACAAGGATCGTAAGGATATTCAATACGTACGGCCCGAGGATGCGGCTCAATGACGGCAGGGCTTTGCCTGCATTTATCGGGCAGGCATTAAGGGGAGAGGATCTTACTGTATTTGGCGATGGTTCACAAACAAGAAGTTTTTGTTATGTGGATGATCTCGTGGATGGTATTTACAGGTTGTTGCTGAGTGATTATACGATGCCTGTCAATATTGGTAACCCCAACGAAATTTCCCTGAAAGATTTTGCAGAAGAAATATTGGCCTTAACCGGTAATAAAGTAAAAATTGTTTACAAGCCATTGCCGGTGGATGACCCGAAGCAAAGGCAGCCGGATATTACCAAAGCAAAAAACCTTCTTGGCTGGGAACCCAAGGTTTCCCGTAGCGAAGGATTAAAGATCACTTATGACTATTTCAGTTCACTCCCCAAAGAAGAATGGAATAAGCAGCCCAAAGAATTTATCAGTAATAAATAAAATTCAATAAATCAATGTACCAGGAATTAGTTGACCGGAAAGAAAAACTGGCGGTGATAGGATTAGGTTATGTAGGACTCCCTATTGCCCTCGAATTTGCCCGCAAAATATCAGTCATCGGTTTTGATATCAATGAAAAGAGAATTGAGATGATGAAAAACGGTATTGATCCCAGTAATGAACTCGAAAAAGATGCTTTTGAAGGCTGTGATATCAGCTTCACGAATTCACTGGATACATTGCGGGAAGCCAAATTTTTTATTGTAGCGGTGCCTACCCCGGTTGACGAACACAATGTACCTGATTTGACACCTGTACAAAAAGCATCGGAAACAATCGGAAAAGTGGTGAAGAAAGGAGATTATGTTGTATTTGAGTCAACCGTTTACCCGGGATGTACGGAAGAAGATTGTCTGCCTATTATTGAAAAATTATCAGGGCTGAAGAATATCAGTGATTTCAAACTGGGTTATTCTCCTGAACGGATCAACCCAGGAGATAAGAATCATACACTGGCCAGCATTGTAAAAGTAGTTTCAGGTTGTGATGCTGAATCACTGGAGCAAATCGCAAAAGTGTATGAGCTTGTAGTGGCTGCCGGAGTGCACAGAGCTTCTTCTATAAAAGTGGCGGAAGCTGCCAAGATCATTGAGAACACACAACGTGACCTCAATATTGCATTGATGAATGAGCTTTCCATCATTTTCAATATGATGAACATTAATACCTATGAAGTATTGGAAGCGGCCGGTACCAAATGGAATTTCCTGAAATTTCAACCCGGTTTGGTGGGTGGTCACTGTATTGGTGTTGATCCGTATTACCTGACATATAAAGCCAGTGAGCTGGGTTATGATGCGGAAGTAATTCTTGCAGGCCGGAATATCAATGACAATATGGCCAAGTATGTTGCCAAAACCGTGGTGCAGCATATCATCAAAAATTCCGGTGATGTAAAATCATCCAAAGTGCTGGTGAAAGGGGCCACTTTCAAAGAAAATGTAAGCGATATCCGCAATTCCAAAGTGGCGGATGTGGTGAAGGCGCTTCAATCCTATTATGTAAATGTGGATGTGGAAGATCCCCATGCCGATTCGGATGAATTGCAGCATGAATATGGTTTTGGGTTAGTGAAGAATCCGGCTAATGACTATGATGCGGTGATCGTTACAGTGCCGCACAAAGATTATTTAGCATTGGACGATCATTATTTTGCAGGAATCACCAAATCGCATGGAATGATAGCCGACCTGAAAGGGATCTACCGGAATAAAATCAATAACAGAACCTACTGGAGTTTATAAGATGCCGTTTATTGCCACCGATATAAAAGGATTATTAGTTTTTGAACCAAGGGTGTTTGGCGACAGCCGGGGTTATTTTTTCGAGTCGTATAACGAGAATACATTCCGGGAAGCCGGGATCAATATTCGTTTTGTACAGGATAACCAGTCTTCTTCCTCTTACGGGGTGATCCGTGGACTGCATTTTCAACTGCCGCCCTATGCGCAAACAAAACTGGTAAGAGTATTATCAGGTGCTATACTGGATGTGGCTGTTGATATCCGCCAGGGATCACCTACTTATGGCAAAGCGTATATGCTCGAACTATCTGCCGAGAATAAAAAACAACTGCTGATACCGGCTGGGTTTGCGCATGGTTTTTCTGTGTTGAGTGAGAAGGCGGAAGTATTATACAAGTGCGATACATTTTACAATAAGGAGAGTGAAGGAGGAATCAGTTATAATGATCCTGCATTGGGTATCAACTGGCAAATTCCGGCCGGCAGCGAGATCATCTCTGAAAAAGATGCTGCATTGCCTCTATTGAGTAATGCTAAGAATAGTTTTGTTTTTGAAAGCCAATGAGTAATCCTGCCAACATATTAGTGACCGGAGCCAACGGGCAACTGGGAAAAGAGCTGAAACAATTGTCTTCTTCTTTTCCGCAGTTTGAATTCCAGTTCTTATCAAGAGAAGACCTGCCGATCCATCATTTTGAACTGGTACGGAATTTCTTCAGTGCTTATCATCCTGATTATTTAATTAACTGTGCAGCATATACGGCTGTTGACCGGGCGGAATCGGAGAAGGACTTAGCTTTCCAGGTGAACGGGGAAGCTGTGGGTGTTTTAGCCGCTGTTTGCAAAGAAAAGAATTGCCGCTTCATTCATATTTCCACCGATTATGTTTTTGATGGTACAGCGACAACTCCTTATAAAGAGGATCACCCAACGAACCCACAATCAGTATATGGTGCCTCCAAACTGGAAGGAGAGCAGCAGACTTTTCGGTTTAACCCCGATAGTATCGTCATCCGCACTTCCTGGGTTTATTCTGAATTTGGAAAGAATTTTGTGAAGACCATGCTGAAACTGATGCAGCAACGGGAAGAACTGAATGTGGTCAGTGACCAGGTCGGTTCTCCTACATATGCTGCTGACCTTGCCGCAGCTATTTTGCATATCATCAGTTCCGGAAAATGGCAGGCGGGTATTTATCATTACAGTAACCAAGGAGTGATCAGCTGGTATGATTTTGCAGTGGCGATAAAAGAACTGACTGGCAGTAATTGTAAAGTGAATGCCATTCCCACTTCTGCTTATCCCACCCCGGCCAAAAGACCGGCTTATTCGGTACTGGATAAGTCAAAGATCATGGCAACGTTTGATCTGCCGGTACCGGGCTGGAAGAAAAGCCTGGGAACTTGCCTGGAAAGGCTGAAATGAAAGAAAACGCCAGTTGACCTCCCAGCACGGATATTTTTCGAATCATTTTCTTAACTCACTTTTTCTGCTTTATATCCTGCCATTGTTACTGCCTTTATTACTTCATGCTCTGTTATATTTTTTTCCTTTACTACGGTGAGGATTTTGTCGGGGTTTTGTATATCCACTTCCCAGTTGTCTTCCCCCACGGTGTTGTTTAAATAGGGTGTAACCTTGCCCACACATCCGGAACATTTAATCGTCGTCTTAAATTTTAAAGTTTCCATTTCATTTGTTTTTATTGTGCTACTTTATATCCCATTTTTTCGATGGCAGCAACCACATTTGCTTTCGATGCTCTGGATTCATCCACTTCAATATCTGCCCTGCCCACTTCAATGTGGCTGATGGAAGCGCCTTCTATTTTGCTTACAATATTTTTTATAAGCATTACACAGTGTTCCCCGCCCATTCCATTTATTTTTAAAGAATGTGTTTGCATATACTTTGTTTTTATGATGTAAAATTACATTGGCCAATGCGGCAGTTGTTACAGAATAAGGGGCAATTGTTATATTATTTTTTGCTGATAGCCCGGACTGATTATTACCGCTCAAGTTGGAGAAAACAGATGAACGGATTGATTCTGCATCCTGCTGATTAAAATTTGTTCCCGGGTTTGCGTTTTTTAACAGTTCAAAGTCCTTCTGCTATTATACCATCAAACTTCCCGGAAGATTGCCTGAGGTTTTTTAATTCCCTGTATTCATCTGATTCATACCAGGGTTTGCTTCATCATAACCCGGGAATTCAATCATCACCAAAAACCGTGTTTGCCAGTTTCCTTCAACCACCCGAATTCTTTCGCCGCCACGATGTATTTACCAGCAAAAGCCGCTACCACAGGAAAAACTTTTTCCTTGTACTCTTCTAATTTTTCACGGTCATTGATTTCAATATTATCGAAGAGGCAAAAGGCCCTTCCTGCTCCATTTGTTTGTGTTCCTGTTGTCATGCTTTTAAGAATCAAATTACGAGTAGTAAATAATTATTTTGTATCAAATGCATTGGCTACACGCAGACCAAGGAAATTGGCCTGGCTGCCATTGTTATAAAATTTTGAGTTGCTTTCAAAGCGGAAACCGGCATCCAGGTAATTGCCTTTGCCCAGTGGTATTAACTATCCCACCTGCGGTGCATACACAAAACTGACAGATTTATCTGCGTCAATTTTTGATTTGCTGGCAACAAATGAAACACCGGCTTCGCCTTGTATGTACATGTTTTTCACAGAGAAATATTTTAAACCTGCTTTTATGGGTATCAACTGAATATCCCCTTTGGCATTTTTTCAGTAAAGAAATTATTGTAGCCGGTATTAGCGGTTACAAACAATACTCTCTTCACCACATTAAAATCTGCCTGTACTGATCCGCCTGAATTCGGTTGGATGCCTGTATTAAATTTACCAGCGGGTACGCCTGTTTCCAAACCAACATTTAAGCGGGTACCTTTACCGTGTGTACTGTTTTTTAATTGTGCCATTGCATTTGTACTGTAAACCATAATAGCCATTGCTATTGTAATTTTAAAAATCTGTTTCATAATTTTTTTTAAGGTTTCACTCATAATCTGATTCATCTTTTATTTCAATGGACTAATCGTATTAATTCATACCGGTTACAACCGGGTGCTGATGGCAATCTTGTTCCCGGCATTGATGGTAACAATGGTTATTATCAGTTGCGCCAGGTATTGGTCACCAAAAAACCACCTTTGCCTTTTCATAAAGCTTATCCGGTATACGGCCTTTATGAATCAGTGTAATGGTTTCTGTTAAGTCAAGGATTATTTTTTCTTCATGGTTGAATAAATCCGATTGTCTCCATACCGCAGCATGTGCAACCGTTGTTCATCTTCACCCAATTTATTAGCTTCCTTAATGTGCATTTCCAGGCAAAAATCACAACCGTTAATTTGCGACGCCCTTACTTTTATCAGATCTTTATGAACAGGAGATATGATTGTTGCTGCCGCATATTCTTCGAGATCAGCATTGCTTTAATGGTTGCCGGTTCTGTTTTATTCAGGTTTATTTTTTCATTCATAAAAATTATTTTATGCGCAGCAATTTTTCTGTCAACAGAAAGGCGGCCCGCCCCTTTAATAAGGATATTACAGCAGTAATGTCCCGTTTAAACTAAAAGATTTTCAGTTGATTATATAAAAGTTCTTTGACATCTTGATTGTTTTTCTTTTGAAGTAGTTGAATTAGTTGGGTTTTATCAAAGAGTGATGTTCCTAAAATCTGTAGAATTTCATAGGTCGAATAATGTGTTCTGAGTTTTTGCCTGATGATAGCAATAAGTGTATAGGTAATGATGGCAATATACACCTGCGTTTTTAACGCATTTTCGGTTCGGCCCCAAAATGCTTTGATTTTAAGATGTTGCTTTATCCATTTAAAAAACAGTTCAATCTTCCAGCGGTGTTAATACAGCGCTGCAACTTCACCGGGTTTGAGGTGCATATTGTTGGTCAGGAGAACGAAAGTTCTGTTTTGTTCCTGATCATAGAATCGTATCCGCCGGATTTTTTCAGGATAACCCTGCAGGGAATAAAATCCCTTTAAATATCCGGTCTGATCACAGCGTATGCCAGTTGTTTTGTCAACAACAGCAGAATACATCCGCTCAAACTTCAGATTGTTTTTCGCTCTGATAACAAAGAAAGAGTTTGACTGATGAATAAAGTATAATCTTTTAAAATCCAGGTAGCCTCTGTCGAATATGTAGAAACTGTCCGGTTCATAGCTGATGGTATCCATTGCATTTACATCGTGTACAGTACCCGGAGAAACATGGATAAACACCGGGATGGAAGTGCGGACATCGTATTGCGTATGCAATTTTACAGCTCCTTTTGCCCGTCGGAATGTAGCCCAGCAGAAAACACTCAGACATAAATCAATGGTGGTTGAATCAAACGCATATACTGAATTGGTAAATGAAAAATCAGTTGTATCATCAGGCAAGCAACCTTTTCTGGCTTCCTCAATCAGATGGTATGCAAACTCCTGATAAATGAGCCATGATCTTTGTTCGTTTGCCAAGGCAAGGTTGGTTTTTGATACACTCCGGCCAAAGCCTAAGTGATAAAGCTTACCGGGGTGTGCATCAATAGTTAATATCAGGTCACGCAGGCTTTCCCGGTTACTTAGCTGACCAAACATCATACAGAGCATCTGATTCCAACATGTAAAATGAGGGATTTTATAATTGCCTTTGTACTTGACAACTATACGGTCAAATATCCGTTGTGGCAAAAATGAACTGACCTGAGCAAAAACATATTTTCCCTGATTCAGGGCCTAAGTAAAGCCATTGTGGTCAGGTTCCGTTCAAATCGTCACCGACCCAAAATCGTTTCAAAGTCAATACAATCAAGAATTTCAAAGAACTTAATTTATTCTAAACAGGACATTAATGAATACAGATATTTATATAATATGCCAACCACTATCATAAAAGACCCCGCCATACAGCGGGGTTACACCTAACTAAAAGTGAATGCACACTACTTAGGTTGCTTGATTTTAATGGCTGCAATCAATATCCCCAAAGCACTCAAAAAGGCAGCACTGATAAACGCTACTTTAAACCCGGCATTAAGCGCAACGCCTTCTTCTGAACCATTTGCAAATGATGATTTTGTTACCGCGGCAGCTATTACTGCTATAATTGCTAGACCCAATGCTGAACCGACCTGGTAACTTGTATTGACAATTCCGGATGCTAATCCTGTTTCTTCAGGTTTGGCACCTGACATAGAAGCGATGGTGGCTGGAATATAGGCCAGTGACATACCCAGTGCGCCCAGTATGGATGCTGGTAATACACTCGCTAAGAAGCTACCATTTACTGAAGCGGTACTAAAGACAATCAAAGATATTGTTAGAAAAATCAAACCCGCTAACAGGTTTGCTTTAAAACCATACCTGGCAACAAACTTACCAGTAAACCCAACCATCACAATCATAATGGTAATAGTCATAGGTAATAAAGCGAGACCACTATTAAAAGCATTCAGCTTTAATACCTGTTGTAAGTAGAGATTGAGAAAAAACCATAAGGGTATCCATGCAGCTGCTAATAAACCAGTCACAAAATTCCCTGCTGATAAATTGGGAGCTTTAAAAATGTGTAAGGGTAATAATGGTTGGGCAACTTTTTTCTGTGTAGCAATAAAAATGCTGAACAATATTACAGCAGTGGCTAATAAACCGATAGTTTGAACAGAACCCCAGCCTGCACTTTCAGCAGATACAATTGCATACACTAAAATGATTAATGCTGCGGTTGCCAGTATTGCACCTGTCCAATCTACTTTACCAGTATTCTTTCTGCCGGCTAACAGGTAGGTTTTACAAAATGATAAAACCAGCAAAGCAATGGGTATGTTGATGTAGAATACCCAGCGCCAGTTTAACCATTCGGTAATAACGCCGCCGAGGAACACACCTGCTGATCCACCCGCTGCGGCAGATGCTCCCCAAAAACCAAATGCCTTTCCTAACTCCTTGGGGTCAGTAAATGTTGTCATCAATAAAGTCATGGCGGCCGGAGCAATTAATGCAGAGCCTAATCCTTGTATCGCTCTCCCTGCATTTAATGATTCGGGAGACCAGGCTGCACCAGCCAGTAATGATGCGGCGGCGAGAATAGCAAATCCCCACATAAATATTTTTCTTGCACCAAACAGGTCAGATAATCTTCCCCCCAATAAAAGAATGCCACCAAACAATACCACATAGGCATTAAAGATCCATTGTAATCCGCTTTGTGTATATCCCAAATCTGATTTAATAGCGGGTAAGGCCACTCCAATAATTGAAGTGTCCATGATCACCATAAACTGGGCCGTACATAACAATGCCAGCGCTATCCATCTTTTTTTGTATGCTATTGATGAAGCTAAAGTTGTTGTCTGCATGATTATAAATTTTTGAACACGAAAGTAGTATCAGTTTTCAGCCCGCTCTTTATACTTTCACCGGAAGAATGTATAAGATTATCCAATAAAAAAAAGTCTTTCTTGCGAAAGACTTTTTTAAAAGTATAATGAAATATTTAAATACTTTCTATCCATTGTTCAGCTACCAGCGGCTCAGTAAAATACTGTTCTTTGGCACTGCTGAAGTTTTCCTGGTAATCCTTCATCTTGGTTTCGTCCTGGTGAACATTGGCCATAGCCACGCATTGAATACCCCTGGTATTCTTTAATTCTACTGATGCTTCGGGAAACATATCAAGATAACCGATCCGATAACCATAATCTGCCAATAACAATGGCACAATATTTCTGAAAGCTTTATGCACCTCAAAGTTCTCTGCTTTAAACCCATGTAAATTGACCAGCATTTTAAACGTGGAGTTATCCGGAACCTGTGACATTGTTTTTTCAATTTCATTTTTCCAGTTCTCAATATCGGCAGCATTCAATAAACCACGTAAACGCAACTCAACAATTTTCTGTTCAGGATAATATGTTGCTTCTGTTATTTTTTCCATTTTGATAAGTTTTAATTGAGTTGCAATATACCCATTGCTTTTTTTAATTGTAATTCAATAAGCCGAATCGAGAAAACAGCTTGTAACTGGTCCAGTTTCGCTTTGGTCAATGCCAGTTCCGCATCTGTCAGCTCAAGCCGGTTACCCAAACCATAGCGATACCGGTCATTCATCATCGTATAATTAATCTGGGCAGCTTCCACACTTTGTTGCTGGATGTTCCATTGATCGTAAGCTTCCTTCAGGTTGGCATTTAGTGATACCAGTTCTGCCTGGATACTGTTCTTCAGATCTGCTAAAGTAATTTCATTTTGTTTTATGCTCAGCTTTGATTGTGCGGATTTATATTTTAAACGGTTACCGGAATAAATGGGCACTGTTAATCTCACACCTGCAAAGGAACTGCGTGGGATACTTCCGCTCCAGAAATTGTCTGACTGGTTTTGTACCTGGTATTGTGCTATAGCTGTCAGCTGAGGTTTAAAACCAGCTTTTGCATTAAACAACAATTCTTTTGACTGATCAATTCTTAAGGATTGGATCTTTACATCCTTACGGTTATCCAAAGCAACAGAAAGACCAGCACTGGTAACCGTAAACCCTTGTTCAGTCAAGGTAAGACTGTCCGTAAATGCCAACTTCACACTGTCTTCCATTCCCATCAGTTGTTTTAATTGTACTGATAAAACACCCATATTGTTTTCCAGTGCAGAGATGGAAGCATGAAGATTCTGAACGGAAATATAATTACTCAGCGTATCTGTTTTTAAACTTTTCCCCTGCAGGAATAAGGATCGGGAATCTTTTAATGCTCTTTCATTACGCAGCAAACTCTGTTCCAGTACTTTTTGCTGTTCTTTATTCATCAGCACTGTCAGATATAATTGGGCAATATTCAGGGCCAGGTTTTCTTCCGTATTTTTTATTTCCTGTTTACTGATTTGTTCATTGATACCTGCCACACGGATATTACTTTTGGTAACAGGATTTAAAAGCGAATAACTACCCATAACATACCCATCAAAGGCAAACCGTCCGCCAAACTTTACATCATTTACTTTGGGAGACCCGTTTTCATTTCTTAAATAGATCACCGGTCTTTCGCTGTAAATGGTGTAAGCACCATTAGCGGTTACGGTTGGCAATAAAAAACTTTTCGCTTCTTTTACTGCTGTTGCGGCTTTTTCGCTTTCCAGCCATTTAACCTGTAACTGGCGGTTTCCTTTGGAAGCAATCTGTAAAGCTTCCTGCAAACTCAGTTCTTTTACTTGAGCTTTTATACTTGCTGCACTTAATAAAAGTGCCGGCAGTATCCATAATTTTTGAAAATATTGTTTCATACCTCTTTATTTAAGATCAGGCAATTTGTTTTTGAGTATCATCCATAGGAATTATCTCTTCCACTTTCTTTCTCGTTTTGGCAGAAGAGAAATAAGAGTACACCGCCGGAATGATAAATAGTGTTAGAATACCGGCAAACACCAACCCCCCTGCAATTACAATTCCCAGGGATTGCCGGCTGTTATTCGTTAAAGCAATAGGCAGCGCACCAAATATCATGGCCAGTGAAGTCATCAGGATGGGACGGAAACGTTGTTCCGCAGCATGAATAGCTGCTTCCAGTTTACTCATACCTGATTCCTTTAAATGATTGGCGAACTCTACGATCAGGATTCCATTCTTGGTGATCAATCCCACAAGTGTGATGATACCAATCTGGCTGAATACATTCAGGCTTTGTCCAAACCAATGCAAACTCAGCAATGCACCTGTTACAGCCATCGGTACAGTAAGCATGATGATCAGCGGATCACGAAGACTTTCAAACTGTGCTGCAAGGATCATGTAAATGAGTAATAAAGCGAGGATCAATGTGAAATTGATATTGCCCTGGCTTTCCTGGTAATCTCTTGACTGACCCGCTAAAGTTGTTTTGAAATTTTCTCCCAGCACTTCCTGCCTAATCCGCTCCATCTCTTTGATACCTTCAGCGAGACTCACACCCGGAGCTAAACCGGCAGATACAGTGGCAGAAGTATATTGATCATAACGATAAATAGCGGCGGGACTGATTCCCTCTTCAATCGTGACAAGATTATCTAAGGAGATCATTTGCCCGTTAGCAGAACGAACATATATAGAACGCAGGTCGCTGATATCATTCCTGTTTATTCTTTCCACTTGCCCGATGACCTCGTACTGGCGGTCATTTTGTAAATAATAACCGTAACGCTGACCAGAAAAAGAAAGCTGTAAGGCCCTTGCCACTTCCTGTATAGAAACACCCACTAAAGCTGCCTTTTTACGGTCGATATTTATTTTTAATTCAGGTTTATTAATCTTCAGATCCGCATCCACAAACATCAACTTCTTACTTTGCCTGGCTGCATTTAAAAACTTAGGCAATACGGAAGAAATGCTATCCAAACCCGGAGCCTGTAATACAAACTGTACCGGCATACCACCACCGTAACGGGTACCAATGGTTGGCGGCAGGTAAGGAAACAATAAAATATTTCTGAAATTACCCGAAGCCATTCCGTATTGATTATAGAGTTGCTGAATGGTTGTCTTTCTTTCTTTCGGATCTTTTAAGTAAATAGATTGTACCGCAAAACTGGTAGGCGCCGGTGCAGGTATAAATGAAATAGCTACCATGGAATAAGTTTGATACAAACCATCCGTAGAATCATTGACATACTTGCCTACTTCTATCATGTTCTGTTTCATTTTTTCAAACGAAACACCTTCAGGAGCAATAGCGATCAGGCTCATATTACTTCTGTCTTCCACCGGTGCTAATTCACTTGGTAATTTTTTTCCAATGAAATAAATAAGACTGGCAGTGCCGGTAAGAAATACAAATGCTAACCAGCGATGACGCATAAAACCTTTCAACCAGGAAGCATATCCATTATTTAATCTGATAAAGAATGGTTCTGTTACACGATACAACCAGTTTGGCTTATCCTGCTTTTTCAACAGGTAAGCACTTAGCATGGGCGATAAGGTCAATGCTACAAAAGCAGATACCAATACAGAACCAGATACCACAATCGCAAATTCTTTAAACAATTGTCCGCTGATACCACCCATAAAGATGATGGGCATGAATACAGCTGCCAGTGTGATGGTGGTGGAGATTACGGCGAAATAAATTTCTTTACTACCGGCAAAGGCTGCCTGTATGGGCGACATACCTTCTTCCACTTTCTTATAAATATTTTCCAACACAACGATCGCATCATCCACGACCAAGCCAATAGCCAGCACTAATCCCAATAAGGTTAAAACATTTATGGAGAAACCTGCTATGTACATGATGAAGAAAGCAGAGAGAATGGAAACCGGGATGGCAATTACGGGGATGATGGTTGATCTCCAGTCACGCAAAAACAGGAAGATGATGATCACCACCAAACCAAAAGCAATGAATAAGGTTTCTTCCACTTCCTTAATCGATTCACGAACAGGTTTGGTATAATCAAATCCTACAATAAGCCTATACTCAGGAGGGATTTCTTTCTTCAGATCTTCCAGCCGCTTGTAAAACTCATCCACTACTTTAATCGCATTCGCTCCTCTTTGGATTTGTATTGCCACACCCACGCCTATTGCATTTTTACCGCCAGTTTCATTGATGATCGCATTGCGTTCATTCATTTCGCCCAGTTCTGCATACCCAATATCTTTTAAGCGGATAACAGCATTAGCCGTTTGTCTAATGATCATTTCATTAAACTCATCCGGGGTGGTCAGTCTTCCAAGGGTACGGACACTCAGCTCACTGCTGTTACCTTCAATACGTCCCGAAGGCAGATCAATATTTTCTTTTGCCAATGCAATCCGTATATCTTCCGGTGTTAACTGGTAAGCAGCTAATTTAACCTGGTCAAAACGTAAACGCATCGCATATTTATGTTCACCTACTATAGCTACCCGTTGAATACCGGGAATAGATTGCATACGATCTTTAATAACCGTAGATGCCAAATGACTTACTTCTTTGATATCTTTTGTATCACTCTCCACTTCCAGGAAAGCTACCAGGTTATCGGGTGAGGTAGCTTTTTCTACAATGGGAGGATCCACATCCGCAGGAATCTGGCTTTTTGATTTCGCTACTTTATCTCTTACGTCATTTAACGCATCTTCTAAATCAACATCACGGTTAAATTCCACAGAAATCACACTCACCTGTTCTCTTGATTCAGATGAAATCGTTCTTACACCATTCGCTTCAGCAATAGATTCTTCAATAGGCTTGGTAATTTTTGAGGCAATCACATCCGGGCTGGCACCGGCATAAAAGGTGATAACAGAAATAACCGGCGGCTCTGTCATCGGAAATTCTCTTACACCCAGGTAACGCCAGCCCACCAATCCTGCAATAACGATGAGTGCAGAAAAAACAGCAGCCAGTACCGGCTTTTTTATACTTATTGACGGTAAACTCATGCTTCAATTTTTTAAGATGAAAACTTATTTTACAGATACTACAGTTACAGGGACTCCATCCGCGGCACGAAGCATGTTGGAGATCATTACCGTATCCCCATTGCTGATACCTGAACTGATCAATGCCTCTTTTTCATTTCGGTTAGTGATGGAAACAGGAGTGATCTTTGCTGTATTATTTTTTACAAGAAATACACTGTAACCATTTTCACCAGGTATCAGTGATTCTGTTGGAATTAAAATACCACGGGTATCATCTGCTGAAGTTTTGAAATACACTTTGGCAGACATTCCTGCTTTTAACTTTCCGCCTGTATTAGTAGTTATTGCCTGTACTGTAATGTTTCTTGATTGCATATCCACACCAGCCTCAGTTGATACGACTGTTGCATCAAGCGGTTCTTTACTCAATTCTGTTGTAAATGAAATTTTATTGCCTGCTTTTACCAATGGCAAATATTTTTCTGAAATAGTAAATTGAATTTTTAATATTCCCTGCTCCTGTAAACTCACCAAGGGCATACCGGGTGTTACGAGTGTGCCGGCAAAAACTTTGGAGATACCGATTACACCAGAAAAGGGAGCTTTAATGGAAGTTTTAGAAAGCTCTACCTGCAAAATATCCTGTGCTGCCTGTAAGGATTGCAGTTTAGCCAAGGCAATATCATATTCTTCCTGGCGAACCGTTTCTGTTTTTAATAATTCATTTAAACGATGTTCGTTGATCCTCGCAAGATTTAACTCAGCCTGTAGCTGGCGAAGTTTTGCCTGGATATCTGCATCATCCAGCTTATACAATACTTGTCCCTGGCTCACATAGCTTCCATCCCTGAAAGAAACATAAGCTATCTTTTTTGATAATTCACTCATCACATCAACTGTACGATTAGGCACAACAGAGCCAGCTACAGTTTCTGTTTCGTTTAATGAAGTTTCATCAGCTACGATTGCATCAACCGGGAGACCGGCTGGCACAGGACTTTGTTTTGTTTCTGATTGTTTTGAATCAGCAGCTTTGGAAGAACAGGCTGCTGTTATAACCATTGCCACACCTGCAATGATAAATAGCCTAAGTGTATTTGTTTGCATATTATTTTCCTTTTAAATAATTAATTGATGACCAAAATTAGAAAGCATGCAAGGGGCATTACTTATACTATTGCCGGTAAGAATTATATTATTTGGAGATAGTTATAAACAGAAAGGCTCTGCAATGATGCAAAGCCTGCTTTATACAATTGTTCAGCTCAAATTTATTTTAATATTAGCACTTAAATAGCCGGGTAAAACAACTTTGATACAAGACCTTCTTCGGTAAGTTTTTTGTTATTGATATTTGTCAACTTTAACGAGCAGGCCACTGCGAATAACAGTATAACTCCTGAAAAAATTGCCAGTCAAATATTAGTTGTTCTCATAACCTTTAATTTCTGCATCAAAAATTCAGCGTCTGTTATGTAAAGCCGTTACACTATTTATAGCAAAAGTTATATTATTTGAACACCCTAAACAAAAAATCCCGCATTTAGCGGGACTTCATTGTTGGGTTTCTATTACTGGTACTGAAATACCTTTTTTATCCGGTAGAGATGCTGGCCAGAGCTATATCCTTTATAACTGATAAACAAAACACTTGGGTAACCATCGTTATCATAGCTGTATTCATATTTATAAGGAATAGAAGTAGGGAAAGCTCCTCCATAACTACTCTGCTCCATAACACGGTTGTTCTTTGACGTTTGTGTAAAGAAAAGATCAGGATAACCTAACTGATGATATGGATTGATATTAGTATCGTATTCATAAACACTTGACTGAGTTCCGCCAGTTGAGGTTTGAGCCTGGTCGTTTACTTTATTATCACCACTGTAGTTCATCCTGTAAACCATGCTGTTTCCATTACTAAACAAGTAATCAATGGTTATTCTGGGGTTGGCAACAGTTCCGGTATACTCCACAGCAGCAAAAGTTTGCTGATCATAACTTTTATTATGCATACTGGTAATTTTATTGCCGGCATAACCAAAAGCTGTAAACCCGGTAACTGCATTATCTGGTGAAAATCTTTTTATGGTATCTAATGCATCTCCCGTATAGAGAAACTTATACACCTGCTGAAGCTGTAAGTCTGCAAATTGTGGTAACCGCTGGTAATACTTTACATCAGATAATTTATTTCCGTTGGAATAGAAATATTCTGTGCGGCTATCATCCTTTAACCCGGTTGACAATTCGAGGTAAGAGGTTTCTTTAACCAGTTTTTTAGCCTGTTTAAAGTTTTCAAGATTAATCTGAGCATTATTAGAAATTGCCACTCTTGGATAATTGGCCTCAATACCGGTATTCCATTTATTAATCACAAGTTTATAGTTGGAAAAATTTTCCGGTACTCTGAAACTGGTTACTCCCCTGGTTAGCTCTATTTCCCTTGTCCAATGTTCATTGTTATCGTTTACCGCATCAATCATAAGCTTTCCGGGTAAACTATCATAATCAACCGCACCCACTCTCATTTTTAATTTTACTTTTAAAGTAAGATACGGCAGAAAACCAAAGTCTGAAGTATTATAACCAAATGATACCGGTGCATCTTCCCCGTTAATTTTTACAACTTCTGTTGTAAAAAGTGTTACTCCGTATTCCGTTACTGCAAGATCCAGCGGCAGGGGTTTGGTTACCTGTGCTGCCTTGGCAGAATTTGCCAGTGGTGCCGCATAAACAGCGGTATCTGAGGCTTTCGCCACAATAAATTTGGTGAGACGGTATTCACCCTTATTTACCTGCACCTTATCTGTTTTATATACCCCTTGTACATAATCCAGGGTGATCTTTTTGTTGTTGAGCAATACCTGACCGGCTTTGTTTTCTACCGTAATAATGGCATAGTGCTGGTCACCAGATAACTGGAGCCCGGTAGCTTTAAACTGTATGTAAGAAGTGGTGTCAGTACTGCTAATAGGTGATGCTGGTGTTATATCCTTTGTTTTAGTACAGGAAGCAACGGCCGATAATAATACTAGTGTGATAAGGAAATGCCTGATTGTTTGGATCATATGATTAAAGTTTAATGGCGGTGCAAATGTATTTTGCCGAATAGCGTCATACAAGGCCATATGTGCTGAATCGTGCAGTGTGGTGTGTGAAATGGCCGTTTTACCCGGCGAACCGGGTCGGTAGTTTTGGAAAACCATACCATTTTAGTAAATGGCGTAAAAATCCTCCAGGTTAACTGCTTCAAAGCCTGCTTTATGAACAGCATCCAGCACTACTGTTTCATTAACGATACCCGGAGAATAGACCGTGAGCTTTTTGTCTTTATTATACAGATCCAGCTGCCAGTTAGCGGTTCCTATAGCCCTGTTAAGATAAGGAGCAACCTTACCAAGTGCCGCCTCGCTACGAATATTGGTTTTGTACGTTATCAGTTCCATATTCATAATTTTTATTGATGTAAAATTGGTCAGGCTAACTCTTCAAAAAGATAAACTGGATTAAGAAGTTAGTTTTTGTAAAAACTTCCGCATCACATCAACAAAGCTAAACCGCTGATAAGAGGTTATGCTTACACTTTAAACTGATTATTGTATATAATTTTTTACTGCTGCATAAAAAAACCCCGTATAAATACAGGGCTTTAAACCTGACCAAAACCAATTGCTATTTGAACGCAGAAAACTTTAATCTTAAACTGTTGCTCACTACACTCACACTACTCAACGCCATGGCAGCTCCGGCAATCATAGGATCCAGTAAAAATCCATTGATAGGATACAATACCCCTGCCGCCACGGGCACTCCAATCAGGTTATATATAAATGC
>JAFLBM010000030.1 GCA_017303455.1 Chitinophagales bacterium | reverse complement strand
TTTTGAAAACTCAAGTTCAAAATGGCTGGATCTTTTTGACATAGCAAATAATTTAATGTCAGAAGTACGGATGACTACCGACAGTAAAGAATTTCACTAAACATTTGTGAAATAGAACGAACCGCCAACATGGGGTTTGGCGTTATGGCGGCTTTACGAACATATCCTGATCGATATAACATTACTCAGCGACATATCCAACTGACGAATAAATCCAAGCTTTAGAATATATTTTCATCTTCATATCTTTGATCAGCAACATATCCAGGCTGACGTAACACGGAGTATCGCCACAACGCCAAGCCCTAACGTTAGCTGTAATGTTATGAACCCGTACTTAAACAACCTCATATCAAGAATGTCAGACAACTCATACTTGCCAAGACAAGTAAAGGTTGAAGGCAGTTACGAGAGCGGCAAAACGGTTTCATTTGCAGCTTATGACGAAGCGAGACAGTTAGACAAATCAGAATTCGTTAACGACCTCTACAAATTCATAGAGAATGAAACTGAAGATGATAAAAAAAGAAATGCTTATTTTATAGCGGGAAATATTGCAAAAAATGTTAGCGATAAAAATGCTGCATCTTTTTTTATTGACAGACTTAAAAAAGAAAAGGACAGGCAAGTAATAGAAACGATTTTATTACGGCTCGCAGAACTTTTCAAACCTGCAATAACAGACTTGACTCCAATTTTAAAGTTGACTGAGAACAGGAACTGGCATATAAGAGGATTGGCGTATGAAGCATTAACAAATACAGAACATAAAGTTGAACAATTCCTTATTGACAAACTGAAGGGCACAGACAACAAAGATGACATTCAATATTTGATTTATGCACTTAAATACGTTGGAACACAAAATGCCCTTGCTGCCGTTGAACCACATTTGAAAAACAGAAAACCAAGTATAAAAGATTCCGCTCATACTGTAATCGCCTTAATTATGATTCGTGAAGGTTTCAGCAATGACGCTATTTGCAAAAAACTGAAATATCCTGAAAGTGTTATTGACCGGCTAAGAGAAAGATTACCTTTATTGACAAGACCCGGGTGACAGAAACACTACAGCTAACATGGGGTTCCTATGTATATAGGCCTTAGAGAGATTATATGGTAAATCTATTATTTTCTTTTGAAAGCAAGAGATAAATGAGAGGTTTAGATTTCACTTACCTCCCGCCTTCGCAAGATGTTTTTGCCCCTGCCGGCAGGCAGGCATCTCAAAATTATTTTACTCCCCGCAATTACACAAGAGTTTTTCTCCTGCTATCGCAGACTGCAATTATCCATTACCAGCATCCTATGAGTAGACCACCCTGGCGGTGACTACAAGCTCCTGTGATTAAATAAATAATTAAGAACAACCGGCTACAGTCTTGCCGAAGTCAAGGCTTCGCTGTTTGATTATTTCACGATGACAACCCATGTTTTGTAGTCCGGTTGTGTTATCTAATTCATTCAGGTAATGAACTTTGCTTTATATAATTGTTTCATCCTTTATTTTACTATTGCCGGTTGATAAGGCTCGCCACTCAGCCATGCATAGCGTATCCTGCTTAATAACTTCCTGGCTACTTTTACAATGGCCGCTTTTCCGTTCTTCCCTCTTTTGATTTGCTCACTGTAGTATAAGGCCAATGCAGGATCGGTTCGTTTGGCTGTCCAGGCACATTCTACCAAATCGCTTCTCAGCTGCCGGTGTTTTCTCACGGTTATCCTTCCCTTCAGTTCTTTTTCGCCACTGCTGTGCTCCATCGGCAGCAACCCGATAAAGCTATTAAGGTGATAAAAATTGCGGAACCGCTTCATATCCCCGATCTCGGTGAGCAACGAAGCCGCTGTTAATGGACCTATGCCCGTTACACTTCTTAATAAATAATATAAACGGTTATACTTTTTACTCCGCATCAGTTTTCTGATGGCGTTGCTGATACTTAATAGTTCCTTTCGCAATAACTCCATTTCTGCCAGCTGATAATCTAACGTTACACGATTACTGCTGTGCTCAAATTCCAGTTTCGACAGCCAGGTGATGAAGTTGCGGCTCCAGTTGGCATTATCATATTGTGCAGGCACTTCAATGCCTTTATAATCCAGGAAACCTTTGATGCGGTTTTTACATCGCACCAAATCACGCCAGATCTTTTTACGTTGTCTTACCAAATGGCGATCTGCCTCCTGTTCTTCGCCGGGCACATAGATGGGTTTTAGCTGACCTTTTACCAACGCTATACCGATGCCCCTCGCATCCCGGCTATCGGTTTTATATACTTCATCTTTATGCGTACTGGGTATATCCGCAGGGTTGATGGCGATACATTCAATGCCCAATGAACTGAGCTGACGCTGTATCCAATAACCAAATTTGCCACACTCATAGGCACATTTATAATAAGCCCCCGGATAATTATTTTGCAGATACTGATACAAGGCCGCCGCCGATGCCGGCTGATGAATATTACGAACATATTGTTCGTTTAAATAAATAGAGGCATTCCAGCTGCGTTTGTGTACATCCAAGCCAACACTTACTGTGTGGTTTCTAAAACTTGCTGTAACTTTAGTCATGGCGTTTAGAGTTTTAATAGTTTACAATTCTATTTTGTAGCTCAAATTTAATTTGATGACTACTCCCCTCTAAACGCCTTTTTATATTGCATAGGGGCTTGCCAATAGTGGGGCTGGACGGAAGTACAATCAGCAGCAGTGCTTATCCAAGCTTCAGTTCGGGCGGGACAAACAACGCTGAACATTTAATCTTAACTTCATCAAAATATTTTCAATCAGCAGTTGTTCCGGGCGGGCGAATATAAAATCCCCACCATTGGCAATACCTGCCCGTTAGGCGTTAGCTAAATTCACTTTATGCAGTATCCATCACGACATAATAACCATACATTAGAACAGAAATCTGAATCTCATTTCAGACACAGCTTACCTCAAGGTTGGACTGTGACAAAACCTGCGGCTGACTATGGACAGGATTTAAATATTGAAATCAGTGAACAAGGACAAATGCGTGGTCTCGACTTAATAGTACAATTAAAAGCTTCCGCAGAAAGTAATAGCATAAACAATAACGAGAGGATTCAATTAAACACATCAACTTATAACTATTTATGGGACAATATTCGTGTTGTAATGCTTGTCAAATTTATTGAGTCAGAAAATGAAGCGTATTGGATTCTCCTTAAAGATGTGACGCCACCAAATTCTGCTGAACAAAAAGAATTTACTGTTTACATTCCAAGACAGAATAGGACATCAACAATCAATTGGGAAAATGATATTGTAAATTATGTTAGAGATATTACTCACAAAAAAATAAAAGCGGTAAGACCAAAGAAATAGGATGCTTAAAGATTTTAATAAAAACTTCGGACTATCATCATCTATTGAAAGTGAAAAGAATGCTTTCTATAATAGGTGTAGTCATTTTTTACAAGAAATAAGGCAAAAGGCATTATCACAAGAAGATTACCGGGCTTTATTTGACACTGTGTGTTTACAGTTAGGCTTAAATCCAAGGCATATAGTTGAGAATAGCTCTTTTCTTCGAACATATGTACCCGACCTTCATGAATTACTGCCGGATGATTTTTTAGGAATGCTCAAAATCATTGCAATAGTCCGAAAGTATTATTCAACAAACCATCAGATGGTACAAATTATTGACGAAACAATCGAAGGTTTTTTTGACTTATCAACAACAGACATCGGAATAACATATAAATCTGGAATGTTTTTCCCCAAGGGTGAAGAATTGCTCGATAAAGAATTGATTGGCCATTCTTTAACACTATTAAAAAGTTATCCTGATGAAGATAAGGACTTAAAGACAGCGTTGGACAACTACAGGTCAGGGACAAAATATGGAGTAATTGAGTTTTCATATAGGTGTATCGAAGGATTAGCAAGACAAATTTTAAAGAACAATAGGACACTAATTGATAATAAAAGTGAAATAATCAAAGCAAGTGGTCTATCAGACCATTGGAAAAAAATACTAGCCAACTATATTGACTATGGCAATGAATATGGTCGGCATGCAAGTACCAAGCGGCATCATTTTAACGAGTCTGAAGTTGAAGCATATCTTTATACAACTTGCATTTTGGTTAGACTAATTTTAAAAATAAAAAATACTGCCACATAAATCCCTAATGTAAGTAGACCCGCCAATGCAATATTTCATTCTAGATACAAATATTATTATTAGAGACCCAGGAGTTCTTACACGTTGGAGTCCGAACTATAAAATTATTATACCAAGATTCCTTTTTGCAGAGCTCGATAAGGTCTCATCTAAATTAGGAGGAGCAGTTGGACGCCTTTGGGAGATTTTAGAACAAGCCGAATATAAAGATTTTGTACTCGTTGACGAAAGAGAGGTTGTTGTATCGGAAGAGACGTTTTCAAAAAACGAACAACAAAAACTTTCCTATGTTGATTTACAGCTACTACAACTGACCTCTGAAATTCAAAAGGAAAGAAAAAATGTTATTCTTGTTACAAATGATAGAGCCTTAAGAGTTATTTCGGAAAGGTTTGGACTAAAAACTTATGACCTATTTCAGTTCTTAAATACAATCACTGTGTTTAAGACTACAGCTCTTGAAGACCTTAAGAAAAATGAAAAAATAAATCAATATCAAAATAGAAAGTTTATTTATGGACTAATATCAGGAATAATAATCACAGTTTTGACCATTTTAGTTAAAACTAATTTCCAATTCCTTTATCAAACACTTAATATTTGGGGTACTCTTATACTTGTATTTATTTCTGGGATTGTATTCTTTTTATTTCGGACAAACTACCGAATGTTTTACGGAGCACTTGAATTTTTGTTTGGTTTTTATGTATCAACTAGAGTGTTTACCGAAAAAGGTTTTGACTATGACACCATTGGTATTGTAGAAATAATTCAAATTGTTGGCGGTATCTATGTTATGGTTCGTGGACTTTCAAATATTGACGACGGTATAAAAGGGACGAGACTTGAACCAAAATGGAAAAAACTGACAAGATGGAGAAAGATAGCCAACGCCTAACATTGAGTTTTATGCAAGTTGGGCTTGACCTTGTAACATCAGCCATTGCAAATCCCAGCTTCAGTTCCGGCCGACGAATATCTATCAGCTTTTGTACTTAACTTCACCAACATATTTTCAATCAGCAGCGGTTATCGGCAGACGGAATACTAATTCCCAACCTGCATAAAGCCCTGCCCGTTATCGGCAAGCTTAAACCATCATCCTAATGAGCCTAACATCCTATCTCACCGACCCTGACCATCCTGATATAAGACAAAAATTCCGTGAAGAATTTTTGCGGCCACCTTTCAATTTTAAAAATGACATCAAAGCCCCGCCATTGACAAAAAATTATGGCATCATCGGGACTGCTTTTGATTATGTTTTGCGGTTTACTATTCAACATCACAACAAGGACAAACAAGTTCACGGTGGACAGTGGGTAGCTGACATCTCATCTAAGCGACTTGAAAAGTCTTTTATTGGAATTGAACAATCAGCTTTCAATGAAAGATATAACAGAGTCAAGACCAATCACGACAAGTATTTGAAAAATGGAAAAATCACCAAACAATTTCTTGCTGACACTCTCTTTTTGGCAAAGCTTGACCTATACATAAGAAGCGGAATGATTGCGCCAGATATGTTTATAGAAAGTGGTCACGACATTACAGATTTAAAGAACTTACATGCAACAATAAATATTTCTGACTTCAAGTTTAATGACCGATGTTTCCTCAACCCGACATTTGGTAAAGGCTCTTTAATGGTTGGCGGTGCGGACGCAGATATAATTTTGGACGACACTTTAATTGACATAAAAGTTACAAAGCATCTAAAACTTGAAAGGGAATATTTAAACCAACTTATTGGCTACTACATCTTATCATTGATTGGTGGCGTTAACAATGAACATGAGGGGACACAGATTAAAAAAATTGGAGTTTACTTTGCCAGACATGGTATTCTGTGGACAGTTCCACTTTCTGATTTTGGGACACCTGAAAAATTTGAATCATTTAAGACCTGGTTCACCAAGTACTTTGACAATATACGAGAGGAACGACTGATTGAAGTGAACAAAGAGCTTCAAATTCTCAAAAAGCAAATCGCTAAAGAGAAGAAAAAAACAAGTGGTACGAAGAAGAAAGCAAGCCGATAACATGGAGTTTTGGCTATGCTGGCAGACGAATATATTCTCAACTTCATATCGCTATCAGCCCATATCCAGCTGACGGAATTCTATCAGCTTTTGTTGTTATCTTCATCATCAGTTTTTCAATCGGCTGCGGCTCCGGGCTGGACATTATAAAATACCAGCACAGCAGCAAGCTCTGGCCGTTGTAGGCAAGCCCAATGAGACTCTTTCTTACCATATTAACTTTCTTGACGGCGAATTTCACTTTTGCCCAGAGTTCGCCTAGCCACCTGTGGAATAAGGCGTTTGACTTTTATCTAAACAAAAAGCAGTTTGATTCTTCACTATTTTATTATCGCCAATTAAACCAACAATTCCCTAACGTAAGTCCGACATATATAAATAACCAAATTGCTAGCTGCTACTTGAAGTCGGGTGACATTACTACTGCTGAATCATTTTATTTGCGATGCTTGTCTCTCGACAGAAATCTGGACTCATTAGGATCATTTCAGACAACTGCTTGCTATGCTTTATCAAACATTTATTATAATCGTAAACAGTTCCGGGATGCTTTAACATTTTTAGATTACACAAAAACAAAATATCGACCGCTTAGAAGGGTGTGCCAGGGACTCCATGGTGGTTATGAGAGCAGGTTAACATTTGCCTACAGAAAGTCTCAATGTTACTACGGGCTTAATATGAAAGACAGTGCAATAAGTCAACTTGCCCCAGTAATCTTCAGACCCAGAGAGGATGTTTATCTTGACTCTTTACTGTATGAAGAAATGACACAATACTTCGTAAATACCGTTATTGAAGTCTATGGCAGAATAAATGCAAGAACAGAATTACAAAAAGCAATTAATAGCGTTATTTACAATCCAACTTATGATGACAACCGCAAGATCATTATGTTTTCCGTTGACTGTTTTATAACATTTGCAAACACAAAAATAAATTTAGACCCGGGAGGTGCTTGTCAAGTTTACAAAAAAGGAGAAGTTCCTAGTTACTTTTCGAAAGATACGTTGGTAAAAGAATTTATGGACTCACCAGCATACAACTATATCATCTGTAATGAAGGCCAGCCTACAACAGGCGATTTTCTGATATATGGGCTGAAGAATGGAAATCCAATCTTCAGTTCACTACTCAACTGCTGTTCCGGCTGAACAATCACAGATGAACTTTTGAATTTAATATCATCTTCATATCTTTAATCAGCTGCGGTTCCGGGCGCACAGTTGGAAAATTCCACACCAGCCCAAAGCCGCCGACGTTGGCAGTCAGGCTATGATGACCCTCAAATCAAAACACTTGTAGAGAAAATAAAACCAAATTATGAGTTCGACTTTTGACAAAAACTTACTCCCGCATTTTGACAGTGTTAAAGATGATGACGAAGATATTTTATGGACAGACAAACCAAAATTTATTCCTTATACAATTACTGGGTTTGGGTTAGGTATTGGAGCATTTATTTTCGTAGGCATTTATTATTTAATGACAAAAAATGTGAAAAACGAAGACGGAACAACAGGTAACTTTCAAATTTGGTTCGCCGCCCTGCCAATCGTATTCTTTCTATGGGAGTTTTTTCGCAAAATACTTTCCTATGGTAATACAAGTTATGCTTATACAAACAAAAGGGTTATGATGCGTACGGGTTTTATTGGGACAGATTTCAAAAGTATAGATTACGATAAAATTTCAGACATTGAAGTAACAGTAAATTTTATAGAAAGAGCATTTAACGTAGGGACTATTAAATTCTTTAGTGGGCGGACACAAACGGACGATGGTACAACGACTAAGCTTTATGACAGATGGGAAGCAATCTCAAGCCCATATGAAGTTTTTAAAAAGGTAAAACAAATTTCTGTTGACATAAAAACAGATTTTAACTATCCAAATGCTTTGCGTCCAGAAACAAATCCAGGATATAACACAAAGTATGACAGAAAAGAATAGACTAATTTATGATACCCAAGAAGCCCGAATTGCTAACAGTTTTGCGTCAGCAGGTGCGATTTCTATGACTCTTCCAAATATTTTTTTTCTGCTCAAACTGCTTTACTCACATAGTTATCTACATATGGTTCTCCTCTTTTCACCATTGCTGCAACTCTTATGACAAGTTTATTTCTTAATGAACTGTGTAAAAAAATAACCAATTACATAATCTTACCTTTCAGTTTTTTAGTTTTCAGACCGTTTTATTGATAATTTACTGCGTTCAAAGGCAAACCGTGGCAAAAAGTCAACCCCTGTTAATCCAGGAATATAATCCACAATGGGCCAGCGAATTCCAGGCCATACAAAAAATAATCATGGCAGCATTAGTTGATCTGCCGGTTTCCATCGAACATATCGGCAGCACGGCCATTCCCGGCTTAGCGGCCAAGCCCATTATTGATATAGATATAGTAATGCAGGAGCATACAGCATTTGATACAATAAAAGACCGGTTAGCAACTATCGGGTACAATCATCACGGCAACCAGGGCATCCCCGGCCGGGAGGTTTTTAAAAGAGCTCCCACGGCGGCTGTGCAGGAGGTATTGGATGGGGTCGCTCATCACCTCTATGTTTGCCCGGCCAACAGTGAAGAACTGCAGCGGCATCTCCGGTTCAGGGATTACCTGCTCACTCACGAAGATGCCCGGATACAGTATGAGCAACTTAAATATGCAATCGCTGAAGAAGTTAACCAGGACCGGAAGCAATATGCTGCCTTAAAAGAAATAAAAGCCACAGTGTTCATTACTGATATTCTTGAAAAAGCAGGCCTCAATAAATTATAAGAGGATAACCGGAATACCTTTTCAAATTAATTATTTGATCTTCTCTTTCGGTCGTTTCACTTTTTGCACCGGGGCTTTATCCTTCCAGAGGGTCTGTCTCAATGGTTTGTGAAAATTTCGGCATTTCTCGCAAAAACGGTTTTTTTCTCAATATTTCTATTACTTTTGTGACAATAAGACCTGCCTCGCTTCCCTTAAGAACAGCGCACCACGGCGGGTTTTCGATTTAAATGACCTTGCCTTACCAATGAATTTTTCAAAACCACCACTCCCCATTCCTGCACAAATTTCCTTATTAAAGCAGAGAGGGTTGCTTTTCAAAGATGAGCATAAAGCTTCCCATTACCTTTCAAATATCAGTTATTACAGACTCCGGGCCTATACATACCCCTTTCAGGATAATACAAAACAAGACCACCCCTTTATTAAAACAATTTATTTCGAAGATATCATTGATCTGTATGTATTTGACAGAAAACTCCGGCTATTGGTATTTGATGCTTTGGAAAAAATTGAGATTTCATTACGCACAAAAATTATCTATTATTTTGCCCTTAACTATGGAAGCCATTGGCATGAAAATATTGCCCTGTATAAAAAACAACACCGGTTTATCAATGATATGAATAAGCTCTACGATGAAATCAGCCGGTCATCAGAAACTTTTATTAAACATTATAAGCAGACTTATACTCAGCCTGTAAATCCTCCTGCGTGGATGAGCCTGGAAGTATCAAGTATGGGATTATTATCCAAGCTTTTTGAAAATTTAAAAATGGGACCTGAGAAAAAAAAGATAGCCCTGGAATTTGGGCTGGCGCATCCAATAGTCTTAGAAAGCTGGATGCATTCTTTTGCGCATTTAAGGAATATCTGTGCGCATCATGGTCGTTTATGGAACCGTCGTTTAACAACTACTCCTCAATTACCCAACAATCCTATATATACATTTCTAAACAATACATCCATCCATACCAATAAAATTTACGGCATCCTCAGTTGCATGACATACATGCTTCATATTATCAGCCCCGGAAATACTTTCAACCAAAGATTAAAGGATTTACTCGTTTCCTGTACACACACTGAGGAAAAAGAAATGGGCTTTGTATCAAATTGGAGAAGTGAGCCTATCTGGAGATAGTCTTAAGCTTTTTACCTGATCTTCTCCTTTGGCCGTTTCACTTTTTGCACCGGCACATTATCCTTCCAGCGCCATAAATGCACACAGGCATAAGTGCGGTAAGGGCTCCATTTTGCAGATATTCTTAAAAGATCTTCCCTGAATTGTTTTTTATCCGTGCGGTCTAACTTATATAAACCGATCATGGCGTTTTGTATGCCGAGATCATCAATGGCAAATACATCTTCCCTTCCCAGGGCAAACATCAGCGACATTTCCACGGTCCACCTGCCCACTCCCTTGATCACCACCAGGTATTCGATCACTTCTTCATTGCTCATCTTGCCCAGCTTTTTGGCGTCCATACCAAAATCAATTTCAAACTGCGCCACATTTTTTACATAGCTTACTTTGGCATTGCTGAGGCCAATGGCCCGTAGTTGTTCTGAAGGTGTGGCGATGATTTGCTGAGCCGTGGGTTCCTTGCCCCCGTATAAACCGATGAACCGTTTATAGATCACATCCGCCACTTTGGTGCTCAGTTGCTGGCTCATGATGGAGGCACAGAGATAGATGCAGATATTCTTCCGTTTCTTTAACTGGTGTGGCTCAGCAGTGGCTAACAGTTTACCTAACTTTTTGTCTTTGGATAAGTGGGCGATGTACTCCATATTTTTTCTAATGAAAAATAAATATAGAGCATTGGGGGTAATTATGTGTCAGACACCTGCGAGGTGTCAGACACATTTAAGCTTCGGCCCATAATTTAAACTCCGCCACCCGGTCCCGGCTGATGACCATCTCTTCGGCCTGTGGTGCGCCTTTTACTGATAGTTTTAACCGGCTGTTATAATAAGGCTTCACCTGTTGAATGGCATTGATGTTAACGATAAATCGCCTGTTGAGCCGAAAGAAATATTGCGGGTCCAATTGTTCTTCTAATCGTTCCAGCGTATGATCCACGAGGTAGCGGTTACCTTCCGTATCCACCAGGTGAACGATTTTATTATCGGCCTGGAAAAAAGCGATGTTGGTGCTGTCAATAAAAAATAAACGCTGCCCTACTTTACCCAGGAACCGTTTTTTATACCGGCTGTGCTGCCATTCGGGCATCAGTTTATTAAAATCAACGGCGGAAAAGGAAACCGATAAAGACCTGAATTTATTGAGGGCCGTACCGAGTGCTTCCAGCGTTACCGGTTTTAAGATATAATCAATACTGAACATTTTGAAAGCATCCAGTGCATACTGGTCATAAGCTGTGGTAAAGATCACCGGCCTGTTATAACTTACCTGTTTAAATATTTCAAAGCTGTGCCCGTCGGATAAATGAATATCGAGTAACAAGAGATCTGGATGCGGACGATGCCTGAGATACTGCACCGTTTCTTCAATGCTTTCGAGGCAGGCCAGTACTTCCACAGCAGGGTCATACTCTTTCAGCAGGGTTTGCAATCGCTCAGCCGCCAGTTGTTCATCTTCAACAATGATCACTTTCATAGCTGGATAAGATAGTTGGTTAATTAAGATTCAGCAAGGGCAGGGTTACCTCAAACATTACTTCCGTTTGCCTTACTATAACATTCCGGCCGCTGATCAGTTCATACCGCTTCATAATATTTTGCAACCCTATTTTAGTAGAAGGCTCCACCACCTGCCGGGGCTGCAAATTATTCTTCACCACCAGGGTTTGGGCACCATTGGTATGGATATCAATATGTAATGGTTTATTGCGGGAAACAATATTGTGTTTGATCGCATTTTCGATCAGCATTTGCAGGGCCGCCGGCACCACATGCCAGGTTTTATAATGATCAGGAATATTGATGGCCACCGTTAATCCCTGGTCAAACCTTTTCTGTAATAAAAAAAGATAGGGTTGAATAAATTCCAGTTCCGACCGCAGCTCCACCAGTTCTTTTTCCTGGTTGTTTAAGATATAGCGGTAAACCTTGGAGAATTCTTCAATAAAATGATTGGCTTCGGGGTTGTCTTTGATCACCATACCCGACAACACATTCAGGTTATTGAACAGGAAATGCGGGTTGATCTGGCTTTTGATCAGTTGCATCTGTGCCTGCGAACTGTTGCGCCGCAATTCTTCTGCCTCGGCCCATTGCCTCCGGTATTCCCGGAAGAAGAACAGGATAGCATTGAGCAAATGAAAAAACAGGTTGATCAGGCTGGCATAAATGATATTAAGCTTAAGCGGGTTGCTGTTTTCCTGCCAGCTGTACCCGTGCAGGATATTACCAACAACATAGACCACCAGCACAGCGGCTGCTAATGCCACAAAGTTCCCTGCAAAAAAGAAGAAAGCCAGGAACCGGATCTTGGTCTTTGCATTCAGGAATCTTTTTTTGAACCAGGGTTTGATGAGCCGGTTGCCTTCCCAGGTAAGAAAAGTAATGCCGGTGATCGTCAGCAGCGCATAATACCATTCAATATCAATATCAAAATAATGATACACATTGCAGAGCGCCGTATTCATAAATGTATACAGCGAGAGCAACAGGATGAACAGGTATCTGTAGCGGTGACTGAACATATATCATTCCTTTAAGTAAGTCCCGCCCCGGTAATGGCCGGGACGGGACAAAGGTTTTTCAGAGGGGGTACCTGGTTATAGCAATGCGTTAGGGTATTAAAACTCTGTCGATAAGGTGTACAACACCATTACGGCATACAATGTTCGTGGCCGTAATATTTGACCGGTTGGCTCCGTTACCATTCCCGGTAATTGTCGGGCCGCCTCCTGTTCCATTGGTCAGGTTGATCGTTGTATTGCCACCGGCCAGCATAGCCAGGTTGCCATTGGCCAGGTCAGAAGAGAAAGCTCTGCCGCCTCTTACATGGTACCGCAATACAGCCAGCAAAGTAGCCATTGGAATATCATCAATTTTTGAAAGACTTAAAGCTCCCAGCAATTGAGTAAATGCTGCATTCGTAGGTGCAAACACCGTAAGCGTTGCTGAACTTAAGGTACCTGCTAATGATGGGTCACCACCGGGACCATTGGTAGCCCGTAATACTGCTTTTACTAACGAATCCAACCCGGCAGCAGTTGCTGTTTGTACAATATTACCAGCCGGGGGAGTCAGTACCCGGCCAATACGGTGGATCACACCATTGGAAGCGCTGATATCAGCTTGTGTAACCTGGATACCATTTACAAAAACACCGCTACCGTTTTTAGTTACAAATACAGAATCACCACTGGCGGTAGTTACTTTGGCATTGGGGCCGGCGGGCACATCGGCTGCCACCACTTTGGCACCCAGTGTATGATAAAGAAGAATATTGGATACCTGTGCCGGTGTTAATGCATTCAATGCGGCCTGGTCAATACCTGCTGCTGCAAAAGCGGCATTATCGGGAGCAAACACCGTGAAAGGGCCTGCGCCACTCAGTGTGCCTTTTAAATTAGCTTTCAACACGGCTGCTTCCAGCGTACTGAAATCGCCAGCGGCCACCACCACACCGGTAATCGTATTATCAACCGGAGGATCATCGTCTTTATCACAACTGGTAAATACAACGGGTATGCTTAAGGCCATGATAAGACCTGTTTGACGGAAAATTTTTTTGAGTTCCATAGTTAAATTGTTTTGTTTAAGTAAATGACAAAAACAAAAAGCTTCCGGTACTCACCGGGGAGTGAACCACCGTATACGGGGAGTGAATCGTAGCAGTGAAAGGGTGAGTTTGTTTAAGGAAAACAGCTATAATCTTTGGGTTAAAAACTATACAGCTTCTACTTTGCTTCCCATTGGGATTTTAAGCAGCAGAGCTTCAGTTATAGAATTCCTTAGTGATTCTGTGGATCCAATATGATAAAAATGGTCAAAGGTGACCAGCTTTGTATCTTGCCAGTGTTCATCTACATGTGTATTTCTTCTATATTGGTTTTCTAACCACATAGATAAGGCATATTCACACGGGAGGGCTGCAGCTACTTCAGACAATTTTATTGCATCATCATTATCCCATGTATTAAAATAATCAGCATGCCTGCCAATATAAGGTGGGTCTAAATAAACGAAATCACCAAATTGTGCCAGTGTCAGTGTTTCTTCCCAATCCGAAACGACAAATTCCCAATCCCGTCCTTTAATTATTTCAGCAATTGCGTTTACCTGGTTTACAATCTTTGTAATGTAAGCCTTAGAAAAACGCTGTGGCTTATGTCCAAATGGGACATTAAATTTTCCCTTACCGTTAAAGCGCATTAATCCATTAAAACAAGACCGATTCAAAAAAAGAAAATCAAAAGGACTGGCTGATTCATTAAACCTCTTCCGAATTTCATAATAATAATCAACCCCTCCTTTAGATAACTGTGCACCCATCACTTCAAGCACTTGCCTGACTGTATGTTTATTAATGTCCCCGCACTGTATACCCCTATAAAAACTAATTATATGTTTATTAGTATCTGCCAGTAAGGCTCTTTCTGGCCTGATGTTAAATGCAACAACCCCCGACCCCAGGAAAGGTTCTATCCATTTTCCCTCACCGGTCCATTGAATATTTTGTGAAATGAATTTTACCAGTTTTGTTTTTATCCCCTGGCATTTGATTGGTGGCACATCAATTTTGATAATATTTCGGGGCAAAAAACTCATTAGCTAAATTTAAAATTTTTTCCAGAAGTTCTCAAAATCTTCTTTCGTATTGAAGGGTCCTCTACCCTCACTGAAATCTTCTATACTGCTGCTTTTAATCGAACTGATATTCGTTGTATTTCCACTCCCCTTTACTTTACCGGCAATCAAATGTTTATGCTGAACGAAAAATTCAATATTACTATAAGGTGCTTCTAATTGCGCCGCTTCAATAATATTCCTTATTTCGATATTTTTTAGTTTTAGGTTCCTGTCGTAAAGAAACCCAATAACCCAATGTTCGCAATAATCACTATAGGGAAATAAAATCCCCTTTTTCCCGGCAGGGTCCTGAAGATACGAGCGGTAAGAGCCTAATGTAAATGCAAAAGGCCTGACATTACCATTCTTTAGTTTTTGCCTGTAAGTGGATTTAATGTCAACAGCAATTTTTGCATTTGGCTTCGATGGATCAAATAATGTAAATTCTGGATATTGATTTTGTACTCCTTTGAACAACTCATAGCCTTTCTGCTCTGCTATTTCTATAATTACTGGTTCACATAATATCTCAAAAATACCAGACAAAATCTTAGAGTCATACGATAAAGTATAAACTTTTGAGCTTTTTGTCAGAACTCCCACCAAATCCCATTCTAATCCATTAGGATATAATCTTGTGATGGCACTGTTAAACTCTTCCTTAAAATTCATATTTCAAATTTAGTCAATATTCCAGCTCATCTCTCCACCCTTCTCATCTTTTAAGGTGATACCGAGTGCAGCCAGCTGGTTCCTGATCTTATCCGAGGTGGCAAAATCTTTTTTGCCCTTCGCTTCTTTGCGGATATCGATCAGCAGTTGCATCACTCCCTGTAATTTACTGTTGTCGGCTTCTGTTACTCCTTTCAAACCAAATATATCTTCCAGCCAGGTTTTGAATGCTGACTGCAGCAGTTTAAAAGTTTCTGCTGACAAAGCACCCACCGGGATGATCTTATCTTTCACCGAATTGATCACCGGCACGATCTCAAACATATTTGCCAGCACTTTCGCCGTGCTGAAATCATCATTCATGAATTCAGGAAATTCAGCGACCAGTTTTTTTAGTTTCTCTTCCAGTTCTGTACCGGGTCCTTCTTCCCTTGACTCATAGTTTATAGCCTGTAGCTTTTCATAGGCATCCCATAAACGCTTTAATCCTTTTTCTGCTGCCACCAGTGCTTCATTACTGAAATCAAGCGTACTGCGGTAATGTGTTTGCAGGATGAAAAAGCGGATCGTCATCGGGTGAAAGGCTTTTTCCAGGATCGGGTGGTTACCGCTGAACAGTTCCGTTAGTTTGATCACATTGTTATAACTCTTGCCCATCTTGCGGCCGTTGATGGTGATCATGTTATTATGAATCCAGTAACGCACCGGCGCTGCATGATTGCAGATGGTGCTTTGTGCGATCTCACTTTCATGGTGCGGGAACAACAGGTCCATGCCACCTCCATGTATATCAAACTGTGCACCGAGGTATTTGGTGGCCATCGCCGAGCACTCAATATGCCAGCCGGGAAAACCCACACCCCAGGGGCTTTGCCAGCGCATGATATGTTCCGGGGCCGCACTTTTCCATAATGCAAAATCAGCCCGGTCCTTTTTTTCTTCCTGGCCTTCCAGTTCACGGGTTGTTTCCAGCAGGTCATCAATTACCCGGCCACTGAGTTTACCGTAATCATGCGTGGCAGCATATTTCTTTACATCAAAATAAACAGAGCCGTTCACTTCATAGGCAAATCCTGCTTCAATTATTTGTTTGATCATTTCGATCTGCTCCACGATATGACCCGTAGCAGTAGGTTCAATAGACGGCGGAACGGTATTGAATTGCTCCATGGCCCAATGAAAAAGGTTGGTGTATTTCTGCACCAGTTCCATCGGCTCCAGTTTTTCCAGTACGGCTTTTTTTGAGATCTTATCTTCTGCTTCTCTTCCCTCTTCTTCAAAATGCCCGGCATCGGTAATATTGCGTACATACCGGACCTTGTAACCGAGATACTGCAAATACCGGTAAACCACATCAAAGGTTATATACGGCCTTGCATGCCCGAGATGACTTTCACCGCTCACGGTGGGTCCGCACACATACATGCCGACATGACCGGGAGTAATGGGTGTAAAAACTTCTTTTTGCCTGCTGTATGAATTATAGACTTTTAAATCGCTCATATCCTTTATTTTTTCAGCTACAGGAGTACCCTCCTTGCTGGTCAGCTTATTGAAAATTGTAATTAGTTAATCAAACTGCCGGAATGCGGCAAAAGTAGCAATTATGCTGTCAACAGGGGACAACAGCAACAACAACGGTTATAGGAGAGGAAGTTGTTCATTGATTCAAAGATAGCTGATCGGGTTCATTTTTTCAATTCCAGGTCGGCCACCAGCATATAATGATCGGAGTAGCGTTTCACTACCCGGTTGAACTGGCGGACGGCAAAGTTTTTATCCGCAAAAATATAATCGATCCGCAGGGTGGGCGACAGCGAAGAGAAAGTGCGGCCAATACCAAAACCTTTTTTCAAAAAAGCATCCTGCATGGCTCCCCGCACGGTAAAATAGGTGTAGGAATTGGGCACATCATTCAGGTCGCCGCAAAAGATGACGGGGTTGGGACTGTCATCAATCACCTGGTCGATCAGGTCGGCCTGGATGCTGCGGTGGCTCACCCCTCTTTTCACTTTAGAGAAGATCGTTTTGGAGTTGGTCAGCAAACTATCATCGGCCTCTTTGATTTCTTTGATGCGGCGGTAATCATCTTTCCCGAACTGTAAGGATTGCAAATGCGTGGTATAGACCCTGAACGTATCCTCATTCGCTTTGATATCTGCATGGATCAGTACATCAGGCAACGTAGGCCGGGGATAACGGATGACACCGGTATCAATGATCGGGAACCGGGAGAAAATGATGGAACTGTAATATTGTTTATCGCCATCTTCATCAAACATAAAAAAGTAATAAGGATAGTTCAGCTCCTTCTGCACATACTCAATGTTATGGTAATAATCGGAGAGCCCGGAACTCTGAAATTCCTGCAGGCAGAGAATATCAGCATCTTGTTGTTTCAGCAGGTCCATCATCTTCAGTCTTGTCTGGCTGCCTTTATTATTATTGATTTTTATTTCTACGAACCTGGCCACATTCCAGGTAACAATGCGGATATGATCCGGTTGTTTTTTATAATTGAAAGCAGCAGGATTATTAAACGCAAAAAATACACTGATGCTTTTTAGTCCGATGATCAGGGCAACGAGTGAGATCAGCGAAAGCCTTGGTTTAATGATCAGCCAGGTGATCAAATATCCCAATACAATGACCAGTAAGAAAGGAAATGCTAACCCGAGCAAAGAAATGAACCACCATTTTTGCGGGTTCAGGTAGGGAGCCAGGCAGGCCAACAGGAAGAAGAAGACGACCGCAAGGTTCGTGTAAATAAAAAAGCGTTTCGTAAAAAGTCGGAACTTGCTGGCCATTGCCGCAATTTACAAATCTTTCAGGGCATCCTTACCAAAGGTCTTCTTCGCTGGCCCTTTTCAGCAGGTCTTTTTCTTCATCGGTAAGAAAGTGATAGCCTTTGTGATTGATCTTATCGAGTATATCATCAATCCGTTCCTGGGTGATATTGGGTGTTTTCTTATACGGATGCGTGGCGGATTTATAGAACAATTCATCCTTGATACTCTTTCCTTTCTTCGGCTTATCGGGATTGAAAAGATTATTTACCCAGTCAAAGAAATTATTCATCCAGTCGCTCCAGTCATAGCCGCGGCGCACCATCATCATAAATAAGAAACCGGTAAAAGCCCCGGCCAGGTGGGGCAGATAACTTTCTACTTTGTAAGCCGGTACCGTTGCCACGGCCACGATCATATAGAAAGCGGTCAGTATCCACAACGGGATACCTCCATTGAGCATCGGGAACAGGCGGTAACCCGGTGATACCATGGTGGTAGCAATCGCCAACGCAGTTACACCCGCCGCTGCACCAAAATTCACCGCATTGGGCAACTGGCCTTGTAAAGAAGGAATAAGATTAAAGGCAGCGATGAATGCAATGACACCCGCCAAACCGCCATAGAGAAAAACAGGAATGATCTTACGGTTACCTGTCAGGTCCTGCATGATATAACCAAAGGTCCATAACCAAAGCATATTGGCCAGGATGGGCCAGAAAGCCGTATGCACAAACATACTGGTTAAAATAGTCCAGGGCCTCGACGCCAACTGGTTCAGGTCGGCGGGAGCTACAAACCATTTCAATATCTTTTCAAAAAATAACTGGTTGTATTTGCCATCCTCCTTGTAGAGAAAATAAAAAACCGTTTGAATAAAGAACAGGATCACAAACACAACGAGGTGAATTACGAGTAGCTTGGTGAGGGCATTATTACTTTGCCCCAGGGAAATGCGTTGTTGGTATTCTTTTTCGGTATAGGCCATGGCTCACTTTATCAGGCTGTAAATGTAGGCTAAGAGTTCAAAAGAGTGGAAAGAGATTAAAGAGAAAATTCTGTGTTACTGATCTCGTTATTTTCTGGCCAGTCATAACAGATCTGTTACCGTTAACCTCTTTTGCTCATTCTCTCCTTCGACCTCTTAGCTTAGTATAACGTTCGCCGGTTGGTTTTGTTCCAGATAAAACAGATTATAAAGCCCGTTAATGCACCGCCGAGGTGGGCAAAATGGGCCACCTTATCCCCCACAGAAGGATTAATACCCCCGAATAAATCAATGGCCACATATACAAGGACCAGCCATTTGGCTTTGACGGGTATGGGTATCGGGATGATCATCACCTCGGTATTGGGAAACAGGTAGGCAAAAGCAACAAAAATGCCCATCACCGCACCGGAAGCACCCACGGCATAAGAAAAACCGCCCATCAGGTATTGCATAATAAGATGAGCCGCCGCTGCACCTACGCCACAGGCTAAGTAGAAAAAAAGAAAGCGTTTGGGTCCCCATACATTTTCTAATATCCGGCCAAACATGAACAAACCGAACATATTAAAAAGAATATGAAAGAACATGATTTGTCCACCGGGTCCGTAAGAGGCGTGTGCAAACATATGCGTGGCGACCTGGTAAGGCTCAAAAAAAGGAGAGCCTATCGGCCACAGACCCAGCTTCATGGTTAATCCAAATTCCTTATCATAAAACAACTGGGCCAGCCACACGATCACATTAATAATGATCAGGTTTTTAACGATAGGAGGAAAGCCACTGGCCCGGGTAAATCGAAAATTACTCATGGGGTAAAATTACTGGTTATTGATCAAGTGAAAAATCAAATAAACCAACCCGATTTTGTACATTAACATACTTTATAATTTTGAGCATCCATGAAAGTATTATTATCATTTTTCTTAGCGTTTGCAAGCCTTACTATTCATAGCCAGGATTCTGCCCGGCAGCATCCCAACTATATTTATAAGCAGGGATTGAGCTGGAGAATGAACGGGCAAAAATTAACCGCTGCTTCCCTGAAAGCAGAAATTTTTAAAAGCCCGGAAGCCATCCCGTATTATCGGAAAGCAACAACGAATTTGATCCTGGGTGGATCACTGGTGGTTGCAGGAAGCCTGCTGCAATTTATCAGCAATAAAAAAGAAAATACCAATACCATCAGCGGGTGGGATGTTGCCAGCTTCACACTGGCAGGCACAGGGTTAGTTTATATTATCAAGTCCACTGTGGCTAAACGCAAAGCAATCCGCCTGCGGAACAAAGACGTAATGAAGATGGTTTATTAATTTACTTCAGCAATCAATCACATGCGGCTGATCATTGTCATACTCTTATTTTGCTCTTACAGCCATTGTTTTTCGCAAACAAAACCAATTTCGGTAGCAATGGGGCTCAATTACAGGTTGTACCCTCTTGATATTGAGGATGTCGGGTATAATAACGTAACCAGCAAAGGGCTCCCGCCGGATGATTTATTTTTTTGGAAATCGTTGAACCTTTTTGCAGAGGCAGGCCTGCCATTAAAGAAAAACTGGCAAATCAGTTTCAGCAGCTATTTCCGGTACAACCATATGAACTGGGAAGAGGGAAAAAATCTTCAGAACCTTTCATCCGGCAAAAGAAAAGAAAAAAAGAACTTTAAGTGTGACCTGTTTTTAAATGTAGAAAAACTATTCCAGGTGAGTAAAAAGAAGATGCATTTCATAACAACCGGCATCGGTTTGGGCATAACAAATATTAATTCCCGTTTTGACATCACCTTACAGGATACATTGGAAAACGGCTCAACTACTTCACCGAAAAGATACAAAGGAAACATTACCCACTTCGGTCCAAAAGTTGACATTGGTTACCTGGCTAACAAGCTGAAATTTACGCTTACCATTTTCGTTATCGAAGGACCGGATTTAAACAATCTCACTTCCCTGTGGCCGGGCTTATCTGTCAGTTACCTGTTTAAAAAAAATAAGAAATAGTCTCACTGTCTCAACTTCAGCTGCACCACATTCTCAATGTGCAGGGTATGCGGGAACATATCCACCGGCTGAATTTTGGTGACCGCATATTTTTCATCCAGCAAGGCAAGATCCCTTGCCTGCGTGGCCGGGTTGCAGCTTACATACACGACCACGGGTGCGGCGATCTCCAGGATCTTCCTGACTAATTTTTCATGCATACCGGCCCTTGGCGGGTCGGTGATGATGACATCGGGTTTGCCATGCAGGGCAAAAAAATCATCATTGCAGATATCAATCACATCACCGGCATAGAATTCCGCCTCCTGCAGCTTATTCAGTGCTGCATTTTCCCTGGCATCCTCAATAGCAGCGGCTATCATTTCCACCCCAATGATCTTCTTTGCTTTTTCACTCACGAAAATGCCAATACTGCCCGTGCCGCAATAGAGATCATAGACAATTTCATTTCCTGTCAGCTCTGCAAATTCTCTTGTCACCTGGTACAACCGTTCTCCCTGCCGGGTATTGGTCTGGAAAAAAGATTTCGGCCCGATCTTGAACTGGAACTCTTCTAACTTCTCGATCACATAGCCTTTACCATGATACGCTATTGGGGAAAGATCATGCAGGCTGTCATTCATTTTGGTATTGATCGTATAGAGCATCGTGGTGATCACGGGAAATTTTTGCAGCAAATGTTCCAGTAAGGCTTTGATCTTTTCTTCATCGTTTTCTCCAAATACGATATTCACCATCAGCTCACCTGTTTCACATAACCGCACTTGCATGGTCCTTAACAAACCAACATGGTTTCTTATATCATAAAAACTGTAGTTATGCTGTCTTGCAAATTCTTTGATCGCCAGCCGGATCGCATTGGTCGGTTCGGCCTGTAAATAACAGGTTTCTATATCCACGATCTTATCAAACATGCCGCGGGCATGAAAACCTGCCCCCTTAAATTCCCCCGCGGGGGGAACTTCAGAAGACTCCGGCAATGGATAATTACCCATCCTGTCTGAGCTTTCGGTAAGCTGGCTTTGTGTATTGCTGAGCCCCTCCCTGCGGAGGGCCTGCCTGCCGGCAGGCAGGGTATGGGGAGGCTTCTCTTTTGTGTATTCTTTGTTGCCAAACGTGTATTCGATCTTGTTGCGGTACTGCTGTGTGGCCACCGCACCCATGATCGGCAACATTTCCGGCAACGCCACTTTGCCGATCCGCTGCAGGTTGTCCCTTACCTGCTTTTGTTTGAACTCTAACTGCTTCTCATACGGCAGCATCTGCCACTGGCAGCCACCACAAACCCCGAAGTGTGAACAGAAAGGCTGCACCCGGTCTTTGGAATAGGAATGAAACCGCAACGGCCATCCTTCGGCCCAGTCCTTTTTATTCTTTCCCAACTGCACATCCACCACATCCCCCGGCACCACCCTTTCAATAAAGATCACTTTACCATCCACCCGGGCCAGGCTCTTGCCTTCGGCAGCATAGTCCTCCACCAGTATCTTTTCCAGTACAATATTCTTTTTCTTTTTTCTCACGGCGCAAAACTAAGCCCATCGCCTGAAAGGCAGCCAAAAAGCCGGGTTTCTTTTGGTTGATTACGCAACTGTTTCCGGGCCGGCCGCCTCTTTAAACGACTTATCCTTTTAACCCATTTTAAATATCTTTACGACTTATTCTGACTCATGAAAAAATGGAGCATCATAGCGGGCCTTTTACTCAGTATTCCGGCCTTTGCACAAACGGGTTACGAGATCAAAGTAACTTTCAAACCCTTTAAGAACCAGTTCATCTACCTGGGGCATTATGCCGGGAAGACACTGCCTATCGTTGACTCGGTAAAACTGGATGCGAACAGCACCGGCACTTTTAAAGGGAATAAATTCCTCCCCGGCGGTATTTACCTGGTGGGCTACCCCAACAAACAGGGTTTTTTTGAAATACTACTGGACAAACAACAAAAGTTCAGCATTGTCGCTGATACGGCTACTTTGAAAAAAGGGATCCAGTTCCAGAACAACCCGGATAATACACTGTTCAACGGCTACCAGCTTTACATGACCGAAAAAGGAAAAGAGATCAACAGCCTCCGGCAGCAACTAGGTGCAGCTGCAACTGCAACCGATTCAGCAGCTATCAACGTAAAACTACTGAAGACAGACAGCAGCGTAAAAGCTTACCGGGAAAATATTATCAAAAAGAATCCCACCAGTTTTCTCACTACCCTCTTGCAGGCTATGCGGGAACCGGAATTACCTGTTGCTTTACAACAGCAACGAACCAAGGCTGATTCCTTAGCTGCTTACCGGTATTATAAAGACCGTTTCTGGAATGGTATCAATTTCTGGGACAACCGCATGCTGCAAACACCTTTTTTTGAAGACAAGCTCGATAAATATTTTAACCAGCTGGTGGTGCCGGATGCAGATTCGGTAAATAAAGAACTGGACTGGATGCTGGGTTATGCTTCTATTAATAAGGACATGTATAAATTTTTATTGTCAAAGTTTGTGAACCGCTATATCAACCAGAAATACATGTATGAAGATGCCATCTTTGTTCATTTGTTTGAAAAACACCTGGCGGCCAAAAAACCGGATTGGTATGATGATAAACAATACAAGACCATTACCGACAGGGCCTACAGTATGATGGCCAATATCGTGGGGACACCTGCGGCGGATATTGTATTGCCTGATAGCCTGGGTGTGGTAAGATCCCTATATGCGGATTCATCTCTTTACACGATTGTCTGTTTCTGGGATCCCACCTGCGGACATTGTAAAGAAGTGCTCCCCAAATTAGATTCGATGTACCGGGCAAAATGGAAAGCAATGGGCGTTGGCATATTTGCAGTAGCCAAAGAAACCGATGGTACCCAAAAAGACTGGCTGGGTTTTGTGAGTGAAAAGAACCTGCAAAACTGGGCACATGTGTATTACTCCAAAGAAGAAGAAAAGAAACGTATCCAGGCGGGTATTCCCGGCTACTCCCAGCTTTATGATGTACTGACCTTCCCTACATTATATTTGCTGGATAAAGACAAACGGATCATTGCCAAGAAGCTGAGCTGGGAGCAAACCGATGAAGTGCTGCAAATAAAAATGAAGGCGCAATAAACAGCACCAACATACCTGAAAATTCAAAACTATGAACAAGAGATTTTTCCTGCTTATCATTATTAGTGCATTATCCTTCTCTTCCTTTTCCCAAACACTTTTTACCTATGGCCCATATGCTGTACAGGCCGATGAATTTGTAAAAGCGTATAACAAGAACAATACAGCCCCGGCTGCCAACAAGGAAAAAGCCATGCGGGATTACCTTAACCTGTATATCAACTCCCGTCTCAAGATCAGGGAAGCACTGGAAAGAAGATACGATACATTACCACAAATAACCGTTGAAGTAACCAACCTGCGCAACCAGATCATTGAAAATTTCATGAGCGACCCGCAGACCATGACCCGGTTAACCCAGGAAGCATTTGCCCGCAGCCAGAAAGATATTCATGTGGCCCATATTTTTATTGCTGCAAATAATAACGATACAGCTGCTGCATTCAACCAGGCTGGCAGCATTTATGAACGTTTGCAGAAAGGAGAAGATTTTGCTGCGCTTGCGCAACAGTTTTCGCAGGACCCCGCTGCTAAAACCAATAAAGGCGATATGGGATGGATCACTGGATTCACGTTGCCTTATGTTTTTGAAAATGCTGTGTATGCAACTGCACCCGGTAAGTACAGTGCTATTATCCGTTCAAAAGCCGGCTATCATATTTTCAAAAATATTGCTGAAAGAAAAGCTGTTGGTAAGATGAAAGCCAAACAGATCCTGCTGGCTTTCCCGCCCGGCTCCGATGCGGCGGCTCAACAAAAGATCGCAAAAAAAGCTGACTCGATTTATAAACGTTTACTGGCTGGTGAGTCTTTTGACAAATTAGCCACTGCATTCAGTAATGATTATACCACGGCCATTACCGGCGGCACCATGCCTGATTTTGGTGTGGGGCAATATGATCCTGCCTTTGAAGCGAAAGTATGGGGGCTTGCAAAAGATGGAGCAGTTACAAAACCCTTTCTTACTTCGCATGGTTATCATATTGTAAAGCGTACCGGTATTGTTCCTGTTGTGACCGATGCAAATAACAAATCCAATGAACAGGAATTAAGGCAAAAGATCAACCGGGACCAGCGCTGGAAAGAATCCCGTGAAGTGATCTATAATAACGTAAAGACAAAAGCAGGTTTTCAACCCGGAGCTTATAACATGAACGATCTCTGGGCTTATACCGACAGCCTGCTGGATCGCCGCCCGCTGGGAACAGGAAAGAATATTTCCCCGGACCTGGTCGTTTTTACATTGGGAGATACAGCAGTAAAAGTATCCGACTGGATCACCTATGCACAGGCATTTCGCTACAAACCGGATGGCTCTGGCAGAAAAACCTATGAGGAAGTGATGACCGATCATGTGAATGCAGTGGTAATGCAATACTACCGTGATCATCTTGAACTCTTCAATGCTGATTTCCGTAACCAGATGAATGAATTCAAAGAAGGTAATTTATTCTTCGAGATCATGCAGCAGGAAATATGGAACCGCACTGGCACAGATACATTGGAACAAAAAGCATTATACGAAGCCAATAAGAGTAAATACAACTGGTCCAAAAGTGCTGATGCCGTGATCTTCTTTTGTTCTGATAAAGAAACGGCTGAATTATTATTTAACCAGGTAAAGAAAAATCCGGCGAAATGGAAAACGTATACCGATGCACTGGTGGAAAAAGTTGTAGCTGATTCTTCCCGCTATGAGTGGCCGCAACTACCCAGCAAAACCAGGATCGTTCCTTATACCGGTTTGGTAACAACCCCGCTGATCAATCCAACTGATAATACGGCATCCTTCGCCTATATTAGTAAAGTATATCCGCAACCGGCACAACGAACATTCAATGAAGCCAAAGGATTAGTGATCAACGATTACCAGGCACTGCTGGAAGAACAATGGATCAAACGGCTGAGAGAGAAATACCCGGTGAAAGTAGACGAGAAAGTGCTTGAGGAGCTGATGAAGTAATTGGGAATTAGGTAAAGGGAATTAGTCTTTACAGTTCATAGTATGAGGTTTTGAACGGCTTACCCTACTAATCCCTAATTACCAATTCCTGTTATAACTGCTTCACCACATTCGCTACCACATGCGGTTTACCTAATGTATAATAATGCAAAACAGGGACACCGTTTTTCTTCAGGTCTCTTGACTGCGTTAACAACCACTCCTGTCCCACTTTCTCTACATCCTCATCTGTTTTGCATTTGAGAATTTCGTTGGACAAATCTGTAGGAAGATCAATATGGAAGGTCTTGGGGAGAACGGTCAGTTGCTTTTTGCTGTACACCGGTTTTAAGCCAGGTATGACAGGCACATTGATACCCGCCTCCCGGCAGGCTTTTACAAATGCATAATATTTCGCATTATCGAAGAACATTTGCGTTACAATATAATCAGCACCGGCATCAATTTTTTGTTTCAGGTACCGCAGGTCCGTTTCCATATTCGGTGCTTCAAAATGTTTTTCCGGGTAACCGGCCACGCCAATACAGAATTCTGTTTTCTGGGTTCCTTTCAGGTCATCTTCCAGGTAAATGCCGGCATTCAGGTTTACGACCTGCTGAAGCAGGTCGCTGGCATATTTATGACCTCCCGGTTCTGGTTCAAAAGCTGTTTCATTCTTAGCGGCATCACCACGAAGTACCAGTACATTATCAATACCCAGGTAACGCAGGTTGATCAGCGCATCCTCCGTTTCATTCACACTAAACCCGCCACAGATCAGGTGGGGCACCGTATCTACATTGTACTTATTCATGATGGCCGCACAGATACTTTCGGTGCCGGGTCTTTTCCGGATGATCACTTTTTCAAAACTGCCGTCTGTTCTCTTTTTAAACACATGCTCACTGCGGTGATACGTGACATTGATAAAAGAAGGCTTGAACTCCATCAGGGGATCAAGGTGCCTGTACAATGCTTCTATGCCTTTACCCTTCAGCGGGGGCAGCACTTCAAACGATACTAAGGTGTCTTTGGCCTGGTTGATATGGTCGATTACTTTCATGGAGTTGCAAAGCTAACGATGCAGGACCATTAGTCAAAGCCGAGTTAAATGAAATTACCCGCATTGCCATAACAGGGCATAGCTTATTTTTGCGCCCATGCCGCTTACGATACATACAAAAGACCTGGTCAAGAAATACGGGAGCCGCACGGTGGTGAACCATGTTTCTTTTGAAGTGAAACAGGGGGAGATTGTAGGCCTGCTCGGTCCCAATGGGGCGGGTAAGACCACATCTTTCTACCAGGTGGTGGGGCTGATAAAACCCGATGAAGGCCAGGTTTTCCTGGACAACCAGGATATTACCCAGCTACCCATGTATAAAAGAGCTAAAATGGGCATTGGTTACCTGCCGCAGGAAGCATCGGTATTCCGCAAACTGAGTGTGGAGGATAATATCGCTGCGGTGCTGGAAATGACAACCCTGTCCAAACAGCAACAACGGGAAAAACTCGAAAGCTTGCTGGATGAATTCAGACTGCATCATGTACGCAAAAGCAATGGCGATGTGTTGAGCGGTGGTGAAAGAAGACGAACTGAAATAGCCCGTGCACTGGCGGTTGATCCCAAATTCATTTTATTAGATGAACCTTTTGCCGGTATTGACCCAATCGCCGTGGAAGATATACAGGGCATCGTAGCCAAACTGAAATTAAAGAATATCGGTATCCTCATCACCGATCATAACGTAACCGAAACATTGTCTATCTGTGACAGGGCCTACCTGCTGATCGAAGGAAAAATATTTAAACATGGCACTGCCGAAGAACTGGCCGATGATGAGCAGGTGCGCAAACTTTACCTCGGAAGGAATTTTGAACTGAAACGGAAGGATTATTTGCACGAAGAAGCGAAAGAACAGCATGATTTGAATAACGACACTAATTGATACAACTCATTTCACAACAACAGTCTGGCAGATTTTAATCAGTTTTTTATTCTCCGGTACCTAACCTGCATCATATCCCATCCCGAAACGGTCTGGTATTTTTGTTCCATGAAAACGTTGTTGCGAATTGTAGTATTACTGCTGATTTTACCTGCTTTTACCCCCGCGATAGCACAAACCAGCCGCCAGGTCAATCATCAGTCGCAAACCTGGTTTTCTGTAAATACCACAGCCCGTATCACTGATCGCTGGTCCGTATTACTGGACCTGCATGAGCGGCGAACCAGCTTTTTAGCAAAAAGCAATTTTGATTTTGCCCGTGCCGGTGTACAATACAATATTGAAAAGAATTTTTCCATAGCACTGGGTTATGGCCATATGTGGCTGCACCCGGTCACTCCCGGCTGGAGAACCGTATCTAATGAGAACAGGATCTACCAGCAGGTCATCTACACGTCCAAAATTCATAAAGCCACCCTGCTGCAAAGGTTCCGGAATGAACAACGCTGGCAGCAAAAAATAGCAGGAGATAAGCTCACTGGTGAACAGCGTTTCACCAACCGGTTCCGGTATTTACTGAGTGTAACGATCCCTGTTTTCAAGAATAATAAATTTCCCTCCCTCTGTATTGCCGATGAAATATTGCTGCATATGGGAAAAGAGGTGGTATTTAATACATTTGACCAGAACCGTCTTTTTGCCGGCATTCGCCAAAAGATCAGTAATAACGTGAGTTTTGATACCGGTTATATGATCGTGTACCAGCAAAAATTCTCCGGTTACCAGTATGATTGTAATAATACCTTCCGGTTGTTTTTTTATTATACACCGGTCTTGCACAAAAAACATAAAGCATAATACTTTTCAGCTGTATAAACAGGCTGTATATTCAGGTAAATAATTTTATCTTGCCAACAACATGAGCCTGCTGAGCCCTGCCATATCATCGCTTGCCCGGATGCGTCTCTGGCGTATCGAAGCCTGGAAAAATAATCCGCTGGATGCCCAGCGGGAAGTATTGCAGGACCTGGTCACATCTGCCCAGTATACCGAGTTTGGCCGGAAATATAATTTTTCCCAGTTATTCAATGTAAAAGCATTCAAACAGGCGGTTCCCATTCATGAATACGATGATATAAAGCCCTATATCGAACGCATCATGCAGGGCGAGCAGAATATTTTATGGAACACACCGATCTACTGGTTTGCCAAAAGCAGCGGCACCACCAGCGATAAGAGCAAATTCATTCCCATTAGTGATGAAAGCCTGCAGGACGGACACTATAAAGCCTCCAAAGATGTATTGTCTTTATACTACCAGTATAACCCGGAGTCTGCCTTACTCACCGGTAAAGGATTAGTGATCGGCGGCAGTCACAATATCAACCCGATGAACACCGATGCACAGTATGGTGACCTTAGTGCTGTATTGCTGCAAAACTCACCGTTCTGGGGTCATTGGCTGCGAACACCGGATCTCAGTATTGCCCTGATGGATGAATGGGAAAATAAAATTGAAAAACTGGCTGAGAGTACGATCAAAGAAAATGTGACTTCTATTTCCGGTGTGCCCACCTGGACATTAGTACTCTTCAAAAGAATTCTTGAAATCACCGGCAAACAAACCATGGCTGAAGTTTGGCCTTCATTGGAGCTATACATGCACGGCGGTGTTTCCTTTACTCCGTATAAAGAACAATTTCAGAAACTCATTGGCAAAAAGATCAATTACCTTGAAATGTATAATGCCAGTGAAGGGTTTTTTGCAGCGCAGGATACTCCCGGCGATGAAGGGATGTTACTATTTACTGATCATGGTATTTTTATGGAGTTCATGCCGGTGAGTGAGTATGGAAAAAAGGATCCGCAAACGATCAGCCTGCAGGATGTGGAGCTGGGAAAAAATTATGCCCTCATCATCAGCACTAATGGCGGTTTGTGGCGTTACCTCGTTGGTGACACCATTCAGTTCACTTCCTTACTGCCCTATCGTGTAAAAGTATCCGGTCGCTTAAAACATTACATGAATGCTTTTGGTGAAGAAGTGATCGTTGATAATTCAGATAAAGCGATTACGATGGCTTGTGAAAGAACAGGAGCAATAGTAAATGATTATACCGCCGCACCCGTTTATTTTTCAGACAGTGCCAATGGTGCCCATGAATGGCTGATCGAGTTTGAAAAAGAACCCGGCGATATCACCGCCTTTACAAATGAACTCGACACGGCATTAAAAAGTATCAACAGCGATTATGAGGCCAAGAGGCATAAGAGTATAGCCCTGGGTTTACCTGTTATTCATTCATTACGAAAGGGAGCATTTACTGAATGGCTGCGGCAGCGGGGGAAATTAGGCGGGCAACATAAAGTGCCAAGATTGAGTAACGAAAGGAAATATGTGGAGGAAATTTTACAACTGAATACAAGTACATTTGCCAACTCCTAAATAACTGAATCATGAAATTACTGGATAATAAAGTTGCTATCGTTACCGGTGCCGCCCGTGGTATCGGCGAAGGAATTGCGGTAAAATTTGCCGAACAGGGAGCTCATGTTGCCTTTACGTATGTGAGTGACAGCAGTGCTGAAAAAGCAGCGGCACTGGAAGAAAAATTAAAAGCATTGGGTGTAAAAGCAAAAGCCTATAAAAGTAACGCCGGTGATGTTGCCCAGTGCGAAGCTTTTGTCAACGACGTCTTAAAAGAATTCGGCACCGTTGATATCTGTGTGAACAATGCCGGTATCTCAAAAGATAACCTGCTGCTGCGCATGAGCCCCGATCAGTGGGATGATGTGATCAAAGTAAACCTGAACAGTGTGTTCTATATGACCAAGCAGGTCATTAAACCGATGATGAAAGCCAGGAGTGGCGCCATCATCAATATGAGTTCAGTGATCGGCGAAATGGGTAATGCCGGGCAAAGCAGTTATGCAGCCTCCAAAGCCGGTATCATTGGTTTCACCAAATCAGTAGCCAAAGAACTGGGCAGCCGCAATATCCGTTGCAATGCCATTGCCCCCGGTTTTGTGGAAACAGATATGACCAGTTATTTAAAAGAAGGCGAGGCCGGTGATAAATACAGGGCAGGCATCCCGCTGGGACGTTTTGCTACTGCAGAAGATATTGCCAATGTTACTTTATTCCTCGCCAGCGATATGGGTTCTTATATTACCGGGCAAACGATCAGTGTTTGCGGTGGGTTGAATATATAAACTAAGAGTATAAAAGAGGGAAGGAGAAAAAGAGTTGACCAAAACTTTCTCCTTTCCTCTTTTTCTCTTTGATCTCTTAGCCTTGCAATTTAATCCCTCTCTTCTTAATATAAGCATGCCACAATATCATCGCTGCAATCGTACGATAAGGCCGCCAGGGTTCAGCGATCTCCAGCATTTTTTCCTTGCTGCTGTCTTTAGGTAACTGCTTTACTTCTTTTAAACTGTTCACCAGTGCAATATCACCCAGCGGGAAAAGATCTGTGCGTTGCAGGGCATGCATCAGGTACACATCAATGGTCCAGTGGCCGATCCCTTTGAGCTGTATCATTTGCTCTCTTACCGATTCATCCGGCAATACCGATAATTTTTTCAGGCTGATGCTTTTGGACTGGATAGCCAGCGCCAGTTCTCTTGCATAAACGGTCTTTTGGCGGGTGAAATAACAGGCCCTTAATTCTTCATCACTCAGGGAAAGAATTTTAGCCGGGGTTACATACCCGATCCTTTCTTTTAATTTTTTGAATGCGGCATAGGCTGCGGCCAGTGAAACCTGCTGTTCCAGTATAGTTAGAATAAGTGTTTGAAAAGTGGCGGGTCTAGTCCACATGGGTGGATGACCATGTTCTTTAATAATAGCCCGCAGCTCCTTATCTTTTTTAGCCAGTTGATTACAAATAGTAATGAAATCAGCAGCACTGAAAGTCTGAATGGCAACGGGGTTATTCTTTTTCAAGCGATACCGGGTAGTTTATTTCTTTTTGAATTTTGCGATCGCCTGCTTTGTAAAATCACTCAGTACTAATTTTCCACTGATCGCTGCCCGTTCAACGAGCAACTGGTTCCAATGTTCAGTTCCTTTCCAGAATATTTTTTTCATGGCTGCCATAGCTTCCGGGCTGGAATGTACCAGTGTATGTGAAAGTTTTTGTATCGCTTCATCCATATCGGCTGTTGTATGGTGCATCTCTGCATATAATCCTTTTTTCCTGGCCCATTCTGCATTGCGCCACATCGTGGCATCAATAGCCAGCTGTGAAAAAGCTGCCACACCTATTTTTCTTTCCACCGCAGGACCTACAACAAAAGGACCGATACCAACCGCCAGCTCACTCAGTTTCACATCTGCACCTTCCATGGCAATTGCATAATCAGCTGCCGCCGCTATACCTACACCGCCACCAACACATTTACCCTGTATGCGGGCAATTACAAACTTGGGACAGGTCCTGATCGCATTGATCACATGAGCAAAGCCGCTGAAAAATTCCAATCCCTGTTCTTCATTTTGTATTGCGGCTAACTCATCAAACGAAGCGCCGGCACAAAATGCTTTTTCTCCTGCCGAGCGAAGGATGACCAGTTTTGTTTCCATATCATTTCCCGCACCATGGATGGCCTGTGCCAGTTCATCCAGTATCTTACCGGGCAATGAATTGCTTTGCGGGTGAAAGAATTCAATCGTTGTTATCCCGTGATGGTAAGATGATCTTACATATGCGTCTGACATAAAAAATAATTTAAAGTAATTATTGTTTCTTTTTCGCCACCATCGTTAATATCGTGGCCACACCTACTACCGGCTCGTCTGTTCCGTCCAGCATTTCCACCAGCCATTTCACAATACCCTTGTCAATATCATCTCCCCGTTTCATATCCTCCGGCTTCTCCACCACTCTTTTATCATTGGGTAATTTTTCTTTGCAGGTAAACCGGATCTGTATCTCCGCACCGGGATAAACCGGCTTGGTGAAACGCAGTTCATCAATGCCATAGTTCAATAACACCGGGTTCTTTGCATAACTGTCCACAAACAAACCGGCTGCAATACTCATGATCAAATAACCATGTGCCACCTGCTGTTCAAACATAGTACCGTTAAAATCGGTGGTTTTGATATGTGCATAAAAATGATCGCCGCTCAGGTCGGCAAACCGGTCTATATCTTCGCTGCTGATAATTCTTTTATCCGTCAGCAACTGATCACCCACCTGCAGATCTTCAAAGTATTTCCGGAACGGATGTTTACCGGGATCTTTTCCTTTAGCGTTGGGTTGATAAACATTCGTAATACCCGTGATCATCGTGGGAGATCCTTGTAAGGCTGTTCGTTGCAGATAATGTTTTACGCCGCGGATACCCCCCATTTCTTCACCACCACCGGCACGGCCCGGACCTCCATGCACTAATAACGGCAGTGGTGAACCATGCCCCGTACTTTCTTTGGCACATTCATTATTTAATACTAATATTCTTCCATGATGTGTGGCGGCACCGATCACATAATGCCGGGCAATCTTTTCATTGGCTGTTACAATCGTTGTCACCAATGATCCTTTGCCCAGTTTGCTCAATGCAACCGCATCATCAGCATGTTTATACGGCATGATCGTACTTACCGGGCCAAAGGCTTCCACCTCATGCACTTCTTTTGTTGCAAATGGTTTATCATTCATTAATAAGACCGGCGATATAAATGCGCCTTTGCCGGCATCGGCATCAATCACTTCCACACTGTCCAATGAACCATACACGATCTGCGAAGAGGCTAATAGTTTTTGCACCTGTGCTTTCACTTCCTGCCGTTGTGTTTCACCGGCTAAGCTTCCCATTCTTACTTTCTCATTCAGCGGGTTACCAATCGTGGTTTGCGAAAGCGCCGCAGCAATCGCCTTCCACATATCTTCCATTTTATTCTCGGGTACAAATATGCGGCGGATACCTGTGCAGCGCTGACCGGCTTTCAGTGTCATTTCCCGGCGCACTTCTTTTACAAACACTTCCCATTCCGGCATACCGGGTTGCACATCATGTCCCAGCACAATACAGTTCAGGCTATCAGCCTCCATCGTGAACGGAACATTATTGGCTAAAATATTTTTATTGGATTTTAATAAGAGCCCGGTGGAGGCGGAACCCGTAAACGTAACCACATCCTGCGAACTAACATGATCCAGTATATCCCCGGCCGAGCCACAAAGGAGTTGCAATGCTCCTTCGGGTAAAATTTTGGAGGCGATGATCTCTTTTACCACCGCTTCTGTTAAGTAGGCCGTAACCGTTGCCGGTTTTACGATAGCCGGCATTCCTGCTAATAAATTCACAGCAATCTTTTCCAGCATTCCCCACACAGGAAAATTAAAGGCATTGATATGAACCGCCACCCCTTCTTTTGGCGTGAGGATATGCGTACCCATAAACGTATTTTGCTTGCTGAGGTTATGACTTTCCCCATCGATACAAAACACTTCGTCCGGGAACTTACGACGCAGCGATGCGTTGGCAAATAGATTCCCGATACCGCCTTCTATATCCACCCAACTGTCAGCTTTGGTGGCCCCGGTCTGGTAACTGATCCTATAAAATCCAGCTAGATGATTTCTTAAATGCAGGGCCAGGGCTTTGAGCATATTACCCCGCTGGTGAAAGGTCATTGTCCGGAGGGAAGTATTACCCACTGACCGGCCGTACTCCAGCATGGCTTTAAAATCAAGCCCTTTTGTACTGGCCGCAGCGATCTGTTCACCCGTCACCGCATTATAGAGCAATTGCCCGTCTCCTTCGCCGTTCACCCACTCACCATTGGTATAGTTCTGTAATTTATTCATTATTGCAAGCATCTTTTAGCATAACGAAATTACCCGAAAAACAAAAAGAACCGGTCAAATGATTTTAGTCATGGTAAAAAATACGTGGGCATTTTACTTTGGCGTCTAAAAACACACGATTATGAAAAAGATTGCCAGCCTGCTCGTTATTTTAATAGGGCTTACCGTTGCTGTTTCGGCCCAGGCCAAATGGAAAGAATTAAGCGATTTCCATGATATCATGAGTGCCACTTTCCACCCGGCTGAAGAAGGAAAACTGGACCCTATTAAAACCCGCAGCCAGGAAATGATCGACAAAGCAGTAGCCTGGAAAACTTCCACCGCCCCGGAGGGTTTTAATAAAGCTGCCATTAAAGAACAATTAAAAAAACTGGTAAAAGGCAGTAAAGAATTGCAAAAGCTGATCAAAAACAATGGAACAGACAAACAGATCACCGAAAAATTAACGGCCTTGCATGACCTGTTTCATGAAATGACCGAAAAATGCAAAGGTGAAGATCATAAACAGTAATAAATTTGCAATTGTATTTATCATTCCGGAATATTTAAACGCAATTACTACATGAAAAAACTGATCCTGCTTTTAGCAAGTGCATTCATACTATTCGCTTGTAATAACGATGACAAACATAACCATGCCGGTTCTGCTCCAAAAACTGAAGCAGACAGCCTGATGCATGAAGTGATGGAAGGGCATGACGTGGGGATGGGTAAAATGCCAAAATTATCGGCTGCACAAAAACAAGCGCAGCAATGGCTGGATTCAATTGCAAAACTGCCGGCAAAGGCACAGCAGGCAGCCGCCCCGCTGAAAGCAAAGATCGACAGCCTGGCTAAAGACCTGAGTTATGCTGAGTTTGCCATGAATAAATGGATGGAAGAATTTAATATGGACTCTTCGCTGAATGATGCAGAGCAACGAATAAAATACCTGACCGACGAAAAGATGAAAGTAGGCAAAGTGAAAGAAGCGATCCTGGGCAGTCTTGCAAAAGCCGACTCCCTGCTGAAAGCAAAGCTTTAAGTTCTCAGCGGCTCCACCCCAAACTGCCGGAGGTGATGCAAGGCATGTTTGTAGAGCAGTTGCACATTCTGATCAAAGTTGAGGTCGCCAAAAAAAGGATTCCGGGTGATCAATCCCGGTTCTTTTTCAAAAGCTTCAAAAAAATAGATCAACTCCTGTTGCAGGGCGCCAATGGCACCCTGCACAGTTTTATAACGCAGTGGCGCAGGCTCTTCCCCCAGCAAAGGGTTCTTTGTATTTTGCTTAAAGGGTTTATCACTCATCATGAATTCCCGCATACGTTCCAGGTTACCGGCCGGCGTCAGTATGCTATCTGTTTTTAATCGGCCATTTGCATTGCGCACAGCATCACCTGCATAATGTTCGATCATTTGCTGCACACTCATTTTGCCCCAGCGGGCTGTAGTGGCGGGATTCAGTTGTTGCAGGTAAGCAACCAGTTTGGTGCGCAGGAAATTCTCCTTTTCAATACTCATGTGACAAGCTTACAGGTTGCAAGTTTACGAAAACCGGTTTTGCAAAACAAAATGCCGGTCATTACGCCGGCATTTCAACAAACTAAAGCTCCTTTATCTTAATTTCTTATTAATGGCATCACTGATGGCGGAGAAGATATCATCCACGGTTCCCTCTCCTTTGATGGGATGAAACTTCCGGGCCTTTTTATAATGCTCCGCCACGGGTGTTGTTTCATTACTATATACAAAAAACCGTTTCCGGATCACTTCTTCATTCGTATCATCACTTCTGCCCGAGGTCTTTCCCCTGTTCAGCAGCCGTTTTACCAGTTCCTCTTCCCCCACTTCCAGTGCCAGCACAGAAGTAATCTCTGTTTTTTTCAACTCCAGTAATTTATCTAATGCCACAGCCTGGGCCACGGTGCGGGGAAACCCGTCAAACAGGAACCCTTTGGCTTCTTTATGCTTATCAAAATACGAATCCACCATGCCGATCACCACTTCATCCGGCACCAACTGGCCTTTATCCATAAAGCTTTTGGCTTCCAGCCCGAGGGGTGTTTTCTGGGAAATTTCCTCCCGCAACAAGTTGCCGGTGGAAAGATGGACCAGCCCGTATTTCTCAACCAATCTTTCTGATTGTGTGCCTTTTCCGCTGCCGGGGGGACCAAAGAGGATCAAATTAAACATAAGCAATGGCTAACCTTGGTGAAGCAACAAATATAATGTTCCGGGGCTAAAAATCCTGTTTCACCACTAAGTTTTGACAAGAATCATCCGGGCTAATGAAAAGTTAAGAACAGGTGTTTGTCTTTCGCCGGACAAACCAACCCAACCTTGTTCCCGTAGATTTGTTAACTTAAAATGACGATTATGATAAAAACAAGACTTATACTGGTATTGCTTAGTGCCTCCCTGCTGCAGCAATGCAGTTATTCCCAGGATAATTCATCAACCACAAATACCCCGAAAATGGACAGCAGCAGCAAAAAGAACCCCGTTTACTCAAATTCAGACAGCTCAAAAGTGACCCTGAGCGAAGAAGAATGGAAGAAAATATTACCTGAAGATGTTTATTATATAGCCCGCAAAAAAGGAACGGAAAGACCCTGGACCAGTAAGTTTGAAAATTTTAAAGAGAAAGGCACTTACTATTGCGCTGCCTGCGGCAATGCCTTGTTTCAAAGTGATACCAAGTTTGAAAGTGGTTGTGGCTGGCCCAGTTTTTATCAACCCATTAGTAAAAGCAGTATTATTTATACTCCAGACAATACCCATGGCATGGAAAGAACAGAAGTACAATGCGGCCGTTGTAAAGCGCATTTGGGACATGTGTTTGAAGACGGGCCTCCCCCAACGGGTCTCCGGTATTGTATCAACGGTGTTATTCTTGATTTTGCCAGGGCAAAAGATGCTGAAAAACAGTACAACAAGGAAAAACCTCAACAATAGAGCTGATCCTCCTTATGATCGTAACCCCGCTTATCCAATGCGGGGTTTTTTATTTTTCAAAGCAACGGCTTGTAAATACATTTACGTTCCCAAAAGAAACCGGTATGAACAAGTTAAAAAAACACCTGCTGTTATCAGCATTGGCCGTTTGCCTGTTGTTAACAGGCTGGTCACAGATCGACCGTTCACAACTGATGCCCGTTGATCCCAATGTAAAGATTGGTAAACTGGCCAACGGTCTTACCTATTATATCCGCAAGAACAGCCTGCCCGAAAAAAGAGTGGAACTGCGGCTGGTGGTGAATGCCGGCTCTGTGCTGGAAGATGATGACCAGTTGGGGCTGGCTCATTTTATGGAGCATATGAATTTTAATGGTACCAAACGTTTTCCCAAAAATGAACTGGTGAATTACCTGCAGAGTATCGGGGTGCAGTTTGGAGCAGACCTGAATGCTTATACCGGTTTTGATGAAACTGTTTATATACTTCCGGTGCCGACTGATAAACCGGGTCTTGTTGACAAAGGATTACAGATACTGGAAGACTGGGCACACAATGCAACACTTGATTCGTTAGAAATAGAAAAAGAGAGAGGCGTTGTCATTGAAGAATGGAGGCTGAGCCGCGGGGCCGATGAGCGGATGATGAAACAAACATTACCGGTGCAATACCGGGGGTCAAAATACGCTGACCGGCTGCCAATCGGTACCAAAGAATCACTGGAACGTTTTACTCATGCCGCCCTGAGAAATTTTTACAAAGACTGGTACCGTCCCGATATGCAGGCGGTGATTGCTGTGGGTGATATTGATGTGAATGAAATGGAGAAAAAGATCAAAGAGGTATTTGGTGATATACCTGCCGCTGCTGCTCCCCGCAAAAGAGAATCATTCCCGGTTCCTGATCACCAGGAGATACTTACGGTAGTTGCAAAAGATAAAGAGACAGCCTTCCCGGCTATTGAAGTAATGTTTAAAAAAGAAACGCAACCCGAAAAGACCATGGGTGATTATGTCCGCTATATGAACCAAATGCTGTTTACCGGTATGCTCAACAGCCGTTTCCGGGAGCTGGCCTTACAACCCAATCCACCTTTTATCGGTGCCGGTTCTTATTATGGCAGCAGCTATGCAAGGACCAAAGACGCTTTCCAGTTATATGCCAACAGCAGCGATACGGGCATGAGTAAATCACTTAAAAGCCTGCTCGAAGAAGCCCGCCGTATTCAGTTACATGGTTTTACTGAAACCGAATTCAGCCGCCAGAAAAAACAAACGCAAAGTTTTTATGATCAGGTATTCAATGAACGGGAAAAAGAAGAATCCTTTAAATATGTCAGTGAATATGTCAATAATTTCCTGGTCAGTGAACCGATACCGGGTATTGAATGGGAATATGATTTTGTAAAACAATACCTGGCCACCGTGAAGCTGGAAGATATCAATAAACTGGCCGCTGCCTGGATCAGCAAAGACAATATGGTGGTCACCATGAATGCCCCGGACAAAGAAGGAGTAAAAATTCCCTCTGAAGAAGAAGTAAAAAACATCATCAGTGCAGTGGATGTGGCCGCTATAGAGCCGTATAAAGAAAAAATACTCGCCAGTTCGTTAATGGATGGCAGTAAACTGAAAGCCGGTAAGATCATATCATCTGTCACCGATGAAGAACTGGGCACCACCACGCTGAAATTATCCAACGGGGTTACGGTAATACTGAAACCCACTACATTCAAAAATGATGAGATTATCGTCAGGGCATTTAGTAAGGGTGGGCATTCGCTGGTAAAAGATGCCGATTATTATTCTGCCATCAATGCAGCCGCCATCGTACAGCAAAGCGGGGTAAGCGATTTTAATGCCGTTGACCTGGGCAACATGCTGAAAGGAAAAAACACCAGCCTGTCGGTGAATATTGCTAATTACAGCGAAGGAATGAATGGCAGCACTATCCCTAAAGAAATAGAAACTTTCTTACAGCTTGCCCATCTTTATTTCACAGCACCCCGGAAAGATAAAGATGCTTTCAGCTCGTTTATTACCAAACAAAAACAGGTTTATGCCAATGTGCTGTCAGACCCGCAATATTATTACAGTAATGAATTTCAAAAACTGATGAGCAAAAATCATCTTCGTGGCGGCCGGTTCCCCAAACCCGAAGATTTTGATAAAGTAAATCTTGATAAGGCGATACAGATCTACAAAGAGCGGTTTGGCAATGCCGGTGATTTCACCTTCCTGTTTGTGGGTGCTGTTAACGAAGACAGCATCAAACCCTTACTGGAAAAATATTTGGGTAGCCTTCCTTCCACCGGTAAGAAAGAAACCTTCAAAGATCTGGGTATCCGCCCGCCTGCCGGTAAAGTGGAAAAACAGATCAACAAAGGAACGGAACCGCAAAGCCAGGTGAATATTGTTTTTAATAACCCGGCTCCTTATAATGCCAAAGATGCGTATGCACTAAAAAGTCTCGGTGAAGTGATGAGCATTAAACTGGTGGAACAACTCCGGGAAGAGAAAGGCGGCGTTTATGGTGTGGGTGCCGGGGGATCCATGCAAAAGATCCCTTATTCGTATTCTTCGTTTTATATTTCATTCCCCTGTGCCCCGGAGAATGCGGATACATTGACCAAGGCTTCGATCGCCGAACTGAATAAGATTATTAAAAATGGGGTCGCTGCTGAGGACCTGGCCAAGATCAAAGAACAGCAAAAAAGAAAACTGGAAGTGGATATGAAACAAAACCAGTTCTGGTCTGCCAGTTTGTTTGATGCTTATTTCTATGGCAATGATCCCAAAGCGATCTTACAAAAGGAAAAACAGATCAGTGAACTAACCGGGAAAATGATCCAGGCTGCTGCCAAAAAATATGTGAACCCTGCCCAATATATCAGGGCCGTTTTAAAGCCTGAGAAAACAGAGGACAAAACACTTAAACCATTTTAACAGAGAAACCCTGCCCCGGCGGGGTTTTTTAGTACATACCATTTAAAAAATTAAATTTGTGTGTCCGCATTAAAACCAGGATATGAAAATCATCAAACAGCTGGCTATACTTCTGTTAGTAGTGATTGCTATTGCACTGATCCTTGTACTGGTGTTGCCTGTAAAACAAAAAACAGAACGGAGCATAACGATCAATGCACCGGTGACTGAAGTATATAATTACCTGCTGAAACTGGAGAATTTCAATAAATGGTCGGTCTGGAGCCGGAATGATTCCACTATAAAAAATACAATCACCGGTACGGATGGAACGCCAGGTGCTGTTAATACCTGGATTGGTGATGCTGCATTATCGGGGGAAGGGAAAATGCAGATCATCAGTCTTACGCTGAACAAAAAAATAAAATATCATCTCAATTTTGAAAAGCCCCGGCAAATGGAAGCTGATTCTGACTTTTCGCTGGAAGAGATCAATGGGCAAACCAAAGTGACCTGGGATTTTGAATTAGCCACACCGAGGCCCTCCAATATTTTTAATCTCTTTTCCAGTATGGATAAAGAAATGGGGAAAGATTTTGAAGAAGGATTACAGAACCTGAAAGCAGCGATTGAAAAAACAGGAACGGGGCTTGCGGCTAAAACTTATGAAGTAAATCCGATGAATTTCCCGGCTTCTTCCTTTGCCCTGTACAGGGAGACTATAAAATGGGAGGATATCTCTTCGTTCTTCGCTGTTTATTTTCCCAAAATATATGAGGCAGTGTCCAAAGCTGGCGCACAACCCGGAATACCAACCGGGTTTTACTATGTATGGGATGAAAAGAACCAGAAGGCCGATATGGCAGCAGCTATTCCTGTAGCGGCAGGAACAAAACTCGAGAGTGATAGTATTAAAATTGTTGATATAAGCGGATCAAAAGCTGTTTATGTTGATTACTATGGTGCCTATGATAAAACAGCAGATGCGTATAAAACGATTGATGCCTACCTGCTAACAAATAAGCTGAAACAAAAACCACCGGTCATTGAGCAGTATATGAATGATCCGGGTGTGGTGAAGGATACGGCCAAATGGCTCACCAGGATCATTTTCCTGGTGGAATAATTACCGCTAAACAACCGTTCATATAAACTTTTTGCATGGCGGTTCGTAATCAGTAAGTTTAATGTTCCAAAACTTACCTGTATGCGAAAAATAGCCCTGTTATCTGTCCTTCTTTGTATGGCCTGCTTTATCCAGGCACAAAAAATTACGCTAGACCAGTTCAGGAATTTAAAACCCCGTAATGTGGGACCGGCCGGTATGAGTGGCCGCATCACGGCTATTGATGCCGTGGTAGCTAATCCCAATATTATTTATGTAGGTGCCGCCAGTGGGGGCATCTGGAAAACAGAGAACAGTGGTCATACCTGGTTACCCGTTTTCGATGAACAACCCCTTCAGAATATCGGATCGATTGCTATACAGCAATCCAATCCTTCTGTTGTTTGGGTGGGAACGGGTGAAGGAAATCCCCGCAACTCGCTGAATCTCGGTGCAGGCATTTATAAAACACTGGACGGCGGCCGAACCTGGAAGAAAATGGGATTGGATAAAACCGTT
>JAFLBM010000003.1 GCA_017303455.1 Chitinophagales bacterium | reverse complement strand
ACCAGAATGAAGCATGGACACTGGCCCGGAAGTTATCAGTGCTGTTATGGAACTATTTTGAACCGAAAGATAAATGGATGGCCCCGGAATAATTATTTAAAAATCATATAAGCGATCCAGCTCATCAGGTAAGCCAGCCCTGTCATATACACTAATTGAATAACCGGCCATTTCCAGCTTCTTGTTTCCCGTTTCACCACGGCCAGCGTACTCATACACTGCATGGCAAAAACATAAAAGATCATCAGGGAAAGGCCGGTGGCCAGGTTAAAGACAGGAGTGCCATCAGGGCGAACAGCTCCTTTCATTTTTTCTTTCAACAGTAATTCATTGTCTGCGTCTCCCACACTGTATAAAGTTGCCATTGTGCCGACAAAAACTTCTCTTGCAGCAAATGAAGTGATCAGGGCAATACCAATTTTCCAGTCATAGCCCAATGGCTCGATCACCGGTTCAATAGATTTACCCAATATACCAGCGTAAGACTTTTCAAGCTTTGCTGTCTGGTAATACCTGTCCGCTGTTTCCATATCAGCACCGGGCTGTGTAATGGCAATCTCATGCTCCTGTTTCAGTTCCTGCATGGTATTTCCCGGTCCGAAGGAACTGAGTGCCCAGAGAATAAGGCTGATCACCATAATGATCTTTCCCGCATCAAATACAAATATCCTTGCCTTGCTGATCATGGTTCTAATCGCATTACTCCACCGGGGCGAACGATAAGTGGGTAATTCAAGAATGAAAAAACTTCTTTCATTGATATGGATGAACCATTTGGCGATATAAGAAACGATCAGTGCTATCACCAGGCCCAGCAGGTATAATCCCATCATGACCAATCCCTGCACACTCAAAAAGCCCAGCAGGTAAGTTTTGGGAATGACCAACCCGATCAAAATAGCATAAACGGGTAACCTTGCCGAACAACTCATCAATGGTGTGATGAGGATTGTCAGTAATCGTTCCTTCCGGTTCTCAATATTCCTGGCACTCATAATAGCCGGTACTGCACAGGCAAAACCGCTGATCATCGGCATCACACTTTTACCGTTGAGACCAACGACCCGCATCAAACGGTCGGAAAGAAAACTGATCCGGGCCATATAACCCGAATCTTCTAACAAGGTGATCAGCCCGAAGAGGATCATGATCTGCGGCACAAATACCAAAATGCCGCTTAGTCCAGCCAGCACACCATTTAATAATAAGTCGGTCCAGCGGTTATCGGGTAATGAAGAAGACAAAGCCTGGCTTAGCCTGGCAAAACCCATATCGATCCAGTCCATCGGGAACTGCGCCAGTAAAAAAACACTTTGGAATAATAAGAACAATACCCCGAGAAGGATCAAATACCCCCAGCGGCGGTGCAATAACACATTGTCCAGCCTTTCAGTAAATAGCTTTTTCTGCAAGGGGTCTGGTTCCGAAACCGCCTGTTGCATGATTTGTTTGATACGGGCATAGCGCTGCAAAATTTCTTCCGCCTGTATCTTGGTCGGGTTGAAATGATGCTTCCGCTCTATATTCTCTATTTTATCCTGTGTAGCCGTATCAAGGTCAAACGATTCATGATTGATCAGGTAATGGATCGCAGTATAATCGCTCAGGTCGGGAATTTCTTTTTTTACATCCTCGATAGGTGCCGGGGCCAGTGTCTTATTATTTATAAAATCCCGTGCCGGAGATTGATACTGCTGCTGGCTGGTGAGTTCGATGGCCTTTTTTAGTTGAGCCAGTCCTTTTTGTTTCCGGGGGTTTACTGCCACCACGGGCACACCAAGTTCTCTTTCCAGCTCCACCAGGTCAATGAGAATCCCTTTCTTTTTAGCCAGGTCCATCATGGTAAGTACTATCACCACCGGCAGCTTCAGGTCAATGATCTGGGTGCAGAACAGCAGGTTTCGTTTCAGGTTGCTGGCATCAGCAACGGCCACGATCACATCCGCTTTGATCTCCTTGTCCTGGTTCAGCAATACTTTATAGCTTACCCATTCATCCAGCCTTCTTGGATAAAGACTGTAAGAACCGGGCAAATCGATCACTTCTGCGCTGATTGTATCTGAAATCGGCGTGGTACCTGTCTTTTTATCAACGGTAACGCCGGGGAAATTGCCCACCTGCTGGTGCATACCGGTCAGGTAATTGAACAGGGATGTTTTTCCGCTGTTAGGATTTCCAACCAATGCTATATGGAGTGTCTCTTTTTTCACCTTCAGGTATAATTGGCAAAAATAAATTGGCTTGTTCAAACCACCTTACGAAATACGATGTTTGGACCGGGCAATGCGGAACTTTTGCCCGGCAGATAAGGTACAGTCATTTTATTATCAAATCCTGTTACTGAACCCCTGAAATCTCTTTCCGCTGCAATACCTTTGCGGCTGTCATCAACCCAAACTGTTATGCGTTTCTTTTCCCTTGCCGCCCTTATTCTTTCGTTATTAATCGTTGCTTGTTCATCCCAGCAAAAAGTTGGTAAAACAAACACGCAGGTCATCGCCAACCTGAAAGCCCATGTGCAATACCTGGCCGATGATAAACTGGAAGGAAGAAGAACAGGATCGGAAGGCGAAAAACTGGCGATGCAGTATATCAGCAGCCAGTTCAGCAGTGTTGGTCTTGCTGCCAAAGGAACAGATGGTTATTACCAGCCCTTTGATGTGAACGACGGCAAACAAATAAACCCCGGCACCTTCTTTACCATTAATGATAATGAATTGAATGCAGGAAAGGACTTTTTTCCTTTCCCGTACAGCAGCAGCCAGAAAATAGAAGCATTGCCTTCCATCGCTATCCAGGAAATTGAAATGCCCTGGTTCTTTGATCTGAAAGATGTACTGGAAGAAAATAAGAATAACCCGCATTTTGACCTGAACGACTATATCTATAACAATGCTAAAAAGGCAAAGGAACGTGGCGCTTCAGCCGTGATCTTATACAACAGCACAGCGACGGACGATAAATTACAATTCAATGCGAAGGATAAATCGGCACCATTGACCATTCCTGTTTTTTATATCCATAAAGAAACAGCACAGAAATATTTTAAAGATCCCGCTGCCGCACTTACGATCAGATTCAAAGCAGATATCGGCGAAAAGAAACGAGTGGGGCATAATGTGGTAGGATATATTGATAATGGGGCAGCCACAACAGTTGTGCTGGGTGCCCACTTCGATCATCTCGGCTATGGCGAAGATGGCAATTCAAGGAATACCACGGCAGACCACGCCATACATAACGGGGCTGATGATAATGCCAGCGGTACGGCGGCATTAATAGAACTGGCAAGAATATTAAAACAATCCAAAGCAAAGAACAATAACTATCTTTTTATTGCTTTCTCTGGTGAAGAACTGGGCTTGTTTGGTTCTAAATATTTTGCAGACAACCCTACTATTAATTTGTCTTCTGTAATAGCCATGATTAATATGGACATGGTCGGTCGGCTGAACGATAGCAGCAAAGTACTGACAGTTGGCGGTTATGGTACTTCGCCATATTGGGGACAATTTTATGGTTTTTATAACCAGGCTCACGTAAAAAGAACAGAATTAAATTTCAAATACGACAGCAGCGGCACGGGTCCCAGTGATCATACTTCTTTTTACAGGAAAGATATTCCCGTATTGTTTTATTTCACCGGCCTGCATACCGATTACCACAAACCATCGGATGATGCCGACAAGATCAACTATGATGGACAATGGAAGATCATCCAGCATGTAAACAGTGTAATTGAATCACTGAATGATAAAGGCAAGCTGGCATTTACGAAAACAAGAGAGACGCAAACCAGTACCAATGCTTCTTTCCGGGTCACAATGGGCATTATGCCTGATTATACATTCGCCGGAACAGGTGTCAGAGCAGACGGTGTGACCGAAGGAAGACCCGGGGCAAAAGCAGGCTTGAAGACCGGGGATATTATCCTGCAATTAGGAGAATACAATATTACCAGCATGGAAAGCTATATGCAGACCCTGGGTAAGTTCAAAAAAGGCGACAAGACCAAAGTAAAATACAAGAGAGGAAATGAAGTGCTGGAAGGAACTGTGGAATTCTGATCGTAAATTGAAAGAACGAATTAATTTGCTATGGCAGAAAGAAGCGCCAAATTATCGCTGAATACACAAGACCTTACCAACGAGTTTTTTGATGAAACAAGGTTGCTGGGAATCATGTCACCCGTGAAGGATTACCAGTTTTGCTGGCACCTCAACAGTATGATGGGGATGGATTTCCGGGTGAACCATGAAATTGAGATCCAGCTTACCAAAAAAAGAAGAAATTATTTTTTTGCAGTCTACGAGTTTTGTGAACCGACCGGTTCTTTATCGCACTATGTATATAATAACCAGTTTGAAGGTGAATACCTGTTGCCCGAATTCAAACACCTTGATTTTTTATGGCTGATGAAAGGCGACCTGGTTACCGATGAGATGTTGCAGCAAACGATCAATTCTATCCGTTCCATCAATGGCGTACAACTGGTGCTGGAACTGACCAATGAGAAGATAAAGAACAAAGAACACCTGGTTTTTTAATTTGTAAATTCATCAGCATGTGGCAGGAAGCGGATAATAAACTCTACCGGAAATTCCAGTTCAAAAATTTCAGTGAGGCCTTTGCTTTCATGACGAGAGTGGCCATCGAAGCCGAGAAAATGGATCATCATCCTTTGTGGACCAATGTTTATAACTCAGTGGAAGTTTGGCTAAGTACCCATGATGCCGGTGATATCGTAACAGATAAGGATCATAAGTTGGCCGCTAAAATTGACGCACTGTTACCTAAGTAAGCTGCCATGCCATTAGCTTCTACGATATTAATGGTTCGCCCGGCAGCCTTTGGCTTTAATACTGAAACGGCCGGGAATAATTATTTTCAAACGAATCCGGGTACCAGTAAAGAAGAATTGCAGCAAACAGCACTGGCTGAGTTTGACAATATGCTGCAAACCCTCCGCAATCATTCTATCCATGTAATAGTGATAGAAGATACTAAAGAACCGGCTAAACCCGATGCGGTCTTCCCCAACAACTGGCTCAGCACAACCCCCGAAGGTTTAGTAATCGTATTCCCGATGTATGCGTCGAACAGAAGAGCGGAGAAAAGAGATGATATACTGGAACAGCTGGCGAAAGAATTTGTAGTAAAAGATGTGCAGGACTGGAGTGAATACGAAGTAGAGGGCCGGTTTTTAGAAGGTACCGGCAGTATGGTAATTGATCATGATGAGAAAATGATCTTCGCCTGTATCTCTGAACGAACCAGTATGCCATTGCTGGAAAAATTTGCCAGTACGAATCATTACCAGGCCATTGTTTTTTTAGCGACGGATAAAAATGGTAATCCTGTTTATCATACCAACGTGGTGATGGCGATGGGGGAAGGTTTTTGTGTATTGTGTGAAGAAGCGATTGAAGAAGAGTGGGAACTGATCGCTGTGCGGCAATTGCTGGAATCAACCGGGCATTCCATTATACCGATAACGAGGGAACAGATGTACGCTTTTGCAGGCAATATGCTGGAAGTGAAAAACAATAATGGGGAAAATATACTGGTGATGAGCCTGGCCGCTTTCAATTCACTGCGTAAAGAGCAAAAGACCATGCTGGAAGCCTATGCTAAATTATTACCAGTTGCTGTGCCGACTATTGAAGCTGTGGAAGGCGGCAGTGTACGCTGTATGATGGCAGAGATTTTTTTAGCCAAAAAATAAAAGCCGCTTAGTGTTTATCTCCCCAGCTTAAATTCTCTCAGCACGGTCCATTCTTTTCCTTCTTCCTGTTCGATGAGGCTGATGGTTTTAAATTTGATTGTACCCGGGAAACAATTGGCTTTGATCTGGTTAAATATTGCATCCGTACAGGTTGAATTTCGGGGATGCATGAGGGTGATATGTGGTTCATGTAACCTCGGCTGCTCCGCCAGTCCCGCTAAAACAACAGTTCTTAATTGGTGAAATGATTTAGTACTTCCTATTGCCGATAGTAAAATGCCTTTCCCTTCCGAGAAACGCACCACTTCTCCAAAATCAATGGAAATGACAGGCTCATTTAATGATTCAAGATTCTTCAATACTTTTTCAACAGGTACAATCTCATCTTCCCTGCATAAAGTGACATGTGCTTTTATCAATGCTGCCTGTTCGGGATTAAATTGGTTACGGATTGCTTCAATGATCAACGTATCCTTTTCATCAGGAAAAAGAGTTAGTTGTTGTCGTTTTTTACTCACAAATCGTACTTGTATAATTCTGTTATTTATTGATTACCGCTGTTTCAGCAACTCCAAATGATGTTCATTGTGATACACCGTGAAGAAAAGCATTTCCCGCAGGGTCAGTTTTCCGAGTAAGGGGTGCGGTAAGATATATTGATCCAGGGATTCTTCGCTTTGCCGTTCGATCTTCCGGAACAGCTTTTCTTTTTGCCTGGTATACTTTGAGATCAGGGACTCTTTTTGTTCAAACAATATTACCGGGGGAATAAAACGACCGCTGGCACGGCCACCGGCAGCAAGTTTTGCTTTGTACTTGGCCACCACTTCCTCATAAGAACGGCAAGGACGGTTGGCTTTGCCAAATAATAAACGAAGGATGAATTTCGGTAAACTGTAAGCAGGTTGCAGTGGCTGTATGGCTTTGATCAGGTGATCAAGGTTTTGCCCGGCACTCCATTTATCGTTGGGGGTTGCTTCAAAAGATGGCTTATCCAGCCCGGCTATAAAATCATTAAAGGCGGTTATTTTTTCATCCAGTGCCCGGATGATCTCCTGTTTGTTGTAGATCGGCATTATTAAAGTTAACTTTCTTTACTAAAGTCTTTTTCAAAACAAACGCTGTTTTCCACACCTGTATATTTTCCAAAGTTGGGAATGATGGTGTATTGGTTCCTCTGGTACATCGCAATGGCTTCGGGTTGGTTCTTACCTGTTTCAAGAATACATCTATTATAACCCAATTCCCGGCACCAGTTCTCCAGCTCAGACAACACAACCGAAGCAATACCTTTTCTCCGGTGTTGCAGCGGGACAAACATCCGCTTCACTTCCATTGTATCATCTGTATAAGCCCGCAGGGCACCACAACCTACTGCTTCATTGTTCTCCCACGCAAGAACCACATGTTTGATATGATCTGTCTTATTCAGTTGTGCATAGAACGCATGTTCTTCACCATCCCTTATTTGCAATTCAAGGTCCAGGGCTTTTACCAGTTCCTGGAAGGCGGGATCGTTGGAGTTGGTTCTTGAGGTGCTAATCATTTTAAATGTATCAATTAATTGATTTCACATACACCCTCTTCTCTCCCGCCATCACAATTTTTCCAATAGGCTCAGTAAAAAGGTCCAACCCATTTTTACTAAGTAACGCTTTTACTTCTTCCAATCCATTTTCTTGTACAGCAATCAGCAAGCCCCCATTGGTTTGCGGGTCGGGCAGGAGTTTAAAAGCTTCTGCCACATTCACTCCTTTTTCAAATTTTACTTTGTCTCCATAACTGCTCCAGTTGCGGGTGGTACCATCAGGGAATATGCCCTGGGCAATACAATCCTTTACGCCGGGTATAGCAGGGGTTTTTTCATAAAAGATCTCCGCACTCAGGCCACTGCCTTCTGCCATTTCTATCAGGTGGCCCAGCAAACCAAAACCGGTTACATCTGTCATAGCATGTACGCCTTTTATTTTTCCAAGTTCTTCACCCAGTTTGTTTAATGTGGTCATCTGTTTTACAATCACTGGTAAAATCTCTTCTTTCAGCAATCCTCTTTTTTGCGCCGTGGACAAAATACCGACACCCAATGGTTTGGTGAGGAATAAATGATCACCCTCCTGTGCGGTATTATTTTGTTTCAGGTTTTCGATCGGAACAATACCTGTTACCGCCAAACCAAAAATAGGTTCGGGTGAATCAATACTATGCCCACCTGCTAAAGGAATACCGGCTTCTGCACAAATGGTACGGCCGCCTTCCACCACCCGTTGTGCCACTTCGGGAGAAAGTTTATTCACCGGCCAGCCGAGAATAGCAATTGCCATCAGGGGTTTTCCGCCCATGGCATATACATCACTGATCGAATTGGCCGCCGCTATCCGTCCAAAATCAAACGCATCATCCACGATCGGCATAAAAAAATCGGTGGTGGAGATCAGTGCCATGCCATTACCCAGGTCATAAGCCGCTGCATCATCCTTACTGTGATTGCCGACCAGCAGGTTCTTATTATCGGGCATGGCTATATTGCTTTTCAGGATCTCATCCAGTACTTTCGGGGCGATCTTGCAACCACAGCCTGCGCCATGCGAGAATTGCGTGAGTTTTATAACCGGAGTGTCTGTTTGTGTTATCATAAGTAAAATTCAGCCTGCAAGTTAAATGCATTATTTCAGGGACTCAAATATCCTGTCTACCGCAGGCTTTCGGATGCTGAAATGGTTGGCATTCCCGATCTCGTCTTTTTTGATCGTAAAGCCGGTGTACTTTCTGTCTGTGGTGGTTTTAAAAAAAGCTCTTGAAGAATAAAGGACCTTGTTTAAAAATTCCAGCCCTCCAACATAGATCGTTACACTGGCTTTTAACGCTTTCGACTTTTTGAAATAGGCTTCTTCGATCTTATCCAGTTCATAATAATTAGCCCAGATGGAAGGGCTGATGGCAAAATGTTTGTCGAACAGTTTATCATCTTTGAGTAACGTATATAAACAGAACAAACCACCAAAAGAATGACCGATAAATACCCGGTCCTTTTTATTGCTGTATTTCTTTTCGATCTTCGGGATCAGCTCTTTTTGCAGGAAGAGATAGAACTTATCGGCCTTACCGAAATTGGTCTCCACGTTTTTTGAAATATCGGAGGGAATAAAATCCCGGGGCCGTTTATCATGCCAGTCGCCAATATGGGAAATGGCGATAATGACACAACTGGAAGGAATGGTAGCTTTCCAGCTATCACTTTTACCGAGTATATAATCGCCGATACCGATGGAACCATCCGTGATATACACATGATGGTATTTATTTTTATCGGAATAGCCGGCCGGTTTTCTGACCGTGATAACATAAGAGTCTTTGGCCTGGCCGGAATAAACGGTGTCCACTTCTGTTACCTGTGAAAAGCTGCTACCGGCAATAAGCGTTGCAAGTAGTAAAAGAAGACACGACCGGATCATTCTTCAATTTACTTTTTTCTCCGGAATGTGATCGCCGCATTCTTGTTAAGGTCAGCACTGAAACGGACCTGGTATCTTTCCTCGCCGTCGTACACCATCAGCAGGCCGGTATTGGGCGGATATTTGCCGAGGTTCTCTGCATAGAGAACCAGTGTCATTTCTTCCTGGCCGGGAGCGATATAGATCGTTTTCTTGATTGAAGTTGTTTTCAAACCCTGTTTGGCCCAGAATATTTCACCATTCAGCAACACACTTACCGTATCGCCATCCACTTCACCATTATCATACAGGGCGATGACCAAACTATCATTCATGAAATTGATCGTTTGGGGGGCTTCTGTTTTTCTCTCTGCAATAAAGGTTGCCGCACCGGCATGATCAGCAACCGGTTTTTTGATCCCGGCAGTAACAAGTACAGGTTGTGCCGTAGTGGCAACGGTAGCCGGAATAACGGTCTCTTCTTTTTTCACAACAACTGGTGGCGTCGAAACAACAGGAGCTACTTTCTTTTCTTCGGGCTTTGCTGTTGTTTTTTCAGGAACAACAGTTGCGGGCACTGTTCTTTTTGTCAGATCAGCCTGGTTATAGGTGGAACTGTTTGCCGGTTGGTCAATAGTTTTTTGTGCCTCTGCTTTAGCAATAGTATTGGGTTGTTGCGTTTCCGTGTTTTTTGGAACAGGAGCTGTGGTTGTAGTTTTTGTAGCAGGTTGCTCCGGTTGTTTAGTGTTGGCAAAGGGGTCACTGATAGCCGGCTGCGTTTTAGTTTCAGTAACAACCGTTGTTTTTGCTTCTTCTGCTATGGGAACTTTTTCTTCAACAACAGGCTTTGTAGTTTTTGCGATTGTCTTTTCAACAGCAGCAGGTTTCTTTTCGGCTGCAACGATCTCCGGTTTTGTTACAGGATTTTTTTCAGCAGGAGGATCAACAGGTTTGCTTGTTGTTTTAGCAACTACCGGAGTTTCTTTTGCAGGAGCCGGATTTTTGACCGGCGGTGCTGATTTCACAATAGCTTCTTTTTCGGCAGCTTTCTTTTTTGCTTCTGTATAAAAAGGCATTTCATTATCAAGTTTCAGCTCTTCGAGGTGTGGGAAGAGTTTGGAAACTTCATAATCCTTTTCTTCTTTCAATGCTACTTTACCGGAGATGGTATAATATTTTTTGGTCTTTGTTGTTTTCCAGTCACCGGATAAATACCAGGTGCTGTCGGATTCATTTCTGCGGAAGGTGCTGATCACTTTTACTTTCTTCTCCGGTTTTTTAGGAAAATTGTGGGAGATCACATAATCATCTTTCACTTCGCATACGTCACCTTCAATTGTTCCTCTTACCCTTTTGATGATATAATACAATGTATCGTTGACAAAAAAAGTGCTGCGGGAATAGCCCATTACCTTTCCCTTGTATTCAGACAAAGCGATTTCAAATGATTCATCTTTACGAACTGTAGTACTGTCATTGCTCAGGGTGCCCATCCATAAACCGGATAATTGTTGTGCAAAAAAGGAAAGCGGGGAAAATACCAGCAGCAGGACCAGGATCGGTTTAAGGTTTTTCATATTGATGTTGTAGTGCTGCCAGCAACAGGCCGGCATTGTCAGCAGAAACGGTTTTACAATCTATCGTATGTAATAACGTTTCCAGCCCTTCCCGATTGTGTAAGCCCTTGAAATAAAACTTGTCGTAATATTTCAGCAAAATGCGGAAACTTTCGGGGGTATTCCCCTCTTCCAGCAACTGGATGGCGGTTTTGGCATTCAGGCCACCCAGTTTCTCTTTGATACGGCCAATAGCGGCAATGAGTTTTTGCTGGTCCAGTTGTCCGTATTCTTCCGTGATATGTTGTAAGCGTTCTTCAAACGGAATATCAAGAAAATAAACAGGTGACCGGCGCATGGTTTTCCAAAGTTCATGCGGAATATTGACTAAGCCGATACGCTGCGATTCGTCTTCGAGCCATATTGAAGAATCAGGAGGCAAGAAGTCGGAAGTCGGAGAACCTCCGGTTTCTGACCGCTGACTTCTGACCTTGAGAAGATGGGTAGCCAGGAAGTTCTCAAACATCTCTTGTGTGGGTTGTTCCGGCATCCCGATATTACCAAAAGCAGATCCCTTGTGGTTCGCTAACCCCTCCAGATCAATAACAGCAGCGCCTTTTTCCTGTAATGCTTTTAAAGTTTCTGTTTTTCCCGATCCGGTATAGCCGCCAATGATGTTGAAATGAAAGGATTGTTTGAATGTATTCAGCACATAATTCCGGAAATTTTTATAACCACCGGCCAGAGTGTACACTTTAAATCCATACATATCCAATAACCAGGAAACAGCACCACTGCGCATGCCACCCCGCCAGCAGTAAACGAGTATCAGTCTTGAGTCATGAGTCGTGAGTCCGGGACCATTTGCTGCTGACTTCCGGCTATTGACTATCGACTCGGCTTCCTCCACCATCTTCCGCATCTTGGGTCCGAAATAATCGAGACCAACCTTAATTGCCTGTTCCCGGCTTTGTTGTTTGTAAGTGGTGCCGACTACTTTTCGTTCTTCATCGCTGAACAAAGGCAGAGAATGTGCACCGGGAATATGTGCATGGTTATATTCGCCCGGTGAACGGACATCAATAACAGGATGTTCTTTGGCCAGTGCCAGGAATTTTTCGATATGTATTCTTTCAACAGCCATCTGATTAATTAACCAATGGAAAATTAGTCAATTTGAAAATGAATAAAAAAGCCACCATTGCTGGTGGCTTATATTTCTTTCTCCTCTTCAGGGGTTGGGGGTATTAACGATTCATACTTGCCAGGAACTCTTCATTATTTTTTGTTCCTTTCATCCGGTTCTGTAATTCCCGCATGGCCTCTTCTGCATTCATGTCGGTTAAATAAACACGGAGCAGGTTCATCCGTTGCAGCACATCCCTGTCAAGTAACAGGTCATCACGACGGGTAGAAGAAGCAACAAGGTCAATAGCAGGATAGATACGTTTGTTGGCCAGGCGACGGTCCAGTTGTAATTCCATATTACCGGTTCCTTTGAATTCTTCAAAGATCACCTCGTCCATCTTACTGCCGGTATCCACCAGTGCAGTCGCAATAATGGTGAGTGAACCACCATCTTCTATTTTACGTGCAGCACCAAAGAATTGCTTGGGTTTCTGCATCGCATTCGCTTCCACACCACCGGATAATACTTTACCACTGGATGGGGCTACCGTATTGTGTGCACGGGCCAGGCGGGTAATTGAATCTAACAGTATCACCACATCATGTCCGCACTCCACCAGGCGTTTTGCTTTTTGCAAGGCTATCGTAGATACTTTAACGTGTTTCTCAGCCGGTTCATCAAAGGTGGAAGCGATCACTTCTCCTTTGATACTGCGTTCCATATCTGTCACCTCTTCCGGGCGTTCATCCACCAGCACCACCATCAGGTAACATTCAGGATGGTTAGCCGCAATGGCATTGGCCACTGCTTTCAGTAACATCGTCTTACCGGTCTTGGGCTGTGCCACGATCAATCCCCGCTGTCCTTTACCAATGGGAGTAAACAGGTCCATGATGCGGGTGGAATAATCGGAAGGCTGTGTAAACAGGTTCAGCTTTTCGTAGGGGAACAAGGGTGTCAGGTAATCAAAAGGTACCCGGTCACGAACTTCTTCCGGGCTCTTGTTATTGATGGTATCCACTTTCAGTAAAGCAAAATACTTTTCACCTTCTTTCGGGGGACGCACTGCACCGTGTACGGTATCACCTGTTTTTAATCCAAATAATTTTATCTGCGAAGGGGAAACATATACATCATCCGGTGATGATAAATAGTTGTAATCAGAAGAACGGAGGAAGCCATAACCATCAGGCATCATTTCCAGTACACCTTCACCAAGAATTACTCCGTCAAATTCAATATTGAATTGCTGGTCCCTGCGCTGGGGATATACTTTATTGGGAAGATTGCCGCCGGAAGGGTTTTCTGCGGATTGCTGTTCCGGTTCACTGACAGTTACCGGTGGCGGCGCTTCGGACTGAGTCGGTTGTTGTTCTGCCTGTTGATTATTTTGGTCGCCTTCCGGTTCCCTGTCCTCGTGTTTCTTTGCACGGGCTTTCTTGACCGGGGGGGCTTTGTCTTCTTTTTTTACAGGCATATTGGGTTTTTTAACGATCGCTTTCTCTTCCTCGCCGCTTTCCACCACGGCTTCTTCACTCCCGGTGCTGGTGCTGGTCTTGATGATGCGTTTCCGCTTCCCATCATTACTGGCAGTGGCACCTTTGGAACCGGCAATAGCCTGGCTGTCAAGGATCTTGTAGACGAGACCTTGTTTATCTAATTTTTTGGCGTTGGGAATCTTTAACTGCTCGGCTATGTCCAGCAGTTCAGGAACGAGCATATCGTTCAGTTGCAGAATGTCATACATATAAAAATCTTGAGGTTAGTCACGACGCAGGGTCACCAGACTTGAAAACAGAAAAAAGTTTGAATTTATGTTGAATGAAATCGGCAGGTAAATGATGTATCAGAGCCTTGGGAGAACTATACTTATCGGCCTCTTTCTGCTGCAATAATACGGCTAAATCGGGAAAACCAAAAATTTTTGGGCCGAGTGTCTTTAGGGTTTCCGGCTGCATAGCCCTGATTTTACAGTGCTTGCGACGCTCCTTTCAGGGTTCTGTCCTCTGCTCTGCAATAATCTTACCCGCATAGCTTCATTTTGCGTACTGATTATACCAATAAACCCCTGTCAATCCTGCCCTCCATGCTTTACCTTTGCGACTCGAAAAACTTAAAAATGTTCAACAAACGAATCAAGATCAAAGAGCTGCTGGAGCAGGAGCCAACAGGACAGGAAGCAACCGTGATGGGCTGGGTGCGAACCTTCCGTAACAACCAGTTTATCGCCCTGAATGATGGCAGCACCAATAATAACTTGCAGGTAGTGGCAGAATTGGGCAAGTTTGATGAAGAACTGTTGAAAAGAGTCACAACATCTGCTTCGCTGAAAGTAACCGGTAAAGTGGTTCCTTCTTTAGGAAAAGGACAGAAGATGGACCTGCAGGCCAGCAGCATTGAAATACTCGGTGACAGTGATGCAGAAGTATATCCCTTGCAGCCCAAGAAGCACAGTCTTGAGTTTTTGAGAGAGAAAGCCCATTTGCGTTTTCGTACCAATACATTCGGTTCAGTATTCCGTGTGCGCCATGCACTGGCATTTGCAGTACATAAATTTTACAACGATAAGGGCTTTGTTTACATGCACACGCCTATCATCACCGCCAGTGATGCGGAAGGTGCAGGTGAAATGTTTAGGGTAACCACTTTACCCATTGACGGCACAGCCCCGAAAAACGAAGACGGTTCGATTAATTTCAAAGAAGATTTTTTTGGCCGCAGCACCAATCTTACGGTAAGCGGACAATTAGAGGGGGAATTAGGAGCAACTGCCTTTGGCGAGATCTATACATTCGGCCCCACGTTCCGGGCAGAGAACAGTAATACAGCAAGACACCTCGCTGAGTTCTGGATGATAGAACCCGAAATGGCTTTCTCTGATTTAGAAGATAATATGAACCTCGCCGAAGAGTTCATCAAATATCTTATCAATTATGTGATGCAAAACAATAAGGAAGATCTTGAATTCCTTGCACAGCGTTTGGCAGAAGAAGAAAAACAATTGCCGCAGGATAAACGCAGTGAAATGGGATTGATCGAAAAACTGGAATTTGTATTGAACAACGATTTCCAGCGCCTCACTTATACTGAAGCTATCGACATCCTGAGAGAGAGTAATCATAATAAGAAAAAGAAATTTCAATACGAGATCACCGGCTGGGGAATGGACCTGCAAAGTGAACATGAACGCTACCTGGTGGAAAAGCATTTCAAAAAACCGGTTATCCTGATCAACTATCCTGAGCAGATCAAAGCCTTTTACATGCGGATGAATGAGGATGGGAAAACAGTGGCCGCTATGGATATCTTAGCGCCGGGTATTGGTGAGATCGTTGGCGGTTCACAACGGGAAGAACGGATGGATATGCTGCTCGCCAGGATGAAGAAAATGCATGTACCGGCTGAAGAATTGTGGTGGTACCTGGATACAAGACGATTTGGCTCAGTACCACATGCGGGTTTTGGTTTAGGTTTTGAAAGAATGGTGCAGTTTGTAACCGGAATGACCAATATCCGCGACGTAATTGCTTTCCCGAGAACACCGGGTAGTGCAGAGTTTTAAATGAAGAGATATTACTTGGGCAACTTTAGTAAAGAAAAAGAGGTCAAAGAAAATTTTCTTTGACCTCTTTTCATGTTATTGTACACAGAATGAAGACGGCTAAGAACAAAGAGGAGAGCTGACGGTTAGATATTCTCCTTTATCATACTGAGCTTGTCAAAGTATAAACGCTTAGCTTTCGTGTACACACATCACAGGGACATGGGAATGATAGATCAATTGCTTGGTTGAGCTTGTTTTAAAGATGCCCTGTAATAATTTATGTTTCTTCGGTATGGTAATAATAAGATCCAGGTTATTCTTTTCTGCGAAATCATTCAGCCCGTCCTCAATATCTTCATGCTGGATGAAATCATATTTTGGATGCAGGTCTTCCAGCATTGTGTGCAGCAACAAAGATTGTTCGGGAGTTTCGGGTTTAAAATGTTTGTCTTTATAATCCACGTTCAGTACATGCAGCTCAGCATTGAATTCCTTCACAATCATTTTGATAGCAGGTGCAGGCGTTTCTTTCACCACATTCCTGAAATCACAGGCAAAGCCGATCTTCCGGATGCCATTCCCGTATTCTTTACCCGGGGGAACAGCAATGACAGGGTAAGTAATATGACGGATAGCAGAAAGGGTGGTACTGCCAAAGATCACTCTCTCCAGGCCGGATGAACCGCGGCTGCCCATAATAATTGCAAATGGCTGCAGGTGGTTACAAAGAGCTTTGAGTTCATCCATCACATCTCCCAAACGTGTTTCACTATAAATTTTCACTTTGCCGGAAGTCACATGCTCAGCCGCAGCTTTCACTTCTTTCATTTTTGCCTCGGCATCATGTTTCAACTCTTCTACAGATACCAGCAGTACCGGCACATCCGACATGCTGACCGGCACATTATACACATGAAACAGCATCACACTGGCGTTGATGGCTTTGGCCATATCCAATCCATAATTCATGGCATTGGTAGCTGCCGGGGAAAAATCGGTTGGAATGATTATCGTTTTCATGATTGTAAGTTGTATGTAAAGTTATACCGGATATGAATCGAAGTACCATGATTCGGGTCAGATGCCCGGATGATTTCGTTATGGAATAAAGGTTACCCATGTATCTAATTGTAAACCTTGCTTATGGCTGCTATTGTTACCAGCAACACTCCTGTATCTGCAAAGAGCAGGCCGGGAGTACACCGGGTTAAAAAACATTCCCTGCGTACAGATATGACGCCGATGGTGGACCTGGGCTTTCTGCTCATTACCTTTTTTATTTTTACAGCCGAGTTGAGCAAACCCGTTGTTACCAAACTGGTGATGCCAACAGAAGGCGGGCGAACAACGCTTGGCGAATCGGATGCATTAACCGTGCTGCTGGGAAAGAACGATGCAGTTTATTATTATCATGGCAACCCGGTTAAAGCGTTCGCTGAAGGGAAGATCTATAAAACCAGTTTTGCAGTTGATAAAGGTATCGGGAATATCATCCGGGATAAGCAAAAGCAACTGGCAAATAACCCTGCCAGCAGTGAAGGGAAAGACGGGCTGATGCTCCTGATCAAACCGGGAGAGCATGCATCTTACCAGAATGTCATCGATATGCTGGACGAAGCCATGATCAATAATGTAAAAAAATACGCCTTACTGAAACAGGAAAAAGAAGAGGTTGATTATGTAAACAGGCGGGATTGATCAGTGTTTCCAGAAAAGATCAATACGTTGTTTAATATTTGCTCTCATGTTGAGATAAAACAAATTGATATCACCGGGATGGTAGTTTTTGGAGAAGTATAAAAAGCTGCCGGGAAACCTGGGTCTTTTAACAAACAGCAAACCATTATTGATCTGTGCATCAGTGGTGTGTTTGTATATTTTATTGAATTTGGTCAGCACACTTCCTTTATTTAATTCCCTGGATGCATAGTTGCTGTCTGTTGTCCATGTCAGCGGATTGGTGGCATAAGAATTTCCATTCTCTTCCCTGAGATAAGACGGAATATATCCTTTCTTCAGCGTACGCCAGCTGCAAAGACAACCGGTTTGCAAAGAATCGCTGCACATTTTTAAAGCAATAAAATATTCTTTCGGTACAGGCCAGCCAATGATATAAGCAGCAACCAGTTTGTTTTTCAGCGGGCTGTTTTCAAAAAATTCTTTCAATAATTTTTCGGCTAAAAAACTTCCCTGGCTGTGTGCGGCAATGATAATGGGTCTTCCATTATTCCAATAGTTAAGGTAATGTGTAAAAGCGGCTTTGATATCTGCATAGGCAATAGCAAAGGCTTCTTGCCTTGCGTTTTCATCTGTACTGAAAAAATTGCCGATATGCGCCTGCCGGTACCTTGGTGCAAAAACCCGGCACTGCTGGTTAAATACACTGGCCTGGTATAGAATGGTAGAATAGTCTGTCTTTGCATTGATATAGCTGTCATCGATCGCCGCATTCAGTCTCTTATTCTTTGATTTTGTGGTGTAAGTGGTGGGGTGCAAAAAGAAAACATCCACCATGGAATCCCGCACTTCATTGCGCAGGGGTTTCGGAACACTATCCGAAGGGTCCCATTTCCAGGGGTGAGCGGCCCAGTAGTTCAGGCTATCATAGACCGGTCGGCCGCTTTCGCTTTTAAAAGAATAGCGACCCTGAAAAGCTTTGTATTTATTGCAGGAAAGCAGGAAAATGACCAAAAAGAGGGTGAAAACAGGTGAAAAATGGCGCATAAAGCAAAATAACTCAATTACGGCAAAATCTGCTTTTCATCCGTTCTATAAGCCGTTTGTAAAATGAGGTTGGGAGAAATTTACTACCCGCAAATAGCTGCAAACTCAATGCTGTCAATGGTTTCCGGGAAATTTAGGGGGCTCGTTAAAAGCAGTTACCTAAAAAAATACAGTACTTTGTGTTGCATAGTACCAAATATCACCCTATCTTTGATTCAGAAAGATAAAATGATGAGGAATCTGGTAATCATAATATGGCTTTTTGTAACGGTTTTGCTGGCGGCTTGTTCTGCAACCCAAACGAATAGCAAGAGCAGTCCTAAAAGATTACCCGTTGATCAGGTCTTATATGATTCAGTTCTTTACATGGACAGCGTTTTGTTCAATGCCTTCAATACCTGCCAGCTGGAAAAGTTCAATAGCTTTTTTGCAACCGGCCTCGAGTTCTATCATGATAAAGGTGGTTTGACCAATTATGCTCACACGGTTGATTTTATGAAAACCACTTGTGAACGGACCTGGAAAGCGAGGAGGGAATTAGTAACAGACAGTTCTGAAGTTTACCCGATCAACAATTATGGTGCCGTGCAGATCGGGTCACATCGTTTTTATAATACGGAGAAAGGACCAGAAGTATTGGGAGGGACGTTCAAGTTCATTCACCTGTGGCAAATAAAGAATGGACAATGGAAGATCACCCGGATCATCAGTTATGATCATTGAGCGAACAGTAAAAGCGGAGACATCAAAAAATTTCAAATCCAGGAAGTATGAATATTGAAAACACACAGAGCCAGATGCGGAAAGGGATACTGGAGTTTTGCATTCTTTCCATCATTCGCCGGGGCGAAGCCTATCCCAGTGATATTGTGGAAGAAATGCGTGCAGCCAACCTGCAGATACTGGAAGGTACCCTGTACCCGTTGCTCACCCGCCTGAAGAATGCAAGTATGCTGACGTACCGCTGGGTGGAAAGTAATTCAGGTCCGCCCCGAAAATATTTTTCCCTGACAGAAAAGGGAGATGATTTTTACAAAGAGCTGGAGCAAACATGGAACGAATTATCCAACGCCGTGAATGCACTGGCCCGGAAAGATGGCCAACCGCTTAACCAATAACAACCTCAACCAAACTTTTATACAATGAAAAAGATCATTAACATAAACCTCAGCGGCCGGGTGATACCGATCGAAGATTCGGCTTACGAAAAATTGCAGGCCTATATAGAAAGTTTGCGCCGCTATTTTGCCAAAGAAGAGAGCCGTGATGAGATCATTAATGATATCGAAAGCCGTATTGCAGAACTGATGAGCGAAAGAGTCCGCAAAGGGGCAGACAGCATCACGGATGCTGATGTGGATGATATTGCCACTTCCATGGGAAGACCGGAAGATTTTGAGGCTGAAGAAACCATGGATGCCGGTGCAGCGGGAGCAAAGACATCTGCTTCTTCATCGTCTTCCTCCTCCTCACAGCAAAGCCAGCAACAGCAACAATTTAGTGGTGGCTATTCAGAAAAAACAAAAACTTCAAGAGGCCGTTTGTACCGTGATACCAGTGATAAATTCATTGGTGGTGTTTGCAGCGGTATCGCTGCCTACCTCAATGTGGATCCTGCTATTGTAAGGATCTTGTTTGCGATTGTAACCTTTGGTGGTTTTGGTATCGGTTTCCTGGCCTATATCTTAATGTGGATGATCCTGCCGGCAAAAGATATTGAACCCTACGGAGGCAAAAGATTGTTTCGGAATCCGGATGATAAAGTAATTGGCGGTGTGGCCGGTGGTTTGGCGGCTTATTTCGACAGGAGTGTAACAACCATCAGGCTCATTTTTGCAGCACCATTTATATTAAGCATACTCTTTAGTATGCTGCGGGGATTTAGTTACGGGTATGATTTTGATTTCTTCCCCAATATTGTTTCGGGTTCATTGAGCGGAACCTTTTTCCTCGCTTATGTGATCTTATGGATGGTATTGCCGGAGGCAAGAAGTCCTTATGAAAAAATGGAAATGCGGGGAGAGAAAGTAGATGTAAACAGTATCCGTCAGAATGTGAAAGAAGGAGTTGATAATATGAAGGACCGGATGAAAGGATGGAGTGAAGAAGTAAAAGCTTCCGCACAAAATTTCAGTAATAAAGCAAAAGAATTTGGCAATACCCGAGGAAAAGAATTTACCCGTGAATTCAATGAAACAGCAAGAAGAACGGGTGGTGGTATTGGACATGCGATCGGCGTGGTGTTCAAAGCCTTCTTCCTGTTCATTTTTGGAACCATTGCTTTTGCCTTATTTGTGGCCCTCATCGGGTTCATCTTTGGCGGTGTGGCCTGGTGGCCGGTCAATAATTTTTTATGGACCAGTAAATGGCAGCAGATCTATGCATGGGGTACGCTGATATTTTTCTTTGCTGTACCGCTGATCGCTTTTATTACCTGGGTAATACGCCGCATCGTCCGTGTACGTTCGCGGAGCAGTTACCTGGGCTGGACATTCGGTTTCCTTTGGACAGTAGGTTGGGTATCGGCAGTATTACTGGTGGCCAGTATCACTAAAGACTTCAGGCAGGAGAGTGAGATTCCTGAAGTGGCGGAGATAACACAACCCGTTAATGGAAGAATGATCGTAGCTGTTTCTCAACCCGAGCTTAAGTATAATGGTAATTTCAGTTGGGTAAATGATGAAGGAATGGGCTGGAACCTGAGTGAGGATACCATGAAGCTCTCCTTTGTAAAAATCAGGGTCAGTAAAAGTGAAGATGCACAATACCATGTGCTGGTGGTAAGAAAAAGTAATGGCAGAACCGAACAGGAAGCCCGGGCCCGGGCCGAAAAAATAAACTACAAAGTGTTTTCAAAAGATAGCATCCTGGACCTGGCCAGCGGTTATGCGATTGACAAGAACAGCAAATTCAGGTGGCAGCATGTGGAGATCGAGATACAGGTGCCTGTCGGCAAGCGGATCAACTTTGATGAATCGGTTACGGATAAGCTGAATATGGTCAGTTTCCGCATCAACAGGAAATACAAACGGAATGGTATTACTATTACTGATTTTGAAGATCATGACTCCTTCTATTTTGATACGAATAAAGATTATATCATGGATGCTGATGGCACTTTGAAAGATATGAATGGTAAAAAAGTGAATGATGTGAACTACCGCTATGATAGCAAAACGAGTGATTCACTCCAACTGGAAGAGCAGTTGAAGGAAGAAAAAAGATTAAGGGAAGAGAGTGATAAACGGATCAAAGACCTGGAAGAAAAACAAAAACAAAACAAACCCGTAACGCATAAAATGGAAACGATGGAGGATGAAACGGAAGGTGCCGTTACTGGTAATTCTTCACCATCTCCTGTTTTATCGTTGCTCAACTGGTTTTAACTCGGTTGAAGTTGGACCCGGCAAACCGGGAACGCCCTGCCTGTTTATACAGCGGGGCTTTTTGGTTGATAGATCAAAGAGGAAATGAGTTAAAACGAAACCTGTAAACTCTTTTCTACTGGTACTTTTTGTTTGTTTTACCCTCTTAGCTTTTTGCTCTACATTTGCGGACCCTTCGGGAGGTCGAAGGGATTATAAAACGAATTGCAATGAAGAATACTCCTTTTACTGAAAAACATATAGCCCTCGGTGCTAAAATGGCGGAATTTGCCGGTTATAATATGCCGATCTCTTATTCCGGTATCAATGACGAACATGCGGCGGTAAGAAAGAATGCCGGCATCTTTGATGTGAGCCATATGGGGGAATTCATTATAAAAGGGGAACATGCATTAGATCTTATTCAAAGAACAACCAGCAATGATGCTTCTAAACTGAAAGCCGGGCAAGCCCAATACAGTTGCCTGCCCAATGAAAATGGCGGTATAGTTGACGACCTGCTGGTGTATTGTGTGGAAGAGAACAACGTATATATGCTGGTGGTAAATGCTTCCAATATTGAAAAAGACTGGAACTGGATCAGTAAACACAATACCAACAATGCAGAGATGCATAATATCTCAGAAAAAACTTGTTTGTTAGCGATACAGGGTCCCAATGCCACGAAGATCTTGCAGCCGTTGACAGAGATGGATATTCTTAATTTGAAATATTACACGTTCACCAAGGGAAAATTTGCCGGTGTGGAAAATGTACTGATCAGTGCTACGGGTTATACCGGTGCCGGCGGGGTGGAGATCTATTTTGAAGATAAGGATGGCGCTGCGGATAAAATATGGAATGCCATTTTTGAAGTGGGTGGGCCACAGGGATTAAAACCGGTAGGTCTTGGTGCAAGAGATACACTGCGGTTGGAAATGGGCTTCTGTTTATACGGCAACGATATTGATGATACCACTTCGCCAATTGAAGCTGGTTTGGGCTGGATCACTAAATTCACCAAAGAGTTTACATCGAAAGAAATATTTGCCAAACAAAAAGCCGAAGGGGTACAAAAGAAACTGGTAGGTTTTGAAATGATCGATAAAGGAATTCCCCGTCATGGGTATGAGATAAAAGATTTCTCCGGGACGACTATCGGGCATGTAACATCGGGTACACAAGCACCCAGTTTGGGCAAAGCCATTGGTATGGGCTATGTGACCCCCGCTTGTGCAGCCATTGATTCGCCGATATATATTAAAGTGCGGGATAAACTACTACAGGCCAAAGTGGCGAAGATCCCCTTTGCATAACCCTTCCGGCATCCCCTGAAGGGGAGGCCATCTTTGCACAGCCCCTGCTTTCAGCATTTTTACTTTTTAATTTACCGGGGCCCGATTTTTGTTTTATGAGGATAGATTGTACTTTGTACTTAATAACCTCGTACTTACACCAATGCCAACTATCCACCTGACCACTTTTATCGCAGCACCTGCCGATATTGTATTTGACCTCAGCCGTCATATTGGTTTACATGCCGAGTCCATGTCAAAACATAAAGAAGAAGCGGTGGCGGGTATCCGCTTCGGGTTAATTGAAAAAGATGAGACCGTTACCTGGCGGGCAAGGCATTTATTCAAGAACCGGCTGCTGCGGGCAAAGATCACCGAGATGAAAAAGCCCGAGATGTTTACCGATGAACAGGCGGAAGGAGATTTTAAAATGATGAAACATGAACATCATTTCAAGCCCTGTGATAATGGAACTATTATGATCGACCTGCTGCATTTTGAAAGTCCTTATGGAGCAATAGGACGCTTCTTCAATTCTTTTTATCTCACTGCTTATATGCGCCGCCTGATAGAACACCGTAACCAGGTCATCAAAGATTATGCAGAGACCGGTAAATGGAAGAAGCTGTTGCAGAAATAGCGCAACTGACCGTTAGCAAATGTTCTCTTATTTTTGCAGCACTATATGAGCAACAAACCAACCCTCAATACTTCTCTCTCCCCTGCCCTGCTTCATTTATATGATCTCAGTAACAGCGTGGTGGTGATCATTGATGTATTCCGTGCTACGTCCACCATTGCTTCTGCATTATACAACGGGGCCAAATGTGTGATACCGGTTGATTCGGTCCCCAAAGCCATTGAGATCAGTAAGAGTATTGGCGGTATTGCAGCCGGTGAAAGAGATGGCATGATAGCGGAAGGGCTGCAGCATGGCAACTCGCCATTAGAATATGGCCGTGAGTTTATTGAGAACCAGACATTGGTATTGACCACTACGAATGGCACCCGCTTATTACAAATGGCCCTGGACAAAGGTGCCGATACGATCATCTCCGGTTCTTTTCCTAATCTTTCTGCTGTTTGCGATTATCTCACTGCAGAAAAAAAGAACGTGGTATTAGGTTGTGCCGGCTGGAAAGATCGTTTCAATTTGGAAGACACTTTGTTTGCCGGAGCAGTGATCAGCCGGTTGAAAAAAGATTTTACGATCCATTGCGATAGTTCACTGATGGCAGAATCCATGTATAGTAAGCATAAAAATAACTTAGCCGGTTTTGCACCCAGGCTCACACACTATCATCGCCTCGTGGAAAGATTTGGTTTGATAGAAGATATCAAATTTTGTTTGACAGCAGACCTGGCGAATGTATTGCCGTTATATAAAGAAGGGAAGCTGACGGCAAAATAAAATCTACTAAGATACTTTATTTTTTTTGCACCCTCCTGCTCAAAAAATTATTTTTTATTTCTCCCGTTTTGCATGGAAATCCGCCCTGTATTCCTTTAGATTTGCCGATTAACCTTTTTTGGAATACCGGGTTTATGGCTTCGTGATTCCTGTAATAAAATCGAATTTGCTTTGGCCTTACCGCACCTTATCAAATATGTGTACACCCATGGAACTGATGAAGTGATCCGCCGCGGCAAAAAGATCCATGCCATTGGTTTTTGTGAACTGGTGGAATATGATGATCTTTTTGGTTCTGCGATCTTCCGGGTAAAAGATGATATCTATTCTACTTTTTACAAAGTATATATTCAGAAGTTCAAAGACCCTAAGGGTGTTTCACTGCGCTGCACCTGCCCGTATAACCTCGGTGATATCTGCCGGCATGAAGCGGCTTCTCTTTTTCAGTTACAGGAACTCATTGACCGGGGTCATTTACAAACCGGTGAAGTAAAATACGATCAGCGGCATACCGTTGCCAAGATGAAAACCATAGACCTGAAAACCCTGCGTTTACTTTCTTCCCAGGAAACAATACAGGAAGCCGAAACCTATTTAAGAACACAGAAGGCCAAGATCGATTTTGCAGAAAATGAAACGGTGAAAGCAACGGTAAAACTGAATGGCCAGGAATACAAAGTGATCATCCGCAAAAACGAAGAACGAAATTTTGATACCAGTTGTGATTATGAAGACCCGGAGCATCCCTTGTGTTTGCCCAAGATCATTGTGCTGGTGCAATTATTAAATTCTTATGGTGCGAGTTATTTCGACAGTATCCGGAACTGGGATAAAGAAAAAAATAAATTATTAGAAGCCTACGGGTATTCATTGAGTGATGACCTGAAAGGAAAATTTGAATTTGCTTATAAGGAAGGAAAACCCTTTTTAAGGGTGCTGGATACTTCTATCAAAAGAGTGGCTCCCGCAGCCCAGCCCAGCCGCCCTGTTTTATTACCCATTAAAGAAAGACAAACAGAAGAAGAACCCGAACCGGATTTTGTTCAGGCGGAAGTGGTGAAACCCACACAGCGGTTAGGAGTTGTTTTCAATTTTAATAAAAAAAATTACCCGCAGTTCACGGTGGATGTGGTGATCGGTGAAGGGAATGATGAAGGAACCGCTTTTACCGGTAAGGTGGAAAAACTCGATATCGGCCGCTACGTGGAAACAGATAAACTCGCTGATACGGATAAGGAATTACTCACCATGCTGCGCAAGCTGCAGGAAACAGAGATCAATAAATATATCAGCCGTAATTCCCCGTTCTCCGGGATCTGGGAAAATATCATTCACCAGGAAGAGGATGATCTTCCGGGTGAGACCAAAGAACTGATGGCGGAATACCTGCTGCCCAAATTGAAGAAATTATTTACGGAAGCGGCAGGTAATGCACTGGTATTTTTATTACCGGATAAGAAACCTTTCAAGACCGGTAATCTTGGAACAGTACAACTCGCAGCGGAAGAAGCCCGGCCGCATTTTATTATTAAAAAGAATTCGCATTATACCATCCACTGCCGGGTGAACCTGGGCAGCATGGAATATGACCTGGGCGAAAATGAAAGCCCCAGCCCTCTTTTCTTTTTATACAATGAACAGATTCATCTCTGGAAGAATAATGAAGTGATCCATTTGGTGGAGCAGTTTTTACCCAAGGGTAAAATGGAAGTGAAAGAAGAAGACTGGAGCAAAACCTTACAGCAATTTGTTTTGCCCTTAGCAAAGGAACATAAAGTTGATTTTGATAAATCACTGGTACAGGAAATAAAAGATGGTGACCCGGAAGTGAAACTGTTTTTGGTAGAGAAAGGGGATTACCTCGTTTTTCAACCTTCCTATTCTTATAAAGGTTTTGAAACCAGGACCAGGGACCGGGATGAGATCGTGGTACCACAGGGCGACCGGGTGCTGATCGTTCACCGCAACCGGGAAAAGGAAAACGAATTTGTACAGCAGTTACAAAACCTGCATTCCAATTTTATTTTTAATGAAGAGAACGGGTCACTGGCCTTAAAAGGAACAGATGTATTGAAGAATAACTGGTTCTTCCTGTTCGTGGATGCTATGAAAGAGATGAAGACGCCGGTCTTTGGGTTTGAAGCCCTGAAAAATTTCCGTTTCAACACCGCCAAGCCGCAAACAAAGATCTTTATCAGCAGCAATACCGATTGGTTTGATGCCAAAGTAGATATTGTGTTTGGCGACCAGAAAGTAACGGTGGCCGAAGTAAAGAGAGCATTGGCCAATAAACAGCAGTTTGTACAACTGAGTGACGGTACATTGGGGATCCTGCCGGAAGAGTGGATCAAAAAATATTCATTGCTGTTCAGGGTGGGTGAAGGCAAGAATAACTCACTCAAGCTATCCCGCTACCACCTCAGCGTCGTGGATGAACTCTATGAGCAGCGGGATGAGGAAGAACTCTCCGTGCAATTGGAAGAAAAATATGAGAAACTAAGAGAGTTTAATACCATTAAAGAAATTGAACCACCGTATCATTTGAAAATGATACTCCGTCCTTACCAGGTGGCCGGTTATCAATGGCTGAATTACCTGAAAGATATCAACTGGGGTGGTATCCTGGCCGATGATATGGGTTTGGGTAAAACTGTGCAGGCCTTATCGTTCATGGATCATTATAAATTGGAAAAAGGTAACCTGAAAGCATTGGTGGTTTGCCCGACAACACTTATTTATAACTGGGAGAACGAGATCAAAAAATTTACCCCGAAGCTGACATACCGCATTCATCATGGTGGCCAGCGGACAAGAGTAAGAGAAGAATTAATTGATCATGATGTAACGATCACTACATACGGAACTTTGAGAAGTGATATCAAACTATTACTGAGTGTGGAATTTGATTATGTGATACTGGATGAAAGCCAGGCCATCAAGAACCCGGCGAGTAAAGTAACCAAAGCCGCGGGATTGCTCAATGCCAAACACCGTTTGTGCATGAGTGGTACGCCATTGCAGAATAACACCTTTGATGTGTTTGCACAAATGAATTTCCTGAACCCCGGTATGCTGGGTACCATGGAATTCTTCCGCCAGGAATTTGCGATCCCGATTGATAAGTTTGGCGAACAGGACCGCAAAGAGCATTTGAAGAAAATATTATATCCCTTTATTTTAAGAAGGACCAAGGAACAGGTGGCGAAAGATCTGCCGGAAAAACAGGAGATGATCCTGTGGTGCGAGATGGAAGATGAGCAACGCAAAATTTATGATGCCTACCGGAATGATTTCCGGGATAAGATATTAGGGACGATACAGGAGCAGGGTATCCAGAAATCACAGCTCACGATCTTACAGGGACTGATGAAACTACGGCAGATCTGTGATTCACCGGCGATACTCAATGAACAGGAAAAATTTGATAACCATTCTATCAAGCTTGATGAATTATCAAGAGAGATCGTGGAGAATATCGGTGATCATAAAGCCCTGGTGTTTTCGCAATTCCTCGGCATGCTGGCATTGATAAGAGCCAAACTCGAAGAGCTCGGTATCAAGTATGAATATTTTGATGGCAGTACGGCGGCACCCGACCGGGAGAAAGCCATACAGAGTTTCCAGAAGGATGATGAAGTGCGGGTATTCCTGATCTCGCTCAAAGCCGGTGGTGTGGGACTTAACCTGACAGCGGCCGACTATGTATATATTGTTGATCCCTGGTGGAACCCTGCCGTGGAGCAACAGGCCATTGACCGTACACACCGTATCGGGCAAACCAAAAATATCTTTGCTTATCGCATGATCTGTAAAGACACCATTGAAGACAAGATCATCCAGTTGCAGGAAAAGAAACGGGCCTTAGCCAAAGACATTATCTCCGATGATACCTCATTTGTGAAAGCATTGACGAGGGAAGATGTGGAGTATTTGTTTAGTTAAGCAGTTACCCTTATTTTATTTATTATACCACTTAGTGGTATTTTTTAATAGGGTCATTTGATGTAACTATATGAAATGAAATATTTGTTTCTTATACTCGGTATATGCTTATATCCCCTCTTTTCATTTTGCCAGCAATCACCAAGGGTTGTGTATATTAATTTTAAATCCATGCAGTCATTTGATATGAATGGTGCAGGGGGTGAAGATTCCCCGAAATCCGGGAAAACAGCAGTTAAAGTGAGTATCGAATCTGAAAACGGGACAAAGAATACATCCATTGATTCTATCCCCATAAGTACTTTTTTTCAAGGGGGACTTAGCTTTGAAATTAATTTCCGCCTGATCGCAGAACCGGGAAGGTCAATGATGATCTATAAGAATTCATCTTCCCCGGAGAAAAGAACGGGAGTCAATTTGACTTTGACGATACCCGATACGATTTTGTTCTCGGGGGATAAGTGGACCAGTAAAAAAGACGGAGTAAGCAGAAGGATTCCGGAAAAGAAAATTTATTTCATCAGTACAGGGTTACATAAAGTTATCCAGGGGTTTGATTGTATTCAGTACATTACTGCAAAAGGAAGTGGAGAAGATATTATTGTTTGGGCCACTGATAAGCTTCTCCCTACTATCATTCCGGTTACAGGCCTGGTATCGTTCCCCTATGCAATTTTGGAAGCGGAGGGAACAGGAAATAATAAATTTCATGTAATAGCTACAGAAATTACGGTGGACTACTGGAGTGAGAACGGTCAGCGCAAATGAAAACTTAATATCCCGATTTCTATTGTAACTATAGCTTGAGTTATTGGATACTGAATTAAACCGAAGATTATGAAACCAGTTTTATGGATCCTGCTATTCATTCCTTATTTAGTGAACCATAAAGATGTTAATACTCCTGGATTTTTTAAACCCAGGGTTCAGTTTATCTTTAAAATGGATGGACAAGAGAAAGCATTTCTATTGAACAAAGAAGATCAGAAGGCGGTTAAAAATTATTGTAAAGAAAAAAGTATAACCCTTATTACGGAGGAGGCAGTAAAAAGCGAGTATGACAGAAAGCTGAAGGAAATTATTGAAAGCATGTTTAAGCCCGGAGACCTCGAAGAAAAGCAAAAAAAGGCAAAGGATCAGCTATTATCCATACCAGAAATTGTCCGGAAAGCGGAGCTTACTTTTTACATTACCGAACCCGGCTTACCTGATTCTACCCGTTTAGCTATTTCTTCGTTTCCTTATAATCAAAAAGATAATACCAGCCATACAAGAGCGATTATTCATCCAAAAGGCACATTGATGATTGACTGTATCAGGGCAACAATTGATACCTGTGTTGCCAATAAGTATTTCGACTAAAGCTTTTGTAAACTGTAGTTTACCAGCTTGCCGTTGCTAATTTTGGAATCGGGTATTCCTTCCTTAGCAAAATCTATTTATTAGGGCATATGATATTTAGAATCGTAACCATATTATTTTTTTTAGGATGCACGTCTCCTAAAGAGGCTGCCAGGAGTAATCTTAATCCTATTCCCGGGAAACCCAGTCTTCCTGTTTGGATTGAATATTCTAAATCGGTACCTGACAGCATACAAGATTTTACGAAGCTGTATTTACAGTCAAAACAATTTACTATTATCGGAATGAAAGAAGCCATGGAGATGATAATGAGTAATTCGAATGCTTCCATTATGAATAAAATACAAAACGGAAGGCCATCTTCCGACAACGAAATTACTGACCTGGTAGAACAATCAATGAAAAAACCCGTGTGCTCCAGGCTGGGAATTAGAGTATTTGCAAACGAAAAAAATAACGGGGCCTATATAGACAGTGTGATGTGGAATGTTGTTTTAATGCCACCAGGCGATACTTCTTTGAGAATAAGGCAACATATATTTTATCCCCCAAGTCATGAGCCTGATAAAATATATACGATATGGAAAGGATTTATTGATGCGATACTGTCTTCCGGTATTCTTAATTGAACCAATATATAAAGCAGTAGTATGATTAAGTTTCTGGTATTCCTTGTATTTTTTTGCAACTTCGGTGATTGTTTATATTCCCAAGGTAAGCTACTGGTAACAACCCATTTTTATGATAAAAATGGCCAGATAACTTTTACACATTACCTTAGGATATGGTATAAAGACAGTATTGTTATTGAAGAAAATACTGGTGTTAATACTGTTACGGATGAAAAAAACAAAACAACCGTGACCTATCCTATAATTTCATACCGGTTTATTGATTTAAAAAATAAAATGCTGTATGACTATAAAACCTTTTCTGATACAGCAGCATTAATTAACAAAGCAATATTACCGGACTCATTAATGACAGATATCGGCTGGAGTTTTTACTCTGAAAAAGCACCCATTATTCACGGTATTCCGGAAAGCCTCTCTGATACTATGATTGGAAACGTAAATTATAAACGAGCCCGGTTCAGCTATACCTGGCATAACCTTCAAAAAGATTTCATTATTGGATATTTCAGATGTGATGGTAAAGGAAATATGTTTTCTTTAGAAAAAGCTTATAGCAGAAGCCTGAATTGCAGGATGGCAAAGTATTATGCGTATAAAATTGGAATAACAGCACCGGTTGCATCAAAAGAAGTTGATTATATTTCAAACTCTCTTACAGCTGAAGAGCTTCGTGTTTTTGCTGCCTGGGAAAAAAATGCAAAGGAAATTCCTGTCGGAAAGCGGTAAGGTAATTTTTTGCAGTTCATCGGCTCTCCCGGCCCGTTCATCCATTTTTCGGCATTATTACCCGCCCGGCGAAGGTTAATTGAGACTCTTACGTCTAACTTCGTACACATTGTAACCGTTTATGAAGAAAATACTGACGCTGGTCGTTCTGACCTTATCCTTGTTCACCATTGCACAAGCACAAAAATCGGATGGTATCATTAAAGGTAAACTGACAGATACCGCTGCTAAACAGCCCATTGTGGAGGCCACTATCTCCGTTATTAATACCAAAGATTCCTCGCTGGTCACTTTTACCCTGAGTAATAAGCAGGGTGTTTTTGAGATCAAAGGACTGGCGGACGGGGAGTACCAATTAGTCTTCTCGCACCAGGCCTACCAGCCATTTAAGAAACTGGCGACCGTTACAGCCGATAAAAAGACAGCCGACTTCGGTGATATAGCCGTGGCCAAGGATTTTAAATCACTCGGCGAAGTGGTGGTTACCAACACGGTGCCAATTACGGTGAAGGGGGACACTGTACAATTTAATGCCGACGCCTTTAAAACAAAACCCAATGCAACGGCTGAAGATCTGCTGAAAAAACTGCCCGGTGTGGAAGTGGATAAGGAAGGAAATGTGAAAGCACAGGGGGAGCAGATACAAAAAGTGTATGTGGATGGGAAAGAATTTTTTGGTACCGATCCCAAGCTGGCCACGAAGAACTTAACCGCTGATATGATCGAAAGTGTACAGGTCTTTGATGATATGAGTGACCAGGCCAAGTTTACCAAGATAGATGATGGCAGCCGCAGCAAGACATTAAACATTAAACTAAAAAAGGATCGTAACAAAGGTTATTTCGCCCGGGCCCTGGCTTCTTATGGTGATAATGGGCGATACGAGACCAATCTTAGTTTCAATAAATTCAAAGGCAATCAACGCTTCTCTGTTTTATTCAATGCCAATAATATCAATAAGCAGGGATTCTCTTTTTCTGATATCATCAGTTCGATGGGCGGCTTCAGTGGTTTTGGTGGTGGCGGCGGCATGGGCGGAGGCGGTGGAATGCAAATGATCTCTTCCCGTGGCGGCGGCGGCTTTGGTGGTTTTGGCGGCGGCAGCACCGGCCTGATCCGTTCCTTGTCAACAGGTCTTAATTATACCGACCAGTGGGGCAGCAGGATCAAAGTAACCGGCAGCTATTTTTTATCCAATAGTAATACTGACCAGGAACAAAGTATTTTCCGCCGTACTACTTTTGTGGATTCTGTGGTGGCGCTTACCAAAGAATCTTCTTCGAATAATAAAAATACCAACCATCGTTTCAACCTGCGGTTTGAATACCAGATTGATTCGATGAATTCAATTCTTTATACACCAACTCTTACTTTACAACATTCCGAAAATTACAGCCAGGATACTTCATTTACCAATTCAACAATTCCTTCTGATGCTTATCTTTCTATTACCGGCAGAACGAATAACAGTAATGAACGGGATGGATTGAACTGGGGAAATAATCTTTTATTCCGTCATAAGTTTGGTAAAACCGGCCGCACTTTAACCCTCGGCTGGAACGGAACCATCGGCAACAGTGAAAGTGATGGCTTCACTTTGTCGAGGAATATTTTCTACCAGCCGGATGGGACTCCCTACAGAACCATTCAGCAGAATCAGCAGAACCAGCAAAAGACAAGTACGAATAATAATGTATTCAGTACCTCCTACACCGAACCTTTCGGGCTGAACAAATTATTAGAAATCAATTATGCTTATACACATAATCTCAGTACTTCCGACAGAAAGACATATAACTATAATTCTGCGACCGATAAATATGACAACCCTAACCTGCAACTGACCAACGATTTTGAAAACACATTTGTGGCTCACCGGGTAGGTATGAACTTCCGGGTGCAGGAAAAGAAATATAATTACCAGTTTGGAGTGGGTGTGCAGCGGGCCACCCTGGAAAGCGACAGCTATTTGGCTATGACCGGAAAGGATTCCTTAACCAGCCAGAGTTTTACCAACTTCTTCCCCACAGCGAATTTTAATTACACGCCTAACCGCGGAAAAAATTTCCGTATTGCTTATAACGGAAGAACCAACCAGCCTTCTGTTTCCCAGTTGCAGAATGTAATTGATAACTCTGATCCGCTGAACGTGAGATCCGGTAACCCGGAACTAAAACAGGAATTCAACCATAATTTCAATATTAACTATAACAGTTTTAATATTCTTACGTTTAAATTTATTGCCGCCAGTATCAATTTCAGTGCCACCAGCAATAAGATCGTAAACAGCATTGATACACTGGGACGTGGTGTGCAGCTGACAGTGCCTGATAATGTAAACGGGTATTACCGCGGGTTTTCATTTATCACATTAGGACTACCTTTCAAGAACCCCAAACTGAAAGGTTCCAGTATCAATTTCACTAATAATATTTCCTATACCCGGGATATAAGTTTACTGTATAAACAGCGAAACATTGGTAAAACTATTTCGGTGAACCAGGGTGCGGGTATCAATATCAATAAAGAGAAAATTGATTTTGGAGTAAAACTGAACATTGCCTATACCGATGTAAAATATTCTGTCAACACATCACTGAATGAAAACTATTTCACACAAACGTATTCAGGTGATTTCTCTTATACCTTTAAGGGTAATTTTATTTTCTCCACCGATTTTGATTACCTGATCAATACGGGTCGTGCAGAAGGGTTCAATCAAAATATTCCTCTGTGGAATGCGAGTATGAGCAAGCAGGTATTTAAAAAGAAGAATGCCGAGATCAAATTCTCCATCAATGATATCCTGAACCAGAACCAGAGCATCACCCGTTCTACCGGCGACAACTATATCCAGGATACGAGAAGTATGGTGCTGCGCCGCTATTTTATGGTCAGCCTCTTATTCAACCTGAACAAGATGGGAGGTAAAGGAATGCAGCAGGGTATGCCGCCTATGCCACCGGGTATGCAGCGGAACATGCGGAATATCCGCATCAACTAATTAAGAAACCCTGGCCAATCGGTCAGGGTTTTTAATATAATGGGGGTTAGTAAGAGACGATCTTATTTTCTTCTTGCATAAGTACCTGCCGCCGGAGAGGTGCCGGAGATAAATACACACAATACAGACTTCATTAAACGGAGAAAATTGAAAGAAGGCTTGTAATACTGGTGGTAGATCTTTGCTTCTTCACGGGCATGAACGATATTCCTGTTTTTCATATTGATTGGTTTTAGAAAGGGTTAACGAAAAAATGAATGTATAAAGTACAAATTAAAAATAAGATTTTATAATATTGGGCTTTGTTACTAACCCGTTAAATCCATACAGATGAAAAAATCCGTAAAAGTACTTGTGATTATTACTATCTCCCTGTGCCTGGGCAGTGCTGCCCGATCCCAATTAAAACTGGCGGCTGTAAATGGTATTGCACCTGATATTAAGAAGGTGATACAGGATTATCCCCGGCAATTTCATAACCTGATGGGAGAAGTGATTGTTCAGAATCCGCAATCAACTGTCTATGCCTGCAACTTTAAAATGAAGGGTGCAGAAGAAGCATCCATCACCAAATACAGTGCAGCCAATCAATATGATATTATGAGCTGGCAGGCCAGGTTGCTGACAACTGAAGACTTTGAAGAGGCAAAAAAGAAATTCAAATCGCTGTACAAAGAACTCAACAATCTTTCTGTACGGATGGAAGAAGGAGTTTACTTCCAGTTAAAAGGCAACTACGAGGAGCCGGTGGAAGAAAAGAAATTTACCACGGTTGTTTTCTCCGTTGATAACGGCGGCAATAAATTGAAGAAACTCAAAGTGGAACTGCAAATGGTCTACGAACCGATGGAATGGAAAGTGAAAGTGCTGGTCTATGATAAGGAACGGGAAGATGATGAAAGGGGACCGAGAGATGAAAGTCGTTAGTCTGTAGTCATTAGCCTGGCTTACGACTAATGACTCCCGGCTCCGGACTCAAACATTAACCTTCATTAACATTAAAGCAATCCAAATTAACCGCCTTACCGGGGGGCTAAGAATATTTTCGTAGCTGTAAATCAAAACAGTTATGAAGAAGCTTTACTTTTTGTTAGTGCTGGTATTGGCAACGATTTCTGTATCGGCCCAAAAGAACGGAAGCGTTAAGGGAATCGCTTTTGATACCATTGCCAAACAGCCGGTAGGTTCTGCCACCATTTCACTGCTGGACCGCAAAGATTCTTCGCTGGTCAGTTTTACGCTGACGGATAATGCCGGCCATTTTGAATTGAAAGGAATTCCCAACGGCGATTACCGCCTCATGATCACCCATGTTAACTATCATAACAGTAATACCCTTTTTACTATTGATGATAACAATAAGAATAAAGACCTCGGTCGTATCACAATGAATGATGTGGCCAAAGTGCTGGGTGAAGTCATCATCAGTAATGAAGCGCCGCCGGTAACCTTAGTGGGTGATACCGTACAATACAATGCAGGTTCTTTTAAAACACAGCCCAATGCCAGTGTGGAGCAATTATTAAAAAAACTGCCCGGTGTGAAAGTGGAAAAAGACGGAACGATCAAGGCACAGGGAGAAAAAGTGAACCGGGTGCTGGTGGATGGTAAAGAATTCTTTGGAAATGATCCCAAGATCGCCACAAGAAATTTACCGGCTGATGCAGTAGATAAAGTACAGGTCTACGATAAACAAAGTGACCAGGCGCAGTTGACGGGTTTTGAAGATGGTAATTACGAAAAAACGATCAACCTGAAACTGAAGAAGGATAAAAAGAAAGGGGTGTTTGGAAAAGTGATGGCTGGTGCCGGTGATAAAGAACGCTATGAAGGCCGCTTCAATGTGAACTCCTTCAAAGGAGCAAGACAGTTGTCGGCGATTGGATTGGGCAATAACACCAATGCAGAAGGATTCTCTTTCATGGATATGCTCAACTTCAGCGGGGCATTGAGCCAGATGCGTCAGAATGGCGGCGGTAATCTTAATATCAATGTCTCGGCCGATGAGGCGGCGGCACTGGGATTAGGTGGAGCGGGTAATGCAGGTATCAAAACCGTGTTTGGCGGCGGCGTGAACTATAATAATATCATCGGCACCAAGCATGATTTCCAGAGCAACTATTTCTACAACCGGTTTAACCCGAATATCAAAAGCAGGATCTTCCGGCAGAATAATTTCGGTGGCGCTACCAATTTTTATAATGAGAATGCCAATTCCTATAACCTGAACAATTCGCACCGGTTCAACCTTAATAATCTCTGGCAGATTGATTCACTTCATTCCCTGCGTATTAATCCCAGTTTTGGTTTTCAAAATACAAGGAACCGGTCACAGCGGAATTATAGCACTACGGATGCGGATGGGAATCCAATCAATAAAGGTTTCAGTAACAGCAACTCCGAAAGCGAAGGCTATAATTTCAGGAACGACCTGACCTTCCGCAAAAAATTTGCCCGTAAGGGAAGAACCTTGTCGCTGAGTTTGCAAAACAGTTTCAACGAAAGCAAGGGTACAGGAAGTTTAAACTCCATTATCAACTATTATAATGCAGGCACCATTAACAGGAGAGACACCCTGGACCAGCGTAGTGAAACCAAAAGTGATTTAAAAGGGTATATGGCAAGAGCCGTGTACACCGAACCACTCTGGAAAAGAACCTTGCTGGAACTCAGTGTGAGCAACAATAAGAATACCAGTACGTCCCGGAAAACAACCTATGATTATAATAACAACAACAGTAAATACGATGAGCTGAATGAAAACCTGAGTAATGATTTTGAGAATACTTATGGTTATACAACGGCCGGTATCCGTATGCGCAAACAGGCCAGGAAATATAATTACTCCCTGGGCCTTACCTGGCAGCAGGCCGAACTGAAAGGAAAGATCATCAGCGGTGTGAAAGATTCCCTGATCAGCAAGGATTTTACCAACCTGCTGCCGAATGCCAGTTTCAAATACAATTTCACCCGGTTCAAAAATTTCTCGCTGAACTATTCGGCTTCTACCAACCAGCCGAATATGTCGCAATTGCAACCTGTGCCCGATAACAGCAACCCATTGTATATACGGGAAGGTAACCCCGACCTGAAACAGGAATACAGTCATACTTTCCGCGGTAACCTGAACCTGCTGAGCCCCTATAAGAACAAGAACTTCTTTATGTTCTTTACCGCCATGCTGACACAGAAAAAGATTGTCAGCTATGATACGCTTGATCTTTCTACGGGTATCCGCCGTTCCAAACCCGTGAACGTGGATGGAGTGTATAACCTGAATGCGAATATCAATTACAGCTTCCCGCTGAAATTTATGAAAGCCTCGCTGGAGATAGGCAACCGCCTGCGCTATAATAAAGGCAAACAGTTCTTCAACACGGTAACCAACGAGATCAAAACCTTTTCCTGGGGACCCGAATTGCGGTTAGATATTAACCCCACCGATAAACTGAATTTAGGAGTGGCTGCCAATTTTGATTATAATGATGCAAAATATTCGGCACAGCCCACGCAAAACAATAATTATGTGTCGCAGGAATACAATGTATCAGCCGACTGGCAGTTGCCCAAAGGATTCTTTTTGGCGACGGAATTCAATTATACCATCAACAACCAGTTGTCTTCCGGTTTCAATGCGAAGATCCCGATCTGGAATGCGAGCATCAGCAAGCAGTTCCTGAAATACAACCGGGGAGAAATCAAATTCGCTGCCACCGACCTGCTGAACCGGAATATCAGTATCAACCGGACCAGCAACCAGCTCTTCATTGAAGACAAAGAAGTGAATACGCTTCGACGGTTCTTCCTGCTGAGTTTCACCTATAGCTTAAGCAAGAGTGGTTTAAATAATGGTGGTGGCGGAGTAAGGGTAATAACGAGATGATGAATTATTTTGAAGACCTTGATAAATAAAAAGCACTAAATCCATCTGTACTGTGGATATTCATATTTTGTGAATTGTCCTCCTGGTTTTGAAGGAAAATATAGTCAGAATCGGGCAGTGCTTTATTAATATCAAGCCCATAATAGGTAAGTGTCAGAAGATTCTTGTTGAGCTTCCAGTTGAAAAGCTGTTTTACAGGCGATCCATCATTTTGAAGTGAAATACTACCGCTTCCGTCTGTATTAAAAAAAATGCCCTTGCAGACATTGCTCTGAATAACCGTTTCTCCTGATAAATAGGCACACATACTCCAGCCGCCACAAATTTCATTTTCTTCAGCACTAAGACCTTCTGGTTTTGTATTTTGTTTACAGCTGAATACTATAAACCCTAAAATTGTTACAAGAATGTATTTCATAACAATATCTTATGGTTAAGGCTGAAACTTTGTTATTCCAAATTTAATCAGGTCAAACAACATTGTAAGTATTGACATCAATACGTCTTCTTCAACTCCGGGTTGGTCAGTATCACATAATCTCCCAATGGAGTAAAAGCGGCCCAGTCGGGATTGGCAAAACTTTTATCCGGGAAACAACTGATGTTCAGTATCCGTAATTTTTTATTCCGCTGCTGCAACTGTGCCGCAGTACCCAGCTTTTCATCACTGTGAAATTTGCCCACGCAATGGAATATCTTTTTATGCCTGTTCTTTTTCAGGTAAGCATAGATGCTGTAACTCATGCCCGCATCCCACAAACTCTGGCTGTGGTAAATGTTAGAACTACCGGAGCCGGGACTTCCTTTCATGATCTCCTGGAATTTTTCCCGGTAGCGGCCGCTTAATGTGTCATACGGTAAAGGCGGTAATAATTTTTTAGCGTCTTTACTTAAACTGTCCAATGATCGCATGCCTTTGCGGCTCACCATCGTTACATAACGGCGGGGCGGGTTCGCAGCAATCACAGCCACTTTGTTTTGTTTCGCATATTCGATCATCGGACGGTAATCTTTATAATTACTCCAGAGGCGCACATCTTTGGCAAACCGGCTTTCATCAATTTTCCCTTCCAGGTATTCATTCAATACCAACTGCCCGTCGGTCTCAAACATTTCTAAGCTCAGGGCCACCTGGTTGCCATAAGCAGCATGCAGGGCCCGGAATAGTTTATTTTCTAAATAATGCCCGGCACTGTCATTATGTTCTTCTCCAAAGAATAAGACATCGGCATTGGCCATATCGGTCACGATCTTGTCAATAGAAACTACCTGTTGGGCTCTTGTATCGTAGATCTTATAATGCACCGCCATGCTGTCCTGGGCGGTTAGAGAAAAGCAGGTGAAATTTAGTATCAGTAAGGCAAGCCATTTCATATAGTGCGGGTTTTTACAAATATACAGGGTTGCCCATCTTGTTAGTATTAAAATGACACTGCAATCGAACCCAGCAGGCAGAAATTGGTATTTTTCAGATCACCGTTCTTTTCAAATACCGGCAGAGCGGCCCGTAGCCATCTGGCTTCTGCCCGGAATGATAATTGTGAAGATGGAGTATAGTCCGCATTGCAGGAAATGCCGGTGAAAGCGGCTTCCCCTGGTGGATAACTGGTAACAATCACTCCTTTCCTGTCTTTATAATATTCAAACCGGAGACCTGTGGCGAACTTTGCAGCAGCCTTATAATGTAGTAAGAAGGCTGTACCCCACCAGGTCTTTTTATTTTCTGTACCAACATCAGCCAACAAAGCTGTTTTCAGTTTATCGCTAACTGCACAGGTGACATAAAAATTATGAAAATAGCGTATTGCCTGTGCGATTGAATCAGTTCGTTCATTGCCGGCAAAACCGGAGGAATTGAATAACCATGTATCATCAGGCTTAAACTGTACCTGTGTCCCGATGGCTTTACTGGTATTTGTTTCCTTTATATTCTGCCAGCCATTTAATACCAGCAATGAGAATTGCCATTTTTCCCCGGGAGCATAATTCATCCGGAGGCCGGTTTCAAAATAGGGGGAGTTTTCTGCCAGCAGGCTACGGCTGAGGTTCCAGCAATCTTTACTGATGGCATTTTCCAAACCAAGATGAGAAGGCAGTATTCCGGCTTCCATACTGATCTTATCCGAAAAATGGTAGCCAATATTGGCCTCATAAACATGTTGCAACAGACGGGGTTCGGCTGCGAGATTGTATTGGGCATAATCACCTGTCATCAGGCCGATAGTTGCTTTCAGTTTTTTATCCTGATACGCCACCCGGAGCAGGGCCAGGTTAACAGCAAAAGCTGCATGCTGTTTATGGTTATATAAAAAAGAGGGCCTTTCTTTGGTGGCCGGGGTATTAAAATCATGCTGGTAGTACACATCCAGGAAGCCGGAAATACTGATCTTACTGGCAGCCGAACTGTCTTGCGCCACTGCCGGCACAAGGAATAACAAGCAACAGGCACACGAAATTAATTTCATACTTACAACAATTAACCGGCACCCCGGGGTTACTGTACAGCGCTTGCCAACGGATTCCGCTAACCATACAGTCGTAAAACCGTCCTGAAAATAAAACATTTTTTCCTGGCAGTTTTTTGTTTTTACCAGGTGAGCAAATCTGCATGCCCCAACACTGATGTATGAAACTGGTTTCAATAACCAGGGCTTTCTTTCTCATCATGGTATCTGCCCCAACATTCAGTTGTTGAGGAGAAACGAAGATAACCGCCTGAGTTATGATTCAGTTTCTTTTAATGTCAGTGAAGCAAGAACCCATAAAAGAAAAATATACCCGGTGAGGATGGTAAAATCAAGCCAGGTATCATACAGAGAGTATTCAGGCTTGATGATCTCATGAATAATATTCACGGCATAATGCAGGGGAAGACATTTCCCGATAAAGGCCGCCCAGGCCGGCAGTGAATTGGTGTCAATAATTAAACCGGTCAGAAATACGGAAGGGAGAATGACCAGCGGAATAAACGGAAACACATGCCCTTCGTTTTGTGCAAAGGTGGAGATAAAAATGCCGAGCATCACCGATACAACAGCCAGCAGCCAGATAACAAGAAATAAAATAAAAATGGTTTGCCCGCTGTAATCCAGGTTAAAGAGCCAGAGCGATTCAAACAGTACCGCTGCTGCCTGTAGGGTGGCAAGCCCTAAATAGCCCAATGTGTAACCCCCGATGATGGACGTTCGCCGGCACCCGGTTGCAACACACTTTATACGGCCCCGGCGTTATTGTGGGTATAAAATATGCCACGTATCTTATTTCTTTTATCAACCACGGTATCAAAGAAATTGACAAGACCGATACACAATTAGATGAGATCATCGCCGAGAATATAACGGCAGAAATAGAAACCCATTCAGAAGTGGAACGATCATTATTAAAAATTCTGCGGCTCTGGGGCGGACTTACTGAAACAGTACCCCTGGGTGAAAAATGGCTCAATGGCACTTTACTGATACAACCTGCCGATAAAAGCCTGTAGCCAAAAGAAATTCCCATTGATGATTTCTTTCACAAGATCGTGCTACTGCGGGACCGGTTGCGGGTGCTGGAACAAAATATCAACAGCCATAAAAAATTGAGTGATGAAGAAAAAGTGAACCTGCAGCAATATATCACCCGTTGCTATGGCTCCCTTACCACTTTTAATGTATTGTTTAAAAACAAAGAGCATTGGTTTGTGGGAGAAAAGGGTGGGAAGGAGGAGTGAGGAGATTATGCGGAGCGAAACCGTGTGCAAACATTTCTAAACGTTTACAATCGGGTATTGCCGCAACCCGGTTTAACTCCTTAAAATCTTGCATAAACTGGCCTAAGCTACTGACAATCACATCGACAATTTTTTGAGCTTATCAAGAAAAACAGTTCGTAGTTTCGCAAATACACACGTTGTACGCCATTCGGACAGACCCCTTATGAACTTTGACCAGTCAACATATCCACTCACTGAATTTCTTACTGACAATAATTTTTCAGTGACAAAAAAAGAACAGCACTTTATTGAGTATTCCTCAAAATCAGCAATTATAACTATTGCATACGCCAACCTCGAATACCTATTTTATACTCACGTTGGACAAGACTCAAAATCCTTAGTTGAGTTGACACCAATTGTAGTAAAAGAAGTTTTTAAAGACGACAGGTTTCAACTTCAATCGACGCTGACAATTGAGAATCTGATTTCATTTTTGAAAACTTCAGGAAAGCTTATTGTGTCAGGCGACAAAGAGATATTTAAGAAGCTTAATGAATTTTCGGACGGTCAATCAAGAGAATATACAAGGCGAATAATTCACTTGCAAAATATTCAAGGGGCGGACAAAGCCTGGACTCAGAAAGACTATGCAAATTTTATAAAGTGCATTGACAGAGCAGAAAAGGATTTGCTTCCCGAATCATATTTGAAAAAATATAAAATCGCAGTGGACAAATCGCAACGACAGACAAGATAACGGCGTACAACAGGCAGTTTTGCGTCAGCGGGGGCGACGAATAAATCCTCATCTTAGTGCTACTATCAGCTGCATATCCGGCTGACCGAACACGAATGAGCTACAAAATATATTTTCGACTTCAGTATCTTTAATCGGCCGCAGTTCCCAGCTGGACGTTTTCCAAATGCCCTGCCGAACGCAAAGCCCTAACGTTGCCTGCTATGTTATGATAGACCTTAAAATCAAATCTTCATTCCGACAATGCGATACTTTCTTTTTTTCCTCGTACTAATTGTGACCGGTTGTTCGGGACAGCAAAACACAGACAAACAAAGTAAAATAGATACGGTTAAACTATTTAATCCTAACGGTCATCCTGACAACGCAGGTGCCAGTGATATGAATATGTTTAAAAGGTCTATTGCAGTTGTACAACAAGGCTACGCCCTGATATTGAACGACAAGGAAACAGATGTTGAAGCGCTGACCGAAGTAGAAAAACTAATAGTTTCAAATAAAGAAGAAATCAAAAAAGACTTGTTTTATGTATTAATGGATAGCACTACTGACTTTAAAAGAACATTAGCAGTTATTGATATCCTAACTAAAAACCAAGTAGCAAATTATAAGGTGATTAATATTCAGAAATATTTCACTCCGCCTGAGCCAGTAACCATTCAAACACCGACTTCGGTTGTAACCACATACAACGAAAATGATTCAACCTATTTTTCGATAACAATCCTCGACAAGGGTATTGATGTCAAGCTCTTCGGACAAGAGACAAAACTTAAAACAACAAACGACCTTGACACTTTTGTCACTGCACATAAACAGGATATTAGGAAGATAATTATTATCACAACAAGAGAAATTCCTGACAATAAATTCAAACCGGTGCTCGAAGTGCTAAAAAAACATGACCTCTATAAATATAATTTAGTTACAAAATAAGGCTCGTGACGAAACACAGCAGGCAACAGGCAGTTTTGCGTCAGCACGGGGCGACGAACATATCCTCATCTTAGTACTACTTTCAGCTACATATCGGACTGACCCAACACAGATGAGTGACAGCGTATATTCCCAGCTCGTGGAAGAATTACAGAAAGAAATGCGATGTTCCCCACTATTTGTGAGTTACTTTATATAAGAAGCCCGGCTGTGAACCGGGCTTTCTGCGTTTTGATCTTAGCGTAGTTTTTTCTTTGGATTCGCTTTCTTTTGTGCTGAACTTTTCTTTTTAGTAGGCTTATTCTTCCTGGGTTCAGCTGTCTTTTTTGGCATACAATTAAATTTAAGGTTAGTGAAATTATTTACTTATGGCTGCAGGGTATGGTCTTCCCGTTTTCTCCTTGTTGCCCTTTCAGCAGCGGCAACTGTACAACCATAATATAAGTAAACGAAGATATGCCTATAATGGTAAATAGGATATTTTTGATCAGGGACAGCCGGCCGGGCATATTGTAATACTGATCTAATAATTTCATTTAACACTTACCGGGTTTTAAACCGGCTCCTGCTCAATAATAAATTTATACCCCTTTCCATGTACGTTAATAAATTTAAGGGAGTTATCAGCACTTAATTTCTTACGTAATTTAGACACCAGTACATCCACATTTCTGCTGATCACCACGATGCCTTCCTCTTCCCAGATATCCTTCATCAGCTTTTCCCTTTCCACCACCTGGTTGATGTTTTGGGTAAATATTTTCAGTGCTTTTGTTTCTTTTTCCGAAAGGGTAATGGTTGTATGCTCATTTTTAAGCAGATTATTCCCTGTATAAAATTGAAATCTCCCTACTTGTATATATTCCGCATCAGCAGCCACTGGTTCTTTGGCTTCTTTTTTCTGCAACTTCTCTTTCATATAAAAGCCGGCAAAGCCCAATGGAATAAGCAGCAGCAACAACCAAAGGAAATTAAAGGTAGTTTCCTTCAAAAGATCAAATTCAATAACATAACAACCAACCTCCAGCTTACGGCCCCTGCAGGGTGTTAAATCGCCTGTTTTACCATTTATTTCAAATGCCAGGACGGTTTCCTTTTGTTCACAATTCCTCAAATTCACGATATACTCCCTGGCCAGCACATTTTTTTGAAAGGTTCGCTGCACTATATTGATGAGTGTATCGGAAATAAAACCAACGTTCTTCTGAAAGGAGACCTGGTAGGTAGTTGAATTTAATTTCTTAACCGGCAGCACCCGGGAGGACGAATCGTTGGCTGAAAGCAACAACTGGTGTCCTATATCCCTTAGTACAACCTCTACATGCTTCTCCGGGATCTCATTCTTTTTATTGTTAAATGCAACAGCAGCCATCAAAATAACAACTACCAGCATGGAAGATCCGAACAGGATAAATGGCTTCATGACAGCAAAATTATCCATTAAACCCAGGTTTCCGGGGGTTTTACAAGCTTTTACGCATCTTTTACAACTCTTTACCGGTAAAAAGCCTGCCGGTAGTTGACGCTGAATATATTTACTTTATTGTTTCACCCCATCAATCAATGTCATGAAGATCATCTTTAACCTTGCTGTATTGTTCCTTTTTCAATTCCTTTCCTGTAAACAGGCGTCGGAATCACCACAGCCGTCTCCGCTACCGGGTAGTCAGCAAAAACAAAAAAAAGATAAGACCGGAACTGCAAACATCGTTTTCAGATCTGCGGATGGCGGACAAACCTGGCAGGACATCAGCGAAGGGCTGCCTGAAAACTTTCGGGAAGATGATGTTCAGCGAGATGGTTTCTTTGCTAACGATAATGGATTCTATTTGCGTACCGGCAATGGACTATATCACAGTCAACGAAATTCCACAGTTCCATTTTGGGTAAAAGAGATTTTCCCTGGTCAACAGAGCAGGATAGCGCCTGGCAGGACCGGAATATTGGCTTACAACTATGAGGGTCAATTTTTACAAAAAATAAACGGAACGGGCACCTGGTTGCCAGCGTACACGAATTTCCGGGAGAAAGAGATACGTACGATTTTTGAAACTGCCGGCGGCTCAGTTTTCATCGGCTGCAACAGGGGCCTTTTTAGATCCACGAACAGTGGAAAGACCTGGAAACAAGTTCAGGCGGGTGGCTGGGCAATGAAATTGGTTGAGTCAAACGGTATTCTCCTGGCTACCAGCCAGCTTGGTATAATACGGTCTGCTGACCGGGGTGAAACCTGGGAAGCAGTGATTAGCGAGGGCGGTGTGGGTATAGCGGTAGAAAGTATTCAAGGCGGATTCGCTGCAATTACGTTCAATACACAGTCGGACAGCAGGCGGGTGCGAACCTCTTACGACGGTGGTAAAACCTGGCAGGCCATCGATGCAGGTCTTCCACCGAGTATGAATATTTCTTCCATTATCCAGGTGGGTGAAAACTTCTTTTGTGGTCATCCGAAAGGCATTTTCGGATCAGCAGATAAGGGGAAAACATGGAAACTGGTTCTTCCTTCCATAGAAGGAAAGGTCTTCCATTTATATAGTTCAGGCAATGTGATCTATGCCATACCCAGTGCGGGAGGATGCTGAGGCATTGACAACCAGACGTGGCAGCAGAAGCAAAATAAAAGTAATACCTTAAACGGACCTGGTTTACCAGGAGACATATCTATGTTAATTAAACCTGCAAAAAAGAATGAAAAAAATTATGTATGCGCTGATCGTAGCACTGGTTGTGGTAAGCGGAGTAGTAATTGCTAATCGCGGATATAAAAATGAAACGCCTGAAAAATTAACCCCAAAGCCAATCTCTGCTGCTGAAAGGGAAGCTGCCATGAAACAATGGGAGGCTACCCCAGCTGGTATAAAGTTCAAAGAATGGGAAGCATCTCCCGCAGGTCAAAAAGTGTATGCCGCTGAAGCTAAAATAAGAAAGCACCTTACAGATTCTACCAATATGGAGGCTGTTGTAACCTCCCTTTCTCTTCCGCCGGGCTCACGGTTAGGTTTCGGAGTGATGGTCAGGATTAATGGTGACGATTATATCCTCAACTTTGCGCCGGAAAAGTCTCAATTGGAGCAATTGCATAGCCTGAAAGTTAACGACAAAATAATTATAAGAAGCCGTAATGTATCGCATGCGCCCAAGTATGCCTATCCAATAGTAGCGGGCGACTATGTAGAACGGGATGGTAAAATAATTTATAAACGTGTCCCCCGCAAAGACGGTTGCTGAGCCTGTCTGCAGGCCGACAGGTAAATAAATTGTGAAATAAATACACATATATGTTTGTTTTGCTTGCTATCAGAAGCGGTCGGGCTTGAATTTTATAATTCAGCTTTTGTAATTATCTTCAGCATTATTAATTCTATCCGGCTGCGGGCATGGCGTTTTTCAAATGCACTGCCGAACTCAAATCTGTTCCCATTGGCTGTAATTTTAGTTAGACTCTAATGTTTTTCAAAAAAGTACTCCGAATATTTTCAAAAAAATTGCCAGAAGAAAAGGTAACAGTTCAGTGTATTGTATCTGAATTGCCTAACGACAATGGTGTTTTTATTTTACAGTTTATAGGCATCTACAAAAGAGGATCACAAGGAAACATTGACGCAGACTTTATACGAGATACGATCATATGCAAATTGGAATCTCACTTGACCCGGGGCTTAATTACTGATTTTAAAGAAATGACCTACTCTTGGGGAAACGCTATTTTAGAGCCGCTTTCATATATGGCAGGTTCAGAAATTCCATGCGTTGCAATAATATCTTCAAAATGCCAAAATTGGCCAACAGAGTACATTTACACAGTAGACAATATAACTGACGCCGTTGATTTTATTAAACCTAGAATTTCTCACAGATAAAGCTACAGTCAAGATGAGCTATGTAAAAAATACAACCCCAGGAAATGATACACTATAGCGAAATAACCTTACGAAAGACCGTCCTTCCTGATTTGGAATTCTTCTTCCTGTTCCAACTGGATGAGGAAGCCAATTATTTAGCTGCCTTCACCGCAAAAGACCCCACTGACAAAACAGCCTACCTGCAGAAATACAGCAAACTGGTGAACGATCCGGCTATCAACATGCAGACCATCCTGGTGGGTGAGATCATTGCCGGAAGCATCTCCAAATTTGAAATGGAAGGCCGTGCAGAGATCACTTATTGGATCGATAAACAATTTTGGGGCAAAGGCATTGGCACCAAAGCACTGACTCTGTTTCTGAACAATGAAACCACGAGACCCATTTACGGAAGAGTGGCTTTTGATAATATCGGTTCACAAAAAGTATTAACCAACTGCCATTTTATAAAAATCGGTACGGACAAAGGTTTTGCCAATGCCCGGCAGGAAGAAACAGAAGAATATATTTACAAACTGGATTAAATCCTGATCAAACACAAGTTCCGTAGTTTTATGGCCGGCAAATTTTTTATTAATACCCCTGATGAGCAATACCCTTCATCCTGCTGACTGGATCAACTTATATGGTGATTACCTGTATTCCCTGGCCCTGCTGAAAACCGGGAATAAGGAAATAGCGGAAGACCTGGTGCAGGATACTTTTCTTGCTGCTTTTAAAGCCCGGGAAGGTTTTAAAGGAATCAGTTCAGAAAAAACATGGCTGGCGACTATCCTGAAAAATAAGATCGTTGATCATTACCGGAAAAAAGATGTGCTGAAAAATACCGGTGATTACCTGGCAGCTACCGATGAAAGTTTTCATGACTCCTTTTTTACTACCGGCGACAAGGCCGGGCACTGGACCCCGGCAACAGCACCCAAAGAATGGCACACGGAGAATGCCGACAACCCGGTAAACGAACGTGAATTCTACCAAATCCTCCAGTATTGCATTCAAAAAATGCCTCCCAAACTGGTACCCGTTTTCCTGGCCCGGTTTGTTGACCAGGAAAATGCGGATGAAATCTGTAAGGAATTCAATATTTCTTCGTCCAATTACTGGGTCATCATCCACCGGGCCAAACTACTGATGCGCAGTTGCCTGGAAAAAAACTGGTTTGGTGCTTAATAACAGAACACATGGCTTTTGTATCGGTCAGAAATAGTATTTATAACTGTAAGCAGGCAACCCTGTTCATCCTTAAAAAGAAGGACCGCAGGCTTTCTATCACTGAGAGGGCCCGTTTATTTATTCACCTGCTTTTTTGTGATCCCTGCAAACGATTCGTCAAACAATCCGATTTTATCGATCACTCCTTACATCATTGCGACGAGATGCTGTATGACCAGCCTGTTCATTCTTTACCGGAAGAAACCCGGAAAAAGATTCAACAAGAACTGGATGCTGCCAGTTGACCGGTTTTCCTTGTCATTTTCTTAACACAGTTCCTGTAAGGTTCTATCAGCCTGCACGACTATATCGTTATCATCAAATCTGCCTGGTATGAGCATAACGACGTTTTCTACCCTGTATTCCAGGGTGCTTCTTTTTTCCTCCGCCTTGTTTGCACTGCTGCTTTTATCCTGCACCAAACAAAATACGGTCAGCATTCCGCTGAATGAAACGCCGGACAGCACTGCTGTACTAAAATACAGCGGCACTTTTCAACCCACCGCCGGTATTACGATTGCCGGATCTGCAAAAGTGTACCTTATAAATGGACAGTACCAACTGGCTTTAGACAGTTTTCGTGTCAGCAATGGCCCTGATCTGAAAGTGTACCTGGGCAAGGAATACCCGCCTGCTAACTTCATCAATCTCGGGGCCTTGCAATCCATAGCGGGACAACAATTGTATATAATACCGGGTCAGCCCGATTTTTCTGTTTATAAATATGCATTGATTCACTGTCAGCAATTCAACCATCTTTTTGGTATTGCAGAACTAAAACCATAAATAATGAAACAACTACTCCTGTTAAGCTGCTTTACATTATTACTGATCAGCAAAATCACAGCCCAGGGATGCAGCGATGCCGGTTTCTGCACTCTGCAGTATCACCAGCAACAAACAACAAAAGGAGATCACTCATTACGCAACAGCATTACCACCGATATTACTTTCGGCCTGGGAGATGGAAACACCAAATTGCTGACTCCATCAATATTATACAGCCGGAAATTCGGCCGCCGGTTTTCCTGGGATACGAAAGTGACGGCTTCTTATATCACCGGTTCACTGGGAAATATTTTTAATGCCGGCGACTGGTATTCCACCGTCAATTATGCCCTGCCCCGTCAAAACAAAAAGGAAATAAATCTTTTAGCGGGTATAAAAATTCCCATGACCAGTGCCAATGATAAAATAAAAGGACAACCGCTGCCGATGGCTTATCAAACCAGCCTCGGAACCTATGACCTGTTGCTCGGAACTGCCTGGGTGCTCAATCAGAAAATTGATATCAATGCCGCTTTTCAGGTACCGGTGATCAACAGTAATAAAAATACATTCATCAAAGACTTTGCTACCGATACCCGTTTTGAAACCACGAATAATTTCAAACGGAAACCCGATGCCCTGTTGCGGTTCGGTTATATCCTGAACAGTACGAATAAAAAATGGCTGTTCAGGCCCAATGCACTGGCCATTTATCATCTGGGGGAAGACAGCTATGAAGATATTTTCGGAAAACGGCAGGATCTCAGGGGCTCATCCGGTCTTACACTCAACCTGAATCTGCAGGCCCAATATAAACTCTCCGGCGCAAGGGCCATTGGTTTCTCTGTGGCAGCGCCGGTTATAGTAAGAGATATTCGTCCCGACGGACTTACCCGGTCGCTGACCATCGGGGTTAATTATCTTTTCGGATTTTAAAATCCGTGTAAGGATTTAAACAAGCCTGCGTCTATAAACTAAAAAAAACATGACAAAGCTCCTGACGACTATAATAGTAATGATCGCCCTGCAGGCAACCGCCTTTTCACAGGCCGCTGCTTTACGCAGCCAGCAATTCAATCTTGAAAAAAATAAAGTCGCCATCCAGGGATATGACCCCGTGAGTTATTTTACGCAAGGCAAAGCCGTAAAGGGTAAAAAAGAAATGCCGGCACTGGCCGATGGTGTCACCTATTATTTCTCCACAGTAGAAAACAAAGAGCTCTTCAAAAAAAATTATACCGCTTATGAACCGCAATATGGTGGCTGGTGTGCTTATGCCATGGGTGCCAGGGGTGAAAAAGTGGAGGTAGATCCCGAAACTTTTAAGATCATCAATGGAAAGCTCTACCTCTTTTACAATTCATTTTTCAACAACACACTCAAAAGCTGGAACAAGGATGAAAATAACCTGAAAGCAAAAGCGGATAATAACTGGAAAAATTTATTTCATTAAATAGCAAACAGCATAACAAATGCAAAAAATACTACTGGCTGTCTATATACTTATTACCAGCAGCATGGCTGTATATGGTCAGCAACCGGTCATCTTCCAAACTCGAGGAAAGGCCATCAATGGGTATGATGTGGTTGCTTATTACAATGCGGGCCAACCAGTAAAAGGCAATGACAGTTTATCCTTTTAATGGAGCAACAGTACCTGGTTATTTTCTTCCCCAGCTAACCTGGAACTGTTCCGGCAAAACCCGGAGAAGTATGCGCCGCAATATGGTGGTTACTGTGCTTACGGCACTGCCGGCGGCTATAAAGCACCTACACAACCTGATGCCTGGGCAATTGTGAATGGCAAACTATATTTCAATTACAACCTGAAAGTAAAAGCCAGTTGAGATAAGGACCAGGCTGGTTATATCAGTAAAGCTGATACAAACTGGCCACTCATTAAAGACAAATAATCAATTATTCAACTCCACATCATGAACAAAACAAATATCATTAGCTGGTTGCTTCGCCTGGTTGCAGCCGTCATCATGCTGCAAACACTTTATTTCAAATTCACAGCACAGGAAGAATCCGTGCAATTATTTACGGCACTGGGGATGGAACCCTGGGGACGCATCGGTACCGGTGTACTGGAACTGGTTGCCAGCATCCTGCTATTGATACCCCGCACCACTTTAATCGGTGCGTTACTCGGAGCCGGGCTGATGAGTGGTGCTATCTTTTTTCACCTCACCAAACTGGGGATCAATTTTGGCGGTGATGCTCTTTTATTCAGCTATGCGGTGATTGTTTTTATAGCTTGCGCTATACTGGTGCTGCTGCACAGGAAGGATATTCTCCGGTTATTACAATTAAAATTCTGATCATATGTTCAGCATAGCAAGAAATGCTCTCGGTGAGTTAATAAATGTGCTGCGAGATCTGCCGGACAATAACGCTTATCTCTACCCGGTGGAATCACTCAGCGGAGCCAGCATTGGCCAGCATACCCGGCATATCATTGAACTATACCAATGCCTGCTCAGCGGGTATGAGGCAGGAGTAGTCAATTATGATAACCGCAAAAGAGACCAGTTGCTGGAAACTGATCGTGATGCAGCGATTGTTGCGCTCCAGTTTATCAGTTCAAACCTGGAACAACCGGATAAGGAAATAGCTATACAATATGAAGTGTATGAATCGCCCTTGTTCATTGTGTCCAATTATTTCCGGGAAGTATATTATAACCTGGAGCATTGTATCCACCACCAGGCATTGATCAAAGTGGGATTGCTGGCCCTGCAGATCCATGCTGTTCCGGAGCAATTTGGGGTGGCTCCTTCCACTATTCAATACCGGCAACAATGTGCACAGTAAGTTATATCGTACAGGGAAGGGAGAAATATTTTACATCCAACAGGGATGAAAATAAATTGCGGCCTGCTGCGGCCATGCCCCAAACCATTACACGTAAAGGAGAGCATATAACCTTTCCAAGGGACCCGCATGCCGGTGGCACCTGGTTTGCCGTTACTCAAACCGGCACCATCGGGATATTACTGAACGGTGCTTTTGAAAAGCATATCCCGGTCTACCCCTACCGGAAAAGCCGGGGTCTGCTGTTGCTGGAGATAGTTGCTGAAGAGTACGGACATGAATTCTTTGAACAGTATGATCTTACCCGCATCGAACCTTTTACTATCATTTTGTTCAGCAATGACCGGTTAGTTGAATTTCGCTGGGATGGCAGCCGGAAATTCAGCAAGCAGTTGGCGGCGGATAAAAATCATATCTGGTCATCTGCCACGTTGTATGATGCAGCAGCGATGAAGAATAGAGAGCAGCTCTTCCGGGACTTTACAGCCGCACACCCGCAGCTGAATGCGGAACTTATCCGTAATTTTCACAACGATAACCATGGTGATGATCAAAACGGGTTCATCATTAACCGGGGTAACGGCATACAAACCCAAAGTATAACACAGGCTGTTGTGCAGGAGGAGCAACTAATTTTAATACACAAGGATCTTATCAGCAGGCAGCAACAGGAACAATTAATTCAGCTACAAAAAAGAATAACGACCCGTGAGTAAGTTTAAACTCTTGCTGCATAAGCTGACACATTGGGAATACTGGCCCTTTGGCATCGTGTACTTCCCCATGTATTTTGCCTGGCTCTATTATGCAGCTAAAGCAAAAACCTGGTTCTTCTTTTTACCCGCCAATCCACGTATAAAGAATGCTGGTTTTTTGCTGGAGTCAAAAAAAGAGATCTATGACAGCATCCCTGCGTTTGCTATTCCGAAAACATTATTGTTCCCGCAACACAGCGATAGCGGTTATATACTGGAAAAAATGAAAGAAGCCGGTATCGGTTTCCCCTGTATTGCCAAACCGGATATTGGAATGAAAGGACTGGCTGTTTCCCGGCTGGACAATGAGCAGGATCTCAACATCTATTTAAAAAAGATCCAACTCGATTTTTTGATACAGGAGTATATCCGTTTACCAAATGAAATGGGTGTTTTTTATTACAGGATGCCTGGTGAAGCTACAGGTGGTATCTCCGGTATTGTACACAAAGAATTACTCAGCATTACCGGTGATGGAAGCAGTTCGATTGAAGAATTACTTCATAAAGATCCCCGCTACCAGTTTCAGATCCCGGCACTGCGAAAAATATATGGAGGCGGTCTTGCAGAAATACCCCGCCGCGGAGAGATCAAAGATCTTGTGCCTTATGGCAATCATGCAAGAGGAGCAAAGTTTACCGACAGCTCTGCCCATGCCGATGCACAATTCGTAACATTCATTGATCAGTTATGCCGGCAGGTGCCGGAATTTTATTATGGCCGGCTGGATATAAAGTATAATACAATCGGAGAACTGAAACAGGGAAAGAATTTTTGCATCATCGAACTGAATGGTGCCGGCAGTGAACCCACCCATATTTATGATCCTGCGCATTCCATCTTTTTTGCCTGGAAAGAAATACTCCGTCATTACCGGTTGTTATGGGAGATCAGTATGAAAAATCATCAGCGTGGCTTTCCGCATATGTCCTGGCGGGAAGGTCTGACAATGCTTCGGCAGCATAAGGAAGTGGTAAAAAAGTTACAGGCCTTTTAATTACAGGTGTTGTTAGCCATAGTAACGAACAATAACAAGAAAGCGGGGCTATAACCATAGTCCCGCTTTTGTTTTATCACCAACCAACGACATCTGCCATAGAGATGGCAGAATAAGTTCTTATTTAGGTCCCTCTTTCCGGGGACAGGTATTTAATCCAACTAACGTGTACAAAGGGCAGAAACCCATAAAGCTGGTCAGCAGGAAGACCCCGCCCAATACCACTAATACTAATCCAAGTGTACCGGTTACAGTACCACTGAAATAGAGATAAGCTAATACCGCTGCCAGTACAATGCGGATAATGCGGTCCGCTCCGCCCATGTTTTGTTTCATATACTTGGTTTATCGTTTATCTAACCATTTCACCAGCCACACAATCCCGGCCACCATCGCAATACAAGTCAAACAAACCAGGACCATTCTCTTCCACTTGCTCATCATGATTGTAAAACTAATAGCCGCTATTTCTGCTCATGGTGACTTTACTCACCAATCTCCATGATTTTTGGCCGGGTTTTTTGCTCTGCCGCCTCAGTATCACTATATTCAGATGCCTTCCGTTCCTGTTCGGACTACCCGTTTTACCACCAAAACCAACGACATGGAGGCTTTAGCCCCGTCCAGGCAACTGAACGGATCATCCTGAGAACCCTCTGGCTGCAATATTTTAATTATGGGCCCGTGGAATGGCTATGGAGAAGTGCTACTTATAAAAAATGGCAGCCCATGAAAAAAAGAGGACAATAAGAAAGTACTGAACGGTAATCTGCTACGGATACTTAACCCAATAAAAGTTCATAGTAGTACATTATTGACCGGCTTTACTATTCCGCCATTCCTGCGGAGTAATGCCATATTCCTGCTTAAATATCCGTGCAAAATAACCAGGATCGTTGTACCCGCAATCCAGTGCAATGGCTGCAATGCTTAACGACGGATTGACTAATAATTCTTTTGCCTTATTTAATCGGACTATACGAATAAATTTATTGGGTGAGCAGCCGGTAAGTGCTTCCAGTTTACGATGCAGTTGTGAGTGGCTCATGAAGACGAGCTTGCATAGTTGCTCTACTGAAAATTCATAATTGGTAAAATTCGCCTCCACGATTTCCCTGACTTTTTTTACAAACGCATGTTCCGTTTTTTCTTCTGTAACCGGCTCAACTTCCTGCTTTACCGAAACCCCACTGCTATCGGTTATACCAATCTGCCTGCTGTAATATTGCTGCAAACTCTTCCGGAGTTCCAATAATTTTCTTATCCGCAGCAACAGTTCTTCTTTATGAAAAGGTTTTTCCAAATATACATCCGCCCCTTTTTCCAATCCTTCCAGTTTGCTTTGCATATCCGCTTTAGCAGTAAGCATGATTACCGGTATATGGCTTGTCCGTTCGTCCTGGCGAAGCCTGCGGCACATTTCAAAACCATCTTCAAAAGGCATCATTACATCGGTAATGATCAAATCGGGGATGATATCTACGGCAATTTCAAAGCCTTCTCTTCCATCTTTGCCGACCGCTAATTTATAATCCTGCAAACAGCTTGCGGTGTAGGCTACCACATCAGCATTATCTTCCACCAATAAAACTAACGGATTGGCACTACCGGTATTTTCAGGTTGAATGAAACGGGTCATTGATTTTTCTTCTGTCATTACTGCCCTACTGTTTTCTTTGTATGCCGGTAGTACAAGGCTTTCAGCATCTGCCGGGTTGACTTTGGTTAACGGGATAGTAATAATAAATTCTGTTCCTTTGGTTGCCCCCACCGGCGGGCTTTTAACAGCAATGGTCCCATTCATTAATTTGACCAACTCCCGGGTGAGTGAAAGCCCGATGCCCGTTCCTTCTGCCTTACGGGTATGGCTGTTGTCTAATTGATAAAAACGGTCAAATATATGCGGCACCTGGTTTTCGGGGATGCCAATACCGGTATCTTTTACTTTTAATACCAATGTTGTCTGATCGTTATTGCCGGCGGCCTGCTGTGAAATACTTACATATACATTCCCCGATGCCGGCGTAAATTTCAACGCATTGGAGAACAAATTGGTAATGATCTGCCTTATTTTCTCCGCATCAAATGCTACTGTTAATTCGTCGGTATCTGCTAAAAAATGAAACTGCTTTTGCTGGCTGGCGGCTAATGACTGAAACGACTCCACGATGTATCGCAGGAATGCAACAATATCCCCATTTATCAGGTTCAGCGTCATTTTGCCGTCTTCCAGTTTCGACAAATCAAGCATCTCATTGACCAGGTTCAGTAAATTTTCTCCATTTCTTACGATCATATCCACACCGGTATGCAGGTGCTTTTCCGGGTCATTTTTAACCTGGTTGGCCATGCCCAAAATGACAGTAAGCGGCGTTCTGAATTCATGGGTGATGTTGGCATACAGTTGTGTTTTAACCGTGTCTAATTCTTTTACCCGTTTTGCTTCCTGCTGTTCGTAATGCAATTGGGATTGCAGTTTTGCTTTATTTATTCTGAATGTAAAGTAGATTCTCACTGCAAATCCTATCAACAGCAAATAAGTAAGATAAGCCCACCAGGTACGCCACCAGGGAGGCTTTACAATAACTTTTAACTCTGCTATTTTATCGCTCCACTGGCCCTGGCTATTGCTGCCCTGCACTTTAAAAACATAACTGCCCGATGGTAAGTGTAAATAAGTGGCTGTACGCCTCGTGCCACTTTCGACCCAATCTTTATCAATTCCTGCTAACTGGTAACGATATTTATTCTGAGTAGGTGCTGTAAAGTCGAGTGACGAGAATTCCAATGTTAAAATATCCTGTAAATGGTTTAATGTAATGGATGGTGTTTGTTCAATTGAACTTTTTAAAACACCAGTTTCATCGTTGGGCAGCACAGGCAGATTGCCTATTAAAATATTTGTAATAAAAACCTGAGGCTTAAAATTTTTTGCCAGTATTTCTTTGGGATTAAAAATATTTAATCCGTTTACACCGCCAAATGCAAGGTTTCCATTGGGCATTTTTTTGTAGGCGTTGGTATTAAATTCGTTATCCTGTAAGCCATCTTCTTTGGTGAAATTTCTAAAAGTCCAGCTTTCTTTATTGCCATTCTTAGAATTGGATAAACAAAAAATTCCTTTGTTCGTACTACCCCAAATATTGCCGGCATCATCCGTTAACAAGCCATACACCACATTATCAGGCAAGCCATTCTTTACGGTAAGATGAAAAAAATTGCCGGTAGATTTTTCCAACCGGTTCAGTCCTCCGCCTTTCGTACCTATCCATAAATAATTGGAATTAGCCGGGTCGTCTAAAAAGCAGGACACATGATTGTAGTTAAGAGAATTGGGATTGCCGTTTGTATAATACCATTGGGTTTGTATTCCGGCATCCGGTGTTTTACCCAATTGCACTGTAGCAAAACCATCTACCGTACCGATCCAGTATGTTCCATTTTTATCTTCATATAAGGCTGTAGCTATGGCAAATTCTGATAATTTTTTAGGGGCATGGGTATTAATATTTATCGTAGTTAATTTTTCAGTAACTGTATTCAGCAACGTTATATTACCACCTAAGCCGGTGAACCAAATTTGATTTTTACTATCCTCCAGCATGGGTTGTTTGGAACCCATTCCTTTGTAATTATTGATGTTTGGATAAGGTGTTAATCTTTTAGTAACAGGGTTATATTTAAAATATCCTTTATCGTCGCTTTTGAGCCAATAGTCACCGGTTTTTGCAATTAAAAAATTATCGATTTGTGTTACCTGTGGCAGGTCTGCAAAAGCATTTTCTTCGATTACTTTATTTTTACTTCGTTTCCACCGGTATCCAACATCTCCTATAAAAAAATCCTCATCTGTGTCAGGCAGTATGTTATAAGTGCTATACCCATAAAGCTGGGTATTGAATTTATCATTGTCCACATTATATTTTCTTAACCCATAGCCTACAGTACCACACCATATTAAACCAGACTTGTCAAATATAAACGGGTAGATAATTCTTTTTTCAGGCAGCTTTAACCCCCATTGAATTGGTTTGCCTGGTCCCCAGGTGCTTACATCATAAAAATATGTTTCCCTGTGGTGTTTGTCCCATAAATTACTATTGGGTCTGAAAATAATATTGCCTTCCGGATTTTTATTGGTATTAAATAAAGGTATTACGTCGTTTCCGCTATATAAGTACAGGTTGCTGTTAATTAAAATATCTCCGCTATTGGTCAAATATCCGTTGTTTAATAATTGCGCATTGGGCAATAAGGTGAAACTGTTTTTTGTTGCATCAAATTTATGCACGGTGCCATCCATACCGCCAATCCAGGTATTTTTGTTTTTATCATTACCAATTCCATATACATTGGTATTGTTTGGCATTGCTACCACAGTAATAAGCGGAACTACACCTTTATCAAAAAAATTATCCTTCAGTGTGATAATATTCAGTTTGCCATCATCAGCAGCTACCAGCATTCTGCCATCCGGCGTTTCTTCCATGAATTTTATAATATTACCCGAAAGTCCGTTGGCATTTGTGGAACTATGTCTGATTCTTAGAAAATTACCGCTTTTCTTATCGTAAACGTTCAATCCTTCATTTTCTGTACCCACCCAAATTCTTCCTTTACTGTCTTCAAAAAGTTTGTTTATGCTATTACTGCTTAAACTCTTGTTATTAGAGGGCTCGTTCGTAAATACTTTAAACGTATACCCATCATACCGGTTAAGCCCGTCTTTTGTGCCCACCCAAATAAATCCTTCTTTGTCTTGCAAAATATCATATATCATGCCCTGGGACAGGCCTTGTGCGATGGAAATGCTTTCGTAGTCCTTCTCTTTTTGGCCAAAAGCAGCCACGGCTATGCCGAAAAGAGTACTGGTAAGCAGTAGTTTAATATGGTTAAGGTTGGTGGCCACGCTGGTATAAAGTTAACTGTAACAGATTTTTATCCTTTAAAAGATTAAAACAAAACGGACCCATTTGCTAAAAATGACGAATTTATCCCGTCGCCGCACAGTTTGTCCCATCAATTGGTGAAACCGTAGTCTTTAATGGTTGGTTTGTACTCACAAATTTTTTCATTTGAAGTGAGCTTTGTACAGTATTGCAACCGCAATCACTACCATTCATTCACCAAAAAAATTCTAACATGAGACACAGATTTAATGCAAAGCTCAGCACATTCCTGCTTTTTATTATGCTGGCACCGTTTTGCGGTATTGGCCAAACAAAGAATGTGATTTCCACCCACCGGGTGTTCCCAAAAATGGATAAAGTAATGGAATTTGAAAAGGCATTGGCGGCACATGCCCAAAAATATCACAGCGGTGATGTTCATTGGAGGGTGTTCGCTATTCAATCGGGTCCTGATATTGGCGGTTATCATATTACCGAAGGCCCTAAAAGCTGGGATTCAGAAGATGCAAGAGGAGATATAAGCCCTGAACATCAAACGGACTGGAATAAAAATGTAGCAATCTATTTAACCGACAGGCAATCCGGCGGATATTCAGTTTACCAGGATTCGTTAAGTACGGTGGCGCTGGGCGATTTTTCGGATAAAATCAATATCACCCATGTGTATCCAAAAGTGGGGCAGGGAGATGAAGTAGTAAAAATCATTAAGAAGCTGAAAAAAAATTGGATCGCCGCAGGGGTTACCGTTGCGGTTTATACAGCCAGTTCTTCCGGTCCGGGACAATACACGTTAGTTACAAGGTACAAGCAGGGTTTAAAAGAAAGAGCTTCGGGATTTCGTAAGCCATTTAAAGAAACCTATGAGGCTGTAAACGGCGAAGGTTCTTATGCCCAATACCTGAAAGATGTGGCCGAGTATGTACAGGAAAGCTGGAGTGAGTTACTTTTTTTACGAAAGGATTTGAGTTCGAAATAAAACTGTGCTGGTAATAATATGGAGACAACCAGTTTTTAGCCTTAAACCGTTATACCTCCGGGGGAGTGAGTAAAATCACTCCTTCCTTATTATAACGGTGTGCGGACAAACTAATATCCAGATGAGTTTCCCTGCTAAAAAATCTTATCTTTTGCTGGCTATCATTCGTCTTTGAGGATTTTCTTTTATTCCTGATTGCAGGCTGCATAGCTATTCAATTACCAGTCAATAAATTTCAAACCAGTTTTATGAAAAGTAAATGGATCCTCCTGTTTCTCTTTGTTCGTGTATTTGTTTACGGGCAAGCGGACAGTACTGATGTTATTGTACAGAAAATGATGAAAGAGCAGAAAATTGTTGGTCTTTCTCTTGCTGTTGTAAAAAACGGCAAGCCAATCGTAAATAAAGGATATGGTTTAGCCAATGCAGAACACAATGTCCCCGTAACTGCTGAAACCGTCATCCGGCTTGGCTCGGTAAGCAAACAATTTTTTACTACGGCCATCCTGAAATTACAGGAGGAAGGAAAACTGAGCATTGAAGATTCTGTCCATACATTTTTTCCCGATGCCCCGGAAACCTGGAGACCGATCCTGGTCAAGCACTTAATGTCGCATACTTCGGGGTTGAAAAGAGAAAGTCCTGCCTATGATAACCATAAAATGATAAGCGACCTTGAAATTATTAAAGCGGCCTATCCGCTGCCGCTGGATTTTAAAACCGGCGAAAAATACCAGTACTGCAATCTTGCTTATTATATGCTGGCGCAAATCATCACACAAATAAGCGGTATGCCCTGGCAGGATTATATACGGGAAAAATTATTTATTCCTGCCGGTATGAAGAACAGCGGCATGACAGATTTTTATCTCATTATACCCAACCGGGCCAGTGGTTATATGCACAGGAACGGGGTGCTGGTTAATGCGGATGCCATGTATGCCGTGCGGCCCAGCGGCGGTTTTCTTTCTACCGGCACGGATATGATATTATGGGACAAAGTGCTGAGGGAGAAAAAGATCATCCTGCAAAAAGAAAACTGGGAACTGCTCTGGCAACCCTTTATAAAAACAACGGATAAACCTGAATCTAAAGCTTACTATGGATTTGGATGGGTGATAGATGAACGTAACGGCCATAAAGTTGTTGAACATGGCGGTGCCAATGTTGGTTTTCGTTCTTACTATACCCGTTTTGTAAATGATGGTTTGTCTATCATAGTTATGACCAATACAGATGAGGCAAACCCGGGAGCTATTGTAAGGGCTTTATCAGATTATTATTTCCGAAACAAATAAACTTCCCTAAGCACTTTAAATAAAGACAATGGAAGTACATGCACACACTCACACCGCCCGGAAAAGATGGACCCACTATTTCTGGGAATTTTTAATGTTATTCCTGGCCGTCTCATTGGGATTTTATGCGGAAAACACCCGGGAGGGTATTCTTCACAAAAAAGAAGTGAAAACACAGTTGAACTCTATGTTATCCGACCTGCAATCAGATATCAGTCTTTTTGATTCGGTAACAGACCGCAACAGTTATGGAGCAAAGATGGCCGACTCCCTGGTGGAGTTGTTACACTCCGATATTACAAATACCACTGATATTTATTTTGCTGCCAGAATTGTTACTGCCAATCTTGGGTATTACTATACCAACTCCAAGTCTTTTGATCAGCTTAAGACTGCAGGATTGCTTCGTTATATAAAAAACAAAGAATTGCTGGATAGTACCGGTTCTTATTATGCGTCTTTTCAGTGGTTGTCTAATCAAATAGATCTGTTACGCCTGAAGATGGATGAAGTTCACAAAGGAAATACCAGGCTCTTTGACGGCTATGTATTTCAGCAAATGACGACGGGTATAAAGATTATCAGTAATAGCGGGGTGGGTGGACAGAGAACAACTATCAGCAAACCTTTGGTAAAGCCATTCCTGCTTTCTGCTGATGTAAAGGATATAAACACCGTATCGCTGAACTATCATTACTATTCCACTACCATTAAGTTTTATATCCGTAATGCTATTGCCCTTCAAAACCGGGCAAAGAGGCTTATTGAAATGATAAAAGAGGAATACAGGTTTAAGTAAAACTAAATTTATGGAAGCACATCAGCACTCTCATCCATCACCAGGCTCAGGACAGCGGAAAAAACGCCTGTCTGCCGTACAGGCAGGTGCACATTATTTCTGGCTGTTTTTAATTCTTGTTTGCCTAAACGCAAAAGCACAATCCACCATTGAGTATGACATTGTACTCTCCGGTGGCCGGGTAATTGACCCCGAAACAAAATTAGATGCCATAAAAAATGTGGGCATCCTCAACAACCGCATTGCACAAATTTCTAACGAGCCATTAAAAGGAAAACAAACCATTAATGTAAGCGGCTTGGTGGTAGCCCCTGGTTTTATTGATATGCATGTTCATGGCCGCAGCAATGTGGAGCAGGAATACCAGTTGCATGATGGTGTAACAACTGCTTTAGAATTGGAATGGGGCATTGAGCATTTGGGTAAATGGTATGAATCCAGGAAAGGCAAAGCATTGATTAATTATGGTGCCAGTGTAAACTGGCCTTTTGAACGGTTTAAAGCAATAGGAAAATATCAAATAGCTGTAGATAGTTTATTACAGCTTACTGTAAAGGGAGAAGCAAATATTGGCGCAATGACCAACACTATTTTAAGGGCTGCCAATGAAACGATTACTGCTGATGCATTAAATCAAACATTGGTAAATATTAAAACATCGTTGAATGAAGGCGGTATTGGCATTGCTGCACCTATTGGCTATTTGCCCAAAACAAATCCCAATGAAATGTACCAGGCTTATAAACTAGCGGGAGAGTTGCAAGTCGTTGTGTTTTCACATGTAAGAAACCCCGATATTATTTCTATACAGGAAGTTATTGCCGATGCTGTGCTCACCCATGCACCGCTGCACATTCTTCATATTAATAGTATGTCGCTCGGCAATATTCAGCTATCAATAGATATGATAACAGCCGCAAAGAACAAAGGGTTTGATATTACTACCGAACTATATCCATATACCGCAGCTTCAACAGCGCTACAAAGTGCCATATTTTCTGATGGATGGCAGCAACGGCTGGGTATCAGTTATGGCGATTTGCAATGGGTGGCCACCGGCGAACGGTTAACCAAAGAAACATTTGATGCCTATCGCAAAACAGGAGGGTCAGTTATCATACACTTGATGAAACCGGAATGGATTAAAACAGGTATTGCAGCACCGGGTGTAATCATTGCATCAGATGGTTCGTCTTATGCAAAACTGGCACACCCACGTACTGCTGGCACATTCTCAAGAGTGTTGGGTAAATATGTAAGAGAGGATAAAGTAATTGATTTGAATACTGCGATTGAAAAAATGACTTTGCTGCCAGCAAAACGTTTGGAGAGTATTGCTCCTGTGATGCGTTTTAAAGGAAGGATACAGGTAGGTGCCGATGCAGACATTACTATTTTTAACTCCGATACGATTATTGACAAAGCTACTTTTGAAAAAGGCCTGGAGTTTTCTGCCGGTATTGAATATGTAATGGTAAATGGAATTTTTGTGTTGAAGAATGGAAAAACAGTAAGCAATAATTTTCCGGGACAGGCAGTGTATGGGAGGTTTAAAAAATAACTGAAACTTCTTAAAATGAAAAATAAAAAAACAGCTCTGGTATATATTATTTTGATGAATGTATTTTCTTTGCAGCTTTTCGTTCCATTATCATTGACAGCACAGGAAAATACTGTGGACTTTTCACCTGCATTGAGAGTTGTAAATTCTTTAGATAGCACACAAAGAGCAAAAGCAATTTTTCTTTTTGATGATATGTCCAGATACGATTGGAACTATCTTCCTGCCAGTTTAATTCCAAGAAAAGGGGTTTGTGTAAAAGACCTGGATAGCATACAAAAGAAAAATGTATATGCTTTACTTAAAAGCTTTTTAAGTGACAAAGGTTTTTTAAGAACGCAGGATATCATGAACAATGAGTATTACCTGAAAGAGTTAGAGCCAACTATGATACATCGGATACCTGAAAATTATTTCGTCGCATTTTATGGTATGCCGGGAAAAGACAGTGTTTGGGGATGGAAATTTAGCGGCCATCATATTGCATTGAATTTTACAATCGTAAATAATCAATTAGCATTAACCCCTATCTTTTTTGGCGTTTATCCGGCAGAAATAAAAGAAGGAAAAAATAAGGGAAGGCGCATCATAAAAGACGAAGAAGATATTGGCTTTGACTTAGTAAATATGCTTACCAGTGAACAAAAGGCAAAAGCAATTTTTCAATCAAAAGCATTTAACGACATTGTAACTGCAAATGCTATTCAGGTGGGGCCGCTTACACCAGTTGGAATAGCAGCAAAAAACCTTACCAATCAACAAAAAACTATTTTAAACAAATTAATTGTCAGTCATCTTTCTTCTATGCCTGCTGCTATTGCAGAGTTGAGAATGAAGCGAATTGTTGCGGAAGATTTTAATCAAATACGCTTTGGTTGGGCAGGAGGCTTAGTAAAGGGAGTTCCACACTATTATAGAATACAGGGAAAAACATTTTTAATTGAGTTTGATAATACTACTCACAATGCCAATCATATACACATTGTTTGGCGTGATTTCGATGGCGATTTTGGGATTGACCTTTTAAATGAGCATTATAAAAAAAGCAAGCATCATCATAAATAGCCATGATTATTTTTGAAAACAAAAATTAACAGGTGGATAGAAAGTAAATTAAAATGAAAAAAATAATACTCATTTTGATTGCAATTGTATTGACAGGACAATTATATGCACAGAGGCGATCAACAGCAAATCAGCAAGCCGTGCAGCAAACTGTTGTAAAATTCTTTGATGCTTTATCCAACCGGGATTCTGTCAGCCTGAAAGCCTGCAGCACAGCAGATATTACCTTGTACGAATATGGCCAGGTGTGGAATATAGATACACTTATCCTGAAGGCCATTACATTGAATCAATCAGCAGTTTTTAAACGCACCAATAGTTTTGAATTTATCAATACCACGGCAGATAAAACAGTGGCGTGGGTAAGTTATCGGCTACAGTCAGTAATTTTTAAAGATGGAAAACAGTCAACGGTACAATGGCTGGAAACAGTAGCTTTAGTGAGAGAAAGAAAACAGTGGAAAGTAAAACACCTGCATTCAACACTTATTAAAAGAAGTTAGAAAAAACATTTTAATTGACTGATGAAAAAAATAATAATCCTTTTTTGTTTTGCTGCAAGTATGCAATTAGTTTTTGCACAAAAAGCAAATGTAGATTCCATATTGCAAAAAGTGGCTGTGGAAAAAGACGAAAACAAAAGATTTGACTTATTCATAAGCATGGTGGGTACAGAAATTAACAATGACCCGAAATGGTGCATTGAGACCGGATTGAAAATATTAAACCAGGCACAAAGAGAAAATGATAACATTGGACAGACAATGGCCTATTCATTTTTGGGGCAGGGTTACCGGCTGCTGGGCAACCCTATCAAAGCCCTCGATTATCACCATAAAGCCATTGCTATCGCAGAAAAAACCAATAATCTGTCTTTATTGGCTTCCGCAGAAAATCAAACAGCGCATATTTACAGGGACAGGGAGGAATACGATAAGGCTGCCAGCATTTACCTGTCATCCACAGCACATGCTGATAAAGGACACAACGAAAAAATGAAAGCCTGGGCTCCTTCAAACCTGGGGGCTGTATATCTTGCTACCAACAGCCTGGATTCCTCGTTGATGTATTCACAAAGGGCTTATGAAATTTTTACCCGGCTAAAAATAGTTTCCAATAATCCTTATGTATTTATAAACCTCGGTGGCGTACATAGTAAATTGGGTAATACCCCGCTGGCTATGGGCTATTTTAATATGGCTCTCAACCGAAGTGAAGGTGCCAATAATATAAGGTACCGCAATCTGACATGCACAGCCCTGGCAGAGCATTTTCAACGGAATAATCAAACAGATTCCTGTGCATTTTATGCAAGAAAGGCGATTGAAACGGTAAACAATACACCCTTCTTTTACCTGAGCAGTAAACCGGCAAAACTGCTTTCTGATATGTATGAAAAAACAAACTGCGACAGCACACTAAAATATGCAAAGCTTATAAAAACAGCCAACGATTCGCTATCCAGCAGCAAAACCAACCAGCAAATATTGTTAATGACCTTTGAAGAAGATTTGAGGCAGCAGGAAGCAGCAGCAGAAAAAATAAAAGAAGCACAGCAACGAAAGCAAAATATCCAGTATGCTTTACTGGCCCTTGGTATCATCACTTTCATCATCACCTTCTTACTCCTCAGCCGTCGCCATATTACCAATACAAAGCTGATTCAGTTTCTCGGTGTCGTAGCTTTATTGCTGGTATTTGAGTTTCTAAATCTGTTACTTCATCCCTTTTTAGAACGTATCACTCATCACAATCCAATATTAATGTTGCTCGGATTAGTTTGTATAGCTGCCTTATTGGTTCCGCTGCATCATAAATTAGAAAAATGGGCTACGCATAAACTGGTGGAGAAAAATAAAACAATACGGCTGGCAGCAGCGAAGAAAACAATTGAAGAGCTGGAAAAAAATAAATGAATACCGGTCAACTAAAATTATTGTTCTATGCAACCAACTGCAACACTCACTTCAAAACGAATTGCATCCATCGACCTGCTTCGCGGAGCAGTGATGATCATCATGGCCCTGGATCATACCCGTGATTTTTTTCACCGGGAAGCTTTCACGGGTGATCCGCTCAACCTTGCCAGCACCACTCCCTTTTTATACTTTACCCGCTGGATCACCCATTTATGTGCTCCCACATTTGTTTTCCTCTCTGGCGTATCAGCATGGCTGCAGCATGGCCGTAAAACAACCAAAGAACTCAGTGGCTTTTTAATTACCCGTGGGCTCTGGCTTATCCTCCTGGAAATAACGGTCATCACGTTCGGCATAACAGCGGATATTCATTTTGGATTTTTTATTCTACAAACCATCTGGTCTATCGGCATCAGTATGATCATTCTTGGCCTGGTGATCTGGTTGCCGTTTAAAGTGATACTCAGTATCGGTTTATTGATTGTGATCGGGCATAACAGTCTGGATTTTGCAGAAGCGGACCGGCAGGGAAATGTACCCCTGTTCTGGAATTTTCTACACCTGCCAACTGTAGTGCCATTGGGTGGCGGCCATTTTTTGGGCATATTCTATCCTTTTCTTCCCTGGGCAGGGTTAATGATACTGGGCTATTGCTTCGGCAGAGTTTTCACAACTATCGATCCACCCCGCAGAAATAAAATAGTGCTGTGGACAGGTATTGGCCTGCTGGTTTTCTTTATTGCATTGAGGTTATTGAATATATACGGAGATCCTTCTCCATGGAGCCAGCAGGAGAATAGTCTCTTTACTTTTCTATCATTTATGAATGTGACCAAATACCCGCCCTCTTTATTATTCCTCGCTGTGACTATTGGTGTTGCACTGCTTTTTATGGCCTTGGTAAAAAATACAAGCGGCAGGTTCTCAAAAATCATTTCCGTATACGGCAGGGTTCCCTTCTTTTATTATATCCTGCATTTTTACCTGTTGCATATTATCACCATTGTCTTATACCTGCAGCGGGGCCATACCATCACAGAAGGAGTGAAGGGGGTGCCCGGTCTTCCGTTTAAATTTGCTGTACCCGGCGAAGGTTATAGCCTGGGTATTGTTTATATAGTTTGGATAGCTGTCGTTATTGCCCTGTATCCGCTATGCAAATGGTATGACCGGTATAAAACCAATCATAAAGAAAAATGGTGGCTGAGTTATTTGTAACGATACAACCAGTTAAGCTATAGTTTACAGACATATATACAATGGTATAGCTCATCCTTGCTGGAATGCAAATTAACCCTGCCTGTTCTTCCTGAAAGTAGCCCGGCTTTTCCTATAGTTACCGGGCCGGGGTTTGCTCTGTTAATTATAAGGCCGCTGTTTTGTGAATGCAATCGCCTTTAATTATTCTTTCTCGGGCAGGTGTTAATACCCACGAGAGGGTACAACGGGCAGAAACTTATTACACTGGTCAAAACAAATACAGCACCAAGTATCACCAGTACCAAGCCCCATGTTCCGGTTACAGTACCACTAAAATACAAGTAAGCAAATACAGCCGCAAGCAGCACCCGGATAATACGGTCAGCAGTTCCCATGTTTGGTTTCATAAAAATTATTTTAATGTTTAAAAATGAATACCAATCCAGCAACAATGGCCAGGCAAAGGATACAAACCACTGCCAACTTCTGCCACTTACTTTTCATGCTGTTGGTTTTGTAATGTAAAACTAACCCGGAGTGACAGCGTCATGCGGTGACCGCAGTCACCAGTTTAACTGATTTCTATACCAGCAGCGGTTTGTTTTATTTTTCCTTCTTGCTCCAGTTTTTTTAATACCCGGGTTACCACTTCTCTTGCTGTACCCAGTTCAGTGGCTATTTGCTTGTGGCGGATGTCAAGAATTTTTTCTCCCTTTAGTTTGCTCTTCTCCAGCAAATAGTTGTACAGGCGGTAGTCCATGCGGCCAAAAAGCAGCGAGTTAATGGTGTCAAGCATTTCTGTGTAGCGCAAATTGTACTGGTGGTAAAACAAATCATTAATGGCAGGAAATTGTTTAACCCACTTGTTTAGTTTATCCGTGGGGAGCAGCAACAGCATGGACGGTTCTTCAGTAATAGCATAAATGCGGCTGGGCGAATTAGTAAGCCCTGCGGAAAAAGACATAATGCAACTTTGTGTAGAACCGATGTAGTAAAGCAGCAACTCCTTTTCTTCCGTTCTTGTAAACACCTTTACCAATCCCTCCAGTACAATCGGTATCATTTTTACATACTGGCCTTCTTTTAATATTTCCATTCCCAAAGGCATATCCTGAATAATCCCGTTGCCGGCAATTTCCTGCAGTAGCTCGTTATTGAAGGTGGGTAAATAGGGCTTTATCTCAGATATGTCCAGCGGCATACTGAAAAGTAAAATAAATCAGCGAAATTGCAGTATGCGTTTTTTATTTATTGTACTTTTTTTGATTCCCCTCGCCCTGTTTTCTCAGGCCGGGTATGACATTATTATCCGCAACGGAAAAATAATTGATGGGAGCGGCAACAACTGGTATTACGGAGATGTGGCCATTAAAGACGGGAAAATTGCCCTCATCAACAGAAACATCAATGCACCTGCTACTAAAACAATAGATGCCGCAGGCCTGATTGTTGCACCAGGCTTTATAGATGTACACACACATTTGGAAGGTGATGAAACAAAAGATCCAAGGGCTGCCAATTTTATTCTCGATGGTGTGACCACCTGCATTACCGGTAACTGTGGTTCTTCCAATGTGGATATTGGCAACTACCTGCGCTGGATTGATTCTGTAAAGTTATCCATCAATGTAGCCACACTCGTTGGTCACAACGATATCCGTAAAGCAGTAATGGGCCGGGCCAACCGGGATGCCAGTGCTGCTGAATTGCAACAAATGGAAACACTGTTGGACAAAGCCATGAAAGACGGGGCGGTTGGTTTATCCACCGGGCTGATCTATATACCCGGTACTTATACTAAAACACCCGAGATCGTTGCACTCGCCAAAGTGGCTGCTAAATATAATGGTGTATATGCCACGCATATGCGGGATGAAGGTGATAGTGTTACCTATGCCATTGAAGAAGCTCTTACGATCGGGAGAGAAGCCAATATACCTGTGGAGATCTCTCATTTCAAATTAAGCGGCCAGCATAACTGGGGCAGAAGTAAGGAAACTGTGGCGATGATCAAAAAAGCAAGAGAAGAAGGACTGGAAGTAACCATTGATCAGTATCCCTATACCGCCAGCAGTACTTCGATCAGTACATTACTGCCGGATGAAGTGCTGGCCGATGGACAAGACTCCATTAAAGCAAGATTACTACGGCCCGAAATAAGGAAACAGGTCACCAATCACATTTTGGCAAGACTGAAAAAAAGAAAGCTAAAGCACCTCAGTTATGCTGTAGTTGCTTTTTATGGACCAGACACAACTTATAACGGTAAAAGCATTGAACAGATCAACTTGTTGAAAGGAAGAAAACATAAAGCGAAGTTTGAAGCAGAAACCGTGATGGATATCATGATGAACGGCGGTGCCAGTGCTGTTTTTCATGGTATGGGTGAAGATGATGTGAAACGCATCATGCAATATCCCTTCAATATGTTTGCCAGCGATGCCACCATCAGGGTATTGAATGCCGGTATGCCGCACCCGAGAGGGTATGGAACGAATGCAAGAGTGCTGGCAAAATATGTACGGGAAGAAAAAGTGATCTCCCTGGAAGAAGCCATCCGCCGGATGACTTCTTTACCGGCACAAAAATTTCAACTCAAAGACCGTGGCCTGCTGAAAGAAGGTATGGCGGCAGATATTATCATCTTCAATGAAAAAGAAGTAAGAGATGTTTCCACTTTTGAAAAGCCACATGCTTATTCTACAGGTTTTCATTTCGTCATCGTAAACGGTGTACTTACTGTTGAAAATGAAAAACACCTGGGTATAAGAGCTGGTAAAGCGTTGCTCCACAAAGAGCTGTAAATTAACTGTACCTGTTTCTCTATTACACAAATGTGTAATTGCCGGGGCTTTCCCCAATAGCTACTTTTATGGTTCAAATTAAAAAACTTGTCAGCTATGAAACGAAGCAGTATTTATATCACAACAATTTTATTGTGCCTTTTTTCAGCTATGGCCGTCCACGCCCAGTTGAAAGATGGTGAGATCATCCGGATCAAAAACGTAAAGAGTGGTAAATATGCCAAACCAACCAGTGTACCCGCAGCGCAAGAAGTGAATGCACAGGTTGTTTTATATACTCTTGGTGAAGATGCCCGGATGAAATGGAAAGCGATTGCAGTAGCAGGTGGCTATTTTAAGTTTCAAAATCTTGCAACGAATAAATTCCTGGGTGTACTCAACAGGAGCAAAGAGCAATATGGGTTTATTTGCCAGAAAAACGAAATGGTACCCAGGCCCATGAATGTAACACCTATCAACAATGAAGATCTGTACTGGAAACTTGAAAAAACAGCCACCGGCTTTAAACTAAAAAATAAAAACTCCGGCCTTCTTGCTGCCGTGGAAGGCGGCGGGGTCAACAATAATTCAAAACTTATTCAATGGGCCGACCAGGGACAACCCGATACGGAATGGCAATTTGAAACGGTCGGATCAGGTAATTCTGCTGCAACCGGTAAAAAAGTATTATTTGATGTAACCCTGAATTATATCGCTGTGTCCGAAGCCACCCGTAACAGGATTGATAATGGTGATTGTAAAAGGGTCTTTGGCCAGGTAAGTACAGAGCTTTGGGAACTGGATGAGAATAATGAAATGAAGACAAGGCTCAGGTCTTATAACAATATGCCGGAGATGATCTATAACCAGACCAATCATGATGGTCCGCCAACCGCCGCCTTAAGTTATTACCAGGATAATATCAACGCAGCCGCTAATAACCAGATGGGAAAAGTAACTTATAATATCCCTGAAATCCTGCTGAAAGAAAAGAAACTGATGCTGGTGGTGAAAACTTATATAGGCACCCGTCATAAGGATAATGATTTTGCCAGCTATGATGCACTGAGGATGGGTGAAGTGGTTCAGAACACTTATATACTGGATTATCGCAGCACAAGGACTGAGACGATTCAAACCATTACCGACCTGGCATCCCGGTCTGCCGGCTCCACGGCTGATATGATCCTGCTGGGGCATATCATTCCATCTGCCATTTTTGCCCGGGCAGATGATACCCATAATATCTGGATCAAATTCACTTGTAAAAAGAACTGATAACATCCCCTGAAAACGATCATAGAAGCAACCTCCGGGTTGCTTTTTTTGCGGGTGTTAATTACGACCAGTAACTTTAAAGGACTTAAACTTGTTATATGCGTAAATATGCTTTCCTTCTCCTGGTTGTAGTATTTCAATTTTCTCTTGTTGTTGCCCAGCAAATTGTGGCTGTTCCCAAACCTGAAGCGGCCGGCTTCTCCTCCGAAAGACTGAAACGACTGGACCGGGAAATGAATGAGTGGGTGAATAAAGGCTGGATGAATGGCGGTGCTGCCCTGATCATCCGCAATGGCAAGATCGCTTATTATAAAGCTGTTGGTTATAATGACCTGGATACAAAATCACCCCTGCAGAAAGAACATATCTTCCGCATTGCTTCACAAACCAAGGCCATCACCAGTGTGGCCATTATGATATTGTTTGAAGAAGGGAAACTATTATTAGACGACCCCGTTTCCAAATATATCCCTGCTTTCAGGAAACAACAGGTGCTGGATAAGTTCAATCCTGCTGATACAACGTATACTACAATACCCGCTAAAAGTGATATCACGATCCGGCAGTTGTTAACGCATACCTCCGGCCTGGGCTATGCACAAATTGGTTCCAAAGAAGCCAATGCCATTTATGCCAAAAGCAATCTTACCGCCGGTATCGGTGTACAGGACGATAAACTGCTGGATGCAATGACCCGGCTGGGTAAACTTCCCCTGATGCACCAGCCCGGTGAAAAATGGACTTACGGGTTGAATACCGACCTGCTGGGTTGCCTGGTAGAAATTATCTCCGGTATGACATTGAATGATTTTTTTAAGACCCGCATCTTTGAACCTTTGGGTATGAAGGATACCTATTTTCATATTCCTGCTGAAAAAGCCAACCGGCTGGTCAATCTTTACCGGGAAGATTCAACCGGGAAACTTGTAAGGGCAAAAGCAGATATGCTCAACGGGAAAACGATCACTGCCGATTACCCGCTTACTGCATTTAGTTATTATTCCGGCGGTGCCGGTTTGTCCTCCACTATTTATGATTATGCAGTGTTTTTACAAATGTTATTGAATGAAGGGCAATACAATGGCAAAAGAATTTTAAGCCGCAACAGTGTCCGGATGATGACGATGAATCAGATCGGCGACCTGGCAAGGGGCGATGATAAATTCGGTCTCGGTTTTCAAATTGTTACGGAACGTGGCAGTGCCAGGACCCCCGCCCAAGTGGGTACTTTTAGCTGGGGTGGTGCCTTCGCCACTTCTTATTGGGTGGATCCCAAAGAAAAAATAGTAATGCTGTTCTACCGCCAGTTGCAAAATAGTACTAAAGGAGAAGTAGTCGAAAAATTCAGGGCACTGACCTACCAGGCCATCATTGATTAACTGAATGGATTACTTTTCTTCTTTTGGTATTTCCCGGATATGATATTCCTGTATCAGCGGCGGATTTTCGGGTGATAAAGTGAAATAGATCTCAAAGGACGTCTTTTCACCCTTGATAATAAACGAACCCCGTAACTGGTTCTCGGGTTTTACCGTACTGACAGAAACTATTTTCCCGGCTTTGCCTAAGAGGTCAGTCGCATATTTTTTTAATGTATCAATGGGATAATCCGGGAAGAAATTCTCGGCGAAGATGCCGCTCTGTTTTCCCTTGTCCCAATCGGGTAAAATTTTAACCAGTTCATTTTTTCGTTGCTCTAATATTTTTGAAGCCGGTAATTCTCTTGGTTGCAGTTCTGCCAGTTTGATCAGCGTATCCAATACTCTTAAATTCACAGCACCGAATGGTGCATAGGTCCTGTTGGCAAATGCCACTACACCAATTCCATAATCAGGCATAATGCGCCATTGACTGCCAAAGCCGGGCAGCCCGCCACTGTGGGCAATATACGTTTTACCGTCACAGTCTTTCATCCACCCCAACCCATAACAATAAGCAGAAGTAACAGCACAATTTCTTCCATCCGGGTATTTAAAATTGGGATTAAATCCGTTCCATCTCCATGGATGATGCATCTCCCGTACCGAACTTCTTTTTACCGGCCCGTCATCAGTTGTATTATTGGGTGGCCAGGCTGATAAATGAAACGCCATGTATTTGGCAAACTCATCTATAGAACTGATCATGCTGCCCATCGCTCCCCAACTGCCATCAGGTGTATCATGCAATAATTCTTCCTCCACCCAGTTCTCATTCAGCCAGCGGTAACCATGTGCCAGTTTATCAGCCGGTACATTTCCATATTCCCATTCCGCATTCTGCATCCCCAACGGTTGCCAGATATTTTCTTTGATATAATCCTGGTAACGCTGACCGGAAACATTCGTGATGATCTTTCCCAGTAAAGCAAAACCAAGATTACTGTATTCAAAAGCAATACCCGGTGGATTGGAAAAAGTAATTTGTTTACCAATAAATTCCATCAGTTCTTTATCGGTATCCGCCAGTTGCCGGTCACCCCAGGGATTATCTTCCGGGAAACCAGCCCCATGTGTCAGGAGGTGACGGATAGTAATATGCGGGGCATCCGCTGTTGGATATTTTATACTCTTTAATTCGGGAATGTAGAAATAAGCAGGATCATCCAGGTTCAGCTTCCCTTCATCCCTTAATTTTAAAATCGCCATCGCTGTAAAACTCTTGCTCATAGAAGCAATACGAAATAATGAAGAAGTACTGGCTGCTACTTTCTTGTCAATATCCGTATAACCATACGCATTCTTATAGATCAGCTTACCATCCACCACGATGCCAAAAGCAATACCCGGGAAATGATTTTCCAGCGCATGATTTTTATAGAGACTGTCAATGACCGGTAAATATTTCTTGATCTTTTCCATCCTGGCCGCATCGGTAAATACAGCCGGTTGGTAGGCACTATCATACTGAACGGCGGCCATCTTTTCTGCCTGTTTGGTTTGTTGACAGGAAAAAAATAATGAGCTTACTAAAAAAGAAAACAGGAGATATTTCATGCGTTGAATCTGTATTGATTATTTATTATTAAAATCCTTTCTTCTCCCCGATATAACTGTCAAACCATTCCAGGTTGGTCTGCATGGTTTTTAATACCATTCTGGGTTCCTGCGGGCCATGTGGTTGTCTTGGCAGGGCCAGTAACCGAACCGGTACATTTCTGCGGCGCAGCGCATTATAAAACATGACCGAGTTGCTGAAAGGAACCCGCAGATCGGCTTCACCGTGTTGCAGCATCACCGGGGTCTTTACATTTTGTACAAACCGCAAGGGGGAATGTGCATCATACTTGCTCCAGTCATCCCAGGGATTGGATTTGAAATAAGAGGGTAAGAATCCTTCTATATCATCTGTAAGGTTCTGATGGGCCAGGTCAACCACCGGTGCACCAATAGAAGCTACTTTGAAACGATCGGTATGCCCAACGATCCAGCTGCTCATAAACCCGCCATAGCTCCAGCCCATTACACCCATCCTGTTTTCATCAGCTACTCCCATTTTTATTACAAGATCAACACCTGCCATCAGGTCCAGGTAATCTTTGCCACCCCAGTCTTCGCGGTTAGCCGTTCTGAATTCAGTACCATAGCCGGACGAACCTCTGGGGTTGGGCCGCAGCACGGCATAACCAGCTTCTGCAAAAGCAGCAATGGGATAAGTGCCCTGGTTGGCTGCAATACAGGTTTGTGAAAAAACACCGGCGGGTCCGCCATGTACATTTAATAGAAAGGGTACTTTTTGCCCGGGCTTATAGTTGACAGGGTAAGTAAGCAATCCTTCAATTTCCCTTCCATCCGGCCCCTTCCATTTTACCAGTTCAGTTTTGGGTAATGGTTTACTGGCCCAGGCCGCATTGACATCCGTAACTTTTGCGGGAGAAAAGGCAGCCACCGGGCTGATATAGGCCTCCGGCAGCTTTGCTGTATTCTGTAACGTAAAAGCAATATGAGTACCGGTGGAGTTAATTGAAACTGCACCCAAAAAATCTTTTGAACCCTTTGTCCATTCCGTAATTGATTTCCCGTCTGCACTCAACAAATAAACACTGTTCAACGTTTTATTGGCTTCTGCCCATAATACATTTTTCCCATCGGCTGTCCAGCCAAAGATGCCGTTAGCACCAATACCTCCATTCTCATCCGGTGTGGCTTTCAGCCGCCAGCTTTTCCCATCCGCCAGCGAATAGATCTTTGCATGCCGTGCACCCGACCAGTCAACAGGGTCAGTGGTACAGTAGTAAGCAATCAATTTTCCATCCGGGCTGAATAAAGGGTTTGTTTCTCCTGCACCCGTAGCGGCTATTGATTTTATAATTCCACTTTCCACCTCTATCAATGAAATATCACTGTAAACATTATCATTGACCTCCGGGGATTTACCGTGGCTGTAAGCAATGCTTTTCCCGTCAGCACTCCAGTCAAAGGCATTAACATTGTAATTCTCTTTGGTTAGTTTCTTTTGTACATATTTTCCAGCCGTGTCTTTCTGATTCAACCATAAAACATACAACCTGTTTTGTTTTACTTCTTCGTCCATATAATACCAGTCATTCTTTGCCTTTTTATCTTTCTCTTCTTTACTTTCTGCCGGATCGATCATTACAAATGCAATAGCATTACCGTCGTGGCGCCACTCATACTCACCTACCGCCGATTTCACATCGGTTATTTTTTCTGCCTCTCCACCACCAACAGGTAAGATGTATAAATTGTTTTTACCCTCCCGGGATGAAGTAAAAGCGATCAACTTGCCATCGGGGCTCCATTTGGGGTTGGAAGAGTTTTTATCGCCCTTGGTTAACTGAACCGCATTGCTCCCATCTGCATTACAAAGCCATACCTGGTTTATATATTCACTCCGGTCATCCGTCATCACTGCTTCCCGGACAGTGTATAGCAGCTTGGTTGCATCAGGTGATACACGGGCAGCTGTTATATTTTTTATTTTCAAACATTGTTCGGGACTCCAGTTTGTTTGAGCGGAGCTGTTGTATGCAAAAAACAAAATACTAAGGATTACCAGGGTCTTTTTCATAAATGCAGTTTTAAAATGAAAATATATTTATAGCAACAAGCGCATTACATTTACTAATTTAAACCATTCCTATGATGCCTTCGTCCGATTTTTCCTTTTTAAGCGGTTGTTTTTTCCAATAGGTCAGGCTTCTCCAGCACCATTCCAGCGGACCAAAGCGGAAGTACCGCAACCAGACATGGCTCCATATTATTTCAATGACCCACACAGCTCCTACTACATAATAGATCTCGTACCGTTGCAGTTTACCCAGCATACCAAATCCTATTCCAAAGAAGAACATTCCACACATGAACGATTGCATCAGGTAATTGGTAAAAGCCATTTGTCCTACCGGTCTTACTAACGCAAACAACCATTTAAACCATCCTGACTTATAGAGCAGCATGATTAGCCCAAATAAACCCAGCGAACGCAATGTCCTGGCGATCTCATAATATTCAAAGGATTTGAATTTTGTAATCAGGAATTGGTTGAACTGGTGATGCAGCATGAACTGCAGTTTGAACCAGGTAAGCGTAAGCCCGGCGCCCATTCCCACGATGAACAATGCCCAATAGACTTTTGCTGATGCAGCACCCGTCAATATACCCGATTTATAAAAAGCCATACCGATCAGCATAAATAATAATACATCCCAGATGCCGTAATAGGTATAATTAAATTCCAGCATGGCACTCACATTACTGATATACTCATACAATTCACCATAACTGCCGGTTGCCTTTTGTATGTTTTTCTTCATTTCTTTCCGCAAGCCTGCCGTATCTGATCTTTCTTTCATCGAAGTCATGGCACCCAGTTGTTCCTGCTGCATGTCGGTAAGCTTTACTTTTGTGGTATCGATCTTTGCCACCAGTTCCCCTTTTTGAATTTTTCCTTTTTGCAGGTAGAGATCCCTGTTCTCTCTTGCTGTCATCAGGAGTAAACAAACACCGGCAGCGATCAATAACCCTTTTACCGGAAGCCTCCGGAATGCAAAAGCCACAATCCCAATTATAGCATACTGGAATAAAATATCACCGGGCCACAGCAATACGAAGGCATTAAACAAACCAAAGACCAGCAACCATAACTGGCGGCGCAGAAAATATTCAGCCGGCCATAGACCGGTTGTTCTTTTCTCCAGCCGGGTTACAAACAAAATAATACCGGCTCCAAATAACATCGAAAAGATAGCCCGCTGTGTTCCTTCCGGTATCCAGTTGACAAAGAACCAAACCTCTTGGTTAATGGTACCCAGTTCATTATTCAGTAACAGGTGATCAAAAGAAGGTTCCGGCAATCCCATATAAGGAATATTCATCAGCAGGATGCCCAGTAGTGCCAAGCCCCGCAGTGAATCAATAATGGTAATGCGTTCGTTTTGCAATACTGGCGCAGCAGATGCCGTTTCCGGATTGGATGACATGTTGGTTTCGTTTTGGTGGGTAATAAATCAGGGCGGTGAAAACCTTACAGAGGGGCGGAAAGATATTTTAAGATAAACTATTTAATTATACCGCCAAAAGAAAAGCCTGTTACAGTGAGTGAAACAGGCCAGGAAATTTTACGGAATAACGAGGCGGTTAATAGCCGATCAGTTTTTGTACTGATTCATGCAATCTCGCTTTCGCCATAAAATTATTTTCCAGTTCAATATTAAAAGGGATTGGCGTATCCAATGATGCACAACGCATCAGCGGTGCATCTAATAAATGAAAACAATTTTCTGCGATCCAGGCTGCGATCTCGCCGCCCACGCCACCTGTCAGAGTGTCTTCATGCAATAATAATACACGGCCGGTACGTTGCACGGCTTCACGAATGGCTAAGTAATCCAATGGCAACAGTGTTCGGAGATCAAGAATATCAATAGAGATTTCCGGATGTTCTGCTGCATAATCCTCAGCCCAATGCACCCCGCTGCCATAAGTGATGATCGAGATCTCATCGCCTTCTCTTACATGTCTGGCTTTGCCGATCTCTATTTCATAATAGCCTGTTGGCACTTCACCGCTTACTGAACGGTACAGGGCTTTGTGTTCAAAGAATAAGACCGGGTTGGGATCATTGATCGCAGCGATCAGTAATCCTTTTGCATCCATGGGTGTGCTTGGATAAACTACTTTCAACCCCGGTGTTTTTACAAACCAGGCTTCATTGCTCTGGCTGTGAAAAGGGCCTGCACCAACACCGCCACCTGTTGGCATCCGGATCACCACATCAGCATGTTGCCCCCAGCGGTAATGGATCTTGGCCAGGTTATTGATGATCTGGTTGAAACCTACCGTAACAAAATCAGCAAACTGCATTTCCATCATGCTCTTATATCCTTCCAGCGATAATCCTAATGCTGTACCCACGATCGCACTTTCACAAAGCGGTGTATTTCTCACTCTTTCCTTTCCAAATTCACTCACAAATCCTTCGGTTATTTTAAAAGCACCGCCATATTCTGCAATATCCTGTCCCATCAGAATAAGATTGGGATGCTGCTGCATGGACTGCTGAAGCCCTTCTTTGATCGCATCGATCAGCCGGGCTTCTTTAGTTGGGAGGCCGGGGTCGCTATTGAGTTGCGAATTATCTATGAGACGTACAGACGATGGGCGATGGACGATAGACGACGGCGCATATACATCCTCCAGTTCCTCCTCCGTATTCACCTGCACCGGCCTTGCTGCAAAACCAACCGCCAGTTCGCTATCAATTTTTTCTTTGAATTCTTCTTTAATTCCTTCCAGTTGTTCTGTTGTGAGCACATTTTCTTTCAGCAGAAATGCTTCATAGTTTTTGATCGGGTCTTTCATTTCCCATAGCTTGAACAGATCCTGCGGCACATACTTGGTACCACTGGCTTCTTCATGTCCCCGCATCCGGAACGTGAGGCATTCTATTAAATAGGGTTTTTGATTTTTGATACAATACTCTCTTACGCCTTTGATCGTATCATAAACAGACAACACATTGTTACCATCTATCTGCACCCCTTCCATACCATAACCTTTGGCTTTATCTACGAGGCTGATGCAGCGGTATTGTTCATTCACCGGCGTACTTAAACCATAGCCATTATTCTCTATTATAAAAATGACCGGCAAATCCCAGACAGCAGCCGTGTTCAATGCTTCGTGAAAATCACCTTCGCTTGTGCCACCATCTCCACTGAACGCTAAGGATACTTTTAATGGTGAGCCTGTCGAACCATGACGAAGTTTATACGCCAGCGCCACGCCATCGGCTATCGCCAGTTGCGGGCCCAGGTGCGAGATCATCCCGCAGATATGATGTTCTTTATTGCCAAAGTGAAAACTTCTTTCTCTTCCCTTGCTGTATCCATCCTGCGCACCCTGCCATTGCATAAAGAGTTTACTCAAGGGCATATTGCGGCTGGTGAATACCCCGAGGTTGCGGTGCAAAGGCATGATCCATTCATCTTCCTGCAGGGCCAGGGTGGCACCCACCGAGATCGCTTCCTGCCCGATACCACTGAACCATTTGGAGATCTTTCCCTGCCGGAGAAGCACCAGCATTTTTTCTTCGATCATGCGGGGCCAGAGCAGGTTTCTGTAAATATGTACAAGCTGATCGTTAGCAATGTTTTTTCTGTCGAAAATCATAGTGCAAACCTATTAAAAAAGGCACAAGGAACAAGAAACCAGTACATAAGACCGGCCAATATGGTATGAACAAATTGTAAAACCAGGCCCGGCTGCCTGTTAAAGCAATGACAAAAAGCCATTGAACAGTTGTGAAATTCTCCGGCTATTGGCATCTTGGACTAAAATAACACCTATGCATACGCTGCTGAAACCTTCTGTTGCCGTGTTTTCCATCTTCCTCGGATTAGCGGCACTTGATACCAGCCTTACACCCCATCAAACTACTCCATCAGCACCAGGACCGGTTGTTCATAAAACAACACCAAAGATCCAGGCTGCTATTTTACTGGATGTGAGTAATAGTATGGATGGCCTGATAGAACAGGCCAAAGCCCAGCTCTGGAATATGGTGACAGTTATGGGAAAGGCAAAATGCGATGAAGCGGTACCACAGATCGAAATTGCTTTATATGAATACGGCCGGGATAGTAACCCCATCAAAGATGGTTATGTAAAACAGGTATCTGCCTTTACAGCTGATCTTGATAAATTATCACAGGATCTCTTTAAGCTGACCACGAATGGCGGACAGGAATATTGCGGCGAAGTGATCTATACTTCCCTCAACGATTTAAAATGGGATACTTCTTCTGCCAGTTACAAAGTGATCTTTATTTCCGGTAATGAAGATTTTTTACAGGGTGGCATCACTTACACTAAAGCCTGTGAAGAGGCCCGGAAAAAAGGAGTGATCGTGAACACGATTTATTGTGGTGATAAAATGCAGGGAATCCGTGAACACTGGAACCTTGGCGGCGAATGCGGCAGTGGCAGTTTTACCAATATTGATCCTAACGCAGCTTTAGATGATATTGTTACTCCTTATGACAGCACTTTGTATGTATTAAATTATAAACTGAACAGCACTTATATCGGTTATGGAGTTGCCGGTGCTTCCAATGTGGCCCGCCAGGCTGAAATGGATCAGTCAAATTATAAACTGAACAAAGCGGCAATGGCAAAAAGAGCAGCCGTGAAGGGAAATAAGTACCTCTATAATAACTCAAGCTGGGATTTGCTGGATGCAGTGGCTGCTGACAGCTCATTTGTTGCTAAAGTGGATCTGAAAACCCTGCCCGATAGTTTGAAGAATAAAAGCCGTGCAGAATTGCAACAGATCGTTGCGGCGAAAAATAATGAAAGAAACCTGGTACAAAAACAGATCGGTGAGATCAGTATAAAGCGGGAAGCTTATATCGCTGCTGAAAGAGCCAAAGCAGCCGGGAATAATAATACAGCCACTTTAGAAACACAGGTGGAGAAGATCATTAAAGAACAGGCGAAACGATTTAATATGATCATTCAATAATCAAATTTGTCTGACTATTAGTCAAACTATTAAAAGAGGGTTTCGGCCCTCTTTTCTTTTGTGAAAAACCGAACACTAAAGACCCACCGGAAACAAGCCATTCGGGGTTTTCACCTGGAGCAACATTTTTATATAAGTGTTTACACTTATTATTAAATTTGCTAAAATTATATCTAAATGAAAATCATCGCCTTTATATTTTCCTTCCTGGTTTTAACCCTTTCCGTCCATTCTCAACTTTCCTGTTCGGGTAAAGTTTCTTTCAATTTTAGTTTTACAGGAAGTGTGCAAACCTGGACCGTTCCGGCAGGTATTACCAGTATCACTATTAAAACACAGGGTGCCAGCGGCGGGTTAGCAAGCTCAGCAGTAAATTCGGCCGGGGGCGGTGCGGTTATAGAGGCTGATTATACGGTGGTACCTGGCCAGCTTGTAACTATACTGGTAGGTGGAAGGGGTCTTAATGGAGATTTTGAATCTGGCGGCGGTGGTTCTACTGCTGTATATATAAATGGAGTGCTGAAACTGGTGGCGGGCGGTGGTGGTGGTGAAGATAATACCGGAAATGGTGGCGTAGGTGTTGCTGCTAATGATGGGACCAATGGCAATCCATTGAATGCATCTACTTCTTGTCCTGCGCAACATATCAATGATTCAAGGGGAGGCACTGCTGGTAACGGAGGTTTTGCGGGTGAGTTTTGTGCCGCTAACAATAATGGTGGTGGTGGTGGCGGCGGCTTGAATTCGGCCGGGGGTGGAAAGACCGGTAATTATGGCGGGGGTCAGCAAGGCTCCATAACAGGGGGAAATGGAGGCGTTGCAGGTACCGGCGGGGCAGCAGGGGGTTGGGGATGGAGCGGCGGCGGTGGTGCTGACGACAGGGAGTCTGGTGGGGGCGGCGGTTATGCCGGTGGTGCAGGTGGCGGCGAAAGCGGATTTCCTGGTGGCGGTGGCTCTTTTTCTGATGCTACGAACCGCACAGCGTCCTTCACTGCTAATGGAACACTAACAACCACTGCACAGGATGGACTCGTTACAATTTGTCATTTATCCACTTTGCCGGTTAACCTTCTGAGCTTCTCCGGTACTTCGCATACTAGTTATAACCTGCTTCGATGGAAGACAACCGATGAAAACAACCTGGATAAATTTATAATTGAAAGATCGGTTGACGGGATCAGCTACAGTACAGCAGGAGAAGTGCTGCCTCTCAATAATGCAAACGGAAATACATATGAATTCCGGGATAACAGCACGGGGAATAGCGTAAAATTATTTTACCGGCTGCGTATCCTTGATTTGGACAGAACGGTTAAATATTCATCCATCATCAGCATCGGGAAGAACGGGCAGTCAGCAACATTGAACATATATCCCAACCCGGTAACAGACAACCTGCAGATCAGCAGCAGCTCACCGGTCGGGAAATTTGAAGTTATAACGATTACCGGCAAGATTCTACTGACAGGTAATAATATAAATCTTACCCGCCCTGTTTCTGTAAGTACTCTTCCTAAAGGAATGTATATTCTAAAAGCTTATACTGAATCAGCAGTAATGGTAAGAAAATTTATCAAAAATTAATACATACTTTCTTTTTATACTACAACCAATTCATAAAAATCTTCCGGGTTGAGGTATTGTTGTGCCAACGACCGGATTTCTTCTGCTGGTATGGTCTTGATCGTATTGATGGAATTGTAGAAATATTGTTCATCCAGACCGTTTAATACGATATTCTTCCACCGGGCAATAATTTGAAAAGGACCATCCAGGTCTCCCAGTATTCCCCCCATCATATAGTTGCGGACGAGCAGCAGTTCATCTTCCTCCACCAGTTCTTCCCGCAGGCTTTTCATTTCTTTATACACTTCAGCAATAGTGGCTTCGCAAACATCTTTACCTGCTTCGGTACTGATCATCCAGGCAGAATCATGAATATGATTTTGCAAATAACTATGTATGCCATAGGTATAGCCTTTATCCTCCCGGATATTACTCATCAGTCTTGAACCAAAGAAACCACCCAACAAGGCATTCAGCACCTGTACTTTTATAAAATCCGGGTGATGACGGTTCGGGAAAGGCCGGGCGATCCGTATGGATCCCTGCACACCTGCTGCATCATTGGTAATGCGGAATTTTTTTTCTGCCGCAGGCTGTGGTTGTATTGCTTTCAATGCCGCAGGTGTGTTCGGCAAATCACCAAAATGTTCATTCAGTAAGGTTTCAAGGTTCGCCGGGAGTTTTCCTGCGGCGAATAAGATCAGTTTACCATTCCGGTAATACTCATCATAAAATTTCAGCAGCTGTTCCCGTTGCAGGATATCAAAATCTTCTGCTTTACTGTATTTGCCGTAGGGATGTTGTTCACCATACAAATAAACATCGATCAGGCGGCTGGCCACAAAATCACTTTTCTTCAGGCTCACTTTCAGCCGCTGCTTCATATTCTGTTTATAGATTGCCAGTTCTTCTTCAGGCATGATGGAATCAACGATCAGTTCTTTCACCACCGGCAGCAGTTCATGGATGTGCTTATTCAAACAATGCAAAGTGATCGTCGCTGTTTCATTGTAACAGGCCCGGTTCAGGTAAGAACCATAGTATTCAAAATGTTCATTGATCTGGAAAGCCGTTCTTTTGGATGTACCATTGCGCAGCAAAAAATTAGCTGAAGCGGCCACGAGGTTTTGTTCTTCCTGCCAGTTACCGGCAAAGAAGACCCATTCCAGCGAAAGCACTTCTTCCGCACCCGCATTCACGGCATATACTTCCACACCGTTACGCAGGGTGAATTTATCAGCAGCCTTTAATTGCAAATGAAAATTAACCGCATCAACAATAGCAGGGGCTTTCTTCCTTTCTAACAGGGTCGTTGTTCCTTTCATCAGTGCTTGTATCAGTTATCCGACAGGTAATAAATAGTGTTACTGTTCTCTTTCCGGAAAATATTCCTGCTTTCCTGTAAAATATCTTCGGTGGTCACCGTACCATATTTTTCCAGTTCAAAGTTCATCCAGGAAGCATCTCCCAGCAATTCATAATAGGCAAGGCTTTCGGCCCGGCTCATTACACTCATATCTTCAAAAGCGGTGAGGCTTTCTGTTTTATTTTTTACTTTCTGCAATTCGGCTTCCGGCACCAGTTCATTTTTCATTTTATCTAATTCGGTTTCCACCGCTTTCTCTGCCTCTTCTATCTTCACTCCTTTTACCAGTTTACCATCAATGGCCAACAGGCCATTATCACTGCTGCCAAAATGATAACATTCAATATTGCTGAATAATTGCTTTTCCTTTACCAGCGACTGGTATAACCTGGATGAACCGCCGCCACTCAGGATATCGGCCAGCAGGTCAGTTACATAATATCTCCGGTCAAGCCGCGGGTAGATATGCCATGTTTTATACAAGGCATCCAGCGGCACACTGGCCCTGATCTCCAGTTTTCGTACTTCATTTTGCGGGGTTTCCTGCGGCAGGTTGCGTTTATATTTTTCGCCGGAAGGGATATCGCCAAACCATTTTTCCGCCAGCTCCTTTACTCTTTCTGTGGTTACATTTCCGGCTACCACCATAATGGCGTTGACAGGACGGTAATGTTTAAAAAAGAACTGCTTTACATCTTCCAGTTTTGCATTTTCAATATGCGATAATTCTTTACCAATGGTCATCCACCTGTACGGGTGCTTTTTATACGCCAGCTCCCGCATTTTATGCCATACATCGCCATAAGGTTTGGTGAGATAGTGTTCCTTGAATTCTTCGCAGACCACTTTGCGCTGTGTCTCCAGGCTTTTTTCTCCAAAAGCCAGTGATAACATCCGGTCACTTTCCAGCCAGAAAGCTGTTTCTAAATTTTCTGCCGGTAGCTGGATGTAATAATTGGTCAGGTCGTTGGTCGTATACGCATTATTCTCCCCCCCCGCCATTTGCAATGGCTCATCATAATCAGGAATATTGACCGAACCGCCAAACATCAGGTGTTCAAACAAATGGGCAAAACCGGTTTTCTCCGGGTCCTCATCCCTGGCTCCCACATCATACAGGATATTCATAACCGCCATAGGAGTGGAGAGGTCCTGGTGAACAATGACCCGCAACCCGTTGGCCAGTGTAAACTTTTCAAATTGAATCATAATTGTATAACAGTGGTTGAAAGTAAAAGTTGGTCGCCCTGGCGAAGAGGTAAAATTATCGAAAAATGAGCTTCAGGCTATAAACAGGAAAAAGCAAATTTGTTAACGGATGCTCCTGACCTTAAAAATGATCTCTTTCAGGGCCAGGTCTCTCCGGACGATCATTTTGATCTTTTCATTGGGTGCCTGCAGGGCGATCTTGTATTGGTTCAGGTTCTGCGAAAAATTATTATTGATTGCAATTACCACATCATTTTCTTTTAAACCCGCTGCTTCGGCCGGCGAATTCTTAGCCACATCACCTACAATGATATTACCCTGTACATAGTAAAGCTCAATACCGGAATAGGAATAATCAAACGGGTCATTGAAATGCGTATTTGGCACCAGGTAAAAATCTTTTTTCTCATAATTCAGGATCGTATTGAATCTTCGCAGGATATCATTCCCGATCAAACCACCGAGATAAGGATAGGATGTCACATTGTACACATCATCGAAGATATAGGTGGGTACCGAACGGAACCGGTAAGGCCCCAGCTTCACTTCTTTGATCACGGTTACAAACATATCGATCTTGCCACCCACGCCTTCTCCTTCTTTGGACAGTAATTTTCTTTTTTTATTCAGTAAAGCACTGTCTGAAACAAATTCGGTGGACAACATCATACACACGCCGGCACCGATATCATATAAAAAACGGGAATTAATCGTAGCCGCATCCTTTACCCGCAGTGGCTGAACAGGCAGGCTCCCAATAGATGGTTTGAGCATAAATCCACCTTTGGGATACCGGATAGTACCCCGGCTGCAAATATCAATGAACATACTGTCGTAATTGATCTTTAGAATATAGCGGCTCAACAGGGAATAGCCAATGATCCCATCGATCTGTTCGCCGTACACTGCTGTGAGGATGGAATAATCGTTGACATGAAAATCAAGACTGTCCACTTTCAGGTTAGGAAGGCGCAGGGTTTGGTTAAATAAGAACGGTACATTCCGGATGCCGGCAATACCCCGGATCGTCCGGTCAGTCGCCAGCGGACTTAGTTTCAGGTAATCCGCTGTTGTAGAGTCTAAGGAAATGCCGCTGCTACCCGTATCAAGTACAAAGTTCAGTGTATCCGGAAAATTATTCAGCTTGGCCTGCAGGATCACAATACCACCGGTCAACTGGGTGAAGGGAATACGGGTAAGAAAACGGGAAGGTGGTTGTATAAATTCTTCCTGGGCAATACCTTGCTGTTGCAAAAGCAGCAGGAACAGGGCCAGCAGGGATACTATTTTTTTCATGCGAAGGTTTTTGGTCGGCAATCGTTCTTATTCAGGACAGTAAACAAGACTAAAATGATGCAACGTCGCTTACCGTTTATCCCTGTCGGATGGCAGGCAGGTAAATTTAGGTCAATGTGTGCCCGGAGCAAAACCGTTCAGCCCGTTTTCTGTTATTCAGGTGTAACTTTGCCAACTATGCAGCTAAACGATCTCTATGATAAAGCTTCGGCTTTCGGCTTTCTTTCGGTGGAAGAAGGAGTGTACCTCTACCAGCATGCCCCGCTGGCCGACCTGATGTTCATTGCCGATGAACTCCGCAAAAAACAAGTGCCCCACGGCAAAGTGACTTGGCAGATCGACCGCAACGTGAACACCACCAATGTTTGCATCGCCAATTGCAAGTTTTGCAATTTCTACCGCATACCGGGCCATGCCGAAGCTTATATCACCGATATGCCAACCTACCGGCAAAAGATCACCGAGACCTTGAAATATGGCGGCGACCAGTTATTGTTACAGGGAGGTCACCATCCTGAACTTGGTTTGCAATTCTATGTAGATACTTTCCGGCAGATCAAACAGGAGTTTCCGACGATCAAGCTGCACACACTCGGGCCACCCGAAGTGGCGCATATTACCAAGCTGGAAAAATCAACCCACCATGAAGTATTGAAAGCATTGAAAGAAGCCGGTATGGATTCATTGCCCGGTGCCGGTGCAGAGATACTGATTGACAGGGTGCGCCGATTGATCAGCAAAGGCAAATGCGGGGCCCAGGAATGGCTCGACATTATGCATGAAGCTCATAAACTCAATATCACTACGTCTGCCACGATGATGTTTGGTCATGTGGAAACTATCGAAGAACGGTTTGAGCATTTGGTGAAAATAAGAGAAGTGCAAAGCCGTAAACCAGAAGAGGCAAAAGGTTTCCTTGCTTTTATTCCCTGGACCTTCCAGGATGTGGATACTTTATTAGCCAAGATCCGCGGCGTGCATAACCTCACCACGGCGGATGAATATATCCGGATGATCGCTTTGAGCCGTATCATGCTGCCCAATGTAAAGAACATACAGGCGAGCTGGTTAACGGTGGGTAAACAAACCGCTTCGATCTGTTTACATGCCGGTGCCAATGATTTTGGTTCCATCATGATCGAGGAGAATGTGGTGAGTGCCGCCGGTGCCCCGCATCGCTTCACCTATAAAACCATACAGGATGCCATCCGGGAAGCCGGTTTTGAACCGCAATTGCGCAACCAGCAATACGAGTGGAGAGAAATTCCGGCAACCATTGAAGAACAAGTGATCAATTATTAACCCCATTCTCTATTTACCATTCACCAATCACGATGAAGAAAACATACAGCTGGTTCCGGAAAATTGCCTTTGCAGAAGGTATCTCCTTCTTAGTTTTATTGCTGATCGCCATGCCGCTGAAATATTTTGCCGATATGCCCAAAGCCGTCACCATTATCGGCAGCCTGCACGGCGTGTTATTTGTTGCATTGGCTGTTGCTGCTTATATGGTAAAAGACCAATATAATAGATCTATTGGCTGGGGCTTTAAAGTTTTTATCTCTTCCATCATACCTTTTGGTACTTTTTATATGGATAAGGAGTGGAAGCGGGAGGAAAAGGCGGTGGCATAATCATCCCCTTTGTACATAACTGTATTGTTTCTGGCATAGTTGAGCATTGGTAACCAATGGGAATTTATGGCGGCAGTGGAGTATATTTACGTGTTCGGTGAAACTTAAATGAATATATCCTTGACACATTACACAATACAACCACTTATTATTGGAATTATTTTCTTACTGGTAAGTGTCGGAATTTTAGCTTTTTCCAAAAGAAAAAAACGTCGTAGCGTAATTTCTTTTGCAATAGGAGTATTTTTAATAATCATATCTACTGTAGGCCCTTTATCCAAAAGTCGGCAAAAAGTAAATGAGGTTGAAAAAATTGACAGCACTAAAGTTGAAAGAATCCTAATTCAACCAACCAACATTCCTTCCAGTCAAAGCATAAGTTTAGTCACTAATGAGATAATTGTTACAAATCGGGAAACGCTTAATAGTTTAAGCCTTGCGTTACGGCACACAGTTTTGACTGATGAAGATTTTTTGAAGAATCCCGACTCTGTTTGCAGGATTCGAATTGAAATGAAGGATAAAACAAATATTGTTTTTGGGGTAAGAATTAGTGGACGAGCAACCTCCATAGAAGTCGACTCAAAAGGCGAATCAGGATGGCATTATGCAAAGTTACAAGCAAATGAGTTTGGACAAATCTTAAAAGAAATTTGCAAATAAGCTTCGCCCAACATGAGCTGTATAAAACCCAGGCATAAAGCTGGTACAACCGTTATTCTTAAACACAATATTTATCATTTACCATGAAATTTTTTTATGCTTTATTAATTCCCTTCATAACTATAAGTTGTACGAACTAACAGAAAACAACTAAATCAGCAGTAGACGGGTATATAACAACTGCTTCCGGGCCGAAGTATAAAATTCTACCCTCTTCCCGGTATTCGCCCGTTCCATTTCTTCCGTTACTTTAGCCCTTACTAAAGTCACCCACCATGAGTTTATGGATGCCCACGATCTGCACCGTTATTGTGACCATCATTTTTTTAGTGTGGGAACGGGTGGTGCCCGGCCGGGAACTGCCCAACAGCAAGGGCTGGTATTTCCGGGTGCTGCTGGTGAATGCTTTCCAGATCGGTATCACGTTTGGCACCAATCATCTTTGGTTCAACTGGCTCAGCGGTTCATCGCTGTTCCACTTATCCAATCTGCAACAACCTCTACTTGAAGGTTTTATTGGCTGGCTCATCAGCACTTTCTTCTTTTACTGGTGGCACCGAATCCGGCATGCCAATGGTTTCTGGGTCATCTTTCACCAGGTGCATCATTCACCCTCGAGAATTGAAACCCTTACTTCATTTTACAAACATCCCGTGGAAATACTGGCGGATTCTTTTTTAATTGCATTGCTCATGTACCCCGTGCTCGGTTCCTCACTGGAGGGGGCTTTCTGGCTCAACTTCTTTGCCGCCACCGGTGAATATTATTATCATTCGAATATCAGGTCACCGCGGTGGATGAAGTATATCCTGCAAACACCGGAACTGCATTCCATTCATCACCAGTTGGGTGTTCATAAATACAATTTCTCTGATCTGCCAATGTGGGATAAACTTTTCGGTACGTATAAGGACACGAATGAATTTGCAGAGCGTTGTGGTTTCCCAAGAGAGAATGAACGCAAACTCTGGAAGATGCTGCTGTTTAAAGATGTGTATTCCGACAAGGAGCCGCTGGAGGATACAAAAGAAAATCGCACAGAGTAAAGGAGCTAAAAGAGAATATAATCCCTTCTCTTTTTCTCTTATTCCTCTGTGCGATATCTCCTACTGCGGATATTTTTCCACTTTATTACTCACCGGCTTTACGGTACGTAAATACGCATAAACCGCTTTTAGTTCCTCTTCGCCCATTTTAGCATACATGGCCCAGGGCATTATAGAATTCTTTCTTCCCGGGTATTTATTGACCATTTCATCCGCACCATTGGTTTTAAATTTTGCTAAAAACATTTCTTCTGTCCAGGTGCCGATACCCGTCGCTGAATCAGGTGTAATGTTGGCCACAGTTACTTTAAACATCGGCAGGTCAAATACAAAGCCGCCGGCAAAAAGTTTTGAAAAATCAGGCCCCTGCGGACCCATTGGCGTATGGCATTCCGAACAGACTGCGGCATTGACAATATATTCACCATACTTTATTTTATCCGATTTGTCAGGTATACTATTATTATCAAGATTAACAACAGGTAACGGACCCAGCATGCTCAATGGTATTTCTAATCGGCGGGGAGGGGTGGTTCTTTCAATGGGTTTTAAAGAACGGATATAGGCAACAATGGCCAGGATATCATTTTTAGCCATCTTGCTATAATGCTGGTAAGGCATAAGTGGGAACAGCGTGTCCCCTCTTTTATTAATGCCACCCGTAATGGCACGGATTATTTCTTCATCGGTCCAGTCTTTTAATGCAAACGGGGTGATGTTGGGAGGCGTTACTTCCCCGGGAACTCCTTCCGCTTTCCCAAAGGGGAAAGCAGATCCCCCGCCCTCTGTGCCCGGTACCACCGGCATAGAGAATTTGCCCGTATCTCTTACACTATGGCAATCCATACATTGGGTCACATAATGGGCGAGGTAATGACCTCTTTCAACTAATTGTTTTACTGAATCTAAATCGCCGGCAGCCGGCTTATCTGCAGTCGTATTATTACATGCAGAAAAATAAATAGCAGCAATGGTTATAAAAAACAATGCTGCCGTGACAAGCATCTTTTTCATGTTCGTTGGTTCGTTTAAGTGGAGAAATCGTTGGTTGCCGGCTAAAGATTGGAAATTTTTTCAAAATCAGCAACAGTATTCTCAGAAAACATAGCCCAACTGGAAGGTCAGCGGGATCTTCAGCCCGTCATTCTGCGGGTAAATATTTCCATTGGAATAATGGGCGATCCGGATATTGGCATTCAGTTGCCTGTTTTTACCGGTGAACACACCCATACCCATAAAATCATAGAACGTGAAATGCTGCCCGGTGGCTTTATCGTCAATGATCTTTTTAGAAATCCAGGTGGGACCCGCCACGGAGTATTCAACAAAAAGATCGAGCGGTTTACTGCGGACAGCAGTGAACCGGAAGACCGGCGATAGTGAAACCGTCATAAACCTGTCTGCCCTATCCCTGCTTTTCCAAAAGGAAATACCCGCCGCCCAGTCAAACGCAAAGACCTTGCGGGCATGAAAGATATTCCGCTGGTAGCTCAGCGTAAATCCCTGTTGAATATGTACTTCACCACCCCAGAAAAAAGGAATGCTGCCTTTGGAAGCAAAATCATTTACCCCATAGCCCAACCCGTTCGTGGTATAACCCGCCATGATAAATTGTTTGGGGAAGATATAACGGCTGCCGGCATTCCGTTCCACAGTTTCTTTTGGCAGGGACCGCATATGATAATGAAAACCGGCAGCAAGAAAACTAGTAGCCGGTTGTTTTACTTTTTGATTGGCAGGCGACCAGGCTGTACTTATTTGCAGATCCCATTTCCGGTTGAGATGGTATTGTAAAGCAGCACCGGCAAGTAACGTTGCGTAATTCGCATTCTTTACCACCGGCACATTATTTATGCTAAATCCTTTCCGGGTGATAATACCCAAACCGGCTTCTCCAGACAGGGAAATTTTTTTATGTACCGGAAGCTGTGAAGCGAGTGTCAGTCCCGCTACATTCATCCACACCGTATGATCGGACTGGTCGGTATTGATCTTTTTATATTCCACCCAGCCAACAGGACGCATATAACTGATCTGTGCAGAAAGGTATTTATTGAATTGATGACCCAGTAAAATTATTCTTACTGCCGTATGCGGCACTTCTACGGATTGGGCAGTAAAGCCGGGTTCCAGTTGTGCATTGGAAAAAGCATAATTGATAGCGCCGATATTCACTCCCGTATAAGAATTGGATAAACCCGGCGGATACTGTGTCCTTGAAGGTTGTGAGTGGGCAACAAAGCTTTGCAAAAGCAACATAAAGATCGATAAGGCGGTTTGCTTTTGTACGGGCTGCATCAGTTGATCAGTTTAACCAGTTCCAGTTGTTCATTGAGGATCACCAGGGAAGCTTCATATCCTTTTTCAATTCTTCCCAACTGTTTATCCATACCCATCACCTGTGCAGGATATAAACTGCACATCCGTAATGCTTCTTCCAGGCTGGTAACATTATTATCAACAAGGTTCCTTACTGCTTTTATCATCGTTAATGCCGAGCCGCTTAAAATACCGGCGGCTTCATATTTGTCACCGCTCATGGCATGTTTGTAATATCCTTCTGTTGTATGCGTCACCGCATCAGTGATCACAAATAATCTTTCTTTCATTACCTGTTTGGCGATCCGGATCGCTGCATAGTCAACATGAAATCCATCCGGGATAATGCTGCAAAACGTTTTATCATCATCCATCACCGCACCTGCCAGTCCCGGCTCCCGGTGCTGCAAAGGGCTCATGGCATTGAATAAATGAGTGACAGTTGTTATGCCATTGGCAAAACCCTCTTTGGCCTGGTTGTAAGTGGCATTACTATGCCCTGCAGAAATGATGATCCCGTACGAAAGAATACAATCAGTGATCTCTTTGCTGCACACTTCCGGTGCAAGGGTGATCATTTTGATAACACCTTTACCATAGTCCAGTAATTCCTGTACTTCAGCAAGAGTGGGAGAGTGGATCAGTGCTTCAATATGAGCCCCTCTTTTCACCGGGTTGATCCACGGACCTTCCAAATGCAAACCCAGCACCCCTTTGCCTCCTTGTTTCCAGTAAGCTTTCACCGCATCAATGGCATTGATAAAAACTTCCCGGGTATTTGTGGCTACTGTCGGCAGGCAATACACGGCACCGCCTTTATTGCAATAGTCATTCAGTTTATACAAAGCATCTGTTTCAGGAAAAACGGACAGCAGCTTGCCATAAGCCCCGTAGATCTGCAGGTCCATAAAGGCCGGTGCAAGAATGCAGTTATCAAAACGCTGAACTGATGCGGGATCAGCAATAGAAGAAAAAGGGACTACTGCAGTTATGATATTGTTCTCTGCAACAACAACATGATCATTCAGCCATGTATTACCGGAAAAAATGCGGGAGGCTTTGTATAGCTGCTGTACTGGCATAGTATTGCCGGTAAAAATACAATCTGGAACCGATCTTTGATTTTTTATGCTGTATAAAATACAGTTGGGGGTAAAGAAGGGAACTATGCCGTGACAAAACGGTAACCAATTCCCTTGATGGTAATGATCTCTAACGAAGGATCATCTTTTAAATAACTGCGGAGCTTGGTAATATACACATCCAGGTTGCGGCTGTTGAAGAAAGAATCATTGCCCCATAATAAATTCAGGATATCCTTGCGGTCGATCACCGTTGACCGGTTCTCATATAATAATTTCAGCAATTCACTTTCCCGGTAAGACAATTTTCTTTCTTCTTTGCCATGGGCCAGCACCTGCCGGTTCAGTTGAAAAGTATATTTTCCGAAGGAAACCGTATCACCGGTCAGTTTGGTGGTTCCTTCTGCTTTGTTGCGTAACAAACTTTGGATGCGGACGATCAGCTCTTCCATACTAAAAGGCTTGCGGATATAATCATTACCTCCCAGTGAAAATCCTTTCACCACATCTTCGGTCTGTGTTTTCGCTGTGAGGAAAATGATCGGCACCGTTTCATTGAGTTCCCTGATCTCATCCGCAATGGTAAAACCATCTTTATTGGGCAGCATCACATCCAGCACACAAATATCCGGGTTGGATTGTTTAAACACATCCAGTACTTTGGCACCATCGCTTTCCATCGTTACGGCAAAGCCACGGCTTTCTAAGCTTTCCCGCACGATCTTTCCTAAAAAGAGTTCATCCTCCACGTAGAGGACCTTTGTTGTGCTCATCCTTGTTGCTTGGGTAAGTTGATAATAAATGTTGCTCCTGTACCGGTTCCGCTTTCCACGGTAATGGTTCCCTTGTGTTTTTTCACCACATGCGCCACATAGCTCAGCCCTAATCCGTATCCTTTGGCATCATGCGTATCACCATGGGGAATGCGGAAGAATTTATCAAACACTTTGTCTTTATATTCAGCAGGGATGCCGATACCATTATCCGCCACTTTCAGTTCAATACTGTTCTCCTTTTCTTCCAGGCTGATCTGCACGGCAGGATTTTCCTTGCCATACTTTAGTGCATTGTCCAGTAAATTGAACACCACACTCAGCAAATGCAAACGGTCAGCCTGCAGGGTACAATCACCTTCCGTATTCACGGATACGGTAGCCCGGTACTTTTCTGTTTGTAACCGCATCGACGCCACCACTTCGTCCACCACATCAGCCAGGTTCAGTACCTCGTATTTCAGCTCGATCTCTTTCTTTTCAAACATGGATAGTTTCAGCACTTTATCCACCAGCAGGTTCAGCCGCTGCAATTCATTCTGTGAAATATCTAAGTATTCTTTGGTGCGCCTGGGATCATCAATGGCATTGAAACTTTTCAGTGCTTCAATGGCCACTCCCACGGTAGCAATCGGTGTTTTTAATTCATGGGTGATATTGCTGATGAATTCATTCTTCAGGTCGGCCAGTCTTTTTTGCTGCATCATATTGCGGTAGAGCAATACAAAAGAAGCAATGGTAATGCCCACCAGCAGCAATGAAAACAGTATCGGCAGTTTTAACTGGCCCAGCATATAAGTCCAGGTATCCTGCAACACATACGTAAAATGCGTGGGCTTTGAAAAACCAAGCGTCACCGCATTGGCGGGAACGGATTGCATACTGTCCAAACGGTTCACCGCAAAACCAACCGCAATCTTATCTTCCTTGAGCCGCTTAGCAAAAGCCGAATCAATTTCTTCCAGCGTAACAGAATCTTTCTGTGACAACGAATCCACATCATATAAAAAACGGAAGACTGATTTTTCGCCCGGACCTTTTTGACCCGGTGCGGCAACCACTACAGCTGGTGGTGCTGGCATATCCATCATTTCTTTTTCAATAAAAATATTATCGCCTGTCTTTCTTTTAAAAGAAAAAGCGGAGTCAGGTATCTTCCCGGTCTCACTGCTGTAAGTGATCGTTACATTACCCGCCGTTGAAGGATATCTTTTATCAACATGAATACTTCGTATCGCTTCCGGGTTGGGAATAAGCGAATCAATCCGCTTACTGATTCCCATTGAATGGATCACTGTCCGTATCCTCCCGCTGCTGTCTCTGATCATCCTGCGTACCAGTGAATCATTATTGCTCCGCATCAGCATGATCATGCCGGTATCCTTTCGCAATGAATCCTTTAATTTTTCCTGTATCAGGTTCAGCAGGGAGATAGCTGGTTCCGAAGGAGAAGCCGGCCTGCTGATACGCCGGGTACTGCTTTTTGAATTGGAGATAGTCACCCCTGCCATTCTCGTGGTATCAAAGCTGAGACTGATCGTTTCTAATTTCAGCTTGCCCGCCTGCAGTTGCAAAATGGTTTGGCGAAAGGCGGCGGCTGTTTTAATATCGAGGTTCTGTTTCTCCCGGTCATAGTTATTCTTCAGCCAGTAGCCCTGGAAGCCGCAGATGCCGAGAATGGCGATCATCATTAATATAGCGGAGCCCCGAAGACGGCCTCCCCCAACCCCTCCGCGGGAGGGGCTTTGCAGATTCCCTTTATTTGAACCGGTATGCTTCATTCGTTCATTCAAAAGTAAAAAACTTACCGAAGCTTTTCCGGACCTGTTAACCTTTATTAACCTTAATGAAAGGTGGGTTAACCTGCTTTCCCTTTCCGGCCTTTTAGTTTTGCTGCAAAATCAACAACAATGAAAAAGACAGTTATCCTCGGGTGTGTTCTTTTTGCAGTGATCGCCGCTACTGCACAACAAAAAGAAGGAAAAGTGATTTACGAAAGAACCGTGCAGGTACAGATCAGTTTTGCCGGCATGAATGAAGAAATGGAACGCATGATCCCGAAAACAAGAACAGATAAATTTGAACTGACTTTCGGCAACAACCAATCCCTCTGGCGCCAGGCCGAACAGGAAAATGAGGATGACGGCAATTTTACCAGCGCTGATGGCGGTTTGCAGATCCGCACTTTCTCCACCGGCTCCGGTGATGTGGTCTATACCAATTTTGACAAAGGCACCAAGGTGGAAAAAAGAGAATTGTTTGACAAGGTCTTTATCATTGACGACAGCACCCGCCCGATGAAATGGAAAATGACCGGCGAAACAAAGACCATTCTCGGCCATACCTGTATGAAGGCGGAAGCCACACAAACAAGAAAGCGGATGCAGATGAATATGGACAATGGCAAAATGGAACGCAAGGAAGTGAATGATACCGTGCTGGTGGTAGCCTGGATCACCAGTGCTATTCCGGTGGCTGCCGGGCCGGCCGAATACCAGGGACAGTTGCCGGGTTTGATCCTGGAAGTGGATATTAATAAAGGCCAGCAAACTTTTAAAGCCTTATCCATTAGCCCCAAAGCGGATATTGCTTCCATTAAAGAACCCACCGGTAAAAAACGTTATACCCCGGCCGGGTTCAATAAAGAAAGAGATAAGATGATGAGCGAAATGCAGCAGAGCGGCGGCGGACCGGGAAGAGTGATGCGGTTCAGTAATTAATAGTGCTATATAGATTGTAGTTGAACCCTTAGCTGACACGGCTAAGGGTTTTTTTAATTCCATTTCGGTGGCGGGATGGAAAAGACTTATTAAATTTAGAAATAGCTGGTACAAATTCGTACTGATAATCAATATAAAACTGTACCGGCAGTTTCGCCAATTTACGAGTTGTATGCCACTTTAGACAGACCTTATGCCGAAAAGAAAAAACTTAAACGGAATTCCTCATAACATAACAAAGAGTTTCTTCGGAACTGAACGTTATTACAATGGCGGCTATATGGGTGACTGGTTGTTAAATGCTGCAAAACGACTTCATTTGACAAATGCTTCTTTAGACGTATTGCAAATTTCATTTAATCCGATACAACTGAACATTCATCCATTGACATTAAATGCGAGAGATTTAAAAACAATTATTGATAAAGAGTTATTAGCAAATGGGTTTGACACAAATTTTATCAAAGAGGCCGTTATTAATTTTCAATTCCCAGACCCAAAGATTTATGGGACGACATTTTACTGCTTCCCTTATTTGGTCGACATAGATGGAAAACGTTATGAAGCTGGACGAATAATTGAAGAAGGACTTGAACCAGAGTTTGACCCATTTGATGAATTAAATATTTATCCGACGAAACGTAATACAAGCATCATTAAAAAAATAAAAAACTTATTCGGTTGACACAGAAAAGCGGCATACAACAGGCAGTTTTGCGTCATCAGGGGTGACGAATAAATCCTCATCCTAGTGTTACTATCAGCTACATATCCAGCTGACCGAACACAGATGAGCAACAGAATATGTTTTCAACTTTAGTATCTTTAATCGGCTGCAGTTCCGGTCTGGACGTTTTCCAAATGCCCTGCCGAACGCAAAGCTATGGCCGTTGTAAACCGACACTAACTACTAAACCCAAAGAAGTATATGGTAGCAAAAACTAAAACGACAGAAACCGAAGTAAACGTGATTGATTTTTTAGAGTCATTTGTTGACAACGAACAAAGGAAACAAGACAGCTTACGCCTGATTGATCTAATGAAAAAATGGTCAGGCTTTGAGCCAAAAATGTGGGGCCCGACCATGGTAGGTTTTGGAAGTTATCATTACAAGTATGCAAGCGGACACGAAGGCGACTCTATGTTAATTGGTTTTTCACCGAGAAAAGCGGAGTTCTCTCTTTATGTTTCTGCACCAGGGAATGATAATAAACAACTGCTTGGCAAATTAGGAAAGTATAAAATGGGGAAAGCTTGTATTTACTTCAAGAAATTGTCTGACCTCGACCTTGACATATTAGAGAAGTTAAGCAAAGCGACAATCAAGTACATAAATGAGAATCACGAATGTGCTTGTAGAGAGTAAAAGCAATGTAGAACAACGACCCGCTAACAGGAAATCTGTGTAAAACCCGGGCAGAAGCCCACTTTTTTGGGTTTAGCGGAGCAGTAGCCAGGTTGATACAAGCTTTTTTTACCACTGCAACTACCTGTTTCAATAATTTGTTACAGGCTCCGATGGAATATGTGGAAGGGCCTGTTTTAGCATTCTACCGCGAAGGGTACCCTGCGGGACAAATTCCTCACTCCTCCTTCCCACCCTTTTCTCCCACAAACCAATGCTCTTTGTTTTTAAACAATACATTAAAAGTGGTGAGGGAGCCATAGCAACGGGTGATATATTGCTGCAGGTTCACTTTTTCTTCATCACTCAGTTTTTTATGGCTGTTGATATTTTGTTCCAGCACCCGCAGCCGGTCCCGCAGTAGCACGATCTTGTGAAAGAAATCATCAATGGGAATTTCTTTTGGCTTCAGGCTTTTATCAGCAGGTTGTATGAGTAAAGTTCCATTCAGCCATTTTTCGCCGAGCGGCACTGTTTCTGTAAGCCCGCCCCAGAGCCGCAGTATTTTTAATAATGATCGTTCCACTTCCGAATGGGTTTCTATTTCCGGCGTCACATTTGCCGGAATGATTTCATCGAGCTGCGTATCGGTCTTGTCAATTTCTTTGATACCGTGGTTGATAAAAGAAATAAGATACGTGGCATATTTTATACCCACAATAACGCCGGGGCCGTATAATGTGTGTTGCAAACGTGTGCCGATGCCAAGAGTTGTTTGTTCCATATCTTGTTGAATTAGGACATGAAAAATACTTTTATTTTTTATGGCAGGAAAGGAAACAGCGGTTTATTCTTCTACTTCTTCCGGCCGCAGGAACTGCATCGGGGGCAAACCTCTTTTGAAACGGGCATGCGCTGTTTTAATGTATTGCTGGAAATCATAATCACCGGTGGACATGGTGAATTCATAAGAAGGACGGAAGACCAGCATGAAACTATCCAGTTCCGCACCATCCAGCATGGTTAACCGGCGCACTAATGCTTTATTGAAACGGTGTGTGACTGATTTTTCTCTTTCCTGTTCCAGCAACCGTTTCTGGAAGGAGAGCATACTGCGGTTTCGTTTGAAACGGAAAGCGTTGATGATCTCATTCAGGTCGAACCCGGCCCCCACACCGTATTGTGGTGTTACGGTTTTGAGTCCCGGTTTTTTGTAGTTGAAAATTTTAGCATAGTCAAGCCGGTTCTGGGCCGAATCCTGTTTATAATTCCGTGGCCGGATCTTTACTTCTTTTAAGACCGTTACATTTACTTTAAGCGAGATATCAAAACCAAAGGGATTGGCGATCTTCAGTACCGGGAACTTAACAGTGGGTTTGCCGAGATAACTGAACCAGATGGAATCTTTTTCCGCCACTTCTATTTCATACACTCCTTCCGCATTGGTCACAGTTCCCTTACCGGCTGTTGTTAATACCGATACTAACTCAAGCGGGTAGTTGCGGGTGCTGTCATACACGGTTCCTTTGATTTTATATTGTGCCGATGCAGACTGTGAAGCCAGCAAAACAATAAACAGGAATGGTATAATTAAACGATAGCGGTGCAACAGGTTTATATTGGTTGGCAAGTAACGAAAGAAAATGCAAAAGCTAATCTAAAATGGGCCATAACCATCAATTAAGCGTTCAATGATCCTTGGATAGTGTTCATGCTCCAGTTTATGGATACGCTGTGCCAGCGATTCAGCCGTTTCATGTTGCAGCAAAGGGCATTTGGCCTGGAATATGACCTGGCCATGGTCGTAGACCTCATCCACATAATGGATACTGATGCCGCTTTCCTTTTCTTTATTATCAATTACGGCCTGGTGCACACGGAGGCCATACATGCCTTTGCCGCCATAGGCGGGCAATAAAGCGGGATGTATATTAATAATACGGTGGGGAAAAGCTTTGATCAGTGCCGCAGGTATCTTCCAGAGAAAACCCGCCAGTACAATCAAATCAATTTCTTTTTCCTGCAGCTCTCCTGCATACCCGTTACCATTGCTGAATTGTTCTTTTTCTATTAATAATACAGGGATATGCTCTGCAGCGGCAATGGAAAGAACAGCAGCCCCCGGTTTATTACAAACGATCAGGGTTACTCTCGCTTTTTTGGAATAACGGAAATGCTCAATGATCTTTTGCGCATTGGAACCGGCACCGGAAGCGAAGATGGCGATGTTCTTCATTTTATAAAAATACTAATCGCTGGGAATTAGAGAGTTAATATCAATATTTAATTCTTTACAAATTATGTAAACCGTGAAAATTGTGGGGGTTATCTCTCCTTTTTTGATTCTATGGATATATTGCCTGTCCTTAAAGCAAAGCCGGGCAGGTTCGCTTTGATTAAGAGTTTTTCTCCCTTTCTGATTTAAGCAAAGAGCCAAATTTTTTATTAAAAGTGGCTTTATCCATTCAACGCAATGTGAGCATTGCATTTATTTTATTTACTTCTCAACTGTAAAATAGGCCAAGGCCTATTATTTCTACCAAGAAGTAATTAGTTAACCATTAAAAACTTAATCATGAAGTATTCAATTTTTTGTCTTATTGTAATCATTATTGCGTTTTCTTCTTGCGGGCCTGAACCAACTACCCACAATAGAAAGGTTACAAGGGTCACTGGTGTTGACCCTTATCGTCAGGGGACCGATCCTGTAAATGAAGTGATAGCCCCGGGTGCAACAGTATATTGCACTGTGGCTGGTAGTAACTGTCATGAATATGTTGGCCAAGGAGATATTATAGTATTTAGGACAGTTTACAATAATTTTATTTCAGCTTATGAGAATAACAATTTGGCAGGTTTTTTTCAAACCAATCAGTGGAGGACAATCTTTCCAAGTGATAGCCCGGTAACGGACTCGGATGTAAATAAGGTGATTAGTGGTGACTACACCGTTAGGATAATGGAAGACAGCTCTATTGTTATTTTTAATAACAGATTAATGCTGGATGCTGATAATGTACTATTTGCTATAAAAAGAGTTCAGTAATTATTAATTAAAAAACTTTAGATATTTAAATAGAATCCGTATTGCAACTAAAGCGTACGTCCTGTTTTTGATTAGTAATATTACTTTAAAGTTTTTTGGAGTCAAAAGATTGCAGATCCAGCATGTCTTTCTGAAAAATAGTGTAATTAGAAATGTAACTTTGCCCGGATGGAAATAACTACTACAACCGCCTGGGCAAAGTTGATTCAATGAGCTGTATAAATCATTCCTGTTTTGATGGGAGTAAATATTTTTAGCAGCCTGCAATCTATATTTGAGCTTTAACAGACGGACAAATTCAAATTACCATAGTTATGTTTCGAATAATGGGATTTTTTTTAGTCTTTATGGCCCTATTGTTAGATGTATCTTGTAAAAGAAAATGCGACTGTTATTCTAATGTGGACAGAGTTGTGCAAAAGAAAGAAGGGGCTTTGCCATGGTCTGTTCATAAAATAAATATGGAAGGATTCCTTACCTTATTGAAGAGAGTCAGGCATAATGAAATGTTCGGATTTCACACAATTCCTTTAAATGGCTCAGAGGCTATTGTGTTCCTGTCGGCAGATAGCAGGCTTTTTAGTATAGATATAGCAAGCGGGAAAGTACTTGATTCTTTAAATTTAATAAGTATTCTTCCACAAAACGATTATTACGGAGTTTTAATCCAAAAGGATACAATCCACCTGTTAAACCAGAACAGGAGTATTTATTACAAATACAAGATGCGCTTTAAGGAATCAACGTTTCTTATAGATTCGTTTAATCTCGGTAACAGGAAAGAGTTTGATAACTGTGTTACTAACCTTTTAATTGGACGTCCTGCAATTACTTATAAATGGCCTTTTGCTTGGGTACAATACTCAAATCTTAAAAAAAATAATGGCCTGGATAATAATGCATATATAAAAATAAACTTTCTGAAAAAAACCATTGATAAAATAATAGCTTATCCTGAATGCTACAAATGCTGTTATCAATACCTTGCTACAAGTTCACTTGTTGTATCACCAAACGGAGAAACAATTACACTGTTTGACTATTACGATAAACTTTTTGTTGATTTAGACGGGAAAAGAAAAGGAATTTTTGAATTAACACATGACTGCAGGATGAGAAAGTACGAGGAAAGTAAATCTGAAAATTTAGCTTATACCAGACGCTACTTAGAAAATGAAGAGGTTAATATGGGCTTGTTTTTATTACAAAATGAAAACCTTGTGGCTGTAAAACGTAACTACAAGCAATCACTCTCTGATCTCCCGACGTATTCTATTTTTTTATTTGATAGCGGACATAAACTTTTATTTGAAAAGAATATCGATCATGATTTAGCAGGGGTCCCAATTATTGTTCCCTATAAAAATGGTTTATTGATGATTAACAAAAAATATAATCAGGGTTATTACTATGCTTTTGAAAAATAAACAGTTGCTGTTTTTTCTACTAATTTTTCTATTATCATGTAAGCAGGATAATAGCGCTGAAATTGTAATTGATCAGGCGGCAGCGCTACAGAATTTCAATGGCAAAGAAAAAGTACTGCTTGTATCCTGCTTAAAATGCAACTGTTTTAACGAAGATATTCCCAGAGCATACCAAAAAGACAGTTTGTTCTTTAAATCCCTGGATGTATTTGCTGATACGAGTTGCAGTAAGTGGGGCTTTAGAGTTAATCATTTACCATTGCAAAAAATTGATTTATTGGGTGAAGATATTTATAATGTAATCCTGCTACGATTGAAAGACGGGATATACAAGAGCAGGGTCGTTAGTAGCAAAGAAGGACGCCAACTGTTAGAAATAGCTCAGCGTTTTTTTGAAAAATGACAGCCATCTGATCCGCCATTGGTATAATTGAGTATTTGTTATCCCTGTTAGTACTTCACGGCTATGCTAATTTTATACTAATTGAATCAGTTGAATGGGGCAGAAAAAATTTTTATCAATCACTTTTCGCTTTCTTCCTGCCAATCCCAATTTTTGCCCCAATTTTTCGGATATAGTTAGAAAAAAAAGAAAACTGACCCAAAGGGATACTGACTAATAAAACAGCCAGTGGCCAGAGCAGGGTAACTATTATTACATATACAATGATCCAGAGCCAGTCCTGTTCAATACTGAGCAGGGGCATCAGCCGGCGGCCGGCATACCCGGTGAGGCTGCCGCCAATGGCAAAAGTGCAAAGGATCAGGGTCAATTGAAGGCCATTGACCTTCCATTTTTGTTGTAAGCGATCAAACATGATTAATAAAAGTGGCGGCTTTAAAACAGGTTGCTATTTAAGCGCTGCAAAAGTCAGGAAAAAACCTCCATAAAACAGCTCAATTTTCACATCTGTTGAACATTCCTGAAAGGTTGACTGATTTATGACAAACAAATTTACCGGCTGCTGAAAAACACTTATAAATCCCCTGAAATGCAGGCTGGTAGCGGCTTAAAAAAAATTTAAACCTGTTGTCGTTTTGTTAAGTTCCTGACTTATTTTTGCGGCTGGTTAGAGCTTTTTATCCACATTTTTCAGATTAATTGAGTCTATGATTCTTTGTAAACCAATCGGCCAGAGACTGACTGTACTATTTCTATCCCTTTTTGTTTCCCTACTAAATGTTTCGGCCCAGGACGCAGCAGCAGGTAAGACCTTATTCATGAGTAAGTGTGCCGCCTGCCACAACGTTTTTAAAGACGGAACTGGTCCCAAATTGGGCGGTGTTCTTGAGAAGGATAAATACGGTGGTGATGTAAAGAACACATACGAATGGATTAAGAAAGCAGGGTTGTTAATGACAACGGATCCATATTACATTGCCTTGAAACAACAATGGGGTTCTCCAATGCTGGCTTTTCCTGAAATTAAAGATGAAGAAATAGACGCAATTTTTGCTTATGTAAATAAGACATACGCAGAAGGCCCCGGTGGAGGAGTGAAGAAAGACGACGGTGCTCCAACTCCCGATTCTTCTAACCAAAACGCCATCATCTTTGGTGTTATCTCCCTGATCCTCGCCATCATTGCCCTGATCCTGATGCAGGTGAACAGCAACCTGAAAAAAATGTCGGATGATGTGGAAGGTATCCTGCGCCCCGAGCCGGTTCCTTTCTACCGCAATAAAGTATATATCGCCATGGCTGCCATCGTGTTCTTTGTCGTTGGTGGTTTCTTTGTTACAAAAGGAGCCATCGGTCTCGGCCGCCAGACCAATTATCAACCCGAACAACCTATTTACTATTCACATAAAGTGCATGCCGGCATCAACCAGATCAACTGTCTCTATTGCCACGGCAGTGCGATGGAAAGTAAACATGCCGCTATTCCTTCGGTGAATGTGTGTATGAATTGCCACAAAGCCATTAATACCTACGAGAAAGGGCCGAAACTCTATACGGAAGATGGTAAGGAAATAGATGGTACTGCTGAGATTCAGAAACTATATCAATATGCAGGCTTTGATCCGGCTAACGCTGCCAAATGGGATCCTTCTATGGCCAAACCCATTCAATGGATCAAGATCCATAACCTGCCTGATCATGTTTACTTCAACCATTCCCAACACGTAAAAGCCGGTAATGTACAATGCCAGAGCTGCCATGGTGAGATCACGGCGATGGACGAAGTGAAACAGGTGAGTGAACTGAGCATGGGCTGGTGCGTGAACTGTCACCGTCAGACCAAGGTGAACTTTAACTACAGCGACAGCACCGGTAACCAGTTCTACAGCATTTACGAGAAATTCTATAACGATATCAAATCTGGCAAAATGGATAGCGTGACGGTGAAAGATATCGGCGGACTGGAATGCCAGAAATGTCACTATTAAGAGGAGCAGATTTGTCCATCGTGGACAGACCAGGTTTTCAGATTGATTAATTTTCAAATTGACTATAATGAGCCAAAAAAAGTACTGGCAGAGTTTCGGAGAGGTGAATGACCAGGAGAACTTTCAGAAGCAACAGCAGGATGAGTTCAAAGAAGAACTTCCTTTTGAAGGTTTTGATGACAAAGGATTAATTGATGCCAAAGCTCCCCGCAGGGATTTCTTAAAGTACCTGGGATTCAGTACTGCTGCTGCTACCTTAGCCGCCAGCTGTAAGATCCCGGTAAAGAAAGCTATTCCTTTTGCCAACAGGCCGGAGAATATCGTTCCGGGTGTGGCTAAATATTATGCTACCACCTATGTGCAGGATGGTGATGTGATCCCGGTGGTGGCTAAAGTAAGAGATGGCCGCCCCATCAAGATAGAAGGGAACGAACTGGCGTTTACCAAAGCTGGTACTTCTGCCCGTGCACAAGCTTCCGTGCTGGACCTGTATGATACACACCGGCTCCGTTTCCCGCAGCGCAAAGTGGGTGATAAATTTGAAGAAACTACTTACGATTTTGTTGATAAGACAATTAGTGAAGGACTGGCTGCAGGTGGAAACATCGTACTGCTGACCACCACCGTTAACTCTCCTTCTACTTTACAGATCATTACTGAATTTTTAGCCAAATATCCCGGCAGCAAACATGTGCAGGCCGACCCTGTTTCTTACAGCGGTATGCTGTTAGCCAATGAGGCCAGTGGATTTGGCAGAAAAATTCCGACCTATCATTTTGATGCGGCAAAAGTGATCGTGAGTTTAGGTGCTGATTTCCTCGGAACCTGGCTCAGCCCGGTTGAATTTGCCAAAGGGTATTCTGCCGGTCGCAAGATCGACGAGAAGAACCCTTCGATGAGCAAACATTACCAGTTTGAGGGTTACTTAAGTACCACTGGTGCCAATGCCGATGAACGATTTACGCATAAGCCTTCTGAAACAGGTGCAGTAGCACTTGCTTTATTAGCCGCATTGGATGGTTCCGTTACAGCACCTGCTCTTGAAGATGCAAAACTGAAAGCCGGTATTGCTAAAGTAGCAGCCGACCTGAAAGCACATGCCGGTGAAGCACTGGTGGTGGCGGGCAGCAATGATGCCAATGTCCAGGTCATCGTGAATGCGATCAATAATGCGATCGGTGCATATGGTAAAACGATTGACTGGAGTACCCCGGTTAATTACCGCCAGGGTATCGATAAAGATCTTACTGACCTGGTGGCCCAGATGGAAGCAGGACAAGTGGGTACGCTGATGATCTATGGTGCTAATCCTGCTTATACCTATCACGATGCGGCCAAATTCACGGCTGCGCTGAAAAAAGTAAAGACATCCATTTCTTTTAGTGAAAGAATGGACGAGACCAGCAAGCTTTGCACTTATTCTGTTCCTACCCATCATTACTTAGAAAGCTGGGGTGATGCAGAAGCAAAAACAGGCTATACCAGTTTCATTCAGCCGACTATCTATCCTTTATTCAAGACCCGCCCTTACCAGACATCTTTGTTGAAATGGGCTGGCAACAATACCGACTACGCTGTTTATTATAAAAATTACTGGACCACTAAATTGGGCAGCCTTGAAGCTTTTGATAAAGCCTTGCAGGATGGTGTGATGGAAGCGGTTCCGCCTGCTCCTGTTGCCGGTGCATATAGTGGAGCCGCAGTAGCTGCTGCCAGTGCTGCTATCAATGCTGCTAAAAAAATAAGTGGTGATGAGATCGTGCTGTACCAGAAAGTTTCTATCGGTACAGGTACCGGTGCCACCAACCCCTGGTTACAGGAATTACCGGATGCCATTTCAAAAGCAACCTGGGATAACTATGCGATGATCTCCCTGGCCAAAGCGAATGAACTGGGTATCAAACTCGATGTGGATTACGAATATTACCCGCAAAAACCGGTTATTAAAATCAGTGTGGCAGGAAAAGGCGACGTTGAATTACCGATCCTGGTCATTCCGGGTATGAATGCCCACACTATTGCCGTGGCAGTTGGTTATGGCCGTCATGAAGAGTTGGGTAAAACAGCCTTTGGTGCTGGTCAGAATGTGTACCAGTTTGCTTCCTTTGATGGCAGCAATGTTAACTACAGCAATGCAGTAACCATTGCCAGTGCAGGCCGCAAACAAAAAATTGCACAAACACAAATACACAATAGTTACGAGGATCGTGTGGAAGTGGTAAGAGAAACAACATTGGGTGCTTTTAAAAAGAACCCGAATGTGGTGACTGACTACCGCAATAACCTGAAAGAGAAATATGCAAAGACTTCCGGTGATTACCGGAAAGAAGCAACACTCTATGGTGTGCATGACCAGCCGGGCCTCAAATGGGGAATGAATATCGACATGAACGCCTGTTATGGTTGCGGTGCCTGCGTGGTGGCCTGTCATGCAGAGAATAACGTTCCTGTTGTGGGTAAGAGTGAAGTGCTCCGTTACCATGATATGCACTGGCTGCGTATCGACCGCTACTTTGTGTCTGGTGAAAACCCGGATGACCTGAAAGGGGTGGTGTTCCAGCCGATGATGTGCCAGCACTGCGATAATGCTCCCTGTGAGAATGTTTGCCCGGTAGCTGCCACCAACCACAGTGCAGAAGGTTTGAACCAGATGACCTATAACCGTTGTATCGGTACAAGGTATTGCGCTAATAACTGTCCTTTCAAAGTACGTCGTTTCAACTGGTCTGATTATACAGGAGCTGACAGCTTTGCTGATAACCAGGACCAGCAACTGGTGGGTAAACTGGACCCGGTTGTATTCCAGATGAATGACGACCTGACAAGAATGGTATTGAACCCGGATGTAACCGTTCGTTCAAGAGGTGTGATCGAAAAATGTTCTTTCTGTGTGCAGAAATTACAGGCGGCTAAACTGGATGCGAAAAAAGATAACCGTCCGCTGAAAGATGGCGAAGCAAAAACAGCTTGCCAGATGGCTTGTTCTGCTGATGCGATCGTATTCGGTAACGCAAATGATAAAGACAGCCAGATCAGCAAAGTGAGGGCGGAGAATACACAGCGCAGTTTCTATGTACTGGAGCAGTTACACGTATTACCGAATGTAAGCTACCTCACCAAGGTTAGAAATACCGATGAAGAAGCGGCTAACTGGGGCGGACATGGTGAACATGCAGCAGCGGCAACACATGATGCAGCTATTCCTGCCGGCGAAGGCAAGAAAGAAGAACCTGCACATCATTAAGAGAAGGCTGATTATTTGAAAGAACTGAAAGTTGACTAACAATAAAAGCTCGCAGCTCGCAGCTAAAGGCTAAAAGCTAAATTAATATGGCATTACTCAGATACGAATCACAGGTAAGACCACCGCTGGTAGATGGTAACAAGGATTATCACCAGGTAACCGAAGATATTTGCCGCCCGGTTGAAGCAAAACCTTCCAAACTTTGGTGGATGGGATTTTTGATCTCTGTCGCACTGCTGATCTTTGGTATTGTATCCGTAACCATGGAGGTAATATATGGTACCGGCCAGTGGAACCTGAATAAAACGATCGGATGGGGTTGGGATATCACCAACTTCGTATGGTGGGTGGGTATCGGTCACGCCGGAACCCTGATCTCTGCGATCTTATTATTGTTCCGCCAGGGATGGAGAACAGGTGTGAACCGTGCAGCGGAAGCGATGACCATCTTTGCGGTAATGTGTGCGGGCCAGTTCCCGATCTGGCACATGGGTCGTGTGTGGAATGCGTTCTTTGTTCTTCCTTATGCTAATACAAGAGGTCCTTTGTGGGTGAACTTTAACTCACCCTTGCTCTGGGACGTATTTGCGATCTCAACCTACTTTACCGTTTCTCTTTTATTCTGGTATTCTGGTTTGCTTCCTGATCTTGCAACATTGCGTGACAGGGCAAAAGAAAAATGGAGAAAAGCTTTTTATGGTGTAGCCGCTTTCGGATGGACCGGTTCCACCAAGCACTGGCAGCGTCATGAAGCTTTATCACTGGTGTTAGCCGGTTTGAGTACACCACTTGTATTATCCGTGCACACGATCGTATCCTTCGACTTCGCTACCTCGGTTGTTCCGGGCTGGCATACCACGATCTTCCCGCCTTACTTCGTGGCGGGTGCCATCTTCTCCGGTTTTGCGATGGTGCAAACCCTGTTGCTGGTAACAAGAAAAGTATTAGCCCTTGAAGATTATATTACAATTGAGCATATTGAAGTGATGAATAAGGTAATTGTGCTCACGGGTTCCATCGTGGGTATTGCTTACCTCACCGAGTTGTTCATGGCCTGGTATTCACATGTGGATTACGAATGGTTTGCGTTCAAAGAAAACCGTTTGAGCCTGAGCAGCCCCTATGGCTGGAGCTACTGGCTGATGATGGGATGTAACGTATTATCGCCACAGATCTTCTGGTTCCGCAAAATGAGAAGGAACCTGCTGGTTACTTTCTTTATGTCTATCCTGGTGAATATCGGTATGTGGTTCGAACGTTTTGTGATCATCGTTACTTCCGTTTACCGGGACTACCTGCCATCAGCGTGGAGTACCTATTATACACCTACTATCTGGGAAGTTGGTTTCTATATGGGAACATTCGGGTTGTTCTTTACCTGTTATTTCCTGTTCTCTAAATTCTTCCCGGTTATTGCGCTGGCCGAGATCAAGCATATCCTGAAAAGAAGCGGCGAGAACTATAAAGAGAAGATGGATGAGGTGGAAAAAGAAACGACCGATGAGTTCGGTAATAAACACGGACACGACCACGGAGCATAAGGAAAAAGTTACGAGTCGTGAGCTTTGAGCTGCGAGCTTGTAGAAATAAAATAAAATGTTTTGAGTTACGGGCTCGCTGCTCGCAGCTAATAGCTAAAAGCTAAAATAATGGCAGTTAAAAAATTTGTAGTTGGAAATTTTGACGATGAGGCGGTGCTTTTTCCGGCAGTGAAAAAAGTACGCCGGGCAGGGTATAAGATCCATGATGTATTTACGCCGTTCCCGATCCATGGGTTAGATCATGCGATGGGTTTGCGGGATACCAGCCTGCATACGGCCGGTTTCATCTATGGTATTACCGGGACAACCACGGCCGTAAGTTTTATTACCTGGGCACTGACTATTGACTGGCAACTGAATTTTGGTGGTAAACCTTTCTTCTCCCTGCCTGCGTGGATTCCTATCACGTTTGAGCTGACGGTTTTGTTTGCTGCCGTGGGAATGGTGCTGACGTTCTGTTATCTCTGTCAATTGGCTCCTTTTGTAAAAAAAGACCACTTCAACCCCCGTTCAACAGACGATACGTTTGTGATGGCACTGGAGTGCACGGAGAAAACCAACGAAGCAGAAGCGATCAGTTTTTTACAAAGCATCGGTGCTAAAGAAGTAAAAGTTGATTATAAAGAAACCGGCTGGTGGCTGGGTCGTTATGACAAAGACACGAAGCGTTTCGAGAAAAAAGCAGAAGCAGTTCATTAATTATTAATAAACAGTGATGAGAAAATTTTTGATCATAACAGGATGTGCAGCGATGCTGGTGGCCGCAGTAAGTTGCAGCAATATCCGCCGGGAGGAAGGACGGGTCTATATGCCCGACATGTCCTACAGCCGTGCTTACGAAACCTATGCTTCCACCGAGGCATTGGATAAAGCCGGTGTTTTTTACAATGCAAGACCTGTGGAAGGAACGATGGCAAGAGGCGATATGGCGGCTTACCCGTATAAGAATGATTCAGCCGGTTATGCAATGTCTGTGAATGTAAAAAGTCCGCTCGATCCTGCTACTGTGGATATGAAGGAAGCGGAACGTTTATACCTGGTGAATTGTGGTATTTGCCACGGCACCAAACTGGATGGTAATGGTCCTTTGTGGAAAGGCGGCGATGGCCCTTTTCCTAACGCACCGAGGAACCTGCTGACCGATCCTGTGGTAGCGAATATGGCGGAAGGAACAATGTTCCATTCTTTAACCTATGGCAGGAATACGATGGGAAGCTATGCTTCACAACTGAATACAAAGCAGCGCTGGGAAGTGATTGCCTATGTAAAAATGAAACAAGCACAGGGAAAAACAACTGTTGCTGCACCGGCTGCTGCTGATAGTACGAAAGCAACAACAACGACTGGAAAATAACTGAACCTGTTTTTGACGAAACTATAAATGTAAACTGATGTCTATCCGGGAAAATTTTGTAGTACCAAAGCGATACAATACGATAGCAATCTCTCTGATGGTAGTGGGAATTTTGGCCATCGTTGGTTTGTATGTAACCAGTGGATCTAAGGAAAGTGAACATGAGCAGGCCCGTTTCTGGGCATCGCTGCTGCAAAACAGCGTTTACTTCTTACTGGTGGTAAATGCGAGTATGTTTTTTATCTGCGCCACTACACTGGCATGGGGTGGCTGGCAAATGGCCTTTCGCCGGGCGACAGAAGCAATTTCCGCGGTGGTACCTGTATTAGGTGTTATCTGTGCTGCTATATTACTTGCAGTTGTTTTTGGCGGTCAGCATGCTATTTATCATTGGTCTGATGCGCATCATGTGGAAGGAGATCCAACATTGCTGCATAAAAAAGGATTCCTGAACCCGGTTTTTTTCTCGGTCGTAACCGTACTTACCATTTTATTATGGTCTGTATTAGGCTGGAAAATGCGACAACTTTCCCGCAGTTTGGATAACAATCCGCTGCCTACGGTAGAAGAAAGAAAGAAATATATCTGGAAAAATACCGTTTGGGCAGCTGTTTATATTGTCGTGTTTTCTCTAACAGTGATGTCATCTTTGCCGTGGTTATGGCTGATGAGTATTGATGCGCATTGGTATTCCACCATGTACAGCTGGTACACATTCGCCAGTACGTTTGTAGCCGGTGTGGCACTGATCGCTTTGTTCGTGGTATTCCTGAAAAATAATGGTTACCTCGAGTACACCACCAACGAGCACCTGCATGATATTGGTAAATTCATGTTCGCTTTCTCGGTATTCTGGACCTATCTCTGGTTTTCCCAGTTCATGCTGATCTGGTATGCGAACATGCCCGAAGAAACAGTGTATTTCAAACCCAGGGCAGAAGGAGCCTATAGCGGAATTTTCTGGCTCATGTTCTTAATCAATTTCCTTGCTCCGTTGTTACTACTAATGACAAGGGGTGCTAAAAGGAACTATGGAACGATTACTTTCATGGCATTGCTGATCATTTTTGGCCACTGGCTGGATTTCTACCAGATGGTATTCCCCAGCCCGATGACAGATGAGAAAGGTGTTACACATGTACCCATGATCCTGTATGATTTTGGGGTGGCACTGGGATTTGTAGGCCTGATCATGTTTTCGGTAGGAAGAGCTTTAACCAAGGCTCCGCTGCTGGCCAAGAATCATCCTTTTATCAAAGAAAGTCTGATACACCATACATAATTACTGAATATTCTTAACCGCTTGAATAGTTAACCAGGAAGAAAAAATTGAATTATAGTTTATGCAAACAACTTTCATTGTAGCGATACTGGTCCTCGGTTTTCTGGTCACGTTCCAGATTGCCAAGGCCAGCGAATATGTAGCCATTCTGAGGGGTGAAGAAAGATCCCGTAAACAATCTAATAAGATCAACGGCTTTTTGCTGCTGGTATTCCTGATTGCGGGATTGATCGGTGTTTATTATTGCAATGAACAATTGAAAGGAAAGATCCTGGGTGCACCGGCTTCTGATCATGGTGTGCTGGTTGACAGGATGCTTTATATCACATTGGCCCTGACGTTTATCGTATTTGTCATTACACAGGTAGCCCTGTTCTGGTTTTCTTATAAATACCAGGAGTCTGATAACAGGAAAGCTTACTATTACCCGCACAATAACAAACTGGAAGTGATCTGGACCGTTATTCCGGCGATCACTTTAACAGTGCTGGTTGGTTTTGGTATCTTTTATTGGTTTAAAATAACCGGTGAAGCGCCAAAAGATGCCATGCAGGTGGAAATTGTGGGCAGCCAGTTCAAATGGGAATACCGCTACCCGGGTGCAGATAAAGTACTGGGTAAAAAATATTTCAAAGAGATCAGTGATGCCAGGAACAATCCATTGGGACAATTGTGGGATGACCCTGCCAACCATGATGATATTTATGTAAGTGGTGAGCCGATGCACCTGGTGGTGAATAAACCCGTAAAGCTGGTGATCGGTGCCAAAGATGTGATTCATGATGTGGGCCTGGCACATTTCCGTATGAAGATGGATGCCGTTCCCGGTACACCCACCACGATGTGGTTCACACCTACCAAGACCACAGCCGATATGAAAAAGGAAACCAAGAACCCTGATTTCGTATATGAAATTTCCTGCGACCAGATGTGCGGTAAAGGTCACTGGAGCATGAGAGGCGAGATCATCGTGGAAACACAGGAAGAATTTGATGCCTGGCTGGCGAAGAAAGATCCGCAGTATGCAAAGATCGTCCCGGCTAAAAAAATGGAACCGGCTAAAGATTCAACAACAGCTCCGGCTGTCCTGAAAGATTCGGTAATTGCACAGGTAATAAAATAATTAATAGAAACGCAGCCTTTAAACCTGCGGTAAACGATACGATTATGAGCGAAGCATTGTCTGTACATCCTGAAATTGTAACAACACATGATGTTCATCATGATGAACATGGTGGCGGTCATCATAAAGAGACCTTCATCAGTAAGTACATCTTTAGTATGGACCATAAGACCATCGGTAAGCAGTTCCTGATTACCGGTATCATCTGGGCTATCATAGGTGGCTTGTTCTCGGTGTTGTTTCGTTTGCAATTAGGTTATCCTGACCAGTCTTTCCCGATACTGGAAACCTTCTTTGGTCATTGGGCCAAAGGCGGACAGATACAACCCGAATTTTATTATGCCCTTGTCACCATGCACGGCACCGTATTAGTGTTCTTTGTATTGACAGCCGGCCTGAGTGGTACCTTCGCAAACATTCTTATCCCCTTGCAGATCGGTGCCAGGGATATGGCATCACCCATGCTGAATATGTTGTCTTACTGGTTCTTCTTTCTTGCCAGTGTGATCATGTTATCCTCCTTATTCATTCAAACCGGGCCTGCATCCGGTGGCTGGACGATCTATCCGCCATTGAGTGCATTAGGCCAGGCTTCGGATGGTTCTAAACTCGGTATGGACCTGTGGCTGGTGAGTATGGCTATGTTTATTGTGTCTTCATTGCTCGGAGGTCTTAACTATATCTCTACTATCCTGAACATGCGTACCAAAGGTATGAGCATGACAAGAATGCCGCTGACCATCTGGGCGATGTTCTTTACAGCGGTATTAGGCGTATTGTCTTTCCCTGTATTATTATCCGGTGCGATCTTATTATTATTTGACCGTAATCTCGGCACCAGCTTCTTCCTGAGTGATATCGTGGTGAATGGTGAAGTATTACCCAATGAAGGTGGTAGCGCCATCCTGTTCCAGCACTTGTTCTGGTTCCTGGGTCACCCTGAAGTATATATCATCCTGTTACCTGCCATGGGTATGGTATCAGAGATCATGTCAGTGAATTCACGCAAACCGATCTTCGGTTATATGGCGATGCTGGGTTCTTTATTTGCGATCGCTATCCTCGCCTTCCTGGTTTGGGCACACCATATGTTTGTAACCGGGTTGAACCCCTTCCTCGGTTCCATCTTCGTGTTACTGACGCTATTGATCGCCGTGCCTTCAGCTATCAAAGTATTCAACTGGCTAACTACATTATGGAGAGGTAATATCCGCTTCACGCCGGCGATGTTGTTTGCGATCGGTTTTGTAAGCTTATTCATCTCCGGTGGTTTAACAGGTATATTCCTGGGTAACTCAACCATCGATATTCACCTGCATGATACCATGTTCGTGGTAGCTCACTTCCATATTGTAATGGGTGTGGCTTCTTTCTTCGGCATGTTTGCCGGTGTGTATCACTGGTTCCCGAAAATGTTTGGCCGCTACCTGAATAATACATTAGGCTATATCCACTTCTGGGTAACCATGGTGGGAGCTTACCTGATCTTCTGGCCCATGCACTACGAAGGTTTGGCGGGTATGCCACGCCGTTATCTTGATAAGAGTGGCTGGGTTTCCTTCAACCAGTTTGGCGACCTTGATAAAATGATCACCGTAGTTTCCATCATTGTATTTGCAGTGCAGTTAATGTTTGTATTCAACTTCTTCTATTCTATTTTCAAAGGAAGAAAAGTGACTACACAGAATCCGTGGGGTGCCAACACACTGGAATGGACAACACCGATCCGTCCGGGTCATGGAAACTGGGTGGGAGAAATTCCTGAAGTACACAGGTGGCCGTATGATTATGGTAAAGACGGAAGAGATTTCATTCCACAGACAGAACCGATTGGTGCGAATGAAAGTAAGCACTAGGCCTCCCCAACCCCTCCGCAGGAGGGGCTTATGAGAGCCCGGTTTTTGAAAAAATGAAAGACGTTGTAAAAGCTGGTACTTCGTCGAGCTCAGTAGCGAACAGGAAGTACAAGGGTGCGACGCAACGAAGCTGACGGGAGAATAAATGTTGGGAACATAATTTTAATGTTCTTTATATAACAAGCGAAAGTGAGATGAGGAAGATTAAAGATTATTTACAGTTAATCAAACTTTCGCTGAGTATAATGGTGGTGTTCAGCAGTGTGATCAGTTACCTGCTGGCACCGAAAGTGGTGGAGTATGATTGGGTGATGATCGTTTTGCTCTTTGCAGGTGGGATGCTGGTTACAGGCAGTGCCAATGCCATCAACCAGGTAGTTGAAAAAGATACCGATGCACAAATGAAGCGGACTTCCACAAGGCCGGTAGCGGCTGGAAGGATGAGTGCGACAGAAGGCTGGGTCTTCGCTGTCATAACCGGTGCGCTGGGTGTTTTTATTCTTGGTTATTATTTCAACTGGTTGTCGGCAGGTTTGGCAGCATTTAGTTTGTTCCTGTATGCTTTTATCTATACGCCATTGAAGAAAGTCAATTCAATTGCGGTATTGATGGGAGCAGTTCCGGGAGCATTGCCTTGTTTGATCGGCTGGACAGCGGGAGATGACCAGTTGTCAACCGGTGGCTGGATCTTGTTTGCCTTCCAGTTCTTCTGGCAATTTCCCCATTTCTGGGCGATTGCCTGGGTGGCACACCGGGATTATTCATCTGTGGGATTTAAATTATTACCTGCTGATGAAGGCCCGACAAAGTTCACGGCACTGCAGACGATCATGTATTCCCTGTTGTTGTTCCCGGTCACTGTGCTGCCCTATTTTACAGGAATGAGCAGCTACGATGGAATAACCGGGATAATAAGTTTGGTGCTGATACTGCTGGCAAATTTTTTTATGTTGTGGCGTTGTATCAGTTTATACAAAAAAATGGATGTGAGCTCAGCAAGAAGAGTGATGTTTGGAAGTTATATGTATTTGCCGGTGGTATTGCTGGCCTTATTAATGAGTAAAGCTTGATAACAATAAAAGTGAGATGGATATAGTGACAGATCAACAACGAAAAAAACTTCATCCGCACAAGTTCACCTTGTGGGTTGCTATCGCAAGCATCCTGATGATGTTTGCAGGTCTGACCAGTGCTTTTATCGTAAAAAGCAACCAGGCCAACTGGCAGGGGGTGGAGGAAATGCCGAAGTTCTTTTGGTATTCAACCGTGGCGATCCTGCTGAGCAGCCTGGCCATTCAAATGGCACTAAGGGCTTTTCGGCAACGGGAGATGGGCAGGTACAGGTCGCTGATTGCAACGACGCTGGTACTCGGAGTTCTTTTTATCGTGTTTCAGTGGCTGGGGTTTGGAGAGTTGTGGGATCAGCAAATAACCTTTAAAGGAGCAGGAGGCGGACAATTCCTCTATGTGATCTTTGGTTTGCATGCGTTGCATGTGCTGGGTGGTATTGTTGCTTTGATCGTGATGTTTATCAAAGCGTTCTTTGGAAAAACGAAAACATATAGTTCAGTACCGGTGGAGGTAGCAGCAACATACTGGCATTTTGTAGATGGATTATGGATCTACCTGCTGGTATTCTTCCTCGTCATCGGTTAAGTATAAAGACATAAAGAAATTAATAAAGACAACTAACATGGCGACAACAGCAAATGTGCATCAGACGAAATGGTGGAGTGGCGGTAAAAGCCCCTTCAACATGGAGTATGGTAAATTGATGATGTGGTATTTTTTGATGAGTGATGCGTTCACCTTTGGTGCATTCCTGATCTCTTATGGTTCTATCCGATTCAGCCAGAACTTCTGGCCGGATCCGAACGTGGTCTTTAATGCATTTCCCGGAGCCGGTCATGCTAACCTGCCACTGGCTTTTGTGAGTGTGATGACCTTTATTCTCATCATCAGTTCTGTTACTATGGTGCTGGCTGTACATGCCGGGCATAAAGGAGACAAACAAGCTGTTGTGAAATGGCTGGCCTGGACGATTGTAGGTGGTCTGGCCTTCTTAAGCTGCCAGGCATGGGAGTGGCATCACCTGATCACTGGTGAGCATGCTACCCTGATTGACGGGCAGATCAAAATGGTGGGACAAACAACAACCGTAAACCCCTGGGGTGACCTTGCCTCCGCCTCTGCCGTAGCCGATGCCCTGAAGAATACATCACATGAAACATTGGTGCAGATAGTAAGCTCACATGACCATTCTTTTTCACACGAGCAATTAGCTGGTATGTCACATGAGAAACTGATGGGCATGGTTAATACGGCTGATTTGCATATCCGTGAAAACGGGCCGGTAGCTTTCGGCGGTTATTTCTATGGTATCACCGGTTTCCACGGTTTCCATGTATTCTCCGGTGTGGTGATCAATATAATCATGCTGATCATGACACAGAAAGATGTGTTCCAGAAAAGAGGCCATTACCTGATGATCGAAAAGGCCGGGTTGTACTGGCACTTTGTAGACCTTGTTTGGGTATTCGTATTCCTTTGTTTTTATCTTATTTAATTAATTTTTGAAGCTATTTAGATTATGAGTACTCATTTTGATCCAACAAAACATATTTCTTCTTCAGCGGCCTACCCTGAAGTTAGTTTTCATCAGCATCATGAAGATGACGCCGCCTTTAAAAAGAAGGTTCGTAAGACAACGATCCTGTTATCGGTGATCACTATCATTGAGCTGGCTATCGGTTTGGCGATATACACTATTCACAAAGGGGAGAACCCGAATGCATTGCTGGTGCTGATGTTCAAAGGGGCTGTTTGTATCCTCACCTTAGCGAAAGCTTATTATATCGTATCTGTTTTCATGCACCTCGGTGATGAGATCCGGAACATGATCATGACCATCGTTGTGCCGCTGATGTTGTTTATCTGGTTTATTATTGCCTTTGTTGCAGACGGCAACTCTTATAAGAACCTCCGTAATAAATACGACAAACATTTCCAGGAGTCAACCATGCCGGCTGACCATCATAAGAAAGCGGAAGAGCCAAAACCTGCCGATGCCGGGGGCAAGCAATAGAAGATAAGAACAGAAATTTTTACCAAAACCATTGTCTTAGCTGAACCGTTATTAGCAGGACAATGGTTTTTGATTTTATACTTTGCTGAAAACAGCAAGAATTGATCATTCATCAGAAAAATGAACCCGTGAACAAGAATGCATTATATGCTATCCTGATTGCCCTGCTGCTTCCCCTGCTGGGCTATTTTATTGTAAAGAGTTATAGTGAGTCAAACGTACTGATGCCCCGGCATTACCTCCCGGATTCTACCATCACCCGAACGGAGAAAGGAAAAATTTATAATGATACGCTGTGGCATACAATAGGCGATTTTAAGCTAACCAACCAATTAGGCCAAACGATCACCTGGGACAGCCTGAAAGGGAAAATAGTGGTGGCGGATCTCTTCTTTACGCATTGCCCCACCATCTGCCCGCCCATGACCCGCAATATGCGGAGACTGCAGCAGTCTATTCATAACGGAAAACGAGTGGGTGATAAAACCAACGACCTGGTGCATTTTATTTCTTTCAGCATTGACCCGGAACGGGATTCGGTGGAGCGGTTAAAATACTGGGCTGACCGTTTTCAGATAGACCCGGAAAAATGGTGGTTGCTGACAGGAGATAAGAAAATGATCTATGACCTGGCATTGCATGAAATGAAGGTGGGCGTGGAAGATGGGGGTATCATTGATACTAATTTTGTACACAGCGATAAATTTATCCTCATTGACAGTATGCGGCATGTGAGAGGATATTATGACGGACTTGACTCAGCCTCCCTGTCCGATCTTTCCCGTAATCTGGTCATGCTGACAATGGAGAAAAATCCCGGGAGAAAAAGTTTCTTTGCGGGTAAACTTCAACTGATGGCTGTTGTTTTCCTCGTAGCCATTGCTCTGGTCGGTTTTTTATTTTATTTACTGAGAAAAAAGAATACGGATGTTACAAGCAGCCTGGAAAAAAAATGATCGTAAAGCAAAAGTCCTGATCTTCACCTTTTCGGCGATCGTTTTTATGGCGGTCGTGGCATTGGGGCGAATTACCGTGAAAGCAGATCTTGGCTTTGATATGCATCTGTTTGCCACGATCAACGCAGTGATCAATTCTTGTGTGGCCGTTTTATTAGTAGCCGCACTGGTTGCTGTTAAGAGCAAGAAGTATCAGCTCCATAAGAGGATGATGCTGTCGGCGATGGTGCTTTCTATCCTCTTCCTGGTAAGCTATATCTGCCATCACCTTTTTGCCGGGGAAACCAAATTCGGCGAAGAAGGAACCATGAAGATGGTCTACTACATTATTCTCTTTACCCATATTCCACTGGCCGGATTGATACTTCCTTTTATATTGTTTACTGCTTACAGGGCTATGATCGGTGAATGGCCGGAGCATAAACGACTGGCAAAGATCACCTGGCCGATCTGGTTTTATGTAGCGGTAACAGGGGTGGTTGTTTACCTGATGATCAGTCCGTATTATAATTAAACAGCGCATAAAATCTCCGGAACAAATGAGAATATTTTTAAAGGCTGAAAGGTTTTATTAGTTGTTTTACTATAACTATCCAACAATGAATATGACAGCCTGGATTAAAAAAATTGGATATTTTTCAGCCGCTTGCTTGCTTTTGTTTATAGGCATATTGATGCTTTCTTCGGTTTTACCAGCAGGAGCTTCATCTGCAAATTCCTCATGGATAATTAATATTATTACACCATTGATGGGTTTCCTTTTTTATGCTAATTATATAAACCTGTTAATTGTACTTGTTGCCGGGATTGATTTATTTTTTGAGAAAGAGTATAAAACCGGGATCTATTTTATCCTTTCAATCGTTCTGTATTTCTGGGGTTTACGGTATTTTATTGGGGATGCTATTTAGCAGTAGTAAACTACTATATCTTATCTCTCCAATTCTCTTCTTCCTGCCTGAGTAATTGTGCCTTCAGTTTAAGCCGTTTCGGTATCTGCTCCACATATAGTATGACAACCACTACTACATGGTATAGCAGCAGTAATACCACTACTAAAGAGAATAAGGCATGTCTCATCAGGATCACTTGTGCAATAAAGGCAAATACCGTACTGGTGATGAGTAATAACGGGGCGATATTTTTTTGAAGAGCCAGCAGGAAGAAAGCAAGGGTGGCAAAAAAATAAATGCACAGCATCACAAAAGTAAGCCAGTGGGTCCGGGTGATCATCATATGCTGGATAAGGCAAGTCAGTGACAGAAGTATGCCGAAAGCCCCTCCATAACTGCAAATATCTTTTTGCCGGTTGGTGAGTGTGTCAAAAGCGGTTGCTGTTGCCATTGCAGTACGAAAATAATAAGCATTGCCTGGTTGTCATAATCAGAAGCCCAGTTCTTCAGCAGGGTTCCAGAATTTTTTATCAAAATCAACTACGGTATCATTTTTTACTTTGATGCCTTCTTTCTCCAGGAGATTTTCCATCGCATCCGGTGTTTTGAAATGAAATTTCCCGCTGAGCATACCATTCCTGTTCACCACCCGGTGCGCAGGCACTTTGGGTTTCACCTTACCGGCCCCGTTCATGGCCCAGCCTACCATCCTTGCAGAAAGCTTGGTTCCCAAACAAGCTGCAATCGCTCCATAGGAAGTCACCCTTCCTTTGGGGATTTGCCGGGCCACTTCATAAACCAGTTCAAAAAAACTTTCCTCTCTTTTCCCGGAAGGTTTTACCGATTTCAGTTTTGCAGATGATTTCTTTTTTGCCGGCATGCAATAAAATAAAGTTTGTGCGGACCTTACGAATCTTTCTTTACCGGGGGACTTTGCTCTTCGCTATTGTCTGATTCAGGAACACTGATATGATCAAACGGGCAGTGTTTGCAGGCATTGCCGCAGCAATAACCTCTTTCCAGGTGATACTTTTCTGTGAGTACCACGTATCCATCTTCATTGATGTAGTAATGTACGCCTTCAATCAGTGACTCCATGTTGTTCAATAATTTTTTTTAATTCCCCGTCTTTTTCGATCCCGGGTAAAATTCCGGGTAAGGAAAAGCACAGGTAATGAATACGGTTGCTGCCGGCAATATCCAGTGACTCGTAATGTGTTTTTATGCCCAGCTCCTCCGATATGTTCTCCTGCTGGTGCACATGATCAAGATCCTGGTGCAATGTACACCCGTATAACCCGATCACTGTTTTGGTAAACCGGTACAGGTCCGGGCTATCCGTCTTCAAATGTACTAAACCACCGGGAACAAGGAATTGTTGATACAAACGAAGGAATTTAGGGTGGGTAAGCCTTTTTTTGGCTTTTGATAAACGCAGCTGGGGGTCAGGAAAGGTGATCCAGATCTCTTCCACTTCGTCTTTGGCAAAATAAGTGGCCACCAGGTCGATCTGGGTACGGACAAAGGCGATATTGTTTAAATTCTCTTTGAGTGCCTTTTTAGCTCCCACCCAGATGCGGTTTCCTTTCAGGTCAATACCAATGAAATTGCGGGAGGGGTACATCCGGCCAAGCCCTACTGCATACTCTCCTTTGCCACAGGCCAGTTCCAGGGTCAGCGGATACTCATTCTTAAAAAAGGCCTTCCATTTACCGGCCATATCCTGCGGAAACTGCAGCACATTCGGAAAACTGCTCAGTTCTGCAAACCGTACTAATTTTTTTTGTCCCATGCGCCTGCAAAGATAGGCGGGAATGGAAAATGCCTTGTCCGGATCAACGTCGCATTTAATAAGCTGGTAACGGGTTATTCAGAACTTAACCAATAAACCTAATCCCACTAATGATTTCACCTGAAGGGCGGCAGAACGCTGGTTGGGTCCGAATAACCGTACATCATCGTCATAGATCAGGTCAACACCCCAGGTAGCAGATAATACTTTGGACAGTTTTACATTCAGTACATTGGACATAAACAGGTCAACGTTTTGAGGTTTGTTCCTGTAATTGGAAAAAAGATCAAGTCTTCCTTTATAAGTAATGTTCTTGCTGATCTCTTTCATATAACTGATGCTGGCAAAAGCACCGATTTCAAGTTTACTTTTTTCTCCCGGATCAACACCATAGAGCCCTTTGTTAGCAAGAGCCGTATCTCTTACGATCACCCAGCGGGCCGTAGCAGGAGATACAAAGATGGAAAGATCTTTTACTGGTTTATAATCAAGACCCGGGCTTACTAATATATAACCCGGTGCCATAAAAGTGGAAGCATAGGTCTTTACATTATTGGGGAAGGTATAGCCTTTAAAAAATTGTGACCGCAGGTTAAACAGGCCGGATACATTGAGTTTGGGATTTAATGCATAGCCATACTTCGATAAGAAGTCAAAGCGGTCATCATTTTTCCGGCTGCCGAGGCTGGTGGTGTTTACATAACCCAGGTTAAAGTCAAAGGTATTATCCCAGCTGTGTTTATCTTTTTTATAGAAAGCAAATAAGCTAAGCAGTGAATTAACAGATAAAGAAAAGTTATCACCCCCGGCAGCCCAGTTACTCAGTGAACCCTGTGATACATTGAGGCTGTACAAACCTCCTTTCTTCCATCTTTTGTTACTGGTATCAGCAGGGTCTTTCTTTATTGACTTGGCAGATTCTGTTTTCAGACTTTTCACGGTTTCATCCTGGGCCATGGATAGCAGGCATAAACTCAATGCTGCTGCCAGCATCATCTTCTTTCTCATACGAATTTATTTTGGTGTTATTGATAAGTACTGTGTAATTAATAATCAAAACTTACGCCGTTCCTGATCCTGGAGAGCAACTGGTTATAACAATTATCAATTAATCGTTGTGCCAGTTCATTGCGGGAAGGCGGGTTAATGTTACTGCTGTTATTGATCAGGTTCCGGTCCGATTGTTCCAGGGCTCTTTTATCGCCGGTATAGCGGGCCGATTCATCTTTCCAGGTATTGTTATCCGGGAAACGGTCAAATAAGATATTGCGGTTGGAAGCCCAGTCATAGATCCTGCATTCCAGGGAAGCCCGGCTTTGTAATACCCGGCGGGTGACATACACCGTAGCTTTTACCGTTTCATAAATAGGTTGCGGTGGATTGGTTTTGGTTTGCCCCACTTCTATTTGTTTGCTGCGGTCAATAGAATACCGGTCATTGAATAACTGCCCGATATAAAGATCAGTAAAGGCCAGGTTCACGATCCGGTCGGGACGGATATTCAATCTCCGGGCTTCATCTTCCGAATAAAACTTTACATCGCGGTACGAAGAATTGTTCAGGTCCCTGATGATCTTGTATTGCAGGTAATCATTATTAAAGCCCCAGTAATTCCAGCCATAGTTATCATAGTTTACGGGGTTTACCACTACTTTGATCGTGGCAAGCAGTTTCGACTGCTCCATCATTTCCCGCACATCTTTATAATTGGGATACGCATTATTGGCTTTTACAAACATATCATAGGCCTTGCGGGCATAAGGCCGGTTATTGTAAGTAAGGTATCGCTGTCCCTGGTTGTAATACTCCTCTGCTGCTTTTTGTTTGGCTTCCTGGATCTTTACAGTAGGGTCCCATGGATTGGGAATGATCTTACTGATCACTGTGTTTCCTTTGATCTCGCTGTATAATTGCTGTGCCACCAGCAATTGCCTGGAGATCTCGATCCAGCGATCCCCTTCATTCATGTTATTGAAGGTATTACTATTGATATTCTTACGGACTTCTGCCGCCTGTTCATACGCTTCGGGTAATTGTTTGGCGGCTTCTGCATCATTTGGATTTTTCTTTAACCGTTCAATAAGATCAAAGACCAGTTTATCATCGGGTGTATAGCGTTTCTCAATTTGTTTGGTGGGTGAACAGGCCGATAGTATTAAGCTGAAGAGCAGGAATTGAAAAAGGTGCTTCATAAACAAGGTTTGGTTGAACACCCCGCAAAGATATTAAAACAAAAAAGCCTCTCTTTTAACGCCATTTCTTTTGATGAATTAAGTTTTTATATCTATTAAAAGTTTTATCATTTGCTACCGCACAAAAAACCATAACAATTGCTTGTCGTACAAGCATAAAACAAATGAAATATAGTAGACCAATTAGCATATACTGTAATATTGTTGCGTATGGATGCAATCTATATAAACACTGGAAAGTGGGAAAGTACAGGGTAGGGTTGGAAGGGGCTTGATTATGAAGTAATTAAAGAAGAGGTTGTTTATGAAAAAATCACTGCGTCTTAATAGCTAAGGGTTTGCAATGCAAAATCGAGGGGCATTTGTGGGACTTATTTTATACAAAAAAGCCTCTCCACGTTCGTGGAAAGGCTAAAATCACATGAGAAAAATGAGCTGTAGGGGGAGGGATCGAACCTCCACGAGGCAGTTAGTTGTAGCACAAAGTTCAGTGGTCGACCCTGGTCGTCTCGCCAAAGGCGAGACGGCTCTATGCTATATTTATCCTGTTATCCTCACCCCCGAGACAAGAGGGCATGTCTGCCAAAAATTTCATCACCCCACAGTATGTTTGCTTTTCGAAGAGCTTGATAGATCAAAAATAAAGAAACAACCCATTTGATTCCAAATTCTCTAATAATTATTTTAAAACTATAGAAAATATTCAATTAAATGCGTAATATTATGTATAAAATCAAAAATCAGTACTAAAAATGGCAGGCAAATTAAATCTTGATAAACTGGACCTGGAGATCATTCACCACATGATGGAGAACGCTGAGATCTCGTATGCTGATCTTGGCAAGAAACTCTTTGTATCCGGCGGCACCATTCATGTACGTATCAAAAAACTACAGGAGGCCGGTGTGGTCAAAGGTACAAGATTGAATGCAGATATCCGGAAACTGGGCTATGATGTGATCGCTTTCATCGGCATCTACCTGAAAGAAAGTTCACTGTATGATTCGGTAGCGAAAGAGCTGCAAAAAATGCCGGAGATCGTCCGGTTGAATTATACCACCGGGAATTACAGCATGTTTGCTGAAATCGTCTGCAAGGATATCAACCAGCTTCGTTCGGTGCTGCACGACCAGTTGCAGAAAATAAAAGGGATTGAACGGACCGAGACATTCATTTCGCTGGAAGAAAGCTTCAGCAGAAATGTAAAAGTGATGTAACCTGCCAGTAACAGATGCAAAAAACGCCCCGACAGTTTTACACTTCGCTTGGTTTGCTGATCATCCTGAACCTGGTCATTAAACCGATCTGGATATTTGCCATTGACCGGCAGGTACAAAATGTGGTGGGCACGGTTGAATATGGAAGCTATTTTTCCCTGGTCAATCTTTCTATTGTTTTTAGTTTCTTATTGGACTGGGGATTTACCAGTTTTTATAACCGCAAGCTGGCAGCCAATGAAGAAACCGTAACCAATACCGCCGGGTATTTCCTGCTGGTAAAATTCCTGTTCTCTCTTTTCTATATACTGATTGTTTTGCTGGCAGCCTTTAGCAGCGGTATTGACAGGTGGGATATCTTGATCCCTGTGATAGGGATACAGGTATTTACTTCCTTCTTTCTTTTTTTTCGTGCCATCATTACCGCCGGGCAGTGGTTTAAAACGGATGCTGTGTTGTCGGTTTTGGATAAATCCTTAATGATCTTTATCTGCGGGATCTTTCTTTTTTTTCCAACAGTGGCAGGCGGAATGAATATCAATAAATTTCTGTGGACACAGACCGGCTGCCTGGCCTTCTCCGTGCTGGTGACTATTTTAATACTGGTTCAACGTGAAATAAAATTTTCGTTAGGCGGATCATTTTCGTTCCCCAAAATATTTCGTTCCGCATTCCCTTATGCACTTATTGTTTTATTAATGGGTATCCATTTCCGGCTGGATGGTTTTTTATTAGAACGTATTCATCAGAACGGATCTGAACAGGCAGGTAATTATGCGGCTGCTTACCGGCTGCTTGATGCAGCTAATATGATCGGTTATTTGTTTGCTTCTTTTCTTTTGCCCTTTATCGCAAAACAATGGAGTGAGAAGAAAGATATTACCTATGTAATTCTTACCACCCGCCATGTATTAATTGCTTTTTCTTTAGGGGTATCAGTGCTGGCGATTTTTATGGCACCCTGGATGCAATCCCTTTTATATCCCGGGAACAGCAACACGATTGCAGTTATTCAGTATTGTATCCCGGCATTGATTGGTTATTCGCTGGTTGCCATTTATGGAACAGTGCTGACCGCAACCGGCCATATCCGGCTTTTTTGCAGGATCACTTTTATTGCCGTGCTGATGAATATAGTACTCAACCTGCTGCTGATCCCTTCCTGGGGTGCTAAAGGTTGTTGTATCGCTGCATTACTGAGCCAGGTTTTTTGCGGGGTGGCCACGTTGCTGGCAGTAAAGAAAAAGTTGGATATCGCAATTGATTACAGGTCCTTGCTGATCTATACTATGATTGCAGCATTCTTATCCGGGCTGTTTTACTATGGCAACCGGTCAGGTCTCAATGCTGTACTGCTTATTTCAGCAGCTGTGATTGTTACTTTTTTATCCTTACATCTTACTAAATTATTAAGGCCCGCAGAATGGCTGAGTTTCCTGAATAAATCCAATCTTTGACAAATAAACAGATGTACATGCCAGATTTATTATATCTCGTTACTAAATGGTGGAAGCAGATATGTCTCGTGGTTTTTTTTGCATTACTGACCGTTGGCCTGATTGTTTTCCTGCAACCCCGGAAATACTTATCAACAGCCACCGCTTTACCGGTAAGCACCGTTTCTACTGATAAGGCCAGGATCTTTAATGAGAATATCGAAGGTCTCTATTCTGCTTTGGGAAATTCGGATGACCTCGATATGATCATCGGTACTGCACAACTGGATACGGTGTACCTGGCCATGACAGACCAGTTTAACCTTATCAAACATTATAAGGTGAAGGGAATTGACTCAACCAGAAGGGCGAGAACGGCGATCCTGTTAAGAAAAAGATCACAGGTGATCAAAAGTGAATACGGGGAGTTAAAGATCAAAGTGTGGGATACGGACAAGCAACTGGCTGCTGTGATGGCGAATACATTGCTGGACAGGTTACAAACCCTGCACCAGCGGTTGAAAAGCGAAAGCAATATGGCAACCCTGTCTGGTCTTGAAAAAGGACAGTATAAGATACAGGCTGTACTGGATAGTATCGGGAACCTGTTACGCAACAGGCCGGCTGAAGCCCCCGGCCGGGAAATACTGGAAGCAAGACAAACTGCACTAACAGGGCAGCTGACACAATATGAGAAGCTGATCGGGGAATACCAGTTGATGGTTGATTCCAAACCACCGGCTTTACTGATTGTTGAAAGAGCAAGACCGGCTATTAAAGCGGATAAACCAAGAAGACTGGAGATCATGGCGGCCACAGCTTTCTTATCGGTATTGTTTGGCTTATTTACTGCATTGGTACTGGAAAGAAGGCAAGCACAAAAAAAGTGAACGGCCGCATCAATAATACGACTATCAATTTTGCCCTGCTGGGAGGACTATTCATCGCTTTTCTTGTTGCGGCAGTATTGACGGAATGGTATTTCCTTGCAGCGATACCTTTTGTGGCTGTGTTGTTATATAATGGCTGGACGAATAGTCATCTCGTTTTCTTCCTTCTTCTTCTTTCTCTTCCTTTTTCATTTGAATATAATTTCACGCCGTCCTTTGGATCCGACATTCCTGATGAAGGGTTAATGCTATTTGTTTCTTTATTGTTTGCCGGGTATTGGGTGTATGATCCGGCTTCCCTGAAGTTAAAAACGATTCAGCACCCGCTGCTGATTTTACTCGTTGCTCATCTAGGGTGGATACTGATCGCTACATTATTTTCATCCGATCTCACGTTGTCTATAAAATTCTTCCTGGCTAAAGGCTGGTATATGGGTGCGTTTGTACTGGCCCCGTTAATTGTATTCAGGGAGAAAAAGTATATTAAAACTGCTGCTGTTATTTTTGCTGCCTCCATGCTGGTTGTAGCGGTTATTGCCATGGTCAATCACCTGGAGTATGATTTTAGTTTTGCTGCGGTCAGCGATGCGGTAGCGCCTTTCTTTCGTAATCATGTGAATTACTCGGCCATGCTGGTTTGTGCCTTGCCTGTATTTGTAGCTATTCATCAATTAAGTACCGGCAAGAGTATAAAAGCCATTACAAAGACATCCATCATCCTGTTACTTGTCGCACTTTTTTTATCCTATGCAAGAGGTGCCTGGCTGGCATTGCTGATGGGATGCTTTGCTTATTGGCTCATCAAAAAACGTTCCTTGCTGACACTCTATATTGCAGGCATCATGATTATTGTGTTTGCTATATTCTGGATCAAGAGCAGTGACCGGTATCTTGAATTTGCACATGATCATGATACTACCGTTTTCCATGAAGATTTCCGGGAACATTTGGTAGCCACGTATAAATTGAAAGATGTTTCTTCGGCGGAACGATTTTATCGCTGGGTGGCGGCTGTGCGGATGATAAAATATGAATGGCTGACTGGATATGGGCCGAATACATTTTATGATAATTACCGCCCTTACACCATACCGGCCTATAAAACATGGGTAAGTAATAACACAGAACACTCCACCGTACATAATTATTTTTTATTGCTGGCAGTGGAACAGGGTATTCCCGGGCTTGTTTTGTTCTTATTGTTATTGGGAGCAATGTTGTACTATGCACAGCACCTGTATCACCGGGCGGAAGATGCTTTTTATAAAACAGTTGCTATAATGACCGGTGTCATCATCATTATGATCGTGACTGTGAATATGCTGAGTGACCTGGTAGAAACCGATAAGATCGGCAGCCTGTTTTTTCTTTGCTTATCAATATTAGTGATGACAGATATCAATACAAGAAGATCATCACAGACGCCCACGGACGTTCAGCGCATCTCTTAAACCATTCCCGAGTAAATTAAAGGCGAGTACTAACAGCATGATCGCAAAGCCGGGAGCTAAAGCCAGCATGGGATTTTGCGTAATGATAAAATTATAATTCTCTTTGATCATCAGCCCCCAACTGGGTTGAGGAGGCTGCACACCCACGCCCAGGAAACTCAGCCCGGCTTCAATTACAATGGCAGAGGCAAAGTTGGAAGCAGCAATCACCATCACCGGCCCCATGATATTGGGCCAGATATGGCGGACAATGGTCCGGGCATTGGAGAAACCCAATGCCCTCGTGGCTTCCACATACTCTAATTCACGAACGGCCAGCACCTGCCCTCTTACTAATCTTGCCACACTCACCCACATCGTTAGTCCGACCGCAACAAAAACCTGCCAAAAGCCTTTACCCAATGCCAATGTAATCGCAAATACCAGCAACAGTGTGGGGATGCTCCATATCACATTGATGAACCACATAATGATATCATCTGTTCTGCCACGAAAATAGCCGGCCAGCGAACCAAACAGCAAACCAATACTCAAAGAGATGATAACAGTGATCAGCCCAACACTGAGACTTACCCGGGTACCAACGACGAGGCGGCTTAAAATATCCCGGCCAAAATTATCGGTGCCCAGCAGGAATTTTTTTGTCACTACCGGGTCTTTATCTGATTGTGAAAGATGATACGATTGTCTTTCAGTAACTCCTTCATCAATAAATTTCTGCACGATAATACTGTCGCCTTTTTGTTCGTGTGCTGTTATAGGGGCATAATAATACACATCTTCTTTGCCGTTCAGCAATTGTTTAAAAAAGGAAGGGGTTATCACCTCTTTCTCTTTCCTGATCTTGAGAAAATCTTGCTTAAAGCCGGGTTTCTCCCCGTCAATTTCCACGATGATGCGGTTAGCGTTAGGAGAGGGGTCAGGAGAAATGAAATAAGCAAATAAGGCGATGAATACAGCCATAATGATCACGATCAGTCCAAAGACAGCACCTTTGTTTTTCTTCAGTCGCTTCCAGGCAGCTTGTTGAAATGATAGTGATCCTGTGCTCATTAAAATTGAAGATAAATTAAAACGGTAAACTTCTTCTGGTCTTTAGCTGACTTTCCTGCCCTTCCATTCATAGTTGCCAAACTGCCCGAATACACCAGAAATAACAGTATAGAGAATATGGAGTGGTTGAAAGAAGAAAAAGAATGGCAGGGTCCATCGTTTATCAAAGAAACCGGCAACGGAACTGAACAGGGGAAACTCGGCGACAGTTTTATAAACCCATAAGATAAGCAGCCATAGCCAGTAATAGCTGTTCCAGAAACCGGCGATTGCTGTAACAAGGAAAGACAGGTTGAAAAGATAGACCAGCAGTAACACAGGAAATATCCGTTTATCATTATACCTGGCAGCTTTGCTGGCCCATCGGATACGCTGGTTAAAAAAAGCCGGCCATGTTTTCATGGGAGCGGTTGACACAATCACATCTTTTGATTTGAGATAATGCACACGACCGGGAAATTGTGTCGTGATCTTATGCATCAGCAGCATATCATCCCCCGAGGCAATGCTATCAATACCGGCAAAACCGTTCACCGCTTCAAAGGCTTTTTTCCCGTAAGCCAGGTTAGCACCATTACACATGGAAAGCTGGTTGTTATGAACCACAGCGCCTGTTATTCCCTGCAGCACCATAAAATCCATGGCCTGGAAAGTCTGAAGTACTGATGAGTTGCAATTGATCACCACCGGTGCGGCAATAAAGACGGCATTGGTTTTTTCTTTGAAAGCAGCGATGGTCTCCAGCCATGTTGGTGGAGGCACACAATCGGCATCGGTTGTAACGATCAGCTCACCACTGGCAGCAGCAATACCGGTTTCAATGGCTTTCTTTTTATAGGAGTTGATATGGTCAGTAGTAAGGTGCAGCAGCTTTACGACCGGGTATTGTTTTACTATGGCCACTGTATTATCAGTGGAATGATCATCTATAACGATCACTTCGAACAGCGAAGGTAGGTAGGTTTGTTTTTGCAGTGCCTGTAATAATGCAGCAATATTTTCTTCTTCGTTCCTGGCCGGGATGATAACAGATATTTTTGTTTGAGGTTGAACAACAGCAGGAACATAAGCAGGAACAGAACGCCAGCTATGCCAATAATAAATGACAAGAAGGCCGTAGCCAATACTTAATAATAAAGTAATAATAAGGATTAACACTTATGAAAATAATTAAGCACAAATTTGGCTCTTTTTTTTTTTTCAGCTACGTTTGTTTTGAAACATTAAACACTACTTATGAAGATTCGATTCATCTCTGCTTTGGCAGCGGTTACTCTGCTGTTATTTACAATTATTACCGCCTGCCGTAAAAGTGATAGCATAACCAGCACTGCTGAAAAATTTGATGTAGTTGCTGCTAAAGAATGGTGGTATGGCACCTTCCGAAAATCAGAATCATACTCACAACTAGATAAGAGAAGTCCGTATGCGCTTCCGGAAGGAAGCTCAAATAAGAAGTACCCACGATGGAAAAAGGCAATTAGTTACACTAAAAGAGGCTTACAAATAGTTGAGATGCCATTGGTATTTGAAACCAATAGTATATTATTACCCGGGATGCAGGATTTGAACAAAACGCCTGAAGGAGCCCGGGTTGCTAAATCAAGTATGCACAAGCTGATCATTATCAAAGGGCGATCAGAGGTACAAAATGTCAGAGTAGTAACTATAGTTCCGGCAGCAACCTATGCTAAAAAATACCATTACGATATTAGCCATGTAAATATGGAAAAACTGCCGGTAGATTTTGAAGGTTATATAATGATCACTGACTGGTCAGGTAGCGAGAAGAGTGCCTTTAGTATTAAAAGAGGGAAGCCCCACAGAAAGTTAAATATCATTACAGGTGAAATGCTTTCAGAAACGAAATTAAAGGGTCAGCTCTCGAGATTAAGCAGCTGCCCACCGCCTGTTTGGGTGCCTCATTTGGTGTGGGTATGTGTTATAGCTCCGTCAGGTGATGACCTGGCTGATGCAGAAAGATGCCAGGAACAGGGGCATTGGGAGGAAAATGGGGGCTATTATGAATATCCACCCTGTGAAGGAGAAGACCCGCCTCCCACAGATGAAGAATTATGTCAGTGGTATGGGATTAATTGTGATGAGGAAGAAGGCGGGACTAATGGAACAGGAAATGAAGTTGTAATCGCAGACGATCCTGAGTATACTTGTCCAACGAACTTTATCTTTGTTGCAGTTACTACAAACAATCTTTGGCAAGAGGCAAAATTGACTAATATCTATTGTAATATTGTTAATATGTCTAATCCTGCATTATCAGTACAAATTAATATTACGCAATTATATTTTGGAATGCCATATTATAACGTTGAGGGTCAAATAGTTTATACAAGCGGGATGGCTCAAATTATTGCAGCCGACGCAATTAATTTGGGAGAATATGATATGCGTCAGTATTATAAACGAAATCCTACAGCAACAGCTTTGCAATTACAGAATTACTGGATTGATCGGTCACACTATCACATGAGATTGGAAACTGAAAATAGAGGAAAAGTTGGAAGACAGGGGTCTTCAAATCCAATAAATACAGTACCCTCCATTCCATATTCGGCATGTCAATGAGAAGCTCTTTTTTTATATTGTATTTTTTATGTTCTACTATGGTATCTAAATCACAAAGTAAAGATGTTCAAGAAGATCTTGGTATTCTGATTTTTCCAAAAACAGATTCAATTCCCCAGGATGTTCTATTTATCAAATTGGATACTGTAGAAAATTTTTCTTTAAAAGATTTGATTAAAAAAGGCTTAGAGCAAAATAATTATAAAATACCTTTTATATATTTTCAAGGCATAAGGTGGAGGATGAAAGACTTGGCTAATGAAATACGATTATCTTATCAGGATACTTGTATTTTTATTGGGAATGATATTTTTAAGAATAATAATATTGTTCAAGTGGTATTGGGAAATATATCTTTTAAAAAAAATCATGTTGGTATCTTATGGCCAAATCCAACTCAGGAAGTAGTACAATTAATTTATAACGATGAGGTGTTTAATTTTTTAGTTTATGAGGCACAAACATCGGTGATAGGATACCCTGTTTTTTACAGATCTCAAAAATAGAAATGTCTGTTTGTAGAACTAATAAAAAACCGCTAATTATAATTTAAGTTAAATGTTGTTTTTTAATAATGCTCAACCGCACGGCAATATTGGCCGCAATTGCATTCGTTTTATTCTTACTATATCCAATAATTCGTAATAAGAATAACCAAAGAACGGTTCTTGCTGTAGTCCTGTTTATTTTCCTGGGTGTAATTTTTTTATTAGCAGTTTTTTTTAAAGTAGAATCCACATCTGGGAGATGGTTCATATTACAAAAGTCCTTTTATCTGTTTAAAGACCACTGGCTTAAAGGAGTGGGATACGGGAAATTCAACCCTAATTTCAATCATCTTCAGGCGGAGTATTTTTCAACTCATTCATTAGTATCAAAAGAAGCAATGCTGGCCAATGATGGATATTTTGCTTTCAATGAGTGGCTGCATTTTGCAATTGAATTGGGGGTGGTTGGATTAGCAATTTCATTACTGGTAACCTGGGTGATTTTAAAGGCCTGTATTATGGCTATGGGTACGCCCAAGGCATGGGCAGGGGCTTTGATGATGGCCATTTTAGTTGCCTGTATGTTTTCTTATCCACTTCATGATTTTTTCATAGTAGCAATAGCTGCTTTGTTGGCTGGCTATCTTGCAAAGGATATTATTAAAATTCCGTTTAGAGTTTCTTTCAGATTACAAGTATCTTTTGTAACCGTTTTAATCTTACTTCTTCTCTATTTCTCATATAAATATTATAACTATCAGCAAGAGTATTCCGCAGCAAAGGAAAACCGGGAAGCAGGTTTTAAAACAGAAGCAATTGGTATTTGCAAGAAAATTGCACCCGAAATAAAAAAAAATTATTCATTCACTATTTTTTATTTGGAGTTGCTTTATGAAACTAACAGATTGGGAGAAGCCATACAATGGTTTAATGATTTTCATCCTTACCATTGTAATCAAAGAGCTCATACAATAGTTGCTAAGTGTTTTGATGAGTCTGGTAACTATTCCAAAGCCGAAAAGGAATACCTAACTGCTTTATATATTACTCCTCATTTACTTCAAAGCCGGGCAGACCTTGTAATGTTTTATGATAGGTATAAGAGGATTGACAAAGCGACTTATTGGGCTCAACAGCTTATTGATTGCCCAATAAAAATTGAAAACCCTAAGGCTCATTATTTGAAAAAGCAAGCAAAAAATTATCTTGATTCTCATTAGTACAGCAAAGCTTGTATGATCTCTTCGCCGTGTTTTTCGTGCAGTACCTGGTGGCCGGAGCTGATCACAGTAAGAGTGCACTGCTCCTCAATACCTGTCTTGAATTTTTCACCCACCGACGATAAAATGATCCGGTCATGTTTGCCATAGACAAGGCGTACGGCTGTTTTGTTCTCCCTGATGTAATTTTTGATCACCGGAAGAGAAGGTTTTATTTTTCGTAATGTGGTCCAGCGGCTGTACAATAAACGTCTTACTTCAGGATCCCCGATATAATAGTTCACGAATTTGAAAATACTGCTGTTCACTAATTTCAGTTTGTTCATCAGCCTGAGCAGGCCAAAAAACCAGCCGGGCTTTTTCATGGTGAAAGCAAAGAATTTATTACCGACTTTGGTTTGCGTGGCCAGCCAATACCAGGAATTCACTTTTAATCCGTCCGGGGCCATTAATACTAATTTGTGTATACTGGCGGGCATGGTTTGATACAATTGTAAAGCCATCCGGCCACCGAGGCTAAAGCCCATCAATATTATTTTCTGACCCGGGGTGACGGCAGATTGTTCCAATATCAATTGAGTGATCTTTTGCAGGTCAGCAGGTAAAAAAGCAAAGCCTTCTATCCATACGGTTTTTCCATGAAAAGGAAGATCAACAGCAACTAAAGTGTATTGCTCCGGGGGAAGGAGTCGAGTAAGAAATGCAAAATAATCAGCTGTTTCGCCATAGCCATGAAAACAAAGGATGACTGTATTGCCAGAGCCAGCCTTCAAAAAATGAAGCTGGGAAGATTTGTATGGCAAATAGAGTGATTGCACTGGTGGAAAATAGATAAAAAAGCCGGTATGAAAGGAATCATACCGGCGGTAAATTTATCAAGTAGAGAAATGTTATTTAAAGAAAGCCTGTACCGAATAGTTGTTTTCAGCATCTCTTACCCGGAAGAAATATTGCCCGGCAGCAAGTTGGGCTACCGGTAAACTAAACTGGTTAAGGGAATGATTTAACGCCTGTTTCCGTTGCAACAGTACAACTCCAGCAGTATTGATCACTTCTACCAGTACCTGTTGTTCTTTCTGGCTGTTGATCTGCACGACCAGGTTCAATAAAGAGTTATCAATATAGAGCCTGCGGATATCAAAATTCTTCGGTTTATACAAAACACTTACCGTGGAAGAATAAGATTCCTTATTCGGTTCAGTCATTTTCAACCGGTATTGGTTTTGACCCGGCTGGGGATTTTGATCTGTCCAGTTATAATTCGTTGCCTGGCCGGTTCCGTTAGCAGCCCTCGTATAAACAGGTTGAAAGTCGGTCCCGTTTCCAGCTTTTTTCTGTAATTCATAGGTGGTTCCGGGTTCTTCCAGTTCGGAACGCCATGTCAATAACACAGTATTATTCACCAATTGTGACTTGAAATCAAGTAGCCTGAGTGGAAGTGGAATGTTCAAAGCGAAAATATTTCTGTCTCTTGTCCGGATGAAAACATAATTATGCCCTAGGTCATTAATATGGATACCATCGCCCACACTAACTTCTGGTTTGATATTGTTGAGTCCATCAGTCGTAACTAAGTCGGTCCAGAAATCTATGGAGCGGAGAGCAAAATTATTTCTTACAGAATCGGCTAATGTTCTCAGCGAATCTCTCAGTGCAGTAGTCAGGCTTCTGGGCTGGCTGGTAGTGATATAACAGCGAACATTCGCAGCAGTGATAGCCTGGTACATCAGCCTGAAATTATCCATGCACTCTTTTTTGGTATAGCCGTTGGCAATGTCGTTGGTGGGAAGGTTGATAATAATAACGTCCGGGGAAAAACTTAAAGCCCTGGTCACATTAGAATTGGGATCTGGTGCAGGCCTTCCGGGAATAGGACTGACGAAACCGGTAGGCATCTGGTGATAGGTGGTTTGCCCGCTAAAGGCAATACTGGTAACTGTCGTATCCAAACCATCACTGGTATTTTGCCGGAAATGCGTTTGCAAACGGCCAACCCAGGAAGTGGCAGGAGAACTGGCACCCTGGCCGGCAGCTGTGGATGATCCCATGATGACCACTTTCTTCTGCGCTGAGAGAGGCTGTAAAAACCACAAACTATTTACCAGCAGGAGCAGGTAAAATAATATCTTTTTCATTTTGTTGTATTTTTTGGCAGCTTCAGGGGTGGGCGGATGCCAAAAAGGATTGGCAGGGGATTAAATAGGAGTGGGAACTAAAGATAGGAAATAATAAATCTCAGCTCAATGATATTAAGCAGGAAAGCCAGGCAAATAATTTAATAGCGGAATCAGGGAATCAGGAAAATTTACCTATATTTGAATAGTTGCACAAACAACTATATGCCAAACAACCAATTTAAAAAAGGAGAGCTCTATAGCTTTATTACCGGTAAAGCCTCCACTGCTATTGCCCGCCGTTTGCAAAAGAAATTTAATTCGGCCAGCCTGAACCTGACCATTGAACAATGGAGTGTGTTGTATCATTTATGGAAACAGGAAGGGATCAGCCAGCAGGAATTATGCAATGCCACGTTTCGGGATAAGCCCAGCATTACACGCCTGGTAGACAATTTGGAAAAGCAAAACCTGGTGAAAAGAGTTCCCTCGGAAACAGACAGGCGGATCAACCTGATCTACCTCACCAAACAATCACAAAAACTGCAGGAAGAATCCATGGCCCTGGCAGAAGAGACATTGAATGAAGCCTTGGAAACGGTGCCGGCCGATAAGATTGATGTGTGTAAAGAAGTATTACAGATCGTGTATGATAACCTGAAATAAAAACCTTTAAAACTTTTATACCATGAGTGCTGCCGCAGAAACAAAAACCGTTTTAAAAGGCGGGGAATGGCTGGTGAAGGAATCATCGCCATTTGAAACTTTTACTCCCGAAAATTTTGTGGAAGAGCAACGGATGATCCGGGATATGTGCGACCAGTTCCTGGATGCAGAAGTTTATCCTATCCTTGACAGGATCGATAACCTGGAGCCCGGGTTAATGAAATCATTGCTGACCAAGGCCGGTGAGCAGGGATTATTATCCGTATCCTTTCCCGAGGAATTTGGCGGGCTGGGTAAAGATTTTATCACCGCCACACTGGTCAATGAATACCTGGGTGCGGGTCATTCTTTCTCTGTCGCCATTGCCGCACACACAGGTATCGGCACATTACCTATTTTATATTTTGGTACACCGGAACAAAAACAAAAATATATTCCCAAGCTCATTACCGGTGAATGGGCCGGTGCATACGGTTTGACAGAGCCCAACAGCGGCAGCGATGCGTTGGGTGCCAAAACAACTGCGAAGCTGAGTGACGATGGCAAATATTATATACTGAACGGACAGAAATGCTGGATCACCAATGGCGGTTTTGCACAGGTATATACGGTCTTTGCAAAAGTAGACGGAGACAAATTCACGGGCTTTATAGTGGAGAGAGGAACAGAAGGGTTTACACAGGGCCCTGAAGAACATAAGATGGGTATCAAAGGCTCTTCTACGGTGCAGTTATATTTCCAGGATTGCAAAGTACCGGCAGAAAATTTATTGGGCGAAGTAGGCAAAGGGCACAAGATCGCTTTCAATATCCTCAACATAGGCCGTTTGAAATTATGCGCAGCAGCTATCGGCGGTGCCAGGCGTTCATTGAGTGGTACTGTTGAGTATGCCAAAACAAGAGAACAGTTTAAACAGCCCATTTCTAATTTCGGGGCGATCAAGCATAAGCTGGCAGAAATGGCGATCAGGGTATTTGTTGGTGAATCAGCCTTATACCGTACTGCCAAATGGGTGGATGACAAAGAACATGAATTACTGGCTGCAGGAAAGCCCTTTAATGAAGCGTTGCTGGGTGCTGCCGAAGAATATGCGATCGAATGTGCGATCCTGAAAGTGTACGGCAGTGAGGTACTGGATTATGTGGTGGATGAAGGCGTGCAGGTACATGGAGGAAATGGTTTCAGTGCCGAGTATAATATTTCAAGAGCTTACCGTGACAGCCGCATCAACCGTATCTACGAGGGAACAAATGAGATCAATCGCCTGCTGACATTAGATATGACCTTGAAAAGAGCAATGGGCGGAAGACTGGACCTGATGGGCCCTGCTATGTCGGTTCAGAAAGAACTGATGAGCATTCCTGATTTCGGTGCCGAAGACGAAACACCTTTTGCTAAAGAAAGAAAGCTGGTGGCTAACCTGAAAAAAGCCATTCTGATGGCCGCCGGTGCCGCCGTACAAAAGCTGATGATGAAGATCGAGAACGAACAGGAAGTATTGATGAACCTGGCGGATATGGCTATTGAAACCTACAATGCAGAAAGTGTGTTACTGAGAGTGATGAAAATGGTGGATCAAAAAGGAGAAGCTGCCTGCCAGCTTTATATAGACATCATGCGGACTTACCTGTATGATGCTGCAGACCGGATCAATAAATCAGGAAAAGATGCGATCAATTCTTTTGCAGAAGGGGATGAACAGCGCATGATACTGATGGGGCTGAAACGCTTTACCAAGGCAGAACCCTTCAATTCAAAAGATGCGAGAAGAAGAATTGCTGATAAAATGATCAGTGAAGGGAAATATTGTTTTTAATTCCATTGCTCACTGTCAAAATCAAGAACGGCTGGCCTTAACGGGGTAGCCGTTTTTTCTTCCCCGTATATTTCCGACAACTCCCGGCGCACTACTTTTAATTCTGAAAGCTTTTTAACCCTCTTGCTTTCAAGATAGATACCCACACTCATCAAAATGGAAGAAAGGATAGTGGCTATAAAATAGACAAGAAATGTATTTTCTACATCCTGGCTCCTGAGCACATAGTGGATCAGATAAATAATACTGAAGCACCCGTATACAAACAATAAGGAAGCACTGATCAGGGCCCGGCCGGTTGCCTTTTGCTGGGTAACGGTTATTTTAACATGGTACACAAAGAAAACTGCTGAAAACCCAAGTATGGCTAAAAGACCAGGTGCCATCGCAATGGTAACGGTATTAAAATTCAGGCCCCAGATCGAAACGAGAGCAATATCAAAAACGATTAACCCGCCGATCAGCCAGTGCATTCGTCTTGTATTCTCAACTGATCTGCTGAAATAACTAAGGAACAGCAGCATCAATGGTGCATCCAGCAGGTTATTGATAAGACCGGTATAGAGGACTGCACTCTTGTTGACATGAACATATCCTTCTGTCAGAAAATTATAGGCAACAGCGATAATATAATAAGCTAATAAAGCAGGGAAAGTTCTGTATCCGGCAAGCCGGAAGGCAATGATGAATAAAACAGGTAAAGAAAGGGCGACGGTTGACATCAAACCCATCGTGTCATTCCAGCTCATACGATATTGGTTTTTTCAAGGGACAGGTTCAGCAAAAAAACCTAATGCGTTTTTTTGCGTCTGTAATATTAACGGGATTTAATGACCTATAGTGCTTACCAGTAAGGGTTTATGCTAAAATTCAGTAAAACCATGAAAGCTGCCCGTAATTCTACGGAAACCGCAGTAAAGGGTTTTTGGTATTGATGGCTGTTAACTTACGATATTCCCGCTTATTACTGTTCCGGGAAGGGCTCACCGCGGTGACAGGTGCGGCAGGTGACAACATTTAAATATTCGGGCCTTTCTTCCTTATTAAAATAAAAATGGTTCTTATTGATCTCAATCGTCATCCGCATCATTTTCCGGGCATTCTCTTTCATAGGTTCTTTATCGGATGCATAATCCATTTCTGTACCCGGAAAAACCACGGAAGTTACATGGCAGAACTTACAATTCACCCCCAGTGCTTTGTTGTAGCTCTCCATGATGCTGTCAAGTTTTTGCTCAGGGATATCCTGGGGCAATACCTGCAGATTTTTGAATTTACCGGCATGCGGACGGGTAAAGGCCGCCGCTGTTCCTACAAATACCACGAGAAGGATAATCACCGGCAGTTTTGACATGGATCGCATTAGTTGATTCTTTTAATGATACAATGACGCTATACAAGCTATTATCGTGGCAAAATAAACCCAAAATCTCAAGGAAGACTAAATGTAGTAACTGGCAGGTTTTCCTGTATAAGGAAATGACGAAAGGGCTGGTTTCCTACTTTTGTGGACTAAAATTGATGCTATGAGTACACTGGTCAGCGAATTCAACGATTACCGCACCCGGATGAACGAGGTAATTCTTAGTAAAGACAACCTGGTGATCAAACGCCTCTGGAACTTAGACACCAATACCTATGCGGAAGGTGCCCTGGATACTAAAACCAAGGAAATGCTGGGCCTGGTGGCCAGTATGGTATTGCGTTGTGATGAGTGTATCAAGTACCACCTGGGAAAATCGCATGAGCTGGGGGTAACAACAGAGCAGATGTACGAGATCTTTGCCGTAGCCAATATAGTAGGAGGCACTATCGTTATCCCGCATACCCGCCGGGCTGCCGAATACTGGGAAGAGCTGACGGGTATTAAATAGCCTGATACAGGTTTCCGGGACAACTGTTTTTAATCACTTGCCCGGTGTCGCATATTCTTTAAATTTGTCGGAAGCATTTTATACCATTTATATTATGAGTGAAACAACAACCGCCCCTGTTTTAACCGCCAAAGACTTTGCCACCGACCAGGAAGTACGCTGGTGCCCCGGTTGTGGCGACTATTCGATCCTTGCACAGGTGCAGAAGGTGATGCCAACGCTTGGCATTCCCAAAGAGAATATTGTGATCGTATCGGGCATTGGTTGCAGCAGCCGTTTCCCGTATTATATGAATACCTATGGTATGCACTCCATCCACGGCCGTGCTACTGCGATTGCCTCTGGTTTAAAAGCCAGCCGCCCTGAACTGAGTGTATGGATCGTAACAGGTGATGGGGATAGTTTAAGTATCGGTGGTAACCATACCATCCATTTGCTCCGCCGGAATTTTGATGTCAATATTTTATTGTTCAATAACCAGATCTATGGATTGACCAAGGGACAATATTCCCCCACTTCGGAAGAAAAGAAGATCACCAAGTCAACCCCGATGGGAAGTATTGACCACCCGTTCAACCCTGCTGCACTGGCCCTGGGTGCCGATGCAACATTCGTTGCGAGGACCATGGACCGTGATCCCAAACATTTACAAGCAATGCTGATGAGAACTCAGCAGCACAAAGGTGCTTCTTTCCTGGAGATCTACCAGAACTGTAACATCTTTAATGATGGAGCTTTTGAGATATTCACCGAGAAAGGAACCAAAGCACAGGAAACATTATTCCTGGAGCAGGGCAAACCACTGGTGTTTGGTGCTGCGGCTGATAAAGGAATAAAATTAGATGGTTTCCGCCCGGTGGTAATTAATTTCAGTGATGGCTACAGTGCAGATGATTGCTGGGTGCATGACGAAAATGATATTTACAAAGCACAGATACTGACCCGCATTTTTGATGATCCCAAATCAGAGGGCCATTTACCAAGACCATTCGGTGTTTTCTACCAATCCAACCGGCCCTGTTATGAAGATGTGATGCAGGCACAATTGGATGAAGCTGCATCAAGAAAACCCGCTGACCTGGATAAGCTGCTGAAGGGAAATGAAGTGTGGACGATCCAATAATTATGAGTACAAAAACTTGTAAATGAAACGTAACATTTTTCTTGTTCTTTTTATTTTTTCTGTACTTGTTGTTAACAGCCAGTTTTCCTTTACATACAATGGCAGAGAATACAGGGTTTTAAAAACAAGTAAGTTTAAAGATTCAACCAACAGGCAATATAATTACGATGAGGCTATGGTTGAGATGATGGGTGGTGAGTATGAAATTTTACCCGCCGATCCCAAAGACGCAAGTAAAGGATTCCTGCTATCTGGTATCAGCAAAGAAGAAAAACTCAGAAGAGCAATGGCTGCGCCAAAACCCGAAGAAACAAAAGCATTCAAAACAGGAAAAAGGTTTGATGGTTTCAGTGCTTATGATATTAATGGCAACTGGGTGGATACAAAATTGCTGAAAGGAAAAATACTTGTCGTGAATTTTTGGTTTACAACCTGTCCTCCATGTAAGAAAGAAAGGCCCTATTTAAATAAAATCGTTGACGATTATTCTTCTGATACAAACGTGGTTTTTATCGCTGTTGCATTAGATCCGAAGGAAAGATTAGAGCCCTATCTTAAGCAAAATGAGTTTAAATACAATGTTATCCCTGCCGGACAAAAAATAGCGGAGGCCTTTAAAATTTCCGGGTATCCGACACAATTAATAGTAGATAAGCAAGGAAAAATTGCTTTTCACACAGTAAGCTACTATTATGTAACTGATTACTGGATGCGGAAAACTATTGATGAATTAAAAATAAAATAATTCTTGTTTGGGTGATCAGGCTCCTGCTAATTCTCTCTCCGCATTCGCAAACACTTTCTTTTTCTTTTTTTCATACCACCATTGCGGTACGGTCTTCTTCATCACCGTGTCAATACTGCGCATGCCGAATAAATTCCAGGCACCTTTCAGTTTGCCACTGATAGAAGGTTGCAGGGCCCTTAAGCTCATGGCAAAACCATTGTCTAAGTATTCCATATGATGCCAGTAACCGGCCGGCATAAATAAAGTATCACCGGGCTCTAAAATAAAATCATAACCCTCTGCCAGCTTTAAGGCCGGGAATTTTTCAAAATCCAGTTTGCCTTCCTGGTAGTAATTGGAAAAATCGGCCATGCTCAGCACTTCAAAAGGTTTCCGGTAGAGTTTGTATTGTTCTTTGAACGGGAACATCAGCACTCTTTTCCGGCCGCCAAACTGCGTATGCAAGATATGGGAGAGGTCTATATCAAAATGCATATGGGTAATGCTGCTGGCACCACCGGTAAACAGCATCGGGTATTTTTTTACAAAACCCTTCATCAGGTGTTCGGGCCAGGTAAAATCTTTGGTCAGTTCCGGGGCATGATCAAAAATATTGAAGAGGAAAATGCGCCAGCCGGTAGGCCCCTGGCTGATCAAATCAACATATTCAGCAAAGGTTTTGTAATCGTCCGCTTTGTTGATCGGTGTGTAAGCGTCGCTTTTTACGTTATTGTATAAAGGAACTTTCTGGTTCCCCACTAATTGTTTAAAATAATCCCAGTTCCATTTGGTATAGGCCGGCCAATCCTTAGCAAGATTTTTGATAATAATGGGTATAGCCGGTTCATAAAATTCCTTCCGGAATACTTCAGGTTCGATGGAATCAACTTTAGCAACTGGTTTTAATTGCATACGGGCAAACTTAATAAGTAACCAAATTACAAATTGTCGTGCAAATGGCGATAATCAATAGATGTTTTGATAAAAGCCTGTATTTTTAGAAAGACTGATCACTATGTTATTGCATATTCATCCCAAAGATCCCCAGCCCCGCCTGGTCAAACAGGTGGTGGAAAGCCTGCAAAAAGGCGGGATCATCATTTACCCCACCGATACCATTTATGGATTGGGCTGCGATATCTTTCAACCCAAAGCCATCGAGCGGATTGCCCGGATCAAAAAAATAGAACCACAAAAAGCACAGTTATCATTTGTCTGTTCAGACCTCAGCCACCTGAGTGAATATGCCAAGCAAATTCAAACCTCCACGTACCGCTTATTAAAAGAATACCTGCCGGGTCCCTATACCTTTATTCTCCCGGCCAGTAAACTGGTGCCGAAAATTTTGCAGAGCAAAAAAGATACGATCGGCTTACGTATCCCGGATAATGCGATTGCCATGGCGATCGTGAAAGAACTGGGCCGGCCTATCCTGAGTGCCTCGTTGCCGGGGGAGATGGTGGAAGATTATACCGATCCCGAAGTGATGTATGAGAATTTCAGCAAGATGGTTGATTTTGTTATTGATGGCGGCCCCGGCGGAACCATACCTTCCACGATTATTGACTGCACGGGTGATGAACCTCTTGTAACAAGAGAGGGATTGGGGAAATGGGAAGAGTAAGGGGCAAAAATAAAAGCACCACTTGTTACAAGTGATGCTTCCCAACTCAAACACAAACTCCTGCTATATGATGGATTATTGACTGTATTATATCACCCGGTGATGCCGGTTATGTTTATAACGAAAGGTTTGCTTACGGTTATGCGCTTTCATTGTATGGATCTTTCTTCTTTCATGCGGCGTAATCACAGCATCCCGGCGGGCCATGCGTTGTGTATGTTTTAAACGGGCCTGGTCTTTTCTGAGTTCAAAGGCTTCCGGTCTTGTCAGTTCGCCGCTGCGGATTCCCTGCTGGATACGATGACGCTGGATGCGGTTACCTGCTACCTGTGCAGATGCGGTGCTGCCAATCAATAATAGGATAACGGCGAAAGCTAAAATCTTTTTCATGGGGCTTGTTTTACTTGTTATTCAAAAATAATGTGCCCTTATGACAGAGACGGATATTAAGCGTTTAATCCGCTTAGAAAACTTTAACAACTAAAACAATTCTTTTTGAGCAGGAAGAAGGCGAAAACTTTTCCGGTGAAAGCGGCATAAGCCATATTCTTCAATGGCTTTGCGGTGAACAGCCGTGCCGTAACCTTTATTCCTATTCCAGCCATACTGCGGAAATTCTGCATGAATACGATGCATATATTCATCCCGGTAGGTCTTGGCTAAGATACTGGCGGCTGCAATGGAAGCGAAACGTCCGTCGCCTTTTACAAAACAGTGGTGAGGAATTTTTTGATACGGGATAAAACGGTTGCCATCAATTAAAAGTAAACCGGGTCTTTTATGCAGTTGGTCAATGGCAAGGTGCATGGCTTTGAAAGAAGCTTTCAAAATATTGACCTGGTCGATCTCTTCGTTGTTAACAGCGGCCACCGCAAAAGCGATCGCTTCTTTTTCAATAACAGGCCGCAGTTCATCCCGCTGTTTTTCGGAAAGCTGTTTGGAATCATTCAGCAGCGGGTGATAAAAATCAACCGGTAAAATAACTGCCGCTGCATACACCGGCCCGGCATAACAACCCCGGCCGGCCTCATCACACCCGGCTTCTATAAACTCTTCCTGGTAAAAGGGTTGAAGCATCCACCGCAATTTCATCAATAATACGGAACAAAAATTATTTTGACCCCTGTTCCGCTCCTAACTTTGCAGCCGCTATGGCGAATGAACTATCACAGCGTTCTTCCAAACCAATCGCCACCTGGCTGCTGGTGGGTGTGGGCATGATCATTATCCAGGTCTTACTGGGGGGCATTACCCGGCTGACCGGTTCGGGTTTATCCATTACGGAATGGAACGTGGTGACCGGTACCCTGCCACCCATGAATGAACAGCAATGGCTGACCGAATTTGATAAATACAAACAAACACCGCAATTCAGCCTGCTCAATTTTGATTTTACGTTACAGGATTTCAAATTCATTTTCTTCTGGGAGTGGTTCCATCGTTTCTGGGCCCGGTTAATAGGAGTTGTATTCGCTGTTCCCTTTATTATTTTCTTAGTGCAAAAAAGGTTCAAGCCTTCCATGGTGAAACCGATGCTCATTCTTTTTTTACTGGGTGCATTGCAGGGAGCCATCGGCTGGATCATGGTGGCCAGCGGACTGACCGGTGATGCTATTTATGTCAAACCCACTAAACTGGCCCTGCATTTTATTTTTGCCTTGGGATTGTTGTGTTATGCATTTTGGTTTGCACTGGAATTACTGGTGCCGAAAGAAAAGATCATTGTCAATACATCCATCCGCAAATTCAGCTGGTGGATCATTGCAATACTTGGGGTGCAATTGATCTACGGTGCATTCATGGCCGGGCACAAGGCAGCAACAGCAGCTCCTACCTGGCCGGATATTAACGGAAGCATCATTCCTCCAAATATGATGGGTCATAACGAAGGCTTGCTGAATCTCGTAGACAATAAGATCACTATTCATTTTATCCACCGGGGCTTAGCTTATTTATTATTGCTGCTTGTAATTGTATTATCCGTTAAGTTATACAAGACAGCAGGTTCTTCCCTGCTGCGCAAAACGGGGTGGCTGCCGGCGTTCCTTGTAACGGTACAAGTAGTACTGGGTATTTTATCGGTGATATGGAGCCTGCAGATCGTTCCCAATCAATGGGGTGCTTTTGAATGGATGGCACAGCTCCACCAACTGGTGGCCATGTTCCTTTTACTTTCATTATGCTGGGTTGTTTACCTCGTTCGTGGTAAAAGCTCTTATTAACGCCATTTTATAGGCCCGCCTGTTTGAACGGCCAGCTAATAATCTGTACTTTTAAGTTATAACCATGTAATAACCATGAAGACCTGGCTGCGGGGTTTCTATTATTCCTTTCCTGTACAATTGTTATTTCTTCATTTCAGGAAATACCAGGTGCTGTTATTGTTTTGGTTCATCCTCTTCAGTACCATCAACGGTACGTTCATGAAAACCTTTGGTGCTGATTCTTTATACCTGGCACCGGAATACCTGGGAAACGTGAATGCGATCAGTTCAGCCATTGTGGGTATTTCAGTGGGTATGTTCATCATGAGCTGGAATATCGCCACCTTCGTTTTGTTCAGTAAACATTTCCGGTTCCTCGCCGCCACCACCAATCCATTTTTAAAGTATTGTATCAATAATGCAGTGATCCCGCTGCTTTTTTTAGTCTTTTATTTTTTCAAAGCCTACGAGTTCGATCATTTTAAAGAACTGATACCGGCTGCTGAAATATTTTTCCTGGTCGGCGGTTTTTTAAGCGGGTTGATTTTTATCCTGGCCGTTTCTTTTATTTATTTCTTCCGGGCCGACCGTTCTATCCTGCGGAGGATGATGCCGCTGATCAGCAACCCGAGTTCTTATATCACTCACCTTTCACCGATCAAAGAAGTGCATCATGGCGGGCCGCTGATCAACGTGGAATGGTATTTTGAATCACCCACCCGGCTGCGCCATACCAGGGATGTATCGCATTACACGCAGGCCTATGTGGATTCTATTTTCAAACGGCATCACTTTGCAGCGATCATTTCCGTGTTCATTGCCTTCCTGTTTTTGATCGGTATCGGTTTTTTCCTGGAGCAACCTTTTTTCCAGATACCCGCAGCGGCCAGCATCACTATTTTCTTTTCTATTTTAATTGGAGTGGCGGGTGCATTTTCTTATTTCCTGCAAAGCTGGAGCATTCCCTACCTCGTCGGGCTCATACTGTTGCTGAATGTTTTTTATAAACTGGACTGGATCGATCCGAGGAACAAAGCCTTTGGATTGAACTATACCAATAAAAAAGAAAGACCGGCTTATACAAGAGAGACCTTGCTGGAAATGAGTTCGGCGGCCAACGTGGAAGCCGATAAAAAGAATATGATCGCTATCCTGGAGAACTGGAAGAAAAAACAGGACAGTGATAAACCGGTGCTGGTACTGATCAATACCAGCGGCGGTGGCCACCGCAGTGCTACCTTCACGATGAGTGTGCTGCAGCATCTGGACAGCATCACCAACGGGACGATCATGAAAAGAGCATTTCTTGTATCCGGTGCATCGGGTGGTATGATCGGCGCTACCTATTTCCGGGAATTATACCTGCAACAGCAGCAGGGAAAGAATATAAAACTGCGGGATAAAAAATACGTGGATGATATTACCGGTGACCTGCTCAATCCTTTATTCTCATCTTTTGTGGCGAGAGACCTGATCGCACCGGCCCAAAAATTCAAAGCAGGCAATCATGAGTATGTAAAAGACAGGGGCTATGCGTTTGAAGAAAAACTGAACCAGAATACAAGAGGTTTTTTAAACAAACAATTGAAAGAGTATGCAGCGGATGAGAAAGCAGCAAATATCCCGCTGATGTTCTTTAATTCGGTGGTGACAAGAGACAGCCGCAAGATGATCATCAGCACACAGCCCGTTCGCTTTATGATGCAGGGCTGGCAGGATACTACCCGTATGCCGGGGATGGATCCTGATGCGATCGACTTTGCTTCTTTTTTTGCAAAACAAGATCCGTATGAATTGAGAATGTTAACCGCTTTGCGGATGAACGCCACTTTCCCGGTTGTGCTGCCCAATGTATGGCTGCCTTCTGACCCGGTGATTGATGTGATGGATGCAGGATTGCGGGATAACTACGGGCAGGAAACTTCAATTCGTTTCATGGAGGCCTTTGATGAGTGGATCAAAGCCAATACGAGTGCCGTGCTGATCTTACAGATAAGAGACCGGGGTGCCGGTGCCTGGGAATATCCTTATTTATCGGATGATATCAGTGATCATGCCACCAAACCTTTTTTACTATTGCAGCACAACTGGTTTAAGATGATGGAATTTTTCCAGAATGATATGCTGAGTTATTATGCAGATCATGAAGGACGGAATGTACACAAGATCACTTTCCAGTATGCAGGCGGGAATGAAGAGAAAAAAGCCGCCTTGAATTTTCATCTTACCAAACGGGAAGCCAAAGATATCATGGCCTCTGTATTCTCCCCGTATAATACCGAAAGCTCTCAAAAATTATTAACGCTGCTGAATGTGAAACCGGCGGCTGACCGCATCAGGGTTGAATAAGCCGGAAACATTTTTTCAGGATGGTAGCGGTGATGGTCAGTGGCGTTTCAGCCGGGTCGCCATCAATATGAAGCGGGGCCTCATTAGTATTTTCAATGACGATCTTTTCGGTTTGAAAATAGATCACCGGCTGGTTGAGTGAGTTCTCCACGGGGTTCAGTTTTCCTGCCAGTATCTGCCGCAGCAAATTAAATAACAATAAAGGCTTGGCTGTTTTTTTAGCGATCACAATATCCAGCAGCCCGTCGGCTAACAAGGCCTTGGGTGCAATGGTGAAATTATTGCCGAACTGGTTGCTGTTGGCAATGCTGATAAAATAAGCTTCGCTGGAAAATTGCATCCCGTTGCTGTCAATGGTAAAATGATAAGGGGCGGCACTGAAGAAATTCTTACTCACTAAGGAAGCATAGGTCTTTAAACCCCGTTTCGGTTGCTCCGCAAATTCATGGGCCACTTTGGCATCAAAGCCAATGCCGCTGAGCATACAGGCAAACTGGTCATTGATCATAAACCCGTCAATCGCAGAAGCAGTGCCATTGAAAATTACTCCTAAAGCTTTCTCCGGTTGTTTGGGAATCTTGGCGGCGAAAGCTAATCCATTCCCCGAGCCGCAGGGAATGATACCAAAGTTGATATTCGTTTTCATCAGGCTGTTCACCACCTGGCTCACGGTGCCATCACCACCGGCAATCACCACATCGGTTATCTGTTCTTCTTCAATAATGGGTAAGAGAAAGGAATAATCACCACTGGCTACGGATGGAAAAATTTGAAAAGGGATACCCTTTGCTTTGGTTTGTTGTTCCACAAAAGCCTGCAGGTCCTTTTTGGTCCGGGTGCCGGAAATAGGATTGATGATGTAAATGATTTTCCGCATGGGTTACTGAAGCCGCAAGGTACATAAATGTACTCTTCGGATACGCACCGCCAGGTTGGGATCACGGGGACTGATCGTGGTATAGATAACGATCTTCTTTTTGCCTTTGAATAATGCACGGAGCTTGCTGACAGGTATCTTAACCATACTGCTGCTGTCGGTTACCAGCAGTTCATTATCATCTTCATCATTGAAACGGAAGGCACGGTACCAGGTATCGGGATCGGTTTCTGTAAAATGGATCTCCAGTTGGCCGTTCTTTTTCCATTCAGCGGCTGTAATTTTTTTAACATTCTTTACCTCATCTTCATTCGCAGTCGCTAATACCAGTTTATTGTTCAGCTTTATTTTCCAGCTGCCCGTTTGTGCATGTATGGTGACAGCAGCCATGAGTAGTACTATTATAGTGATGATCTTTTTCATATTCCTTATAATGATGTCAGCTACAGGATGAAGGTTGCCCGCTGATTACACAAGTTACCATCTTAATAAAGCACTGGCCCAGGTAAACCCGCTGCCGAAAGCGGCCAGGCAAACCAGGTCACCGTCTTTGATCTTTCCTTTTTCCCAGGCTTCGCATAAAGCAATGGGAACAGATGCAGCGGTGGTGTTACCGTACTGCTGGATATTATTATAGACCTGTTCATCTTTCAGTTGCAGTTTCTGCTGCACAAACTGGGCGATGCGCAGGTTGGCCTGGTGCGGTATCAATAAGTTTAGATCAGTGGTTTGAAGACCATTGGCGCTTAGTGATTCGATAATTACTTCCGGGAATTTCACAATGGCTTTTTTAAATACAGCCGGGCCATCCATATTCGGAAACACCTGTGCTTTATCCAGCATTTTATGACTGAAAAACATTTGCCCGATCACCGCTTCATCAAAGTCGGCATATTGTTCGGCCTTCCAGTGGTTGGCATGGGTGCCGGGATTATACATAGCGAGTATCTCCGCACTTTCCCCGTCACTGTGTAAATGCGTTGATAAAATACCATGCTTATCATCAGTGGTTGGTTGCAATACCACGGCACCGGCTCCATCACCAAAGATCACCGATACATTCCGGCCGCGGGTGCTGAAGTCGAGACCGAAAGAATGTTTCTCCGCTCCCACTACTAAAATATTTTTATACATCCCCGTTTTGATGAACTGGTCGGCCACGCTGAGAGCATATACAAAACCGCTGCACTGGTTCCTTACATCTAAGGCACCCACTTCTTTCATTTGCATAGCCCGTTGCAGCAGCACACCACAACCGGGAAAATAATAATCGGGTGATAAGGTGGCGAAGACGATAAAGTCAATATCCTGCGGGGTCAGCCCGGCTCTTTCAATCGCAATTTTCGCTGCTTCCACTCCCATTGTGGTGGTGGTTTCTTCGGTGCGGTGGGCATAGCGGCGTTCTTTGATACCGGTCCGTTCCTGTATCCATTCATCGCTGGTATCCATATATTGCAGGAGGTCGTTATTGGTAACCACGTTGGCCGGCAGGTATTTACCGATCCCGGCGATCTTCGATTGAAACATAGCAAGCGTTTGAGCAAGGAAGATAGGAAATACAGGGGAAATGAAACGGTTGTGTTTTGTAATGGTTGCAGGGGAGCTGTTCTTTACTTTTTTTCTTGACAAAATCCTTCGACTTCGCTCAGTGCTCCGCAGCTTTGCCGGGCCACCCACTTATGTTGTGACGGGAAGCGGAAATATAGTTTGCATTCGTATTGTGAGTAGCAAGGTGGAAGATGCAAAGGCGTGGTTTGCGAAGACTCCAATTGCGCTGTGTTCCGCCTGGATGTCTTTACAGCATTTAGTGGTTAGTGGCGGGACGGAACAATGCGCCGGCAATGCCTGGCAGTTTGAAGTTTATGGTTGATCAAACTTTCGTTTTATGGCCTGTTCAATCCGGTCGGCCAAGGAACCGGGACTTTCTCCCGGAACAGTATTCATTTCATTCAACGCATCTGCAAGCACATTGAGGGCAGCTTCATACCTGGCAAACTGTGATTGCAATACCTTTTCATCATTGGTTTCCCAGTACATGCCTTCATCATTCAGTTCAAAGACTGAAAAATATTTGTCCTTCAGGTAACGCAGCAGTTTTATGATGGCTTTGTGTGCTTCCATCCCGGCATACTGTGTTTTAGTGCTGGTGGTGTACATGAGTTCCGGGTCAAGCCCGTTTTTTTCATAAATATCCTGGTACTGCAGGTTGATGGGAGAACACATTCTGCCAGTTGCTAAAAAAGTAAGAAAGATGGGTTCGCAACCCGGAGGAGAAAAACAAATTCCTTTGATGTCGTTAGTCAAAGGATGACAGCTCCAGTCCACGGATTCACAAATATCTTTTACTTCAGCAATCAATGCACCGATCAGCTCACAGGATTTGATCTGGCCTGAATAATGGATAGATAGTCCCATACCGTTTGATTTAAGTGATTTGTATATTTATTTCCCCGGGTACTTTGCTTTGTAGTGCTTCACTGAACCGGTCACTAATTTTTTTAATACCGGCACCCGGATGTCTTCGAGTTTTTTGATATACACACAGGCTTTGGCAGCTTTGTGTTTGCCGAAGGTTTTCAGCAGTTCTTCTTTGCCGGCAAAGTTGGCAATGTATAAAGCGAATTCATTTTTGCGGGGCGAGAAACCCACCATCGGTGCATCACCTTCATGGCCGCTGTCGTACACATAATGATAAGTTCCGAAACCAATAATGGCCGGTCCCCACATTTTGGCCGGGTAACCGGTTTGTTGTTCCATGATGGCAATAATACCGGGACAATCGGCCTGCCGATCTTTATCAACTTTTTTTATAAACGCAGCAACACTGTTGCCGGTTTCGGTGGTTTTGGGTTTTGCTTTCGCCATATCGTTGGTTGATTGGAGTAAAAGGACCTGTATCTAAGTTATGATTTTACAGCAAAAGCAAAAAGGCCGGCACTGATCTTATTTGTTTTGTTTGAATATACCGGCACCAAAAAAATATTCCAGCAGCAGGATGCTGATGACACCGAGTGTATAAGCCAGCAGGTCCAGCCACTCGAAGCCATAGCCGATAACTGTCCTGGCCACCGTGTTACCGGCCAGTCCCAGCCGGTCAACAAGATGAAAATATTGCAGCAACTCAATAAAGTAAGCGAAGAGTAAAACAGCCAGGGCAATTTTTAGCGGCGAAGCGTTGATAAAAGCCCGCACCCCACAATAGAGCAGCATCACTACGAGGTAATCGCCAACATAAGGACGGACGAAATTATCGTGAACATATACTGCGATCAATACTTCAATCACGAACAATACAAGAGTGAGCAGGAAGAACCGGGGGTTAAAGCGGAACATAGTATTATTTTAACGGAAGCGCAAAAGCATCCGGTGATTGGGATTGGAATGAGTTTCGGAAATGCTGAAGTCATGACTGCCGGTGATCACAAACCCGGCCTGCTGATAAAACTGCACAGCCCGCCGGTTTTCTTTCCACACATAGAGCCAGGCACCTGCCTGCTGGTTATCTTTCATCAGCTGCACATTGAAAGCAAACAAGGCAGCACCGAGCTGCAGGTTGTAAAATACTTTGAGTAAATACAGCCGTTCCAGTTTGCTGATATTCTGGTCCGGGCTGTCAGGGTAGGGTGCATTGAAAATGATCTTTGAATAACCGGCCGGTTGTTCCTGGTAATACAAGAGATGATAAATATTTTGCGGGTCCTGCAATTCCTGTTGCAGCACGGCGGGGTTATATTTTTCTGCTACGTAAGCCTGTATATCGGCAGCCGGCGCACTGTGACCATGTGATTCGATAAAGGAACTGGTTGCGATAGCCGCCAGCAGGTTGTTATCTTCTTCCGTTGCTTTGCGGATGGATACCAGGTCTTTTCTTTCCAGCCGCCAGTACATGTCATCGCTTGTTTGATGGCTGATGCGGAAATGATTTCGTTGCAGCACTTTTTGCGAAGCGGTATTACCCGGATCGGTTGCTGCAAGTATGGCCCTTATATTTTTTTGTGTAAAGGCCCAGCGGACCAGCCCGGCCACTGCTTCTGTCATCAATCCTTTGCCCTGGTAAGCGGGGTAAGTGCCATAGCCGATCTCCACTTCGGCATTTGCATTGGGCTCGCCTTTGAAACAAATGTCCGCCACGATGGTTTTGCTACTGGTATCAATAACGATCCAGAAGGTATGGAATAAAAAATGGTCACCTGCTTTTGTTACGGCCGGGATGATTGTTTCAGCGATCTTCTTTTTTAACCGTTCAGGTACCTGCCGGCTGCCGGGCAGCAATTGCAACTGCTGTTCCAGTTGCTGGTTATCCTGTATATAGAAGGCCAGCTGGGTGGCAGTGAGCGGTTGCAGGGTTAATCTTGTTGTTGCAAGGTGCATGTGGATGGGCAGGGGTTGTACCGGGGTGGAAGGTAATAATAAAAGGGAAAGATGGGAGTAACGAGGTATGGTTACCGCTTAATCGCTGAAGGAGATAAAATAAATACTAGCTATTACAACTGATATCAGTTCAGATTTTTTTGAGTAAAATTAATAGCATGAGTAGTCCATGAAGTTATTTCTTTTAAAAGTACTGCTGGGATTCCGCTGGTAGGAAAATGGTCAAGAATTCTAAGTCTATCAAACAATAGCCCAGCATCGACAGCTCTTTTATGCCAAATTTCGTCTTCTACTATATCTGCTAAAAAGAACATTCTTATTGGATCGACAACAGGTTGACTATGGAGCCATTTTTTACAAAATTCGATAGGTTGTAATTGAAACCTATCATTCTCCCAATTAGTTCCAGTTTTACATTGGCCAAAACCAATAAACTTAGATACTCTTTTATCAGAAAAATCAATCCAAACTACTATATCAACTTTGTCATCATTTTCATCAATAGAGCCTTTACTTCTATTAACAAATTTTATTCCTTCTCCTAATTTTTTACATAAATTATTAACCTTTTTCTCAAAACCACCTTTAACTGATGTTCCTAGTATTAAATGTGTACTCCTACTGCCAAAGTAATTTGCCGCAACATAGGAAGAGATTTTTTCTAAGATTCCAGTACCGTCTATATTATCAAATTTTTTATTTTCTGTCATATTAAGACGAGTCGCAAATAAAAGATAAGTATAAATAAGGCTGTGTAAGTTTTCTAAGCCCTTAAACTCCAAAACTTCTCCATGGTGAAGAATATTAAATGGGTATCTACTATTCGAAGAATTAATTCTTCTTTGAAATTCGCTGGATATAAGCTCGGTTTTTGATATAATTGTATCATCAAAATCTTCAATACCTGAAGTTTCGAACGTATCAGACGATCTTAATAGACTATGAATTATTCTTCTTATTGAAACTGATTTGTTTTCAGAAATTAAACACTTTACTTCAATATAGTCAGCAATAATTTCAACATTATCTTGAACTGAAGGTGTTTTACTTTTTATTTTAAACATTATGACTAAAACTATTTTTCAGTTAAACGGGCTTTTTTATCTTTCTTACTAACCTCATGGCTCTTTTTTTCCATATTGTCATATAGTTCTTCAGACATTTTTACTATTGTACCAGCTGTTCTTAAATTATCCTCATCACCTTTATATCCTGTAACTGTATACTGTAATGATTTATACAAGGCCCTTTTGGCTTCATTTAGACTTTGGGTAAATTTAAAATCATCCGGCTGACTTATTTCATAGGCAACAATAAGATTTCTTGTATCTCTGAGGGCTGCAATTGCAGGTGTATTTTTTAATACGGCATCAAGGTAACTTAAGTCCGGGTTTTGTGATTGAATAACAGGCTTCAATTCTTTCTTTTTGCTGCCGTAAATCCAATCAAGTAATTCTGCTAGTTCTTTCATTTTAGTTTTCCTTATCGGCTCAGGAGTATCTGCGGAATTATCATCAACATTTAAAAAAGATTTGAAGCCTTCAAATTGAAGACCGGTATATAAGTGGGAAAAATAAAGCCGTGGGGCATTAATATCAGTACGGTTAAATATTTTCTTCTTTTCTGCTTGTTCAATTATCATTAGTGCCTGATAAAGTTTCTGCACTGTTTTATTAGTATCTCCAATTTGTGATGCGATCTGCTCGAGGGGAATTTTAAACTCATTATGTACTTGGGCAATATATTGAGCCTTTGCATAACTACCCCATTTGGCCGCTCCGTTTACATGCTTAAATCCTATAAATTGCCATGAATCTTTTCGTGAAGTAACCTTATATACCGGAATCTCCTTTAGGCTTTCAATCAATCTCTGAGATGGCTTTGGTAGTGATTTTGGGTAAAATTCTTTATACTTGTTATATTCTGTTATAACCTTTAGTGCAGCTAATCTTCTATTCCCTTCTATGATTACTATATTTTTTTTATTAGGAATACCAATTAAGGGCTCATGCATGAAAAATCCTGAGTTAACAATCGAGAAAATTAATTCATCAACAGCCATTACGTTATTTAGAAAACTGACAATATTTTCCTCAGTTTCGTTTTTGCTCAGCCCGAATTCTACCAAGCGAGGATTTTCTCTATCAAATTCCAGTCTTGAAATATTGACATTCTCAATCTCTGGTGTTTTGGTACTCATTTAATGAATATTTTTTTATGTTCTTTTGAAGCCAATAAAGCTGTAGAAAAAATAACGATCTCCTTCTCCCTTTTTTTGTCTTGTAAACTATAATTAATTTCAAATATTCTTTTTGCAAAAGATCTGTAAAGTTTAGCAATTGCTGGACAGTTATCATATGATAGCACCCAATTCCAAGAAAGATGCTTTTCTAAATAACTCTTTAACTCGATATGGTTTTCGAGTTGGTAAAAGTTCAAATATAAATCTTCCCCTTTTTCGAAATAAGGGGGATCTAAGAATAAAAAACTACTTCGTTTTTGTAATTCTAACCTAAGCCTTTTCATCAAACAAATTGCATCATCATTGTAAAGAATAATATTGTCTGATTTTTTTGCGATAGTTTGAATTAAAGCTGATAAATTTTTTTTATTATACCTGGCGTCAATTTTATAATTACCATTTTGATTTATTCCCCCTATTGGTCCAGCATTTGATAAAATACCAGATCTATTTGTTCTATTTAAAAAAAAAGTCGAAAATCCAACAGAAAGAATGTCTTCATTTTTAAAATTTTCATATACTTTTTTTTGCTTTTTCCATTCAGTTATAGTGACATTAGTATTTTTAATTTTTTCTAAAAATCTATCAGTCTCATTTAGTATTGAATGCCAAAAGGCATAAATGTGATAATCTGCATCATTAAGAACAACGCTTTTTACATATCCCCTTATCAAGAGTTCTAAAGCAGCTCCTGCACCGCCAGCATAAAATTCATGGTACGTTTTAATATTAAGCTCACTTTTTTCAAAAATGTTTATAAAAAAGGGAACAAAATTCCTTTTCCCACCAGGATAACGCAGAGGTGAATAATAAATCAATTTAGGCTCTCCCATTTAGTTAAGTACAAAATAATAACAAAAGTAATTAAATTATAACATTGATTTAGTGACAATTATAAGTCTAATTAATCTTCAGTAAACCATGGGATTCAATTCTACGACTTGTGTAAATTGATTTTTCATTTGAATTCACGGTTTATTCTGTAAAGAACAAAATGTACAAGATTTCGAAGCTTCAGTCTCATTCAGCCGTGGCACCAGCTTTACAGGCCGGACCATCACATCTTAATATCCACCACCGTTTTTTCCTTCCGGCTTTTTTCGGCGGCAAAGCCCATGACATGGCTTTCGATAGACGCATCAATGGTGGAAGTGAGCAGGGCCGGGTTTTGCTGGGAAACGGCCTGCACCCAATCGGCCACGAGGCGCCAGTCGCCACCACCATGGGTGTCGCTGTTTTGTTTCCACTCGGTTACTTTGCCCGTGCGGAAATCGGTATGGGTGAAGGCAGACATATCACCCACAATATCGCCCATGCTGCCCATGACCCTGGTCCGGCGGCCTTCATAACTGGTGAAGGCTTCCATGGAGAAGGAAGCCGTGACATTGTTGTCGAATAAAATATTCGTGGTGTAATGATCGGGCTGGTCGTTGTCCATGCGATAGACACAGCGGCCATAGTTGCTGGTCTTTAAATAGTTCATGATGGCATCGCCCTGCTGGGCTTTGTCTTCCGGCAGGTCGAAATGATGCAGCCAGGTACGTTTTTCAAAATAGATGCGTTTGGCAGAATAAGGACATTGCCCTTCAATGGCGCAACCATCCACGCAGCGGTCGGTGCTGCCGGCCGGCGCATTTTCTTTGCGAAACCATTTCAGGTCGCCAAAAGCCTGTATGCTGTTGCAATTTTTATCGAGCATCCATTTTAAGATGTCGAGGTCGTGGCAGGACTTGGCCAGGATGATCGGCGTGGTTTGTTTACTGTTGTGCCAGTTGCCCCGCACATAGGAATGGCTCATGTGCACATGCATAATGGGCTCAAAATGCTGGATGCTGATAACCTCGCCAATGGAACCATTGTGCATGAGTTCTTTGAGCTTTACAAAATACGGCGCATAGCGCAGCACATGGCAAACGGCTACAATGCGGCCGTTCTTTTTGGCCAGGGCCAGGATATCCCGGCATTCCTGCTCGCTGGGAGAAATGGGTTTTTCCAATAACACATCATAGCCCATTTTTAAGGCGGCCATGCAGGGACCATAGTGCAGGTTGTCCGGCGTGGAAATGATAACGGCATCGGCAAATTTGGGCCGCTTGAAAACATCTTCCCAGGTATTGAAACGATTGGCTGCTTCTATCTTATGTTTTTTGGTATAGCGTTCATTGCGGATGGCAATGGGTTCGGCCACGCCGATAATATCCAATTGGTCGGGATACTGCACGGCATAGTTGCCATATACATTCCCTCTTGATCCGGCACCGAGTGTGATAGCGGTAACCGCTTTGGCTGGTTGCTTATGCAAAGGGTTATCGGGTAAAATAATTTTTTCGCCTTTTTCATTCGTGGCCCAGGAAGAAAGGGGCAGGGCAGTAGCGGAGAGGCCTAAGAATTTTAAAACATCGCGGCGGGAGAATTGATTGGACATGCGGATCGTTTTTTAAATGAGCAGTATAATAAACCTATGAAAGGTACAAAGTTTTAACGCCTGTAATTTGATATATTCGAAAAATAATAAATGGCATATGTACAGCACTTCTTCTCAGCGATTTTTGGCACTGGATGTTTTGCGGGGCATGACGGTTTGTTTTATGATCATCGTGAATACACCGGGCAATGGTGCCACTACCTGGGCGGCTTTGCAACATGCATCCTGGCATGGGTTCACGCCGACCGATTTGGTTTTCCCCACGTTTATGTTTGTTGTAGGAAATGCGTTGAGCTTTGTGAGCAAGAAATGGGAAGGGCTTAGCGATGCGCAGGTAGGGTGGATCATTGGCAAAAGAACCTTTATCATCTTTTTATTGGGCTTCCTGATGTACTGGTTTCCTTTTGTGCACTGGAATGAACAGGGCGGACTGGAAGCAAACCCATTTGCCAGCACAAGAGTGATGGGAGTGCTGCAACGTATTGCACTGGGTTATTTTTTTGCAGCGCTGATGGTAAGGTATTTGAAAATGTCAACGATTATCCGGCTCTCGGTTGTTTTTCTCTTAGCGTACTGGCTGATCCTTTTAGTATTCAGCGGCAGTGCTGATCCGTATGATATGCTGACGAATGCGGGCAACCGTTTTGATATATGGCTGTTGGGCGAAGATCATTTGTACCATGGCGAAGGCGTGGCTTTTGACCCCGAAGGATTGCTGAGCACACTTCCGGCTATTGCGAATGTAACGTTTGGTTATGCGGCCGGTAAATGGATACAGGAAAAAGGCAAGAGCTATGAAGGGCTGGCGAAATTATTATTGATGGGGACAGTGCTGATCGCCCTGGCTTTATTATGGGATACCAGTTTCCCGATCAATAAAAAATTATGGACCGGCAGTTTTGTATTGCTGACCGTGGGCATTGATTGTGTGCTGATCGCTGCGTTGTTATATGTGATTGATTTTTTACAGGTCCGCAAATGGACTTATTTCTTTGAAGTGTTTGGGAAGAACCCCCTGTTCATTTACCTGCTCTCCGAAATTGCGGCGATCTTATTATGGTTTATCCCGGTGGGTGCCAACAGGCAGCCTTTGTATTCCTGGTTATACGATACTGTGTTTGTGCATGCGGGAGCTTATTTGGGTTCCTTCCTCTTTGCCATCACGGTGATGCTGTTTTGCTGGCTGGTTGGTTATATCCTGGACAAACGAAAAATATATGTTCGGGTCTGATCACTGCTGCGCCGGCACTAATTTTAAAATCTCTGTAGCAAACTTGCCGGCTTCCTGTTGTACAGTCTGTATATCTTTTGATTTGACATAGGAACCGATGACATGATCACCGGCATTGGGAACGGGCACCATTCTTTTCTGATCGGCTGCCGTGCCGAGCTGGGCAAACATTCTTTTCATCGCCGATACTTTTACTACGGGGTCCTGGTGATCTTCATCTTTAAAATAATATAAAACGAGGGTGGGTTGTTTCACCCGGCTGAAGGTGGATTCTTTCATCGTAGTTTCCAACAGTTCTTCTAACTGCACGGCTGATTCCATGCGATAGACAGGGTCCCAGTATTTGGCATATAATGCTGTGGTATCTTTTGCATGCATATATTTTCCCTGTACGATACGGGCAATCTGCAAACCCCAGTGATTATTGAGTAACCAGGCATTGGCATCATTGATCGCAATATTGGGAGAGAGTAAGATCAGCCCGGCGATCTCGGGATATTCCGCTGCAAGTTTTAAAGCCAGGGTACCACCGGTGGAGGTAGCCATGATGATCACTTTCTTACCGATCTGTTTGCCGATGGCATAGGCTTCTTTGGCGGAGTTCCATAAACGTTCTGCAGTTACGGTGAGCAGGGCTTCGGAAGTATCCAATCCATGATCAGCCAACCGGTTGAGAAATAAATTGCAGCCGAATTGTTTGGCGAAATTGCTATGCACCGGGTCGCCTTCTTCCTGGCTGGCGGAAAAACCGTGGATATAGACGACGGCATAATCGGTGATCGCTTTGGATGAATCGTTGTACCAAATGATCCTTGCTTCGTTATCCGGTTTTAAATGATGTGTGGCTTCTTCGTTACTGATATATTGTTCCAGCAAAGCCGGTTCAGTTGGCAGCGCCGGCAGGGCATTGGTATAGTTAGGAGAGCCGGGTTTGGGGCCGAGGAAATAAACAACGATAAGCAGGAGGAGCAGGATACCCAGCCATTTCAGGAATTTCATGTTGATCGGTTTGTATAAAGCTACTACAAAGCAGTTTCATTTTTTATAGCAGCAGGGGGATGCTTGTTAAGTTTTGATTACCGTTAATTTTTCCGAAACAATTTGACGGTACGGGTAACCCCCCAAACATCTTTTTCGTCAAAGCTGCCCACTAATTCAAAGCGGGTATCATCGAGGAGTTGCTGCAGTTCCACTCTTCCTTCCACCCGGGCAAACCAATCATCCCAGACCAGGAAACATTTGTCCGGGAATTCATTTTTTTCAAAAGCCCCGAGAAAACGTTTGTGTTTGCTCTCGTCAAAATAATTGATGTCGAGCACCACGCTGTTCCAGCAGGCTTCAAAATAGAAAACATAGTTTTTATAATCAGGATAGTTCTTTTTGATATAGTCCGCCATCTTTAGTTCAGCGGCCTGGTCGGCTTTTAAGGAGAAATCTCTTTTCCAGTGAAAAGAGTATTTGGTACCAATGAATGGGAAAATGATCACGGAAGCGAGGATAATATAGCGCAAGGTTTTTGAGCGGAAAATATCGGTGATGGTATTCAATCCTCTCAGGCTGATCAATGCAATCAATGGCAGCACACCCACCAGCACCCGTATCAATCCCATGGAATTAAAAATACCCAGGGCCCAGAAAGCAGAGTGACCAATAAATACAGCCAGTGCACAACCATAGACAAGGAACAGTTCTTCATCCGTGGTTATCTTTTTATCCCTGAAAAAATAACGGCCGCAAAACAGGAAGGCACCATAAAGCAAACCAATACCGGCAAGGATCAGTAAAGGAATACCCAGCACGATGGGCATTGATTTAATGAAATGTGTCCACTCACCTTTGCCATAGGCACTGCTGAGGGTGGCATAAGAAAGTGTTTTGAATATCCAGAGCGGATCTTTGTACAATGATAACCCGGCGATGGAATAAATAAATTGCCCGGTGATCAGCAAGGGAATAAAACGATAATATTTTTTTACCAGCAGGTAAACAAGCAGTACAGATAAAATGATCAGCCCTTCACTACGAACCAGCGGAAGAAAAGATAACCAGAGTAGCGAAATAGTTTTCTTTCCCTGCAGCAAACCATAAATACCTGTGATCAGCCAAAAAGCAAACAAAGGTTCTGTGAGACCCGATAAGGTGATGATCATTAACAAGGGCGCAAAAGCTGCCAGCAGGGGAACCATCCATGCATTGGCAACCTGTAATCGTTTGGCTGTTTTATAGGTAAGCCATAACGAGCAGGTAATTAATACAAGATTGAAAAACTTAACTGCATTAAAACCGAACTGTGCCACGGGTGCTGTTACCAGTACATACACCGGCTTGGCCCACTGGTTTAAAAAATGAGCCGGATATTGAAAAGCATCTCTCGCATAGAGAAAGTGCATCACACTATCACCTTCATCCGATGTGCCGGATGCCGTGAAGATCAATAGTACTCCCGCAATAAAAAACAACAGGATGGTAGCGATAGCCGGGTTCAGTTGGAAGGATGATAATTTTTCTTTGGTATCAAAAAGATTATAGCGGAGAATCGTGTAAAATGATTTTAATCCATTCCACCATTTATTGCCGGTATCGTTTTGTTTATTTGTACCCGCAATTGGTGCTTCATACACCCGGATGCCGGGAATAGCGGCCAGCTTGGCGGTTAGTTCCTGTTCCCAACCCTGCCCGTTTTCTTCGAGGGTGATTGATTTAATTATACCAGCTCTGAAAAGTTTGTATCCATTGGTGCTATCGCCGAGGGCCAGGTTGCTGAACATGCCGGATACTACATTCAGCAGTTTATTACCTGCCTGCTGCCAGAAGTTGGGAATGCGTTGCAAACCGGTCCACCGGTAGCGGTTGCCATAGACCACATCCGCTTTATTCTCTACAATAGGTTGCAGTAATGCAGGATAATATCCATTGTCAAAATCAGGTCCGGGTTCCTGGATAAGAATGAAGTCACCGGTTGCGGCTTCAATCCCTTTCTGCACGGCTTTTCCTTGCCCACTATTTTTTTCCAGCCGGATATATTGAACAGTATGGATGGGATATAATTGACTGAACCGGGAGATCGTTTCCCGGGTATCCGTTGCTGGTTCTTCTTCCAGCACGATAACCTGTATAGCAATACCCGGCAGATGAGCAGTCAATATCTTCTCCAGTAAGGCTGTAATGGTTTGGCCTTCATGGCTTAGGGGAAGCACTACAGATAATTGATACTGTGACATTTCGTAAAAATAATATAATGTTCCTTTCGTTTGCTGCCCCCGCTGAATTAGCGTACCTTTGCCGCCCGGAAAAGTTGGCAAGTTGACTGGTTAAAAAGTTGATAAGGAGAGCCCTTCATATTCAGTCATTTAACTTGTACTATATGTCATACCAGAACTTTGAAGAACTTGAAGTTTGGAAAAAGGCGAGAGAGCTGAAAAACGAGATGGCTCAATTGGTCAAAACCTTTCCGGCAGAAGAGAAATTCAGGTTGGTTGATCAGTTGATACGAAGTTGCCGGTCCGTCAATACACAGCTTGCAGAAGGACATGGAAGAAGAACCTGGCCCGACAGATTAAGATTCTGTGTGATTGCAAGAGGATCTTTAAGTGAAACACTGAACCACCTGATTGATGCTTTTGATGAGAAGTATATTAATGAAGAAAAATTAAACTATTTCAGAAATAAAATAGCAGCAATTGAAAAATTACTAAACGGGTATATCAGCTATTTGGAGAAAAAATCAAAGGAGTTGTAACCCTGTAAACTTATCAACTTTTCAACCTGTGAACTCAGAAATTATGGAAATAAGAAACATAGCAATTATTGCACACGTTGACCACGGTAAAACTACACTGGTTGACAAGATATTACACACAACAAAAGTATTCCGGGAAAACCAGGAAACTGGTGACCTGATCATGGATAGCAACGACCTCGAAAGAGAACGTGGCATCACCATCTTCAGTAAGAACGCTGCGGTGATCTATAAAGATGTTAAGATCAATGTGATTGATACACCGGGTCACGCCGACTTTGGCGGTGAAGTGGAAAGGGTATTGAAAATGGCTGATGGTGTTTGCCTGCTGGTGGATGCTTTTGAAGGACCGATGCCACAGACCCGTTTTGTATTGCAGAAAGCCTTACAACTGAACCTGAAACCCATCGTGATCATCAACAAGGTGGACAAACCGAATTGCCGTCCTGATGAAGTACATGATGCCGTATTTGAATTGTTCTTCAACCTGGATGCGACAGAGGAGCAACTGAATTTCCCGACTTTCTACGGAAGTGGTAAGAACGGTTGGTTCAATGATTCATTAGAGCAGATCGATAATATCAACCCGTTACTGGATGGTATCATTAAATATGTGCCGCCGCCCAAAGTGAATGAAGGACCGGTGCAGATGCAGATCACTTCATTAGATTACTCTTCTTTCCTGGGCCGTATTGCCGTAGGAAAAGTAAGCCGTGGTGTGTTGAAGGATGGGCAGAACGTGGTATTGATGCAGGCCGATGGCAGCATCAAAAAAACAAAAGTGAAAGAGCTGTATGTGTTTGAAGGAATGGGTAAGAAAAAAGTAACCGAAGTAATAGCCGGTGATCTTTGTGCCGTGGTCGGTATCGAAGATTTTAATATCGGTGATACGATCGCTGATGCGGAAACTCCTGAAGCATTACCGGTGATCAGCGTGGATGAACCTACCATGAACATGTTATTCTCCGTGAACAACTCACCGTTCTTTGGTAAGGATGGAAAATTTGTTACTTCCCGTCATCTGCGTGACCGACTGATGAAGGAAACAGAAAAGAACTTAGCACTGAAAGTGGAAGACAGTGAAGAAGGTGACAGCCTGATGGTCTATGGCCGTGGTATCCTGCACTTAGGTATATTGATCGAAACAATGCGCCGGGAAGGATACGAGTTAACAGTAGGTCAGCCACAGGTGATCGTGAAAGAGATCAACGGTAAAAAATGTGAGCCGTATGAAACACTGGTGGTGGATGTGCCGCAGGAATTTGCTTCTAAAGTGATTGACCTGGTGAGCCGCCGCAAAGGAGAGATGCTGATCATGGAAACCAAGGGTGAAATGCAGCACCTGGAATTTGATATTCCTTCCAGAGGTTTGATCGGTTTGCGTACACAAATGCTGACCGCTACGACCGGTGAAGCTGTAATGGCCCATCGTTTCAGTGAATACAAACCCTGGAAAGGACCGATACCCGGAAGAAACAACGGGGTATTGCTTTCCAAGAACACGGATAAGACAACAGGTTATTCCATTGATAAATTACAGGACCGGGGAACTTTCTTCGTGGATCCGGGTGAAGATGTCTATGCAGGACAGATCATTGCAGAGAATATCAAACCGGGTGACCTCGTGGTAAATGCAACCGAAGGAAAAAAACTGACCAACCACCGGGCCAGCGGCAGTGATGATGCCACCCGTATTGCTCCCAAAACACAGATGACACTGGAAGAGTGTATGGAATATATCCAGCAGGATGAGTGTATTGAAGTAACACCCAACTTTATCCGGATGCGGAAAGTGATCCTGAACGAGGATGAAAGAAAGAAAGTGCAGAAGAAGATGGAGACAGAAGCTGTTTAACCAGCCGATAAATTTTTTATACATGCCGCCTTTCCGGGCGGCATTTTTTATTCCTGTTACAACGGATTTTTTAACCCTGCTTTGGTATCAATATACCAGCCACAGGGTATTTACCGGCAACGGGGAAGAATCTACTTTTATACAAACTTAAATTATGTTTAGCCGGATCTTTTTTGTTTTCCTTGCCTGTATGATCTCCTCTGTTACTGTTGCCCAGTGCCTGAGTGGCGATTGCAAAGATGGTTTTGGTAAATACAAGTATAAGAATGAAGATGTGTATGAAGGGTATTTCAAGAACAGCTATTGTCATGGCAAAGGGAAGATGTATTATTCGAATGGCGATTTCTATGACGGCGACTGGCTGAATGGCAGCTGGAATGGAAAAGCAAAATATAACTGGAAAGATGGCCGTAAATATGAAGGCGACACCAAAGATGGTTATTTTGAAGGCTATGGTGTTTTCTATTCTACCGACAGCAGCCGGTATGAAGGGTACTGGAAAGTAGGTAAGTATGACGGGCAGGGTAAATACTATTTTAAGAACGGACGGTTCTATGAAGGAAGCTGGGTAAAAGGAACCAAAACCGGGAAAGGAAAATTTACCTGGCCCGAATCAGGTACTTATGATGGTTACTGGAAGGAAGATAAGTTCGACGGTTTTGGGAAGAGAGTATTTAAAGACAGCAGTATGTACGAGGGAGATTGGGTGGCTGATAAACAACAGGGCAGAGGAAAATATATTTATAATAACGGCGATATCTATGAAGGAAGTTTTAAAGATGGAAAAAGAAGCGGGACCGGGAAATACATTGTCAAACAAGATGGCCAGGTCTATGAAGGTGAATACGTGGATGGACAGGCAGAGGGAAAAGGCAAATTGCTGTTAGGAAATAAAGACAGGTATGAAGGTGATTTCAAAAAAGGTTTAGCAGAAGGATATGGAATTGGTGTTTATGCGGATGGAAAAAAATACGAAGGCCAGTGGATAAATGGCAAATGGGAAGGTAATGGGAAGTGTACCTGGAAAGATAGCTCAACATATGAAGGACAATGGGTAAATGGAAAAGCAACCGGAACCGGTACTAAAATTTACAAAGGGGGAGATAAATATACGGGTGAATGGAAAGATGATAAACTGCAGGGTGAAGGTGTATATACCTGGAAGAACGGGGATGTATATACCGGCAGTTTTAAAACTGACTTGATGTCGGGTAAAGGAAAGAAGATATATAAAGACGGATCTGTGTATGAAGGGGAATGGTCCAATGGTACCTATAATGGAACCGGTGTATTGAGCTGGCCGAATAAAAATAAATATGAGGGAAAATTTGTTGCCGGCATTCCTTCCGGCATTGGAAAATTTTACCGTAACGATAAATTGTTTTTTGAAGGCTATTTTGACGGCACTTCCACTTATTCCACTGCAAAGAACTGGATACTGAAAGACGGTACGTATGCCCGCCGCACCACATTCTCCGATGGATCCTTCTTCGAGATCTGGTATCCTGATAACACGGTATTCTTCGGGGCTATTAAAGAGATCGGGTATTATGGCAGTATTGCGGAAATACAACCCAACGAAGGGTTCCTGTTAAACCCATCGGGTAAGATATTGGTTGGTAAATATGAAAATAAAACGATCAAATCACCAACGTACACCTACACTATCAAAATGAGTGAAGCGGTTCCTGATTATGTAAGGGGCCGGGCCTTGTTTGCGTATAAAAAAAATGCAGATGCACTGGTTGCGTTCAGTAAAGCCATTGCCCAGAATATAAAAGAAGACAGTGTGTATTTGTACCGCGGAGCGGCTTATACCAACCTGGCCAAATATGATTCTGCGCTGGCGGATATGAATCAATTACTGAAGAAGCAACCCAAAAGTAAAGATGGGTTAACATGGCGGGCAAAAATATATACCAGCAAAAAAGATACGGCAGCAGCGATGGCTGATTATGATACCTACCTGAAGCATTATCCGAAAGACACGGCCGGTTACTGGCAACGGGCCATCCTGCATCATAATAAAAGGGACTATACCAAAGCGATCGGGGATTACAGCAAAGTGCTGGAATTTGCCAAAGGCGCTAATGATAATGTGTATTATTACCGCGGTGTTTGCTATGAACTGCTGGAAAAGAAAACAGAAGCCTGTGCTGATTTTGAAAAGGCAAAAAAGGCGGGGAATAAGAGTGCGGATGCCAGGATCAAAAAACTATGCGGAACACCCCCTTCCGGCACCTGATTTTTTGAACCAAACCCGTCGATTTTCGTTGTATTTTTGCAACTCAATCACGGTGTATGATAAAGCGGGTATTGATCATGGGATGTATAGTTACTTTCCTGTTGCTGAACAGCAGGGAAACTGCTGCGCAATGCTCCGTTTGCACCAAAACCGCCCAGCAACTGGGTGAGCAGCCTGCCAAAGGCATGAACTCCGGTATTTTGTACCTCGCTTTTGCTCCCTTTGCTATTGTAGGTTATATCGGCTACCGCTGGTGGAAGAATAATAAGGCAGTGTAATTCCATTTATAAAATTCAGCAACTAACAAGTTTACACATTGCTTAACTTCAGCAGACAAAACCAACTGCTCATGCGTAAGCTGTTCTTATTATTATTGTTGCTCCCTCTTTGTTCCCTTGCACAGAAATTACCCACCATCGAAGAAAAAACAAAAGATCTGAAGAAGCAGGAAGGGTTCCTGCCTTTTTACTGGGATGAGAACACCGGTAAGATCTGGCTGGAGATCAGTAAAACAGATACCGAGTTATTGTATGTTACTTCTTTACCGGCCGGTTTGGGTTCTAACGATATTGGTCTTGACCGGGGTTTATTGGGTGCAGAACGTATCGTGAAGTTTTCAAAAGTGGGCAGGAAGATCTTACTCATTCAACCGAATTATAATTACCGGGCAGTTAGTACGGATGCAGCCGAAAGAAGAGTTGTGGAGCAATCTTTTGCGCAATCCACTTTATGGGGCTTTACCGTGGAAGCAGAAACAGGTGATCATTACCTGGTAGATGCTACTGATTTTTTATTAAGAGATGCGATGCAGGTGGCCAACCGTATCCGCGGCAGCCAGCAGGGAAATTATAGCATTGATAAGAACAGGTCGGCTTTTTATTTACCCCGCACCAAAAATTTTCCGCAGAACACCGAATTGGAAGCGACCGTTACATTTGTGAATAGTGATGGTAATACCGGGAATTATGTAAATGCAGTGGCTCCTTCAACCGAAGCGTTGACACTGCGCCTGCATCATTCCTTCGTGCAGTTGCCCGATGCCGGTTATATGCCAAGAACATTTGATCCGCGGAGCAGCTATATTCCCATTTCCTTTTTTGATTACAGTTCACCTGTTTCAACCCCGATCGAGAAATATTTTATTGTACGGCACCGGTTAAAGAAAAAAGATCCTTCTGCCGTCCTGAGTGAACCGGTGAAGCCCATTATCTATTATGTAGATAACGGCACACCGGAACCGATCCGCAGTGCCTTGCTCGAAGGAGCCGGCTGGTGGAACCAGGCTTTTGAAGCAGCCGGTTATAAAAATGCGTTCCAGGTAAAATTATTACCTGAAGATGCCGACCCGATGGATGTCCGGTATAATGTGATCAACTGGGTGCACCGTTCCACAAGAGGATGGAGCTATGGCGCCTCGGTGACGGACCCGAGAACCGGTGAGATCATCAAAGGGCATGTGACATTGGGGTCATTACGGGTGCGGCAGGATTATTTAATCGCTACCGGTTTATTAGCGCCGTTTGAAAATGGTACTCCCGTTGACGACAAGATGCTGAAGATGGCACTGGAAAGATTAAAACAATTATCGGCGCATGAAGTGGGGCATACCATCGGGCTGATGCATAACTATGCAGCCAGCGTTAGTAACAGGGCCAGTGTGATGGATTACCCGCATCCGTTAGCCAAACTGAATGCCGCAGGACAAATTGATCTCAGTGATGCGTATGATAATAAGATCGGTGAATGGGATAAGGTATCCATTACCTGGGGTTACCAGGATTTTCCATCGGGTACCAATGAAGCAGCAGCCTTAAATAAAATATTGACAGATGCATCCAAAAAAGGATTGCAGTTCATTTCCGACCAGGATGCAAGGGCAGCAGGTGGTTTGCACCCGCAGGCACATTTATGGGATAATGGCAGTGATGCGGTGACTGAATTAAAAGAAATGATGAAAGTAAGAGCAAAAGCGTTATCCCAATTTGGTGAAAAAAATATTCGCCCCGGTATGCCGATGGCCATGCTGGAGGATGTGCTGGTGCCGGTTTATTTTTATCACCGGTATCAAATTGAAGCGGTAACGAAGTTAGTAGGTGGTATGGAGTATAACTATGCATTGAGAGGTGATGGACAGATTGTAACAAAAGCATTGTCAAAAGAAGAGCAGTTGAAAGCATTGAATGCAGTGATCGATTGCCTGGAACCAAAATTCCTGGAACTGCCGGAGCATATTTCAAAACTGGTACCTCCACGACCGGCTGGTTATGATTTTACAAGAGAGTTGTTTAAAAAAAGAACAGGACTTGCCTTTGATGCCTTATCTCCTGCAGAAACGGCTGCCGATCTTCCCTTATCTTTTTTATTCAACCCGCAACGGATGAGCCGCATGGCCATCTATGAAGTACAGAACAAGGGGCTGGGTGTGGCAGAGATGATCAATATGCTGATCAGTAAAACCTGGAAAGCACCGGCACTTACTGGTATGCAGCGGTTGATACAACTGCAAACACAACAGGTATTGCTGACCTATTTATTAGCAGCCAGTATCAATGATAATAATTCATTTGCGGTGAAAGGAACGTTGCAAAAAGCATTAAAAGACCTGAAAGCATTTATAGAAGCACAAAGCAAAATGACTATTGATGAAGTCTATAAGGGTCACCTGCTGCTGGCATTGGAAAGAATGAATAAGCCGGAAAATGCGAAGCCCACGATCCATAAAGAGATACCACCGGGTGCGCCGATCGGGTGTGACTGGGAATAAACGTGTGTAAGAGAATACTACCAGGTTGTTTTATTCTATACCAAGTTGTTTCCTGGTTTCAATTGAAATGCTGTAATGCTCTTCAATTGAAATAATTTTTCTTGAAACTTTACTAATATCTTTTCCTTCCTTAGTCCAAAGAAAAGGATAAAAGAAATATACTTTATCGCCGGTAAGTTGGGCTACATCTTCTTTCCAGTTCTGCCATCTCAGCTTTTCATAAAATGCATCAAGGTTCCCGTTAAAGCAAAAAAGCAGGAATTCACTATAATTTAAATCAAGGAATTCCCATTCTAAATTATCTGGTGATAAATAATATACTTTCCCGATATTTTCCTTAGCAAGAAACCCTGCATTAATTGCAAAATAACCACCTATAGCATCGTCAGCAATTAACAGGAAGGATGGGCGTTCACCAAAATCATTAAAGGACTTGCCTTTATTCCAATCAGGAAGAGACCTGTTCAATCTTAAACTCCCGGAACCAAGAATTCTTATCCATCCATTATCAATCAATAAGCCGCCAGTCTGATAAATGATTGAACCCATTGGGGAACGGGTTGTTACCTGTGTCTTGTATAAAGCTATTTTGGCGCCGGTGGAATCACGGGGCAATATTTCTACTTTATTTTTAGCCGAGTCTATCCATAGTTGCACTATTGGCCAACCGGGATCATCCTTGTTGATTAATTCATCTGTTTCTTTCATCAGGGTTTGCCCAAAAAGTGTAAAAGGGAATATGAATAAAATGAAGGCTGTTACAGTTTTCATATTGTATTAAACTGAAGGTAGTAAAATTTATAAAAAATATTTACTGGCACTATTTCCTATCTAATGAATAATTTTTTTATTACGTTATTAACCCGCAACAGGTAAATCCCTTTTGCTAAAGCCGGAAGAGGGAATTGTATTGAAGGTCCGCTGATCGTTTTTTGCAGGATGATCCTGCCGTTCATATCAACCAGGAATAATGTTGCCGGACCTGGTGCATGATAAGTAATAGTGATCTTATCAACAGCAGGATTCGGATAAACAGCAAATACTGAATTGTCATCGTGGAATTGTATCAACCGGATGGGTGAATAAAAAGTGGAATGGTTTTTCTCTGTAATTTTTAACCGGTAAAAATTATCTCCTGCTGTTGGTGAATGATCGGTAGTGCTGTAGATGTCTTGCCCGCCTGCTGCAGCAACAGTCGCTATTAACTGCCATTGACCTGCTGTATTTTTTCTTTCGATTTCATAATAATCTACGAGGTCAGCATGCAGCATACGCCAGTTCAGCACCACATTTTTATTATTAACCCTGGCCGTGAATGAAACCAGTTTGGCAGGAAGAATCACCCCACAATAACTCGCAAAGGAACTGGCGATACGGTAACTGTAGTTGGTGAAACTCAAACCATCTGTTCCTGCCACACCAGGCTGTGCCGCCGCACAGGTGGCAGATACCCTGTTGATCTCGGGTCCTCCTGCGCCTGCCGTCATGGTAATAGTACCAGCCGGTGCAGCTGCTGTAAAATAAACGGCACCACCACTGCCCCCACCGCCACCACCAAAACATTTATTATTGGTAACATCGTCATCAGAAGTACCACCAACACCACCATTCGATTGAATGGTTACAGGATCAAGGTATGTATTTACATCCACGATAATAGTACCACCGGCACCACCACCACCGGCACCATCGCCTACGGAGTTGCCCCCTCTTCCACCATTCGCAGCTATTTTATAACCATTACTGATCAATGTGTCGGCATGAATGAAAATGATACCACCACCATTACCACCGCCACTTGGCGAATAACCACCATTGTTATGACCGGCACCACCACCGCCCCCGGAAAAGATTTTGGTACCGTTCCAGTTACTCAATGCTTTACCTGCCATACCCCTGAACGTGGCTAAGCAACCGGTTGAACTGGAATTACCTCCACCCAAACCACCTGCTGTAAGATTAGCACCACCACCACCACTGTTGTTATGGTTATTGCCACCTCCACCACCATTCGCCGGTGCACCACGGCCTCCGCTTTGCGATGCGATCACATCAGCCACCGCTTCGCCTTTATAGGCACCATTATGAGTAGGTGTTGTGGCTGCATTATAATAATAGGCCGAATGCAGATTAGTACAGGTGCCGCCTGTTTGTACATAAAGTCCGCCGCGGAAACCACTGGAATCGGCATATACCGGCGCATTCAATACTAAGGTATCCACCACATCCAGTACGATCACGCCTCCGGTACCGGTGGTATTGTCCCAGGGTTTTGCTTTGAGTGTATCTGTTACGGTAGCATTTTCATATTGAGCCACGGTGATCAACTGCACTTTTCCTGTGGAAGCAGTATAGCTGTTAAGCAGGTTATAGGTGAAGAAGACAGAATCGCCATTGATATAACAGATATAGTTGAATTCATAATTTCCTGCATTGGCCAGGCTGCTGGTATCACCAAACGCTGCCGTATTGGGTGTGTTGATAGCTGCGCCTTTCATCTGGATGATCATCACTTTAGTGGTGAGACTGAGCCCGGCGGTACTGCTGACCCTGACACAGGCTTTAAAGGGAATAGTTTCGATCACACTGTAATAAGAATTTACCACACCGCTGATAGTAGTAACCTGTGCCTGTATTGAAATTGAAAAAAACAGAAGCGCCAGCCACAGTGATGCAGCTTTGCAGAAGGACTGGTGTATGAAGCGGCTTCTCATAATGTGATTTGCAGAGCACCGAAAAATAGAAAAATTATCCGGTTAATTATAGGGGATTACCACCAAAAATGCGCAGTAATTACCTGTACATACTGCGTAAAATTCATAAGCAAAAAATGGCTTCGGGATTATTTATCAGCAATAAAGCGGTAGAGGTTGAAATTGCCTTTGGGATAGACCATTTCGATCTCTTTTTTCAATACCAGCTTATCAACTCCCTTCATTCTTTTTTGTTCGATCAGGTAAAAAGCCCGTTCCGCCAGCAACCAAAATTTTTTATCCGTCAGGTGTGCTTTCTGGAGTTGATTCAATATGATCGCTGATAATTCTTCAATACCTGTTTTTTGAGAGGCCACTGTTTTTACCACCGGCACTTCATGATAATGTTTGCTGAAAGCAGGTGCCAGCATCAGCCGCAGGTTTCGTACAAACATATCAGCATCGGGGCGGTCGGCTTTATTAACCACAAACACATCGGCGATCTCCATCAAACCGGCTTTCATGGTTTGCACTTCATCACCTGCTTCAGGAACCACTACCACCACGGTTACATCAGCAAGACCGGCGATCTCAATTTCACTTTGTCCCACGCCAACTGTTTCAATAATGATATGATCAAATGGAAAGGCCTTCATCAGGTCACTGATCTCAATGATCTTGGGGTGCAGGCCACCCATGGAACCTCTCGTTGCCAATGAACGGATAAAAACATTGGGATTGGTGTACCAGTCGCTCATCCGGATCCGGTCGCCAAGTACAGCTCCCAAATTAAAAGGTGAAGAAGGGTCAACACATAACACACCCACTTTTTTACCACTGTTTACCAATGCGCCCATCATCGCATCCACCAATGTGCTTTTTCCGGCACCGGGAGGCCCGGTGATACCAATGATCTTCGTGGAGGAAGCAGGTAAAGACTGTAGTATGTGCTCATAACCCGGATGTTCGTTTTCCACCAGCGAAATACTTCTCGCCAGTGATTTGATATCACCCTGCTGAACCTGTTGTAATAATTCGGGCCACATGAAATGAAAGGGATGTTGTACGTTTACAAAAGTATGCTGAACAAGTTACAGAATGAATGGAGAAGCCCGTTGATTTTTCTTCTTTTTATAACGATGACGGGAGCCTTGTTTTTTTCCCGTGCTGTTTTATCACTCAGCATGATCGCTTTTATCGCTGTATCTTTTTTTCATCCCGGTATAAAAAAGCAGTTCCGTAATTTTTTCTACACGCCATTATTATGGGGCATAAGTCTTTTATTTCTCCTGCCGCTGGTATCGGGATTATGGAGCGGGGATCAACAACAATGGCTGGATATTCTCCGGATCAAATTGCCCTTACTTGTTTTACCACTGGCTTTTGCGGCTCCTTTTTCCCTTTCCAAAAAACAATGGGATTGGGTAGTTCATTTTTTTATTGTTGTTGTGTTTGTTGCTACTTGCTGGAGCATGTTCCATTATGTCAGCGATATGGACAGTATTAATGCCAGTTACCTGGAAGCAAAGACCCTGCTGACGCCATTAGAGAATGATCATGTCCGTTTCAGCTGGCTGGTGGCAGTGGCTTTATTGCTGTCAGGTTATTCAGCCTGGCAAAAAAGAAAAGATACCGGGATGGAGAAATGGTTGCTGGCCATAGCAATGGTATGGTTTATCATTTTCTTACACCTGCTGGCGGCGAGAACTGGAGTATTCTCTTTTTATATCATGCTGGCTGGTTTGTTTTTTTGGTTCATGCTCAAAAAAGCAAAACCAGTACCGGCCATACTGGCTCTTGTTGTTTTAGTTTCACTACCAATAGCAGCTTATTTCCTGTTGCCTTCTTTCCAGAACCGGGTGAATTATTTCCGGTATGATCTTTCTTATTTTAAAAAAGACCAGTACCTGCCCGGCTCTAACGATGGTGTACGGGTCATTTCTATTAAAGCTGGTTGGACACTGACCAATGAAAACCCGTTAACCGGTGTTGGGTTTGGAGATATTGAAGCGAAGATCAAAGAGCAGTATGCCAAACAATACCCGGCCATGCTGGAAACGGATAAGATATTACCCGGCAGTGAATGGATGATCTATGGTGCTGGTACCGGCTGGCCGGGGCTGTTATTATTTTCACTGGTCATGCTGATCCCTTTTTTTACAACGGTAAAAGAAACACTTCCCTGGTTCTTGCTGAATGCCACCGCAGCTTTCAGTTTTTTGTTTGACATTGGCCTTGAAGTACAGTTCGGTGTTTTTATCTATGCCTTTATCATATTGCTGAACTGGAAACGGGGTATCGCTGAAAAGATGTAATCTTTGCAAAACTATGCAGCCACTTTCTGTTGTTATTATTTGTAAAAATGAAGCCGCTATCATTGGCCGGACCCTGCAAAGCCTGCAGGGGTTGACCGATGATATTGTGGTGTATGATAACGGCAGTACCGATGGTACACAATCAATCCTACAACAATTCAACGTTCAGTTGCATGAAGGTGCCTGGGAAGGTTTTGGCAAAACAAAAGGCAAGGCCACGCAACTGGCCAAATATGACTGGATATTGAACCTGGATGCGGATGAAGCAATTGATGAAGAACTGAAACAGTCTTTACAGCAGTTCGATGCTGTTGATGAAAAAACGGTTTTTGATCTGCGTTTCAAAAATTATCTCGGCGCCAAGCATTTAAAGTACGGGGAGTGGGGTGGTGATCATCATATCCGTATCTATAACCGGAAATGGGTGCAATGGGATGAAGCACCGGTACATGAGAACCTGCTGCTGCCTGCTGAGGCATCGGTCAAACGATTAAAAGGATTTGTATTGCACCAGACCATGAAGGATATGGAAGAATACAGCCGGAAGATGCTCCATTACGCCATGCTGAATGCAGAGAAGTACAAACGGCAGGGAAAAAAAGCCAGCTGGTTCAAACTCCGGTTATCACCGGCATTTACATTTTTCAATTACTATATCATTAAGCTGGGCTTCCTGGATGGTCATGCCGGCTATATCTGTGCAAAAATGACGGCCTGGTACACTTTTTTAAAATATGCACGGCTCAGGGAGATAACTAAAACAGGACAAGGGGGGTTACAGTAAATTCCTGAAATTCGTAGTTCTAAAAATTTGCTTCTTACTAAACATGACGAATTTTATTCCCATATTCCCGCTGGAGGTTGTTGTGTACCCGGGGGAGAACCTGAACCTGCACATCTTTGAACCCAGGTATAAGCAACTGATCAAAGAATGCCATGAGCAAAAAAAATCATTTGGCATTCCCACTGTTATTGATAATAAATTACAGGAATTCGGTTCGCTGGTACAGATCACTGAAATATCCAAGATCCATGATAACGGGGAAATGGATATTAAAACAAAGGGCGATAAAGTATTCCGTATCCTGGAACTGATAAAAGATATTCCGGAGAAGCTGTACAGCGGTGCTATTGTGAATTACCCGGACAATTATGAAATAGGGGTGCCGGAGCTGATGCGCAAAGTGATGAAAAGTATTCATGACCTGCATGAAGTGCTTAAAGTGAGTAAGGATTTTAAAAAACCGGATGAATTACTCAGCAGCTATGAAGTGGCGCATCATATCGGGCTTTCGCTGGAAGAAGAATATGAATTATTAATGCTCACTGATGAGCGGCAGCGGCAGGAATATTTGAAACGGCACCTGAACAAAGTATTGCCCATGCTCACCGAGATGGAGCATTTAAAAGAGAAGATCAAACTGAACGGGCATTTTAAAAACCTGGGCGGGTTTGATATTCAATCCTGATCAACCTTGAAACTATTTGCATGTCAGTAACACTTTGCTTCGATTTCGGAAATACAAGAAAAAAGGTAGCGGTCTTTAAAAAAAAGCAGATCGAAACCGTACTGGTGCTGGAAGAGGATTCGACAGCTGCGATCAACGAACTGATCGGGAAATATAAACCCACAAAATCTATTTTATCCTCTGTTATCGATCATAATGTGGCCATTGAAGAAGTGCTGGCGGCAGCCACCCAATTTCATAAGCTCAGCCACCTGACCAAAGTAGCTTTTACCACCCCGGTGGGTAAGCCGGAAAGCATTGGTGCCGACCGGCTGGCGTTATGTGCGGCTGCGGTGAAATATTACCCGACAAAAAATAACCTGGTTATTGGAATGGGTTCCTGTGTTACATACAACTTCATTAATAAATACCATGAGTTCGTCGGCGGGGCAATATCGCCGGGATTGGAAATGCGGCTGAAAGCCATGCACCAGTTCACCGCTAAGCTGCCACTGGTAAAGGCTGACAGCAATGTTCCCTTAATTGGATATGATACCAGCACCAACCTGCTCAGCGGTGCCGTGTTGGGATTGGCCCGGGAAATGGATGGTTTCATCGATGATTACCGCCAAAAGTTCAGGAACTTTAACGTGCTGTTAACCGGGGGGGATTTAGTGCATTTGGGTTCACACCTGAAAAACAAGATATTTGCAGACCCTGATCTAATCTTTAAGGGTCTATATGCAATTAGTGAAGTCAACAACCCCTAAGAAAATCAATGGATTATACCTTAAACCAACTGCTTTAAGCGTTATTCTCGTTGCTTTCTTTTCTGTCTTTTCCGGCACTGTAACCATGGCGCAGGACAATTCGCCCTATACCCGTTATGGTATTGGCGACCTTGTTCCCTCCACCAATATCAATACAAGAGGAATGGGAGGAATTTCCGCCGCTTATATCGATAATTACGGTCTGTCTATCAATTTTAATAACCCGGCATCGTATTCTCATTTCATTGCCGCCAAGGAAGCCAAGTCCAACAAAGTGACTTCGGGCCGTGCTATCCTGGATATCGGAATGAACTTCGAAAGCCGGACCTTGAGAGAGCAAAACAATCCCACCAAGTTTGTAGCGAGTAATGCCCTGTTCTCCCATATACAGGTAGGTGTGCCGCTGAAAAAGAACTGGGGTATGAGTTTTGGCCTTCGCCCGGTTTCAAGGATCAGTTATAAGATAGCACAACGGGAAAGATTATTTGATCCCGGAACTGGTCAGCCGATCGACAGTGCTTATACAGAATATACCGGTGATGGCGGTTCCTATCTTGCTTCATTTGGTACCGGCTTTAAAATATTCAATAAACAAACAGCTAGGGGAGAAGATAAACAAAGCCTGAGTATTGGTTTCAATGCCGGTTACTTATTTGGTAAAAAAGATTACAGTACCCGCCGCACCCTGCTCAATGATACGGTTGAATATTACCGGGGAAATTTTGAAAACAGGACCACTTTCGGCAACCTGTATTTCAATGCAGGCCTGGTCTACAGGAAGATGCTCAACGAAACAAAAAGACAATTTTTGACCATTGGTGCTTATGGCAACTGGGGGCAGAAACTGAATGGCAAACAGGATATCATCCGCCAAACCTATTTTGTAGATGCCACACAAGGCAACCTGCAGTTAGACAGTGTATCCATCAAATCAGATATCAAAGGAACGATTGATTACCCGGTTTCATATACCATAGGGTTTACGTATGAGAAAGAAGCACTACCCAAAGAAGCGGGTTGGCTGATCGGGGTTGATTTCAGCCAGCAGAACTGGGCTGATTACCGTTTTTACGGGCAAACTGATTTTGTAGCTAATAAATGGGAACTGAGAGTAGGAACACAATTGCGCCCTGCACCTAAGAGGAATTATTTCAGTAATGTAGCCTACCGGGCCGGCTTCTTTATTGGTCCTGACTATATTAAAGTGGATAAAAAACTTCCCGTGTTTGGAGCTACTTTAGGTTTGGGCTTACCATTGGCACAAAGCCGACAGGCACCGGGCCAGGCCACCGTTATTAATATGGCTTTTGAATTTATCAAGAGAGGTAATAATGATAATTTGCTGAAAGAAAATTTATTTCGCTTCTCTTTAGGTTTCTCACTCAGTGATGTTTGGTTCGTTAAGCGTAAATATGACTAAGTTTTTTTCACTACATACAAGATTTTTAGCAGCAGCTCTTCTTATGAGCTGCTGTTTGCTTTGGAGTTGTGAGAATGATGAAAAAACGATCAAAGCCTGGAGTGAGAATAAAGTGATGGTGGAAGAAGCAAAGCATATTGAAAGCTACCTGAGCCAGGATGGTATCATTAAGGCAAAACTAACCTCGCCACTGATGTTAAGAGTGATGTCGGATACCATCTATCTTGAATTCCCTAACTCACTGCACTGCGATTTTTATAATGACAGTACCGAAAAGGAAACCTGGTTAGACAGTAAGTATGGAAAGTATTTTGAGAACCAGAATAAAGTGTATTTAAGAGACAGCGTGGTGGTGATCACGGTGAAAGGCGATACCCTGAAAGCCCCGGATCTCTGGTGGGACCAGAACCTGCAAATTTTTTATACGGACAAGTATGCCACTTATCACGGACTCAATAAAAATATCTACGGAGGCAAGGGCCTTGTCGCCACACAAGACCTGAACAGCATTACGTTCAAAGAACCGACCGGCACCGTTAAAGTTTCGGAAGCAGGATTTCCTCAATAATTATTTTTTTCAGGCCAGAATTTTTCAGGCACCGGGCTTCTTCAATGAGCCCGGCACAGCGCATAGTTTAATGAGAAAAGCCTCCTCTCCGTTAAGAGCAGGAAGCTTTTCAATGTGTTGAGCGTAACAGGTGTTTTAGTTGTTGGGTTCCATAGTTGTTAGCTCAGGTTTTTCGATTGGATATCAGGATTCAGAAACGGGACGCTGTTGGTTATGGTGAAGCTGTTGTTCAACTTCGGTTCAAAACTAAGGTTCATGATCAGTATGGCATAGAGCAGATTTGCTGAATTGGTCCATTGCTGAAAATACAAGCAACTTCGTAGCTGTACGAAATGCCCACCGTATAAAACGGGATAATCTTTATCTTCAGTACTTAATAATCAAGCATGTCGTTCAAAAACAAAACTGTATTTATCACCGGTGCCAGCAGGGGTATAGGGAAAGCGATCGGGCTTAAACTGGCAAAAGAAGGGGCCAATGTAGTGGTGGCGGCCAAATCAACGGAAGAGAATGCCAAACTGGGAGGCACTATTTATTCGGCGGCTGAAGAAATGGAGAAGGCGGGCGGCAAAGGATTGGCCGTGCAATGCGATATCCGCTTTGAAGACCAGGTGCAGGCCGCTGTTGATAAAGCGGTAGCCGAATTCGGAGGTATTGATATACTGGTCAATAATGCATCGGCTATTTCATTAACCCCTACTGAGCAAACCGATCCCAAGCGGTTTGACCTCATGTATGATATCAATGTGCGGGGAACATTTTTTGTTACCAAAGCCTGTATCCCGCATTTGAAAAAATCAGCGAATGCACATATACTCACGTTATCACCACCGGTAAATCTTAAACCAAAATGGCTGGCCGGACATATTGCCTATACACTCACAAAGTTTAATATGAGTATGATGACGATGGGCTGGGCGGCTGAACTGAAGCAGTACAATATAGCTGCCAATTCACTTTGGCCAAGAACAACAATTGATACAGCGGCTGTTCGAAATTTACTCGGTGGTGAAGTGCTGGCCAAGATGAGCCGCACACCGGATATTCTTGCCGATGCAGCTCATTATATTTTCAGTAAACCTGCTGCACAATGCACGGGTAATTGTTTTATTGATGAACAGGTATTTGCCGCAGAGGGTATTACCGATCTCGGTCATTACTCCGTGGTGCCGGGAGCTAATTTATACACTGATCTTTTTGTGGATTAAGTAAAAAAAATCCCGGAACAGCTCCGGGATTTTTTATGCAGCTTCTTTTCTTATTCTTTTGTTTTTGTCTCTTCTGTTTTTTCTGGTCTCATCTGCGGGAAGAGTAATACATCCTGTATCGAAGGCTGGTTGGTGAGCAACATGCACAGCCTGTCAATGCCAAAACCAATACCTGCAGTAGGCGGCATCCCGTATTCCAGGGCCCTGAGAAAATCATGGTCAATGAACATGGCTTCATCATCACCCCTTTCCATCAGTTTCACCTGTTCTTCAAAACGATCTCTCTGATCCAGCGGGTCATTTAATTCACTGTACGCATTAGCGATCTCTTTCCCGTTGATCATTAATTCAAATCGCTCTACCAATCCCTGTTTGCTGCGATGCCGTTTCGTCAACGGGCTCATCTCCACCGGGTAATCAATGATAAACGTGGGCTGCACATAATTCTTTTCGCATTTCTCGCCAAAGATCGCATCGATCAGTTTGGCCCGGCCCATGGATTTATCGGTTTCAATTCTTAACTGTTTACATACACTCAGTAAATGTTCTTCACTCATATTGCTTACATCAAAGCCGGTATGTTCTTTTATCGCTTCGTAAATACTGATACGTTTGAATGGCGCTTTGAAGGAAATGGTATTGCTGCCAACAGGAACATCTGTTGAACCGCACACATCAACCGCGGCTTTCTCCAGCAATTGCTCCGTGGTTTCCATCATCCACAGGTAATCTTTATAAGCGGTATAGAATTCAAGAATGGTGAATTCGGGATTATGGGTCCGGTCCATTCCTTCATTGCGGAAATTGCGGCTGAATTCATAGACCCAGTCAAAACCACCCACGATCAGTCTCTTTAAATAGAGTTCGTTGGCAATACGCAGGTACAACGGAATATCCAGTGCATTATGGTGGGTGGTGAAGGGTCTTGCCGCCGCACCGCCTGGAATACTTTGCAACACCGGTGTATCCACTTCCAAAGCACCTCTTTCGTTCAGGAACTGGCGGATAGAGTTCACCAGTTTTGTTCTTTTGGTAAATACTTCTTTTACCGCGGGGTTAATGATCAGGTCGGCATAACGCTGGCGATAACGGAATTCCGGGTCGGTCACGGCATCAAAGGTTTCACCATCTGCTTCTTTAACGATGGGTAAAGGACGGAGTGATTTACTCAGTACCGTCAGTTCTTTTACATGCACCGAAGTTTCTCCGGTCTTGGTAATAAAAGCATAGCCTTTGATACCAACGATATCCCCGATATCAATCAATTTTTTCCAGACAATATCATAGAGGCTTTTATCTTCCCCGGGACAAATATCATCGCGGCGGATATATAACTGGATACGTCCCTGCGCATCCTGTAGCACGGCAAAATTTGCTTTACCCATATCCCGGACACTCATGATGCGGCCGGCCAGGCAAACATCAGCAAACTGTTCCTTTGTCTCTTCTTTATAATTTTCTTTGATATAAACAGAATTACTGTTGACCGGGAATAAAGGAGCCGGGTAGGGCTCAATGCCCATCATGATCATTTCCGCCAGTTTTTCCCTGCGCAGCTGTTCCTGTTCTGATAAGTGTTGTGTACTCATTATTCTTTACTATTAGCGGCGGCAAAGGTACTGGTTAAGCCCCAGCAGACCAACTGGCAGTAACAGCAGCTTTTCGCTCAAAAAAGTAAGAACACGGGTCAAAAGACTGGAAATTTCCGCTGTAACAAACGAAATCCCTTAAAGTATCGTCAAACCATAGCCGGTTGTTTGCAGAAACAGAAACCGGCAGTTAATTTGGCTCATATTTTAAAACAGAATTGTATGAAGAAAACACAGCTGCTGGGATTATTTTTTATGGTAGCAATACCGATGGCTTCTTTTTCGCAGATCAATCTTTCTAAGTTGATCCCGAAGAAAAATGCCACAGGCGTTTCGCAGGATGAGGCCGGGATGGGTATTAAAGAAGCTCTGACACAGGGTGTGACCACCGCCGTATTGAACCTGAATAAGACCGATGGTTTCTTTGGCAGTGAGGTTTATAAAATGTTTTTACCTCCTGATGCGGTCAAAATAGAAACCTCGTTACGCAAAGCCGGTATGGGTGCCCAGGTGGATAAAGCCATACTCGCTATAAACCGCGGTGCTGAAGATGCGGTGGCTTTTGCCAAACCGATCTTTGTAGAAGCCATCAAGGAAATGACGATCACCGATGCGCTCAATATCCTGAAAGGGAATAAAGATGCTGCCACTCAATACTTCAAACAAAAGACAACGGCCAAACTGGTCGCTGCTTTTACGCCTTCTGTTCAGAGCTCCCTGGAAAAAACTGAAGCGACCAAGTATTATGGGGATATCGTAACCACCTATAACAAGTTTCCCACCACTTTCAAGAAGATCAATCCTGACCTGACTTCGTTTGTGGTGGGTAAAGCGGTGGATGCATTATTTGACCAGGTGGCTAAAGAAGAAGCCAATATCAGGGCGAATCCGCTGGCAAGAACAAGCGACCTGCTGAAAAAAGTATTTGGCGGAAAGTAAAAATGTATTCTTTCGGCCGGATGGAAGGCAATAGAAACAGGAAAGCCCCGGTTTGCGGGGCTTTCCTGGTATAATGAAGACGTTACTTATTTATTATTGAACAGGAAACCGATCTGGATGCCAAAGCAGGCATTCCTCATTTTTTTGTCGCCAACCACTTCACCTGTCACCAGGTTCCTGATACCCTGGTTGTAATAAGCCTGGGCAAAAAAGCCACCGGGCAACCGGTATCCCAGTACTGCATTAGCGCCATAATCAATACCCCTGAAATCGGCTGCTGCTGTTTCGCCGAAAATGATATCGGTAGAGGTTTTCTTTTCAGTCTTTTTATTCTCAGTTATTCTTTTAGAAGGAACATTGAAAGAAAGGGTTGGGCCGAGTCCTACAAAAAAACCGCCATTTGTACCATTGGTGCTGTACAGGAAATTGAATGGAACCTCCACATAGCGAAGGGCATTGATCACTTTTACATTCGCATCCTCTTTCAGCAGGTTTCCTTTTTGTACATAGTTAAGAGATGGCTGAAAGCTGAATTTTCCACCGAGTGGAGTGTTCACCAGTATGCCGACCGTATAACCGGTTTTTACATTATGGTTCATCTGGTTCTGATTACCCATGATATCACTGATCGTGAATCCTCCTGTAAGACCTACTCTTGAAGATTGGGAAAATCCTGCGATATGCAGGGCAAAAAGAAATACAGCCAAAATAGAAAACGTCTTTTTCATAACACAGCAGTTTTGTATGTACCTACTCGTTTCGCTTTTCGGTAAAGGCGCCCTACTCTTTTTAACGGGATTTCGGGAATGTCCCTGATTTGATCACAGGCTATAATGCGATAAAATTAGCAGAAACCTGATGTAAAAAAAATCATTTTTTATAGCGGGGCAAAGGTACTGTTTATGACCAAAAAACAAAGACCGGCCGGCTTACCGGTAACAAAATGATCATACTGCGTTCCTAAACCCTGTTTATCCCCTCTTTCTTTCTAAAACTGGTGATTTACAGGTATCAAACCCCGGCCAGTAATACCTGCCAGGCTTCCTGCACCTGCCCGTTGGCCAGCAATTTTTGGGCATACAACTGCAGCTCTTTCTCCATTTCATCCGGGTTGATGCTGTAGTACTGGATGATCTGTTTCAGGTGCGGATCATCAAACGAAGGCTCTATCACCGGCAGGTCATGCACATTGGCCAGTTGCCCCAGGTCATTACCGGAAAGGATCGTGCTGTTCCGGATATGAACCGGGAGGGCATCTACGCCGATACCCAATTGTGTATTCGGTTTGGCCACCTGGAAAAGATTAGCTTCATTCACCACGCAGTACCAGTCGCCGCCAAGCCGGGCCACATGGTTAATCCTGCGCTGGTCCAGTTTGGGTAAACCCTGGGCGGTAGCCGAAGGGTCATCCAGCAGCTCCTCCGCAATATGCATCCGCAGCACTTCGCAGATCACTAAGTTGCCTGCCCCGCCTTCTTTGCCCAGTGGTTTCACTTCGGTGACCCGGCATTCCATCTTCACTTTGCTTTCTTTTACCATGGGAGGTTTTACCAGCGTAGCAGGTTCTTCAGTAAAACCGGCTTTGACAAATTCATTGGTTCCCTTGGGGAACTCGCAACTGGCCAGCGACATCTGCTGCACCATATCATAGGTCACAATATTGATCACCACTTCCGGCACTTCGAGCACATTTTCAAGGGTATGCTTGCTGGTTTTATCCCTTACCCGGCGGGCAGGAGAAAAAACAACGATGGGCGGATTGGAAGAAAACAGGTTAAAAAAACTAAAGGGACTCAGGTTCACCTTCCCGGCTTTATCAATGGTGGAGGCAAAACAAATGGGCCGCGGGGCGATCACATGCTGCAGGTAATATTGTTTCTCAGCCGGTTTCAGTTTTTCCAGGTCAATGATCATATCGCAGAAGTTTGAACCGGGCAAATATCCGTAAAAAAGAAGCCGGTAAGGGGTTACCGTTCAGCTATTCTATGCACCATTTACCATGAATTTGGAAAAAGTTGTAACAGAATCCCGGTTTCTTCGTTCTACGAAGAATTTCGTCTAATTATCAGTAAACAAAAAAACCAACCAGTTATGAAAAAGTATGTTTTGCCGGCCCTGCTGGCCCTTGTTATCAGCGGAGCTACACTCCAGGCACAGGAACATGGAAAAGAAAAGACCCGGATCGAAGGCAGCGGGAATGTGATCACCAAAGACGTGGCGGTAAAGTCCTTTGACGAACTGAGGGTGAGCGGGGCTTTCAGTGTGTTGTTATCCCAGGGCAGCAGTGAAGGAGTGAAGATCGAAGCCGAAGACAACCTGCAGGAATTGTTTGAAGTAAAGAACGAAGGATCGAAGCTGCTGATCAGTATGAAGAAGGATGTGAACATCAGCAGCAAGAAGAAAATGAAAGTGTATATCAGTTTCAAAACACTGAAGACGATGGAACTGAAGACCGTGGGGAATGTGTCATCAGAACAAACACTCAGTTTTGATAAACTGGAACTGGATAATAAGAGTGTGGGCAATGTGGATCTGAAACTGTCGGCACAGCACTTAGACATTGATAACAAAAGTGTGGGCAATATCAAACTGCAGGGCAAGGCCGATAACGTGGTGATCAAAAATAACAGTGTGGGCAGCATTGAAGCGGCCGGTTTCCTGGTGCAGAAAATGGAAATCGATAACCACGGCGTGGGTTCAGCCGAAGTGAATGCTGAGAAAGAACTGAAAGTAAAAGACAATATGCTGGGCAAAGTGGTGAATAAGGGAGCTGCCACGGCCCGGAGAATGAATAACGTCAGGATCTGACGCTTAACAAAAAGGTCGCCTGGCTACAGTATTTACTGAACATTCTCATGTGCATGCAGACGTTCAAGCTGAATTGACTGCCGGGTGGCCTTTTTCTCAGGTAACTATGTGAAAGATCAAACTCGTTAGTTGGGGGGGCCTACAAACGATTAGGAATATCCATGCTTTCATGTAATATTCTGACAATTTCCAACTCGGTTGCAGAAAATTTGTAAAACAGGAAGTGTGACTTAACTTTTGTTGAATAGTAACCTTCTCTCAATAAGTTCAGGCTCTTTCCAGATTTAGGTTTTTTAGACAAGAAATCAATTTCTTTTATTATTAGTTCATAATACCTGTCAGCTTGTTCAAGAGACCATGTTTCGAGAGTATAAAGCCATATTTCTTCCAAATCTGATAAAGCCTCCTTATGAAAAACAATTTTCAATTTCATTGATGCTTTTTATGAAGTTTTGCCAAATGAGCAACAGGATCAAAATTCTCTACTCTTCCGGATTTTTCACCTTTAATCAAAGCTTTAATCAACGCTTTCTTTTTTTGCTCCTCGGTCTCCAGCATACGTAAAGCTGTCCGGACAACTTCACTGGCCGAACCATATCGCCCGGAGGAAACCTCAGCACTAATGAATTTTTCAAAATGCTCTCCCAAAAGAATTGAAGTGTTTTTGGACATACACAAAAAGGTTTTGAGTCAAATATACCAATTATTGGTATATCGGTTCCCTGGAAGGACCTGAAATTTTAGGGTGCCCGCAATTACTGCCCATGTAAAAGCATTGGCGATGTGGTGGTATGCCGGGCAAAGTGGTGAATAAGGGAGCAGCCACGGCCCCGAGAATGAATACCGTCAGGATCTGACGCTGAACAAAAAGATCGCCTGGCTACTGTATTTACTGAACGTTCTCATGTGCATGCAGACGTTCAAGCTGAATTGACTGCCGGTTGGCCTTTTGTTATGGTTTAGTAAGAAACAGTATTGAAAACTTGTAAAATTAATTCGCCGAACTCCTGTATTCATTGGGAGATTGCCCCACCCGTTGCTTAAACAACCGGGTAAAATGCTGGGGGTATTTAAACCCTAACTCGTACGCTATTTGATTAATGGATTTGCTGTGATCAAATATTTTTTCTTTGGCTACATCTATCACTTTTGATTGTATATACTCCTGTGCTGTTTTTCCTGTTTCCTTTTTAACCAGGTCGCCAAAATACCCGGCTGATAAATTTAATTCATTAGCACAATACGCTACAGACGGCAGGCCTGATGTTTGCGGGTTATCTGCCTGGTAATATTCATTCAGCAACGTTTCAAACCGTTCTAAAATTCCTTTATGTGGCTTATCACGGGTAATGAACTGGCGGTCATAAAAACGAAGGCAATAGTTAAGGAACAGTTCAATATTATCGGCGATGAGTTTTTTACTGTGTTTGTCAATGGCATGATCCAGTTCATATTCAATCTTTGAAAAGCAATCCAGCACAATTTTTCGTTCCCGTTCAGATAAATGCAATGCTTCGTTCGATTGATAACCAAAAAAACTATAGTCCTTGATATGACGTCCAAGGGAAGTGCCATGTACCAGGTCCGCATGAAACACCAGTGCATAGCCTTTCGGCTGGTAAGTTTCTCCATTACTGTTCATGCCCGCCACCTGTCCCGGTGCCAGGAACACCAATGTGCCTTCCTGGTAATCGTAGGTATGCCGGCCGTACACCAGATCACCGCATTTCACATCTTTTAAGAAGATGGTATAAAAACCGAAATACATCCGGGAGCCTTGCCGCGGGGCTGCCTTTGATAGATCAACCACACTCACCAGCGGGTGCCGTGTTTCATTGTTATTAAAGACATTGTAATCATTGATGGTTTCAAACCTTCGCATGTTATCCATATTGCTATTGTTTTGCCTGGTTCAAAATTACTGCTTTATTGAGCTATTCATTAGTTAAGGGATCCTAATCAGCAATATTGGTAGATTAATCCGTGATCTGTATACCATGCGGGCAGATAATTGAGAAGACCTTTACAAGGTGCGGTTTATAAAATGGTAGTCCGCTAAAAGTTATTACAATGAAAAAAGTATTTGTTGGAGTTACACTGCTTTTATCGTCTGTCCTGTATGCTCAGAAAGACACTGCTACTGGCCCGGTTGTACATACCAACTCAGGAGCCTTACGGGGCATTACCGAAGGGAATGTATCCAGCTTTAAAGGAATACCCTATGCAGCACCGCCGGTGGGTGAATACCGCTGGCGGCCGCCGCAAGCTGTAAAAGCGTGGCAGGGAGTTCGTGATGCACTCAAATTCTGTGCAGACTGTCCACAGGCAGGCTTTCCACGAGGTACAGACTCCATCTCGAAATCTTCAGCAGAAGATTGTTTGTTTCTCAATATCTGGACACCAGTCGGAACTAAAAAAAATTCAAAACTGCCGGTAATGGTATGGATACATGGCGGGGCCTTTGTTTTTGGAAGCGGGGCACTAAACGACTTTCCCGGATCATCATTCACTGAAAAAGGGGTCATTTTAGTCAGTATTAATTATCGGTTAGGAAGACTTGGATTTTTTGCTCATCCTGCACTAAGCAATGAACATCCTGAAGAACCTAAAGGCAACTATGGTTACATGGATCAAATTGCGGCACTCAAATGGGTGAAACAAAATATTGCTGCTTTTGGTGGTGATCACAATAACATTACCATATTTGGCGAGTCTGCAGGTGCTGTTTCGGTGCATTCCCTCCTGACAATACCGGCTGCAAAAGGCCTTTTTCAAAAAGCAATTATAGAATCTGGCGGCGGCCGTGATGGTGTTTTAACAGGCAGGCCCATCAATAAAGAAAATGCCGATGCATATTATCCCGTATCGGCTGAAACCGCAGGAATCAACTTTGCCCGCAAGCAAAAAATAGAAGGAAAAGATGCGCCAGCGCTGGCCAGACTTCGTTCTCTTACTGTTGCACAGGTTGTAGATGGCGGCCAGGAGACAGATGGACCCGGCGGACCGATTACCTATTCAGGTCCTATCCTGGATGGAAAATTAGTGGTAGAAACTGCCCAAAGTGCATACGATGCAGCCCGGCATCCTAACGTTCCAATTATAATTGGCTCCAATAGTGCAGAAGTACCGGCAGGTTTTGTAAATGCCCGTACGAAAGAAGAATTGATCAACCTGTTCGGCAGCCTGAAGGACGAAGCAAAAAGAGTTTACGACCCCGCTGATACTACTGATTTTGCGAAGATGCTTACGCTGGTTAATACCGACAAGGTATGGGCAGAGCCTGCACGGTTCACCGCAAATGCATTTGCTGCCAAAGGTATTCCCGCTTACATTTATCTTTTCTCTTACGTTTCTCCCTCCATGCAACAGATGATGCGCTATGGCGCAGCGCATGCTTCCGAAATCCCCTATGTATTCAACAATCTCAGAAGCAGGAATGGAGCCGTCTTGCCTTCAAAAGACTATGAAGTTGCGATGATGATGAACAGCTACTGGATAAACTTTGCCAAAACCGGTAACCCCAACGGTAAGGGATTGCCGCCATGGCCTGTTTGCGATCCAAAAAAGAATGTGATACTTGAGTTTCAACCGGATGGTTCAGCAGTTGCTAAACCCGATCCCAGGAAAGCGAGACTGGACCTGATTGAAAAAGCAGTAACTTCTGGGAACTTACACTAACCATTTCATGACAGGTCCCTGTTCTTTGGATAAGCAAAATATCTTGGAATCTGCGATATTGGTAGATAAAACTACAATCAGTATAAGGTTAAGGCAGGCAATTAGTATGAGCTTTGCAATAAAGAAAACAAACAATGCAAACAGTAAAATTAAATAATGGAGTAGAAATGCCTATTCTTGGATTCGGAGTGTTCCAGGTACCGGACCTGGCAGAGTGTGAAAGAAGTGTAGTCGATGCAATTCAGACAGGCTACCGGTTAATTGATACGGCTGCCTCTTACGGAAACGAAGAAGCTGTGGGGAAAGCTATTAGAAATAGCGGCGTGACAAGGGAAGAAATATTTATCACCACCAAAGTCTGGATACAGACAAATGGCTATGAAGGCACAAAAAAATCTTTCGAAAATTCATTGAAACGCTTACAGTTGGATTATTTGGATTTGTACCTGATGCATCAGCCACTCGGCGATGTTTATGGAACGTGGAGGGCTATGCAGGATTTATACAAAGAAGGCAGGGTCAGGGCAATTGGCGTAAGCAATTTTCATCCTGACAGGTTGATTGACCTAATCGTTCACAACGAAATTGTTCCGGCAGTCAACCAGGTTGAAACGCATCCGTTTCAGCAGCAAATTGAAACCCATAAATTTTTAGAAGAAAATAATGTACAGATAGAATCCTGGGGGCCCTTTGCTGAAGGCAAAAACAACATCTTTCAAAATGAATTATTACTTTCAATTGGCAGGAAATACAACAAGACCCCTGCACAAGTTATTCTCCGGTGGCTTATGCAAAGAAGAATCGTAGCCATTCCAAAATCTGTTCGCAAAGAAAGAATGGAAGAGAACTTCAACATCTTTGATTTTGAATTAAGCAGTGTTGATATGGAAGCTATCAAAACACTGGACACAAAGACAAGCAGTTTCTTTGATCACCGTGACCCTGCCATGGTAAAACGGCTGGGAGAGTATAAAACCAACTGATAAGCTGTAACAATTAAATTTATTTCCCCTGGTAACCTGTAAATTTTAACTGTATGAAAAATCTCATTCCCGGACTTTGTTTCTTACTAACGATTGCACAATACTGCAGCGCACAATCCAGCCAGGACAGCATAGCTAAAAAAACGTATACAAAAGCGGAGCAGGAGATCATCAGCCTGTCTAAACAGAAATGGCACTGGATGGCGGATAAAAATGTTGATTCATTAAATGTGCTGTTCGACGAAAAATCCATGTTTGTTCATATGGGAGGAAGCTGGGGCAAAGCCCGGGAAATAGATGTTATTAAAAGCGGTTCCATTTGGTATAAAAAGGCCGAAGTATATTCTGTAATTGTGAATATCATTGGTAACACAGCCATCCTGTTAAATGAAATTGACTTAGTGGCCGTAGTTGGCGGAAATGAAGTAGTGAACCCTTTTATGGTAACTGAAGTATATGTTAAAGAGGGCAATAGATGGAAGATGGGGTCACTCACATTTTCAAAGCTGATGAGAGCGGTAAAGTTGGCCACTCCACCTGCCGATAACAAACCCAAATAATATTTTATGAAACGTCGTGATCTTTTTAAAACAGGTATTGCCCTTGCCGGTGGTTCGGTAATTGCTGCCGCAGTTAATGCTCAGAATAAAAATTCTCTTAATAAATCAACCGGAGTACGTGGCCGGCGTAAACTCGGCACACTCGAAGTGTCAAGCATTGGACTTGGTGTGCAGAACATGCCCCGTACCTATCAAACTACCATCCCTTCCCGGCCGGAGATGATCAACATTATCCGTGCAGCTTTTGACAACGGTGTTACACTGTTTGATACAGCAGAAGTTTATGGTCCTTTAGAAAGCGAACGTATACTTGGCGAGGCTGTCGCACCTTTTCGAAACAAAATTGTCATCGAAACAAAATTTTTCAGAAGCCGCCCCGAACAGCTTAAAGATGTAGTAGAAGGAATGCTGACACGTTTACGTACCGACCGCATAGACTTGTTATATCAACACCGGGTAGACCGCAATGTTCCCATTGAAGATGTTGTTGGTGCAATTAAAGATTTAATGGTACAAGGCAAAGTATTGCATTACGGTCTTTCAGAACCCGGTATACAAACCATCAGGCGGGCACATGCGGTTCACCCGGTTACAGCCATCCAAAATGAATATTCACTTTTATGGCAGGGGCCGGAAACAGAGGTCATACCACTTTGCGAAGAACTCGGTATTGGCTTTGTGCCGTGGAGCCCATTGGGCGTAGGCTTTCTGACCGGAGCTATTGATGCCAATACAAGATTTGCACAGGGTGATATTCGTGGCGGCGAGGGCAGGTTTTCACCAGAGAATTTACCTAACAACCTGGCACTGGTAGAATTGATTAAAAAGTGGGCTGTTCAAAAATCTGCAACGCCTGCACAAATATCATTGGCATGGCTGCTGGCGCAAAAGCCGTGGATAGTGCCCATCCCGGGCACAACACAAATGGCACACATGATAGAAAATAACGGGGCTGATCATTTACGGTTTACTGCTGATGAATGGGCAAGCTTCAATACAGATTTAGCCAAGATCGAAATCAAAGGACTACGTCTGCCGCAAGGTGTTCTCAATATGTCAGGTGTGGAAGCACCTCCAAAGAAATAAGCAGCATAATAAATTAAATTTGAATTATGACAAGGCCAAATAAAACACATGTATTGCTTTCCGCAATTGTCTCATTAATAGTAATATCATGTTCAACAAACCGGAACAGTGCTGGCAGTAAGTACATCACTATCCGGGAGCAGGGCAGCTTTGCAACAGGAGGCTATGTAATTACAAATCCCGGCACCTTCGATCCATATAAACCAACACCGGAGGGTCAAACATTTCACGGAGACCATGCCTATGTCTTTTACCAAATTCCGGTAAAGGCAAGAAAATACCCGCTTGTGATGTGGCATGGCATCGGCCAGTTTTCCAAAACATGGGAAACAACGCCTGATGGCCGTGAAGGTTTTCAAAACATTTTTTTACGAAGAAGATTTCCTGTTTACCTGGTAGATCAGCCAAGAAGAGGGAATGCGGCACGAAGTACCGTTGAAGGAAACATCACTCCCACACCTGACGAGCAGGGGTGGTTTGGTACATTCCGTATTGGCATCTGGCCTGATTATTTTGAAGGCGTTCAGTTTGCAAAAGATTCAGCAACACTGAATCAGTATTTCAGGCAAATGGTACCCAATGTTGGGCCGATTGATATCAATGTGAATGTGGAAGCGGTTTCAGCGCTGTTTAACAAAATTGGTAATGGCATCCTGGTTACTCATTCCCATTCGGGTGGAATGGGCTGGCGCACCGCTATCAAAACTCAAAATATAAAAGCGATTGTTTCTTATGAACCCGGAAGCGGTTTTCTTTTTCCGGAAGGAGAAGTTCCTGCAGCTATGCCAAGCGCCGGGGGCACATTAGAAGCAGTTGCTGTTCCAATGTCTGACTTTATGAAGCTTACAAAAATCCCTATTGTTATTTATTATGGTGACAACATAGCAAAAGAACCAACCAATGCGCCGGGCCCGGATGGATGGCGGGTACGGCTTGCAATGGCAAGAAAGTGGAGAGATGTTGTAAATAAATATGGAGGTGATGTAACGGTAGTGCATTTGCCTGAAGCTGGTCTCAAAGGAAACACTCACTTTCCGTTTTCCGATTTAAATAATATTGATGTTGCGGATCTGATGTCGAGCTGGTTGAAAGAAAAACAACTGGACCAGTAATAATGGTAGATAAAACAGCAATCTGTCTACCAGCTCTGCAAAATCTCTGGGATAGTTTTGCAGTAGCAAATGATTCACTAAGGCTTCTGAAAATAAATAAAGAAAACATCATAATGAAAACATATCTCAAACTTCATCTCTTTCCGATTCTTTTTATGTTGACATCTACAAGCATTTCAGCACAAACAAATACATCTAACCCTTTTGGTTTGGTGTACGGGGCTGCACTTACCGAAAATGTTCCGGGCAGGGTGAATATTCATCCCGTGAGTTACAAACTGAACGGCATTGTTATTGCCGCCAATGTGTACACACCGGCTAATTATGATACAACAAAAAAATACCCGGCGGTGGTGGTGGCCCACCCAAACGGTGGCGTTAAGGAGCAGACAGCCGGATTATATGCACAGCGATTGGCTGAATCAGGTTATATCAGCATTGTTGCAGATGCTGCTTACCAGGGAGCCAGCGGCGGTGAACCACGGCATACGGATAAACCTGTAAACCGGGTAGAAGATATTCACGGTATGGCTGATTTTATTATGCAATATAAAGGAGTTGATACGGGCCGTTTAGGTGTTCTGGGTATCTGTGGGGGCGGCGGTTATACTTTAAAAGCTGCCCAATCAGATAAAAGATTTAAAGCTGTTGCAACATTAAGTATGTTTAATTCCGGTGAGGTAAGACGAAATGGATTTATGAATTCCCAGTTAAATACAATTCAGGAACGTTTAAAAAAAGCTTCGGATGCCCGTACACAGGAAGCATCCGGTGGCAAAATAATTTATGCTGGTGTGGCAAGTATTACAGATGAAGAAATTGCTAAAACTACGACAGACCTTTATCGTGAAGGATATATTTATTACTACAGAACCCATGCACATCCTAATTCCACTTTTTTATATACCATGAGCAGCCTGCTCGACCTGATGACATGGGATGCAGCTACAAATATGGACCTGATTAACCAGCCTCTCCTGATGATGGCCGGGAGCAAAGCCGATACCAGGTATATGACGGAAGAAGCATTTCCTAAAGCAATCAATGCCAAAAACAAGGAGCTGTTCCTGATCGAAGGAGCTACCCATATTCAAACCTATTGGAAACCAGAGTATGTAGATCAGGCAACAAAAAAACTCACTTCCTTTTTTGGTAAAAATTTGCAGGGAATCACCAATAAATAACCTGGCATGTTAAAAAATAAAATACTCTTCTGCTTATTCATCGTGATAAATCACATACTGTTAGCACAAACAAAAACAGATAGTAGTTTATCATTGAGTCCAAAGGAACGCAGCATCGTCGCTATTTCAGCCCATACTGCGCAGGGAAATATGCCCAAACTCCAAATGGCTTTACATGATGGTTTGAATGCAGGACTAACCATCAATGAAATAAAGGAAATGCTTGTGCAATTATATGCGTATGCAGGTTTTCCCCGCAGCCTCAATGCACTGAATAACCTGATGGGGGTACTGGAAGAAAGAAAGAAAAAAGACATCAACGATGCAGCAGGAAAAGAACCATCTCCTTATCCTGCCGGTAAAACCATGCTGCAAACAGGAACAGGAAATCAAACGAAACTTACCGGACGAAAAATCGGTGGTGGCGTTTACGAATTTGCCCCGGCTATAGACCAGTTTCTGAAAGAACATTTATTTGGTGCCATTTTCGGAAGAGACAATCTTGATTGGAAAACCCGTGAAATAATTACAATTGCTGCATTGGCGGCCATGGAAGGTACAGAACCCCAGCTTCGTTCTCACTTTGGTGTAGGCATGTATAATGGCCTTACTAAAAATCAACTGGCGGAATTGGTAACAATCATTGAAACAGACGTAAGTGCAAAAAGAGGTATAGTTGCCAGGCAGGTGCTCCAGGCTGTGATCAATCAAAAACCTTACACTATGGCCACACTGCCTGATGAGGTGATCTTTCCTCTGGGGCAAAAAATCGATAACGGTAATTTTATTGGAACCGCCTGGTTAAAGCAATTAGCCCTGAGTGATAGCAGTAATCAAACTGCAATTGGAAATGTAACCTTTGAACCGGGTGCAAGAACAAACTGGCATTTGCATCCGGGAGGTCAAATTCTGCTGGCAACGGGAGGTTTAGGTTATTACCAGGAAAAGGGCAGCCCCAAAAGACTTCTCCGGAAAGGCGATGTGGTGAAATGTCCGCCGAATATTCCGCACTGGCATGGTGCAAGTCATGATCAGCCATTTATTCAGATAGCCATCACGAATAACCAAAACGGTGCAACAGTATGGATGCAGCCGGTGACTGATGCAGAATACAACAATAATTAGGAAAAGATTTGCCCGAATAACATCGTATGAAAAGTAGTTATAACTACTAACCTGGGCAATCTGTTTGGCTGATAGAATTCTGTCAGCCTTTCTTTCGTTTCAAAATACTCCAGTCCGTTTCTTCGGCAATTATAGTATTGGAAAGTTTGCCCAGCCCGTCAATTTCCATTTCCACCACATCATTGGGTTGAAGCCATTGCTCGGTATAATTGGGGTCGTTGAGTTTGCCCGTGCCATTCAGTTCTAAGAAGCAACCGGTGCCCACCGTGCCGCTGCCGATCACATCACCGGGATAGAGGTCAACACCATAAGAGGCCCGTTCAATAATTTCGGCAAAGGTCCAGTCCATATCACCTACGTTACCATCACTTACCTGTTTGCCATTTACCCAACACTGCATCCGCAGGTTCCAGCTTTTGCCGGTATGGTTTTCCTTGGGCGGAATTTCAAAGGACTGTAATTCATCCAGCGTTACCAGCCAGGGGCCGATGACGGTAGAAAAATCTTTGCCCTTGGCCGGCCCGAGGTTGAGCAGCATTTCTTCCATCTGCAACCTTCTTGCACTCATATCATTCATGATCATGAGGCCGCCGATATATTCGTCCGCATGTTCGGCTTTGATATTGCGGCCATGTTTGCAGATAACGATGGCGGCTTCCAGTTCAAAATCTAATTTTTCAAAATGGTCGGGCATGCAATGGATATTGCCCGGTCCCTGTATGCTGTGGTGATTGGTGAAATAAAAGATCGGGTACTGGTCAAACTCCGGGATCATTTCCACTTTACGGTTTCTTCTTGCAGCGGCCACATGCTGCCGGAACGCATAGCCATCCCGGCAGGAAGAAGGAAAGGGAACGGGTGCGATCAGTTGCACCTGGCTGAGCGGGATAGCCCGGTTGCTGGTTCGGGTCCCTTCTTTCAACAAGAGCTCACCGGCCTGGGCAACAGGATAAGCATCTTCCCAGTAGGTTAAAAACATATTCATACTGTTGGGAAGATCAGGATGCAATACTTCCATATCATACACCATATCATGGATCAGTACGGCCAGCTGTTCATGTCCTTCTTTGAGATAAGAAACCAATTTCATATTACGGGAATTAAGTGGCGCTAAGTTAGTAAGCTTGTTTGTAACTTAAGGCCATGAAAAAATGGTTATTCATTTTATTGCTGCCTGTTCTTTCTTTTAGTAAAAAAGAGGAACCACAAAGCTGGATACGCATCAACCAACTGGGCTATACACCTGGCGGGGTGAAAGTGGCGGTTTGGTGCAGTAAGGAAGAAAAGGGAATCAGTAATTGGGAATTGGTGGATGCTGCTTCAAAGAAAACGGTATTTACCGCTAAAGCGGGGAAAGCATTTGGGGAATATGGCCCGTTCAAACAAACATACCGGCTGAATTTTTCTTCGTATAAAAAACCGGGCCGTTATTATGTAAAGGCTGGCGGAGCTGTTTCTCCTGAATTTGAGATCAGCAATGATGTGTACAAAGGTGCGGCTGATTTTTGTTTGCGGTATATGCGGCAGCAACGCACCGGTTTCAATCCTTATTTAAAAGACAGTTGCCATACGCATGATGGGTATGTGTTGTATGGAGAAAAAGCAGGTATCAAAGACAGCACCCGTATTGATGTGGTGGGTGGCTGGCATGATGCATCGGATTATCTGCAATACAGCAGCACGTCTGCCAATGCCACTTATCATTTGCTGATGGCCTACCGTGATTTTCCAACTGTGTTTACGGATGAAAAACAGGCAAATGGCCTGGATGGTAAAAATGGGATGGCCGATGTGCTGGATGAAGCGAAGTGGGGGCTGGACTGGTTATTGAAAATGCACCCGAGGGATGACTGGATGTTCAACCAGATCGCTGATGACCGGGACCATATGGGGATGCGGATGCCCAAACAGGATACTTTTTACGGAAGGGGATTTGAAAGGCCGGTTTATTTTGTAAGCGGGGAACCGCAGCAGCGGGGCAAGTTTATGAATGCGACGACGGGAACGAGTTCGACGGCGGGGAAATTTGCCAGTGCGTTTGCTTTGGGTGCAGAGATTTATAATAAGATTGATACTACATATAGCGACCTGTTGTTTTACAAAATGGGATCGGCCTATTCATTTGCAGTTAAGAGGAATGGGTTTAGTCAAACGGCATCTGTAAGATCACCATATATCTATGCAGAAGAAAATTGGAATGATGATATGGAATTGGCATTGGCTGCACAAGCCTCGGTTTATAAAGAAACTAAGTTAAGAAGGTTAAGAAAAATGATCGAGTATAATAGGACTCATTCAGAAGGATATCACTTAATAAACCCCGGTTTATTTATTGGTGGTTCATTTGATCATTCAAAGCAAGAACCAATTACTCCCTGGCTCGGCTTTGACACGGCCAAACATTATCAATGGTATCCTTTTATTAACCTTGGTCATTATGAATTAGCCAAACAATTAAAAGGAAAACAAAGAGACACTATCATTGGCTATTATAAAGAAGGTATCCAAAGAGTCTGGAACAAAGCAAAGGCAAATGCCTTCTACCGCGGCATTCCCTTTATCTGGTGCAGCAATAATCTCACCGCTTCATTTGCCATTCAATGTTATTGGTACAAGGAGTTAACAGGTGACAAACAATTTGATGAACTGGAGCAGGCGAATTTTGACTGGCTTTTTGGGTGTAATCCCTGGGGAACAAGCATGGTCTATGGTTTACCATCCTGGGGTGATACACCGGTTGATCCGCATTCTGCTTTTACGCATATTAAAAACTACCCGATTGACGGCGGCCTTGTGGATGGGCCGGTATATGGCAGTATTTACAAAGGACTGATTGGTATTCAGCTGAAAGACCCGGACGAGTATGCAGCATTTCAAAGCGGCCTGGCCGTTTACCATGATGATTATGGCGATTACAGTACCAATGAGCCCACGATGGATGGAACAGCATCACTGATCTATTTGCTGGCGGCGAAGGAAGCGGCCTCCCTAAATCCCTCCGCAGGAGGGACTTTGAGAACCCCAAAGAATAAACTGTCCTATAATTTTGGAGCGGTAACAAGAGGTGATTCTGCCAATAAAAAAATTGCATTGGTCTTTACCGGGCATGAATTTGCTGATGGAGGTGATTTTATTGCAAGCACATTGCAACAGGAAAAAATAAAAGGCTCTTTCTTTTTTACCGGCGATTTTTTTCGCAACCCGGCTTTTACAAAACTGATCGTTGATCTGAAAAAGCAGGGCAATTATATTGCACCGCATTCGGATAAACATTTATTGTATTGCGACTGGACCCAACGGGACAGTTTATTGGTGACGAAAGAACAATTCAAAAAGGACCTGCAGAAAAATTATAGGATGATGAGCCGTTTTGGTATCCGTGAAGAACAGGCCCGTTATTTTTTACCACCTTATGAATGGTATAACGACAGCATTGCGGCATGGACAAAACAAATGGGTTTTCAGCTGATCAATTTTACCCCCGGCACCCGCAGCACTGCTGATTATACCACACCGGAGATGAAGAATTACCGCAGCAGTGATGAGATCTGGGCCTCTATAATTAATGCAGAGCAAACAAGACCGGCCGGGTTGAATGGGTTTATAGTATTGATACATATTGGAACCGATCCCAAACGTTCCGATAAATTTTATAGACGCCTGCCAGAACTGGTACAATATTGCAAGGCCAGGGGCTACCAGTTTCAACGGGTGGATGAGTTGTTAAAGGCTGACTAAAATCAGGCCGTTCAGCAGGTAAAAACCTTGTTTAACGTGGGTTGTACAAACATCCCCTTCCTTATCTTTGCGGCATGGAATTCGAAAAAATTCATAACAAGGGGCAGGTTCGTTTATTCAAGAACGATTTCCTGGAGGCGCTGACGAAAGCTCACCCGCTGGTGATCTGGGGTATGTATATCCCGATCCTCAGTTATATCATTTACCTGGCTGCCACTAAATATGATTACAGTACTAAAACGATCCTGCTGGTTTTCTTTGCAGGTATGTTTTTCTGGACCTTTTTTGAATACATCGCCCATCGCTTTATTTTTCACTGGGTGCCCAAAACTCCCCGTGCCACAAAATTTGTTTACACCCTGCATGGCAATCACCATCATTATCCCAGGGATAAGCAACGGTTATTTATGCCACCGGTTCCGAGCCTGATCATTTCCACTACTTTGTTTAGTTTGATGTATCTCATCATGGGCACTTATGCCCTGATGTTCTTTCCTGGTTTTTTATTGGGCTACCTGATGTATGGCACCATGCATTATGCTATCCATGCCTGGAACCCTCCTTTTAAATGGATGAAACCGCTGTGGAGAAATCATCACCTGCATCATTATAAGAATGAACATAACGGGTATGGTGTAAGTTCCACTATCTGGGATCATGTGTTCGGCACTATGTTCGACCTGAAAAAAGAAAAAGAAGATAAGGAGAAGGTGAAAGAACTGATGTTTGAAAAAGAAAGTAAATAGGAGGCCTGAAGTATGAGGCCGGAGGGTTTACTATAGAGGTACAGCCGTGCTTCTGTCCCCTGATGTCTGGCTTCCATCTCTTACCATTTTTCTTCCTCACTGATATCATTGTCCCGCTGGCGAAATTCCCTGCGGGATTTGTTTTTTTGCAGCTGCCGTTCAATGATAAGGTCTGCTATCAGTGCAGCGGCATGTTCACCCTGTTGCCGGTCGAGCAGTTGTTTCATCTTTGCTTCATTGATATCAATACGGTAGAGATAGAATACCAGTTTCTCAAAATCATGATTGATCAAATGATTGATGTGGGCAGTCAATTTTTCCCGCAACTCTTCCATTGAAAGTTGTTCCGGCAGGGCTATCTCCATCGAATTGTTTATACCTGTGATCAACTCATGCTGCATCTGATCAGAATTTTTCAATGACACCCAGTCCAAACAGGGCAAAATCATATTTTACCGGGTCCTGTGCATCAAGAGTACGAAGGTAAGTTGTTAGTTCGATTGCTGCCTTCCAGTCGGTTTGTTTCCGGTTGAGTAAGTTAAAATGGCGGGCCACCCTCGCCACATGCACATCCAGCGGACAAATGAGTTGTGACGGAGATATTTTTTTCCAAATGCCAAAGTCAACGCCTTTCTTATCCTTTCTCACCATCCAGCGCAGGAACATGTTCAGGCGTTTGCAGGACGAATTTCTTTCGGGAGTAGCAATATGTTTTTTGGTGCGCAGCGGCACTTCTTCCGGGGAAAAGAAATAATGATGAAAACCCGTCAGCATTTGTTCGGCTGTTTGGCCATGCATGGTAAAGGCGGTTTCCAGTGATGGATGCCTGGTATAATGATATTTAAAGAACTCAATAAAATAGAGCAGGTCGGTTGCATTGAAGGTCCGGTGTTTAAAACCCAGCAATTTTTGCAGGTCTTTATTGCCGGCATTCAAACAAAAATCATAAGGCTGCATATCCATCAGCCGCAGGAGTTCTTTTGATTTCTGAATAATGGTGGTACGGTTTCCCCAGGCAAAAATGGCAGCGAAGAAGCCGGCGATCTCTATATCCTGTTTTTTGGTGAACAGGTGAGGTATACAAACAGGGTCAGTTGGAATAAAAGAAGGCTGATTATACTGATCAACCTTCTTATTTAAAAAATCAGCTAAGGAATTTTTGTCGTGCATGCATAGTCATCAAACAGGATTTCGTCCCTGGATGATCCGCAGCAAAATTGCGATAATTGCAATTACCAGCAGAATATGAATAAGTCCGCCGACAGAAAATACAAAAAACCCGAGTAACCAGCCGATGATCAGTATGATCGCTATAAGGTAAAGCATAATAAATAAGTTTAGAGTTGATCTGATCCACGTATCCTGTTACCAGCAGTAGGTACTAAACTAAGATTATGCCACAGGGGGCTTAAGCCAAAAAAATGCGGGCCGGCAGCCCGCATCTAATTTTATTTTAATGTTGTGTTAACCCGGAGAACATCCTGTTATCTGCATGTACAGGCGTTTAACCTTTAAAGAAAGTTGATTTCCTTTCCTTCTACCCGATTGCTTTTTCCAGGTCCGCTATAAGATCTTCTGCATCTTCAATACCAATACTCAACCGGATCAGGGAGTCTGTTAACCCGTTCTTTAGCCGCTCTTCTCTTGGAATGGAAGCATGGGTCATAGAGGCAGGGTGGTTGATCAGTGATTCAACGCCACCCAGGCTTTCAGCCAATGAGAATAAATGCGTGGAGGAAAGCACACGGGTCGCATTTTCCATACTATCATCTTTTAAAGTAAAGCTCAGCATACCTCCAAAATCCCGCATTTGTTTTTTTGCCACGGCATAACCGTGACTGTCTTCAAAGCCGGGCCAGTACACTTTGGCTACTTTCGGATGCTTACGCAGCCAGTTGGCGATGATCTTTCCGTTTTCACAGTGCTGTTTCATCCGCACATGTAAGGTCTTGATACCTCTTAATACCAGGAAACAATCCATTGGCCCGGGAACAGCGCCACAACTTTTCTGGATGAAATAGAGTTTCTCTCTCAGTTCCGCACTATTCATCATCAATGCACCCTGTATCACATCACTGTGCCCCCCGAGGTATTTTGTAACGGAGTGCATCACGATATCGGCACCGAGGTCAAGTGGATTTTGCAAATAGGGAGAGGCGAATGTATTATCAACGGCGAGTAATATATTCTTTGGTTTCGTGATAGCGGCCACGGCTTCAATATCCGTGATATTCATCAAAGGGTTGGTGGGAGTTTCCAGCCATACCAGTTTGGTTTTAGTTGTTATGGCTGCTGCAACATTAGCGGCGTTGGTGGTATCAACATAAAAAAAGCGGATACCGAATTTTTCAAATACTTTGGTAAAAAGACGGTAAGTGCCTCCATACATATCATTGGCGCAGATCACTTCATCACCGGGTTCTAATAACTTGATGACTGCATCGGTAGCTGCCACCCCGCTGCTGAATGCCAGGCCAAACTTTCCATTCTCAATGATCGCAAAAGCTTCTTCCAGTGCTTTACGGGTGGGATTTTGTGAACGGGCATATTCAAATCCTTTGTTCTTTCCGGGGGCTTCCTGCACATAGGTGGAGGTTTGATAAATCGGGGTCATAATGGCACCGGTGGAAGGATCAGGTGTGGCTCCTGCGTGGATCATTTTAGTAGCAATCTTCATAATTAGAATTATTGTGGTTGCAAAGATGTGAAATATCGGTCAAATACGGTTTTATTTACCATTCATCCGTAGTTAAGGTTATTTAACAATCCCTGTTGCTGGTAAGCACCAGGAATAATATCATGTTTAGCACCCGCAAAACTATTTTTCAAACAGGCTTTACCCGGTTTCGGCTTGTTTTATGATTTCGTACATATTGGGGTAGCATAAACTTCATTTACCAATAATAGAGAATCGCTTGCCTTCCGCTGCGGATGCGGATAGCTTTGTGTTGTCATTGATCTTTAACCTTAAAAGTATAACCATGAAAAAATTAATTTATCTCGCTGTGATGCTGATCAGTATTACCGCAACAGCCACTCCACCAGAAATAAGTGAAAAAGTATTGAAAGCCTTTAAAGAAACATTTGCCAATGCTGAAGAAGTGACCTGGAAAGAAATGGATAACAGTTGCCAGGCTAATTTCAAAGTAAGTGAGGTACAGGTAAGGGCCGTATATGATAATGAAGGCAACCTGCTGGAGACGGTACGTTATTACGGTGAAAAAAACCTGCCCCCGAATATCCTGGCAAGAATGAAAAAGAAATATGCCGGGAAGGAAATTTTCGGTGTGACTGAAACGTCCAGCGATTCAGAATTGAGTTACTATATCACATTGAAGGATGATAAAAGCTGGTACACCATAAAATCCGATCCTTATGGTAATACCCAGCAGGTAGATAAATTCAAAAGAGCCGATAAGGATTAAAAATTTGCAGCGGTACCTATTAGCTATGAGTACTCATTCCGTTCTCCCGCACTGCCGGTGAGGCGGAATGACTCATTTCGGAAGCTCATAGAAATGCAGCGGCACTGAGGTATCTCCAGTCATAGTTGTCGGCAACAGTACTGCCCAGCGGGATAATTTTTTTATTTAATATATCCGGCTTTAATATCTTTTCATTGACCATTTTCTTTTTTGCTTCGTGCATAAGCTCCTGCACTTTTTTATCCTGCATCCATAGTTGCTGCGGGGGCTCAAACCCTACTTTATCTTTCCGCCAGGTAATGGAAGCCGGCAGTCTTTCATTCATCGATGTTCTCAGCAACCACTTGGTCCAGCCCTGCCTGATCTTAAAATGAGAGGGAAGGGTGAATACAAATTCAACCAATTCGTGATTGAGGAAGGGAAGACGTACTTCACAACCATGCGCCATGGCATTCCGGTCGGCATATCTTAATAGTTCTTCCAGCCCATGCATACAGGTATTAAAATATAAGGCACCATTCAGATTGAAATGGGATGGCGTGCTGTAATAGGCTTCTTTGCTTTGCAGTTTGATGAAATCACGGGCAAGATCTTCCTGTCGTAATGCTTTCAGCAGGTATTGCCGTTCCAGGATCACGGAGGCAAAATCAGGAAACAAAGCAGCCATGATATTCTTCGCCGTAAATGATTCCTGCACCCCTATTCTTTTTGCCGCTTTTATCTCGCCGCTGCTGACCAGTTTTCGTTTGACAAATAATTCCTGCCAGTACCATTTATAGTATTTGGAATAGCCGGCGAGTATCTCATCAGCACCCTGCCCATCCAGTAACACGTTAGCATGATTTTGTTTTGCCAGTTCATATACTTTAAACTGCGGGAATACACTGGCAGATCCGAATGGTTCTTCCTGGTGATAACATAGTTTGTCCCAGTTTTTCAAAAGATCATCTGCTGTTACGGCAGTTGTGAATTGCTCCAGGTGAAAAGTAGCAGCTACTTCTTTTGAAAATACTGACTCATCTTTTTCAAAGCCCGGGAAAACAGCCGTAAAAACCTGTGGCAGGAAATGATCTGCACCCTGCCCGGCAGCAATGGCAGCAACAGAAGAGCTGTCAATCCCCCCGCTTAAGGATGTTCCGATCGATACATCGCTTCGCAATCTTTTACGGACAGATTCAGTAAAAAGAAAATTGAATTTTTCGATCGCTTCTTTATCTGCTATTTTTTTATTGACAGCGGTGATATCAATATCCCAGTATTTTTCAACCGACAGCTCTTTGCTGGCAGGATTGTAATAAAGTATGGAAGCGGGAGGAAGCTTATTGATAGTGGTATAAAATGTTTCTTCCGGCCGTTCAGGATTATCAACATAGCCGATCGTAAGAAAATTAAAAAGTAATTGGAGATTAGCCTGCTTTTCAATTCCGGCCGCCCAGATCGCTTTCATTTCAGAGGCAAAAATGAAACCCTGTCCATCAAAAAAATAGTAGAAAGGTTTTTCTCCAAAACGGTCGCGGGCTGCAAATAATTCCTTTAGTTCCTCATCCCAGATCGCAAAGGCAAACATGCCGTCAAAATGATCCACACATTCGTCTTCCCAATGATCATAGGCAGCAAGAATAACTTCTGTATCGGATTGGGTTTTGAATGAATAGCCTTTCTTTCCGAGTTCTTCTCTTAATTCTTTATAATTATAAATTTCCCCGTTATGAATGATCGTGTAACGGTTCCTGAAATGCATGGGTTGTGAAGCGTCATCACTCAGATCCAGTATGGAAAGCCGGCGGTGGCCTAATAAAACCCCGCCACCGGGGTTGCTCCAATGACCGGCACCATCGGGTCCGCGGTGAGAAAGTGCATCAGTCATCCTGAGCAGTTGTTCCTGGTTAAAACGGGAGTTACCTGTATGTATGATTCCGGCTATACCGCACATACTGTAAATATCTGAATAATGTGCAGTATTGTAAGAGGAAACCGGGGATTAAAAGCTGAAGGGCAGTCTTACCTCTGTATCATCCCAGGCCATGAGTAAGTCGGCACCAGTATTAGTTTTTTCAAACAGCATCGTAAAATACTCAGCCCGCTGGATTGTTTTTATTGCAGCCACATCAATACGGGCCACATCTTTTGACACATCCTGCTTAAGTCCCCAGCAATCAATATTTGAATTTAAAACGATCGTCCATTTATCAATTTGCGGGATACAATACATGATATAACGACCTGCGGGTATCTTTTTATCACTAACAGTAGCGGCTTTGAACAGTTGAAGTTCAGTTGCTTCATTGGCACCCAGGCGCCAGGGCTCTCCATATTTTAATACCGCTTCAAAGAGCCTTCTGCCCTGTAAATGCGGTCGGCTGTAAATAACCCTTGCTAATGGTAACGGATCAGCCTGTCCCACCATTTTCAGTTTGGGATAATCAACCGGGAAATAACACATATCCATTGGAGATACATCAACTGCCACATATGAATTCAGGGATGTTACAGGGTTTGTTTTAGGCAATGTATCTGTACCGGCAACCGTTGATGGTTTTGTTTCCGTTGGAGCCTTTTTCTCTTCCGAATTGCAGGCAACAACGGATAACAGTAAAAGGAAGCTGCAAAAAAGTGATGAGGTCATTTTCATAATAAACGTTTAAAGAGTAACCGGTAATACCACTTTAATCGTATCCCAGGCTATCACCAGGTTCATCCCGGTAGTTGATTTTTCAAAGGTCATTGCCATCGACTCAACGACTTCCTGCATTTTTTGTACCGGCAGGTCTATTCGTACAATATCTTTTTTCATATCATACTTGAACTGGCCCCAGGTATCTGTTTCTTTATTGATAATGATGGTCCAGCTGCTTTCATTAATGATGGCATACATCGTATAGCGGCCTTTATTGATCTTCTTTCCGCCAATCTTTACGGGTTTGAAAAATTCGATCTCAGTTGCTTCATTGGCACCCAGCCTCCATACTTTTCCGTATTCCACCAGCCCTCCAAAAATAGTCCTTCCTTCCTTTTTTGGGCGGCTGTATATAACCCTTGCGGCCAGGGGTTCGGTAGCTTTGTCCTGTATTTTCAATACCGGGTAATTAGCGGGGTAATAGCTGATATCAACCGGGGATTTATCAACGGGAGGCAGGCTGCTTTGTTGCGCCAGTAAAGCAATAAACGAAACCAGGAGAAGGGTAGTAAGACAGATAATTTTTTTCATCATGCTGTTCTTTTTCATATACGGTCAAGGAATAAGATAGTTACAAAAATAGCTGATTTGCGGATTGTGCAGTTCCCGTTTATGGATTCATTCCTGTTCACTTACCAGCAGGTTGAACTGCCGGCGGGCGAAAGGCTGAAGATCTGCCCAGAATTGACGATAGCAGCCGGATAAAAGTTGGTAGTGCTCCTCAAAGAGACGGAAGGCCGTGTCACTTTCGGTAAGATAGGCTGCCCGGCGAACCACGCCGCCCAGGCTTTTTTCGATACCCCATTTTTCCCGGTAATTAAAAAGCCAGTTCTGTTCTTTCATATAGGGAAACATCCGGCTGAAAGGTTCGGGGAACCAATGGGTGTACTCATCAAGCATGGTGTATACCTGTGCTGAAAAATTCAGTAATGAATTGCCGGGAAATTCCCGGTCATCTGTGGCAAGAAAATGATCATAGACCACATCCACGAAGGCACCGCTGTATAAACGGTAGTGGGGTCTGAATACTTCTTTTGCTGTTTTGGTGGCCGGGTGATCGTCTGTATATGTATCAATGGCCCGGTGCAGGGTAATACCTTTTTGAATACCTGCCGGGTAATCAAATTTCTTTTTCCCTTTCACATAATCACTGATCATATTACCGACCAGTATCTCAGGATGATTAAAAGAAAGGTATGCGTGGGCCAGGTAGTTCAATCAATTTATTTTGATGAACGATGGATAAAGGTGGTTATTGCGCTGATCAATGCAACGGGCAAAGGTAATTTTGGATCAGCATAGGATTTAATATTTTCTTCCCTTTTATCAGCAAGAACTTCTTTCAGTACATGATTGATGTTGGGAAGGATAACAAGCGTTGCTTTTTTATTGCTTTTTGCCAGCAATTGTGCATCCGTTTCTTTCACCTGCAGGTCCTTTGTCCCTTGCAGGATCAACACAGAGATTTTTAACTGCCCAATTATCTTCTGTGGGTCTGCGGCCAGCCATGATTTCATGTAGGGTTGAACGGAAGGCCTCAGCAAGGACATCAATGACGGATCTGTTTTAGAAACAGTGAAACCTTTTTCAAGCGAATCGATAGCTGCTGCGAATTGCTGGTTGAGTTCCGGAGTCAGTTGACTTGAAAGTTGTTCTTTCAGGATATCACCAGCTTTGCGGCCTGCTCCTGCCATGCTGATAAAGCCACGGGCCTTCACCTGTCCTGCAGCGATCATACCCACCAGTGAACCTTCACTGTGCCCGGCAATATAAATATTCGCATATCCCTGTTCTTTGATCCAGTTATATAAAGCCACAGCATCAGCCGTCATATCCGGGAAGGTTGTATTTTCTTCCCCAAGCCCTGCAGACATTTTACTTTTACCGATACCTCTTTTATCATATCGTAAAACTGCCATACCGTGACTGACCAAACTATCCGCCAATTGCAGCAGGCTGTTGTTTTTGCCGGGAAGCAACGGGCTGTTGCCATCCCGGTCTGTTGGCCCGGACCCGGCAATGATGAGCACTGCATTTTTCTTATCATCCTGCAATGGTTGGAAAAATGTTCCGGAGAGTGTTACATCTTTTAACGGGACGCTTACCTCACTGCTTTTATACGAAAGTGTAACTGGTAAGACAGCTGTTTCGGTCTTGTTTTCTCTTTTCTTGACAAGGATCAGTGCAATATCACCTCCCTGGGTAAAAGTCCCGTCAATGGTGGAATCATTCAGCAATTTGCCTGTATAACTTGCCCGCAGACTGGTCATTTCAATAGTAATAGTTGACCCGGTTACAGTAGTAGCATCGCATTTCAAACCATAGGCCGACTGATCAGGGCTGTCAGCGCTGGAAATTAATCCACCCTTTCCATCTTCTTTAATATGAAAAATGATCCTGAGTTCAATACCAACATTTAGCGTTCCTTCCCAGGTTCCTGTAAAATTGGTTACGGTCTGTGCAAAGGAACTATTAATGGCAGATAGCAAGAGGGCAACGAAGAGTATCTTTTTCATGTGTTATTATTTAACAGGACCAGGCAATTTTTTTTTATATAAGCGATAAGAGTAGACAATCGGAATAATAGTAATCAGTGCAGCAACGGACAACAGGAAAATGAGTTGTGCGGGTGCAGGCAATACGAAACCGGCCAGTACAATTAATAAGCCACCGGCAAACCAGAGTTTTCCGCCCAGCAGGTGTGTTTGTTTCCAGTTGTCTTCATTTTCTAATGTCCATGGTAAACGGAGACCGGCAAAATAGTTGGGTTTGATATTATACATATAATTCCCGATGATCACAAAGAGCAGCCCGACAGCGATAACAATAAATTGCATATTGAACTTATCAGCAGGATGAAGGCTGCTGTAAATAATAAAACAGGCCAGGGCTGACATAAAAAGGCTGATCGCAAAAGCCAGCTTTCTCATCCGGGGCAGGTTTTCTGCTGTGTACTTTTTCTTGGGATCGATCTTATTAATATTAACCAGGAGAAAATAAACACCAATATTAATACCAATGAGTATTCCCATTACGGCAAGCATTTCGGTTTTACTGCCGTAGCGGTCCACTTCACCGCTGAGATTATAATGCATGGGCACTTTCTCCGGTAATTTATTCCAGGCAAAAGCGAGGTAAGCAGCGGGGGCAACCAGGATCGGCCAGATGAGGTATTTGATAGCTGTATTCATAACTATTTCTTTTTCGGTTTGAATTGCATGAACCATTTCAGAATTTCATCCACCACGGTGGTATTAAGTGAATAATAGACATACTGGCCTTCTTTTTCTGATGTTACCAGGTTGGCCTGTTTCAGCAGGTCAAGGTGATGGGAGATGCTGGGCCCGGAAATATTGAATTGCTCCACGATCTCCCCGGCGGTCATATCTCTTTCCTGCAGCAATTGCAGGATCTCACGGCGGGTAGGGTCATTCAGGGCTTTGAAAACACTATTCATTACTCAATTGATTCATTACATATTTAGACAAATATCTAAATATTAATTCAGATCACCAAATCCGGTGAGGACAAAAGAGCCCTTTCTGGTACAGACGGTTAGATTGAAGTGATGGTTGGTTAATAAATCTTCACTCCTGTTAACCCGGTTTAACAACAACCTCCATTAATCACAATTGGCTTGTGGCCGCCTGTAACAAGACATAGTTTTGTTGCGTCATAAGTAACAGACAACAATTTTTAGATAAAAACTTTAATAAAATAGTTCAATCATGAAAAAGATGATCCTGATGCTGGCAATAACTATAAGCACCCTGAGTGTTTTTGCCGGTGAAGAAGTAAATCCCAGAGTACTGGCATCCTTTAAAAATGAATTTGCTTCGGCAAAAGAAGTAACCTGGACGGTAACTGCAGATTATTTCAAGGCTGAATTTACTTTCAACGGCCAGTATGTAAATGCATTTTATAATACAGAGGGGGAACTGATGGGGCTTACCCGGAATATTACTTCGCTGGAATTGCCCATGAACCTGCAGGCCAGCCTGAAAAAATCATATGAGGATTTCTGGATCAGCGACCTGTTTGAAATAACCAGGAGCAATAACACCGGTTATTATATCACTCTTGAAAATGCGGATTCAAAAATTGTATTGAAAGCAACAGCCGGTGAAGACTGGAGTGTATATAAAAAAATAAAGAAAGTATAGGCAGTTAGTTTTGGTGTGTGGTAAAACAAGCCCTGGACCCTGAGTAAAATCAACGGTGACCGGGGTTTTGTTTTTTATAAGAAAACCTATTTGTTATTCTCTTTAACATCCGTATCCGCTGGTACATTTTCACTTGTATACTCTTGTAACCCGGAATAGTTTTGTATCGTCATAGAAAAAAATCATTAATCATTTAAACCTTATAGTATGAAAAGAATCATTTTATCAATGGCAGTAATACTGACCCTTGGTGCCACAGCAGCGTTTGCAGGTTCAGAGGGCAACAAAAAAGCACAACAGGTTTTCCAGGAGGAATTCAAAGGTGCTGAACAGGTGAAATGGACCGAAGTCAACGAATTCAGCAAAGCGAACTTTGTGCTGGCCGGGCACCGCACAGAAGCCTGGTTCAGTGCTGATGGCGAGCTGATCGGCACTATCCGTGATATTTTTTATAACCAGCTTCCGGTTGTGGTTATGCGTTCATTGGATAAAGAATTCTCAGGTGCAGATATAATTGATCTGCGGGAGGTGAACGGCCAGAAAGGCACCCGTTATAACCTGACAATCGAAAAAGAAGGGAAGAAATTTAAAGTATCAGTTGCTGCTGATGGTGATATCGTGGAACAGAAGAGATTAAAGAAATAAGTACGGAAACATCAGCACATGAAGAATGGCCCTGCCCGGTAAAACGTGGCGGGGCTTTTTGCTGAAACCATTAATTTTGCGGCTCATCCCGCATTGTCTCACCGTATTGTGATCTGAAGGCGGTTTTACAAAACAATTGTAAAATGAATAAAGGTCCTGTCTCCCAATTTATCCAGCATCATTACCGCCACTTTAATGCAGCGGCACTGGTTGATGCAGCCAAAGGTTATGAAACCCATTTACTTGAAGGTGGCAAAATGATGGTTACGCTGGCCGGCGCTATGAGTACCGGTGAACTGGGAATTTCGTTTGCAGAAATGATCCGCCAGGGTAAAGTGGATATCATCAGCTGTACCGGTGCCAACCTGGAGGAAGATGTAATGAACCTGGTGGCACACTCACATTATAAAAGAATCCCCAATTACCGCGACCTGACGCCCCAGGAAGAATGGGATCTTTTGGAAAATCATTATAACCGGGTTACGGATACCTGTATCCCGGAAGAAGAAGCGTTCCGTCGTTTGCAAAAACACCTGGTGAAACAATGGAAGGATGCGGAAGCCAAAGGCGAACGCTATTTCCCGCATGAGTTTTTATATAAAGTGGTATTGAGCGGTGAGCTGAAACAATATTATGAGATTGATCCGAAGGACAGCTGGATCGTAGCGGCTGCAGAAAAAAATATCCCGATTGTGGTACCGGGCTGGGAGGATAGCACCACCGGTAACATCTTTGCCAGCTACGTGGTAAAAGGAGAATTGAAGGCAAGTACGGTTAAAAGCGGTATTGAATATATGGTGTGGCTGACGGAATGGTACCGGAATAATTCTTCCGGTAAAGGAGTCGGTTTTTTCCAGATCGGCGGCGGTATTGCCGGGGATTTTCCCATCTGCGTGGTGCCCATGATGTACCAGGACCTGGAATGGCATGATGTGCCTTTCTGGAGTTATTTCTGCCAGATCAGCGATTCAACAACCTCCTATGGTTCTTATTCGGGTGCAGTACCCAATGAAAAGATCACCTGGGGCAAACTGGATGTGAACACACCCAAATTCATTGTGGAAAGCGATGCGACCATTGTGGCACCGCTGATCTTTGCGTGGGTGTTGGGTTGGTAATAATGAATAAAAGCCGGTCAGATCAACCGGCTTTTATTTTTGCTGCAAAAACTTAAGCATCAGGTATTTTTTATTTCTTTTCGTAATCGTTCAGCTTCTTTTGCATGTTTAATTCCTGTAACGAGGAAATAAACGATAATACCCCTCACAAGAATGCCCTTATATATCTGCTCCGGACCTATCACTATTATAGTAAAGATCCACAAGCCAAGAAAAAGAATTAAGGCAATGATGATGGCTGTCATCGGCTGCTTTTTTGTGAGAAAGCCCAGCCCTGCAAAGATTCCGGAAACGACCAGGGAAAATAACAATACTTCCATTTGAAACCCGCCCGAACCCGCCATACTGATAAGATCACCGATTAACAAAAGTACAGCTATAGCGAAAATGGCATTTCTGGCTTTTCTCAGGTTATTTTCTGCAGCATTTAATTAGAGTTGCTGGTATCCCTGCAGGTAATCGGCCACCACACTTTCGGGTTCATTATTTTTTTCAGGAACATTTGTTTCCTCTGCTATAGTTTTAAAATTTAGCTAAAATAAAAAAGGCAGCGAACCCTTTGTACACTGCCTTAAGATATTTTTTGTTTGATCAGAACCTGCCGGGTATTTCAAGCGGAATATCCCTTTTCAGCATCTCATTCCGGTTGGCCATTTCCCAGGCGGTATAAAAAATCAACTGGGTTCTTTTCACCATCAGGTCATAATTGATCTTGTCAGGCGTATCGGTGGGTTTATGATAATCAGCTTTCAGCATGCCATCATAATAGAAAATGATGGGTACGCCTTTTTGTGCAAAATTGTAATGATCGCTTCTGAAATAGATACGGTTGGGATCTTTCGGATCATTGAATTTATAATCCAGTTCCATTTTTGTATAAAGCTTGTTAACTCCCTCACTGATCACTTTCAGGTCACTGCTGATCTTGTCATCACCCACCACATACACATAATTGCTTGAATCTCCCTGGTGACGGCTGGAATCTGATCTGCCGATCATATCAATATTCAGGTCAACCGTTGTTTTTTCCAACGGGAATATAGGATGATTACCATAATAACCGGAACCCCATAATCCTTTTTCCTCACCGCTCACGGTCATAAATACCATGGTGCGTCGTGGGCCTTTACCCGCCTGTTTGGCCTTGGCAAAGGCTTCAGCCATTTCAAGCACACCGGTGGTGCCGGAACCATCATCATCTGCACCATAATAAATAACAGTATCCCTTTTGCCCAGGTGATCGTAGTGCCCGGTGATAAAAACATATTCATCTTTCAGGTCGGAGCCTTCCACGATGCCGATCACATTGGAAGCATAGGCGGTTTTAGAAATTTTTGAATACTCAAGATCAATATCTGCCGTATATGTTTTGGCAGCCAGTGAACCGGCTTTCATTTTATCCAGCAGGTTTTTCCCATCTTCTCCCATGATCTTTGCCGCTGCATCTGCAGAGATCGTAAAAGTAAAAAGGGGTTGAGAAGCCTTGTAGCCATTCATGCTCCAGTTACTGTTTGTATTCAATGTTCTCCGGGGGAAATTATTATACACGATCAGTAACCCGGCGGCTCCCTTATTCATAGCGGCACTCATTTTACCAAAACTGCTTGCCGGCGAGGCAAAGCCCTGTTGGGAAGGTTTATAATCTGCAGGTGTGCCATCAATGATCAATACAAGTTTGCCTGCTACTTTCAGGTCTTTATAATCATCACGTTTGTCTCCATCGCTGATACCGTAACCGGCAAACACAACTTCCGAAAAACGCATAGCTGCTGCATAGTTACTGGTCTGTGGCTGGTAATCTTTGTTCAGCTCCAGCGCTGTGCCGTTTATTTTTAGCGAAGCTCCGGTCATAGAATCCCTGAATAAAGGGTATTGCTGCCGGTAGCTGTCTTTATTGCCGGGCAATAAACCCATTGCCTTAAACTGACTTTCAATATAAGCCGCCGCTTTGTCCAGGCCGGCTGAAGGTGTTTCTCTTCCTTCCATTTCTTTACTGGCAATAATGTAAAGATGTTTCTTCATGTCTTCAACTGTAATGGTCTTTGCCATTTTTTCAGCAGTCTTATCTTTTTTCTGGGCAATGACCAGTACAGGGCTGCATAGCAGCAGCAGGGCAAACAAATTTCTTATCATGTGATTGATTGATGTTGGTAAAGGATAAAAATAGATGCTTTATCCAAACGGGCAAGAAAAAAAGGATGACTGGTGCTGATCAGGCACAAGCAATCTTATTGACCCTGGCAGCATGACGGCCACCTTCAAATTCGGTGGTCATAAACAGGGCTACCATCTTTTCAGCATCGCCTTCTCTTACAAAACGGGCGGGTATGCAGATGATATTGGCATCATTATGTTGCCGCACTACTTTGGCAATTTCTTCGCCCCAGCAAAGAGCAGCCCTGATCCCCTGGTGTTTATTAGCGGTGATAGCCACACCATTGGCAGTACCGCAGAGTAAGATACCAAAGGCGTATTCCCCGCTTTCAACAGCGCTGGCAACCGGGTGAGCAAAATCAGGGTAATCAACAGAGTCTTTACTATGTGTACCAAAATCTTTAAAAGCCAGGCCTTTCCCTTCCAAAAAAGAGATCAGGTCTTCTTTATACTCATAACCGGCATGATCACTTCCGATAGCAATGGGTTTGCGAAGGTCAAAGGGAGAATGCATAAAAATGAAATTAGGAATGAGACAAATAATCTATTTGCAAATCTAAATGGATTATTTCAAATTAAATGGGCGGGGGATTAACTCCACTCCGCTTTTTCTTTTTCCTGGCTTTTATTGATGCGGGAGGCCACAATGATGCTGGCTTCAAAAAGAAGGTATAAAGGGATAGTTACAATGGTAAGGCTGAAAGGATCAGTGGATGGTGTGATGATGGCGGCTGCGATCACAATGATCACAAAAGCATGACGACGGTATTTGCGCAGGAATTTGGCTGTTAATATGCCGATCCTTGCCAGCACCATCACCAATAATGGCATTTGAAATAAAACACCGATACCGACAGTGGTATAGATGAGGTTTTCCAGGTAATCCGAAAAAGAAGGCATGATGACAATCTGGGGACTCAGTTTGAAATTGAAATAGAAATTGACCATGAAAGGGGTAAGGATGAAATAGCCAAAAGCAACGCCGGTAAAGAACAGGAAAGATACCCAGATTATAATACCTCTTGTTTTTTTAAGTTCTTTTGGTGATAAAGCCGGTTTTACAAATTTCCAGAACTCCCAGAAAATATAGGGGAAGGCAATAATGAAACCACCAATAAAGCCCAGTGTGAAATACGAAATAAACTGGCCTGTCATTGTATTTTCCAGGAAGGATGCATTTACAGGCGGGAAGCAGAGTGTATCTCCGATATTAATTTTATGACCAAGGCTGCAAAGCCATTTTGAAGAAATAAAATTGGCTCTAGTTGGTGCCATCAGTATGTCATCCACGATCTGGTTAGCATAGATCAGTACCACCACAGCTCCAATGACCACAGCAATGACAGACCGGATGAGGTGCCAGCGCAACTGCTCCAGGTGGTCAATGAATGTCATCTCACCTGCCTGTTCCTTCTCCCGTTTCTTTAAAAAATCCAGTAAAGCCATGCTGTGTAAATAGAATGCCGCAAAGATAAGCGGCTGCTAGCGAATAGTAAATAGTAAGTTCCCGGCCTGTTATTTCAGTTTTTTCATTTTTACCATTTCGATCCGGGTATCGCTGACGCTGATCACATCAAATTCGTAATCATCAATAATGATCCGTTCTTTCTGCCGCGGTATCGTTTCATGGTAATTAATAATAAAACCGGAAAGGGTTTCCGAATCATCACCCGGGAACTCAAAGCCGTATTTTCCCTCCAGGTAGTCCAGCTCCAGGCGGCCTGAGAAAATAAACTCATTCTCGGCGATCTGTTTTTCTACAAACTCTTCCGTATCATATTCGTCTTCGATCTCACCAAACAATTCCTCCAGCACATCTTCCATGGTGATGATGCCGGCAGTACCGCCAAATTCATCCACCACCCAGGCAATGCTTTTTCGTTCCCGGCTGAATTTGCCAATGAGATCGGTAGCACTCATGCTTTCAGGCACAGCAGGTATCGGGTGAAGTACTGATTTTATATCCAAAGGATGTTTAAAAAGATCTAACTGGTGAATATAGCCAATGATATGGTCAATATTGTTTTCATACACCACCAGTTTACTCAGTTTTGTTTCGATGAATTTATGCTTTACAGCTTCAATGGTTGACAGGCTGCTGACCCCGATGATCTCTTTGCGGGGCACCAGGCACTGGCGGATTTTTATCTTCGGCAGTTCCTGCGCATTTTCCATGAGCTGGGTATTGCGTTCCTGCTTTTCTTCATCAATAGAATGCTGGAAAAGATTTTTCAGGTCGCTGCGTTTGAAGGGTTCTTTGTCTTTATCCACTCTTACATTCAGCACATACCGCAGCAGCCATTCGGCCAGGTTGATCAACCCTTCCGCTACCGGGTAAAACATCTGGTAAAAAAAATCTGTCACATAAGCCATCCGGCTCAGCAATGTATTACTGCGGGCCCTGAAAATGGCACGGGGAATAAACTCTGCAAAAATGAGTACTGCAAAAGTGGCAATAGCGATCTCGACAATAATATGAACGAAATCTGAGCCCACATGCAGGTAATTCCAGATAGGCTTCATCACGGAACTGATCTGCAGACCTAAGAAAACAAGAAAGATGTTGAAGCCGATCAGCGTAGTGCCGAGAAAATTGGCTGGTGAATCCACGAATTTTCCCAGTAACTGCCCGGTGGTGCCGCCTTGTTTTTTCTTTAATTCAATGGTCAGCCGGTTGGCGCTGTAAAAAGCCATTTCAATGCCGGCAAAAAAGCCCATCAGCAACAGGGTCAGCGCAAAGAAGAGTATCGTCTTCCAGTCTATCATGAGGTAAAGATAGAAAAGGAAAAGGTATTGAAAGATATAGTGCTGTTAAGGCCGGGCATACAGGGAGATCAGTTGTCCAGGAAGTCCCGGACCGCTTTTTCGGCGGCTAAACAAGCTGTTTCCAGTTTGTCGTTCAGGATGATCTTGTCGAAATTATGTTTGAACGAAAGTTCGTAAGAGGCTTTATTGATCCTTGCCTGTAATGATTCAGGTGTTTCGGTTCCTCTTTTCTCCAATCGTCTCTTTAATTCTTCAATGGAAGGGGGCTCAATAAAAAGAGAAAGCGAAGTGCCGGGAAATTGCTGCTGTACATGAATACCACCCTGCACATCCACATCCAGCAATGGTGATTTACCCTCTTTCCAGATCCTTTCCAATTCTGCTTTTAGTGTGCCATAATACTTTCCTTCATACACCATTTCCCATTCCACAAATTCGTTGTTATCTATCCGTTCCTGAAATTCGCTGACGGAGATGAAATAATAATCAACAGCATTTTTTTCATTATTCCTTGGCTTTCGGGTGGCAGCAGAAATAGAAAAAGCCAGTTCGTTGGATAAACTACTCAACAGGTGCCGGGTGATGGATGTTTTGCCTGCGCCGGAAGGAGCAGCAATAATGATGACCTTGTTTTTGCGGGATGCCATGTGCAAAGAAAAGGAGAAAATACCAACGTTTACTAATTGTACAGCAGCGTATTATTTTAAATGCAAAAGAATGTCTGCTATTTTTTCCAATTTGGAAAAACGGGGATGTTCGATTGTGTGTTCTATATGTTCATGTGCCCAGGTGGTATGATACGGAATATGACAGGCATAACCACCAATAGCCAGCACAGGCAGAATATCAGATTTGAGTGAATTGCCGATCATGATGAACTGCCTGGCATCTATGTCAAGATGCCTGATGAGTTTTTGGTAATCTTTCTCGTGTTTTTCACTCATGATCTCGATATGGTGAAAATACTGTTCGAGACCTGATTTTTTTAATTTTCGCTCCTGGTCCAGCAGGTCGCCCTTCGTTGCTACTACTAAACGGTATTTATCTTTTAGTGCTTTTAAGGTGTCCTCCACCCCATCAAGTAATTCAATTGGTTTTTCCAGTAGTTCTTTACCATATGCTATTGCTTTTTCAATGATTTCCGGGTTGATGTCCCTGCCGCCAATACGCAAAGCTGTTTCCACCATACTCAGCATAAAACCCTTGATGCCATAACCATACAAAGCGAGGTTATCGATCTCGGTTTTAAACAATTCTTTGGCGGTTGTGTGCTGGGGTAAATAATCTTCCAGCAAAGCACAGAATTTTTTTTCTGTTTCCTGGAAATAGGGTTCATTCACCCATAAGGTATCATCGGCATCAAATGCGATTACTTTAATGTCCATAAACTATCCTTCGATTCTTTTTATATCAGCACCTAATTTTTTTAATCGGCCGTCAATATCCTGGTAGCCACGATCTATCTGTTCAATATTCTGAATGATACTTTTTCCCTCTGCACTGAGTGCGGCGATCAATAATGACACACCGGCACGGATATCCGGCGAACTCATGGTGATGCCCCGGAGTGCCTGTTCTCTTTCTAACCCGATCACGACAGCCCGGTGCGGATCGCAGAGCACAATCCTTGCCCCCATATCAATAAGTTTATCGACAAAGAACAAACGGCTTTCAAACATTTTCTGGTGGATGAGTACGGATCCCCGGGCTTGTATTGCCGTTACTAAAACAATACTCAGCAGGTCAGGTGTAAAACCCGGCCAGGGATGATCATAGATCGTCAGTACAGAACCATCTAAGAACGTTTGTATCTCATATATTTCCTGGGAAGGAATATGAATATCATCACCAATAAAATTCATTTTAATGCCGAGCTGCTGAAATTTTTCAGGAATGATACCTAAGTGTTCAATACCGGCATTCTTGATGGTAATATCACTTTGTGTCATAGCCGCAAGGCCGATAAAAGAACCCACTTCGATCATATCGGGCAACATGCGGTGTTCGGTACCGCCGAGGTAACTCACCCCTTCAATGGTCAGCATATTACTGCCAATGCCGCTGATCTTTGCGCCCATCCGGTTCAGCATGTTGCATAATTGCTGGATATAGGGTTCGCAGGCAGCGTTATAAATAGTAGTGGTGCCATTGGCCATGGCTGCTGCCATTACAATATTGGCGGTACCTGTTACAGAAGGTTCGTCTAACAACAGGTTAGCCCCTTTCAGGTTGGGAGCTTCCAGGTGAAAGAAACCATCTTCAGCATGATAATTAAAAGAAGCACCTAATTTTTCAAATCCTGTGATGTGTGTGTCTAACCTTCTTCTGCCAATTTTATCACCGCCGGGTTTTGGAATAAATGCTTTCCGGAATCTTGATAACATCGGGCCCGCCAGCATAACAGATCCACGCAACCGGCCACTTTTCTTTTTATAGGTTTCACTATGCAGGTAATCAATGTTTACATTGTCTGCCTGGAAGATACAGGTATCCCGCTGCGGTCGTTCGATCTTCACTTCCATATCACCCAGTAATTCTATCAGGAGATTGACATCAAGAATATCAGGAATATTGGTGACAGTAATTTTTTCAGGTGTAAGTAATACAGCACTGATGATCTGCAGGGCCTCATTTTTTGCACCCTGCGGTATGATCTCACCCTGTAATTTTTTGCCACCTCGTACTTCAAAGGAATGCATCTTTTTGAATTGATTGGTTGATACTATTAAATGTTGAAACAGACGGGTGCAAGGTAAATTTTTACAGGGACAGGGGAATGAATTAAAAAGGAAAAGGTTGAGCAGCATTACCTGTCAACCTTTAATATATAATTTTTACAACTACTTATTTAATATCTCTTCTTCTTGAAATTGCCACCACCGCCTCCACGGTTATCACGGCCATCATTGCGGCGCTGGCCACCGCCGCCATTACCACCGCCTCCACGTTGCTGAAACTTACCTCTCGGTTTACCATAACCACCGCGGTCCCGGTTTTCCTGTTGCGGGCGGAACGCTTTTACAAATGGGGTATTCGTAAATGTAAGCTGGCCATTGGTAATGCTGCTGAGTTCGCTTTGAATAGCATCATCGTGTACGATCTCTTTATGCCAGTTATTATAAGCCAGTTTCATATAATAGGCCACCGCATTAGCGAATCCTAATTTTTTCTCCGGGTTTTCTTCTTTCAGTGCTTTATTAATGATTACTTCCAGGTTTTTACCCAGGTGGGAGAATTTCGGATGACGTTTTGGGTAAGGAAGCGGGGCTGGTTTTGCTTTCAGCGTTTCCCGGGTTGGTATCGGGTAAGGAGATTTAACATCTAATTTGAAATCGGCGATCAGGAAAAGGTGATCCCAGAGTTTATGACGAAAATCCTCTACATTTTTAAGATGCGGGTTCAGGAAACCCATCAGCTCAATAACCGAATATGCCTGGCGCTGGCGTCTTTCCGGGTCTTCAATGGTCAGTACATGTTCGATCATTTTCTGAACATGCCGGCCATATTCTCTCATCGTGAGGTGATTCCGGGTGGTATTATATTCCATGTAATTAAATTGGTCAGCAACAAATGTATGAAATGCAGGCGTAAGAAAGAAACCGGAGGTCTGCAGGGCAGAGCTCCGGTCAAAGTCTTTCAAAATATTGGGAAATCGGAAAAATATATAGGCGGGGAGGTTAAAAGAAAGGGGCCCCGAACCAAGGCCCCTTTTACAAGCCACCATCCTCTTCCACCTAAGAGGTCATTTAATGAAAAGTTGATTGACACTGGACAACTGGCTCGCTACGTTAGTTAACCGAACCCAGTAGAAACCCTTATGTAAGGTTGCAACCTGTTGATATGCGTTACCTGCCACTTCAATTTCTTTGTTAACAACAGTCTGACCCAGTGCATTGTTTATAAGAACTACATATTTTCCGGATGTAATATTATCAAATTTGATACCAACAATACCCGTTGAAGGGTTTGGATAGATATTAAATTTAACCGGGGAATTATTTTCTGCATCTACATATTTAATATCGGTGAAATACGAACGGCCATCCTCACCCACCTGCCTGATGCGGAAGAAATAACGGCCGGTTGTAGTCATTTCATATAAATAGGAATAAGCACTATTGCCATTGGTATTTCTCTGCACATTATCAACCGGCTGGAAGTTAAAGCCATCACGGCTCATTTGTACTTCATAATGATAACCTGCCCCGTTTTGATTGTTATCATATCCAAACCATTTCAGTGCTGCTTTTTTATCATCTGCTTTGTTAACTGAAAACCTATATATGTTCAGGGGCAATAAATATCCCGGGCAGGTACAGTATTCAAAATGAAAATTCACAAGCGCTGATGTTAATACAAGCGTACTGCTGCTCCCTCCTGATATGGAGGCACTGGTTGACACGCTGATATTGTAGTTATAAGTAACACTGTCAGTGCCATAAAACTGGATGATCGTTGCTGAATCGCTTATGGTGCGGCAAAGAACATCGTTCAAAATGGTATCATCAGACATGGAATAAAAATCAGTACCGGCACCTGGTAAACCATCATAGGCTGTGAGTATGTTCCCGGGAGGACCATAGGAAAGACTGGTGCTGTTGGACAACGGTGTTGAAATCCCGGGCCCTGTAATCTGGTCTGTTCGTATATAATTGAACGTTGCGGTTTGTGATGATGCAGCGTAGTTCTGCATGGCAAGTGTATCAATAATCCCGGTAATGGTCACACAAAGCCGCACACAGGTCACCATTCCGTCCTGCGGGTTAAACTGGGGAAATTTGACGGGTATTGAGGTTGTTCCTGTTGGAAAGGCAATGGTTGTATCGAAAGCAGTAGACCCCGGCGGGTAGCCAACCGGGCACTGTGCATTGGATGAATTGTGGTTCAGCAAAAGCAATGCGGTGATAAGGGAAACAGAGGAGATAATTTTTGTACAGATGTGTTTCATAGGGTATGTTTTGGTTTCACACGGGTATCGGTTTGAAGGATAAAAGTAGTCCAGCGGGCATTGGTCAGCAACTGTATAACTGCCCTATTTTAAAACCGGTATTTAATGAATATCCACAGTGATTGTTCCTGTAAATTTCAACATTCCAACATGGGTAAACTTTGTATATAGTGATAGTAGAATAAAAAGATAAAATACCTGCATGCTGTTTTTTCGACAGTCATTACACAGGTTTTTTACTAAGGAAATCCACAATCAGCCGGTAACTTTGCGTTCAATCATGCGAATTGCGGTAAATACAAGGTTTTTGCTGGATGACTATCTCGAAGGATTTGGCTATTTTTTATACGAAACGATCCGGAGAATTGTTGCTGAGAACCCTCAACATGAATTTATTTTCATTTTCGACCGGCCTTATAACCGGCGGTTCATCTTTGCAGACAATGTAAAAGCAGTGGTATCAGGTCCTCCGGCCCGCCATCCCATATTATGGAAATTGTGGTATGATATTAAAGTGCCGGTACTTTTAAAAAGGCACAAAGCAGATGTTTTTGTATCCTGCGATGGGTTTTGTTCGTTGTCAACAAAAGTTCCGCAGTGCCTGGTACTCCACGACCTTTCTTTTTTACATTACCCGGCATTTGTAAAAAAATCACACCTGTTATTTTGTAAAAGGTATACACCCAAATTTTTAGTGAAAGCGAAATCGGTTGCTACTGTTTCCTTCTTTTCCAGGAATGATATTCTTGCACAATACCCGGTCAATAAGGATAAGATAGATGTAGTATACAGTGCGGCTAAAGAAATTTTTCAGCCGGTGAGCAGGGAAGTAAAAGAGCTGGTAAAAGAGAAATATACTGACGGGAAAGACTTTTTTTTATATACAGGGGCTATACATCCGCGGAAGAACCTGATGAACCTGCTAAAGGCTTTTTCTGTGTTCAAGAAAAGGCAAAAAAGTAACCTGAAACTGGTGCTGGCAGGAAGACTGGCCTGGAAGTTTGATTCCTTTGTTGATGCATTGAAGACATACAAATACAGGGATGATGTGTTGCTGACAGAGTACCTGCCGGAAGAGGAATTAGTAAAACTGACTGCGTCTGCTTATGCAATGGTATACCCCTCTTTGTGGGAAGGTTTTGGAGTGCCTGTATTAGAAGCAATGCGTTGTGAAGTACCGGTGATCACATCTTCCAATTCTTCTATGCAGGAAATAGCAAAAGATGCTGCTTTATATGCTGATCCGGCTGATTATAATTCTATAGCCGATCAAATGCTCTTACTCTATAAAGACGAAAGCGTAAGAGCTGATCTTATTGAAAAAGGAAAACTGGCAGAGCAGGAATATACATGGGCAAGGACAGCAGACCTGTTATGGCAATCCATATTGAAAGCCGTCACCTGATTTCATTTACCTTTGCCTTCTTTTAATAACTAAGTATGAGTAAATCAACGATCACCATTGGGGTGAATATGGATGCAAACCGGTTGCCTGAATCTATTGAATGGTCCGCATCGGACACCACGGTGGACAATGCCCAAAAGGCAAAAGCATTTATGCTGTCTTTTTGGGATAGTGCAGAAAAAACAGCTTTACGTATTGATCTCTGGACAAAAGATATGATGGTGGATGAGATGGCAGATTTCTTTTACCAGACGATGATGACGATGGCGGATACCTACGGGAGAGCCACCAATCACCCGGAGGCGGTGGACGATATGAAAAAATTCGCTAAAGAATTTTATCATAAATGCAGGGAAAAGCAAATGAAAGAAAATAAAGCATAAGAAATTTTTAAAACGATAATATGAGTCTTGAGCAAAAAATAATGACGGAATTAAAGGCAGCGATGCTGGCTAAGAATGAAGCGGCATTAAGGAGCCTTCGTGCTGTAAAAGCAGCCATCTTATTAGCCAAAACTTCCGAAGGCGCCAGTGGTGACCTGACCGAAGATGATGAAATTAAATTGTTGCAGAAACTGGTGAAACAGCGAAAAGATTCTTTAGAGATATTTCAGCAGCAGAACAGGGCCGACCTGGCACAAAAAGAACAGGAAGAGATTGCTGTGATCGAAAAGTTTTTGCCGGCACAATTAACTGCAGAAGAAATTAAAGCCGAGTTAGCGAAGATCATTGCTGCAACCGGTGCTTCTTCACCGGCAGATATGGGCAAAGTGATGGGCGTAGCCACCAAACAACTGGCTGGAAAAGCAGACGGGAAAACAATCTCAGCCCTCGTAAAGGAGTTGTTAAACAAATAAAACAACAACTGGCTCTAAAATTTGCTCCACAATAATTACGTTAGGGAATTAATCATCATTTTGCCATTATGATCCTTGATATTGTTTTTGCTATTGTTATTATTCTTGCTATTATCAGGGGTTACCAGCGGGGGCTGATCATTGGTATATTCTCATTTGTGGCCATTATCGTTGGGTTGGCTGCTGCTATCAAATTATCTGCTGTTGCAGCCGGCTATATAGGGTCTGCTGTAAAAATTTCCGGCCAGTGGCTTCCTGTTGTTTCATTTATTGTAGTCTTCCTGATCGTGGTATTGCTGATACGCTGGGGAGCCAATGCTATTGAAAGTACGGTGGAAGTGGTCATGCTGGGCTGGTTGAATAAGATTGGAGGTATTCTGCTTTATGTAATCATTTATACAATTGTGTTCAGTATTATACTTTTTTACGCAGAACAAGTAAAGCTTATACAACCAGAGACCATTCAACAATCTGTAATGTATTCATATATTCAGCCCTGGGGCCCCGAAGTCATTGATGGTTTTGGTAAGATCATTCCTGTTTTTAAAGATATGTTTACAGAACTTGAAAATTTCTTTGGTGCCGTTTCAAAAGATATTCCTCCCCGGTAATTTCTGCAAATGGTTTGATCAAGACCCCGGAATACTTACCGGGTCACCTACGCGGTACAAACATCAACCCGGTTAGCAAAAACCTGCAAGCTCAAAACAACTTTTTAAAACAAGCCTGTTGCGCCTATATTTGCGGCAACCTCATCCTTTTATACAGCAAACTGAGCGTTTTTGCGCCAAAACGATTATTTTAGTCCCTGAATTTGGGGATAGCACGAACCGAATTGACTGCCCATGGAATACGAGATCAAACAACAGGATAAGTTCAGGTTTATTGAAGAAGGCAACGGGGAGCCGTTGGTGCTTTTGCATGGCCTGTTTGGAGCGCTGAGCAATTTCAGGAGCCTTATAGAATATTTTAAACAGCATAATAAAGTAATCGTGCCGATGCTCCCCTTGCTGGAGATGGACATATTACACACATCTGTGGGCGGATTGGCCAAGTTTGTCCATAAATTCCTCGATGCAAGAGCACTTGATAAAGTGCATTTAATGGGTAACTCCCTTGGCGGGCATGTAGCCCTTGTGCATACGTTAAAGCACCCGGAAAGGATAAAATCCCTGATTCTTACCGGCAGCTCTGGTCTTTTTGAAAATGGTATGGGGGATAGTTACCCTAAAAGAGGCGATTATGAATATATTAAGAAAAAAACAGAACTGACTTTCTATGACCCCAATACTGCCACCAAAGAGCTTGTTGATGAGGTATATAGCATAACCAACAATCGCCTGAAGGCCATTAAGATCATTGCCCTGGCAAAAAGTGCTATCCGAAATAATTTGGGAGAGGAACTCAATCAAATTAAACAACCCACGTTATTAGTATGGGGAAATAATGATACGATCACCCCGCCATTTGTAGCCCGGGAGTTCAATAAACTGATCCCGAACAGTGAGCTTCATTTTATTGATAAATGCGGGCATGCACCGATGATGGAAGTACCGGATGAATTCAATGCGATACTTCACAAATTTTTGAAAAAGCTCAACGAGCCTGCAACAGTTGGGTAATCGTTGTGGTCTTATGAAAAACAAAGCCGCTATCCATGTTAACCAGGGAATTACCATCTCAATCATTGCCCTGTCTGCATCTTGAGGACAAGGTGTACCAGGCGTTGCAGCTCATGAACGATAATCATGTGACGCACCTGCCCATTGTGGAAGGGGATAAATACGTTGGCATCATCAGTGAAGATGATCTGCTCCAGGCTGAAAATGATAACTCCGAGTTAAACACACTACAGCAATCATTTGCCAATACTTCAGTTAAAGAAGATGAACATTTTTTAAAGGCAGTACAGCTTGCTGCTGAAAATGGATTAAGTGTGGTGCCGGTGGTGAATACTGAAAATGACCTGGTAGCTACTATCGCATATTCCGATCTTTTAAAACATGCCTCTGAATTCATGAGCCTGAATGAACCCGGCGGCCTGATCGTACTGGAAATGGAAAGCAACCAGTATTCTTTTAATGAGATCAGCAAACTCGTGGAAACGAATGATGCCCAAATAACCCAGCTCAACACTTCTAATGATCCTGAAACAGGGCTTATGCAAGTAACAATACGCATCAACAAACCCGAGGTTTCAGATATTGTGGCTACGTTTCAGCGATACGACTATACCATTAAACACTACTTCGGCGAGGAACTATATGTCAATGAATTGCGCAGTAATTATGACAACCTGATGAACTATCTGAAGATATAAACAGTTTTTCCCTGTAATATGCTGAAACTCTTGCGAAAACCTGCTAACTTTAGTTGTTTACGATGAACGCTGCCAATGCCGCAGACTTATAAATATTATACCTGGTTAGTACTCTTGCTGATGGCCGGCAATTACCTGTTTGCCCAGGAAGTAATGGTTGAAAAAGGCCCGGCGATCAGCCCTGATTCAACTCTTCAAAACCAGGCTTCCAAAAACGTACAGGAGAATGTTTCTTTCACTGTCCGGAACATTATCATCACCGGTAATAAGAAGACAAAAGCCAGTATTATTCTTCGTGAAATACCCCTCCGTTCAGGTGAAGAATATTCCCTGCAGGACCTGGTCAAAAAATTTGAAGATGCCCGGCGGCAGCTGATGAATACAGCTCTTTTCATTGATGTGGTTGTTGCTTTAGCCAGGTCGGAAGGTTATATGGTGGATGTGGCAGTGGATGTAAGGGAACGCTGGTATATCTTTCCGGTTCCATATTTCAAACCTGTTGACAGAAACCTGAACCAATGGCTTTTTGAAAAAGGAGCAAGCCTCAGCCGGTTGAATTACGGGTTGAAAATATTGCATAATAATGCCACAGGAAGGAATGATAAATTCAGGCTGTGGCTGGTGGGGGGATATACAAAACAATTTTCTTTCAGCTATGACCGGCTCTACATTGATAAGAAAATGAAATGGGGGCTCAGTACAGCATTCGCTCTTGGTAAGAACCGGGAGATGAATTATAATACCGTTGCCGATAAACAGGTGTTCATTAAAGACGAAAACAATTACCTGCGAAGCTTTGTATCTGCCAATGCGGAACTTACCTACAGAAGAGCCATCAAAACAAGACACCGCTTTGGCATCGGTTATACGATGGAGAACGTAAAAGATACCATTGTAAAACTGAACCCTGATTATTTTCAATCCGGCCGTAACCGTATCCAGTTCCCGGAGATCTATTACCGGATGAGCTATTATGATCTTGATTATATTCCTTATCCCACGAAAGGTTATGCTGCCGAAGTATCAGTCGGGAAACGCGGTTTTAATGATCTTATTAACGTCTGGTACCTTTCGTTGAAAGGTGCCGGGAGCTGGCATACCGGGAAGAAATCATTTATCAATGTAATTGCCTACGGGAATATCAAAGCACCGTTTAAACAACCGTATTTTATGCAGCGTTTCCTGGGCTATGGCGATGCCTTTATGCAGGGATATGAATACTATGTTGTTGATGGCGTGGCCGGCGGGTTCCTGAAGACCACTTATACCCGTGAATTTTTACAATTTAGTGTCCGGACACCGGGTAAAAACAGGCAAATGCCTGAGCGGCTGCCCTTTCGTTTTTTTGCAAAAATATTTGCCAATGCAGGCTATGTACATAATCCATTACCCGGTTTTAATGACTTGTCCAATACCATGCTTTATTCCGGGGGGATCGGGCTCGATATTTTAACTTCCTATGATTTTACATTGAAACTGGAATGGACATTTAACCGGTTGGGAGAGAACGGAATCTTTTTACATCGCAAGACTATTTTTTAATCATGAAGGCAGCTATATACAGCAGGATTCTGGAAGATGATCAGCAGGAAGATGTGCAGTTGTTTTTTGATGAACTCCTCAGACAAAAAATAACCCCGGTAATTTTTCATCCCTATTTTGAGCAGGTAAAAGAAAGAATCAATCTCGGGGAAGATACACAGACCTTCACCCTCTCAGAACAATTGACGGAAGACATTGAGTTCATCATCAGCCTCGGTGGGGATGGCACATTACTCGACACGATAACGCTGGTAAGGGATAAGCCTGTTTTTATCATGGGTATCAATTTTGGCCGGTTGGGTTTCCTGGCCAGTATCGGACGTGAGGCGGTATCAACAGCAGTAAAAGCAATTGCCAACCGGACGTATGTGGTGGATAAGCGTACCATGATCCATGTAGATGCCGATCTTCCTTTATTTGGCAATGTGCCCTACGCATTGAATGAATTCTCTATTCATAAAAGAGACACGGCCTCGATGATAAAAATTCATACGTACCTGAACGGTGAATTTTTAAATACCTACTGGGCCGATGGCCTGATCGTGGCCACCCCTACGGGTTCCACCGGCTATTCATTAAGTTGCGGCGGCCCGATTGTTTTCCCCGAGTCGGGCAGTTTTGTCATTACACCGGTGGCACCTCACAACCTCAACGTAAGGCCATTGATTGTTCCTGATGATAATGTTATATCGTTTGAAGTGGAAAGCCGGTCAGAGAATATCATCTGTGCCCTGGATTCCCGCAGGGAAATAGTTGGAAGGTATGTTCAACTGGCTGTCCGGAAGGAGGAATTCCCCATAAAATTGCTTCGTCTCAGCGAAAATAATTTTTTGCAAACCCTTCACAATAAACTCACCTGGGGCCTCGACAAACGCAATTAAAGTGCAGGGTGAATGAAAGAAAATAGCTATTTTTCCGTTCTATTTTATCCCGAACCATATTTTGAGGTATATGAAAAAGTTATTGGCTGTTGTGTTTTTTGCTGCCCTTTTCACCGGGGGTATATCTGCTGACCTGAATGCTCAATCACAATATGCCGTGAGGCAGGAAGGTGAATTTGGTGTGGGCCTCGGAGCGGGTCATTATTTTGGCGATCTCAATACAAGAGCCTGGCTCAACAGGTCTAAAATGGCCGCCAGTGTTTTCTTTCGCAAAAACTTTGGTAATTACATTGCAGCCCGCATCGGTGTGAGTTATGCAAGACTGGGTTATTCGGATATTTATAATACCCATAATGAATACATGTATCGCCGTAACCTGAGTTTCAACAGTAACGTATGGGAACTGGCTTTGCAGGGTGACTTTAACTTCTTTCGTTTTATGCCCGGTGAACCCGGTTTTAATTTCACTCCGTATGTAACGCTTGGAGCCGGTATATTCAGTTATGACCCCTATACTTACCTGAGGGGAGAAAAAGTTTTTTTACGACCCTTAGGCACAGAAGGCCAGGGCAATGCGGCTTATCCCGAACGCAAGCAATATAGTTCGATGGCAGTCAGCCTGCCCATTGGCGTAGGTATCAAATACTCACTCAATGAAAGAATGAATATCGGGTTTGAAATATTGCATCGCCTGACCAACACCGACTACTTAGATGATGTCAGCACCACTTATGTTGATGGGGCTATCTTCCCAACCAACCCTGATGGCAGCCCTTCCCATGCTGCGTTACTGCACGACCGATCCTACGAATTAGGAGAACCTATTGGTCTTCCTGGCAGGCAAAGAGGTAACAGCAGGCAAAAAGACCAGTTTGTAACAGCGATGTTCTTCGTTACATTCAACCTGCAGTCGTATAAGTGCCCTACTTCGAACTAATAACAGTTACTGGTTGATTATCTTTTCAATCCTGACAAACTTACCATTACTGGTTATGCCCTGCACCAATATCCGGTAGGATGTGCATTTGTCCGAATTGAAAAATGAAAACGGCACTTTCCCATCTTCGGGCAAATAGATCAAGGAAGGATTCCAGTAAAGTGTTTTGCGGTTATCATTTTTTACCTGGTCATTACGGTTAGCATAATCGGGGGAATAAAAATCATCCGCATTTGAAAATCCACTAATTTTTATTTTGCTCAGGTAAGAAAGCTCATCATTATTTAATCTGTCGTCTCCTTGTTTTGTATATACAGCTAATGCTCCACCCACACCCATAATGCCAGAAGGATAGATCCTGACTAGTGCTATATCTTTCATCGGTATGGTTGTCAGTATCGAAGCATCAACCGGCATTTCATCCAGGAACATGGCCATCGTGATATAGGTGCCGGTTCCGATGCTCCGCATATTGCGGAATACCAATGTGTAGTTGGGGAAAGTTCCCATTACCTGCATATAAGAGTAGCGGCCCTTGAGGTAATCAAAAATATTACCCCCTGTGTACACAGGCTTTTCATTTATAAAATCTATGGTGGTTCGTGCTGAACTGCTGAAAAGTCCTTTTGTATATTTTTCTTCCAGCAGTTGTACAGAATTTTTTGTTTTTGCCTTCACCGTCACCCCTCTCAGCACTATCCCTGATGTATCAAAATCAATAGGCTTAGTCACGGCGAAGCTGTTACAATTACCCAGCAGCCGCATCTGCTGATAAAACAAAGGACGCTGCCGGGCAAATTCCTGCTGATAAACAGGCAATTTGTACAGATCAGCCAGGGGGGGCGATACTAATTCCAGTTTTACTTTTTTGTCCCTGTTCTTCTCTTTATTATTTTTTACAAAAAGAGTAGCGGTATCAGTAAAAAATAGCCCGGGTACTTCGAAAGATCCTTTATCATCGGTGTTAACCGGGAAATAATTAACAGCAGAATCTTTAGTTTGGATAATAAATGAAAGTTCACTGTTTAGTATCGGGCTGCTGTTGCGGTCACTGTATGCCTTTCCTCTCAGCGTGATAAAGAAGTCATTGAAGGAGGGTGCAGGCAGCGAAGCTATTCCTTTCAGTTCATCCCAGTTCCATTTATAGTCATGTGTCAGTAACAACAGATCCACAGCCTCATTCACGGGGTTGTTGCTGCTGCCCAGGTTATAAAAGGGAAGATTTGGTACTGCTTTCAGGCAGCTGGTTACTAATAAGCCCATCGCAATATCTTCTTGTGCCACGGGCATCTTGCTGTTTGCAGCATTGGTGATGGAAACAGAGAAACTGCCTTCTAAAGAATCCGGCAGGGCAAAGGTCAGGCTATTGTATCCCCTTTTAGCCAGGTTAATGGACGTATTGATTAATTCCGCAGCGGTTGTATCCATCCGGGAGCTGATAAAACAAGTACGTTCGGCCAGTAGTTGATTGGATGCAGAGAAAACGGCTATGTGTAATAAGCCACCCGGCAAATCTTTCGTGGAAAAGGTACCAAAATAATGGCCTTTATTTTTTCGGATATCTGTTTTGAATACTATGGTTTGATCCATCTCTCCCACAATAAATGCCGGTTGTTTATCTTCTGTTGAGTAGCGGCTATCAATAAATAACTGTTTTTGCAGCGAATCATTAATAACAAACATATTCGTTCCTTCCTCGCTTACGGCTGGCAGTGCTACCGTACTGCTGCTGCCTGATGGCAGTGAAAAGGTTGCGGTATACGCTTTACCGGTAGACGGCTTTATTTCTACTTTGCCCATTCCATTATAGCTGCTGGAAAACCGGGTTACTTCATTTCCTTCGTCGTCCTTTATCACTCCGCTAATTGCTGCAGGCCGGTGGTGCTGATCGGTCGCTGTAAAGGCAAGGTTATTCAATTCATTGGCCAGGAAGGTGCCTCCTTCCGGGAAAAACTGCAAATTGATTGTAGTTACAGCGAGATCAGGGATATAACAACCTCCAGAAGGGGCGATCAATACAGGCTTATAGTACACGGGAGTCGTTTTCATCGCCAGCATGTGCTGAGTATACAACCTGAACAGATAAGAGCCGGTTGCTGCGCTGTCAGGTATGTGGATAGCACCATAAGCAGTCCCGGCAGTAACAGGAATTAACAGGGAGGCAATAACCAGGTCTTTCTCATTTACCAATTCAGCTTTGGCTACCGTGCTGTAGGTGCCGGGAAATCCATCTACAACAATATAAGTTTTGAACCAGATGGTTTCTCCGGGCTGATAGAATCCCTGGTCAAAATGAGTATAAATTTTTTCGGGTTTTCGTCCGGCATTGATGCTGTCTAGAATAGCCTCCGGGGCCGGGGGCTGCGAACGGATGGCAGTGAAAAAAAGGAGTAAAAAAGGCAGGGCGGTTACTTGCTTTTGCATATGATGAAGGTTAGCTAAAAATAAACAGAAAATTTATTTCAAATTTATACAGCTGCAAAAAAATAATAGCAACTGCACAGAATTCCGTTTGAGTTATCCTTTCAGGAAAACCAGTTGTTAGTGAAATATACTACCGGCCCTTTTTTCAGCGGGATAAATTACCGGGAAGATGGTAGGCGGGACACCTGTTTTTTGTACCTTCGTGCCCCTTAAGGAATAAGTATTTATGTCCCAGCTCCTGGAAAAAATAAACAAAGAACATTTACCCCGTCATATCGCCATCATTATGGATGGTAATGGCCGTTGGGCCAAGGAGCAGGGACAGGACCGGCTGTATGGCCATTTTCATGGAGTAGAGAGTGTACGAAACATTGTAGAAGGCTGTGCAGAACTAAAAATCGAATACCTCACCCTCTATGCTTTTTCGACAGAAAACTGGGACCGGCCCGAATATGAAGTGATTGGCCTTATGGAATTGCTGGTGAGTACTATCCGCAAAGAAGTGGAAAGCCTGCATAAGAACAATATCCGGCTGCATGTCATCGGCGACATGAATATGCTGCCTGAATATGCCCGCCAGGAATTGAATGAGGCGCTGGATTTTACCAAAGACAATACGGGGCTTAATCTTATTATGGCATTAAGTTACAGCGGCCGTTGGGAACTGTTGAATGCGGTAAAAAATATTGCATACGAGGTAAAACAGGGTAAGCTGACCGTGGAGGAAATTGACCAGGACACCTTGCAACGCTACCTCTGCACCAGCGGCTTTCCTGATCCGGAGCTGATGATCAGGACCAGTGGTGAGTACCGGATCAGCAATTTCCTGTTGTATCAACTGGCCTATGCCGAATTATATTTTACCAATGTACGCTGGCCCGATTTCCGGAAAGAAAACCTGTATGAAGCGATTTTGGATTTTCAAAACCGGGAACGAAGGTTTGGTAAAACGAGTGAACAACTGATTAGTGGGTAATTGAAAAGGGTTTTGGGCTAAACTTTCTGTAATGGGTAGCCGGTTCTCCCCCTTCTTTAACAAACACTTTCGATATTTACCGTTAATTTGCCAGCAAAAGAAATGACTGGCAGGCTCTAAATGACAGATAATAAGTTAATTACACATATGCCATACCCACGGGGAAAATTTTTCTGACTGACTTTGAATAATCAACCATGCAACGATTTTTATCCAGGATCACTGTTTTTTTGATAACTGCTTTAGTTTCCGTTCACTCTGTTCAGGCACAGGAACCCACCTCTGTTGATCCCAAACTGCTGGAATGGGAAACCGCCAAAATACCTAAGGAATATACAATCGCTGAAATCAGCATTACAGGTATCCGTTACCTGGATACGGCTATTGTAGCTTCTATATCCGGCCTGCAGGTGGGTGATAAATTCATGCACCCGGGCAATGATATTTTTGCAAAAGCTATAGCCAACCTCTGGAGGCAAAAATTATTTTCCAATGTTCAGATCTTCATTACAAAGATCGTTGATGATAAAGTGAGTATTGAGATCAATGTGCAGGAAAGACCCAAGCTGGGTAATTTCAAATTTGTTGGGGTTAAAAAATCAGACCAGGAAGAATTGCAGGGAAAGATGGGACTGGCAAAACAGACCATTATTACGGAAAACATGCGCCGTAATATTATTGAGGTAGCTACCAAATATTTTAGAGAAAAAGGATACCAGAATGTTACCGTACGTATTGAAGAGCAAAATGATCCGGCCTTTGTTAATTCTAACGCACTGACTATTTATATTGATAAAGGGGATAAGATCAAGATCGATAATATCAATTTCTTTGGCAACAATCATATTGATGAGCTGAAATTGAAAAAGCAACTGAAGGGCACCAAAGAAAAGAGCAGGTTCACTTTATATGCTCAAAAAGATACCAGCCGTTTCGGCACAAAAGAAAGCTACAAATTCAGCCAGTACACAAAAGACTGGGGTTTTCTTTCCATCAGCAAGACCAAAAAATTAGTGGATCCATATTTCCGTTTCAAGTTATTTACCGGTGCCAAGTTTGACCCGAAAAAATTTGAAGAGGACAGGGAGAAATTACTGGACTATTATAATTCACAGGGTTACCGGGATGCACAAATAGCCGATACGGCTATTTATACCGGGAAAAGCGGCAACCTGAATATTGATATTAAAATTGAAGAAGGAAGACAATACTACTTCGGAAATATTACCTGGAAGGGAAATTCCAAGTACAGTGATTCTATCCTGAACCTGGTCCTGGGCATCAACAAAGGGGATATTTATAATATCGACATCCTCAATAAACGCCTTGGTAAACAATTAACACAGGAAGGCGGTGATATCAGCGGACTTTATATGGATGATGGATACCTGTTCTTCCAGGTGGAGCCGGTGGAAACAGCAGTTTATAATGACACCATCGATCATGAGATCAGGATCAAAGAAGGCCCGCAGGCCCGAATCAAGAATGTGACCATTGCCGGTAATGAAAAAACTAAGGACTATGTTATCCGCCGGGAACTAAGAACCATTCCGGGTGAATTATTCAGCCGTTCAGATCTCATCCGTTCACAACGGGAATTGGCCAACCTGAATTTCTTTAACCAGGAAACCATCAACCCCGGTGTGGTACCGAATGCAGATGATGGAACCGTTGATATCAATTGGAAACTGGAAGAAAAATCTTCCGACCAGCTGGAACTATCTGCCGGATGGGGTGGCGGTGTTGGATTAACCGGAACACTTGGTGTTACATTCAATAACTTCTCTATTAAAAATATCCTGAAGAAATCAGCCTGGGATCCATTGCCAACCGGTGACGGACAAAAGCTGAGTTTGAGAGTGCAATCAAACGGAAGAGCTTATCGTTCTTACAGTTTTTCCTTTACCGAACCCTGGCTGGGTGGCAAGAAAAGAAATTCACTGACTGTTGGTATCAACAACAGTAAGTTTTCAAACGCTTTTGATCCTTTTACCGGCCAGATCGACAGGGCCAGGTCAGATACCAACTATTTAAAAACAACAGGGCTCACCCTTTCATTAGGCAAGCAACTGAAATGGCCGGATGACTTTTTCAGCCTTGTATTCTCCCTGAATTTTACCCAGTACAAGCTTGCTAACTATCCCGTATTCCAGGGATTGAGCGACGGAACCTCAAACAACGTAAGTATGAAGATCGCTTTACAACGTTCTTCTGTTTTCAACCCGATCTTCCCCACCAGCGGATCCAACCTGATGGCCAGTGTTCAGTTCACACCGCCTTATTCTTTATTCAATAAGAATTTATCAAAATCAGCCAACCCGTATAAAACACCGGAGTATCATAAATGGCGTTTTAATGCAGAATGGTTTGTGCCGATCGGGAAACCACTGGGTGCAGAAAAGAACCGCCAGTTTGTGCTGAAGATGGCTGCTAAATATGGTTTCATGGGCCGCTATAGTAACGACCTCGAATATTCGCCATTTGAACGTTTCCAGGTGGGTGATGCAGGTCTGACCAATAATTTCGGTTTGTTAGGTTACGATATCATTGCACATCGGGGTTATCCGGTTTACCAGTCATCTGATCCTACTGTGAATCCTGATCAGCAAAGTGCACAGAACTTCTTTACCATCTTCAATAAATACCAACTGGAGATGCGTTTTCCGCTGGTGACCAACCCGAGCAGTACCATTTATGCGCTGACTTTCTTTGAAGCAGCCAACGGATGGTATAATTACAAGGACTATAATCCATTCCGTCTCCGCCGCAGTGTGGGGGTCGGTATGCGTTTCTTCCTGCCGATGTTTGGTTTGCTTGGATTTGATTATGGGGTGGGTCTTGACCGTATACAACCGGGTCAGAGCGGCCTGAAAGGGGCATCCCGTTTCACCTTCATGCTGGGCTTTGAACCGGAATAAAATGGAAACAGTATTTTCAATCCCTGAAAATTTAGCAATATGAAAAAGATACTATCTCTTGCACTTGGCCTTATCCTTTTTGCAGGAACAGCAATGGCACAGAAATATGCCATCATTGATACCCGCTATATCTTAGATAAAATGCCGGACTATAAACAAGCCCAAAAACAACTGGATGATGTGGCGGCTGAGTGGCAGAAAGATATTGACGGAAAACAAGCGGAGCTCGACAAAATGTATAAAGACTTTGAAGCCGAGCAGGTGATGCTGAGTGATGAACTGAAGAAAAAGCGGGAAGACCAGCTTTTTATGAAAGAAAAGGAGCTGAGGGACCTGCAACGTAAACGCTTTGGTTTTGAAGGGGATCTCTTCAAAAAAAGACAGGAACTGATCAAACCCGTACAGGACAAGGTTTACAACGCGGTGCAGAAAATGGCCACCCTGCGGGGCTATGATTTTGTACTGGATAAAAGTGAGGGAATTACCATTATATTTGCCGACCCTAAACTGGACAAGAGCGAAGATGTGCTGAAAGAGCTGGGGGTCAAGTAATAGCTGAATTGTTAAAAAATCACAAAAGGCAACCAAACGTTTTTGAACTGAATCATTAATAAGTAAAAATTAAAATCACCAGGTGTGGTGAGAAATTGAAAAGTCAAAAAAAACACTCATGAAAAAATTGAAATTAGTAGCGGTGGCGATGGTACTGTTGATAGCAGGAACGGCATCTGCACAAACCAAGATCGGTTATATCCGTATTGATGATATAGTCGGACTGATGCCAGAATTGGCCCAGACAAAAGTGAATATGGATACCGTGGGTCAGAAATATGTACAAGATTCAATCCTTCCCCGTTTGAACTATGTTCAATCTGAGTATCAAAGGAAATTGCAGGAATATACAGACACCACCAAGCCAAAAGGAGTAAGAGATGAGATCCTCAAAGATCTGCAGGCTTATAAAGAAGAACTGGATGGTGCTGATGCCCTGATCCAGCAGGTACAACAATACAAACAGCAGGAATACCTGAAACCTTACTACGCAAAAGCAAAAAAAGCCATTGATGCAGTTGCTAAAAAGAAGGGATATACACATGTTGTTTCTACCGAAGTTTTCCTGGTAGCTCCTGAAACAGATGATATGTCATTAGCCGTGTTGGCAGAACTGGGCATTAAACTGCCTAATCAGCCGGCAGCGGGTGGCGCTAAACCAGCGGGAACAAAACCAGCCGGTAACTAAGCAGCCGCTTTCAAAATAGTGGAGCCCTGTTTCATCTTGTATGAAACAGGGCTTTTTAATAGGCCGTAGTACCTAATTTTGTTCTATGCAAAAAGCAGGTCCTATTGCTGTGTTCGATTCTGGCTATGGCGGGTTGACGGTTTTAAAAGAGATCATCAGCAAACTGCCGCAATACGATTATCTCTATCTTGGTGATAATGCCCGTGCGCCGTATGGTAACCGCTCCTTTGATACAGTCTATCATTATACCCTGCAAGCTGTGCAATGGTTTTTCGACCAGGGCTGTTCATTAGTGATCCTGGCCTGTAATACTGCTTCTGCAAAAGCACTGCGAACCATTCAGCAAAATGATCTTCCCCGGATAGCTCCGGGTAAAAGAGTATTAGGGGTGATAAGACCTACAGCAGAAGTGATCGGTACTTACTCCGAAACAAAAAATGTGGGAATACTGGCTACAAACGGAACGGTAGCTTCTGATTCTTATCCCATCGAAATAGCAAAATTCTATCCCGGTATCAACGTGTACCAGGAAGCCTGCCCGATGTGGGTGCCGTTGGTGGAGAACAACGAACACCTCAGCAATGGTGCAGAATATTTTGTAAAGAAAAACCTGCAGAACATTTTTGAAAAAGGAGAGACCATCGATGTGCTCTTACTCGCCTGCACCCATTACCCCTTACTGAAAGAGAAAATAGAGGAGTATCTCCCGGTAGGCGTTAAGCTGCTTTCACAGGGTGAGATCGTTGCGGAAAGCCTGGCCGATTACCTGCAAAGGCACCCGGAACTGGAAGTATTATGCAGCAAAAGCGGAACCCGTCAATTCTTTACCACGGATTCCACGGAAGATTTCGATAACCATGCGGCTATCTTTTTTGGGGAACCTGTACAGTCGAAACATGCCGTGGTGGAAACTCCAACCAACTGATGATCAGGGAACAGGAAGTTGAACGGAGCCTGCCTACCGGACAGGCGGGCATCGCAAGAAAAGCCCAACCGGGGCAAAAAGACCGTCTTACAAATATTATCTGTCCCAGCTTCTGAGTTCTGCCTGTCAACCCTTACCTTTGCCGTCCTTTCATCCCGCCTGGGGAGAGACGGGTTGTGGTGACCCTTTTTACCAGGCGAAATTGAAACCTGGGCCGTTCTCCCGGTCCGCATTTCAAAACATGAAAAAGAGAAATAATTAATTATGAAACGTACATTTCAACCTCATCGTAAGCGTCGTAAATCAGTACATGGTTTTCGTAAGCGTATGGCAACTGCCAATGGCCGTAAAGTACTGGCAAGCCGCCGTGCAAAAGGTCGTAAGAAGCTGACGGTTTCTGATGAAAGAAAGCTGAAGTAAAAATCACCGCCCTTGTGTAAACGGGGTTTCAATAATTTTATAGCTCTGGTAGTACCGGAGCTTTTTTATTAGCGACAATTTTGGCCAGGCAATTCACTTTAGGAAAAGAAGAGCGGTTAAAAAGCCGTAAAGCGATTGACCAGTTGTTCAAAGAAGGACAACGCTTCAGTGTGCCGCCATTTCGTGTTTGCTACCAGTTTACTGCTGCTGAATTAAAATTTGGTATCACCGTATCTGCAAAGAATTTTAAAAAAGCAGTGGATCGTAACCGGGTAAAACGACTGGCCCGTGAAGCCTGGCGTTTGCAGAAAAATGAATTGCAGCAGGTGCTACCCCAAAAAAATAAAGGCCTGGATGTGTTCCTGATCTATACAGCCAAAGAACTGCCGGACTATTCATTGATTGAGGGGAAAGTTGGTATTGTTTTGAAGAAATTTTTAAAAATGGTGAATGAAATTCCTGCTGCAAATTCTTAGCCTTCCTTTTATCGCCCTGATAAAGATCTACCAGTGGATCATTTCCCCCTGGCTGGGGCCGAAATGCCGCTATACACCCACCTGCTCCCATTATGCTGCAGAAGCATTGAAGAAACATGGTGTGTTTAAAGGACTATGGCTTGCCATTAAAAGAATATCCCGTTGTCATCCCTGGGGAGGAAGCGGTTATGATCCGGTTCCCTGATCCTTTCTTATTTCCGCAATGAAACACTGGTACACGGCATTCCGGATATGAATAAATTCGATCAACGGATCTGCAAATAATTCCCTGATCATATTTTCAACTGCATTGTTGTCTTTTATAAAGCGGGCCAGTATCATTCTTCTCTCCCTGTTATAACAGCGGAGCACAAGCCGGATAGGCAATCTTCCATTCTTTACTTCAGGAGGAAAGACGCTGCTATCCCGGTAAGTGCTGCAATCTTCATGTATATACACCGGTCCTACTTCATTATACGGATTTGCAGCATTAACAGGAGCATATGAAAAGAGCAGCCTTTTCTCACCGGGCTGAAATTGTTTTAAGCAGCAGCGGCAGGGGCCGTACCCTGTTTCACCTGCTATGCTTTCTTCAACAGGATGACCAAAATCGTCCTGCATGGAATTTCTTATTGTATCAATGTAGTTTTGAGGGATTGCCTGGTAAGTAATATTCATCTGGTAATTTTTTCCCGCAAATTGATGAAAGGAAGCAATACAAGCAACCCGGTTCTTGCTGAAATGGTCAAATCGCTTCACCTAACAACTGGCTCTGTTCCCAGCCAATGATGGAAGTTTTGCGGGCACTGCCCCAATGGTATTCACCAATGATCCCGGTAGATTTTATGACCCGGTGACAAGGAATAAGATAGGCAACCGGGTTATCGCCAATAGCGGTACCAACAGCACGAAAGGCTTTCGGCTTGCTGATGGAATGAGCAATGGAAGCGTAAGTGCTTAATTCGCCGGAAGGAATTTTCAGCAAAGCTTCCCAAACTTTCAATTGAAAGGGTGAGCCTTTTAAATGAAGTTTTATCCGGGAAAGATTGGTCCAGTCCTGCTGAAAAAATTGCAATACGGGCTGATGATGTTCATTTGTTTTTTCTTTCAGTATAGCATTAGGCCAATAGCCCGACAGTTTTTCTACCGCAGTTTCCCTGTCTTCAATAAAATCAATTTTACAGATTCCCTTTTGCGTAGCAGCGATAATGACATCACCAAATGCAGTGGCGGAGAAAATATAACTGATCTCTAAATTTTCACCGCCATTCTTAAATTCACCGGGTGTCATGGCCTCAACAGCTACGAACAGGTCATGCAGGCGGCTGGTGCCGGATAACCCTGCTTCAAAACTTACATCTGACAATGTTTTGTTCTTTAACAATAGTTCTCTTGCATGTTCCGCACTGATATACTGTAAAAATTTTTTCGGAGAAACTCCCGCCCACTCTTTGAACAGCCGCTGAAAATGAAAAGGGCTGAGGTGAATATGTGCAGCAATAGCATCCAGCGAGGGTTGCTCCTTACTGTTGGCCCTGATAAATTCAATGGCGGCTGCTATGCGCTGGTAGTCGTTCATATATAGTACAAAACTAAGCAGCGAAAAGGCGCTATTCAACCCGATTCTTGCGGAAATAAAAAACCGCCCTGTTTGGCAGGACGGTTTTTAGTATCATTTATTCAATTATGCTTTTGCAAAACGTTCTGCCACTTTATCCCAGTTCACCACATTCCAGAAAGCAGCCAGGTAATCAGCCCTTTTGTTCTGGTATTTCAGGTAATAAGCATGTTCCCATACATCCACCCCGAGAATTGGGGTGCCTTTTACTTCGGCCACATCCATCAGCGGATTATCCTGGTTAGGCGTAGACGAAACTTCCAGTTTACCATCTTTTACAAGCAACCAGGCCCAGCCGCTGCCGAAGCGGGTCATGCCGGCGTTGGCAAATTTTTCTTTGAAAGTATCAAAAGAACCAAAGGCAATGTTGATCGCATCGGCCAGTTTGCCGGAAGGAGTACCACCTGCATTCGCAGCTAAACTTTCCCAGAAGAAAGTATGGTTCCAGTGGCCACCGCCGTTATTGCGGACAGCAGAGGAAATAGAACCTGCAACAGCTACCAGTTCTTCCAGCGATTTAGTTTCATTGGGTGTACCTGCTACTGCTTTATTCAGGTTGTCAACATAAGCCTGGTGGTGTTTGCCATGATGTATCTGCATGGTCAGTGTGTCAATATGTGGTTCCAGTGCATCGTGTGCGTATGGAAGCGGTGCTAATGTAAATGCCATAGTCTATTTTTTAAAGATTGATGATTATTGTTTAAGGGATAACAAAAGTAAGAAGATGTGGTTGAACAGGCGGGAATGAAAAATGAATTGTTTCTTATTTCGAAAACCCGGGCTTCAGGCGGTTCAGCTTTTTACCTTTTTCAGTGAATGTTTCCACGATACCCCTTGTTTCCAGGTCAAGCCGGATGGAAATGGTGTACCAGGGAATGGATTTGGAAAACCCCGGCATCTTTTTCTGAATGATCTTTACGACATCGTCTGTCAGTTCAGTGAAGGTTTTGCCCTTACTGCCTTTGAGGCTTTGAACAATTGCTGCCTTGAAAGGCTCGTAAATAGCAGTTTCGATCTTCATTTCTCTTCCACTGCGGGGATGAGAGGCAATTGATTTAGTAGCTTTTGCCATGAGCTATCTTTTATCTTTAAAAAAATCTTTCATCAGTTGGGCGCAATCATCTTTCAAAACACCCCTGATGAGTTCTGCTTTCGGATGAAAAGGCCAGTTGGTGCCGGCTGTTTTTTTATACCCGTTCTTTTCATCATCTGCTCCGTATACGATCTTACCAACCTTGCTCCAGTAAATGGCACCAGCACACATAAAACAGGGTTCCAGGGTAATATATAAAGTGGCGTCCGGCAGGTATTTACTGCCGAGTAAATTAAAAGCAGAAGTTAAGGCGATCATTTCGGCATGAGCAGTGGGGTCGTTCAGCCGTTCCGTCATATTATGGCCCCGGGCAATTATTTTTTCATTCATCACCACCACAGCACCCACGGGTATTTCACCATCTTCAAAAGCTTTTTTAGCTTCTTTCAGGGCCTGCATCATGAAATACTCATCGGTCATACTGCTCAGGGTTTTGCCTAACTTTCCATAAAATTAGAACTAATGGACCATATCAGCCACCTGGAAAAAATGCGGCAGTATTTTGATTCAGGTATTACAAAACCATATGCGTTCAGAAAAGAGCAATTAGAGAAATTGAAACGATCGATCCTGGCACATGAGCAGGATCTGTATGATGCATTATTTACCGATCTGAAGAAAAGTCCCGAAGAAACCTGGGTGACAGAAACCGGGATGGTTATTTCCGAACTCAGTGCAGCAATAAAAGATCTTAAAAGCTGGATGGAACCGGAAAAGGTAGCCACCAACCTACTCAATCTTCCTTCGGGAAGTAAAGTACTGAAAGAGCCTTTAGGCGTGGTGCTGATCATCGGTCCCTGGAATTACCCCTTTCAATTACTCATCAATCCACTGATCGGTGCTATAGCAGCAGGCAATTGTGTTGTCTTAAAACCCAGCGAATTTGCGCCGGCAACTGAAATGATCATGAAAAAGATCATTGAAACTGCTTTTCCCCCGGAATATATCTGTTATGTACAGGGCGATGGTGCTGTTGTTGTGCCGGCCATGATGAATAATTTTTCCTTCGATCATGTTTTTTATACCGGCAGTACTGCCGTTGGAAAGATCATTTATAAAATGGCAGCGGAGCGTTTAGTGCCCGTAACTTTAGAATTGGGTGGTAAAAGCCCCTGTATAGTAGAAGAAGATGCTAATATCAAAATAGCTGCCCGGAGAATAGCCGTTACGAAGTTCTCTAATGTTGGTCAAATGTGCGTGGCACCCGATTATGTGCTGGTGCATACGTCAAAAAAAGAAGCCTTGCTGGCGGCATTGAAAAAAAGTATTCAGCAATTCTTTGGTGATAAACCGGAAGAAAGTTACAGCTATGGAAAGATCATCAATGAGAAGCAATTCAACCGTGTTGCAGGCTACCTGCAACAAGGCACTATTGAATACGGCGGACGATCCGATAAAACTAAGCTGTTTATAGAACCAACCATTTTAACCGATATACCGGCTGGTGCGGCTGTGATGAATGATGAAATATTTGGCCCCATTCTCCCGGTGATCAGCTTTTCAACAAAGGAAGAGGCAATGAAGATCATCCGGCAACATCCCAATCCACTGGCCTTTTATGTTTTCACATCTTCCGGTGTACGGGAAAAAGATTGGCTCAACAGTGTGGCTTTTGGCGGCGGTTGTGTCAACAATGCCAGCTGGCATCTTACGAATCATCATTTACCCTTTGGCGGGCGGGGTTTTAGCGGCAGCGGAAATTACCACGGGAAGTATTCCTTTGAAACATTCAGTCATAAAAAGGCGGTGATGAAAACCCCCACCTGGTTTGACCCGGCTATCAAATACCCGCCGTTCAAGGGCAAACTGAAATTATTCAAATGGATGATACGATAAATTATTGATCATGGCAGCTAATTCATGGATGCGAAAACTAAAGAAGCTATTGATTGTTCTGTTTATGTTCATCGTAGCTTTTGCGGGCTATGTGGAGATCGTTAATTATAATTCTAAAAACATGACCTACCGTCAGAAAGTGCTGAAAGCCGTGTACCCGGTTCTTATGTGGTTTACTAAATTAACAGGAACAAAAAGCAAACAATTGGAAAATAAAGACAAAGAGCCGCCTGTATCCTTTTACAGTTTAAAAGCCATTGCCAATAATGGCGATACCATCAGTTTTGACAGTTACCGGGGTAAGAAGATCCTACTGGTGAATACGGCCAGTAATTGTGGTTATACCAACCAGTACGAGGACCTGCAAAAATTATCTGAACAGTACAGTAGTAAACTCGTGGTGCTCGGTTTCCCGGCCAATGATTTTAAAGAACAGGAAAAAGGAACGGATGAAGAGATTGCCCGGTTTTGCAAAGTGAATTTTGGTGTCAGCTTTCCGCTGATGAAAAAGAGTGTGGTGATACAATCAGCAGAGCAGAACCCCGTTTTCCATTGGCTTACTGATCCGGCAAAGAATGGCTGGAACAACCAGTATCCCACCTGGAATTTCTCCAAATACCTGGTCAATGAAAAAGGTATGCTGGTCAATTATTTTGACCCGTCTGTTTCTCCACTTGCAAAAGAAGTGACTGATGCTATTGATAAATGATTTTTCTTTCCCGGAGGTCAAATAAATACAGCCATATATTGATTAACTTACGGTAAACATTGCCCGCCATGTTTACCAAAACAGATATCGAAAAATATTTCATGGCTGAAAAGCAGGAAAGTTTCTTATTCCTGCTGATCGGTATAGCTGGTATAGTTGCGGCTATTATCTTTTTCTTCTTTCTTAAAACTAATTTTTACAAAGGAGCGGCTGTTCCCCTGTTACTGGTGGGTCTGCTGCTGGGTATTGTTGGATTTACAGTATATAAACGCAGCGATAGTGACCGTATGCGCAATGTATATGCGTATGATATGAACCCCGCTGAACTGAAGGATAAGGAAATTCCCCGCATGAAGACGGTGATGAATAATTTTGTGATCTACCGCTGGGTGGAAATAGTTCTCTTTCTCGTCGGCGTTGGCCTCTATATTTATTTTATCCGTGACTTCAAGCATGATTTCTGGAGAGGCTTTGGATTAGCACTGGCAGTTATGGCGTTGACCGCCTTAGCAGCAGATTTCTTTGCCGAAAGAAGAGGAGCTGTTTACACGAAAGGATTGGAATCTTTCATTTCAAAAAACAATTAGTTATGATGTACAATGATATCATCGGCACCCTGGGTGTTGGTCTCATCCTGCTGGCTTATTTTCTCAATATCACCAAGCTCATTCAGCACGATGATAAGTTATATTTTGTAATGAATATTATCGGCGCTGCATTAGCTTGTTATGCTTCCTTACTGATCAGCTACTGGCCTTTTGTGATCCTGGAAGGAACATGGGTATTAGTATCCCTGTACGGGCTGATGAAGAATATGAAAATAAGAATGACTTAATTGACCGGGCAGTTCTCGTGGTAATTGATCAGTTCGATAGGGGTCTTTTGCATTTCAAAACCGGCATAGGTAACTGCGATCTCGTTCAGCACTTCGTTGATCTCGGCTTCTGTTTTCAGGGTAACAAGGCGGTTGCGGAATTCTTTAATGTTTGGTAAGCCTTTTAAATAATTGGCATAATGACGACGCATCTCATTGATACCGACAATGGGCCCTTTCCACTCCACACTTTTTTGTAAATGTTTGCGGCAAACAAAAATGCGGTCATCAATAGAAGGCGCTGCTAAATGTTCACCGGTTTGTAAAAAATGCCTGATCTCATTAAAGATCCAGGGATAACCGATAGCGGCACGTCCGATCATGATACCATCAACGCCATACCGGTTCTTATATTCCAGTGCTTTCTCCGGTGAATCAATATCGCCATTACCAAAGATGGGGATCGTGATACGGGGATTGTTCTTCACTTTACCGATCAGTGTCCAGTCCGCCTCTCCTTTATACATCTGGGTGCGGGTGCGGCCATGAATCGCTAAAGCCTGGATGCCCACATCCTGCAACCGTTCCGCCACTTCTTCGATGTTCTTTGTGTTATCATCCCAACCCAGCCTTGTTTTAACAGTAACAGGTAACGAGGTGGCTCTCACCACAGCAGAAGTTAACCGCACCATCAGGTCAATATCTTTTAAGACACCGGCACCGGCACCTTTCAGGGCCACTTTTTTGACCGGGCAACCGAAATTGATATCCAGCAGGTCAGGATTAGTTACTTCCACAATTTTAGCAGCCATGGCCAGACTTTCTTCATCACCACCAAAGATCTGGATACCAACAGGCCGTTCATAATCGAATATATCCAGCTTTTTGCGGCTCTTGATGGCATCACGGATGAGTCCTTCAGAAGAAATAAATTCCGTGTACATCAGGTCGGCACCATTATCCTTGCAAACGGCCCGGAATGGCGGATCGCTTACATCCTCCATAGGGGCGAGGAGTAAGGGGAAATCAGGGAGTTCTATGTTACCGATCTTTACCATTACCCGGGTTTGTTGCTGACGCTTATCCGTTATAAACTAACGGGTTAAATAAATATGGATCTTCTGCCAGCGGACTGTTATTTTTGAACCTGCAAATTTACGGTTTAATCGCTGAAATCTATGTACGACAGTCAATCTAAGGGTATTTCCTACACTGCAGGCTTTTTTATGCTGATTGCGTTTGCCGTAGCAGGCATTATCTTATCAGGTCTTGTCAGTATTCCGATATGGTCAGCCATGACGGGCAAACCTATCACGGCCTTCCAGGAAGGACAATTTGCACCGGAAGACAGTAATGCCATGAAAGTGGTACAGGTACTGTCAACCCTCATTGGTTTTTTATTACCCGCCATTGCCACGGCTTTTATGCTGAACAGGAAGCCCCTCAGGCTGATGGGTTTTTCTCCGCAGGTAAGGCCGAACCAGGTGGGGTTGGTAGTGATGATCATTTTCACAGCACTGTTCGTTTCTTTTGCCATTTCTTATTTCAATAAAGAAATTCCCTTACCGGTTGAATGGAAATTGAAGGCGGATAAATGGGAAGCTGATTATAACCAGCAGGTAACTGCGATTATCAGCCTGAAGAGCATGAGTGATTATGTGCTGGCGCTGATCATCATGGCGTTCTTACCCGCCTTATGTGAAGAAGCATTGTTCCGGGGTGGCTTCCAAAATTTCCTGACCCGTTCAGGGATGAAACCCTGGGCTGCTATATTAATTGTCAGCATCATTTTTAGTGCGGTGCATTTTTCTTTTTATGGTTTCCTGCCCCGTGTATTTTTAGGGGCTGTGCTGGGGTTGATCTATTATTATTCCGGGAAATTATGGCTGAGTATCCTGGCCCATTTCATCAATAATGCGCTGGCAATAACTATCATCTACTCTATGACGAAAGAGGGGAAATCAATAAAAGAAGCCATGATGGAGGATAGCAGTGGCAGTTGGTGGGGTATTTTATTATTGCCGGCACTGATCGGGCTCTTTATGTATTTCAAAAAAATAACAGCTTCGGATAAAGAAGCCTATCATAACCAATAACGCATTTCATGGCATTCAATTGGCCTGTATTCAGAACAAGAGCTTTGACAGCTATCGTATTTGCGGCGGTGATGTTAGCGGGCCTGTTATGGAATCACTGGAGTTTCCTGTTGTTGTTTTCTATTATTCATTTTGGATGCTGGTGGGAATATTTCAAACTGGCGGAGAAAATTCATAACACGAAATTTCATCCTTATACCAAATTAGGAATTATGGTATTTGGCTATCACTTTATGCTTTTGATGTGCGGGCCTGCTTATGTTGTAAGTGGGTTTGGGCTAAGTGAGAATATTGCTATGCCGGTTTCTGCTGCGGGACTTATATTGATACTGCTGGGTATTTTCTCACAAAGGAGAATTCATCTCCGGGCATTAGGGATGGCTGCGCTTGGTTTATTGTATATATCATTGAGCTGGGGATTGATGATTAATTTGTATCAATGGACAATTGATATACACCTGCATGACACAATGTTTGTAATAGGTGGGGGAATAATTCCAATAATTATAATAGCCAGTATCTGGATCAATGATACGATGGCATATATCGTTGGATCATTAATTGGCAAAACTCCATTGTCAAAAGTATCACCCAAAAAAACATGGGAAGGCACTATTGGTGGAGTCATTCTGGCAGTGGTGGTGGTTGCATTGCTATCGCCAGCTATTTTTTTTAAAGAACCATTTACTGGGTTTGAGTTTATTTTTTTCATAGCCTTGATCGCTTTGATAACAGCTATTACCGGTACTATCGGTGATCTCCTCGAATCCAAGTTAAAACGCATGGCCGACGTAAAGGACAGCGGCTCTTTGATGCCGGGGCATGGTGGTTTCTTAGACCGCTTTGATTCACTGTTATTAGCCACTCCGTTTGTCTGGGTATTTGTAAAACTCCTGCTGCTGTAATAGCCCATTCTCCAAACTCCATTTTCCATTCTCTCTCCCTCATTCACTATATTTGCCCCTCAACTGGTTAGTATGACAATTCATAAGGAAGGTTACAAGATCATCGCCATCAGTACCATACTTTTTGGTATCATCAATATTCTCTCCTTCTATTTTTTAAGTTTCAGCCTCCCTGTGATCAGCTGGCTGCTCTTTATAGCAACGCTGGGCCTGCTGATCTTTGTGATCTCGTTCTTCCGCATTCCTAAAAGAACATTGACCATCCAGGAAAATGCCATTGTTGCCCCGGCTGATGGTAAAGTGGTTGTGATAGAAGAAGTACAAGCCGATGAATACTTTACCGATCGTCGCATACAGGTCTCTATTTTTATGAGTCCGCTGAATGTGCATGTGAACCGGAACCCGGTAAGCGGGGAAGTCGTGTACAGCCAGTATCACAAAGGAAAATATTTAGTGGCCTGGCATCCTAAATCTTCTACCGAGAATGAACGTCATTCTGTTGTGTATAGAAAAAACGGTAAAGAAATTTTAGTAAAGCAGATAGCAGGTGCGCTGGCCAAAAGGATCATCAACTATTTACAGGCCGGGCAAAAAGTGGAACAAACCGGTGAGATGGGTTTTATCCGTTTTGGCTCAAGAGTGGACCTGTTGTTACCATTGGATGCAAAAGTACATGTGAAGATCGGCGATAAGCCGCAGGGCGGGGTAACGGTAATTGCGAGCTGGTAAAGAAATGCCCTATCCCGACCTTTCCCTGAAGGGAAAGGCCATCCTGGCACAGCAAAGACTTATTGTAAACCCTTTAATTAGCTGATACCAGTTTGAAAGAAACTGGTATTATTTTTAGAAGATAGTTTCCAGTTCTTTTAAAGAGTAAACGGTGTAAGTGGGAACAACGCCTTCTTTTACGGGTACCACTTCGCTGGTCAAATGATTGACATGCACCTGGTCGATGCCGGCATTGACAGCACCTAAGATATCTACATCAATCGTATCACCGATCATTATGCTTTCCTGCGGGACAGCCCCTGTTTTTTGAAAGGCATAATCAAATATCTCTTTGTGTGGTTTTAAACTGTTACTTCCTTCAGAAGTGATGACTTCACCAAAATAACCCGCCAGGCCTGAGTTCTGTAATTTACTATGCTGTGTTTTTTCAAACCCGTTGGTGATCATATGCAGCTGGTAGTTTTTCTCTTTGAGATAACCGAGGATCTCAATAGCGTAAGGAAATAACAATTTACGGGTGGGTAAAAGGTCTAAAAAACGAACTCCCATTTCCCGGGCCAATGGTTCATCCGCAATTTTGAATTCCAGCAAGGTCAGCCACATTCTTTTCCAGCGCAGCTCATCTACTTTTACAAACCCTTTCCGGTAGCGGTCCCATAATTTATCGTTCTGTACCAGGTAGTGTTTATGAAAAAGATCGAAATCGTATACTCCTTTTGCATGTAATTCCATGTCATCATATAATTCCTGCAAGGTCAGCCTGCTGTTGGCTTCAAAATCCCAGAGGGTATGGTCAAGGTCGAAGAAAAGGTGTTTATACTTCATATCAGCAAAATACGAACAGTGATTTAAGAAGTACTGCGAAACGGGAAAAAAGTTCGTACTTCGCTTATCAAATTTCCATTGCATGAATGTAGTTATCACCGGTGCTTCAAAAGGAATTGGCAGGGCCATTGCAGAAATATTTGCTGCTAACGGCCATGATCTTTTTTTATGTTCAAGGGGAGAAGTAGCCTTGTATAAGACCGTAGAAGAACTGGTGACAAAGTACCCGGCTGTTACGATCAAAGCAAAACCCGTTGACCTGGGTATAAAAGAGGAGGCGCAGGCATTTGGTAACTGGTGTCTTTCGGTGGCTGTTCCTGATATATTGATCAATAATGCGGGATTATTTGAACCCGGTAGTGTCAATAATGAACCGGATGGTTTACTGGAAAGCCAATTGAGGGCGAATCTTTACAGTGCGTATCATCTTACCAGGGCCGTTTTACCTGCAATGATGAAACGGAAGGCTGGTCATATTTTCAATATGTGTTCCATAGCTTCTTTGCATGCCTACAAAAACGGGGGTGCTTACAGTATCAGTAAATATGCTATGCACGGGTTTACCAAAAACCTGCGGGAAGAAATGAAAGAATACCATATCAAAGTAACAGGGGTCTTTCCCGGTGCTGTTATGAGTGATTCCTGGGGCAACTATGACAACTCTACCAAAAGGATCATGGAGGCTTCGGATATTGCACAACTGGTTTATACGGCTTCCCAACTATCAGCCCAGGCCTGTGTGGAAGATATTGTGGTCCGCCCTCAACTGGGTGACCTTTAACCAGCCTGTCAGGCCAACAGTCCTTTGATAGCGGCTGCTTTCCTTTGGTAAATTTTCAACAAAGCTTCACAAAGCCTGTTTTATATTAGTGGTTGATTATATGAAACAGGCTTTTGTTATATCCTTTCTTTTACCGGTATCCTTTTTTTCTTCAGCACAGGTTACATTCAAAACCATTGTGCCGCAGGAGGCTGTTACTACCGGTGAGTCATTCCGGGTGCAATATGTAGTGGAAGGCGCAGAGAAAGCACCTGCCGTTTCAGCACCCTCATTCAAAGGATTCGGGCTGGTGAACGGACCTGAGGTATATGATGGCCATACCAGCTATCAAACGAATGCGAGGCCCTTACATAATACAACCTATACATTAAAGGCCATTAAACCGGGACGGTACATCATTCCGGGTGCTGTTGTTGCCATTAATGGAAAGACATGGCGTAGCAATGATGCAACAGTAACAGTGATCAGTACCGAAGAGGCGGCTTCACAACAACAACAAAACGGACAGGCAGAAGAAAATGCAGCCTACCTGGCACCGGGTGAAGATGCCTATAGAAAGATCAACCAGAATTTATTTGTAAAAGTGCTGGTGAATAAAAGATCTTGTTACACCGGGGAGCCTGTGGTAGCCACTTTTAAATTATACTCCCGCTTGCAATCTAAATCTGATATTGTAAAAAATCCTGGTTTTTACGGGTTCACCGTGCAGGATATGATCAGCCTTTCAGATAAAGTAATGACGGTGGAGCAACTGAATGGTAAACTCTTTGATGTGCATACCATCCGGCAGGTACAGTTATACCCGTTGCAGGCAGGCCAGTTTACTATTGACCCGATGGAGATCAGGAACGCCGTGGAGTTTTCCCGCAGTGCAGTAAACCGGAAAACAGAGCAACAGGTAACGGAAGGAGTATCCGGTAACGATGACCGTGTAAACGGGGCGGGCACTGTCACTTTTGAAACCAATATCAACACTGAGCCTGTAACGATCCATGTAAAACCATCTCCTGTTCCGGCAAAGCCGGTTGATTTTAACGGTGCCACCGGTCAATTCAGTATCAGCGCATCCGTAGAAAAGAATGAGCTGGCAAAAAATGAAGAAGGATACCTTGTTATTACTATAAAAGGGAAAGGTAACTTCCCGCAGTTATCTGCTCCTGTAATTGAATGGCCGGCAGGTATTGAAGGGTTTGAACCATCCGTTTCGGAATCAACCGATAGAAGCACAGTCCCTTTAGAAGGGACTAAAATATTCAGGTATTCGTTTGTTTCCTCAAAACCCGGAAATTATACGCTGCCGGCCATAAAGTTTTCTTTTTTTGACCCGGACACGAACCGGTACAAAACAATAGCTGCAACTCCTGCGTCTCTATTAATAAGTACGGAAGATAAAACGAAGGCCATACCTGTTGCAGAAGAAAAAGAATCAATTACAGCGGTTAATAAACGGGCCAGCCTGGTAGCAGCCGGTATTGTTGTTGCTTTCTTATTGATTGTTTTGATCTACTGGGTCATTCAAAAGAAGCCGAAGAAAATTGTTACCGAGGAAAAACCAGTTGTGGTGTATCCATCAGTGGATAAAGTATTGCAACCGGCTTACCTGCTGATCCCCGCAGCGGATAAGGATTTTTATGCGGTAGTGCAGCAGGCTATCTGGAAATATATCTCACCGCGGCTCAGCCTGAGTGGGAGTGAAATGAATAAACAGGCTCTGTCGCAAAGGATGGCTGAAAAGAACTATTCCCCGGTGGTGTTATTGCAGGTGCTGGAACATTGTGAAGCAGGTATGTTCACCAACGCAGCATTGGAAGAAAATAAGGAAGCTTTACTGGAAAAAGTGAAAACGGCATTGGGAGAAATCAGGGATTGATCACTCTGCATATTTATAACCCACACCTCTTACGGAGTGAAAGTATTTCGGGTTACGGCTGTCATCTTCAAAATACTTACGGAAGTTCAGTATGAAATTATCGATGGTCCGGGTGGTTGGATACACATTATAACCCCAAACAGCCTGTAATATCTTTTCTCTCGGCACCACTTCATTTTTATTCTCGATCAGGAGTTTCAGGAGCATGGTCTCTTTTTTACTCAGCTGAATTTTTTGCCCGTTCTTACTGGTGGCTTCCTGGGCTTTAAAGTCGATGATATTATCTCCAAATGTGTAACTGTTGCCAATAGTAGTCTTGTCCTGGAGTTTCTTATTCTTGTTGATGAGCTTGTTCACCCTGAGGAGCAGTTCTTCCAGGTTAAAGGGTTTGGTAAGATAGTCATCTGCACCTTTCTTTAATCCTAATACCCGGTCTGCACTGCTGTTCTTCGCACTCAGTATCAGGATGGGTACTTCGTTATTGCTGATGCGGACTGTTTCTGTAACGTTAATCCCATCCATTTCCGGCAGCATCACGTCCAGGATGATAAGATCGAAATATTCTCCCTGTATGGCTTTTATTGCTGCCACCCCGTCAAAGGCAGAGGTAACATCATAACCTTCCAGCTCTAAATTGAGCTTAAGGGCTTCATGAAGGTTCTCTTCATCTTCCACTAACAAAATGGATGGTTTCTTTTCTTCGCTCATGGTCTGAAAGTGACGGCAAAGTTACAGCCGGCCGGAATATTGTTTGTCACCGAAATGTCGGCATTGTGATCTTTCGCAATGATACTGCAAAGGTACAGGCCTAAACCGGTACCCTGCGTTTTCCGGGTCGTTTCATTACCCACCCGGTAAAACTTACTGAATATTTTCTTTCGCTCCTCTTCTGCAATACCGGGCCCTTCATCCATTATTTCCAGAGTGATAGTACCATTTGCTTTTTTCAGTGCGGCAGCAATCGGTTTTTCTTTCGGGGAATACTTGATTGCATTTTCCAGCAGGTTATTCACCAGTAGTTGAAGTAATAGAGGGTCTCCTTTTACATCCACATCGGGTTCGATGGAATCAGTAAAAACTCTTTCCGGGAAACGGTTCCTGAAATCATTCAGGCAATCTTTTAACAGGTCAGAAAGATCCAGCTCGTCTTTGGTATTCTTATAACCTCCACCTTCCAGCTGCGAGGAGATAAGAATATTATTGGTCAGGGAAGTGAGCCTTGTGGTTTCCTGCAGTGTCATCCGGATGAGTTTTTTTTGCTTTTCCGGTTCCAGTGAATACTTCTGCATGGTCTCCAGGTTAAGCCGGGCCACGGCAATAGGTGTTTTTAATTCATGGGTCACCGCCATCATAAAATTCTGTTGCTGTAATTGCAGCAGGAACTGGCGCCTTACTGAACGATAAACGAAAGCAGCCCCGATAAGAATCAGGATCATAAAAGTGATCCCTTCTGCCACATATTTCCCGGTATTTCTTTTCGTCTCTTTTTCAATTGCCGTTACTTTTTCAGACAGTTGCAGGATGGTCAGCCTGTCCTGCTGGGCATTAATAGTAGCGTAACGTTGCTCCGCCAGTGTCTGATTTTGTTTTTCCAGTGAAATGAACCACCAGATGAGTGCAGCCAGGATATAAAGCAAGAGCATCCAGTAAATGAAAGTGATCCTTTTTAACCGTTTGCTGCTGGAATCAGGCATAGTTGATTATTGTTGCTTTTCAATACGGAGCCCGGCATTCATTACATTTTCCAGCGGGTCTTCCCGCATAATCTGCTCCAGAGTAAATGTGTAAGTACCGGCTTTTAGGGTTTGGGGTTCTCCCAGTTTGATGCGGTGTTCATAAATATCATCCATTCCTGTTCCGTTCCATCCTTTTTCGTTGGTGGCCAGTTGCAGGTCACGCCGGATCCTGACCGAAGTATCTTGTCCCGGTAATTTGGCCGACAGGTTCACATAGATATTATTGAAGCTGTATTTTTCATTATGCCGTAAGACCAGGAATAGCTGGTAGTTGGCAGTGGTATCTTTTATAGTAAAATCGAAGCTGGGTTTAAAACTACTGCTCCATTTGTGCCCCGGCATGACAACTGTTTTTTCGTAAAGGTCAATAGTGGTGCAGGAGTAAGCTGTAAGCAGTGAGCTGACAGCCATCAGCAGGAAAATCCTGGTGTTTGTTATACTACGCAAACGATTTTTTTTCAAAAGTAATTAAGAAGAAAACAATTCTCAAACCCGCAGCCGGTAAATTACCGGGCTCTTTACAGCACATTCAGTACCTGTTCCTTTGCTTTCTCCAGTTCATCTTTCATCAGCACCACACATTTCTGGATGGTGGAATCGTAGGCTTTGGAACCGGTGGTATTGATCTCCCGGCCTATCTCCTGCAGGATAAAGGATAATTTTTTTCCTTTTGATTCTTCGGGTTCTGCCAGCAGGGATTTAAAATAATCACAATGGTTCCGGAGACGCACCTGTTCTTCGCTGATGTCGATCTTTTCTATATAATAAATAAGTTCCTGTTCCAGGCGGTTGCCGTCATAGTTCTCTTTCCCCACGTTTTCTTCCAGCAGTTTGGTAATGCCTTCCCGTATGCGTACCTGGCGGAGAGGCTCCAGTTTGATCACTTCTTCCTGCTGTTTCAGTATATTATTGATACGGTTTACCAGGTCTTCTTCTAAGGAACGGCCTTCATCCAGGCGATGCAGGTTCAGGTCATCAATAGCGGCATGTAAGACGTTTTGAAAATCTTCCCAGTCTTTATCTACTAATTTCTCGCTGCTGGGAGTGATGACTTCCGGCAGTTTTACCAATGTACTCAGGATATGAGAAGGGTCCAGGTTCAGGGTTGCCGATAATTCAGCCAGGGGTTTGTAATAAGCTTTGGCCAGGTCGGTATTGATCGTAACCGGTTTGGCATCGCCGGTATCTTTTAAACTGATATTGCAATCCACGCTGCCCCGGTTCAGTTTTTCGGAGAGCAGGCGGCGGATATCAAATTCAAAGGGTTTTAAAATGCTGGGCAATCTTAACGATAGTTCAAATTGCTTTCCATTGAGCGACTTGATATCAACCAGGAACGTTTTATCACCCACCGTTTTTTCGGCTCTTCCAAAACCGGTCATTGACTTCAGCATGCATATCTTATTTTAATTGCAGTAAAGGTATCTTAATTATTGAATAGGGTAAATATTGTTATCCCGCCATCCTTTCAGTGATATTCTCAGCAGGATAGTGAAAAAGGGGAAGTTGAAACAAGAGGAATTTAAAACAGGCAGCAATAAAAAATCCCCCCGGAGTACCAGAGGGATCATTTATATAGATGGGTTAGTAAGTACGGGAAATAAATTTCCCGACACAATATTAAAAAGAATTTTGAGTAACCAAAAAAATTTCCCAAAATATTTTATTCACATTTTAAATATTACTGTGGATAAGGGAGGCCGTAAACCGGTTAGTATTTCTTGCAAATGAAAGTAAACGACAGCGATCATTACTATTCATTTTGTTTTTATTTTTTTAGTGAATGCTTACAACCATTGAACAGCAAGGGTTTCATAAGATATCATCTTTATATAGTGATTGATGATATGAATGCATATTGATACAATAAGTAAAAATTTAAATGATAAATATCGTTTCAAATGGTACTTCCGGGGACTAAAATATTTTTTCCGGTAAAACCTGTAAAAAGCCCCGGAATGGACAAAACACGGCATTTTTAATAGCAGAGCAGCAAATGATCACTTATTACCTTTGCCCAAATTCAAGTATATGCGATTTGACAAACCTGTTCCGCTTACAACTATTGCTGCATTGATCAATGCAGAACTTACCGGTAATACAACTGCTGCTGCAACAGGGATTAATGAGCTGCATAAAGTAGAAGAAGGCGATCTTGTATTTGTGGATCATCCCAAGTATTATGACACATGCATTCATTCAGCGGCCAGTTTTATCATCATCAATAAAAGAACGGAGTTCCCGGAAGGGAAAGCTTTACTGATCGTGGAAGAACCTTTTGAAGCCTATCAAAAGATCGTTCAGCATTTCCGGCCCTTTGCTCCTTCAATGAAACTGACCAGCGATTCGTCAACGGTTGGAGAAGGCACCGTGATCTTCCCCAATGCGTATATCGGGAATCATGTCAGTATTGGAAAGAATTGCATTATTCATCCCGGGGTGACCATACTTGACCATTGCATTATTGGAGATGATGTGGTGATACAGGCGGCCACTGTGATCGGCAGTGATGCTTTTTATTATAATAAAAAGACCAACCGGGAGATCCATTATAAAAAGATGCTGAGTTGCGGCCGGGTTGTTATTGAGAAAGGAGTGGAGATAGGGGCCGGCTGTACCATTGACCGTGGTGTAAGCGGTGATACCATTATTGGTGCGGGTACCAAGATGGATAATATGGTGCATATCGGGCATGATACCGTGATTGGTAAGAATTGCCTCTTTGCCGCACAGGTGGGAATTGCCGGTGCCACTACGATTGAAGACAATGTGATCCTCTGGGGACAGGTAGGGGTTAGTAAGACACTGACGATCGGGAAAGATGCAGTGGTGTATGCGCAAAGTGGAGTTAAGGATTCTATTCCCGGTGGTAAAGTTTACTTTGGTTCACCGGTAGAAGATGCCCGCGAGAAAATGAAAGAGTTTGTCTGGATCAAACGGATACCGGTGTTGTGGGAGAAAGTAATGGGTAAAAAATAATTACCGCTCCGGCAAATAATCATAGGGCAGCAGGTCGGCTATATTCTTCCAGCTCCAGTAGCCCTGGTTGATCCAGTCTTTTTGGTCATAGTAATACCCATTTTCTTTGATAGCTATTCCATCTAACATATCAATATAGGAGATTTGAACGGCCACATTTTTGGGCAACCTGAATTTTTTGATATACTCCGGCTCCGGTTTTTTCTTTGTATAAGTAACACTGATTTTACGGGGATAATAGAATTCGACCTGCATAGTCCCATGAGCACTGTCTGAAATTACTTTTGGAACAGGTAAACTGTCTGGTGCTTCCGGGCTGGTCATTACCGTTATTTCAGGATATAATATTACTACGCTGTAAACAGATGTATCATACACATTTTTGACCCTGTTGAATTTTGTATGATCCGTTTCATCCAGCATATCTATATTCCAGCCGTCTTCAGTCAATGTGCTGTCATAATAACTTCTCATGAACTGGAGTTTGGAACCGTAGTAGGCCTTCATCCTGTTGGAGCTCCATACCCTGCGCAAACTATCTGTCCCTTCCATTTCAGTGTACAGGCAATAACCCCGGTAAGAATTGATATCTGTGTTATAGAAGTAAACAAAAGAGTCCAATTGGTAGCGAAGATTATAACCAAGGGCTTTATTAGCAATTTGTAATGGCTCAGTGGCCAGTACCCGCAGCTTATTGCTTTTTTTAAGGAAGTAAAACTTCAGTACTTCCGGGTTTTGGAGCACACATTGTGAAGCATTGGGGGTAGAACCGACAAAATTCTCCAGAAAGAAGCTGCCATATTTCTCCCAACCATCTTTTACTTCGTTACTGCTTTTAATCACCACTTCGCCGAGGCTTTTATCTTCTTTGATCATCAGTATTTCAAACCTGGTCACATCACCGGTAATGCGGATCGTTTGTGTTTGATAACCTGTATACGTAAAGATCAGGTCGTAACCGCCTGATTTTAATTGAAGCGAGAATTCACCCTGTTTGTTAGTGGCTGTTCCCAATGTGGTGTTCTGGCAAAAGACCGATGCTGAACCAAGCGGTTCACGGGTGGTTGAATCCAGCACTGTTCCGTAAACAGTGAATTGCGCAGAACTGATCAACGAGAAGCTGGTAAATAAAGCCAGTAATAAGAAACGAAGTTTTTGCATAGATAAAAGATTGCGGATTAAAGATACATTCCGTACTGCTATCGTTGCAGGGCATTTACTGTGCCAAGGTATTTTTTACAGGCTTTTTTAATACTTTCTTCCAGCGGGGTAAAGGAAAAACCCGGTAAAGCCTTCAGTATTTTATCGTTGGCAAAATAAGTTTTGCTTTGCGCCACTCTTGCACTCTCTTTGGTCAGCAATGGTTTTTTGCCGGTAAAAAATGATTTGATCTTTTCCAGCCGCCAGGCAATGGCAATTAAAAAAGGAGTGGTGGCACGGGATGGCCTTTTCTTCCCGAAATGATCAGCCATGGTATTCATCAGTTGCTGAAAAGGCCAGGTATCGCCGTTGACGATGTATCGTTGTTCGGTGATGTTTGATTCCATCAATAATAACGCAGCTTTGGCCACATCTTCCACATCCACAAAACCATTGATGCCCGGGCTGTACCATTTGAATTCTTCATAGACATTTTTAAAGATCGCACAACTGCTGCTGTGCCAGTCGCCATAACCCAAAATGGTGCTTGGATTCAAAATAACAGCATCCAGCCCTTCTGCCATCCCCCTCCATACTTCTAATTCACCTTTATACTTACTCTTTGCGTAGTGTGTATTCACCTTACTTTCTTCCCATTTCTTTTCTTCATTCACTTGTCCGCCGCCGGCTGTTCTTCCTAATGCTGCCACCGAACTGATATGAACCAACCGTTTTACCTGTTGTTCCAGCGCCATATTGACCACATTGGCCGTACCCTCCACATTTACCTGGTACATATGCTTGCGGTCTTTTTTCGCAAACGAAACAATTGCCGCTGAATGAATAATGGTATCAATTCCTTCCATCGCTTCTTCCACCGAAACAACATCCAGGATATTACCTTCCACCCATTCTACTTTATCCAATATCTCCTTGCTGATCCAGCCCGGCAGTTTATTACCCCGGCGGATAGCCCTCACGCTATATCCTTTTTCCACTAATGCTTTGATGATATAAGAACCCAGGAAACCAGTGCCGCCTGTAACCAGGATGTCTCTTGCCCGCCCGGAGGGAGAACTTAGTGTTGCACTGCCTGGTTTAATTTCATGCTGCATGGAAGTAAAATTGTTTATCAGCGTCTCTCAAAGAATCATCTTTCTATTAATACTTATAATACCCTTTCCCTGTTTTTCTTCCCAGGTCACCGGCATCCACTTTTTCTTGCTGGATAGAAGAAGGTTTTAGTCTTTCCGGGTTACCCAGTTGTTCATACACCGAACAGCTGACCGCATAGTTGATATCATTACCGATAAGGTCCATCAGTTTGAAAGGCCCCATTTTAAACCCCGTGGCTTCCAGTAATGAATCTATTTGTGTATAGTCAGCAATGCCTTCTTCCGCCAGCCGCAATGATTCAATATAATAAGGCCTGGCCACCCGGTTCACAATAAAACCCGGTGAATCTTTGCAAAGCACCGGAACCTTCCCCATTTCTTTGGCGAGGGCAATGATGGTCTGTGTAGTTTGTTCATTCGTAAATCGTGTGTTGACCACTTCCACCAGTTTCATCAGCGGGGCGGGGTTAAAGAAGTGCATACCAATAACCCGTTCCGGGCTCATCACTTTTTCAGCAATGCCGGTAATGGACAAGGAAGAAGTATTGCTGGCAAAAATGCATTCGCTATGGTTCAGCTCTGCCAGTTGGTTGAACAAGCCTATCTTAATAGCCGGCTTTTCCACGATAGCTTCTATGAATACATCGGCCAGGCAGCTTTGTAAATCGCTGGTATAAACAATTCGTTGCTGCACTTTTTCTTTATTGGCTGCACTGATCTTGTTTTTATCAATTAAGAACTGCAGGTTTTTCTCAATGCTGCTTTTTGCTTTCTCCAGCACAGCCTCATTCAATTCATACAGGATGGTATGAAAACCTGCCTGAGCCGAAACCTGTGCAATACCACTGCCCATGGTACCGGCACCGCAAACACAAATGGAATGAATGATCATAGCTGTAAAGGTAAACAGGTAAATTTCTTTTTTACGAAGTCAATTTAATTATCTTTAAAATCAATCTTACCTGGTATGCACCGTTGTTTATTGCTTGTATTTTCTTTTGTATTGTTCAGCTTAGCTGCAAAGGCCCAATCGCCCTATACATTATGGGAACAGGCGGTAAACTGGGATGGCATCACCCATTGGTCAAGGTATATGATCAGTATGCCTGCTTACCAGGGCCCTAACTCTTTACCGGTTCCACGAATTGGCAATGGCAGTCCTGACAGTATTTTCTCCATTACAGCAACCGGCAACCTGCATTTCTCCAACGGTGATAATACACAAAACCTGGCCTTGTATGCCAATTACCCGTTGGTAAAAGATGTTATTTCATTTGACCTGATGTGGGTGCCCTATGAAAGATATACGATCAGCCAGGCTATTAAAACGAAGCGGCATGTGTTTGCACAGTTTTATGATGACCATGAAGCAACCGGCGAAGTACACCTGAATACAAATATCCGCCTGTTAAAAAAATGGAGGAAACATATTGAGCTGGCTTTAAGAATCGGTTACCGCTTTCCCAGTGGCTCCGGTTTTGGTGCTGCCCGTTTCACTGACGGCCCGGGTTATCATTTTGATGTTTCCTTTGGGAAGCCGTTCAGGAACTCTTCGGTAAAATGGATTGGCATGGCGGGTTTTTATACCTGGCAGATAGAATCAGAAAAACATAACCAGGATGATGCCTTTTTATTTGGCAGCGGCCTGGAATGGAATAAAAATAACTGGCGGATGCAAACGTATATCGCCGGTTACCTGGGTTATCTTGAAGGAAGTGGTGATAAACCCATTGTATGCAGAACTACACTGGAACGAAAATTAAAAAGAAACAGCCTGCTACTCGGTTTTCAGCAGGGTATCAAAGACTTTAACTATACCAGCGTGGAAGCTGGTTTTAAATATGTGATCGGGAAATAAATTTTCTAACACTCAATTATTTTTATGGACACGAACCAACCTGCCGAGCAAACTATTCAACAACCCCTACCGGGCCTCTTTGGTACGAAGATTCCCTCAGTGGCCGCTTTTGTGGTGGGTATATTGTTATTCTTTATGCCGTTTATCGATATCAAGTGTAATGATGCTTCGCTGCAAAAAGTAAATGGGGCCGAACTGGCCACCGGTTTTCATATAAAAGGGCCGGGCGGCGATAATTCGTTGCTGGATAGTTTTGACGAAGGATTTGGAAATGACCGGAAAAAAGCAAACAACAAGCCCGAAAAGAAAGACCCGAATATGTTTGCCCTGGCGGCATTGCTATTCGGTGCAGCCGGTTTATTATTATCCCTGCTGAATAATCATAAAGCAGGCGGTGTCGGGGCTTTACTGACCGGAACAGTTGCAGGGCTTGCCTTAATCGGGTTGATGATTGATATTAAGGATGATCTCGGGAAGGAAACCATGAGTAAAGACCCCAATATCTCCATCAGTGTGGAATTTACAGCGTGGTTTTATTTGACCGTGGTATTGTTTCTGCTCGCTGCTTTCTTTGGTTATAAACGGATGAAGGAAGGAAAATAAACTAGTAGTTCAAAAACAAAGCCGGTCAACTGACCGGCTTTGTTTTAATATGCTGTAATAAACTATATCGCACTGGTAAATTGTTTCAAAAACCGAACATCATTCTCACTAAACAAACGGATATCATTGATACCGTATTTCAGCATCGCCGGTCTTTCAATACCCATACCAAAGGCAAAGCCGGAGTATTTATTCGGATCAATGCCACAATTGGTCAATACATTCGGATGCACCATGCCGCAACCCAATATTTCCACCCAGCCGGTCTTTTTGCAAATATTACAACCGCTGCCGCCGCAGATAAAACAACTCACATCCATCTCTGCACTCGGCTCAGTAAAGGGAAAATAAGAAGGACGGAAACGAACTTTTACATCCTTGCCATACATTTCTTTTACAAAGAAGTACAATGTCTGTTTCAGATCGGCGAAGGAAACATTTTCATCAATATATAAACCTTCCACCTGGTGAAAGAAACAATGGCTCCTGGCACTGATGGTCTCGTTGCGATATACACGGCCCGGCATCAGCATCCGGATCGGTAAATTGCCTTTTTCCATTTCCCGTATCTGCACACTGCTGGTATGCGTACGCAACACCCAATCAGGATTTTGTTGTATATAAAACGTATCCTGCATATCACGGGCAGGATGGTGAGCTGGTAAATTCAGGGCACCGAAATTATGCCAGTCGTCTTCGATCTCCGGTCCTTCGGCTACGGCGAAACCTAATCGCTGAAAAATAGAAACGATCTTGTTGCGCATCAGGGTGATCGGGTGGCGGGAGCCGATCGGCATCACATCGCCGGGTAAAGAAAGATCAATAGATGCCGCTGCAACTGACTGCCCGTTAGCGGATGCTTCTTTCAGCAGTTCAAACTTTGCTTCGGTGTATTGTTTGAATTCATTCAGTAACTGGCCGGCTTCTTTTTTCTTTTCGGGAGCTACATTTTTCATCTCGCCCATGATCTCTTTCACGATGCCTTTGGTGCCCAGCCATTTGATACGGAATTCTTCCAGGGCTTTGGCATCGGCTGCCGCAGCATTGTCAATTTCACTTTTATACGCTTCGATCTTGTTCAGCAATTGTTCCATGCTGCAAAGATAGGCTAAGAGCTCAAAAGAGGAAAAGAAGGCGGTGCAGGAAAATAGAGAATGGAGAATGGGGAAGAAAAACGTAATTTATAGGAAACTTTATACTATGCTTCAACTGGCACACAAAAATCTTGAGGTTTACAAAATTGCTTTAGACCTTGTACAGGAAGTGTATCTCCTGACACAGAAATTTCCTAAAGAGGAACAGTTTGTTTTGGTTAGCCAGCTTCGCAGAGCTGCCATATCCGTTTGCAGTAATCTTGCCGAAGGGTCTGCCCGGTTTTCAAAAGCGGAGAAGAAGCGATTTTATGAAATATCCAGGAGCTCCTTAGTTGAAGTGGATACCCAGTTTGAGATATCATTGGTGCTGGAATATCTACAAAAAAATGAGATTAATAAATTGGAGAGTTATCTCGAATCTGTTTTTAAAATGATGAGCAAAATGATAGGAAATCTCCGGTAACAGGCGGCATCCCATTTTCCACTTTCTATTTTCCACTATCTTGCAGCTATGTCTGACCACCTCAATATTTCCGATTTTTTAGACCCGCTTAATACCAGTGCCATCTCGCAGGATGAAGGCTATAAAGATGGCCAGTTGGGAAAGATCATTGCCGTGTACGAAGAGGAATTTCCCGACCTGGATGAGGTGCAGTTGGTGATCGTGGGTTGCGGCGAACAAAGAGGCAGCGGGCTGATACATGGCCATAGCAATGCACCTGATGTGATCCGCCGGCATTTCTACAATTTATTTTACTGGCATACGGATATCAAAGTAGCCGATATCGGCAATATCAAAGCCGGGTCTTTGTTTACAGATTCTTATGCGGCCCTGAAAACAGTAACTGCCGAATTAATGAATGACGGGAAAACGGTCATCATCCTGGGTGGTTCGCATGACCTGACCTTATCACAGTACCACGCCTACGACAGCAATAAAAAGTCCATCGAAGCCAGTTGCGTGGATGCACTCATTGACCTGAATATCGATTCCCCTTTCCGGCATGAGAATTTCCTGATGGAAATGCTGACCGGCGAGCCCAATTATATCCGTCATTATAATCATATCGGTTTCCAGAGTTATTTTGTTCATCCCCGGATGCTGGAAACAATGGATAAACTCCGCTTTGATTGTTACCGGGTGGGACATGTAAAAGAAAGTATTGATGAAATGGAGCCGGTGATCCGCAACAGTAATCTTTTCTCTTTTGATATATCGGCTATTGCCAGTGCTTATGCGCCGGCCAATTCCATTTCACCCAATGGGTTTAATGGGGAAGAAGCCTGCGTCTTGCTGCGCTATGCCGGTATGAGCCCGAATGTCAACAGCATTGGTATCTATGGATACAATGTGCAGCATGATAAGGATGAACTGACGGCCAAACAGATCAGTCATATGCTCTGGTATATCCTGGATGGGCGTAGCCGCGGCAGACGAGAAGCTTCATTGGATGAAAAAGATTCTTTCAACGAATACCATATGGCTTTTGCCGAAGTGGATACGGTGTTTTTACAAAGTAAAAAAACAGGCCGCTGGTGGATGCAGCTGCCCGATAAAAAATTCATTGCCTGCAGTTATAAAGATTATTTACTCGCCAGCAGTAATGAGATACCCGAAAGATGGTTAAGGGCACAGGAGAGAAGCTGAGGCCTCCCCAACCCTGCCTGCCGGCAGCTAATCCTTACCCAAATTTAAGGGTTGGGATTTAAGGGAGGAAAAGGAACTTTGACGGCATTATGCATAAAATAACTGTCAAAGATTTTCCGAGTCTGGATTTAGGAGA
>JAFLBM010000029.1 GCA_017303455.1 Chitinophagales bacterium | reverse complement strand
AAAGTAAAGTGGGGGTAAACACCGTGGAATAACCCAATGATATAATTACAATAAAACGAAAAAGACTCCATATCACAGGAGTCTTTTTCATTTATATACCAATAATAATTTATCCCTTTCTCTTTGGCTTTACTGTGGATTTAACAGCTTTGCTGTTTTTATTTCTTTCACCTTTTAGGGTAGAAGCCAGTTTCAGGGCCTCGTAGGCATTGATCACACCACCGGAACGGCTGATATCAGAAAGATCCACTTCTTCACCGGTGCCGGGGTTCTTTACTTTCAGTGCCGGTTTTTGCGCTGATTTCTCGATCACCATTTTCACCTGCTGCGGACTTAATGCAGGATAATATTGCAGGATCAGTGCTGCCAGCCCGGCCACCACCGGAGAAGCCATACTGGTTCCCTGTAAATTCTGGTACGTATTACCACCAGGCACCGTTGCATAGATCTTTACACCGGGAGCAAACACATCCACTTCCTGTTTGCCATAGTTAGAGAAATTAGCGGTAAGGCTGTTGCCGTTTTCATTGTTAGGGCCGCTGGCACCAACAGTGATCCAGTTACCGGCTCTGTTGCCATCATTGAAAACGGGAGTGGGGTAGTTAAAGCTGGTATCGATATTTTTCGCATCGTTACCGGCAGCATGAACCAGTAACACACCTTTACTTTCTGCATACTTCACGGCATCATCCACCCATTGTTTTTCAGGAGAAAAACCTTTACCAAAACTCATATTGATCACCTGTGCGCCATTATCAGCCGCATAGCGGATGGCCAGGGCGATATCTTTATCATGCTCATCACCGTCCGGAACAGCACGAAGTGACATGATCCTTACATTATCTGCCACACCATCCATTCCTTTGCCATTGCCTCTTGCGGCAGCAATGATACCAGAAACGTGGGTGCCGTGTAAAGCAGATTTATTATTTACAAACACATTATTGTTTCCGTAGAATTTATCGTTGAAATCACTGTAGTTATCTTTAACGATATTGGCTCTGTAATTTTCCGGGGCTGTTTCAGCCGCTTCTGCTTTTTTCATTTCACTTTCCACATACTCTCCAAAGCCACCCACAAACTCTTCATTATTCGACTCCAGGGCATCATTACCCGACATCAGGCCGTAGATCATATTCTTGGCTTTTTTTACATCTGCATCATCAGAAGTAAATGCTTCCAGTTCCTTGCCGGTGTATTTTTCTTTACCCATTGCTTTACGGAGGATGCTGTCGGCTTTGGTAGCACTGTTATAGGCTCTTTTCAGGAATACCAGTTCCATCGTGCTTGTTTTGGAATCACCACCGGCTACTTCTTCTTTGGAACGTTTCCACATTTCATACTCAAACTTTTCTTCTTTAGAAAGTTTGCCGGCATCCACGTCTTTGCCATCATATTTTGATTTGTACTTGTGATAAACCCTTGCGGCTTCATATGAATCCTTTTCCACGTTCTGTTTACCATCCCGGCTGCCGAGAAAATTCCAGCCATTGATATCATCGATATAACCATTCTTATCATCATCTATTCCATTACCGGGGATCTCTTTTTTATTGACCCATAAAACAGGTTTGAGGTCTTCATGTGTGGTATCAATACCGGAATCTATCACGGCTACGATCACCGTATTGCTTTTTACTTTTTTTGCTTTGAGAAATTCATAGGCTTTGTCAATGCTGATCCCGTAATAGCCGCTGGCTTTGGGATCCTGCATATGCCATCCCTTGGGTACTTCCTGGGCAAACAGGGCAGATGTCATCAATCCGCCGATCGTCAGGAGAGAGGTACGTTTCAATAAATTGGTCATTTGCGTTTTTTTAATATTACAAATTTGCTAAAGGCGTCAAAAGTAATGATTACCATTCATACAATTTACATATGTTAAACCCCTGCTTTTTTGGTAAAAGCAGGGGTTTTGGGAGAATTTTGACGAACGATTGACGGACTTAGTTGCTTAGTTTGAGTTCCACCCTCCGGTTTTGTGCTTTTTCAGCTTCCGTCTTACCACTGTTAAGTGGCTGAGACGGTCCAAAACCTTTGGCAGAAAGCCTGTTGGCATCGATTCCTTTTGATTCAAAATAAGTTTTTACGTTATCGGCCCGGTCCTGTGATAATTGTATATTGGCATTATAGTTTGCATCCGCACTGGTGTGCCCCTCGATCGACAATTTCAATTCAGGGTTTTGCTTCATGATCGTTACCACTTCATCCAGCACTTTGAACGAGGATTTCAGCAGGTTCGCTTTTGAAAACTCAAACTGGATGCGTTTGGCGGCATAGTTGACTTTCTCCACGATTTCTTTCTGTACGGCAGGGCAGCCGTTATTTTCTTTCAATCCCGGTACTTTCGGGCATTTGTCATTTTCATCATTTACTCCGTCGCTATCGGTATCCGGTACAGGGCAACCCTCATAACGTCCCAGGCCAACTACCTGCGGGCATTTATCATCATCATCATTCACACCATCATTATCTGAATCCGGAACCGGGCATCCATTATACCGGGCCACACCGGGTACATCAGGGCATTTATCAAGATCATCAGTAATACCATCGGCATCTTTGTCCTTTGGAGCAGGGCAACCTTTATAAGCAAGAACACCCGGTACATCCATACATTTATCTTCTTTGTCAGGAATGCCGTCAGCATCTTTATCCGGGCAGCCTTTTGTAACTGCAGAACCAGCTTCTTCCGGGCAGGCATCCTGTTCATCAGGAATACCATCCTTGTCTTTATCTTTTATTTTCTTTTCAGGTGCTGTTTGCGGGCCGAGAAAGATGCCCAGTGTGGCACCGATCACCTGGTGTTTGAAGGTGCCGGTATAATCTTTTGCCTGGTAAAAATCATTCAACCCGCGGCTGTAATTAGCAGTCAGGAATACACGGCCAAATTCAAGTCCCGCTAATGCGTTGGCACCAAAATTCAATACTTTATATTTTCCGGGAGCATCACCAACTGGCAGGTCTGAATTTTCTTCTGATGTAAATGTTCCCTGGTCATTGGTTTCTTTGGCTTCTTTTCCATTGTAAAAAAAAGATGCATAAGGCCCTGCACCAATAATGAATTTTGTTTTGGAGCTGAGTTTGAATTTATAAACGAGGTTCAGCGGCAGGTCGATATAATTAATGAATTGTTCAGAAGACTGGAAAACAGTGCCGCTACCCCCGCTGATATCACCGGCAAATTTTCTTCCTTTATTAAAAAAGATAATCCCGGGCTGAAAAAACAGTTTTGATTTTTCAGCAAAAGGCACATCGGCTATAAAACCAAAATGAACGCCGGTACGGCCCGAATACCCGTTTTTAAAAGAAGAAAAATCAGGAAGATCGTTCTCCTCCATTACTTCGGACTGGTGACCACCGAGAACAAGGGCAACTCTTATCTGCGCATTGGCTATAAAAAAACTGCTTAGAACGAATGCAAGAGCAAGGAAAGATCCTTTCATGGGAGCTGGGTTAGGTTTTAGGGATATTGTTTCAGGCTGTAAAAATTGGAAATATTTCGCAGAAATCATAGTAATAAGGCCGCTTTGACGGCCTTATCGTCATAAATCAAACTTTATACCCTGTGCCAATGGCAATTTTGTGCTGTAATTGATGGTATTGGTCTGCCTGCGCATATAATTCTTCCAGGCATCACTGCCGCTTTCCCGGCCGCCTCCTGTCTCTTTTTCACCCCCAAAAGCACCACCGATCTCTGCCCCGGAAGTTCCGATATTGACATTGGCAATACCACAGTCACTGCCCGCAGCAGACAGGAATTGCTCAGCTTCCCGCAGATTGAGTGTCATGATAGAAGAGGAGAGCCCCTGGGGCACTTCATTTTGTATGGCTATGGCTTCATCAATGGTTTTATATTTCAACAAATACAAGATGGGTGCAAAAGTTTCATGTTGCACAATTTTATAACCCGGCTTTGCTTCAGCCACACAAGGCTTCACATAACAACCGCTTTCATAACCTGCCCCGCTCAATACACCAGCTTCTACAACAAAATTGCCACCTTCCGCTTTACATTTTTCAATCGATTCCAGGTACAGTTTCACAGCATCCTGGTCAATCAGCGGTCCCACATGATTATTTTGATCAAGCGGGTCGCCAATTCTGAGTTGTTGGTAGGCTTTGACTAATTTTTCTTTGAATGACTCATAAATATCTTCATGAATGATCAGTCTTCTCGTTGTTGTGCAACGCTGACCTGCCGTGCCAACAGCGCCAAATAAAGCACCGGTGATCGCAATATCCAGATCGGCATCTTTGGAAATGATGATCGCATTATTTCCGCCTAATTCCAATAAAGCCCTTCCTAATCTTGCACCCAATGCCGCACCCACCGCTTTGCCCATCCTTGTGGAGCCTGTTGCTGAAACTAAAGGCACTCTTGTATCATGGCTCATCCATTCACCCACTTCACGGCCACCAATGATCAACCCACTTACACCTTCGGGTACATTATTTTTTGCGAATACTTCATTTACGATATGCTGGCAGGCTACTCCGCACAAAGGGGTTTTTTCAGACGGCTTCCAGATGCAGACATCGCCACATACCCAGGCCAGCATACTGTTCCAGCTCCATACGGCTACCGGGAAATTGAATGCAGAGATGATACCCACGATGCCCAGCGGGTGCCATTGTTCATACATCCGATGTGCAGGTCTTTCACTGTGCATCGTCAATCCGTGTAATTGTCTTGAAAGGCCGACTGCAAAATCACAGATATCGATCATCTCCTGTACTTCACCTAATCCTTCCTGCAGGCTTTTTCCCATTTCATAAGAAACTAATTTGCCCAGCGGCTCTTTATACCGGCGTAATGCTTCGCCTGCCTGGCGAACCACTTCACCTCTTTTGGGAGCAGGCCATAGTCTCCATTCTTTAAAAGCTTCTTCTGCTTTTTTGATAACTGCTTCATAACTTTCTTTATCTGCAGCAGTGACTGAACCAATTTTTTTACCATCAACAGGGGAGAAGGAATCTATTGTTCCAGCTTTTGCATCCAGCCAGTTGCTGCCGGTGCTGACACCTTTATTGAGAGCTTTAATCTTAAGTGCTTCGAGGAAATCCATATGACATGTTTTTATTGCGCTGCAAAGTTCCGGGTTTTTAGTACCCGAAAAAAGTTTCTGGCTAATAAAAATGCCGGATTATCTCCGGCATTTACTATTAAAAAAGTTGATGATTAGTATTGCTCCTGCTGATTCGGGAAATCACCCGATTTTACATCCCGGATATAATTTTTGACAGCGTCGGATGCCAGTTCATGAATATTGAGATACTGACGGAGAAATCTTGGTTTAAATTCGGTATTAATGCCCAGCATATCATGCATCACCAGCACCTGCCCGTCACAGTCTCCGCCCGCACCGATCCCGATAGTGGGAATGGTCAAACTCTGTGATACTTCTTTCGCCAGCTTAGCCGGGATTTTTTCGAGCACCAATGCAAAGCATCCGGCTTCCTCTAACAGTTTTGCATCGCGTCGGAGTTTATTGGCTTCTTCTTCTTCCTTAGCTCTTACGGTGTAGGTACCAAATTTATAAATGGATTGCGGTGTTAATCCCAGGTGCCCCATGACAGGTATGCCGGCTGAAACAATTTTCTTGATCGATTCCAGCACTTCTTCACCACCCTCCAGTTTGATGGAATGGGCACCGGTTTCTTTCATGATACGGATTGCAGAAGCTAATGCGATATCAGAATTGGATTGGTAGGAACCGAAAGGAAGATCCACCACAACCAGGCAATGATGTATGCCCCGGATAACGGAAGAAGCATGGTAGATCATCTGGTCAAGGGTGATAGGTAAAGTCGTTTCATGACCAGCCATGACGTTGGATGCAGAATCTCCTACCAAGATCACATCAATCCCGGCACCGTCAATGATCTTTGCAAAAGAAAAATCATAAGCTGTTAACATGCTTATCTTTTCACCCGCTGCTTTCATATTCTGCAGGGTGTTGGTCGTAACTCTTTTTACTTCTTTATTAACAGACATGATAAAATTCAAATTTTGGAATTGAGAAATTGGGAAATTTCTGATAGTCCTACTTGTGTTTATTTTGCTTAGCTGTTTTGCTGGCTGCTGTAAAGATAGCAGTTAGTTCCCTTGCCTCTTTTAACAATGGTTCAACTTCGCTAAGTGATACGTTTTTAGTTTCGGGGATAATATCTAACCAGAAAGTGGATTCATCTGCTTCTTCCTCGACGATCCCAATTTTAGCGATAAACTCTGCATGCGATCTTCCCCGGCAAGCGGCTCTGTAATTTGCTGCAACAGAAGAAGCGCATCTGCCCAATTGATTCGCAATTATATTTCCACTTCTCCTGGCAGGCAAACTATCAACAAAATTCAGTACATCAATAGCAAATTTCCGGGTTCTGATTTTTAAATCTTTTTCAGTCATATAGAATAGGTTTGACCTGAAGTTCGTAAAATTTTCCAATTCCCCGATTTCACTTTTCCCAATTTGCATCTTTACACTTCTATTTCTTTCAGCCGTACTTCATCATACAGGTTATGGATCAAACCATCCGCCAATCCGATCTTAGGTACATAAATCTCATCGGCATCCGTCCACCGCATCACATTGATATAAATGAGTAAAGCCGGAATGATCACATCGGCACGGTCTTCCCGCAGGCGGTATAAACTCATCCGTTGTGGGAGAGATAAAGTACTGAATTCTTTATAGTAATCCCGGAGCAGTTCCAGCGAAAGTGGTTTACCTTCTTTGCGTTTTGACAGGGAGAATATTTTATTGATATTACCCCCGGAGCCAATGGCCGTGACATGATGATATCCTTTTGTTTTGCTGCGCAGGAATTCTTTCATCTCATCCCAGAGGGATTCCTGTACCTGGTTCTTCAATAACCGGATGGTGCCGATATTGAATGATTCTTTAAAGATCATTTTACCATCGCTGAAAAAAGTAAGTTCGGTACTGCCACCACCCACATCAATGTATAAATACGACTCATCTTTTTTCAGATCATCTGCCGTATGGTTCTCATAAATAAAAGAAGCTTCTTCCTGGCCACTGATGACATGAATATCAATACCTGTTTCGGCTTTTACTTTTTTAATGATCTCAGGTGCATTCACCGCATCCCGCATGGCGGAGGTTGCGCAGGCTTTGAGGTGTTTTACTTCATACACATCCAGCAACAGCTTATATGATTTGATCGTTTTGATTACTTTCTCTGCTTTGGCGGCTGATATTTCTCCTTTATCAAACACATCAAAGCCCAGCCGTAAGGGTACACGAACGAGGGCTATCTTTAAGAATTCGGGTTTGTCTTGCGGCCCGGGAATTACATCACTGATCAATAATCTTGCTGCGTTACTTCCGATGTCAATGGCTGCCAGTCTCACGATGGGTTAGTGTTTTTTTATACAGGTAATTATAGGTTTCAACCTGTGAACGGACTTTCTTCCGGGTGGTTCGGATATATTCATTATTCAATTGGTTATCCAGCCATCTTGCCTTCACATTGTCCTGCAATTGTATATTCAAAATATCTTTCAGTTCCTGTTTGATCTCTTCATCAAAAATCGGGCAGGTCGCTTCCACACGGTGTTCCAGGTTTCTTAACATCCAGTCTGCCGAAGATATGTAAACTTTCTCTTTGCCCCGGTTGTGAAATACCCACACCCTTGCATGTTCCAGGTATTCATCCACGATGCTGATGGCTCTTACCGGTTGTTTGAATTTTTTATTTTGAGACAGCATACAAAATATCCCACGGATAATTAGCCGGATGGGAACCCCGGCCCGTGCGGCTTCATTTAATTTTAAAATCAGTTGTTCATCCGACAGTGAATTCATTTTAAGGGTGATCCCACAGGGCTTTCTCCGGTTGGCATTTTTAATCTCTTCGTCGATCAGCAGGTTGATCTCACGACGTATAAAATGAGGGCTGGGTACAACTGTTTTACATTCCCGTAAGAAATTGATCCCTGTTTTAGGATGTTCGAGATAACTGAATATCCGGCTTACATCATGCATGATCTTCGGGTTTGATGTCAGCAGGCAATGATCCGCATATACTTTTGAGGTCTTTTCATTCAGGTTGCCGGTACTTACAAAGCCGTACTGAATAAAACTATCCTTTACTTTTTTGCGGATCAGGCAGATCTTGGAATGGACTTTCATATTGGGAATTTCCACAAGTACCTTGGCACCTTCTTCTTCCAGCCGTTCTTTCCATTCCATATTTGCTTCTTCTTCGAACCGGGCCCTCAGCTCCAGCATCACCACCACTTCTTTGCCATTGCGCACCGCATTGATCAATGCATTGATTATACGGGATTGCTGTGCCAGGCGGTAACAAGTGATCTTGATAGAAGTAACATCGGGGTCAAATGCAGCTTCCCGCAACAAGTCAATCAACGGTGTAAATGAATGGTAGGGAAAGTGCAGCATCACATCTCTTTCCATCACTACATCCGATACACGATGCTCGGTAAGCAATGGATGATCAAATGGTTTTTTTCGTTTGGTTTTTTCTTTGAATACCTGGTCAGGAAAATCCATGAAGTGCCGGAAGTTATGAATGCGGCCACCCGGTATCAGGTTATCCCGCTTGGTCAGGTTCAACCGGCGGATCAGGTATTCCAGCAATCCGGCATCCATTTCACGATCATATACAAAACGAACAGGTTTGCCTTTCCGCCGGTTCTTTAATCCCTTTTCAATTTTTTGCATGATGGTGGTGGACACATCATTTTCAATATCCATTTCTGCATCGCGGGTTACTTTAAAAATATGCGACTGGTACTGGTCATACCCGAAATAGGAAAAGATATCAGGCAGATTAAAGCGGATCACATCTTCGAGCAGGATGATATGATGTTCCTCCGGTTTGGAAGGCAATAAAAGAAATCGTCCCAGTACACGACTGGGGATTTCAATAAGAGCATATTTCTTTTTTAAGGCACTTTCTTTTTTCCACATTACTACGGCGAGATAAATAGACTTATCCCGCAGGTTGGGAAACACAGGTATGTTTTCGATCATCAGGGGGATCAGGTTCGGGCTGACTTCTTCTTCATAATAATTGCGTACAAAATCCTGCTGTTCGTGAGTAAGTTGCTTTTCTGTTTTGAGAAATATTTTTTGTTCATTCAGTTTTTGCTGCACATCTTCCCAGATGCGGTTGAATTCTCCCTGCTGGTTCAGTACCAGCATCTGGATCTCATCCAGTATCTGCTGCGGGTCATCTTCCAGGTGCATATTGGCCTTGCTGCCAAATTTGATCATCCGTTTCAGGGTTGCTACCCGTACCCGGAAAAACTCATCCATATTATTGGAAAAAATACCGAGGAAGCGAATTCTTTCTCTTAACGGAACGGTGGGGTCACCGGCTTCCTGCAAAACCCTTGCATTGAATGAAAGCCAGCTTATATCTCTTGCGATCGTCCTTTTTTTTGCAGAAGCCATAGCGATTGTGTCCATCTTATTTCATTGATAAGATATGAAATTAATGAACGGGGTAAAAGTTTGATGTTAAGTTTTTAGAAATGGCAAAAGTACTCAGGACTTCCTGATCTGTTCAATGATGCCGGTGGTGGAGAATCCTTCCAGTATCGGGTTGATCACCACACGGCCGCCATTGGCGACCACTTCCTTGGCCCCGGCAATTTGCTCAACGGTATAATCGCCACCTTTTATTAATACATCGGGTAAAATGGAACTAATGAGCTGCAGGGGTGTATCTTCTTCAAACAGAACGACAGCATCCACGATCTGCAGGGAGGCAAGTAATAAGGCTCTTGATTCCTGGTTGTTCACCGGCCGGCTGTCACCTTTCAATCGTTTTACAGAAGCATCAGCGTTTAATCCTATAATAAGTATATCCGCTTCTTTTGCGGCTTGTGACAAGGAGAAAATATGTCCCTGGTGCAGTATATCGAATACCCCATTGGTAAAAGCAATCGTTTTGCCGGTTAACCGCCATTGCGACACCCGCTGAATTAGTTGCGGGGTGGTCATAATTTTTTGTGGTATCAGGTCAGCTCGTTTCAATCTTCTTTTTTTTGTTATACCAGGGCAATGCTATAAAACTTATTAAGCCACCAATGAGTATGACAGTGGTTTGCGCCAGCCACAATATCCATCCAAAAGCCAGCGCTATGCCTTGTGATAATCCATACAATTGCATAGTCTTCTCAAGAAGAAATGCATAAGCACCGATACCACCGGGTGTTACGATCATACCAATGCTGCCTGCTGATAACACCGTGAAAGCCTCTTTGATGCCGTATTGTTCGGTTTCTTGTAAAGCATGAAAACCGAGATAGCCGCCGGAAAGATAGGTGCCCCATAAAATAACCGTCAGCAGCAGGAATTGTCCTCTCTTTTTCAGGTGCTGTATGGCACTGATGCCCTGCCAGATACGGGAGGCGATCTTTTTAAAAATGCCGAACATGTCATTGACCGATTTCTTTTTAATGAACATGTAGGCAATAATGGCTAAAACAACAACCCCGCCTGCGATAAGCATGACCAGTGTGCCGGACACTTTTTTTTCTTCCTTATCCCCTGAAGAATTAAAAAAAGTATCAATGATCTGGTTATACAATCCCGGTTGTATGGCCAGTGTTATTCCAAATATGATCAGCAGGGTAATGGCATCAATGATGCGTTCAAGAATGATCGTACCGACCAGTTTATCGGCCGGCACTTTTTCGTAACGGGCCAGTACGGTGCATTTCAGCACTTCACCCAGTCTTGGCACGGCCTGGTTGGCCAGGTACCCGATCAGCACGGCAAAAACAGTATTGGTCATGCCCGGTTTGTAACCCAGTGGTTCAATCAGTAAACGCCAGCGCATAGCCCTTACATAATGACTTAAGAAAAGGATGATGAATACCGGGATCACTAACCAGTACCTGGCTTTTTTCAAAGCTATTTTGATCTGCGATTTATCATCTGCACCAAGGTCACGGATTGACCACCATACCAGGAAAATGCCGAGGCCCAGGAAAAAAAGGTACTGGAGTATGGTGAGAAGCCGTTTGTTCATGAATGACAAAATAGTGGTACGAAGTTACATTACAAAGTGCCGGGTAAAGAATATCAGAGTATGTTTCCTTCTTTTGGGAAAACGATCCAGGGCTTGAAAGATTTTGCTTTTTCAAAATCCATGATCGCATAAGAGATCACCACCACCAGGTCGCCTGCCATGCCACGACGGGCAGCAGGCCCGTTGAGGCAAACAATACCTGAACCTCTTTTTCCTTTGATCACATAGGTTTCCAGTCTTTCGCCGTTATTTACATTCACCACCTGTACTTTTTCATTTTCGATGATGTTAGCGGCCTCCATCAGGTCTTCATCCAGTGTAAGACTGCCTACGTAATGTAGATTGGCTTCGGTGATCACCGCCCGGTGAATTTTTGATTTTAATACTTCGATCTGCATAATGAACGCAAAAATAAGTTTTAATTGATCAGCATGTTATCGATCAGTCTTACCTCATTATTAAATGCAGCGACAAGGGCTACCAGTTTTTGCCTGCCATCCCATTCAGTAACGGGTTCCAATGTAACAGCATCAGCAATTTCGACATAATCAACCCTGAAGCCTTTAGCAGCCAGTTCTTCAACAGCTTTATTCTTCATAGTAATAAGAGAAGATGGCCGCAGGTTGTTTTTAATGCCGGTAAGTACGTTGTAGATAGCTACAGCTTTTTTTCTTTCTTCTTCATTCAACCGCATATTCCGGCTGCTCATAGCCAGGCCGTCCGGCTCACGAAGGGTGGGGCAAACCACCAGTGCAGTGTCATTTTCTATGCCCATTAATTGGATGAGCCGGTTGATCACCATGCATTGCTGGTAATCCTTCTGACCAAGGTAAAATTTACCGGGACATACAATAGTAAGTAATCGTTCCACCACCATACATACACCCTGGAAATGGCCGGGGCGGAATTTGCCTTCCAGCAAGGTTTCGAGTTTACCGAGATCATACTGTTTATGATTATGAAAACCATCGGGATAAATTTCTGCCACAGAAGGAAGAAACAGGATATCGCATCCGGCTTTTTCCAGCAGGTAAATATCCTTTTCAATTGTGACGGGGTATTTTTCAAAATCGGCCGGGTCGTTGAACTGGGCAGGGTTGATAAAAATGCTGCTGATAGTAATATCGTTATCCTTTTTACTGGCTTCCAGCAGGGAAATATGTCCCTGGTGCAGGGCACCCATGGTAGGGACAAAGCCAACTGATCTATTATGCTTCTTCTGCCCGGCAAGGTAGTGCCCGAGATCAGCTGCTTTTTTGAATATGATCATAAAACGACCCGTTGGGTTAAAATGGGCTGTAAACTTAGTGTTTCGGGGTTGAATTAAGGGTACAAAAGCCCCGGCTTTGCTTTGTCAGCCGCTTTTCAGCATAAATTGGTTACCTTTGCCACCTTTCAGAAAAAAAGTTAAACAAAAAAGACGCCCATGTCAGCTAAGAAAAGGATCCTGTTCATTGCCAACGAAATGTCGCCCTACCTGGAGCTAACGGAATTTTCAGAGATCGTCAATAAGCTGGCCATTAAGGCTAATGACAATGGATTCGAGGTTCGTTGCATCATGCCCCGTTTCGGGACCATCAATGAACGCCGTCACCGCCTGCATGAAGTGGTTCGCCTTTCGGGTATCAATGTTTCGGTGGATAATGATGATATGCCTTTGCAGATCAAAGTGGCTTCTCTCCCCAGTGCCAGGCTGCAGGTTTATTTTTTAGAAAATGAAGACCTGTTCCGCCGCAAATTTGTTTTTCACGATGAAAATGAAAAATGGTTTGATGACAATGGCCTCCGTACTGTATTCTTTTGCAAAGGCGCATTGGAAACAGTGAAAAAATTCGGCTGGCCTCCTGATATTATTCATTGCAGCGGCTGGATGACAGGACTGATCCCTGCCTACCTTAAAACAGTCTACAAGAAAGAACCTGTTTTTGCACACAGCAAAACCGTTTATACAATCGGCTCCAATACATTCAAAGAAAAACTGGGCAGCGACTTTGTAAAGCTGGCCACTATACATTCGTCTATCAAAGAAAAAGACCTGGAAGCTTATAAGGATGCGAATAACACTGCCATGTTCCGCGGTGCGGCATCTTATGCGGATGCTATTACGTTTGGTGCAGAAAAGATCGATAAGAAACTGACGGAAGAGTTTACCAAAGTAAGAGGGAAGAAAACGCTGTTATTTAATCCAGAATCAGATTTAACAGACTATTTACAACTGTATGGCGAACTTGCCAAATAATCAATTCCATAACCCGGTATAAATTATTTTCGTGAAGAACAGACAGCTACTCTTACTGCTTGGAGTTACCATTGCCAGTTCTATTATCGTATTTTCTTCCTGCCGCAAGATCAATGATGCCACCACACTCGGTGCCGACCTGATCCCGGTTGTTGATAATATTAACACTTTCGATACCAGCATTTCTGTTCAAACCTTTAATGGCTTGTTCGATCTTTTATCTGATTCGCAGCGCCTGGAAAGAAGCGAAGAATTTTTCCTGGGGAAAATTAATAATGACCCATTGTTTGGCGGAACAGATGCAAGAATGTTCCTGGAACTAAAACCAACCGTATATAAATTTGCCTTTGCAAGAAAAGACAGTCTCGAAATTGACTCGGTAGTTTTAGTGCTTAATTACGTAGAGACATACGGTGATACGTTGGTACCTCAGACTGTGAATGTGTACGAGATTGATCAGAATCCATCTCAGCCATTTAAAAGCGATTCTGTCTATCTCATCCGCAAGGAGCATTTCAGTTATTCTAATTTGTTAGGAACCCGTACTTTTCTCCCTGCTGTTTTAAATGATTCTGTCTTTGCCAGGAAGGATACAACAAAGAACCAGTTGCGGATCAAGCTTGACACTAGCTTCGGCGGGCGGTTATTGAGATATGATTCCACTTCAGGTACTAATGGCGCTTATGCTTCCGATTCTGCCTTCAAAACAAAATTCAAAGGATTTGCGTTACGATCCATGTCTTCAGGTAATGCGGTGATGGGTTTTGATCTTGGCGGAGCTCAAACTAAACTTGCTATTTATTACAGGTATCCCAAAGCTGGCGGATTAGGCAGGGATACAGCGGTTGATTATTTCCGTTTCACTACCTTAAGTGCAGCGGCAAATTATGTTGAAAGAAACCATACTATTGGTGAAATAAGCACGGTCCAGGGGCCAACCGAAGACAACCTGGTCTATATTCAAAATACACCGGGCTCTTTTGCAAGGATCAAGATGCCCGACCTGTTGACGATCGGGAACAGGCTGATTCACCGTGCCGAACTGATCGTGGAGCAGGTGCATGATAATAATAATACGGATACCATATTCCCGGCTCCCGAATTCTTATACCTGGATGCTTTTGATCCAACGATCATCCTGCCGAAAAAACAGTTCAGAACAATACCATATGACCTGACTTTTGATGGCAGCGATTATAACCGGGGTTCCTTTGGTTCATTCCCCATCAATACTGTTGATGGATCAGGCAACAAGATCAAGGTTTGGAAATTCAATATTTCCCGGTATGTGCAGCATGTGCTGACAGGCACTTCTACTCTGTATGACCTGCGGTTGTCGGCTCCCTACTCAGTGCGGGAAGAATATGGGACGCCACCGCTTGTTTCGGATCAAACATTGGTGCTTTTCCCCAACCTGAATGGTATCGTGAAAGGAAGGGTGAGAGTCGGGGGAGGAAGCCATACCACGCAACGGATGCGATTGCGGCTTATTTACTCTAAAATTTAGTGGAAAAGCTGTTTAAAACGAATTGAATCGGGTGTTATCTTTGCACCCGATTTTATTATTTCAATACTAACTCATCATTAAACAAAATCATTTATGCCTTACCTGTTTACTTCTGAAAGTGTTTCTGAAGGACACCCCGATAAAGTGGCCGACCAGATATCGGATGCACTGATCGATAATTTTCTTGCTTTTGACGCACAGTCAAAAGTGGCCTGCGAAACACTGGTAACCACCGGCCAGGTGGTATTGGCCGGCGAAGTAAAATCAAAGGCATACCTGGATGTGCAGGAGATAGCCCGTGCCGTCATCCGCAAGATCGGTTATACCAAAAGTGAATACATGTTTGAAGCCAGCTCTTGTGGTGTGCTGTCAGCTATTCACGAACAATCTTCTGATATCAACCAGGGAGTTGACCGTAAGAAAAAAGAAGAGCAGGGTGCCGGTGACCAGGGGATGATGTTTGGCTATGCCACCAATGAAACAGAGCATTATATGCCACTGGCCTTGGACCTGGCTCATAACCTGCTGATCGAACTGGCAGCTATCCGCCGGGAGAAAAATTCAAAAATGCCTTACCTGCGTCCTGATGCCAAGAGCCAGGTAACATTGGAATATGATGATAACAACCAGCCCGTTCGTATTGATGCGATCGTTATCTCCACGCAGCACGATGATTTTGACAGCGAGGCAAAAATGCTGGCTAAGATCAAAGCTGATGTGATCAATATCCTGATCCCAAGGATCAAAAGCAAGTATAAAAAATACGCTAAGCTCTTCAACAGCGATATCAAATACCACGTTAACCCAACCGGTAAATTTGTAATCGGTGGTCCGCACGGTGATACCGGTCTCACCGGTCGTAAGATCATTGTAGATACTTACGGTGGCAAAGGTGCACATGGTGGCGGTGCTTTCAGTGGTAAAGATCCTTCCAAAGTGGATCGTTCAGCAGCTTATGCAACCCGTCATATTGCCAAGAACCTCGTAGCTGCCGGTGTGGCCAGTGAAATACTCGTACAGGTTTCTTATGCGATCGGTGTGGCACAACCCACCAGCATCAACGTTAATACGTATGGTACTGCAAAAGTTGACCTGACAGATGGCGAGATCAGTAAGATCGTGGAAAGCGTTTTTGATATGCGTCCTTATTTTATTGAACAGCGATTGAAACTGCGTAATCCTATTTACAGCGAAACAGCCGCTTACGGACATATGGGCCGCAAGCCCGAAGTGGTGGAAAAAACATTCACTTCTCCTGATGGTAAGAAAGTGACCAAGAAAGTGGAGTTGTTTACCTGGGAGAAACTGGATTATGTGGGTAAAGTGAAAAAAGCATTTGGGTTGAAATAGGCCTCCCCAAACCCTGCCTGCCGACAGGCAGCCCCTCCGCAGAAGGGGCTTTAAAAACCCCGAAAGATTAGAAAATCATTCGGGGTTTATTGTTTCAGTGCCTCTGTGGCAAAACCTTAATTTTGAAAAGTGAAAAATTTCAGGCAACAGCACCGACCGAAAAAAAGTTCCTTAGTGATTGGCAAAAATGCTGTCATCGAAGCCTTGCGGACCGGCCAGCAATTAGACAGGATCTATCTTGATACAAGAGCTACCGGTGAAGACGTCAGCGAAATAAAAAGAGCAGCTGCTCAAAACGGGGTGCCGGTAAATTATGTACCTGCTGTAAAACTGAATAGCTTTAATGTAACCAACCACGACGGTTGTGTGGCGCAGATCGCTAAAGTTCAGTACCAAAACCTGCAGGATGTTATTTCGCTGGTCATCGAGAATGGCGAAGCGCCTTTATTGCTGATGCTCGACGGCATTACGGATATACGCAATATCGGCGGTATAGCCCGTACAGCACTTTGCTGCGGTGTGCATGCCATCATTATCCCGGATAAAGGAGTGGGGGCATTGAATGAAGATGCGATATTAACTTCTGCCGGGGCTTTAGAAACCATACCGGTTTGCCGGGTCAATAGTTTAATGAAAGCAGTGGATGAACTGCACCTGAATGGTATCAAAGTTTTTGCCAGTGAAATGACAGCCCCAAAAAATGTAGCCGATTGTAATTATAAAGAGCCTTGTGCCATTGTAATGGGAAGTGAAGAAAAAGGTATCTACCCGGCATTAATGAAAATCTGTGATGAGAAAATAAAGATCCCGATGGCGGGTGAATTTGAATCACTCAACGTTTCCGTTGCCACCGGGATCATACTATACGTAGCCATGAAACAACGGTTAGGATGAAAGAGGCAGAAAATATTAAACTTATCGAATGTCCCCGTGATGCCATGCAGGGGTGGAAGCGTTTTATCCCGACGGAGAAAAAAATAGGATACCTCAATACCTTACTGAAAGTTGGTTTTGATACGATTGATTTTGGGAGTTTTGTTTCACCCAAAGCCATTCCACAGATGGCAGATACAGAGGATGTCATCAAAGGTCTGGATATTTCTTCCACCACATCAAAATTGCTTGCCATCATTGCTAATTACCGGGGAGCTGAAGCCGCCAGTGTTTTTGAAACGATCAATTACCTGGGCTTCCCTTTCTCTGTGTCTGAAACATTTCAGCAACGAAATACAAATTCATCCATTGAAGAGTCGCTCGGACGGGTGGAGGAGATACAGAATCTTTGTGTAAAGACCGGTAAAGAACTGGTCGTTTATATTTCCATGGGGTTCGGTAATCCTTATGGTGATCCATATGATGAAGAAGTGGTGTTTGAATGGGTGAATAAACTGGTGGCCATGGATATTGGTATTATTTCGCTGGCGGATACAGTCGGCATAGCCACTCCTGCACAAGTCTATGATATGACCAGCTACTTGGTGGAATCATTACCCGGAATAGAAATTGGTGTTCACCTGCACTCCACACCCGGTAACTGGAAGGAAAAGCTGGATGCAGCCGCCCGGGCGGGTTGCAAAAGATTTGACGGTGCTTTAAAAGGAATTGGCGGCTGCCCCATGGCGGATGATGAATTAGTGGGTAATATGAATACGGAATTAATGATCAGTTATTTTGAATCAAAAGGAATATTGCCCGGTTTGAATAAAGAAGCATTGACGGAGAGTCTCCGGATAGCCGGAGAAATATTTATATAACCCGGTGCGGGATTAAATTTCGTGTATGGATTTCATGGTAAATATTGACATAAAAAAACTTCCGGAACCAATCGGGTATAAGGATAAGTTATTACTGATCGGCTCCTGTTTTACAGAACATATTGGCAATGCACTGGAAGAACTTAAGTTTTCTGTATTGCAGAATCCTAACGGGATACTATTTGATCCTGCCAGCGTTTGTAAAAGCCTTACCTCTTATATTCAGAACAGGCAGTACAAGGAGGAGGATCTTTTTCAACTGAATGAAGTGTGGCATAGCTGGCAGCATCACAGCCGGTTTTCCAATACCAGTGCCGCGGAAGCAATAAAAGTAATTAACGAATCACAACAAAGGGCCCATGCATTTTTGAAAGAAGCCGACTGGATCATTATCACATTGGGTTCCTCTTTCTCTTACCGGCTTACTGAAGTTGCCAATAATAAAACAGGGGAAGGCGTGGCTAATTGTCACCGGGCACCGGGCCAGTGGTTTACTAAACATTTGCTGTCAATTGATGAGACCATCACAATGCTGGATAATACCTATCACCAGCTTTTGCAATTTAATCCCAAACTGAAGATCATTTTCACAGTCAGCCCTGTCCGCCATATAAGAGATGGGGTAGTGGAGAATAATCGAAGCAAGGCCAGGCTGATTGAATCTGTTCATCATATGGTGAACAAGTTTGACCGCTTGTATTATTTCCCGGCTTATGAACTGGTGATTGATGTGTTAAGGGATTACCGTTTTTATGATATTGACCTGGCACATCCCAATTATATGGCCACTTCCTTTGTGTTGGAGAAATTCACTGAAACTTGCATTGATCCCGTTGCCAGGCCGTTGATGGAAGAGATCAGGAAAATTGTGATTGCAAGAAAGCATAAGGCTTTTCAACCCGCAACAGCCGCACACCAGCAATTTTTGAAAGCACATGCCGAAAAGACAAAGGAACTGATGGATCAATTCCCGTTCCTGGACCTGCAAAGCGAACTCAATTATTTTTCTTCCTGAGTCACTTTATAAACGGTCTTCTGGAAATAGGTTTCTCCCGGTTTTAAAACAGTATTGGGAAAATGAGCGATGTTCACAGCATTTGGATGGACCTGTGTTTCTAAACAAAGTGCCGAATAACTTCCGTATTTATTACCCTTCTTCCCGTTAAATGATGGTATCCCTTTTCCGGTATAAAAATGTACGATAGGTTCGGTCGTAAGGATAGACAGTTTTAGTTTTGAATGTGGTGAAAACACTTCAGCGCCAGGTGTGAGTTCAGGGCTTTTTGCTTTTATAACAAAGCTCTGGTCGTACCCGGTTTCGTAGTCCCAGTCTTTGCTGATCATTTTTCCATTACGGAAATCGTATTTGGTTCCTGTTACATCCATGTAATTGCCGGTTGGTGCCAGCTCCGCATCCTGCTCGAGAACCTGAGAGGCATTTATTTTTAGCTCATAATCTTCAATCGTTCTTTCACCATTATCGAGATTAAAATAACTATGATGAGTAAGGTTTACAACGGTTGGCTGATCCGTGGTGGCTGTATATTCATGACTGAGCTCGTCATTGTCAGATAAAATGAATTTTATGGTAACCGTGACATTCCCGGGAAATCCCTCTTCAGCATCAGGGCTGGTATAAGAAAAAATAACTGCTTCCTCACCAACAGCAACAACATCCCATACTTTTTTATCAAAGCCTTCAAATCCTCCGTGTAATTGGTTATTACCATTGTTCCGGGACAGCTGGTATTGTTTGCCATCAATAGTGAAGGCGGCGTTCTTTATCCGGTTGCCATGGCGCCCTACAGCGGCACCGAACCAGGGGTAGTTTTCCAGGTACTCCTTGCTTGTATAGTCTTCCATTTTATCAAACCCCAGTACAATATCATTGACAGAACCGTCATTCATTTTTATTTTAAAGGCGGTAATGATGGCACCGTAGTTACTGATCACTACTTCAGTTCCGTTGGTGTTGCGAAGTGTAAATAAGGATATCTCTTTGCCAGATGGATGCCGGAAACAGGCTTGTTGCATTACTTTCATACAAATAGAAAAATACAATTAAAAATCAGATACTGAAGGCATATTCTTTATCCAGGAATTCTTCCAGCCTTTGCAGGAGCGTTAGCTGATTTTTTGCCCTGTCATAATTCTGTTCAGGATAATCAATACGGTAATAACTATCTCCATTCAGGTAGTCGGTCAGGAAGCGGAGTGCCTGCATACAGATCATGGCAAGGCCGGCAAAATGGATATACTTTTTTTCAGCCTCCGTTAACTGATTTCCCAGCACGGATAAATAGCCATCCAGTATCGCTTCATAAAATTCCTTCCGGATATATAATTTAGCAAACTCTTTATCCTTTTCATCCTGGTTGGCCACCATTGACCGTATCATGTCACCCAAATCAGAGAAGAAATAACCGGGCATGCTGGTATCGAGGTCAACAGGGCAGATCACTTTACCGCTGCTGTCAAAAAGTATATTGGATATTTTGGCGTCATGATGCATTACCCGCAGGGGGAATTCCCCCGAATCAGAGATAATGTCATAGAAACTGCTGTAACGTTCTCTTTTTTTCAGTTCTTCTATTAATACGGCTGATTGGTGAATCCTTTCATAATGCTGGCTGTGTAATGATTCTTTGAATTGATCGAAACGGAAAGAAAGGTCATGAAACCGGTGAATAGTGGGATGCAGTTGTGTCGCATCAAAGTTGGCAAAGCCGGCTGTAAAAGCGGCAAATGTTGATGCAACGGTTTTTGCCTGTTCCGGATTTTCAATATTTTCAAGCGTTACAGATCCCTGTACAAACTCAAAGACCCGCCAGCATTTATTATTACTGTCAATAAAGAAAGCCGTATCGCCGGCGAAATATTTTGGTGCCGGAATTGTAAAGGAAAGCGTTGTTTCCCGGATATGTTTCCAGAGCAGTTCGTAGTTGTGCTGCAGTAATTCTGGTTCCGGAAAAACAGTAGTGTTGATCTGTTGTAATAAAAAAAGTTCACCGGTTTGCTGACAGGTGATCTTCCAGGATTGATTGATCAGTCCCGTCGTTACCGGTTCTGCCGTGAACTGGTGAAAGGTGGCTGCAAAGGCATCAAGAGCTTCCTGGTAAGGTGCTGGTTTCATGGTTCAAATGAAATTAGCCATTCCTTACTAATAAAAAAGCTTCAATCGTTTGCGTGAAATTGGCATGGAATAAGAGAATAAAATCTACCCTGGCTTAGTGAATGCGGTCTCCCCGTAGTTCAAGATCTTTCATGATCACTGTTTCATGTTCCAGCCATTCTTTCCAGCGTTGACGGACTTTTTCTTTATCCATATAGGTTTCTGCGAGTTCGATAAACAAGGTATAGTGACCCGCTTCGCTTTCCATGAAGCGGCGGTAAAAATTCCGCATGTATTCATCATTCAATCCTTCGCTGAGCCGTTTAAACCGTTCGCAACTCCGGGCCTCGATCATCGCCATCGTTAACAACTGGTCAAGAAAGCGGTCCTCGTAACTGCCGCCTTTGCGCTGAAATACAAGTAAGGCATTTACATATTCATCTTTTCGTTGCTTGCCGAGTTTCAGGTTTCTTTTATGCAGCTCAGCCACTACCAGCCTGAAGTGACCCCATTCCTCTGTAACAATGGGTGATAATTCTTTCACCAGTTTTTCTTTATCGCTGTATCGTTGTACCAGGGTGATGCAGGTGGTGGCTGCTTTTTGCTCGCAATAAGCATGATCGGTCAAAATGGCTTCCAGCGATAGTTCAGCCAGGTTCACCCAACGGGGATCTGTGGGTAACCGGAGTCCTAAAATGTTTTTGGTATCCTGTGAAAGTTCGTTCATACAACTATTTACTTCGATATTTGCCGGGCAAAGATATGAAGGAGAATTTTCTGCATAGGAAACTGGAGGAGCGAAAAGAGCAACAGGCTTTCCGGCAATTGCGTATTGCCAGGAAAGGGATGATTGATCTTTGTTCCAATGACTACCTCGGTATTGTAAAGAATAACCTGTTGCACAACATTGCAATTGCAGCAAGTTATGGCTCAACCGGCTCAAGATTACTGACCGGTAATTATGAACTGATTGAAGAAACGGAGCAGCTTATTGCTTCTTTTCACCAGTCTGCAGCCGCATTGATCTTTAATTCAGGTTATGATGCCAATGTTGGCTTATTTTCATCCGTTCCGCAAAGGGGCGATACCATTTTGTATGATCAGCTTTCTCATGCATCCATCCGGGATGGGATAAGGTTATCTTTTGCTGATGCTTTTTCTTTTCAGCATAATGACCTGGATGATCTTGAAAGCCGTTTAAAAAAATCAACTGGCAATATCTTCATCGTAACTGAGTCCATTTTTTCTATGGATGGAGATATTTGCCCATTAAAAGAATTCGTTGCGCTATCTCAGAAATACAATGCCAACCTTATCATTGATGAAGCACATGCTACGGGAGTGCTTGGCGAAAAAGGAGAGGGGTTGGTACAGGTGCTCGGATTACAGGAGCAGGTATTTGCCCGTATCCACACTTTTGGAAAAGCCTGCGGTTCGCATGGGGCAGCTGTGCTGGGATCAGTTGATTTAAGAGACTATCTCATCAATTTCGCCCGGTCTTTTATGTACACGACCGCCTTGCCTGCGGAAACAATTCAGCATATAAAAACAAGTTATGAAGTTTTTCCCCAATTACAACAGGAACGAATGGATTTGAGTGAGCTGGTTGGTTATTTCCAGTCGGCAGAAACCGGCTATAAAAAGATGGCGAGCCGGACCCCCATCCAGGGAATAGTTGTATCCGGAAATGAACAAGTCAGGCAGCTTGCGGAACGCCTCCAGGCCCATAACCTGGATATCCGTCCTATCCTTTATCCCACTGTGCCAAAGGGGCTTGAAAGGTTACGCATTGTGCTTCATGCTTTTAATACAAAACAAGAGCTGGATTTACTCCTTAACTGCCTGAAAAATAGCTTATAGAACTCTTGGCTGTAAAGTTTCGTTGCCTTACCTTTGCCGCCTGAAATATTTGAATACAAACAATCGGATGAATCTTTAAAAAAACAAAAGATGCCATTAACAAAAGAAAAAAAAGCAACTATCGTAAAAGAATTTGGTGGCAATGCTGCCAATACGGGTTCAATTGAAGGCCAGATCGCCCTGCTGACAGAACGTATCAGCCAGATCAGCGGCCATCTTCAACAAAACAAAAAAGATTTCTCTACTCACCGCGGCCTGATGCAACTGGTTGGTAAGCGTAAGCGTTTACTGAACTATATGCAGAAACATAACCTGACCGGTTACCGCCAATTGATCGAGAAACTCGGAATCAGAAAGTAAGCCCCGGCTCCAGTGGAGTCAGGGAACTGTCTTTAATTCTGAAGTTTCTTGTCAAACGTGAAACTTAAGATATAAGTCTATTCCCAATGTCTCCCGGATGTTGGGAATAACTGTTTTTAGTACCTGCCTGTTTACGGTTCATTTCCTGCTGAATAGTGTACAGAAACCTGAATGGTGCGATACTTCGACTTCGCTCAGTACAGGCTCCACAGACAATGATAGTGATATAGCCGGGTGCATAAAAAAATATTCAAACATGTTCGGGTGCTTGCGAACGTCAACTTTCAAACCCTGAACAGCAAATTTTAAATTATGTTACAACAACCTATTCGTAAATCTTTTGATATTGGCGATGGCCGTATCGTGACCATTGAAACCGGTCGTTTGGCCCGCCAGGCTGATGGAGCTGTTACAGTATCCATTGGCAATTGTATGATCCTTGCAACTGTAGTTGCTAATAAAGAACCTAAAGAAGGACAAAGCTTTTTCCCGTTGTCGGTTGACTACCAGGAAAAATTTGCCTCTGCAGGCCGTATCCCCGGTTCTTTCTTTAAAAGAGAAACCAAATTGAACGATTATGAAGTGCTGACCAGCCGTCTGATCGACCGTGCCCTTCGCCCTTTGTTCCCTGAAGATTACTTATGTGATGTGCAGGTATTGCTGACGCTGATCTCCAGCGATGCAGAAGAAATGCCGGATGCATTGGCTTGTTTGGCAGCATCAGCCGCATTGGCTGTTTCTGATATTCCGATCAAAGAGATCATCTCCGAAGTAAGGGTATCAAGAGTGGATGGCAAATTCGTGGTGAATCCCACCCGTACACAAATGGAGAAATCGGATATGGATTTCATCATTGCGGCTACGGAGAAGAACCTGATGATGGTGGAAGGTGAAGCCAAAGAATGCAGTGAAGCTGAACTGGTGCAGGCACTGCAAGTGGCACATGATGCGATCCGCATCCAGGTGAAAGCCCAGGAAGAACTAAGAGATATGGTAGGGGTGAAAGGGAAAAGAGAGTATAAGAAACCTGCGCAGGATGAAGCCCTGCGTGAAAAAGTATATGCATTTGCCAAGCAGAAAGTATATGAAGTGGCAAAAGGTAAATTCAGCAAGCATGAACGCAGTGATAAGTTTGATGCGATCAAGGAAGAGTTGATGACCTTCCTGAAAACGGACCAGAATATTGCGGAAGGTGAAAGCTTACCAGACCTGACTAAAAAACTGGCTTCCACTTACTATGGCGATCTGCAATATGATGTGATTCGTGATATGATCCTGGATGAGAAAGTTCGCCTGGATGGAAGAGACCTTGAGACCGTTCGACCGCTGGATATGGAAGTGGATGTATTACCTTCTCCACACGGGGCCGCTTTGTTTACAAGGGGTGAGACACAATCGCTTACGACAGTTACATTAGGAACTCCGTTAGATGAATTGTTGGTGGAAAGCGCCGCAAAATCTGTCGATTCTAAATTCTATTTGCACTATAATTTCCCGCCGTTCTCTACCGGTGAAGTAAAGATGATGAGAGGGCAGAGCCGTCGTGAAGTAGGTCATGGTAACCTGGCACAACGTTCCCTTAAACAAATGATGCCGACTGGTGATTTTGCTTACACGGTTCGTGTGGTGAGTGATATCCTTGAGTCGAATGGTTCATCTTCTATGGCTACTGTCTGTGCCGGTTCACTGGCCTTGATGGATGCGGGTGTGGGTATTCCCAAACACGTTTCAGGTGTGGCCATGGGATTGATCACGAAGGGTGATAAATATGCGATCCTGACGGATATCCTGGGTGATGAAGATCATTTGGGAGACATGGACTTCAAAGTAACAGGAACCAGGGATGGTATCTGCGGTGTGCAGATGGATATTAAAGTGGATGGTTTGAAAATGGAAGTGATGTCACAGGCACTGGACCAGGCACGTCGTGGCCGTCTTCATATCCTGGATGCGATGTATAAATGTATCCCGGAAGCCAGGAGCGAAGTGAAACCACATTCTCCGAGAATGATCAAAATGTTTATTGACCGTGAGTTTATTGGTGCGGTGATCGGGCCAGGCGGTAAAGTGATCCAGGAGATACAAAGAGAAACGGGTACAACGATCAACCTGGAAGAGAAGAACAATATGGGTGAGATCAGTGTCTTTGGTGTGAATAAGGATGGTGTGGTGAAAGCGGAGAACTGGATCAAAGGTATCGTGGCTGTTCCTGTTGTAGGTGATGTATATGAGTCAACAGTAAAATCGATCATGCCATTCGGCGCTTTCGTTGAGTTTCTGCCCGGCAAACAAGGACTGATACACATCAGTGAAGTAAGCTGGAAACGGTTGGAAACACTGGAAGGTGTGCTGAGAGAAGGTGATAAAGTGAAAGTGAAACTGATCGGTACCGATCCCAAATCTGGTAAATTCAAATTATCCAGGAAGGTATTGATCCCGAAACCGGAGCAGAAACCGAGAGAAGAAGAAAACAATAACTAAAACATAAACCCCGGATCTGAGCCGGGGTTTTTAATTTTATAGATGGGAAATCATGTAGCGATAACGTTTACAGCCATTCAGCCGGAACAACAGGAATTAGTGATCGCCAACCTGGCTGATGCAGGCTATGAAGGATTCGAAGAAAAGGAAACCGAATTAAAAGCCTTTGTTCCTGAAGCAGCTTTTGAACCCTCCCTGCTGAAAGAACTGGCTTTTAAATACCAGCTTACTTACACGGTTCAAACTATTGCAGCTCAAAACTGGAATGCTGTGTGGGAATCCAACTTTCAGCCGGTGGTAGTGGAAGATTTTGTAGCCGTCAGGGCTCATTTTCATGAAGCGGCGAAAGGAGTGGAGCATGAAATTGTGATCACCCCGAAAATGAGTTTTGGAACGGGACATCATGCCACCACTTTTATGATGATGCAGCAGATGCGGAATATTGATTTCAATAATAAGTCTGTTTTTGATTTTGGAACTGGTACCGGTGTGCTGGCAATACTCGCTGAGAAGCTGGGAGCTGAAAAGATACTGGCTGTTGATAATGATGACTGGAGTATTGAAAATGCAGCGGAAAATTTTTCCAGGAATAGTTGTATGGCCATTGACTTGAAAAAAATGGATACAGGTGCTGCCGGAGAATCGTTTGATATTATCCTTGCCAACATCAATAAGAATGTGATCCTGGATAATATGGCGGTGCTGGCCGGGCAGGTGGTTCCGGGGGGAACCCTGCTTTTGAGCGGACTTTTGAGAGAGGATGAAAAGGATATAGTTGACAGTGCAGAGAAACAGATGCTGGTTTTTGCAGGCAGGGCAGAAAAAGATAACTGGCTCTGCTTAAGGTTTATACGTTAAAAGGGGATTACAGGGGTATTAATTTAATGTTACCGGAAAGCAATTTACCCCTAAATTTGTCGTTCCAACTTTAACCCAAAGTTCTATGAACGAACTCCTTCTGATCGTTCTCGCATATCTGATTGGCAGCATACCCAGCTCGGTCTGGGTGAGCCAGTATTTCTTTGATATCGATATCAGGGAATACGGCAGCGGTAATGCCGGTGCCACCAATACTTACCGTGTATTGGGACCCAAATGGGGAACTATTGTGATGGTTGCCGATATGCTCAAGGGTGTGTTAGCTGTTAAGCTTGGTCTGCTTCTTCCCGGTTATTTTGACAATGAAACACAATTGCAAACGCTGCAGATCGGCCTGGGCCTGGCTGCAGTGGTAGGTCATATCTTCCCGATATGGGCCGATTTCAGGGGCGGAAAGGGAGTCGCTACATTATTTGGTATTGTGCTGGGTATATCGCCATGGACAGCTTTGAGTTGTGTGGGTGTATTCCTGCTGGTTTTATACCTGACAAGATTTGTTTCACTGAGTTCCATTCTTGCCAGTATCGCTTTCCCGGTTTTTATCCTTGTTATCTTCAATGTTGATAATAATATCTACCGTGTCTTTGCTATCGCCGTAGCATTAATGGTATTGTTAACTCACCAGAAGAATATCGGCCGTTTATTAAAAGGAGTGGAAAGCAAAGTTCCCATCCTGAAATACCGTGACCGCCGCCGTCAGCGCCGGCGTGAGAATGCAACCAACCAGTAAGCATTACGTCTTTTTAATTCTTAACTTTCCGGGAGAAATTCATCTACCAGGTTTTCATTTGGTATAATGATTGTTCTTTAGTCTAAAACTTATTGTTATGATCAGAAGTATTATCAGCCTCTTTGTGTTATCAGCCATGATCATTGCCTGTTCAAAAAATGCATTAACAGGTAAAGGACAGTTTACATTGCTTCCTGAATCTGAATTGCAGACGATGGCAACAACAGAGTACCAGCAGTTTCTTTCTTCCAATAAAGTAGTGGCCACAAGTAATAACCGGGATGCCGAAATGGTAAGAAGAGTGGGACAGCGGATCACAAAAGCTGTTGATGCTTACTATGCAGAAAAAGGGATGACGGATAAACTCGCCGGATTTAAATGGGAATATAACCTCGTTGATGATAAGGCTGTGAACGCCTGGTGTATGCCGGGTGGTAAGATCGTTGTATATACAGGTCTTTTGCCGATCACTCAAAATGAAGCGGCATTAGCTGCTGTTATGGGGCATGAAGTTTCACATGCTTTATTACAGCACGGTAACCAGCGGATGAGCCAGGGACTGGCACAGCAATTGGGTGGGGTAGCTTTATCAGTTGCAGTCGCCAATAAACCCCAGCAAACACAAAGCCTTTTCCTGGGTGCCTATGGTGCCGGAACCCAGTTGGGCGTTCTGCTCCCTTTCTCCCGCAAACATGAACTGGAAGCAGACGATTGGGGCTTAAAATTTTCCGCCATGGCGGGTTATAATCCCCAGGAAGCGATCAATCTCTGGAAAAGAATGGAACAGGCGAGTGGCGGGCAAAAGCCACCCGAATTCATGAGTACCCACCCCTCCGAAGGACGTCGTATTGAGCAATTGGAGAAACTGATGCCTGCCGCATTGAAGTACTATAAGCCGGTTGGGAACTAAAAAACTTGATTTCAATTATTTAAAAACCCGCCAAATACAGATTTGACGGGTTTTTTCTTTGTTCTTCTTACACAACTCCCGGCATTAATGCTTAACTTTGCACTCCCTGCTTTGAGAACGCTGCCGGTTACCTCCGAACCAAATTGAGCCGGCAGAAACCTTTAAAATAAGATCTAAGTATGTCACAAACTGTTTTTGAAAAGTTACAATTGGCAGACGAAAAGAATCTTTTAATCCAGGGTTTGCCCTCCTCCATCGAAAAGCAATTCAGTAAGTTATCCTTCGCCAAAAACATGACCCCGCTGCTCAAAACACGGAAGATTGATTTTGCACTGGTTTTCGCTGTTAATGAGAACCAGTTGAATGGAATTCTGAAAGATGTGATGCCTTCGCTGCGGGACGGATCCAAATTCTGGGTAGCCTATCCCAAAACTACCTCCAAGATCGTCACCGACCTGAACCGTGATTGCAGCTGGAACCGCCTGACCTGCGAAGGTTATGAAAGCATTGAAAGGGTGGAACTGGACCATGTATGGAGTGCCATGCGGTTCACCAAAGGTGAAAACCTGCGGGATGACGATGTTCCCGTAACCCGGAGAAGGCATGCTGCAATAGCAGAGTAAAAAGCCACACCAAAAAGATTTAGGTTTGCTGTCCAAAACAGCAAACCTTTTTTTATGTCTTTCCTGAATGTTGAAATAAAAGCCCGTTGCGCAGATCCTGTTTTCATCCGCGATTACCTGCTGAAGAATGGAGCAGAATTTAAAGGAGTTGATCAGCAAACCGATACGTATTTCAATGTTACAAACGGAAGGCTTAAACTCAGGGAAGGGAATATTGAGAATGCCCTGATCTGGTATGAAAGAACCAACCAGGCCGGGCCGAAGAATTCCAGCGTTAACCTGGTAAAGATCGAAGATGCGGAGGGATTGAAGGAAGCATTACGAAAATCATCAGGCATCAAAGTGGTGGTGCAAAAGAAAAGAGAGATTTACTTTATCGGCAATGTCAAGTTTCATCTTGATGAGGTGCCAGAACTGGGTTCGTTTGCCGAGATAGAAGCCAGTAATTTATATGCTGGTCTTTCGCAGGAGCAGCTTAAAGAGCAGTGCGATTTTTACCTGGCAGCATTTGGTATCAATGATGCTGATCTTGTGGAAGTATCTTACAGTGATATGCTGCTGGAGAAACCTATTTGATGACCACCGTACCCATTTTGCGGGTCAGTTCCATCTCCATTTGTTTCAGGTGATCGTGTGTCTGGTGAAGCATATTGTATTCATCCGGCGTATGCTCTTTTTCAAGGTCCAACTGGTTTTCCAGCAACATTCTTTTCACCTTCCTCAACTTAAGATAATTGACAGAGGATTCAACGATCTCGTTGGTACGGTCTTCATCCATTTTCAGAAACTTCAGCAACTTATCTTCATTCTCCCGGGCAACGGTATGTATAAAATCTTCGTAGCTCTGTTCAAACAATTGTTTCTGGTAGCCGCTGTTTTGACTGAATTCCCGGCGCCAGTGTTCACTTTCGTCATAGGGGAAGTTCAATAGTGATACAGCTAAAGCACTGAGTTTGGTATCCGGGTGGTAAATAAAGAAATTCTTATTGGCCTGAACACTGTTTTGGTGTAATACGTTTTTGAAAGTATTTACTAACAGTGATACATCAGGGTTATCAATCAGGCTTTCATCCGGCATTTCATCAAATATATACTCAGCCACCATTCTTGCTTCATCCCATCTTTTGATACCATGTTCCAGTAACACTCTTGCTACTTCCCGTTCCTGCAATTCATCCTTGAATAAAAGATTGAAAGTGGCATCATCATAATTGGTTTCTTCCGCCTGTCTTGCATTCTCCTCGTGGGCTTTGGCTTCTTCAAAGGGAAGCTTTCTTTCCATGGTGGCAATGCGGTCGCGGATGAACTTATTTACCAATGCATGTAAACCACTTTCATCGATCTTCAGTATCTCCGAACATTGCTTAATATAATCCTGCTGTTTGGTAAAATCTTCCGCCTTGTTGATCCTGGAAATGGTCTCGGCCATCTTATTGACCACATCGGCTTTTTTAGTGGAATCATTGCCGGCATCCGTTAATGCCACTTCCAGCTGGAACAGGATAAAATCCTTTTTATTCTTTTGTACAAAATCCCGGAAAGCGGCGGCACCTACTTTGTTTACATAACTATCAGGATCTTCTTTATCGGGTATCAGCACTAATTTCACATTCAGGCCTTCTTCCAATGCCATATCCAGGCCACGTAAAGCTGCTTTAACCCCGGCTGCATCACCATCATAGATGATCGTAAGATTGTTGGTATATTTTTTTACTAACCGTAACTGGTCTGTGGTTAAAGAAGTGCCCCCTGATGCCACTACATTCTCAATACCTGCCTGGTGCAATGAAACAACATCCGTATAGCCTTCCACCAGCAAACACTCATCTGCTTTATCAATGGCCTGGCGGGCAAAATAAGAACCATAAAGGATCTTACTTTTTATATAGATATCGTTCTCCGGTGTATTGATATACTTGGGAGCCTTATCATTACTCTTTAAAATTCTTGCACCAAAGCCCAGCACTTTCCCACTATGATTGTGTACGGGGAAGATGACCCGGCCCCGGTAATTATCCATCAACTGGTCGTTGCGATTGGCAACCAACCCGGTTTTCAATAATAGTTCCGTATTGTATTGCTTCGCAATGGCTTCCCTGGTAAATGCATCTCTTTGTTCGGGAGAATAACCCAACTGGAATTTAACAATGATCTCTTCCCGGAAACCCCTTTCTTTAAAATAAGCCAGGCCTATATCACGTCCTTCTTCGGTTTCAAATAACATCCGGGAAAAGAACTGCTGTGCAAAACTGTTGATGATGTATAAGCTGTCTGCCGCCTGCATCTGCTGGCGCTGTTCATCACTGGCAAAGGTTTCTTCCACTTCAATGCCGTATTTATTCGCCAGCCATTTGAGTGCATCAACATAAGTAGCTTTTTCATGCTCCATGATGAAGCTGATACTGTTGCCGCTTTTGCCGCAGCCGAAGCACTTATAGATCTCTTTACTGGGAGAAACCGTAAAAGAAGGTGTTTTCTCATTATGAAAAGGGCAGAGGCCAAGATAATTGGCTCCTCTTTTCTTGAGTTTCACAAAATCGCCTACCACATCAAGGATATCAATGCGGCCAAGGATCTGTTGTATGGTGGTCTGCGAGATCATGGTTTCAGAGCCCCCAAAAATAGGCTATCGGGGGTGACCGGGGAAATTTAGCCGTTTCAGCCCCATAAAAATTTAGAGGCAGACTAAACCTCCCTGGATTATGGTTGTCTATTACCCCAAATCAGTTTTTATGAAAATGAATCGTTTTTTTACTCTCGTAGTTTTCTCCCTGTTAACCAGCCTGTCACAGGCACAACAATCCGCCGTTGATTCCACCGGGCTTCCTGGTGATAATTTCAGCCTCCAGGGCGCCCTGCAAATGTTCCAGAAAGCAGGTTCACCTGAAGAATTTGAAAAATTGATCAACGAAGCCAATAACAGCGTTAATAACCTTGACCTGAATGATGATGGTGAAACAGATTATGTTCGGGTGATCGATAAAATGGACAAAGATGTTCATGCCCTTATCCTGCAGGTGGCTGTTTCAGAGACCGAGAACCAGGATATTGCTGTGATTGAAATTGAAAAAACAGGCAGCGAATCTGCTCAACTCCAGATCATCGGGGATGAAGATATATATGGTGAAGAAGTGATCGTGGAACCTGATGGAGGTGAAGAAGAAAATTCGTTTAACAACTGGAATAATAACAGTAACCTGAGCGGCCCTAATGCCTCTTTAGATTTTGAGCCGGTAAGAATTGTAGTGAATGTCTGGTTATGGCCTTCCGTACGGTTTATCTATGCTCCCGTTTATCGTCCCTGGGTTTCTCCCTGGAGATGGAGACATTATCCCGCTTACTGGAAACCCTGGAGACCCTTTGCGTGGCATGTATGGCATCCCCGTTGCGTGGTTCACCACCGGCCATTTGTAGTGGTGCGTACTCACCGGGTGGTAAGGGCTCATGCCATCTATCGCCCGGCAAGGGTTAGCTCCGTAACGGTAAGAAACCGTCATTCCGTAGCTGTTAATAATTACCGGGTGACCCGTACTAAAACAACGGTAACAGGCCCAAGAGGTAATTCAGCCACCCGTACCACCACTACGGTGCGTAAAAACGGGAAGGTAAAAGCCCAGAAAACAAATGTGAGAAGAAAAAGAGGTTAATATCTTTAATTAGCCGGTATTAAAATATTGAAAAGCCATCGTTTTTTAAAACGAGGGCTTTTTTTATTACCGGTCATTGTGCAAAAAAAGTGCTGGTATTTACCGAAAAAGAGTTTTAAATTACAATTACCATCCAATACCCCAGGGAAATAAAGGAAACATATTGCTTCACCTTTAAATTTAAATCCCATGGTTCAGGTAGAAATTGCACAGCTCGCCGGGGAGTGCAACGCCTGGAGAGAATCACTTCGGCAATACCGCGAAGAATTCACCCAGGACAAAGCAAAACTTCAACAGGCAGCCTCCCAGCCACTCTCCAAAGAACTTCTCCAGGAAGTTGAACATCTCCACAACCAGTTCCACATTCAGCTCATCAACATTCACGATCTTAAGCAGGCCATCAAAAATCATGACCGTAAAATGAATTTTGAAATGCAGGTGAATAATGGCCAGTTGAATGATGAAACCGTAGCCGAACATGAAAGCTTGTTTGACCAGCACCAGCATTTAGAACAAACACTCCGGGATCTCCGCCAGGAATTCGATGACTTTTTAGGACGATCGCAATAAGCACTGATTACTGACTAACCCTCCTGATCTTTATCAGCTTATGCCCTGACAGGGTTCATAAGAATATGTCCTATTCTATAGAAGATTTGTAATGGCTCAAAAAACAATTCTTCACGCTTAAATATTTTGCTATGCCAGAATTTGATACCTCACATGTCAAAAATATTGTCTTGCTGGGCCATGCGGGCTCCGGTAAGACCACGTTAGCGGAGTGTATGCTATACGAGGCGGGTCTTATTACCCGCAGAGGCTCTATAGCAGAACGCAATACAACAGGTGATTACCACGAACTGGAACAGGAACGTGGTAATTCTATTTTCAGCAAGCTCCTGCACACCAAATGGCAGGGTTATAAGATCAATATCATTGATACTCCCGGGTATGATGATTTTACCGGGGAAGTGATCTCTGCATTAAGAATCGCCGATACGGGTGTGATGCTGCTCAATTCAATAATGGGGGTGGAAGTGGGAACAGATATTATCTGGGAATACACCGAGAAGTTTAAAACCCCGATGATTTTTGCAGTCAATAAACTGGATGATGATAATGCAGACTTTGATAAAACAGTCAGGGAGGCAAAAGCACATTTTGGAAATAATGTAGTGGTGGTGCAATACCCGCGGCAAACAGGGTCCGGTTTTCATGAGATCATTGATGTGCTGCGCATGACGATGTACAGTTTTAAGGACACAGGCGGGAAGCCGGAGAAGATGGCAATACCTGATGACGAAAAAGCGAAAGCGGATGAATTACATAAAGAGCTGATTGAAGCTATTGCCAGTAATGACGAAACATTAATGGAAAAGTATTTTGATAAGGGTGAGCTGGATGAAGATGAAATGAAGACGGGTATGAAGAAAGCGATGATCAATCATGACCTGTTTCCTTTATTCTGTTTATCAGCCGAAAGAAATATGGGCAGCGGCCGGTTGATGGGCTTCATTGATAATGTTTGCCCCAGTGCCAATGAAATGCCGGCCCAAAAAACAAGAAAAGGAGAACAGCTTACCTGCGATGCCGGCGGCCCTGCCTGCATCTTCATTTATAAAACGATCAGTGAACCGCACGTAGGTGAACTGTCATTCTTTAAAGTGTATTCAGGAACCATCAAAGCAGGTATGGAACTGGAAAATGAAACAACCGGGGTTACGGAAAAAATTACCCAGTTGTTTTTAGTGGAAGGTAATAAGCGGACACCTATTAATGAACTGGTGGCAGGTGATATGGGTGCAACATTAAAACTGAAGAATACACATGTCAATAATACCCTGCATAGCAAAGGCAGGAATTATGAATTGCCCCCAATTGAATTCCCAGCACCGAATATGACAGTGGCTATCGAATCTTTAAAGAAAGGAGAAGAAGAAAAGCTGTCATTGGCGTTGCACCAGCTACGTGAAGAAGACCCTACTTTATTAGTTGAAGTTTCACAAGAATTAAAACAAACCCTGATCCATTGCCAGGGAGATATGCACCTGGCGGTGGCCAAATGGAAAATTGAACACCAGCATAAACTGGAAGTAAAGTTTGTGAAACCAAAAATTGCTTACCGGGAAACGATCCGTAAAATGGCGGATGCCAGTTACCGGCATAAAAAACAAAGTGGGGGTGCCGGACAGTTTGGAGAAGTATATATGCGTATAGAACCCTGGTATGAGGGAATGCCGGAACCCACTGACCTGAATGTCAGGGGTCGTGATGTGCATGAACTGGACTGGGGTGGCAAACTTGTATTTTATAACTGTATTGTTGGTGGTGCTATTGATACAAGATTTCTCCCTTCCATATTAAAAGGAGTGATGGAAAAAATGCAGAACGGGCCCTTGACCGGTTCTTATGCCCGTGATATCCGTGTTTGTGTCTATGACGGAAAGATGCACCCTGTTGACAGTAATGATATTTCTTTCAAGATCGCAGGGTTACAGGCATTCCGCCAGGCATTCCAGCAGGCCGATCCGCAGATACTGGAACCGATCTATCATGTGGAAGTACTTTGCCCGGATGATCTTACCGGTGCGGTAATGGGCGATTTGCAAAGCCGCCGGGCTATTGTGGAAGGTATTGACGCAGAAGGGCATTTTCAAAAAGTGATTGCTAAGGTACCCTTGGCGGAAATGGAAGGTTATTCTTCCTCTCTGAGGTCCATCACCCAGGGCCGTGCAAAATTCAGTATGCACTTCCAGGCCTATGAGGCGTTGCCGTTTGAATTACAGCGAAAGCTGATTGATGATTACAGCAAGACAGCAAAAGAGGAATATGCCTGATCAATAGTCACCAATAAACAAGTTTTAACAGCCGCATTGTGCGGCTGTTTTATTTTTTAGCAGGTGCAACGACTATTTCTTGTTCATTGTCACACCCAATATGAGAAAATCAATACTGCTGCTTTTATGCAGCTCCGTCTTCCTGGTCTCCTGCTGGGACTGGGGTCGCCGGCCGGCAGAACCGGTTAACTACCAAAAAGTATGGGGCTATAAACCGGTTTTCACAACGGATACAGCCCTGCTGAAAATACTGTCTGAAGCCCCCCGGACGATGAAGAACCCCGGCAAGATCTATGTAAAGGACAATTTAATTTTCCAGAACGATATTGGATACGGGATACATGTAATAGATAACAGCAACCCCTCCCAGGCAAGAGCTATTGGCTTTATCCGGGTGAACGGGAGTTCGGAAATGTCCATTAAAGGAAATTATATGTATGTGAACTCCTACAATGCGCTGGTGGTGGTGGATATCGCCGACTGGCAGCAGGTACGGGAAGTGAAAAGGGTTGCTAATGCTTTTCAGCAGGGAATGCAGGGAGGCGGTAGTTACCAATCTTATTATATTCCCCCGCCGGAGCATGGCGTGTATTATGAGTGTTCCGGGTTTGTAATGACCCCGGGAACCATACAAAGCGGTTGGGTAAGGGATTCAATTTATAATTACAATTGCTATTACAATTAAAGAAATCGTATGCGATCAATCTATATATCATTTATGGCCGTTGTTGTTTTACTGGCAACAGCTTGTACAAAAGATGGTGCCAGTGCTGATGCCAATGCTGGCGGAACAGGCACCGGTGGGTCATTGGCCAGGTTCACCATTGCAGCAAATCATCTTTACCTGGCTGATTATGGCACGGTGGAAGTGTATGACCTGGCAGACCCTGCCAACCCGGTTAAAAAAACATCCGTCAATGTTGGTTTTGGTGTGGAGACGATTTACCCATACCAGGATAAATTATTTATTGGCTCCAATACCGGGATGTTCATTTATTCCATCAGTAACCCTTCCAACCCGGTTAAGCTTGGTGAGGCAAGTCATGTAAGGAGTTGTGATCCTGTTGTGGCGAATAGTACTACCGCTTACGTAACATTGAGGGGCGGTTCGGCCTGCGGTCCTGCCACCGATGGTTTATACATCTATGATATCAGGAATATCATGTCACCATCGCAGAAAAGTCTTTTCCAGTTATCCAACCCGGGTGGCCTGGGTTTAAAGGATTCGGTAGTTTTTGTGTGCCGGGGCAGTGATGGCTTATCGCTGGTGAATGTAAAGAACGCTGCTTTGCCAAAGATGATGTACACCATCAAGGAAGCCAGTTATATTGATGTGATACCGTATGATAACCTGCTGATCTGTTATGTAAGCACAGGTATCCTGATCTATGATATCAGTAATATGAACCAAATCCAGAAAGTGGGGACTATCACTTATTGATCCAAAATATTGCGGCAAGCAACAACACAAGTCATTCATAGCTATCTGCTGTGAATGACTTTATTTTTTATCAAAGCTGATACACTCACTCAGTTCTTTTTCTGTGTAAGCCACTTTGTACTGCTGTAAGACTTCATCCGGCACACCATTCCACTGTGTGGGCTGGTTACCGGCATAGCCGATGTCTTTCACACCAATTTCAGAAGTATAAAAACCTGTAGCGGTAAGGTCCCGCATCAGCCGGAAGAACTGCACACCCTGGCTCATATCCGGTTTTGCCTTGTTGGGATAAGCGATCTGGTCCACCAATTCTATTTGCTGCTCGTGACTGCAATCCTTAAAGGTCTTCTCATGTTTTTTCAGGCATTGCAGGTCCAGCCAGCGGAGGCCGCCTTTCATCGGCACCTGGTGGGAAGGCATATCTTTTACAATGAACTCGATGAACTCAGGCACTTTGGCATCCGTGGCACTGCCGCTGATATCGTCTTTGGGAATGATAATATCTGCCAGTATCCCGATGGTTGCCATTTCATGATCCGTAAAGAATTTTTCCTTTGCCAGTATTTCTTTCTCATACTTCAGTTCATCGGGGTTGCGGTCCAGGTTGAATACCGGTTCACCTGTTTTTGCCGTTTCGGTTTTCTTATCATCCGTTGCACAACCGGCGATAACAGCAGGTACAGCAACAGCCCCGGTGGCAATTAGTTTAAGCGATTTGCGACGATCCATATAAGAAGTTTGTAGTTGATAGTTTGTTGTTTGTAGTTGACTCGCAGCTCGTAGCTGGCAACCCACAGCTTTCTTACAAGTTTTGTTTCTTCATTTCCTCAATGATATATTCACTGGCCCGCATGGATAAAGCCAAAATGGTCCAGGTGATATTCTTATCGGCCTGACTGACGAACTGGCCACCATCCACGCAGAATAAATTTTTACAATCATGTGCCTGGCTCCATTTATTGAGAGCGGATTTTTTCGCATCATTTCCCATACGCACTGTACCGGCTTCATGAATGATCTCACCGGGTTTTGATAATCCCCACTGGTTCTTTTCATCATCATCGCCGCCCCAGGTGATGATTGCACCCATATTGTGCATTACTTCCTTGAAGGTTTCTTTCATGTGTTTAGCCTGGTTGATCTCATGTTCACTCCATTTCACGTTGAACTTAAGAACTGGAATCCCGAATTTATCCACCACGTTTGGATCAATTGCACAATAATTACTTTCCAATGGAATAGCTTCACCACGACCGGCCATTCCCACACCCGCACCATAGAAATAGCGGTAATCTTCTTTTAAGGAAGCACCGTATCCACCGGCTTCTTTTTGTTTTCCTTTTACTAAATATTTTCCATTCAGATTTTCAATACCCCAACTGAATCCATAAGAGGGCTGGCTCATACCTCCCCAGTATTCAATATGATACCCTCTCGGGAAATCTAATTTTTTATTATCTAACCACCAGGGCGAATAGATATGCATACCACCCACACCGTCTTCATTATATCGTTTCCTGTCGAATAGTTGCGGCAGCACACCACCTAATGCAGCACCGGTGGAATCATGTAAATATTTACCCACCACATTACTGCTGTTGGCTAAACCATTCGGGTGCCGCTGCGATTTTGAATTGAGCAATAGCCGGGCACTCTCACAGGCACTGGCGGCCACAATAACGGTGCGGCCGGTGACCTGGTACTCCATCATATCGTCTTTGCTGATATAAGAAACACCGGTTGCCAGTCCTTCGCTGTTGGTCAGCACTTCACGGGCCATGGCATTGGAGATCACATCCACATTACCGGTTTTCATAGCCGGGTAAATGAGCACATTGGGTGAAGAGAAATCGGCCTTGGCCATACTGCAGTTACGGTTACATTGCCCGCAGAAGAAACAGGCACTTCTTCCTGCATCGTTTTCTATACTCTTGGTAAGAATGGATAAACGGGAAGGAATCACTTTTACGCCGGCTTGTGTAGCGGCACCTTTAATAAATAGTTCGTGCAACCTGGGTTTGGGAGGAGGCAGGAAGAAACCATCCGGGTCATTTTCCAATCCTTCATTGGTACCGAAGATGCCGATCAGTTTATCAACCCGGTCGTAATACGGTTTTACATCTTCATAACCGATGGGCCAATCATCACCAAGCCCGTCAATACTTTTTCGTTTAAAATCTTTGGGGCCGAAGCGGAGCGAAATCCTTCCCCAATGGTTGGTACGTCCGCCCAGCATCCTGGCCCGCCACCACATCCAGTCGGTACCGGCTTCTTTGGTAAAAGGTTCGCCTTCCACCGACCAGCCTCCATAACAGGCATCAAAATCACCAAAGGGCCTGATCTTGGTGCTGGCGCCGCGGCGGGGGCTATCCCAGGGATTTTTAAGTTGTGTTACGTTCTTTTGCGGGTCATACATATAACCGGCTTCAATGATACAAACTTTCAAACCGGCTTTTGCCAATATATACGCTGCCATACCGCCACCTGCACCTGAACCCACAATTACTGCATCGTATTGTTTACTGTTTTTCTTAACCTGGAGATCTCCCATAACTGTAGTATAATAAGGCATCAATTTACAGGAAAGATTTTGAGATTAATGAACCGGTTTAATAAATTTCTTCACAGGTAATTCAATGGCCAATCAGTGATCAGCATTTGTATTACTGCTATCTTTAAAGCCAAATTCATTCCTTAATGAAGAAGTATCTTATGCTCTTAGCATTTATCAGCCAGTTGTTTCCCGGAAAAGCCCAGCAGTCTGCGTTTGATCATTATCCTGTATATACGGGACCGGGTCTTGGTCTTACGTATTCAAAACAGCAGTCTGTCTTTCGTATCTGGTCGCCGGATGCAGAGAAAGCCGTAATTCTTTTATATGAAAAAGGAGAGGGGGGAGAACCGGTCAGTGAAACAGCAATGGTTAAAAAAGCAGAAGGCACCTGGGTGGCAGAGATCAAGGGTGATCAGCAGGGCCGTTTCTATACCTTCAAAGTAAACATAAAAGGGAAATGGTCGGATGAAGTGCCCGATCCTTACGCAAAGGCTGTGGGTGTAAACGGAAAAAGGGCTGCGATTATTGATCTTAATGTTACTAATCCGCCCGGATGGACATTTGATAAAAGTCCTGCCTTTAAACAAAAAACCGATGCCATCATTTATGAACTGCATGTAAGGGATGCCAGTATAGCCGCTAACTCGGGTATCCGGCATAAAGGAAAATTTTTAGGATTGACAGAAAAAGGATCAACCAATGCGGAAGGATCAGCAACAGGTATTGACCATATCAAAGAACTGGGAGTAACGCATGTTCACTTATTACCTTTTTATGATTATAATTCCGTGGATGAATCAAAACCGGAATCGAAATATAACTGGGGTTATGATCCGCTGAACTATAATGTGCCGGAAGGCTCTTATGCAACTAATGCGTATGATCCTGCTGTAAGGATCAAAGAATTCAAACAACTGGTAAAGACTTTTCATGAGAATGGTTTGCGGGTGGTGATGGATGTTGTATATAACCATACGGCGCTGACCGAGACATCGAATTTCAACCAACTGGCACCGGGTTATTATTACCGGCAAACAAAAGACGGTAAATTTTCCAATGCCACGGCTTGCGGGAATGAAACGGCCAGTGAAAGACCTATGTTCCGGAAGTTCATGCTCGAATCCATGAAATACTGGATGGAAGAATATCATATTGATGGTTTCCGGGTGGACCTGATGGGAGTGCATGATATCAAAACAATGAACCTTATCTCTAAAGAACTGCACCGGGTCCGGCCTGATATTATTATCTATGGCGAAGGCTGGACAGCGGGTTCATCTCCTTTGCCGGATTCAGCAAGGGCATTAAAAAAGAATGCAGCCAAACTGGATCGTATTGCTGTATTCAGCGATGATATCCGGGATGGTATCAAAGGAAGTGTGTTTGAACATGCAGATAAAGGCTTTGTCAGCGGCAAAGCCGGTATGGAAGAAAGTATCAGGTTTGGGATTGTGGCAGCTACAAAACATCCGCAGGTGGATTACAGCAAAGTGAACTATTCCAAAGCGGCCTATGCAAAAGAGCCTTATCAAACCATTACTTATGCAGAGTGTCATGATAACCATGTGCTCTGGGACAAGCTGGCTATTTCTGCAAAAGATGCTTCCGAAGCAGAAAGAAAGGAAATGCATAAACTGGCATTGTCCATTGTACTGACCTCACAGGGAATATCTTTCCTGCATGCAGGAACAGAATTCCTCCGCAGTAAGAAAGGAGTGGAGAATTCTTATGATTCACCTGATAGCATCAATGCGGTGGACTGGAGCCTGAAAACAACCAACAAGGATGTGCTGGACTATGTGAAAGGGCTGATCAAAATGCGGAAACAGCATCCCGCCTTCCGGATGATGAAAGCAAAAGATATTGCCACAAGTATACAGTTTTATGATATGCCGGCCGGCGTTATTGCATATACGATCAATGGAACGAAGGCGGGAGATTCATGGAAAAAGATACTGGTACTCTTTAACGGAACATCTGTTGAGAAACAGCTTTCAATCCCTGTGGGTAAATGGAGAAGATATGCCATAACCGAGGGTACCACAGCTGCTGAAATAACAAGCGGCAACACAACCGTTGCCGCTTATTCCTGTACTATTCTATATCAATAATTATTTTTCAGCCTGATCCACATAGGCAGATATCCAGCCTACCTGCCCGTTCTTCACGAAGTAAAATTCTTTAGATTCATAGATAGAAGCAAACTGGCGCATGATCTTTATAAGAAGACCTGTACCTGCCATTAGTGAACGCTGGTCAAAAACGGAATGCACCCGTTTGATCTCACTGACAGCTTTCGCCTTATCAACTTTTGTATCGGTGATTTTTTTGGCCAGTGCATCAGCAGAAACAGCCGGGAAATCTTTGAATAATTGTTCGCTGAACGCCAACACATCATCAAAACTTACTGTGATCACAGAACGGTTAACCAACTCCGGGTGAACCAGGGTGGCGACCGCCCAGGCAATACCGCCGCTGAAAGCAATATTATCACTCAACGGGTAAGCACCACTTGAATTTACGGCATAAATAATTTCCGTGTTTTCAGCACCGGTTAGCACCCGGTACATTTGTTTATTGAAATTGCTCAGTGTCTTGTCGGTTTCCTCACATCTTTTTTCAGTAGCATTGGCTGTGCTTTTGGTACCCCAGTTCAGTTGAAAGAGTTTAAAATCTTTTGTATTACCATTGGGGAAATAACCACCTTTTGTATTGCCACTGCCAATATCAATCAAAAATGTGGTATACCGCTTTGCTTCGGGAACAATGCCGAGGTGTGATAAACGGGCCTCCTGTGTTACATCCACGATATCCACTTTCCGGTCCGGTTCTTTGATCTTATCCCGGAAGGAGACCACCAGTTCTTCGATCATTTTATTCTTATCATCTTTATCCGCCTGCATTTTCACACCACTGCTGATCACCGTAAATACTCTTTTGGAAGGGATCTTCATCTCCTTCGTGGCAACAGTAAAAAGGTTATAAAGTCCATTTAATGTAGCAGAGGAAGTGGCTTGTGAAAAGCTGATGAAATCCGTATTTACAGATGTGTCTTTCAGAATGGTGAACGAATTCCCATTGGCTGTTTTGTTAACATCCAGTACACTCAGCTTCACACCTTTCGATCCAACTTCAATACCGGCAAAAACGGAATTATTATCGTACTGGAACTTTACTTTATTCTGTCCGAAAACAAGGCACACATTGAACAGGAACAATCCGGGCAACAGGATGACCTGTCTCCATTTTTTCTGGCACATAAGGGAGATCTTTTGATTGGGCTAAAAGTACTAAATACGGAACGTTCGGGTAGTTTTAACAATGGCAACAGGTTTCACTTGTGAAAAAAATGTGTACATATTAATGACTACGAAAAAGAAAAGCTGCCTTTCAGCAGCTATAATGATTTAGAAATTGTTTTCATCAGCACTGGGGCCATAACTGCCGGGTATGGGTATATTCAGCAGCCGCAGGTAAACTCCCAACTGTGCCCGGTGGTGTACGATCTGGCAATAACTCATCCTGATCACATCGGCTTTGGGTTCTTTGCTATACACTTGCTCCCCGTTACGCAAGGTCCAGTCGGGCAGCAGGTCTTCGTCCTTTGCATTGGCTAAATGTTTTTTGCCATCCGACAGGCTTTCTTCAAAATAACCCAGCAAAGCTGTTGTATTGTCTATTTTTTTCGGCTCATACGGGTTGTTGGCAAAATCCAGTTCTTCCGTTGTCAGCACCATACTCACCCAGGAAGGTAATTCAGCAATATGGGTGGCCAGTTGACGGATGCTCATACTTTTTTCATGTGGTTTCCAATCATATTGATCATTGGGAACTCTTTCCAGCATTTTGCGGGTGGTTTGTGCTTCTCTTTCCATTTCTTTTAAAAGCTGTTGGATCTGTGACATAGTTTTTTGTTTTAGAATTCAAAGAAACTATGCAGCAGTGACAGCCCTATGTCAGCAGAAAAAAGAGATTTGAAAATAAAAAACCCCTCGCAAGAGGGGTTGTATAGAAATAATTTCATTTTTTTAATAACGGTTCCTGTCACGGTCATAACCACCGCTGCTGCCACCTTTGTTGTAGCCACCGCCACCACCTCCTCTGTTATAGCCGCCGCCACCGCCTGACCCACCACGGTAACCGCCGCCACCTCCACCGCCGCGGTTGTTAAATCCACCACCGCCGCCACCTTGCTTTTCTTCGGCTTGTTTTACCACCAGTGTTTTACGGCCCAGTGAAATGTCGTTCAGACCTTCAATGGCTTCTTTGGCTTCCGTATCGTTGGGCATTTCCACAAATCCAAACCCACGGCTCTTACCTGTTTCCCTGTCAATAGAAACTTTGGCAGAAGCAACAGTTCCGAATTTTTCAAAAAACTCTTCCAGTTCAGCATCGTCCAGATCATATGGCAGGCCCGCAACAAAAATTTTCATGTAGTTGGTTCTTTTCACAAATGTACAGAACTTATGTGTGTCTGCTACAGGATAATTTCAACAGGTATATTTTCTGAAAAACCCCTTACTTACCCGTTGATCCCGCCGCTCACTTCTATCCGTTGCCCGTTGATCCATTTGGCATCGTCTGTACAAAGAAAAGCTACCACGGAGCCGATATCATCTGCATTACCCACACGGCCCAGCGGGGAAAGTGTGCTCAGGATTCCCTTTAATTGGGGATTATTGCGGATAGCAGCATTATTGAAATCTGTTTCCACCGGTCCGGGTGCTACAATATTGGCTCCTATGCCTTTTGCCCCCAGCTCTTTTGCCAGGTATTTGGTAAAAACCTCCACAGCGCCTTTCATGGAAGCATAGACGGAATAACCGGGGTTACTGAAACGGGTGGTTCCGGTGGAGATATTGATGATACGGCCTCCGCTGTTCAGCATCGGGACACATTTCTGCGTCAGGAAATACACACTCTTAAAATGTACGTTCAGGAAATTAGTGAATAAGTCTTCCGTCACCTGTTCAAAAGGAACGGTGGCCCCCATACCTGCGTTATTTATGAGGAAATCGAAACTTTCTTTTTGCCAGCCTTGTTGTAAAGCGTTTTTCAGTTGCTGCACAAATTGATCAAGAGATGAGAAATCAGCCATATCTAATTGAATGGCTTTTGCTTTTTGACCCAGTTGTTCGATTTGCTGTACGGTTGCTGCTGCTTCGGCTTCATGGGTACGGTATGTAAGGATCACGTCAAGGCCTTTGCGGGCAATACTGATGGCCATATCTTTTCCCAGTCCGCGGCTGCCGCCGGTTACGACGGCGATCTTTGTTGTTGATGACATATAAATGTTTTAATTAGTTGAATGCAAAGCTGCAGGTCAAGCGGCAAACAGGTATGGTGACAGGTACAGGAAAAATGGTGACTGTTTCAGATTTTAGAGCTCTTTGTACTGGTCGCGGAATTTTTTGGGGGTGGTACCGGCGTATTGTTTAAAGAATTTTGTGAAATTGGAAGGATCGTAGGTAAGCTGCCGGGCTATCTGTGCTATAGAAAGGTTAGTGGTCAGTAATAATTCCTTCGAGATATTGAGCAGCCTTTCTTCATAAAAACTGCAACTGGACTGCCCTGTTACTTCCTTAATGGTATTGCTCAGGTGCACCGGGTGAATATGCATGAGTTCAGCAAAATCCCTTATTTCAAAGGCTCTGTCCACCTTTCCTTCTTTTAATTGCTGAATATGATTGTCCAGTTCGGCAATATATTCTTTTACAATCTCTCTTTTGCGTACCGATACGGTAACAGTTTCTGTTTGCTGCATATAAGATGCTAAATTAAAGTAATTACCCGGAAGCCGCTGTTGGGGATTCATGCAACCCTTTTTTTACTGTCCCGGTCAGGTAAAGTCAATGGCTGCCTCAACAGGCAGTTTACCGGAACCAAGGTGCAAAAAAAAGCTGCTTATATATTACTGGCTGCATTTATTGTGATGCAATTCGCAAAACAGGTCAGCTATGCAGAATGCAGATTAACCAATTATTTCTCCGGCAGCGGCAAGCAATGCGATTGCGAAAAGATCCTCGCTGAAAAAACAGGGCTGGACCAATCAACACAACAGCCGGCCGGTCATCAGCATCTTCATATTGATGATATGTACAGTTTTGCAAGCCTTGTTACTGAAAAGGAATGGAGGATTACAATGGCAGCAAATTATATTACTACTGATGTAAACAGGTGGAAAAATGCTGTTACCGGCTCCATTGACCGGCCTCCGTCTGGTACAGTTTTCCCCTCAATCTTTATATAATGCAGCGGGGTGTCATGCCACAGTATGACAGGTGTCGTTCTGCATTCATCCTATTTTTTACTCTTTATCATTAATTAATATGCAAAAATTAGTATTGAGCCTTTGTGCTATTGTCAGCACAATTATGGCTCTTGCGCAAGCCAGTGTGAATAAACCTGAAATAGTATACGGGGCTGTGCAACAATCCGATCTTCAAAAACCGCCTTATAATAAATGGTTTGATAGTATTTACGCTTCCTATGATCCTTCTCCTGTTGTGATCAGTAAAATAACCCAACAGCAACTGAAAGACATTCGTATCGAAATATTCTTTGGCACCTGGTGCGGCGACAGCAGGAGGGAAGTGCCAAAATTCCTTAAGATCATGGATCAGTTAGCAGTACCGGCATCAAAGATCAGCCTTATTGCTACCGGCAGTGATTCCTTATACAAACAAAGTCCGCAGCATGAGGAAACCGGGAAGGGCATATTCAGGGTACCGGTTTTTATTATTTATAAAAATGGAGCGGAGATCAATCGTATCAATGAGTTCCCGGTCTCCTCTTTGGAGAATGACCTGGCAGCAATTCTGGCTGAACAGTCATATAGCCCCAATTACAGGAGTTTTACACTGGTGAAGAACTGGCTGCAGGAGGGTAGTTTGCTGGATAAGAATACCAGCCTGCGGGGATTGGCTTTGCAATTGAAATACCTGGTAGCCGGGGAAAGAGAATTAAACAGCTTGGGCTATGTATTGCTGGAGCAGGGAAAGAAAGCAGAAGCGCTGAAGATATTCCAGGTGAATGCAATACTATACCCCGAGTCTGCAAATGTTTTATCAAGCCTGGGTGAAGGATATTACGAGAATGACGATCATCAGAATGCTGTTGTTACATTAGAAAAAGCATTAGAGCTGAATAAAGAACCACAATTGGTAAAAGAAATACTGAACGTGTTATACAAGGCGAAACTGGCTAAAGGCTGAGCCGAAAGGGGAATGATCTTAAATAAATCATTCCCCTTTTTAATTCGCCTGTACCACCCGGCAATATTTTTCAAGCCCGTCAATACAGGAGTGGATATCTTTTTCGATCAACTGCACAGCTTCATCTTCGTTTGGTGTGCCGGGCCTGAATACCGCTGCCCATCTTATTTCGCAACTGATCATATTGACAGGTACGATTTTTATAAAACCGGTGAAGTTGGAATAAGGAAGCGGTGACGGATCCTGTATATCGTACAATAATTCCATAGCCCTGCTGTCGAGCCGGAGGATGGTTTCTGTATACGTATTCCCGTTATTGGTTACTGTTGTACGCATGGCCACTTCATCATTGGTCAGTATACTATTGTATATCCCGGGATGATACTCTTCCAGGCCGGTGATACGACTGATCACTTTCCAGGCTGCTTCTGCAGGCACCTGCATCATTCTTTTAACAGCTACTTTTTTCATAACAACAATTTTGTACAGGGAAGTTATAACCGGGATTTAAAGAAGGAAACAGGGAAATAGCCGAACTGGGATTTTTGCCGAATGGATTGCAGCAAAACAAATAGAAACCGTTATGGCTTCGTCGGTTGAAGAAGCGATTCCTGCTGCCGGCGATACAGGTAAAAACTAACCCTTATGAACCAGAAAAGAAAAACAGCAAAGCTGATCTTTTGGATCACCGGTAAATAGTACAACTCGTTGGTGAAATAGATATAATTATTCAAAGCACTTAGTAACACACAGAGTATCCCCATTGCTGCCAATGTATAATTTCTCTTTTTGTACAAACCAATAGTGACGGTTATCAATGCTGTCATTCCCAGGGCCCCTGCTGTATTGATCACAGGGTCATGTTCTGCAAATAAAAGGAACACCATCGTCAGCATGGAGAGGATGCCTGCATACCGGATTAGTATACGACCGGGAGAACGGGAACGAAAAAGAAAAGAAGCGAAATACCAGAATAGTGTGAGGCTGATCCCTAACAGGAACATGGCGGTGATGGCAACCGGCCTCGCTGTATTGACCTGCCCGTTCTGTGCATAGTCAGCCATCAGTTCACACCAGTAATTGTGTTGCCAGCTGAATCCTGCCGCTGCCCTGTTTATATCTGAACCACCCGGGTATAGAAATGTGGCGATGATATACAGCAATACATACAGGCCAATGCCCAGGGCGGGCAGTAATATCCATTTAGTATTTTTTCCGGGGTGCAATAAAGAAAGTATTGCTCAAATATACTTTCCCGGCCATTGCTAAAAAGTTAAACTGCCTTTTAATTTAATCCCACACATATTTCCAACTGCCGTCATCTTGTTTCTTCCAGACCGTATGAAAAACGCCATGTGCCTCATTAATTTTCCCGCTGCTGTCCTTGGATTGCCAGAGATATTGGCCATAGGTATATCCCATAGAGCCATCTTCACTGGCATCGACAAAATCAGGCGACCATTTTACCGAGGCTGTTTTAAAAAAAGCAGCGGCATAAAAATTCCGGATGGCTTCTTTACCCCTAACCAGGCTGTCATTGCCTCTTTTAATGACAGCGTTGGAATCAGCAAAGAACCAAAAGGCTTCGGCAATTCCTTTTTCGGCAGCCATTGTTTCAAAATCCTTCTCAGCTTTTGTTATGGCCTCTTTTGCTTTTGCTGACTGGTTTTCCTGCTGCCGGTGGCAGGAAGAAACGAGACTATAAAAAGAGATCAATAAAAAAAATGCGATAGTCTTTGTCATAACGCAGGTTTTATGATTACAAGTTACCCAGACATTCCCGGAACAGGAAGCCGTTTATAAAAATGGTAAACCGGTTCATCTGCGGATATAACAGTTCATGCAGGCTTCCTTTCTGCGGCAATAACCCCGGTTCTATTTTTATACCTCATAACCTTATCATGAAAAATAAATTGACCAGGGCTGCCAGGCCCTTTGTACTCCTGGCCCTGATATTTACCTGGGTTTCCTTTAAGAACATCAGCAATGATGGGAATACGATCCCCAAAGAACTGGTGGGAGAATGGCAGTACGGCACTGCTTCCATGACAGAGATCTGGGATAAACCCACTAATACGTTCCTGGGTAACTCTTTTGAATTGTCTGTACGTTTTCACTTTAAGGCAGACGGGACCTATGAAGAATATTTTGTCGCCGGTTCCCGGATGATCGGCAGTTGCCGGATCAATATCTTTAATATCAGTTACGGCACCCTGCAATACGATGCGGCGACCAAACGTATTACCACCATCCCCAACAGGGTAAAGAATAAATTCTATAACTGCGGGAGCCTGTCGCAGAGTGAAAAAACAACCGAGCTGAAAAGTAATACCTATGAGTTAAAACCGGCTGTGGTTGCTAACGGTACCAAAGTGCTCGAAATAAAGAATGGCCCCGGCCCGGCAACGATCTTCTATAAAAAATAAGCAAAGAATACCGGGCTGCTTTATTTTGCAGTCATGTACAGCAGGCAGGAGGCATCCTTAATAAGAAAAAGATTCTGGACCAGTTTCGGGCAATATATGCGGCCGGTGAAAGGAGCGGAGGGAGATACGGTCAACTGGCTGAATTATAAGACCGGGATCAAACATATTTATTTCCGGATGGATGCCGGGCAACAAAACGCATCCATTGCTATCGAACTGAAGCATACGGATACTGCTTTACAGCAGCATTATTTTGAACAGTTAAGTCAGTTACGAACCATCCTGGAACAAATAACCGGAGAAACCTGGGAATGGCAGTTACATACAACAGATGAAGATGGAAATCGTATCAGCCGCATCAGTACAAGCTTAACTGCAGTTAATATTTTTAAGGAGGCAGACTGGCCCTCCATCATTTCTTTTCTTAAACCCCGCATCATGGCTCTCGATGAATTCTGGATGATGGTGAAAGAACAGTTTGAATAGGATCAGTATTTAAAAACTTTCCCTCCCGCCATCACTTCCTGTTTGGCTTCATCAAAAGTTGCTTTGGAGCCGGTTCTTACTGCGGCATTGGTCATAATGCTGGCAACGGAATGTGCATACCCGGCTTCTACGGGAGCATTCAGTTGTTTACGGCTGCGGATACATTCCATCAAGTTGCGCATATGGGCTGACGTAAGCGGGTCAGCTACCGTGTTGGCAGATGCCACGGCTTTCACACTGATATCTGCCAAATCAAGATCAGCAAGAAGGTTGGGTTGCATATTCATCGCCTCCGCATGATTCTTTCTCAAACCACCTTTGGCAGATATTTTATTGGTGATCAGGTTCAGCTCA
>JAFLBM010000028.1 GCA_017303455.1 Chitinophagales bacterium | reverse complement strand
GGTAGGAGGTAAACGAAAAGTATATATTCCTGATAAGAGTATAAACAAACTGCCGGAACTGGCTGGTATAAGAGTATTAGTGGCTGAAGACAACGAGGTGAATATGACAATTGTAAAACGGTTTCTCCAGAAATGGGGTATTGAAATAAGTGAAGCAGTGAATGGGAAAGTGGCGGTTGAATTATTTTCAAAAGGCAACTACGATCTGCTGTTGTTTGACCTGGAAATGCCGGAGATGGACGGAGCTCAGGCCCTGTCCGAGATCCGGAAACTGGATGAAAATATCCCCGTGATGGCATTTACGGCTGCGGTATATGAAAATATGTATGCAGACCTTAAAGAAAAGGGCTTTACTGATTTTATTCATAAGCCATTCCGGCCGGATGACCTGCATAGTAAAATAGCTGCTTATACATTGGCTAAAAGGGCCTAAAAATATTTTGTCGGTAAAGTAAAATTAAAAGGCTTCCATCTCAGATAGAAGCCTTTTTTACAGCCTGGATTCGAACCCGGCAAATACTATATTGATTGTCAATGTTTCGCTTCCAGAAATTCAGCCTCGGATAAAGTGGGGTGAAACAGGATCGTTTTGACACGTTTTGATTCATTTCGATGAACTGGAACAAAAGTAAGCGTAATTTATCAGTTGTTAGCATCAAGACAACAAACGCAATAGGGTTGTCTTTTTATTTTGGGAGCTTGTATTTTTTATAAGGGGCCGGCAGTTACAAACGAACCTCCTCCACCTGCGGCTGGCTTACCTGCCCGGTTTCATTTTCGCTATTGCCGTGATATCAATTATATAAACTGGGGAAAAATATTTTAAAATATATGACAGGGATCAGTAAAATTGAATTACGTCAGATACCTGACAGCTATTTTAACCCCCTTTGTCTACATTACGACTTTGGTTATCTTTAATAGTCAGATGGTTATTTCCTTATAAATTAATTATGGCTAAATCAAAAAATGATTTACGTGGTGCAGATTTACTGAGGATAATTTCTGAAGCTACTTCAGGTATGCTGGGGAATGATCTTTTGAATGAATTGTGCAGAAATTTTACCCGTGTGCTGAATATGCAATTTGCAGTTATTGCAGAGTGCATTGAGGAAGGTAGCACCCAGGTAAGGACACTTTGTTTTGTGAACGGGAATACGGTGGCTGATAATATTGAGTACGATACTACCGGGCGACCCTGCGAATTGATCTTAAAAGGGAATGAGATCTTTGTTCCGAAAGAAGTCTATAAAAAATTTCCGGAAGCAAAGGGTATTGAAGCCGCTACCGGGGTCCCTATTTACAGTTCGGTTACAGGTAAAGTAATTGGCCATATTATAGTCTCCAGCCAGGAACCTGTTACAGATGAAAGTAATCAAACTGCAATCCTGAAAATATTTGCCTCGAGGATCGGGGCAGAAATAGAACGCATGAAGGCTGAAAAGGAGCTCCGGAGGCGGATGAAGGAAAATGAATTGTATGCCTTTACATTTGATCATCTCAAAGAGGCGGTTTTCTGGATTGATGAAGATGCCTGCTTATGGGACGTCAATAACGGGGCAATGGAGTTATCCGGGTATAGTAAAGAGGAGTTAAGAAAAATGAAAGTGTTTGATATTAATCAAACCGTTCAACCCGCTAACTGGCCTGAGGTGTGGGCTAAGTTAAAGGAGGCCAAGAAAGTTATTTTTGATGCTAAATTTAAAACGAAAGAAGGTAAAATAATTGATATCGAGATCACCCAGAATTTCCTGGTTTTTGAAGGCCGGGAATATACCTGCAGTATTGTAAGGGATATCCGCCAGCGACGTTTTGAGGAAGAATTATTGAGGACTGTTTCAGAAGCCACCTCTGGGCTGACAGGGGAAGATTTTCTGATAGAACTGGCCAGGCATATCACAATGACACTTACGATGCGATATGCTCTTATTACCGAATGTGCAAACGACGATAAGACACGGTTACGAACGCTTTGCTATGTGGATGGAGAGAAAGTGTTGGATAATTTTGAGTACGATACGGCTGATATTCCCTGTGAAATAATCATGGAAGGGAATGATTTTTTTATGTCAGCCGGAGTTGAAGTAAAATACCCCAAAGAGGAGGGCATGGAAGCGGCAGTGGGTGTCCCGATTCACAGTAGTAAAAATGGAGAAATTATCGGCCATATCCTGGTGCTGGATCCCAAACCTGTTACCACGGAAAAAAACCAAACAGCCATCCTTAAGATATTTGCTGCAAGGGCAGGGGCGGAAATAGAAAGGATGAAAGCAGAAAAGGAGCTGGAAAAAGCAAATTCAGAATTGAAAGTCCGTTTAAAGGAAATTGAGTTACTTAAGAATCAGTTGCAGCTGGAGAATAAATACCTGCAGGAGGAGATTAAACTAACCTACAATTTTGAAGAAATTATTAGTAAGAGTAAAGATTTTCAGAAGATCTTACAACAAATACAGCAAGTGGCATTTACAGATGCGACAGTGCTGGTATTAGGGGAATCTGGTACCGGGAAAGAATTGATTGCAAGGGCCGTTCACAATATCAGTAACCGGAGTAAGCGGCCCTTAGTGAAAGTGAACTGTGCAACATTGCCGGCCAACCTTATCGAAAGTGAATTGTTTGGTCATGAAAAAGGTGCATTCACCGGGGCCATGGATAGAAAGATCGGACGTTTTGAACTGGCAGATGGCGGCTCCATTTTCCCTGATGAAATAGGGGAGTTGCCTGTGGAATTACAGGCCAAACTATTAAGGGTTTTACAGGAAGGCGAATTTGAACGGTTGGGTAATCCCAAAACAATGAAAGTCAATGTGCGGGTAATTGCAGCCACTAACAGAAACCTGGAACAGGCGATTGCGAAAAAAGAATTCCGGGAAGATCTGTATTACCGGCTAAATGTTTTCCCGATAATTTGCCCTCCGCTGAGAGACCGGAAGGAGGATATTCCACTCCTGGTCAGGCATTTTTGCCAGAAGCATGAAGGTAAGATCGGGAAAAGAATTTCGCATATTGCACCTGAAGTAATGACTGCATTGATGGATTATGACTGGCCGGGTAATATCCGTGAGCTGGAAAATATCATTGAAAGAGCAATGATACTCAGCCCGGGAAACAGCCTTGAATATGGCGACTGGATTCCTGTTGAGAAAATGCCGCACACTAAATCCCAACCTGCCAAACTGGGTGATCTTGAAAAAGAACATATTCTGGAAACACTCCGGAAAACCGGCTGGAAAGTCAGCGGTGAAAAAGGTGCCGCAAAAATACTTGGTCTTAACCCCACCACACTGGAAGCCCGGATGAAGAAACTCGGAATTAAGCGAGAGGCATGATCAATTTTGTATAGAAGCCTGTGAAGCACCGGTTACCTGAAAAGTAGTTTTATCCTGTAAATAGGCAATGATACTGACATCTTTTGCCGTAAGGCCTTTGGGAATCGAAAATGAGATAGTTCCGTTTGTTACTTTACTGGCATCAAGTGTTTTGAATACCCTGACTATATTAATATGATTAAGCCGGTGGTTTCGATTTTCTCCCTTTCTTACATTGGTTGAAGCTTTTAGTTGTACCAGTGCAATATTGAGTAGTTTCCCGGCTGTTACATCATAGGCGATTTGAATATTTTCACCACTGGCTTTAATATTTAATCCGATACTATCGGGGGCTTCTTTTATTAATTCCTCCTTTATACTTTTCCTTAATTCTGTTTCCCGTGACCCTATCATTTCTTTTTTACCATTGATAATTACCTGTGGGGTATAAATGCTGTTAAGATTAAAAATACCCGCATATTTTCTCTGTCTTTCTGCAAAACTTCGGTTACTGAATTCATCTTTCCAGCCCAGGTCATCCCAGTAATCAACGTGAAATCCCAGGAAATAGACATTGTCAGGATAATCCCTTGAAACCCTGATCGCCACTTCATCAGCCGGTGGGCAACTGGAACAACCTTCTGAAGTAAATAGCTCAAGAACTGCAATGCCTTTAGCAGGTGTAATATCCTTACTGCTGCTGGTGTCTCCTGAAAAACTAAAGGAGAGCCCAGTTATCACTAATGCTGCTGCAACCGGAATGCTGGTGATCGGTTTCATATGAGTTTTATCTTTTTCCTTCAACCAACTTTATGTATTGACTGTTTTCTTTCAGCATATTCAACCCGGAGCGTATATCCATATAGGGCCGGTGTTTAGTATGATGGTTCATTTGGCTGATCTTCCAGAGCAGGTTCCAATGCCTGGTTATCTCTTTCCAGGCAAAGAAAATGCTATGCCGGGGATCATACATATGGGTGGGCTCGCTGCCTGCCCCATTCAGCTCTATAACTGAAAAATTTCTTCCTTCCCTGAGTTCTTCCCAGGTATTATAGCGAATATCCATACGGCCATAATAAAATCCATCCACCTGCCGGCAGACAGTATCAATAGTGTGTGTCAGTTGTTCATCAATCCGGTCGCTTATATCAATGAATTTTGCGCCCCTTACATGGTTGCCATAAGGCACAAGCAGGAATTTTTCCCCGGTCTTTAGTACTGAATTAAGTTTTTCCCCATACGTCTTTATTAATACGGGTAATTGCAAAATATACCGCTTATCCTGTTTCAATAGTTCTTTGACAGTCGAAACTCCATCCCCGGTTACTGAAAGAAATTCCTTCCCTGCTATGCCTGAAATATGCCCGGTTTTTTCACCGGGGAAACGATAGTAGAATAAGCCTATTTCATTTTCAAAGGGAATGAATTCCTGGACAAGAAAATTGACTTTTGAGTTGTTGACATAGTCGATCAGCTCGGTTTCATTATGGAGTTTCTTTACGGCCATTCCTTTCATGCCTATATCCGGTTTCCCTATTAAAGGATAATCCAGCTGGAGATGTTTTATTTTCTCCATCACCAGGTCCGGATGAACACCAGCTTCAAAAAAAATGGTTTCAGGGTAATATACCGGTGGAATAAGATTGTAGATAGCCCATTTTGATTCCATCAGGAATCCGCCGTTTTTTATAGAGGGATTTGAGGTATTAAAAAAGAAGAACGACCGGGCCCGCAGGCATAGCCAGAACCAGTAAAGATAAATGGGGCCATATACTACATGAAAGGGCCAGTATTCCCAATGAAATAGTTTGATAAGCACCGGATGGTTTACTATTCTTTTCATAAGAAATTGGCGAGACCCGTCAGTTCAATCTTTATTTCGGCTTGTTTACCGGTGGTGAGATCAATGTATTTCATGCTTCCCCTGTCAGCCGTCAATAAAATGCTGGAGATACTTACAGTAGAATAAACATCATCCCGGCTCATCAACAAATCATTCCTTTTATCCCCGTCCCCGCTAAATCGATGGAAATTCAATATATCAGTCTGTGTGGGATTTGGATTTCGGTTAAGGAAACCAGCAAACCATTGCTCTCTTTTCCTGGTAATAGTACCATCATATAATGTGACTGATGACCAGATGTGGGGACGATTAGCAGCCAGCTGCCTGCGATAGCGTTCAATGCCATTCCACCTGAATTCATAAAGGCAGTTCTTCTCGTACAGTATAAACGTGAATGGTTCAATACCTGTAAGATCTGTTTTTGAAAAATTTACGGAAGGTCTTTCAGTGGCAAGTACATCAAGAAATATGATCCCCCGGCTTTTGCGGTAAGGAGGAGAAGCAGTGTGACGCAGAAATGCTCCATTTAGTAAAACCCCCATATCACCATTTTCCTTCAGACCAATCCAGGTGCCTCCATGGTCAGCATCTCTTGGGAAAATGATATTGCTGCCCTTGTAAGTGATAAGTTCAGGGATAATGGCTTTTTGCCTGGTATATTTTTCATCCCTGTTCGAAGTCAGGAAAAATTTGTCTTTCACCGGTATAAAACTTACTGTGCACATTGCTGGCGGAATTTTATTGTTGAATAAGCGACGCCAAATTCAGCCGGTAACTTTACTTGTGAAACGTTATTCACACCAACCCGGATAAGTGCCATATGATGTATGGTATGCTCAAGATTATACACAATCTCCCGGTAATAATTACTTGGGATGTTAACAATTTCAGCGGTTTCACAATAATCTTCAGCCTGCAATACTATTTCTTTATTGGGTTTATCCAGCTGCCGGTAAATTTTCTTCAGCAAGTCTGCAGCAAAAACTTTGTCCGTTTCAATCCGATGATCCCGGTTTCTCTTTTCATAATTTATGATTCCTTCTTCATACCCATTTTCAATGCAAAGGAATAATTCTATAATATGCCTTACATGCTGACCAATGGTGGCATCAGACAGTACCCTGCTGGGTTGAGTATATTCAGCGTCACTTAATTGGGACAATATCTCATTGATCTGAACAAAGACATGCTGGAGAGGTTGTTTGAGCAGCATAAGTAGAAGTTAATTTTATCGCAATTCAGCACTGCCAAAAAGATGATTATAGCGCTGACAGTGTATCAGTGCATATTTATACTGTGAAAAATCCGGAGAACCCGGGATATTATATAGCTGGTTTCCTGACACTGACTGTAAACTGCCAAGATCTATATAGTTAACGGGAAGTATTTCCTTCGAAAGATAAACATGCAGGTCCGGACCGTTTGAAATTCTTACGCCTTCCAGCGCCAGGATAAAACTATTATTTTGAAAATAGATGCTGGCAGCTCCGCTTACTCCACCGTATGGACCATTTATAAAAGAACCCATATACTTTCTGATCGCAGTGCTGGTATCAACATTGTTGTTCAAAGGAGTTGAGGGAGTATTTTCTTTTACACAGGAGCTGAGGGCTGCTGTGATACATATCATTTTAAATAGAAGCAATGATTTCATTAGTTAGTGATTTTGTGTAATAAGTGTTTCAGAAAGCCGGTAAATTCATTACGAAAAACGATGACTAAAAGACTACAGCATACAAAAACAATCAACGCATAAGTAAATAACAGGCCTCCATCCTCCTTTATAACAATGCCCAAACTGAACAGGTGGGTGCCGATAGCGCCAATCATCAGCCCGGCTCCCAATGCGGCCCCTAAAAATGTTGTGCGGGGATACAGTATAAGAATTGATGCCACAAGTTCCAGCAGACCGGTTCCAATTCTTCCCCAGGGCTCTATTCCCAATTGAGAAAATATATATACGGATTCCTCAGCACCGGTAAATTTAAAGTAAAGGGTCTGCAGCATGATTACCGCTGCCAGGAGTCTTAAAATCCAAAGGCCTATAGACGTGAAATTCAGGGACATATTTCGTTATTTACGATGGAAATTTAATGATAGATTTTTTGCCAGCTTGCATCTGCCTTTAATTTCAGACTGGCTTCATCCTTATTCCAGCTTTTTAGGGTGTTCGTAAAGTACCGGTTATAAAAAAGATACAGATGGCCATTCAGTATTTTAAATGTTTCCGGGTCTATACTTACTTTTTCTCCTTTGGCCCCCATAGCATAGGCACACCAGCCGCCATATTCAGGCTCGTATTTGGAAGGAGCCTTTTTGAATTCTTCTTTATTCTCTGTGGAAGAGAAATAATAAGTAACACCCTGGTGATATACTGCCAGGTCTTTTCTCCCTTTTACTGCTTTATTCACTTTAAAGTAGGCAACCGGATCATAGCCATCAATCGCTACTCCATCTTCCAGGTTAAACTGCTTTTTTCTTACAGCAGTCTGATCCTGGGAAAAACCGGTAATCGAAACAAGGCTCAAAAAAAAGAGAGTTGAGAGTAATCTGGGTTTCATGTTATCATTTTTTAGGAAACAAATGTAGAGTTGGGGAGCAGCAGTCTTTGTCAGCCAAATGACAGGGAAGTATTGTTTATTTTCTTTTAACAGGCCGGCCATTTTGGAACAAGGGACTGAGCACATTCCTCATTCCCAATATTTGGGGAGATTCCCAAAATGTTGGGATTTTTTTCATTTAAAATCATCAAAAGGGAAAAGTTGATTTTTTTCTGAAACCCTTACCAGTAAAGGGTTTTAGAGGAATGTGCAGATCAGCTATTATTTCTGGCACGCAGGTTGGCTATATGGGAGAGATAAAATGAAAATTATGAATCGTACCATCTCCAGGAATGAATTCAGAAAGGAAGTAATTGAAAGTATTACGTTATCACTTGTTCAGTTTAAAATTGAGTGGAGCGGTGCCTGCCAGATCATTTCTCCTATCTATGAAGAGCTTGCGGCTTCGTATAAAGGGCAGGCTAATTTTTTTACCGTTGATGTGGAAGAGGAACCCGGGCTTGATAATGAATACGGTGTAATCGAGTTGCCAACGATCCTTTTTTTTAAATCAGGAGAGGTGATTGATCATGTGACTGGCCTGACGCCAAAAAATGTGGTGATCAGTAAAATTGAAAATGCTTTGAACAGAAATTAACTACCACTTTTTTAATAAATCTTTAAAACCTACAACCATGTCTGATGAAATGAAATTCTTCTACCTGAAGAACCACCCGCTGCTGGCATCTTTGCCTGAGCAAAAGCTGAAGGAAGCCGCTGCCGTTGCCAAGATCAGAACCGTTTATAGGGGTGAAGTGATCAGTTACGGTGAAGCCGGTTATACCCGTATTCATTTTCTCGTAAAGGGTAAGGTAAAGATTACCGATACCGGCAATGCAGAAAACGAGTTAGTGAAGGATATACTAACGGAACCCGATATTTTCGGTGACCTGGGTCTTGAAGGGAAAATCTATAGCGACGAATGTGCTGAAGCGTTAACAGCTAATACGATAGTATGTACTTTTCATGTCAGTGATTTCAGGCGGATATTGGAAGAGAATCCTGCTATTGTCCTGGATTATGCAAGAAAAGTAAATACCAAATTGCAAAGACTGGAAAATCGTCACGCAGACCTGGTTTACCTGGATACAAAAGACCGGTTGATCCGCTTCATTAAAAACTGGGCACAGTCTGATGGCAACCGCCAGGGCGACAAGATCATTCTTAATAATTATCTTACGCATAGTGATATTGCCGGTTTTATAGCAACTTCACGGCAAAGTGTAAATATGCTGCTGAATGAATTAAGAAGCTCCGGGTTGCTTTGTTATAACAGGAAACATATTGAATTAAATAATCCAGTGGCGTGGAATTGAGTGTTAAAAAAAATCATAATTGCAGCAGAATGTAAACAGATTGACAGCAGTTGCCTTTTCCCCGTTTTAGTTTTGCATCCTGTTTCCAGAATATAATTTTCAAAAGAACCTTTTTAATACAGTGGGGTTTGGGTTAGAGAGGCAATATGGGTAACGGCCCTGCGAAGAACAGTGGCCGTTTTCCCTGCCTTTCCCGGAAAAAATAATTCAATGACATCTGTTTGTTTATATTTTAAAGTTCACCAGCCTTATAAGCTAAAGCGATACGGGTCACAGGATGTTGGTGTGGTGCATTGTTATACCGATGAACTGGCTACCAGGGCTTCGATTGACATGGCTGCTGATCAATGTTATCTGCCGGCTAACGATATTATTTACCAGTCGATACTGGCTAATCAAAATTCTTTCAGAGTTAGCTTTTCTATCAGTGGAATCACACTGGAGTTGTTACAACGTTACCGGCCTGATGTTATTTCCTCGTTCCGGAGATTGGTGGCTACCGGCTGTGTTGAAATACTTGGGGAAACATATTATCATTCGCTGGCGTTTTTGCATTCTGCTGATGAGTTTAACAGGCAGGTTAGTAAACATGCCGATACGATCCGGGAATTATTTGGTAAACGGCCTGCTGTTTTCAGGAACACAGAACTGATTTATAATGACAGTCTTGCTGCACAGGTTGCACCGATGGGGTTTACGGGTGTTTTATGTGAAGGCACAGAGAGTGTATTGAAAGGCAGATCCCCTAATCATGTTTATACAGCAGCAGCAGATACTCCAGTCAGCTTGCTGTTGCGGAATGCGAGGCTTTCTGATGATATAGCGTTTCGTTTTGGCGATACGAATTGGTCAGAGCATCCTCTTACTGCAGGTAAGTTTTCGGAATGGTTACACAGCCATCCTCAAAATACGGAGGTTATAAACCTGTTCATGGATTATGAAACATTTGGAGTGCATAAGAAAAGGGATTCAGGGATTTTTGATTTCCTGGAAGCCTTGCCAGGAGAGGTGCTGAGAGATGCGGGATTTCTTTTTTCCTTACCCTCGGCGGTAATTCAATTTAGTACCCCGGCCGATACTTACCAGGTCACCAAAACAATTTCATGGGAGGATAAAGGAGATGATTCCTGTGTATGGAGCGAGAATATGGTGCAGAATAATATGCTTAAGAAGATATATAGCCTTGAGAAAATGGTGAAAGGAAGCGGTTGTGAAAAATCATTGGCGAAATGGGGCAGGTTACAGTCGGCGGATCATTTTTATTATATGACAACAAAGAATGCGAAATACAGGAATCCGTTCTCTTCGGTGGGGGAGGCTTCAGCTAGTTATACGAATATTCTGGCTGATTTTGAAATATCACTGATCAGGAAAAATCTTGAAAAGAAGAAGTATAAAGGCAGCACAACTGCTGCAATGATTTTATTTTAACTATTTAAATGGAAATAAGCATGAAACTGAAAGGACAAGTTGCTATTGTAACAGGAGCCAGCAGTGGTATTGGCGCAGGTTGCGCCAAAGAACTGGCAAAAGCAGGAGCTACAGTGGTTGTGAATTACCCGGTGGCATCCACAAAGGAGATGGCCCAGCAAGTGGTGAATGAAATAGCCGCTCATGGAGGAACTGCCATTGCTTACCAGGCCGATGTAAGTAAAGAACAGGATGTTCAGAACATGTTTGCTGATGTGATCGGACAGTTTGGAACAGTGGATATCCTGGTCAATAATGCCGGCCTGCAGAAAGACGCCCCGTTCACAGAGATGACACTTGACCAATGGAATTTTGTATTGAGTGTAAATCTTACCGGCCAGTTTCTCTGTGCCAGGGAGGCTATCAAAGAATTTTTACGGCGGGGGGTAAATGGCAAATCCAAGTCGGCCGGAAAGATCATTTGTATGAGCAGTGTTCATGAAGTAATTCCCTGGGCAGGTCATGCCAATTATGCTGCCAGTAAAGGAGGAGTTATGTTAATGATGAAAACTATTGCCCAGGAATTTGCTCCGAAGCGTATCCGGATCAATTCTATCGCACCCGGAGCCATTGCTACTCCAATTAATCATGATGCCTGGGACACAGCAGAACATTTACAGCAATTATTAAAACTCATTCCGCAGAAAAGAGTTGGACAAGTGGAAGACATTGGCAAGGCTGCAGTGTGGCTCGCCAGTGATGATGCAGATTATGTGAACGGAACTACACTTTTTGTGGATGGTGGAATGACATTGTACCCCGGGTTTGAGGATAATGGCTGATAAGCGGGCCGAACGATGAAGTGTGCGACGCAACGAAGCTGAACAGAATTACTAAAGCAGGCTGCAAAAATTGTTTATGAATAAAGAACAAACACGGTTGAAAGATCGTCAATGGAAAAAATGGGGACCTTATTTGAGTGAAAGACAATGGGGAACCGTAAGAGAGGATTATAGTGAGCATGGTAATGCATGGGATTATTTTCCACATGATCATGCCCGTTCAAGAGTATACCGCTGGGGGGAAGATGGCATCGCTGGTATCAGTGATGATATGCAACGGATTTGTTTTGCTATAGCTTTATGGAATGGGAATGACCCTATACTAAAGGAACGGTTATTTGGACTAACAGGTAATGAAGGAAATCATGGAGAAGATGTGAAAGAGCTGTACTACTACCTGGATAGTACACCCACTCATTCCTACATGAAACATTTGTACAAGTATCCCCAGGCGGCTTTTCCTTATGCTGACCTGGTTACTACTAACCGGAATCGTTCCCGGGATGAGGATGAATACGAAATATTGGAAACCGGTGTTTTTGACAACGGAAAATACTTTGATGTTTTTACTGAATATGCCAAAAATGATACCGAGGATATTTTTATCCGGATTACGGTCCATAACCGGGGTAAGGAAGATGCATACATTGCTGTTCTCCCTACTTTGTGGTTCCGAAACCTCTGGAGTTTTGGCCTGGCGGAGGAAAAACCGCTGATGTACCTGAAGAAAGAGACGAATGGTCATGGTGAAGTGAAATTGATTGATTATGCAGCAGGTGAATATCATTTTTACTTTGAAAAGCCGGTTCGTACCCTTTTTACAGAAAATGAAACAAATACGGAGAGGTTGTATGGACAGCCCAATAAAACAGGATTCGTAAAAGATGCTTTCCATACTGCCGTGATTGAAAAAGGATTTGATTGGCTGGAAGCTAAAAAGGAAGGAACAAAATTTGCTCCGATGTATGAGTATAATGTTTCTCCCGGGGCCCCGGTTACTATTAAGTTACGGTTGTCCAAATCTGATGTGGGAGATGATCCCTTAAAGGAATTTGACTCCGTTTTTGAAAATCGTGCCACAGAGGCCAATGAATTTTACAGCAAGATCAGTACTGCAAAGGGAAAAGACCTGCAAAATATCCAGCGACAGGCATTTGCCGGCATGTTATGGAGTAAACAGTATTTTAATATTGATATTCCCAGGTGGCTGAATGGTGACCCCGGTCAGCCGGCACCACCCCAGCAAAGAAAAACAGGCCGTAATCATCAATGGCATTCACTGAATAACGAGGATATTATCTCCATGCCGGATAAATGGGAATATCCCTGGTATGCTGCCTGGGATCTTGCTTTTCATTGTGTGCCCCTGGCGATGGTGGACCCGCAGTTTGCAAAAGATCAATTGATATTATTCCTGCGGGAATGGTATATGCATCCTAACGGACAGCTACCTGCCTATGAATGGGCCTTCAGTGACGTGAATCCCCCGGTACATGCGTGGAGTTGTTTACAGGTATATAAAATAGATAAAGAGAGAACAGGGAAGGGCGACATTCAATTTTTAGAAAGGGTATTCCAAAAACTGCTGATCAATTTTACCTGGTGGGTCAACCGTAAAGATCACAAAGGCAATAATGTTTTCGAAGGCGGTTTCCTGGGCCTGGATAATATTGGTGTATTTGACAGAAGTAATATGATACCAGGTGGTGGAGTACTTGAACAGGCTGACGGTACGAGCTGGATGGCTATGTATTGTTTGAATATGCTTGAAATGGCATTGGAAATTTCACAACATAACCCGGCCTATGAAGATGTGACCACCAAATTTTTTGAACACTTTGTCTATATTTCAGAATCATTGAACCGGATCGGTGAAGACTGGACAGGAAGCTGGGATGATGAGGAAGGTTTCTTCTATGATGTTTTGGCTATGCCAAATGGAAAGTACATTCCCCTGAAAGTTCGCAGCCTGGTGGGCTTATCTGCATTATTTGCGGTATTGGTACTCAAAAAAGATTTGCTGGAAAAAGTTCCTGATTTTCACAACCGTTTAAAATGGTTTCAGCAATACCGGGAAAAAAACAGACAGTATTCAGTCATCGAAGAACTAAATGACCATGATGATATTTTGTTGTCCCTGGTACCGAAACAACGCCTGGAGAAATTACTAAAGGCTTTGTTGGACGAACGTGAATTTTTATCACCGGGAGGTATCCGATCCATTTCAAAAATTCATGAAAAAGGATATAGTGTGCATATTGACGGGCAGGAATTTGGTTTGAATTACCAACCGGCTGAGGGCCGTTCAGCTTTATTTGGTGGAAACTCTAACTGGAGAGGTCCCGTATGGATGCCGATGAATTACCTGCTGGTGCTTGCCTTACAGCAATATTGCGACTATTACAAGGATGATTGTAAGGTGGAATTGCCTGCCGGGTCTGGCCGGTATATGCAATTGAGTGAAGTATCGAACGAATTGTCCAGGCGGTTAGTTTCCATTTTCGAAAAGGATGAATCCGGCCACCGGCCGGTCAATGATCACCATATGATCTATAAAGATGATCCGCATTTCAGGGATCTTGTATTGTTCTATGAATATTTTCATGGAGATACGGCAAGGGGTGTAGGCGCTTCGCACCAGACTGGCTGGACTGGTGTGGTAGCAGAACTGATCAACCGGATCAGTCTTTTTAAAAATGAACAGAAAGGGAAAATTAACGAAAAAGCTACGGTTTAATAATCAAGTTATGCTGGGTAAAGACAAAGCAGTTCTTAGCGATTTTAAGAAGGCTACTCAATTTGAGTGGTTAGAGACAAATGGGTTAGGCGGCTGGGCCGGTTCATCTATTACGGGAACAAACACCCGTCGTTATCATGGATTGCTGGTAGCTGCAATTGTACCTCCGGCTGAGCGGATGCTGCTGGTTTCAAAATTGGATGAGACAATTGTAGTGGGCGATCAGCGATATGAACTGGGAACAAACCAGTATCCCGGAGATACTATTCATCCCAAAGGATATCAATACCTCGAAAATTTCACCAGGGACCTTTTTCCGCAATGGGATTATGATGCGGGGGGCGTTCGGATAAAAAAAACTATAGCGATGATCCATGGTGAAAACACTACGATCATCCGGTATGAAGTTGTAAAGTCGGAATTGGCATTTACACTTGAGTTATTACCATTAATAGCTGCCAGGGGCTATCATTCACTAAGCCGGCAGGGACCTCAGCTACACTGGTCTGTTAATTTTGAAAATGAAATTTTTCATAATCAACCGGATGGGAAAACCGACCTGTTTATTAGTATACCTGGTTCTTCTTACCAGCATAATCCTTCCTGGTATAACAACTTTCAATATTCCATTGAACAATACAGGGGGCTTGATTATTCAGAAGACCTGTTCAATCACGGACTGTTTGCTGTGTCATTGCGGGAAGGAGACTCATTAGAAATAATAATCTCTACCGAAAACCCCAAAGGCAGGGATGCACAAAAATTACTGGCCGGAGAAAAATTACGGAGGCAGGCACTGATCAGCGGGCAGCCCGATGATGAAATGTTCAAACAGCTTGTATTGGCGGCTGACCAGTTTATTGTAAAACGGGATGCTGACCTGAAGACCATTATTGCAGGTTATCATTGGTTTACTGACTGGGGCAGAGATACCATGATTTCGCTTCCCGGATTATGTTTAAGTACAGGACGTTTTGAAGATGCAAAGAAAATCATTTCTGCATTTGCAAGGTCAGTTAGTGAGGGTATGTTGCCCAATCGTTTCCGGGATAATGGTGAACTTCCGGAGTATAATAACGCGGATGGAACACTTTGGTATTTTATTGCTGTGTACAAATACCTGGAGGCAAGTGGGGATAAGCAATTTGTTTTGACTGAAATCCTTCCTGTATTATCCGAAATAATTGAATGGCATCTGAAAGGAACAAGATATAATATAAAGGCAGAGGAGGACGGGTTGCTGTATTCAGGGGAAGCAGGTCAGCAATTGACCTGGATGGATGCAAGGATCGGAACCTGGGTGGTTACACCCCGCATGGGAAAACCGGTGGAGATACAGGCACTCTGGTACAATGCGCTAAGAATAATTGCTGAGCTACTCAAAATGAAAAAGGACAAAAAGGAAGCTGAAATAATGGAAGACCGTGCCCTGAAAGTTAAGAAGAGTTTCGAACAAAAATTCTGGTTCGGTAACGGGGGCTATTTATATGATAATATTGATGAGAAGGGCCATGCTGTTACTGAGCTGCGGCCCAATCAATTGTTTGCAATTAGTCTTCCTTTCCCATTGATACAGGGAGCGAAAGCAAAATCACTATTAAAAATCATTGAGGAGAAATTATATACCCCCGCAGGCTTGCGTAGCTTAGCAGCCGACGATGACCATTATATTCGCCAATACGGAGGTGATCAGTGGCACCGGGATTCCTCCTATCACCAGGGAACCGTCTGGAGCTGGTTATTGGGTGCCTATATCGATGGGTTGGTCAGTATTAATGCTCCGAAATCCAAAATAAAAAAAGTAATCAGCGCCTTCAGGTATCATCTCAATGAAGGATGCCTGGGATCAGTATCCGAGATTTTTGATGCAGAAACACCCCATCATCCCAGGGGTTGTGTGGCACAGGCATGGGGAGTGGCAGAGGTATTACGGGTAATTAAGCAGTATGATCTTTTTATCAGTAAGAGGGGAAAGAGAAAACAAATGGCAGAAGTATAGTTACAAAAAAACATCTTAGATTTTTTTTTTGTAACTATACTATTTGAATAATTTAGTTTGATAACCTGGCTGATATCTTTGCATCCAGGGAATGCTTCCCGCCACCAGTGATCAGGAGGTGGTATTCAAATCCTTCCCCTGTTGTGTACCGAACCAGTTCATAAAAAAGCCATATTGCGTATGTGAGGACAGAATGATCCCTGTCATATTGACTATAATATCGACAGCAACTAATCTTGTTCCCAGTCCAAATATGAGAAACAATGGGCCAAAAAATTCAATTAAAATCACCAGGAGGGCAACAGGGTAGGGTATGTTTTTTACTTCTGTAAAATAGCTCATCGTCCCGGTGAATCCATAACCGCCAAACCAGCCCAGCATTTTTTGTGCACCATGAGGCAACAGGGTCAAAGCTGTTGTCAGCCTTAACAGCAGCATGCTTAATAAGGACTTGTCGGTACTGAATAATATCTTTTTCATTCTAACTGCATTTTATTTGTAAATAATACAATGCAACAATGCAATTGTGGAAAGATCCTTACCAATCGCATGCAATAAGAAATGATATTACCCTATGTTAATATCATTTACGAAACCGGCTCCTGATACGGCTGAGATTTTGGAGAGTAAGGCCCGGGAATGAAGCAATCTGGTGATCAGGAACCCTGTTCTCAATCTGAGTTTATTTTTCAATAAACTCTTTATAACGATCGGCAGCTGGTTTGCTAAGATTGGCCAGGACTCTTTTTTGCAAGACAATAAAAGCGTTTTGAATAATGATGCGGAAGTATCGTTCCATTACAGGCAGTTCACTATAGAGTTCTTCAAGCCCTTGCTTTGAAATTTGAAGAACTTCGCAATTCTCCAGGCAGTCAATAGCATAGGTTGATGCTGTTTCAGTCAAAAAACTATAAAGATTCCCAGCCCACCAATCTTCGGGGCAAACCGGAGAATATATTCCTGCCCCTTTTCATCCAGCTCATAAGTTCTGCAGCAACCTTTTAAAATGAACGTTTCAAACCTGCATACATCTCCTTCCCGGAGTATAAATTGCTTTTTTCTGAATTTCCTGTATGCAAAGAAGAAGCTGGCTTTTTACAGGTCTTTGTCTGAAATAGCAATATGTTTTCTTATTTGTGTATGAAGTGATGGCCACATATACTGCAATCAGGCATAAAAGTAATACTTGAGTAAGAATCATTAGCTAAAGGGTACATAAATCTGCAGGTTTTTTGTACGATCTGTTTTATTCGTCATATAAATGACATCCTGATTCCCCTGGCTTTCTTCTTTTTGCAGTAGAATTATTACTATGAGCAATCATTATGACATTATCATTATCGGAACCGGAAGTGGTGGGAGTACAATCGCCTGTAAGCTGGCCCCAACAGGTAAGAGGATACTTATTCTCGAAAGAGGCGGATTCATTCCCAAAGAAAAAGAGAACTGGGACCCGCATGAAGTGGTGACTGTTGGACGTTACCGGCCTAATGAGGAGTGGTATGATAAAGAGGATAAACCCTTTAAACCCTATATCCATTACAATGTTGGCGGGAATAGTAAAATGTATGGAGCCGCATTATTCCGGTTCCGGGAAAGTGATTTTAAAGAAGTAAATCATTATGGGGGAAAATCACCTGCATGGCCATTTGGATATGAAGCCCTGGAAGGGTATTATGAAACTGCTGAAAAATTATATAGTGTGCATGGTAAAAGAGGAGCTGATCCCACAGAGCCTCCTGCAAAAGCGGAGTATCCATTACCTCCACTTGCTTATGAACCGTTGATCCTGGATCTTGAAAAGAAACTAAAGCAAGCAGGATTAAAACCATTCCCATTACCCATGGGAGTAAAACTGCCCCAGGATTATACGGAGACGGAAGCGCCGGTGGTGTTAGAGAATTTTGATGGATTTCCTGATCTTACGGACAGTAAGGCAGATAGCCAGGTGATGTGTTTGCGTCCGGCATTGCAAAATAAAAATGTGACCCTGCTAACTCATGCTTATGTCGAAAAACTGGAGACAGATGAAAGCGGTACACGGGTTACTAAAGTGATAGCGGATATTAAAGGCGAAAAAATCCTGTTCAGCAGCGAACTCGTCATAGTTGCCTGTGGTGCGGTGAATTCTGCTGCATTATTATTAAGAAGTAAGAATGAAAAACACCCGAACGGATTGGCCAATTCTTCAGACCAGGTAGGACGTAACCTGATGCTGCACCACAATGGTTGCCTGGTTGCTTTCACTAAAAAGAAAAATGATTGTGTTTTTCAAAAAAGCCTGGGGCTTGCTGACTTTTATCATGGAGCAGATGACAGTGAGTTTCCTTTAGGCGAGATACAGTTAATGGGAAGAAATGATCCTGATACAATTTTGTGGCTGGCCGAAAAAAAGTACCCCGGAATATCCTATGCAGCATTGAAGGAAATGACCATTGATTTCTGGTTGACAGCAGAGGATTTACCACACCCGGATAACAGGATCACCCTTCGCCAGGACGGGAGTATTAAAGTAGCATATACCCGGACAAATTATACAGCTTTTGAAAAACTGAAAGAAAAACTGAAACAGGTATTTGTAAAATTGGGTGAGCTTGATCCTGATTATAAAGATACCTGGTGGAATGGATATGACCTGGATATAAGCGGGATGAGCCACCAGAATGGCACTCTACGCTTTGGTATTGATCCTTCCACTTCAGTACTTGATGTCAATTGCAAAGCACATGACCTGGATAATCTTTATGTAGTTGATGCGAGTTTTTTCCCCAGTTGCGGAGCTTTTAACCCGGCACTGACAATTGCAGCCAATGCATTAAGAGTGGGGGATCATATTATTAGTAACTGGCTCACAAGCTCAACAGTAAAACCGGCAGCACAAAAAGAAGTAGTAATAAAATAGATAATCACCTTCTTATAGCAGTCAGCCCTGGCTGCTGCATTCAGGTTTGATTAATGGAGGGTTCTTGTTCCCGGGGACCCTTTTAAATATTCAGATAATGGAAGAATTTGCCGTAAGGATAACAATCACGATCAGTCATGCTGTGGAAATACTGGCGGCTCTTATTATTGGGGTGGCTGTAATGCAAGTAGTACTTCAATATTTCAGGATATTTTTTCAGCCGGTATATAAAGTCGCAACGCAAGAAATTCGTATAAAGTTTGGAAGCTCTGTAGCAGTGTCCCTTGAATTATTACTGGGCGCAGATGTGCTGGCTACGGCGGTTGCACCCAGTTGGGATGACATTGGAAAACTGGCAGCTATTGCTGTTCTACGAACGGCATTAAATTATTTCCTGGAACGGGAACTGAAGCATTCAAAATCTGGTGCCTGACGTCAATCAGGCGACAAATCATTTGCTCATTCCTTTATCTCTTTGCAGCATGCGAGTAATGCCTATACAGGTTGTTTCGGGTTCAAAAGGGTGGAAACAGATGAAAACTGCATTTGCCAGCAACTGGAACCATTACCTGCAGGAGGCACTGGGATTAGCTATTTTCATGATCTCGGCATGTTTTTTTGGGGCTTTAATTTTTTCTGTGCAAAGCCCCTTGTACCGGTTTATCCCCTCTGATTTTTCCCGTTCTATTTTGATGGGTGTGATGATGGGCCTGACAGCTTTATTTATTTTCTATTCACGATTTACTTCACCAAGTGGGTCACAGATCAATCCTGCCGTAACGCTTACTTTTTTGCGGCTTGGAAAAATGTGCCGTTATGATGCCCTGTTCTTTATCCTATTTCAAATTACCGGTGGAACACTGGCTGTATTTGTTATGCGGATATTAATGGGACAACTGCTTACTGCAGATCCTGTTCATACCGTTGTAACTGTCCCGGGCAGGTATGGGGCCATCCCGGCACTTGCAGCCGAATTGCTGATTGCCTTTATAACCATGAGCATGGTGCTTTATACTTCGAATCATGAGAAGTGGAGACGATATACCCGTGTTTTTGCAGCCTTTCTTGTTTGTAGCTGGGTAATTGTTGCCGGACCCGTTTCCGGCTTTGGAATGAACCCTGCCCGTTCATTGGCAAGCGCCATTCCTTCAGGTACCTGGACATCTTTCTGGATATACCTGCTGGCTCCTTTCGCCGGAATGTTACTGGCAGCAGAATTTTTTCTTTTTTCTTCCAGGAAAATAAGAAATGCGAAACAAAAGATACTGCCTGCAGAAAAGAAAGCAGGTAAGAATTTTATGGAACCACTTGAATTTGTATTATAAAATTGATGTCATGAAAACCAGGATGAAATTTCTTTCTTTACTCTTTATTGCTGTGAGTTTACATTTTACAGGCCTTTCACAGGTGCTGAAAGTGGATGCGGTTGGAATTACTGTCAGCGATCTTGACAGGTCTGTTAAGTTTTATACAGAAGTGCTGGGATTTAAGAAAGTCAGTGAAACAGAAGTGCAGGGAGACGAGTATGAAAAATTACAGGGGATATTTGGCATCCGGATGAAAATAGCAAGATTGCAGCTTGGGGAAGAATTTATTGAACTGACAGATTACCTGACCAGTGGCGGCCGCAGCATACCCGGGGATTTCAAAAGCAATGACCTGGCTTTTCAGCATATCGCTATTGTGGTGAGTGATATGGAAAAGGCATATACACAACTGAGAAAATTCAATATTGAACATGTTTCCACAGGTCCTCAAACATTACCTGTGAGTATCCCGGAAGCCGCGGGGATAAAAGCATTTTATTTTCACGACCCTGATCAGCACAACCTGGAATTGATCTATTTTCCAACAGGCAAGGGACAAGCTAAATGGCAACAATCCAAAGGAAAACTTTTTCTGGGGATAGATCATACTGCTATTGGTGTAAGTAATACGGATAACAGTGTGAAGTTTTACCAGGATATACTGGGTATCGAACGAAAAGGGGATAGCTGGAACAAGGGTAATGAACAGGCGCATTTAAATTTTATAGAGAATGCAAGCCTTCATATTACGGGCCTCCGTGCAGCCGCAGGACCAGGTATTGAGTTGTTGGAGTATATCATTCCCGGACCCGGAAGGGCTTACCCTGCCGACAGCAAAACCGACGACCTCTGGCATTGGCAAACCATACTGATCACAGATGATGCAACTAAAATTTACCAGCAACTAAGGTCAGGAGGTTATACCATTATATCCAAAGAGCTAGTTCAGGTAAAAGATAAAAATGGGAAACTGCATAAATCATTTATTGTCCGGGATGCAGATGGTCATGCACTGCTCATTCGGGAGCAATAAAAAAAACTCTTAAAGTAAACACGATGAAAAAAATATTTTTCTTGCTATTTCTTGTTCCTGTATGTTCAGGTAAAATAAATGCACAAGGTTGCAGCGATGCCGGCGTGTGTACCATCCATTCTATAAAAAATAATACATGGGGGGATGGGCAGGAAGAAAAAGCCAATACTATCGTTGCGGGTTTTGCCTTTGGAAAGGGGGAGGATGATGTTTCCTACTACAATCCCTACCTGGAGTACACCCGGGCATTTAAATCAGGAACAGCTATAACCGCCAAATTCAATTATGTCATTTCAGATGGCCGGCTGGCTTCAACCTCCGGTATCAGTGATGTTTTTATTACAGCCAGCCAGGCATTTGATAAAAGGAAAGCAGTCCGGAAATCGTTTATCCTGGGAGCTAAAATCCCCCTGGATCATGCTGCATTGCGGGAAGGGAATATTGAACTGCCCATGCCTTATCAGCCCAGCCTGGGTACTTATGATCTCATTACCGGGTTTAATTTTTTTTATAAATCTTTTGGCGCAACCGCAGCCTTTCAAATCCCGTTGATCAATGAAAACAGGAATAAATTTCTTCCTTCTGATTATCCAGCACATCCCTTTATTTCTGAATACTTACCCACCAACCAATTCAGCAGAAAACCCGATGGATTATTGCGGGTTTCTTATAACTGGGAGCTAAACCAAAAATTCTCCATCCGTCCCAGTTTGTTAGGAATTTACCATTTGGATGATGACAGTTATGTAAACAGTGCTGAACAACGTGTACCCATTTATGGCTCCCGGGGATTAACCCTGAATGGCAACGTTTTCTTTAACCTGAAAGCCAGCCGGGTGAGTGAATTTGAATTGGCAGCAGGAACTCCTTTTGTGGTGAGGCCAAGCCGGCCTGATGGACTGACCCGTTCATTTGTGGCTTCGTTGGATTACCGTATCAGTTTTTAGAAATTCAGCAATAAGTCGGACAACCGACACAGGATAATAGCGCAATGAGCCAGTTTTGAAAAAAATACAATTATGAAGCAACTTATTTTTTCCGTTACCCTGTTTCTTGTTTTTTTCAGCATGTCTGCCCAGGAGGGCCCGAAAGGGCTAAATATTAATGATGCAGCTCCTGATTTTACAGCAAATGACCAAAATGGCATGAAGGTAAATCTTAAAGAAAAACTAAAGGAAGGTGCTGTAGTACTGGTTTTTTACCGGGGGCAATGGTGTCCTTATTGTAACCGCTACCTGAAAAGGCTGGAGGATTCAATGTCTCTTGTCAGTAATAAAGGAGCTAGTCTTATTACTATAACACCGGAGACAGCAGCGGGAATTGCAAAAACTATTGAGAAAACAAAGGCGACATACCCGATACTCTATGATGATGGACTCAGCATTATGAAAAGTTATGATGTTGCGTTTAAAGTGGATGATAGGGCTATTGAGAAATACAAAGGATATGGAATAGATTTTACCAAAGCAAACGGTGACAGTAATGGCCCAAACCTGCCTGTTCCGGCTGTTTATATAATTAGTAAAGAAGGGAAGATTATCTTCAGGCATTTTGATAAGGATTATACAAAAAGAGTTTCCGTAGCCGAGATTTTGGAGCATTTATAGAACTCAAATGGATGTCAAATAAATGGCTGGAATTATCCAGCCATTTGTTGTTTAGAGTAAGCCAGGCGACAGGCAAAAAGCATTGTTTATTGTTTTTTTACATAGTATGAGTGAAGATGCTGTTACTATATGCCCGTTGTGTAATGATGCTGTTGATAAACTGCTTTACCGTTACCATATTGACGGGGAAAAACAGGTAATCGAAAAGATTAAGCAGCAAAACCCCGGATGGTCAGTGCAAGACGGAATTTGCAGCCGGTGTGTAGATTATTATCACACCGAAGTCGTAATGCAACAACGCATCCTGCCTGAAGTAGGGCCATATTTCCCCGTAAAAAATGCCGATGAATTCATCATTCTCCCCACAGGTTTAAGGCTGGATGCAGACCAGCGTTTTACCGGAAAGGAGATTACCATTTGCTTTATTGATAGTGGTTTTTATATTCACCCCGACCTGGTAAAGCACCGCAATAGGATCAAACTCATCTGCGACATCACGAATCAGGAAAGGGGGGCTGAATATTTTACCCGGCCTCATCCTGAAAGCTGGCATGGGATGATGACCTCTGTAGTTTGTGCCGGGGATGGATATTTGAGTAAGGGGCTGTACAAAGGAATTGCAAGCGATGCAGAACTGGTATTATTAAAAGTTCAAAATGAAGAAGGTAAAATTACCACCGGGAATATTGTGAATGCCTTAAAGTGGGTAAAGGAATACCATAAGGAATTTGGCATACGTATCGTCAATATGAGCCTTGGTGCAGATGAGGCGGAGTCCTACAGACAAAGTGAGATTGATATTCTTGCAGAACAACTGATCAGCGAAGGTGTTATTGTTGTAGCAGCTGCAGGCAACGGAGAATCAGGCGACATAAAGCCCCCGGCTAATTCACCACAGGTAATCACCGTTGGCGGAGCAAATGATAACAACCAGATAAGACAACCTGTAAGCGAATTGTACCATTCTTCTTTTGGAAAAACAACAGACGGGCTGATGAAACCTGAATTAATAGCCCAGGCCATTTGGGTAGCAGCTCCTCTCTTACCAGGAAGCAAGGAACAACAAGAATCAGAATTGCTGCACAGATTATTGAAATTAAGCGGAGAAGAATTGATACAATCATTTTCAGCTTTACAAGAGAAAAATAGTTTGGGCATAGCGTTGCCGGAAGTGAATGATCCATCCCGGTTAAAAGAAGCAATTGTAAAAAGAATCCGGGAGTGTAAATTTATTTCACCACATTATATGCATGTTGATGGTACTTCATTTGCGGCTCCCATTGTCAGTGCTGTCATCGCACAATTACTGGAAGCTGCTCCCCAACTCACAGCAGCAGCAGCCAGGGAACTGCTTTTCAGTACAGCCAAAAGAATTCCGGGCTGGCCGGCCGAAAGACAGGGATTTGGCCTTATTGCACCCCGTAAAGCCTTGTTTAAAACTTTAAAAAAGACCTTTATAATGAAACCCCAAAAATCCCCTTTCTTAAATGCACAGCAGCAGATCATTAGTTTTTACCTGCAGCATGAATGTGCTTCACAGGTATCCCTGGCCGGAAATTTTAATCATTGGGCACAAGATATTCTATTGATGGAACCCGGGGAGAACGGAATATGGAAGATCGACATTCCGATGCTGCCGGCAGGAAAGTACCAGTATAAATTCTTTGTTGACGAAAAAGTATGGATTGAAGATGTCAGTAATCCTTACCGTGAGCCTGATGGATTTAGTGGCTTTAACAGTATACTGATAATTGAAAATTAAGCAAATGATATTGATAAACATTTTACTGGTAATGGTGGCCGTTTACCTGGGTGCGGGTCTGATTTTTTCTGTTCCATTCATATTAAAAGGCGTGACAAAGATTGACGAAGGAGCGGAGAAATCAGGTTGGGGATTCCGGATCATCATAATTCCAGGTACTGTAGTATTCTGGCCTTACTTGCTAAAGAGATGGAGGAACGTTAAAAATAAAACTACCAATGATTAAAACATTGCGGAAACGGCACCTCCGGGTTTGGATAGTATTGGCTATAGTGCTGCCAATCGGTATATTATTATCATGGCTGGTTATACCTAACCAGGCGGCTGTAAAATTATTGCAGTCTCATGAACAACCCCTGTTGCCAGTGATATGGAAATCTAAGGATCTCATCAATTACCAGGTGACGATCAGGACCAATCAACAACATAAACAATGGCAACTGGAATGGGTCAATAAAAAAATATTAGAAGTGCCATCAACTGTTATATACAGGGTTAACGGAGCTGCTGATATTGCGAAAAACGAATTGATTGGAAGGATAGAGACCCGGGGCAGCTATACTTTCCCTTTGCAGTGGATAGCCGGTAAAGAACAGTCATTTCAGTTTATTTTGTATGATTTTATTCACCAGCAAATTATTGACAGTATTAATTTTCAATTATGAGTGCCTCGTACACAGCGGTGGGATGGAACCGGCAAAAGAAGATATATGATTGGGTGATAGCCGGATTATGTACTGCATACCTTACCCTTTTTGCTTTATTGACGCTTATTTTTAATGACCAGGTCACATTGGAAACCCTTATCATCAGGAGTACTTCCACACTGGCTGTCCTGCTGCTCCATATCATTCTGGCTATAGGGCCGCTTTGCAGGCTGAATAATAAATGCCTGCCCTTATTGTACAACCGGCGCCACCTGGGGGTTACCATGTTTTCCATGGCTTTGATTCACGGGGTATTTAGCCTCTTCCAGTTTCATGCATTAGGTAATGTTAATCCACTGGTTTCATTGTTTATTTCCAATACCAACTATTCTTCATTGCCCGCATTTCCATTCCAGGCGCTGGGTTTTTTTGCCCTGTTTATATTTTTTGTGATGGCTGTCACCAGCCATGATTTCTGGTTACATAATCTTTCCCCCGGGATCTGGAAAACATTGCACATGTTTGTTTATCTCGCTTACTTCCTGGTGGTAATGCATGTGATGTTGGGTGTGATCCAATATGAAAATAACCCGGTACTGGTAATTATGATTTTTACCGGGATGGCTGCACTTACTGTGCTTCACTTAAGGGCTGCATTTAGAGAGCATAGAACTGATAGTCAGCAATTCTCAAAGCAGCTGGAAGGCTTTGTTTGTGTATGTGATGTACAGGATATTGAGAATGGCCGGGCTAAAATATTTTGTATTGATAAAGAGAGAATAGCAGTTTACAGGCATGAGGACAGGATGTATGCCATTCATAATGTATGTAAACACCAGGGAGGCCCTTTAGGAGAGGGTAAAATAATTGACGGGTGTATCACTTGTCCCTGGCATGGGTATCAGTACCTGCCGCAAAATGGTCAGTCGCCGCCTCCTTTTAAGGAAAAGGTAAGTACGTATGATGTTAAACTAATTGAAAATAAAGTCTGGTTGAATCCTATTCCCTTTGCGGAAGGAACCGAAAGAGAAGGGGCTTTAATTAAAAATTAAAATGAATAATTCAGAGTTTTATATTGGCTGGCAGCCCCAGGCACCTGAGAGGCTTGCGAAGCATAGTCAAAGTATAGTAATTATCCTTTTTTTATTGATTGCGGGAGTGGGGACTTCTCTTGCTTTGTTGCAAAAAAGATTCTCTACAGCCCGGTTTGAATTTGGGCAACTCACCGAAGTAAAAGGTATTTACCAGTCATTCCCTGTACCGGCTTTGAAGGTATTTACAGGGAATGATGCTTTTGGAAATTCCTCCTTTATAACGATGCCACTTGTCGGATATGGAAAATCAGGGGCTGAGGGTGTTATTGCACAATTGGAAAAAAACTATAGGTTCAGTTTTGATAATCATGAAATAACTGTGAAAGGAACCCTCCTGTATAGTGACGGGAAAACATTGTTGCAGATCGACCAGCATGATCATCCGCTTGTAAAAGTTAGGGAAGCTCCTGTTTACGGCAGGAAGGCAACTATAGCGGAGCTGGGTACAGTTAAGCTGACTGGGGAAGTGCTTGATCCCAAATGTTACTTTGGAGTAATGAAACCGGGGCATGGAAAGCCGCACCGGGATTGTGCTATTCGCTGTATTGAAGGTGGTATGAGCCCTGTATTTTATGTAAGGAATAAAAACGGGGAAGCTAATTATTATTTACTCCTTGACGAGGCAGGTACTAAAATGAATAGTGAACTGAAGGATTATATTGCAGAACCGGTGTGGTTGGAGGCGAGAGCTGTTCAGTATGATGACTGGATTGTTTTATATGTCCGCAGGGGGTCAATCAGGCGGACGGGTGGATTAAGTTGGTTTAAAGTAAAAGACGGGGATATTTCATGCGGCAAACCAAACGGGTCTTTGGAATGAAATATCCACCGCTTTCTCTATATTTCTAAATGAAGGTATTATACCCTTTTGCGGGCTACATTAAAAATATAGTTTAGCCGTATGTTCTTTGAGAAAATGAAATGAAGGTCATCATCGCAGCAAATTCTGAATTTACCTACTATTACGTGTGGAATATAGGCGTCATTATCAGTTGTATTTTGCCAGAATTCTTCAATAGACAAGATGCCAAACTCGTAGAGGAATTGCAACTCAATCCCTTTTTTGCCGGTTTGAAAATTATAATACCTGTAAACCCACTCTTCGGGGCCGGAGAGGACCTCATTCTTTTCAAACCCGAGAGAGTATAAATAATTTTCATTGATAACATAGGGTGATTTTACAATTGACAATACCGGAGTTGTAAAAAGTCTCTCTGCTTTGATTTGTGTTTGCATAAGAAATTAGTTCATGATTTCGATATATATCATTTTATAAAAGGAAAACTTATATTATCTGTATTACCTGTAGTACTTATTTTCAGATAGTGAACCCCCTTGTTGTTGACAGGGAGGTCAACTTTAATGCTGTTAGAACCTTTATGGAGCTGTTCAGTATGCTGCAGCAGTTTTTGACCATTGGATAGTACAAGCTGCCAGTTTATAATAATGGATTTCGAGGCGGTTATGTTAAATATAATTTTGCTGCCGCCTTGATTTTGAAAAGCTGTTAGTTTAATTAGTTCCTCCTTATTTTGAATTGAAATGATATTACTGAAACTGATACTGCCAGACCTTTCGGTTATTTTCAATTTATAGTATGTTCTGCCCGGGGAAAGGGTATTATCTGTACAATTATATCTTGTGCTTAAGGTGGAAGATAAAACGGAAAGTGATTCAAAGTGAATGCCATCGGTACTTTTAAGGACTTCATAGGTTTCCGCCTGGAAAGACGGATCTGTTTCCCAGCTAATAGTGCCTGTTGTTGAATTTATTTTCTTAGCAGTAAAAGATAGTAGTTTGACAGGCAGTGTCACGCCGCTACCCAGTTTGTTACTGGCTATGATCGCTTCATAGATTTTGTCATTTGCCGCCTGGTTGAGATGGACTCCGTCTCCTGTGTCATATATTCCTTTCAGCAGGTTGCTGGCTGACAGGCTATCCCATACATTAATATAATTCGCAGGGTAAGTTGCCGCCACCCAATTCTTAAACGCAAGCAGGTTTACGCCAAGTGGTTTTGTATAATCTTCCGGCAGTACTATGTGGTAAACAGATGCACCAGTCGCTTGTAAGATGCGTACCAGGGAGTCATAATTAGCCTGTAACTGGGCAAGCGATGATCCAAATCGTATGTCATTGCTGCCAATACTTAGCAGGAATTTATCCGGGCTCAGCCTGATGAGCTCATCCTTCCGGTTCAATACATTGGTAACCCGATCCGCACCACCTGCGTTTATCAGCGCAGGTGCATAATTCCTGTTTAACTGTGCCCCATACCTGCCTGCAAAAGTATTGCTGAAATAGCCAATTGTTTTGCTGTCGCCGACCGTTACAAGCCGGCTGTCAGTCAATTCTTCGCTGCTGATTTCAATTTGCTGGATTTGATGTGTTCCGCCAAGTTCCATCAACGAGAAATGGCTGGTGTTTGGTACGACATGCGTACTGCCATTAGAAGCAAAAGTATAGCTTACATTGGCTGTGATTCCCGAAGTAATATTACGGGCAGTGAAATGGAATACACTGTCGTAGAATATTCCTTCCATATCTATGGTGTCATTAAGAGCAACGCCGAGTGAAGGACCGGTAGTGACAATTATCCTGTTTGATTTAAGAATATAAAGCCCCCCAATTCCTGAACTGGTGGTTTGTACAAACCCCATTACATCGTTTTGCACATTTGCATTAGCGGATTTAAGACCAAAACCTAATCCGTAGGAATCTCCTGCCCAGTTTATTATTTTAAACCGGAGTTTAAACCGCCATTTTTCCAGCTTGGTCTGGTACCCGGTAATGTGAATCGTGTTATTCCAGTCGTCTTTCGTGGAACTGCTGATATTAATATAGCCAGCAGCAGGAGTTGCAGTTGTGTTACCATTTGTGATGAAATCTGCAGCATCTGTCCAGTTGTTTTTACTATAGATTGTTCCCAATGGGGCAGGTGGTGGCATTTGGGTGCTGTTTGTTCCATAAGTTATGGTGTTTAAACTGATGCTTTCCTTTTTAGGAAGAACTGCAAGAATTGAAAAGATAGTAATACCGTAAAGAGTAGTTTTCATGTTTGGGTTTTATTAGTTTGGTTATTGTGCTTGAGTATTATGACATAATACCCGGATAGCTATTGTTTGATAATTTTTTTTATGGCAAAGAGGTTCTTCCCTTTTATTTCAGCATAATAGAAACCAGGGGAAAGATGCCCCAACGGGACTGTTCTATTACTAATCACTGTCATGTTTGACACCAGTTTCCCGTCATTTGTAAAAATCCGGACATGCAGCGGTTCATTATGTTTAGCTGCTATTTGAATACTATTAATAAAGGGGTTTGGAAATAAATGGACAGGATCATTGCTGTTTTCCAGTGTTATTTTCTTTGTTGCACTGTAGAAAAAGGAGCCGTCAGTTTTTTGTATTCTGAGTCTGTAATAAGTATTGCCAGTAGCCGGTGACAGATCTGTCCATTGGTACACCTGATTCAGTATTCCATTTTTCAGGGCTATTAATGTGTCTAAAGGGTTCCAGTGACTGCCATCCCTGCTGTACTCGGGGATATATTCCCTGATACTTGTTTCATCTGCTATTTTCCAGCTTAGATTTATGGTGTTTCTATTTACAGACACATTAAAATCAAGCAAGTCAAGAGGTAATACGGAACAAGTTCCAAAAAAGCCATACTTGGTGATGAGGTAATTATTAATGTCATTTGTTTCTGCAATTGATAGCACACGGTTATAGACGATTATTTCGGCAATATAACCTTTCAGGAAATTGATATTTTGAAAAGGAGCTCTGCCTCCAATAGTTGATACATCTCCGGGGTAACGACCCAGTAACCCGCTTGTTGTTACTGTTGCGGAAGTATTGTCAAATCGCATAGCATAGCTGGACGAAGAAGTAATACTGGCTCCGTTATAAGAGAAGCTAAGGATATTGCCGCCCGGGGAAAATCCCGTATTAATCCCTGAAGAATTCATGAATAATCCTCCTCCGGCACTTGAAGGGAGATCAGCAATAAATGTAACAGGGCTATAGCCGGAAAAATTGGTTGCTACAATTTCAGTAAATTCATCAGCATTGGTCTTTAGCGACAACAGATCATTGGCGGAATTACTCATGGCGGGCATCAGGAAAACAATGAAAATGCTTTTCGCTCCAGATAAACGCATTGCGCTCTGAAGAAATGTCTCACGGCCCGGGTCAAAATAGATAACTGGCTGGGAGCATAGAACATTGGGAATGATCCTGTACTCAGGTCGCTGACCCGTATTGGGCTGGATAAAATCATTTCCCTGCCCGCTTTGATCGGCCCAAACTTGTACAGTGTTACCAATAGTAGCCAGGGTGCTTCCATTGTCATTATAGACACCCTGACCGGCTTTTAACCATAATACATTCCCGGAAGAGGGAATCTGGCAATGAAGAGGGTATGAAAGAGCGAGAAAAAGGAATACGCAAAAGAGATTTTTCATAGACGTTTATTTTTTCAAGGGTATTAGAGTATCATGATTTGCCAGAACGCAAAATGGAACCTGTATAATTTTAACAGCTATTCAGGATAAGGAGTGTGTAACAGGTTACAAGAATAGTTGAAGAGCACCGGGAGTCAAAGTAACCAGGAGGAAATTATGCAGCCTCTGTAAAGTAGTTTACATAAATGATATGGGAATAGAAGGGTTTCCCGGCAGCAGGCATATGGATATATGTGTATAATTCTTCTGTATTTAAAGGGCTTTGTTGATTAGTATCAGACGGCTTGTTTACGGTGAGGTATAGCGGGATTTAAAAAGCCTTCGGCAATAAGAATTTTATTACGGGAATAGTATACTTGTCCTTCCTCTTTTAGTTCTTTTACTATCGTATGGATAAACTGCCTGGAGACTCCGATAAAATCAGCAATATCACCCAGGGAGAAATAATTTTCTAAAATTATTTTATCCCCTGTTCTTATTCCATCACAGGCTGACCAGCCTTTGAAGAAATATAGTAGCCGTTGCCTGGCATCCTTGTTGGTCCACACAAAATGCCTCTCCTCCAGGTAGCGAAGTTTACTGCTTATGTTTTCAGCAAAATTCAAAGACAGGTTGTGATTTTGCTGTAGCATCTTTTTAAAATGGCTGGCAATAAAATAGAAAATAAAGGTATTGGGTTTGAGCCCCTTTACATATCCTTGTGCGTTAAAGCCTGAGAATGTAAAATCACCGAAAATATCCCCATTTACAAGAATATCCGTGACATGGTTATGGCCACCCTTTCCATAATATACTTGCTTTGCAGTCCCATTCCCTACAAAGTAAACCCTGCTAACCGGGTCACTATTTAGCAACAGGGGTGTCTTCCTGCTTACTTTAACCAGCCGGGCTTTGGCGCAGATTTCACTAAATTCATCCTCGGGAATATTTTTGAATAGCGTATGTTTCCTGATATAGGAGCATTTAATCTTCTCGACCAGTATTTCATTCTTCATTGTTATCTTTTTTCTGCACTATACTCTACATTCACAAAGTATGATCATACTCTTTTGCAAAACTGCAAGATTGTTTAATTAACCGGGAGCAAATGTAGGAGTGCTTACACCGGCCCCCAAAAAAATAGGTCGAGCGGCGGGACTTTGTTTTTTTGATGTCAACTAGTTTACAATTTACTGATACATGGAATAATTATACTTTTCAGCCAGGACAGTGGCGTGATAGCAATTGCTTACCGGGTATGCATATATATTGTATCTGCAGTGATCTTCTTCAGGATAGTTCCCGGATTCATATATCGCTCCCTGTTCATGACCGGACCAGTGATATTATCTGCACCTTCCCAATTGACGGAACCCAGGGCCTTTCTTACAAAAATACTCCAGGCTAAAAGTTGATAACCTAATCCATGGGCAATACAAATGCTGTCTGTTTTGTATTCGAATTTGTCAAGAAATTTTCGGGAAAGATTTCCCAGGCCAATTCGCAGCATTCCGTATGAACTTTGATTCATAAAATCTGCCACATGGCTTAGCTCGTGACCAAGAACACCAACCTGAGCATTGAAATCAAGGTTTTTAAACAAAATAGGAGATAGGCTATGAGTTGAGCTATCACTGATGCTGATGATATAATGCCGTTTGTTTTTCTTCTTAAAAATGCTCAGCCAGGAAGGCCTTGTTGATAATGGAGTATGGGCATGCCTGATTCGGAATTCGATTGCAGTGCCTGTCAATTCAGGGAAAAAACTTAGTGTCACCAGTATTTGTTGTTCAAATACCGGAGGAATGATCTTATTGCTGCCGGCGATTTCCCGCAGAATAGCATACTCACTGTGAGGATATTTTTCTTTTCGGAATTCCTTTTGTGGCAATTGTGAAGAACCTGTCAGTGATTTTAGCAATAGGAAAACAATAAGTACGAACTTTAAACTATTGATACATGCTTTCATAGTCTCTTGTCATTTCTTCAACTTCCTGGAGATCCTTCATGGCCAGCAAAATGCCCGTTTCGTGTACAATATCAGCTGCGACTTCTTTTTTGGGTTTTAAAGGGTAGACTGTACAGGAATAATCAGCTTTAAAAATGCTGATCTTGTTGGTATCAAATCCAAAAGTTGCATTGGCATCATTCATCGAGTTAAGAATTATCATGTCGAAATTCTTTTTGGTTAGTTTCCCGATGGCATGGGCCTGCTCGTTGTTTGTCTCAAGTGCAAATCCTACGGATACCTGGTTCCTTCGTTTTATTTTTCCAAATTCACAGGCAATGTCAATATTTTTTGTCATTGTTATGGTAAAACAGGGGTCGCTCTTTTTTATTTTCTGAACAGCAATTTTATCAGGACGGTAATCAGCCACGGCAGCAGTAAATATGGCAGCATCAGCTATTTCAAAAAACCGGCAACAGGCCAGGTACATTTCTGATGCAGTAGTAACATGGATCATTTTCAGTTTTGGGTGTTGTAATGTAACAGCAACAGGGCCTGATACAAGGATCACCTCAGCCTCTTGTTCCAATAGCTCAGCAGCAATGGCATAGCCCATTTTACCGGTAGAGTGGTTGCTGATATACCGAACCGGATCAATCGGTTCCCGGGTAGGCCCGGCAGTGACCAGGATTTTTTTATTGTGAAAAGCCGGGTTATTCATTTCTTCATTTTATAACAGCTAATATCCGGGTATACAGGAAAGTCTATTGTCGCCTGGCTGACATGGAAGAGCATATTTCCATGTAGCTATTAAGAATTGCCGTAAATCTTTATTACCGTTTCCCTGAGCAGCCTTGCTTCTTCTGAGCAGTGATAATGTATTATATCAGCAATTGCGGCTGGTTTCACCCAATCGCTGAAATTAGCAGATGGCATCGCTTTCCGGTTTTGTGGTGTATCAATAGTGCTTGGAACAACAATACTAGTTACCACATCCTGTCCCCTGGCTTCATCATTCATCAGGTCAGCAAGACGAAATAATAGTGATTTGCCTAAACTATAAGCGACCATTCCGTTTCCATGAAAGGAGTGCAGCCCTGGCCTGGAGCCGGTCATGAATATCCGGCCATATCCTTGTTTCATCATTTGAATGAAGACGGGACGGGCTACGTTGTAGGTAGTTTCAAAATTCAATTTCACCTGTTGTATTACTGCTGCTGTACTGGTTTCTTCAATGCCTCCTGTTGTAAATCCCCCGACTGTTAGTATGAGTGTATCAATGGTTTTGTATTTTTCCACCATTGAACGGATAAACAGGGTTGTTTCATCTTCGCTGAGCAAATTCAATACTTCTTTTTCAAATTCAGGGTGCTCTATTTCTATAGGAACAGTATCATTCTTAATTACCGTGCCGATCACATGATAGCCTTCTGCAAGAAATTTATTGACAATAGCACTACCCATATTTCCGGAGGCCCCGGTTATAATTGCTGTTTTCATTTGATTAGTAATAGTTGAAATGGAACCAGTTTACATTGCCATTCGTATGCCGAGAAAAACGGAAATGCTTCTGACAGCTTTGTCGTTGGTTTTTAAAGTCGAAATCCAGTAGGAACCATCGATATAAATGGTCTGGAGAAGCTTTGATTTGGTTGTATATCCAATACGGGTACCTCCTTTGCCCAATATGCCAGCTCTCCTTACGACGGATTGGGTTATGATATTGTTGATCAGGTCAAGTGAAATTCTTGGCTCGCCAATATTAATATAGCCGGTTCCTGTGTAAATCGAATTGAACCAGCCGGTATTACCCCAGTGGAAGTCTTTTCCAATATTTAACCCGGCCATAAACAGGGAGCTGTTGGTGTTCTGAAAGAGGTAATCCGAATTACTGTCTTTTTTCTGCTGATCATATTTCAATGAATTGAAATTTACTTCCAATTGGCCATACCAGTTATTGCGAATGCTCTTTTCGAACCCTGAATTAAAAGCAACGGTGGAACGGAATGTTTTTCCAAGTGGCCCCTGGATTTTGTTTATACCGGCACCTGTATTAAGTTGTATCCCGCTTTGTTCTTTACTTTTTTGTGCAAATAGGGAACCACTCATTATTAAGAATAAAATTGCAGGGGGAATCATTTTTCTCTTCTGGGTCATAGTATGAAAATTTTCTTTGGGCTATTCCCAGCTGAATTTACCACCGGTATTTACCCTGAGTTTATAGATGCTTGTATGTGCCGTCAGGTATAAGGTTTTGCCGTCATCACCCCAGGCCAGGTTTGCGGGACGTTCGGGGGTCACTATTTTTCCTAATAGTTTTCCCTCTGCACTCAATATCCACAAGCCGCCGGGAGCTGATATAAAAAGATTTCCCTCTTTGTCTATTTTAAGACCATCCAACGCTTCTTCATCTTCTGTGAAATTAAAATCGAAGAAGATCTTACCATTTTTTAAGGATCCATCCGGTTGCACTTCATAGCGCCAGATGGTTTTGGTGCTATGAATGTTTCGGATATCCCAATTGGTGACATAGAAGTATTTCTCATCCGGCGAAAATGCCAGGCCATTCGGGCCTCCAAGATCTTTTGACACCAGTTGTACTTTGCCATTACGGATCATATAAATTCCCTGCCAATCTGTTTCCCTTCTCTTATCTGTATAGAAACCTGGTAATCCATATGGGGGGTCGGTGAAGTAAACAGAACCATCACTTTTCAACAGCACATCGTTTGGGCTGTTGAAACGCTTGCCATCAATTTTGTCAGCTAAGATCGTTACCGGACCTTTTTTTTCGTGGCGGATGATCCGGCGGTTTCCATGTTGCGCCACAATCAGCCTGCCTTCTTTGTCAATAGTCAAACCATTGCTGCCAGGCTGGCCATATTCACCAATGTCAGCACCGGTATATCCACTGTGGCTCATGTAAACTGTCACATTGTGATTTTTAGGATTATACCTGTAAATCGTATTTGTATTGGGATCACTGAACAATAAGTATCCATCGGGGTGCCACACAGGACCTTCGGTGAATGAAAAGCCATCAGCGATTTTTTCTACTTTTGTGCCTGGCGGAATGATCGTATTTAATTTGGGGTCAATACTGAATATTTTACCAATATCTTTCCATGATGAGTTGGTGGGCAAACCGTCTTTATAAAAATCAACTACTGCATTCCTGATCCAGATATAGTTGTCAGGAAGTTTACCCATACAGCCATTGATTCCAAGAATAGCGATAGAAAAAGTTTCGCCAGCTTTGGCATTATCTGTTAATAGCACCCGGTTCCTGCTGTTATAACCGGCTATTACTCCATTACCCGTTTGACCAAACCCCTGCATTTGTTTTCCATTAACCCATATCTCACTGTAATCATCTGCCACTACTTCAAATACAACAGTAACCCCGGTAGTTGTTAATGTCCCAATTTTAGCAGGAATGACCAGGTCAACTTTATACCACACAAAGGATAATAAACCATTTCCCTGCCTGTTTTCAAGTTCTGTTGGTTTTATTTCAAGAAAGCCAGTATTAAAATCAGCAGCACCAAATTGCGGGTGCAGTGTATTTGTTTTGACGGCATCACCTGTTGGGTATAGTGGTAGCGCATCGCCGCCTCCCTTTTGCGGACCCGGCAAATTGAAATCCATAGTGCGTATATGAGCAGGTTGCACATACCATTTTGCATTGACCAGTGCTGCCCCGTCAGTTGTTTTAAGATCAGCAACAGCCTGCGGTTTACCAATGGCCAGTTGTCTTGTTTCCTGAGCTAATACTGCTACCGTGGTGAGTACAGCAGCCAGCAACAGGATATATATTTTCAGGAAGGAATAAATACGTATCATGGTTTGATTTATTTTTTTCTTTCTGCCGTGGTAAAGGAAACTAGCATCGTCAAGATACCCATAGCAGCACCAAGGGTGACTCCTGCAGGTATATTGTTCAATGCCACACCTGCAGATGTTCCTGTGCCAATGCCCACGACTACCCAGATGGAAGGTTTGTTTTTCATCAATCAATTTTTGCTTTACTGCCCGCTATTGCAATTTCTTCATCCTGTTGTGCACTGGCTGCACCACTTACGCCAATTGCACCGACTACCTGTCCATCCACGATGATTGGAATACCTCCCTGTAAAAATGTATGACCAACGGTGATTAATGCCTGCCTTCCGCCATTAATAGAATTTTCCAATTTGGCAGACGGGATTTTAAATAGAGCTGCCGTATTTGCTTTTTTGATCGATACTTCAGAAGCGGCCGGAAAAGTTCCATCCAATCTTTCCAGGTAAATCAGGTTGCCGCCATTGTCAACCACGGCAATAGCACCACCGGGAGCGTTATTGGCTTTTGCATATTTCACAGCTTCTGTTACTACTTTTTTGGCGGCCTCCAGGGATATATTTTTTGTGCTGATCGTTTGGGCATTGGCAGCCTGTGCCATCAGTACCATTGCAGTAAAGGAAAGAATTGCTGTTATTTGTATTGTTTTCATTGTATTATTTTATTTAGAATCTTCAGGGGCTGGTTTAGCCGGCTTATCAAACTTTACTTTTTTACCGGCATGTTTTTTTATTTGGCCGGGCCAGTTATTATTGGCCTTTTCAATATTGCCGGAAAGGTTCTTGTGAAATTGTGTATAGGCATCTTGTGTATGTTGCAGGATCAGTTTGCCATCTATTATATCAAAAATTTCAGGATTAACAGGACGTAGCTTGTTTAACGCCATGGCATAGCCGCAGAATGCACCGTATTGCGGGGCAAACATCTCCGGATGGTCTTTGAACATAGAGGCATTAGCTCCTGATGAAAACCAATAAGTGGCTCCGTTATAGCGGGCAAAGTATTTTGGATCACCTTTAATGGCCTTCATTTGGGTGAAGTAGGCCACAGCGTCGTATCCTTGTAAAGTGACCCCATCAGGATCAGTATTGTTAAGAAACCCTTTTTCAGCGTCAGTTGTGATCTGCTTGCCTCCTTTTTCAGCAACCTGCGGCCAGTATTTATCAGCTAATGACAAATTCCCCTGTACATCTTTATTCCAGCCGTTCACCGCCCGCTGGTTATGTTGAATTACCAGCCTGTCGTTGACAATAGAGAAAGTATTTACATCAATGGGGGCAACACGACCCAGCGAAACGGCATAGGCACACCAGCCACCGAATTGCGGTTTATATTTTTCAGGATTTGTTTTGAACAGGTCCAGGTGTTCCTGTGATACAAAGTAATATATGGCATTGTCATATTTATATTGGAACGATGCATCCCCTTTTACCGGTTTGTGAGCAGTAAAAAAAGCGACGGCATCATAACCGCCAAGAATAACACCATTGGCATCTACATTATTAAACGATTTTCCCGGATTTAACTGAGCAGTAGCTGAAAAGCTTGTAATGAGTGCTAATACAAATAGCAGCAGGCCAGCCGCTACACTGTAAAACCGATGTTCACCGGTTTTAAATTTCAATAACTGCTCAGTTCGAAGCACTTTAATTCTTGTGTCCATTGTTGTATTTTTTTGTGGGAACAAAGAAACGGAGTAAGAAAGAGGTGGTCTGTCTAGTACGTTACAAAAGGGATCGAAGAAAGCTGAAATACCGGGGCATTAGTCGGGTAGTTTACAAAAATTCATCTATGATATAGCAGGATTAACGTGTTGTGCTATTAACAAATGTTGAAAAATAATGTGGTAATAGTTTTCTTCGCAGCCGGGTCTGGCAAAGCCGACCCGGCGTTAGGTGAATCCTGGGCTCGCCGTCCAACCGGCAGAATGCTGTACATTTAGGTATGCCTGTCAAACGACAAATAACTGATACGGAAGGAATTTATTTTATCACGTTTACCTGTTATAGCTGGCTTCCCCTGATTGAGTTGACAAATGAGTATGACCTGCTGTATAATTGGTTTGATCATTTAAAAAAGAAAGGTCATTTTATTGTGGGCTTGTTATCATGCCCAATCATATTCATGCCCTGATAGGATTTAGAAATACCGGCCAGTCCATTAATACAATAGTAGGGAACGGTAAGCGATTCATTGCTTACGATATTATTAAACGCTTACAGGAGCAGCAAAACGATAAACTATTGCAGCAACTGCAACTGGTAGTTGAAGCCAAAGACCGGCAGCGCAATAAAAAGCATGAGGTATGGGAAGATTCATTTGACTGGAAAGATTGCCGCACCCATGATTTTATCCGGCAAAAATTAGATTATATCCATTCCAATCCATGCAGGGGAAAATGGAACCTGGCCGCATCTGCTGATGAATATGAACACAGTTCAGCCAGGTTTTATATCCTCGGGGAACAAGCCGGTTACCCGGTCAGCAATTTTTTGGAGCTGGATGATGTGGATTTGACAAAGCCCATGAATAGCGCCGGGTCCCGGCCGGCACACAGGGCAAGCCGTGAGACTCGGCTGCCAAAAAAAATATGGTTGCTTTCATCACGTTGAAATTTTTGGTGAAACAAATGATTTGGTGAAACATCTGGTGAACCAAAAAGCGACGAAAAGTGGTTTTAAACGGAGAGTAGTGAAATAAAAAATCCCCGCAAACACTGTATTTGCGGGGATTCGTTGTGTACCGGGTTGTACTGAAACTGTCTTTTGTAGCCCGTACGGGATTCGAACCCGTATCACCACCGTGAAAGGGTGGTGTCCTAGCCCTTAGACGAACGGGCCGTTTTAAGGGACGGCAAAGATAGGTGGGAGAGGGTTTTCTGCCAAAATTTTTTACAGGCTTTGCCATCTTCAAGCCAAAGGCCTGAAAGGCTTGCCCCCGCTGTATTTTTCAGTAACTAACTGCCGTTGGTCATAGTATAGCGTTATTAAAATCATCCACCCCCATTCTTGGCAAAACACTAACTTAGCCTCGCATTTTTAAAAAATAAATACTAAATATCATGAGTACAGTTAAAGTTGCCATCAATGGTTTCGGCCGTATCGGCCGCCTCGTTTATCGCCAGATATATAAAATGGAGGGTATTGATGTGGTAGCTATCAATGATCTGACCAGCCCCAAAGTGCTGGCTCATTTGCTGAAATATGACAGTGCACAAGGCCGTTTCGATGCAGAAGTAAAAGCCACCGAAGATGCTATTGTTGTTAACGGTGATGCGGTTAAAATATATGCACAGAAAAACCCGGCCGACATTCCCTGGAAAAGCCATGACGTGGATGTGGTATTAGAGTGTACCGGTTTCTTTACGGATAAAGCCAAGGCAGAAGCTCACCTGGTGGCAGGTGCAAAAAGAGTGGTGATCTCCGCCCCGGCCACCGGCGACCTGAAAACAATTGTATTTAATGTGAACCATAGTATCCTGGATGGCAGCGAAACTATTATCAGTTGCGCTTCCTGCACCACCAATTGCCTGGCACCAATGGCCCAGGTACTGGATGAGAAATTTGGTATTGTGAATGGTTTGATGACGACGATCCATGCGTATACGAATGATCAGAATACACAGGATGCCCCGCATCCGAAAGGCGACCTGCGTCGTGCAAGAGCAGCTGCGCAGAATATTGTACCTAACAGTACAGGAGCAGCCAAAGCAATCGGGGTGGTCCTTCCTAATCTGAAAGGCAAACTGGATGGAAGTGCCCAACGGGTGCCCACATTAACAGGCTCCCTGACTGAAGTAACAGCGATACTGAACAAGAAAACAACCGTTGAAGAATTGAACGCTGCCATGAAAGCCGCTGCCAACGAAAGCTTTGGTTATACCGAAGATGAAATTGTGAGCAGCGATATTATTGGTAGCAGTTACGGATCATTGTTTGATGCTACCCAGACAAGGGTACAAACAGTAGGTGATGTGCAATTGGTGAGAACTGTAAGCTGGTATGATAATGAGATGAGTTATGTAAGCCAACTGGTGCGTACGGTACATTTCTTTGCAAAATTGATCAGCAAGTAATTGAGATAATTTTATACCACAGCAGGATAATAGTATCCGGCTGTGGTCTTTTCATACCGATTGAGTACTATATGAAGATCAGGAATATTGACGGGCTCTCTGCTGGCGATCTGCAACAGGAAGTGAATAAAGGGGCCCGGTTTATTTATTACGCTTTTACTGTATCCTTATTGGTTGTCACCTTTAAACGTACCTCTGGTGTTTACCTGGTCAGGTCCCATGAAAATGTGTTAAAGAAAGGAACTCCTTTTACAATCATATCGCTTCTTTTTGGCTGGTGGGGTATTCCCTTTGGCCCTAAATACACACTGGAAAGTATACGCACCAATATGAAGGGAGGGAAAAATGTAACCGATGAAGTAATGGCCACCGTGGCCGGGTTTGTATTGTTTAAAGAAACAGAAAACAGGAAAAAAGAAATTATTCAGTCTTAGTTCATTTAGCTAAAAATAATTTTATGTCTGCATTTTCCAACTACAATTTCGCCGGTCAGAAAGCCCTGATCCGGGTTGACTTTAATGTGCCGCTTGACAAGCAAAGTTTTGCCATCACCGATGATACAAGAATGAGAGCCGCCGTGCCGACCATTAAAAAGATATTGAATGACGGTGGTAGTGTGGTACTGATGAGCCACCTCGGTCGCCCCAAAGATGGCCCGGAGGAAAAATCATCCATGAAGCATATCATCGGACATTTAAGTGAATTACTGGGAGGCACTACCGTTCTGTTTGCGAATGATTGTATCGGCGAGCAGGCTTACCTGACAGCCTCCATGATGAGACCGGGTGAAGTATTGTTATTGGAAAACCTTCGTTTTTATAAAGAAGAAGAAAAAGGAGATGTGAAGTTTGCTGAAAAATTAGCAAAGCTGGGTGATGTATGGGTGAATGATGCCTTTGGTACTGCCCACCGGGCCCATGCTTCTACGGCAGTGATCGCTCAATTCTTCCCTGCCGAAAAAAGATTATTTGGTTTGCTGATGGAAGGCGAAGTGTTAAGTGCTGAAAAAGTATTGCATAAAGCAGAAAAACCATTTACTGCTATTATCGGCGGAGCCAAAGTGTCGGATAAGATACTGATCATTGAAAACCTGCTGGAAAGAGCCACTGATATTATTATTGGTGGTGGTATGGCCTATACATTTATGAAAGCACAGGGAGGCACCATTGGTAACTCATTGTGTGAAGAAGACCGTATCCAGACTGCCTTAGATATCCTGAAGAAAGCAGAAGCGAAAGGAGTATGTATTCACCTTCCTTCAGACTCGCTGATCGCTGATAAATTTGCTGCGGATGCACAAACATCCATGTCGCCCAGCAATCACATTCCTGATGGCTGGATGGGTCTTGATATTGGTCCTAATGCCTGTGAGCAATTTGCCAATGTGATCAAGCGGAGCAAAACCATTTTATGGAATGGGCCGATGGGGGTGTTTGAAATGGAAAAATTCCAGCACGGTACTAAAGTAGTCGCAACCGCAGTGGCAGTAGCTACACAAACCGGAGCTTTCTCCTTAGTAGGGGGCGGCGATTCTGTTTCAGCTGTTAACCAGTTTGGTTTTGCAGATAAGGTGAGTTATGTATCCACGGGTGGTGGTGCCATGCTGGAATACTTTGAAGGAAAAGTATTGCCTGGTATTGCTGCGGTGAAGGGATAATGATATATTTATTGAGTAATTACAAACGCAATTCTCAACTCATTTTATGAAATCAGCCCGGAATATTCTTGTTGTAGTAATGATATTGTCCACTTTACTGGCCTGCCAGAAGGAAGTTAGTTTTCAAAACCAGGGAAATAATAGCGGGGGCCCAGGAGGAACTGCTTCTATAGAAGGCAACTACGATTATAAGGGAAGCACGGCATCTACAAAAAGTACAGTCGTGACCGGCATAGGCCCGGCCCAGGAAAAAGTGGTTACTACCAGCAATTATACATCACTGAATAATACGGGTACTGTACAGATCACCAGTAATAAATTCATATCTAATAATATTGCCTACAGCATCAATTCGGTTGCTTTTGCTGAATTTTATCTGGGCGGTATTTTAATTGATACATTAAGTGCACCATTTGTTTTTGACCTCCCTGCAACAAGCGGGGCCAGCGACTACCGGAAGATCGGAACTGACTCTCTATATTTTGATGGCGGGTTTGCCGGTTCTGGTCCTGCCGGCGGCACAGGTGGTGGGGCAGCGGGTTCCATACCAACAGGAGCAAAATTCAGGTGGTCGGGTGATACGCTTATTCTCAGTATGAATTTCTCCATGAGCGCCACCCAGGATATAGGTGGTGGCATCATGGCGCAGATCACCAACGAAGGATCACAAACAGTGAAGCTGAAGAAAAGATAAACGGCTCTTACTGTTTCCCTATTTCAATAATCCGGTCATTGTTTCCCCCGTTGCTGGTGCAGATATACACCTTACCTGCTGCTGAAATACAAAGATCCCGCATCCTCCCATATTTACCCGTAAAGTATTCAGTAGTGGCGGTAACTGTAGTAAATGAGTTGTCCAATTTCATTTGGTAAATTCTTGTGTCTTTCAGTGTGGCCAGCAGCAATGAATTTTTCCATTGCGGTATCAGGTCGTGATTATAGTAATCCAAACCGGCTGTTGCAATGGTGGGTGTCCATGCCTTAACAGGTTCTTTAACGTTATTAGCTGTACAAAAACTTTGTTCTGCTGTTTCATTACAAAATCCTGCCACATTCGGCCAGCCATAATTTCTTCCTTTTTCAATAATGTTGATCTCATCGTCACTGCTGGGGCCATGTTCTGAAGCATATAATATATTATTGGCAAACACCAGTCCCTGGGGGTTGCGGTGCCCGGATGACCAGTAAGGATTACCGGCAACAGGATTATCAGCGGGAACAGAACCATCCAGGTTCAGCCGCAGGATCTTACCGGCGGCAGATGTTGTGTTTTGAGGCAGTGCTGTATTGGCGGCATCCCCGGTTGTGGCATATAGTTTATCGCCAGTAATCAGCAGGCGGCTTCCGTTGTGAATAGAAGCTGCCGGAATATTTTCCAGTAACGGCAATGGATTGGTAAGCGTAGTTCCATTGTAGGTAAAGCGAACAATTTTTTCCCGGTAGCCGCTGCCGCTGTTATAATTATAAACAACATATACATATGGCGTAGCTGAAAAATTTGGATGTAAAGTCATTCCCAGTAAACCACCTTCCCCGTTTGTTACCACTTCAGTAATCGTGAATACAGGAGTAACCGATCCGGTTGCAGGATTCACCCGGCTGATCCTGCCGCCTCTTTCTGTCATCCAGATATGATTATCGGGTCCCCATAGAATTTCCCAGGGAAAGTTTAGTCCCGTTACGATCACCGAATCTTTAATAGTAACGGGGCCGGCTGGAGTTGCAGGGTCATCGTTGCCGGTTGATTTTTTACAATGAATGGCTGCTGACAACGGCAGCAGCAGTAATAACCAGGCAGAGCGTTTCAGTAAATGCATAGGTAAAAGTATTGCTCAATTGCGGCCAAAATCATGCCGCAGCGCCGGTTTTTGTTCGTTTACCGGTAACTGGGCTTGCTGTACCGAAAATTTACACGGGGAACTACCAAAAGCGGTAATTTTAGGCATTAAAAATTAAGAACCATGAAAGGAACACGGAATATTGCTTTGATTGCTATAGCAGCTATTGTACTCATTTTTGGAGTTTGGGGCTGCAATACCTATAATGGATTGATTTCAGGTGAACAGAATGTAAAAAAATCCTGGAGTAATGTTGAAACGAATTATCAACGCAGAACAGACTTGTACAGCAGTGTGATCAAAACCGTGGAAGCTTCTGCTAATTTTGAGAAATCAACATTAGAAGAAGTTGTGAAAGCCCGTGCAAAAGCTACTTCTGTTACAATCGATGTTAATGATCCCAAAACACTCGAGGCTTTTCAACAGGCGCAGTCTGGTTTGCAGTCTTCTTTTGGAAGACTGATCGCTTCTTTTGAGGCTTACCCTGATCTGAAAACAACAAAGGCTTTCCAGGATTTTCAAACCCAGATCGAGGGAACTGAAAACAGGATAAACGTGGCCCGCCAGGATTATAACAAAGCCGTAGAGACTTATAATCTTAAAGTAAAACGATTCCCCGGCAATATGCTCGCAGGTATGTTTGGCCATAGTGAAAAAGCGTACTATGAAGCCGATAAAGGATCTGAAAAGAATCCTGATATTAAATTTGATATTAAATAAGCACGGCTAACCTGATGTTCTCCTTTTTCAGAAAAAAAAGATCACTCTTCAGTGAGGAAGATACAAGGCTCATTGTAAAAGCCATTCGTCATGCAGAACAGCGGACAAGTGGTGAAGTAAGGGTCTATGTGGAAAGCCGTTGCCGCTTTATGGATGCTATGGACCGGGCGGCTGAGATCTTTTTCTCCCTGCAAATGGAAAAGACGGAACAGCGGAATGCAGTACTTGTTTATGTGGCATTGAAAGACCGCCAACTGGCAGTTTTTGGCGACGAAGGGATTTACCAAAAAACCGGGACTGACTATTGGAACAGGGTGGTCAGTGAGATGCTCGAAAGCTTTAATAAGAATGATTATGCACAGGGAATAGCCAATTGCACAGTTCAGATCGGCGAAGCATTACAACAACATTTTCCTTTTGATAAAGAAACTGATAAAAATGAGCTGCCGGATGCAATAGTTTTCGGCAGATAGATGCATGAAGAAAATCTTTTTAATAGTAAGCCTGCTTGTGTCTTTTTTTGCAAAGGCACAAATTGATAAAGTTCTTCCGGCAAAGCCAAGCCCTCCGAAACTTGTAAATGATTTAACGGGCAATTTTCTCACACCAGAGCAGGTGCAAGCTTTAGAGAGGAAGCTGGTTGCTTATGATGACAGCACCTCGAACCAGGTTGCGATTGTTATTGTCAAATCTCTCGAGGGTTATGAAGCGAATGAATATGCAACAGCTCTGGGTAGAAAATGGGGAGTGGGGAATAAGGATTTTAATAATGGAGTTGTCGTTCTGATTTCAACTGGTGGTGGTGAAGGTAACCGGGACGCTTATATAGCTCCCGGGTATGGATTGGAAGGTGCTATACCAGATGTTACGGCAAAAGCAATCGTCGAACATGAACTTATACCGAATTTTAAACAAGGCAATTACTATCGTGGTCTTGACGAAGCGACCGATGCTGTTATTAAAGCTGCTTCAGGTGAATACACAGCCCCAACTGGATATGGCAGCAAGAAAAAAGATGGGTTTAAAACCTGGATGATCATTGCTATTGTATTATTCCTGCTTTTATCGGGCATGTTTGGTGGTGGCAGCGGCGGTACTTATGTTTCAAGAGGGGGTTACACGGGTTGGAGCGGTGGCGGCTGGTCAGGCGGATCTTCGGGAGGAGGTGGGTTTGGCGGTTTCGGCGGTGGCAGTTTTGGTGGTGGTGGTGCCGGGGGTAAATGGTAAAATTATTTCTATATAAAAAAATGCTGAGCAATTGCCCAGCATTTTTAGTTTTATCTGCTATCAAATCCTTAGAAGCCTTTCTTCTCAGTCTCTGGTAAAACTGATTTAATATAGTTTACCTGTTCAGTTAGTGAAGCATCGCTTGCATTTTCCTTTGATGCTTTGTCTTTCTTGGTGAGAATACCTTTCAGGATCATTCCATTGATGAAAGGATCGGTTTGATCTTTAAAAGCAGCCGGAACAGCATCCCTGAATTTTACAATCTCATCCACCCCCCATTTGAATTTCTCTGTATTCTTTATTACGGCGAGGTAAGAACCAATATTTCCCAGGGCTTCAAATTTGGCTTGTCCCAATGGCATTTTAGAAAAATCACCAATGATCTTGTCCGCCATACTTTCATCACCTGATTTAATGATCTGGGCAAGAATTGCACTTTGCAAAGCCCCTTTGGCAGGCTGCTTAGCCAGGTCTTTAGCGATTGCTAATGCAGCAGCTTCGTCAACCTCCGCTAACGCATTCAGGGCATTACCGGCTACAGAATAAGATGAATCGTTGACTGCCGCTTTGAACAACGGGGCATATTCAGCTTTGCCATATTCTCCTAATTGCGCAATGGCACCGGCTCTTACGGTCGAATACTTATCATTTTTTGCCAGGTCCAGCAAAACAGGTTCAACAGCGGTTTTTACATTCTCTTTCTTCAGGTTTATTTTGCTGATCGCAAAATTTCTCAGGCCCTGGTATTTGTCTTTCAATGCTGTTTTCAATAATTCAACGGCTTTCGGATCATCAAGTTTTTTGGAAGCAAAATCAATTGCTTCTCTCCGGTCCACATAGTTACCGGCATACCTGTACTGGTGAATATAGTTTTCAAGAGTTTTATTATCCTTTTTCACCCACAGCATCACTTTATCGGCATCCACATTTACCAGGTCCGGACGTTTTGTATAACTGAAGCTGAACGTATCAGCAGCATTATTAGCCCAAACATTGTAACGGACCTTGTTAGCACCTTCATATACATCTATGGCAATCGGTAGTTTGAATAATTTACCGGTTTTCTGTGTTTGCTTCACGATCACATTTACTTTCCCGGCTGCATCATCATACATATAATCAATATCAACAGATGGATGTCCGCTGCCAAAATACCATTGGTTAAAGAACCAGTTCAGGTCACGGCCGGTCACTTCTTCAAAAGCTAAACGCAATTGATGTGCTTCCGCCGATTTGAATTTATTGGTCGTTAAATAATTATTGAGTGACTTGGCAAAAGCTTCTTCACCCACAAAATTGCGAAGCATATTAAGAATACGTCCGCCCTTTTGGTAGCTAACCGCATCAAACATATCTTCTTTATCACGGTAATGAAAGCGAACCAGGTCTTTATTCTGGCTATTACTCATCAGGTAGCCCTGCATGCCCTGGTAGTTTTCGGCATCACCGGCGTCTTTGCCGTATTTATATTCATCCCATAAGGTTTGGCTGTAATCAGCGAAGGATTCATTCACGGTCAGGTTGCTCCAGCTTTCTGCGGTTACATAATCTCCAAACCATTGGTGAAATAACTCATGGGCGATTGTGCCTTCCCAGCTATTGCCATCTACTAATTCCCTTGCATCCTGTTGTGCATTTTCCTGGTGAATGGTGGCAGTGGTATTTTCCATGGCACCAGCTACATAATCACGGCCGGTGATCTGGGAATATTTTATCCAGGGAAATTCCACGCCGGTTAGTTTAGAGAAGAAAGTCATCATTTCAGGTGTATTGCCGAATATTTTTTTGGCAACCGATCCATATTCCTTTTCTACATAATAATTAACTTCTTTTCCTTTCCATTGATCTTTTACCACGGCATATTCTCCCACACCCAGAAAGAAAAGATAAGGGGCATGCGGCAGATCCATCTTCCAGTAGTCGGTTCTTGTACCGTCTGCATTCTTCTTTTGCGACATTAATTTACCGTTACTCAGGGTTACATACTTGTTGTCAACGGTAACTGTAAGTTCCTGTGTTGTTTTTTGATTCGTTTTGTCAATGGTGGGGAACCAGGCCGAGCTTGATTCTGTTTCACCCTGGGTCCATATCTGGGTTGGCTTGTCTTTTTCTTCACCCTTTGGATTGATGAAATACATCCCTTTTATACCCAGCATCTGGTCCTTGGCATATTTTTCTTCAAATTCATCCGGCTTGGCTATGTAGTCTATGTAAATGGTATAGCTTTCTGTTGCTTTATAGGTCTTATCAAGTTTGATGCGGACCTGCCAGTCATCATACGTATATTTTAATGGAACTTGCTGGGTGCCTTTTAACAAAGCGATCTTTTTAAATTCCATTCCCTTGGCATCCAGTGTCAGTGAGTCAGTAGCATAAAAATGCGGTCTTAAGGTGATCCAGGCTTTACCGTAGAGGTAGGATTTACTGAAATCAGGCTTTACTTCCAGTTTGGTATGTACCAGGTTATTGATTCGGGTAGCTGTTTCCCGGTATTCCTTTTTCCAGGAGCTATCCTGTTTAGCAGCTCCGGGCTGAGCATAGGTCAGCTGAAATGAAATGATCAGTGCGAGACAAAACAACAGTTTTCTCATATTAAATAGTTAAGTGGGGCAAATTTAGGTAAGCTGACAGAATTTAGGTAAGCCAAAAGGATGGGAGGCTCTTCTATTTAACAAGTTGTTGAATACACGCTGAGCAGGGTAGAGGTATTTGGTTTAAATTTGTTGAACCACCCAATACCGGAAAAATGAACAAATTATTGCTGTCCCTTTTGTTTTTCGGCATCGCAGTTTCTGTTGCTTCCCAGAAAGTATATTTTGTCTATCTCCAGTCTGAGCAGGAGCAGCCTTTTTTTGTAAAACTTAATGAGAAGGTTCACAGTTCTTCCGCATCCGGGTACCTGATCCTTTCTAAACTGAAGGACAGCAGCTACACTATTAATATAGGATTTCCGCAAAATAAATGGCCCGAACAGCGGTTTGCTATTGATATAAAAGCAAAGGACCAGGGATTTTTATTAAAAAACTTCGGAGACAAAGGCTGGGGTTTATTTGATATGCAATCGCTGGCTGTTCAGATGTCGCAGACAACTGTTAATAAAGAGATCAGTAATACAGTACAGAAACCGGTTTCAGCATTTACAGATATACTGGCAAAGGCGGCGGATGATTCTACGTTGCGTGAAAGACCTGTTGTAGCTAATGCAGAAGAGAAGAAACCAGAAATAAAAATTCCTGAGACTGCAAAGAAAGAGGAGATAAAGCCGGCAATAATCACCCCTGATGTCATAAAACCAGAAGAAAGTAAACCAGTAGTAAAGACGGAGGAACTTACGAAAAAAGAAGAGCTAAAACCTGTTGTAGCAGATACTGTTTTAACAACGGTAAAGGATACAAAAGCTCAAATCACAAATGAATCTGTTGCCACGAAGCCCCCGGTAATAGAAGAAAAGCCTGTTGTTAAAACAGATGAGCAAAAAATGGAGCCCATAAAAGAAAAGCAGGCTGAGGCATTGACGGATAATCCGCCGGTGACAGAGGAAGTATATAAAAAGTCTGTAGTCATAAGAAAAGGGGAGAGTTCTACCACGGAAGGTTTTGGATTGACATATATTGATGAGTTTGCCAACGGATCAAGGGATACGATCCGCATCCTGATTCCTAATCCAAAGCCGGTAGCCGGCCAGGTAAAGCCAGAACCCAAACAGGAAAAGAAATTCCTGGAAATAACAAACGATATTGCTACGGTAAACAAGGAAGTTATACAATCTGCTAATGAAGAAGTAAAGCAGGAAGCGGCTATAAAGCAAAATAATCAGGCAGAGGTTGTTGTCGAAAAGACTCCGGCTGCATCTGCTTGTAAAGAAGTGGCTATTGAGGCGGATTTTTTAAAGCTCCGGAAGAATATGGCAGCTGCTGAAACCGATGATGATATGATAGACGAGGCTAAGAAATATTTTAAGAGTAAATGTTTTGCAACCAGCCAGATCAAGAACCTCAGCACCTTATTCCTGAATGAGGCGGGCAAGTATAAATTTTTTGACCTGGCTTATCAATACGCTTCCGATCCTGCAAATTTCAGGTCGCTTGTATCTGAGTTGAAGGATGAGTATTATATCAACCGGTTTAAAGCCATGTTGCGCAATTAATCACTATGCCCCGGTATTTTTTAGAAGTTTCATATAAAGGTACTGCCTACAGTGGTTTTCAAACCCAGGAGAATGCAAACACCATTCAGGCAGAAGTGGAAAAGGCCTTTGAAATATTACAAAGGGATAAAGTAGTAATGACCGGCTCGTCGCGGACTGATGCCGGAGTTCATGCACTACAGAATTTTTTTCACTTTGATTACAATAGGATAATTCACCCTCAGTTTCTTTATAAGGTCAATGCAATCCTTCCGGCTGATATTGTTATTCAGGGGCTAAATCAGGTAAAAGACAATGCACATTGCAGGTTTGATGCAATAAACCGGGAGTACAAGTATTTCATTTACCGGAGAAAAGACCCTTTTCTGGAGGATAGAGCCTTTTTTTACCCCTATAAGCTGGATATGGAGTTACTGGAAAAAGCAGCTGCAATCATCAAAGAGTACCATGATTTTACATCTTTTTCAAAGCGGAATACCCAGGTAAAGACATTCAGCTGTGATATTATAGAGAGCCAATGGCTTCAGGAAGGTGATTGCCTGGTATATAATGTAAAAGGAAACAGGTTTTTGAGAGGGATGGTCAGAGCTTTGACGGCTACGATGCTTAAACTGGGGAGGGGAAAGCTCAGCCTTGATGAATTCCGGGCTGTAATTGATGCAAAAGACTGTACCAAAGCGAGTTTCGCCGTCCCGGCGCATGGCCTTTTTCTCGTTTCAGTTAACTACCCTCAAAATAAAGAGCAGGGCTCTTCAAAAAAAATAATCGGCTGAAACCCTTACTGAAGGCCTTTTTCGCCAGTTTCACATTTATTATTTTCAAAAAAGTTTTGGCAGCAAATCTTTCACCCTTATCTTTGCACCCCGCTTGAAAAAACGGGTAGTTCTCTGAAGATTGTGAATTGACACTGAAGCGAATAGCAAGAAAAATAAGTCAGAAAAAGTTGGCAGATAAATTACGCATCCTTACTTTTGCAACCCGAATTAAAAACGGCAGTTCTTGGAAGTAATGTGAATAGGGTGTGAGGCAAATGTGAACAAAACTGAGCTTTAAAATTTGCTGGTAAGATTTGAACCCTTACCTTTGCCGTCCGCCTTTAAAAAAAGGCAATAGTTCTTCACAAAACAATTTGATTTTCATTCCAAAATGATCAGTACTTTTTGAAAAATAAATGCTGAAAAATTTGGTAGAAATAAAACGGCCCTTACCTTTGCACTCCCGTTCAAAAAACGGGTGGCTGGTAAAGCCAAAAGATCTTTGAAAGTTGGGAAACAATAGCACTTTAATCAGATAGCCTCTGATTAAAAACAACAAGGTAAGTCAAGCGAATAACATTCGATTTGACACGTTAATTTTCTCTTGAGAATTTTATACTGTCAGTATCAAACTTCATTTACAATGGAGAGTTTGATCCTGGCTCAGGATGAACGCTAGCGGCAGGCTTAATACATGCAAGTCGAGGGGCA
>JAFLBM010000027.1:30681-55030 GCA_017303455.1 Chitinophagales bacterium | reverse complement strand
TTGTGTCCGGTTGCTTCCTTGTATAAATTCCATATCGCTTTTATACAAAAATCATACAGCCTTTGCCTTCATTCACATTGTGTGTATATTTATAAACCAACAGCGGTTTTTTCACAAACTCCCGTTGTGCGGCATTTTTTCAGCAGCTTTAAATTAGTTACAGTGAGTTGGTATGACAAGATACAATCTCTAAAAAATAAAGAGGACGGTTCTCCGGAATTGAAAAGAGGTGAGGTTAAAAATATTCTCATTGATAAGTTCAACAAATATTTACCCGAATTTGAGTTTTCCCGCTATAAAAACAACCAATATGATTTTCAGCGTGTACGAGGTCATAAAGGCTTTAAGATTTGGGAAACATTGCATGTTCTCTTCTTGCTTAAGGATAAAAGCTTTTCTTGTTCAATGGCCTCAAGGCTTGACCCTACTAAAATAGACTCAAGAAGCTATGACACCGGACTTGTCAACCCTCACTTTGATTTAATTACCCGAAAAAAAGGGACAGGGGCAGTTTCAATCGAAGAAGCTTACTATTTTCATAATGGACGTATTCAAACTACAACAGAAGTTGTTGACGAGATATGCCGTGACTATGTTCAATATGGATTACCATTTCTTGACAAACAATATGAACGCATTAAAAACCACGACTTGATAAATGCAGGATTTGATTATCTGCTACAAATTTCCATGGACAAAGAGGATTTGAAAGCACAATTGCATGACGACTTAAAACAAGCTGGTTTTTTGTTTGCAGGATTAAAGCATTCAATTTATTTGGATTTTAAGAATTATCTCCAATCAATAGGTGGACAAACAAATGATGATAGAAAACAAGTTCCTCGTCTCTCGTTTGACTTACTAAACGTCTATTGTTTGACAAACTAAGACGACCGCACAACATTCAGTTTTGCGTCAGCAGGGGGCGACAAACATATCCTCATCTTAGTGCTACTATCAGCTACATACCTGCCCGCGGCAGGCAGGTCCGGCTGACCCCAGTTATCCTGGGTCTTCAATGTCAATCAGAAAAATTAAAGTTATAGGGTTGTTGTGGTTGGTCTGCGACTAACCACCGGCTTTGCTAAAAGCCGTCAACCCTTTAATTATTTAGCTATATGCATCTATAACCAAGGATTCCCGTGCCCCGGCATGACAGCATAGAAACTACACGGCAGTAAGCTTTCAAATATCAACGCTGCCCGCTGACATTGTCAACAGTATTACTATGCAATTCACCCCATCAACTACCTTTTTTATTCACAGTACCCTCTCCAAACCCCCTCATCCTGCTCCCGCATACCAAAAGCATGGATAGGGTATGGGGAGTATGAAATGCGTAGATATACGAAATCAGGGGATGCTTGTCCCGCAGCACCTCAGTATATGCCGGTCCTGGCAATTCATGTCGAATTGCTACTACAACAGTGTATAGAATGTTTTGACAAATTGAAATTACAGATCAGGATATTTTTACTTGTTCAATACTCCCTGTTTTCGCAATTCATCCCCGTGGTTGTTTTGTTGTTGCAGGCGGGTCTATATCATTTTTTACGTTTCGTTTTAGTTGTAACATTGGTTTAATTGTTCGTATGAAAGTCATATCCGGTAATATAGGACCCTATGATCCCCTTGCCCGCTGGCTCAGTCTTGCAGCCCTCGTCATGGCGGTACTGATCATTGCAGCCTATGCAGGATACACTCAGCCGGCGGCCCTGTTGTTTTCAAACTGGTACAGCATGAAATTTAATGCGGCTCTCTGTGTGATCTTTGCTGCTGTTGCCGTTATTACGCTCAGCCTGCCTGCCCGGTTTCGCTGGTTAAGTATATTGTTTACCATTCCTGTTTTTGTGCTCAGCTTGCTGACCGGTCTTTCCCATTTTCAGCTTTCGCCATTCCTTGTTACCGATCAATGGTTCATGAGTGACCCGTATGTAAGTGGCGGAGCTGCTCCCGGCAGGATGACCATCTTTGCCAGTGCCGCCCTTTTCCTGCTCGCTGCTATTTTATTTTTACGGCAGTCAGGAAAAAAAACCGCCAGGTGGGTGGCCGATAGCTTATCTGCCCTGCTGGTGCTTTTTATCATGGTGATCCTGGCAGGTTATTATTCCGGTATTTCTTCGCTTGGGGTACGCCAAACCATTGTTCCGGTTTCCCTGCCTACCGTACTCAGTGTCTTGTTGCTGGCGGTTGGCCTCTTTATTTCCGGAAAGGATACAGCACTGCTCCCCGTATTTGCGAACCGGTCGGCAGCAGCCCGTGCCCGGACCTTTCAAATGCTGTTGCTGATCCTGCTTTTTTTTATCGCCTGGTGGGTGATGGTTCCGGTTAACCGCTTTGATCCCGCCTTTGATCCCAACATCAGCATGGGATTAATGATGGTGATCATCCTGAGCAGTTATCTTATCATTCATGTGAGCTTATCCATTCAGTTGGCAAAAAGTGAAAAGGGACAACAGGCCTTGCATGCCTCCCTCGAAAAATCAGAAGCGTTTACCCGGGGTATCCTGTCAAGTATTTCTTCCTGTGTGGGGGTCATTGATCAGCAGGGCGTATTGGTAGAAGTGAACCGGGCATGGGTCGAATTCGGCGCAAGAAATGGGGTAACGAATATGAACCGGTCGGCTGCCGGCAGTAATTATTTTGAAGTCTGTGCCGCTGCAGCAGCAACAGGAGATGAATATGCAGCAAAAGCATTGCAGGGTATTCGTCAAGTACTGTCAGGACAGTCAGCTTATTTTGAATTGCAATATCCCTGTCACTCTCCATCGCAGCAACGATGGTTTACGTTGCGGGTCATGCCCCTGCAGGATGGAAAACCCCTTGCCGTGGTGGCTCATCATGAAATAACAGAACTGGTAATGGTGCAGCAGCAACTGCAACAACGGGAACAACAGTTGAAACAAGTGATGGACAATACCCGGGAACTGATCTGGAGTGTGGATGCGGCAAACCGGTTGCTGCTGTTTAATAAATCGTTTGAACAGGAGTTCATTCATTTTTTCAACCACAACCCTTCACCCGGCATCTTTTTCTACCAGGAGAATGATGCCCGGATACCCGTTTCATGGATCAGCCATTTCAATGCGGCTCTTCGCGGAGAGAGTCAACAGTTTGAACAACCTTATGAGATCAATGGGGAACAAAAATTTCTTGATGTTGGTTTTTACCCGGCAAAAAAAGGCAATAGCGTGGAAGTCATCCATTGCTTTGCAAAAGATATCACGGCCCGGAAAATGGCCAGCCTGCAATTGCAGGAAAGTGAACGCCGGTTTCGTACAATTTTCGAAACAGAACCCTCTTGTGTGAAATTGCTGAACCGGGAAAACCAATTATGGGATATTAACCCGGCCGGTCTTCAACTCATTGAGGCCGACAGCATCGGCCAGGTTATCGGGAAGCCTGTTTTGCATCTCTTACTGCCTGAATACCGTACTGCTTTCCTCGAACTCACCGAAAAGGTCTTTGCCGGTGAACCGGGAAGTCTTGAATACGAGATCCGTGGCCTGAAAGGCACCCGTCGCTGGATGGAAATGCATGCCGTACCCATGAAGGATGCGGATAGTGATAATAATTGTATTCTGGCCATCAGTCACGATATTACCATCCGGAAACAATTCATGCAGGAGCTCAGCAGGAACGAAAAAAAATACCGTTTCATTGTGGAGAGAAACCTGGCGGGTATTTATCAAACCAGCCAGGAAGGTTCCATCATCACCTGTAACCGTTCTTTTGCCCGGATGCTTGGATATGATTCACCAGAGGAATTACTGGGTATGAACGCAGCCGCTTTATATTACCAGCCGGCAGACAGGGCACATTTTATCAAAGACTTATTTGCCTCCCGGGAATTGAATAATTATGAATTGCGGTTACGTCATAAAGACGGTAGCCCGGTTGATGTCATCGAAAACTGTTACCTCCATGAAGATATTACGCTGGGAAAAATTATAGAAGGCGTAATGATCGATATCAGTGGCCGGAAAAAAACAGAAGAAGAACTGAAAAGCAGTGAACGCAAATTCAGGAATTTACTGGAGTCAGGTCCAGATGCCATGGTGATCGTGAATGAACAGGGAGCTATTGTAATGGTCAATCACCAGGCTGAGCTCTTATTTGGGTATCCTAAAAAAGAATTGCTGCATCTGAAAGTGGAGATGCTGTTACCGGAAAACTACCGGCTGTCGCACCAGGGCCACCGTAAGCAGTATACCCACAATCCCAAGGTCAGGCCCATGGGCAAGTCACTCGACCTGCTTGCCCGGAAAAAAGATAATAGTTTATTTCCGGCTGAGATCAGTTTATCTCCCATAAAGAGCGGTGATGGAATGCTTGTCACCGCCGCTATCCGGGATGTTACTGACCGGAAAAGAGCTGAGCAGGAACTGGAAGAATCCTATCGTTCCGTCAGGCAACTCACCGAGCATTTGCAACTGGTCCGCGAAGAAGAACAGGCCCGTATTTCCCGTGAGATACATGATGAGCTGGGGCAACGCCTTACCGTGCTGATGATGGATATTCACTGGATTGATAAAAAATTAGCCGGGCAATTTCCCGACGTGAGTAAAAAGATCACTGAAGTAATCTCTATGCTGGGAGATACCACCCGTTCAGTCCGGAAAATTTCTATGGAACTTCGTCCCAGTGTACTCGACGAACTTGGGCTTGCCGCTGCGATGGAAGACCACCTGGCGGATTTTGGAAGAAGGGCAGGTATGGCGGTTCATTTCAGAAAGTCACAACACCTGTCGGAATTTTCTACTCTCGTTAAGAATACGGTGTACCGGATTTTCCAGGAATCACTCACAAATATTGCCCGGCATTCGGGAGCCAGTGTGGTAAACGTTTCGCTTACCCGGAATAACAATCAATTGGTGCTGAAAATAACGGATAATGGAAAAGGGTTTATTCCGCCAGTGGCCACTCAAAAAAGAACACTGGGAATACTTGGGATGAAGGAACGTGCAGTGGCAGCAGGAGGGACCGTAGAGATTTTCAGCAAAGTCGGGGAAGGAACAAAAGTGGAAGCAAGGATTCCGATTTAAATACATAAACTGTTTTTATGCGATTTCTGATTGCCGATGATCATGCTATTGTTGTAAGAGGGATAAAACAGCTTTTACAGGAAGATTATCCTCATGCCGAGATCTCGGGTGTGGGAGATGCAGAAGAGTTATTGAAATCAGTAGCATTACAGAACTGGGACCTGGTTCTCTGCGATCTGAATATGCCCGGCAGGAATGGTATAGAAGCACTGATACAAATTAAACAAATGCGGCCCCACCTGCCGGTGCTGATCATGAGTATGTACCCGGAAGAACATTTTGCGGTGCGGGTCATGCGTAACGGTGCTGCCGGCTTTTTAAGTAAGGATACCCTCCATCACAATTTGCTGGCAGCTGTCAGGCAGGCATTGCTGGGTAAAAAATTTGTTACACAATCGGTGGCAGAAAAACTGGCTGAAGCGATTGATGACAGGAAAGTCCGTAACCTGCATGAACAATTATCCAACCGGGAATTTGAAGTCTTCCTGTTACTGGCAAATGGTAAATCCACCGGCGATATCGCTCACCTGCTTTCGCTGAGTGTTGCTACCGTCAGCACCTACCGGGCCCGGATATTCGACAAAATGCATGTGCACTCTGTTACAGACCTGACACGGTATGCGCTTGAACATAAGCTGATCTAAGCACTGGTACTTAACCCACAAAGTCATTTCATTCTTTATTAGCCCTCCACTGGTCAAGAAGCCGAACATCAACAGGGGCGAACTGTGCAAAGAAATTTTCCAATTCCTTCCCGCTTCTCGCTGAAAGTGGATAAAAACAATGGCAGGTCATTTTTTTGCCGCTTGCTGGCATGATGGTTGTTTTTTATTGGCTGTCAAATATTATTATCATCTATCTTAAATGCCTTCGTATGAAAACTATGCCTTGTTTCGTGTCACCACGAACCAATTTTTAAATTACCTGCTCACTTCTGTGGTAATAATAGGTGAGGGCCTTGTGTAATCCTGCTGCAACGCTTTAAATATTTGTACTTTTAAACAGCAATGAATAAACCATCATGAAAGCATTTCTTTCTCTTTTACTCTTCATTCTTTGTTGTTCAGCACAATCCCAAAATCCAAAAGGACTATGCCTTGATTCGTGTCACCACGAACCATTTTTTTAAATTACCTGCTCACTTCTGTAGTAATAATAGGTGAGGGCCTTGTGTCTTCCTGCTGCAATGCTTTAAATATTTGTACTTTTAAACAGCAATGAATAAACCATCATGAAAGCATTTCTTTCTCTTTTACTCTTCATTCTTTGTTGTTCAGCACAATCCCAAAATCCAAAAGGACCCGTGCGGCTGGGTGTAGTGGGTTTAACGCATACCCATGTGCACTGGATACTCGGCAGCCCGGAGAATGAACAGTTTAGCATGGTCGGTATCGTGGAGCCCAATAAAGAGCTGGCCCTGCGCTACAGCCAGCAACATGGCTTTTCCATGGACATCGTGTTTGCCACGATGGAAGAAATGATCGCTGCAACAAAACCCGAAGCGGTAACGGCTTTCGGTACCATCTATGAACATTTAAAAGTGGTGGAGACCTGTGCACCACTCGGCATTCATGTGATGGTGGAAAAACCATTGGCCGTAAGTCTGCAGCATGCAAAAAAAATGGAAGCACTGGCAAAGCAATACAAGATACACCTGCTTACCAATTATGAAACCACCTGGTACCCAACTGTGCAGCAAACTTATGCGTGGATGGAGCAAGACAGTATCGGTCGTCTCAGTCAAATTATTATCAGGGATGGTCACCGGGGCCCGAAGAAGATCGGTATAAATAAAGAGTTCTTAGACTGGCTGACTGACCCGGTACAAAATGGTGCTGGTGCCCTCACCGACTTTGGATGTTATGGTGCCAATATCAGCACCTGGTTGCACAAAGGGAAAAGACCGGTGGCTGTTACGGCCATCACACAGCAGTTTCAAAAAGAGAATAACCCGAAGGTGGATGATGAAGCAACGATACTTCTTGCCTATGATTCCTCCAAAGCAACCATACAGGCATCCTGGAACTGGCCCATCGGCCGCAAGGATATGGAAGTTTATGGCAGCAGGGGAGTGATCTATGCGGACAACAGGAATAAGCTGCGGGTAAGAATGGCTGAAGGCTATGATGGCTTTCATGAAACAGTGCATCAACTGGAAGAAAGGCCCGCACCCTATAATGATCCTTTTCTTTTTTTTGCGGCAGTGATCCGCAATGAAATTGTGTTAGCTCCTTATGATCTTTCTTCGCTGGAAAATAATATGATCGTTGTGGAGATTCTGGAAGCGGCAAAACAATCAGCGAAAAGAGGGAAGACGGTATGGCTGAAATAAATTAAATTAAACGGCTGTTTCTTCTTCAACTATTATTTCATAATGCCACTTTCACCGTTACGGTGGTGCCTTTCCCTTTTGAACTCTTTACTTCGAAACTGCCATTCATCATGTAGCATCGTTCTTTTATGCTCAGGAAACCAATATTTTTTTTGGAGGCTGTTTCATTTGCGTCAAAGCCTTTACCATCATCTTCTATTTGCAATTCAGCCTCCTCTTCTTCAACAAACAGCCGGGTGGTAACTTTTTTTGCCGCTGCATGCCTGCCGACATTGGACAGGGCTTCCTGGAATATCCTGAACAAACCTGTTTTTACATCATTGGACAGTGCCTGTGTATCTCCCTGTACTTCAAAATATGTATTGACTGGCTGCTCTTTTTCAAATTCTGCGAGGGCCCATTGTATGGCAATATCTAACCCAAGGTCATCCAGCATTCCCGGCCGCAGGGAACTGGCTATTTTCCGGACCTCGTTCACTGCTTTATCCAGCAAAGCATTTGCTGCTTCTGCTTTTTGTATTATGTTTTCATCACTTGTTCCAAGATTATTCCGTATCCATGAAACATCCATTTTTATAACGGTCAGTTGCTGCCCCAGGCCCTCATGTATTTCCCGGGCAATAAGGGTGCGTTCTTCTTCCCGCACTGTTTGCAGGCGTATAGCCAGTTCCCGCAATTCATTTTTATTTTTGATGGCTTCCTGCTCTGTTTTTTTTAACCGCCTTAAAACCCTCAGCAGCTGCAGCAGCAATCCGGAAAGAATAATCCCTGCTATAAGGGCCAGGGTCAGAAAAAGGCTTTTGTTTTTTATGCGTTGCTGTTGCAATAAAACTTCACCCACCAGCTTCCCCGTTTCTTTTTTATGGTATTTATACACTTCATTCGCATAGTCTTCAAAGGCAGACTGGTTGGCCAGGTTTCTTGCAACCAGGGTATCTGCAGCCTTGCGGTAGGCGGAAATATATTGTTCTACCTTTTCTTTGTTACCTGCATGCAGGGAGATGAGGTTGCTGTAAATTTCCCGGAGATAGGATACTAAAAGATTCTTTTCACTGAAAGCAGCGGCTGATTGTAAATAGGCCAGTTGTTGTTCGGCTTGCCCGTTTAGCCCGCTGATTGCAGCCAGCTCTGTAAGTGCTTCAACCGTTGCCGTTTTTTGCGAATAAACGCCCAGCCTATCTGATAGGGCCAGCACCTGTTTAAAATAATTTTCAGCCGGTAAAAGATTGCCTGCTTTTTGCTCCAGCTTTCCCATCACTTTATAACAATTTGAAAGCACGGATAACAGCTGAAGCGAATCGGTAAGATGAATGGCATATAAAGTTAGCTCCCTGCTTTTCTGCGCTTCCCCGGTAAGCTGGTAACTTTCTCCCAGGTTATGGGCTGTTACTGCTATGCGGGCAGGTAGCTTCAGCCGGGAAAAAATTTCGAATGCATTTTTATGATACCGTATTTCTTCCGTTCTGTTTTGGGCCCTCCGGAATGCGTGTCCCATGGTAATATAACAATTGGCAATACCCGTTGAATCACCCAGGCTTTCAAACAGCTCCAGCGCTTTCAGTAGATACTCTGATGCAATAACGGTCTTGCCATGGGTGGAGTAAATACTGGACAATCCCCTGTACCCATATGCCTGTCCTTTCAGGTACTGAATGCGGTACGATAACTGGAGGGCATCATGGGCATACCTGGCAGCCCGGGTGGGATCAACAAAAACCAATTCCCGGCAAAGCTCATTTAAAACATTTACCCGCTGAGTGTCGGGGATATTCTTTTTTTCAGACACTTGAATTAGGGAATCAATCTGCTGGCTAAACAAATGGGGAGTCAGTATATAAAAGACCACAGCCAGCAATATCTTTCTCATAGAGTGTCATTTAAGGAAACAGGCCCGGGGTTGAATTGTTAGCAGCAGCCGGTTATAGTTAAAATATCCTGCAATCTTTAAAGGATTTATCAGGAGGGAAAGTTACTATTATTTTTTTTGGGTATCCTCTCCTGTTCCGGGGCGATAGGTCAGGCAAACTGTGCACCGGGCGGGTAAAGAAAAAGATAAGATCTGCAATCAGGGCAGGTGCTTTTCTCAATAATTATTACCTGATCAGCGTACTCGTTCCTTTTCTCCGGTACACTTTATTATCAATACCAATTCCCTCAACCATCCATACAACCACCTGGCTGGCCTGTTGCTGCCCGTTGATCGTACCATTCCATCCTTCTTCGGGGTTAGCCGTTTCAAATAGCAATTGCCCCCAGCGGTTAAAAATTTTGAAATAATGCAGCTCTTTGACACCGGATAAAGTGGCCCTTAATACATCATTCAATCCGTCCCGGTTGGGTGTAAAACCAGTCGGTACAAAAATGTCAATGAACGGAATCACTTTCACCGTTTGCTGGTCTTTGGTAATACAGCCGCTGGCCGTGGTTAAGGTTATCGTATAGATTTGATCTTCATCACCCGTAAACAAAGGCGTATAAAGAGCAGGATTATTTAATTGTAAGGGAGGGCTCCATAAAGCAGTACTGCCGATGTTTCTTGCCTGTAATTGTACGGGGCTGTTGCTGACTGCAAATTGCAAAGGATAAACAATACCCGGAACCGGTGTTTCAATAACAACTGTGCGGCGGGAAGATGATTCACTGCAACCATCACTATTGCCGAGCAGGGCATGGTAAGTGCCGGAACTGCTGACACGATAGGTCCGTTGTGTGGCACCGGGTATGGGCACATTGTCTTTATACCATTGTACGCTGCCGGCAGCCGTTACCCGCAGAATACAACTATCATTATTGCCTTCGCAAAACGCTAATTTCCCGGCGACCGATACGGTGGTATCGAGTATTGATTTCCTGACCAGCACTTCATCGGTGGACATACAACCGCCGCCACGGTTTCGTACCGTTAATGTATACGTGGTGGAGCCGGCAGGGTTGGCAAAAGGATTGGCCACAGCCGGATTACTAAGCCCGGCGGTGGGTAACCAACTGTACACATAGCCCGGTTTTGGATTGACGCCTATTTGCACCGGCCGGTTATTACAGGAAACAGCATCAATGCCGGCATTGGCCCTGATCGTCAGGGTGTCTATCATTAATGCGGATAAAGTATCCGGGCAGCCATAGCCATTGTAGGGAATAAGCTCCACGGCGATGCTGGTGCCGGGTGGTGGTGGAGGTGAGAAACTGATGGTTTGCTGGTTGCCGAGTACTTGCGTGAAATTATTATTGAACCAGGTATAAGATTGATAACCGTAGGGAGCGGTTACATGCACTGCTGTATCATCGGCACAATAACTGGCACCTACAAATTCACCACTGCATTCTGAGTTTACATCTATGTAAGCGTAGCCAAAATGACGGCGGAATGTGCAGTCGGCTGTTTTAAAAAACAAACGGATTGTTTTTCCTGCATGCCCGTTCAGGTTGATGGATACCGCTGTCCAGTCCTTGCACCAGATAGGAGCATTGCTGATCTGCACAGGTGATTGAAAGAAGCCGGGCAATCCTGATCCGTTGGGAATAAAACTGAAAGAAGAGCAATCAATGACCACATCATCGGTTACGTTCGTGATCTCGATCTGCATTCTTGGTTGCTGGTATATTTCATGTGCCGGGTCTTCAAACACCACGGCATAATGATAGATCAGGGTATAAACATTCTGGCCCGCAGGGATCGTGAACTCATAAGAAATACCTTCTGCCTGTGTACCCGACTGGTCATTACCCAACCGAACCGTGCGGCTGCTGCCATTGGGGCAATTAATGGGAAAGCCTCCATAAGCATCCAGCGGATTAGTGGGATCGGCAGTGATCATGGTATGCCTTCCTTCAACAGGTCCGCTTTCGGAAAGGGTAATAAAATTTTGCCCGCCCACTTCAACAGTGGAACCGATATAACATTTCCAGCCGGCAAATGTGCCGGTTTCAAAATCAATATTTGGCGGACAGACCTGGGCCTGGCTGCTGCTGCAGCAAAAGGATATACATAGCAGGATTACGATCCTGGTGGAAAGGAGCAATAAAGATTTAAAATTGAGCCTTCTGTTGTTCACATGGTCCGTTTGATATGGTAATGCAGCATCTCAAAAGGATATCGGGTAAATGGTTAGATAAGTTGTCCCGGGCAGTAAGCTCCTTAAAGTTCAGGAAAAAAACGATAGGTAGTGCTGATCATCTTTCCACCGGGAAAAACAGTGCCGGTTATACGATCTGTACCAATACGTATGAAAGGAAAGCGGTATATCGAAATGTATCCGGGGCAGATCACCCGGGTGAAATAGAAAAGTGACACCCGTTAATTACCCCGTGGCATCTTTGCAGGTAAAGAATAATGAAAAACTCCGGGACGTTCCGGAGTTTTTCTTAAACGTTCTTATTTGGAACTCAGGTCAGCCCGGAAAAAAAGCATTTCATTCCAGCGGCTTTCAACACATTCGGCATAATCGGCCAGCCAATAGTCCCAGGTACCGGCACCATAGATGGCATTGTATCTTTCGCTCATCGGCTTGCGGAAGGAAGGATCCAGTTCTTTTAGTCCTGCTTTCAACCGTGTTACTGTAGCAATTTGTGGTTCACCCGAATTGATGGAGTTGTAAACCGCCACCGTTTCATTACTGGCCTCCCATACCTTTTTCAGTTTTTTTATCATTTCGGTCATCTTAACGATCATGCCCGGTTTGGGATACATATGACTAATGATGATCTTATCGGTATAGTCAGTCAGTTGTACAGTGCTCATGTCCGCATTGAACTGGCTGTATCCTGATGTGCCGGCACCCGTGGTAAGCGGGGATACATTTTTATCCCAATCCAGTTTATGATCGGCACTGATATCGCCGCGGCCATCCATGCCCTCCCAACTGTTAGGACCTTCTGTTATATGATAAGCTCCTGATTCCGGTCCCGACTGTACCTCGAAAACCCGCCATTTCCAGTCGCCGGAATGATACTTCTGTGCATGGTTGGCCAGGGCTTTTTCAAATTCCACTACTTTGTCGAGTTTGGGTGTTGCCCGGAATGTACTAAGTACAGTTTTGTTCTGGCCTGCGCCCAATAACGGGGCAAGCATGAGGAAAAGAAAAATCTTTTTCATGTGCGATGTTTTGGTTGTTAATAAATGGAGGGTAGTGTTGGGATAGGGGCGAAGAATAAGTAAGGTAGGAAGATTTACTGCATTCCGGGTAATTTTTTATTCCGCTATTCCGGTTGCTATGAATCATTGCCGATATTTAACGGATAATTCATCCTATATGCAATACATGATCATCGAACGGTTTCATCCCGGTAAAGTAAAAGAACTGTACCAGCGGTTTGCAGAAAAAGGAAGGATGCTCCCGGAAGGCGTGCAATATATCAACAGTTGGATTAATGAAGCGGTAACTGTTTGTTACCAGGTGATGGAAGCTGAATCGTCTGAAAAACTGCAGCAATGGATTCGTCAATGGGATGACCTGGCCGATTTTGAAGTGGTGCCGGTGATCAGTTCAGCGCAGGCAAGGGAGATGGTTTTTGCGAAAGAATAAGCATAGTTATTTATACAGGTTGTTTTTAACGTACAGCGGGACAAAAAAATAAAGCGGGTGGTTTGTAGTGCTGGAAATTGTATTTTCATCCCATGCCTGCTGCCATTGATCAACACATTGCCATCCTTTGCAACCCGCTGGCGGGAGTAGGTAAAGCCATTACACTCGCAAGGCAAATCGCCGGCGAACTTTCCAAACGGCAGGTCAGCCATGAACTGATCATTGATAACTGGCCCGTTGCCTTTACAATGTTTACTGATGTATGGATAACCGGGGGAGATGGCACCCTCAACTATTTCATTAATCATTACCCGGGCATACAGTTGCCACTGGTGATCTTTAAAGGCGGTACCGGGAACGATTTTCACTGGTTGCTCTATGGTAATAAAACATTGGAAGAACAATTGCAAGTCGCCTTACAGGGTTATCCTAAACCTATTGACATTGGTAAATGCAATGACCGGTATTTTATCAATGGTGCCGGTATCGGTTTTGAAGGTGAAGTGGCCCGGGCACTGACGGGGAAGAAAAAAATGCCGGGTAAAACTTCTTTCTTTATTACCATCCTGAAAAAAATATTCGGCTACCGTTGTAAGGACTATACCATTCAGTCGGCGGAGTATAACAATACCGGGAAAAAATTATTAATTGATATCAGCAATGGGCGCAGGGCAGGTGGCGGTTTTCATATTGCCCCCGAAGCCCGGGCTGATGATGGCCTGTTTGATGTGGTGATTGCAGGAGCACTTACTACTTTGCAACGGCTTCGTTATTTGCCCGTGATTGAAAAAGGAAAACACCTGCAATTGAATGTGATTACCCATTTTCATACTCAAAAGATCAGCATCGCAAGCCCTTTACCGGTGCAATACCACCTCGATGGCGAATATTATACTGCCGCTAAAATTGAGATAGAAATGATACCCTCCGGCCTTTTGTTCAGGTACTAAAGCTTCCCGGGTAACCTTGATTATCCCCTCAGTTATTACCACTCCGGGCCAATAAAATGAATGTATCCAGGCTCAGAAACTCCATTTCCCCCGTAGAAACAGGGTGGTGCCGCCTGTTTTATACCTGCGGGATTCCTTAGCAAAGAATGATTGCGCAGTAAAATCAAGATCAAAATCTTTAGCAAGATTCCACGTCCAGGAAGGAAACAGGATCAGTGAATTTTTCTCGGGTGAATAAATGAGGGAGATATTCATTGAACAGGCAGGAGAGAAAACCTTCAGCAAACCTGTATAGAAAGCATACCGGTAAGGAAATAATTGTTTGGCGGATAAATCTGAGGTTAGGATAGTTCCATTGCTGAAACCAGCCGCGACGGGGTTACTCGTAAACAGAGCTGCGATGGATATATACCAGTCCTTTTTAAATGTCTGGTCTGCCATGAGTGAAAAGCAAAAACTGCCGGAACTATCTGTCCAGTTCTTCCGGGGATGGAAATAACTGAGTTCCCCTTTAAAACCGGCTTTTTCCAGGCTGCCTGCCCAGCCGGTGCCTATCAGGATATCCTGCTGGTACACTCCCCCGAGTAACTGGATATCGTAATTTTTTTTATTGAATTTATACAGTACCGCAGCTATTGTCTCAGCATTCCGTTTACCGGGTTTATATGCCAGTTCCACACTGGTATTGTTTTTACCATAATGCTGTATCCTGATGGCATCCGTTCCGGGCCGTTCTTCATAATCAAAGTCGAGAAAATTATAGGCATTAAAAATGTCATTCGGGTTCCAGATCGTATGTATGCCCCAGTTGATCCGCTGGCGGCCGGCTTTGATATCCCATTTATCAGTAGAATATTGCAGGAGTATCCTGTCAATAAGGGAATGAACCACTAGTGTTTTTTCATTGACCCAGAGTTTTGAAAGATCAAAGAGGCCGTCGTATCGGGCAATGGTATGGGTAATATCATTTACCAGTTCTAACTGGTCGCCATAGAAAACCCTGTTGCGGATCTCTACCCGGCCACTGAATTTTTCAGAAAGGCCAAATTTGAAATTTATACGATTATGCAGGAGATGAAGAGAAGTGAGGGAATCGGCACTGTTGACAAAACTGGCTGTTTGAAGGTCTTTGATATATCCCCGCCATTCAACCCGTTTCACCTGGTTTTTTTCTTCCTGCGCATTAAGTAAAAACGAAATGCAAAATGAAATAATAACAGCTATGATTTTTACAGGCCTCATTGTAACACAGCATTTATATAAGGGTATGATCAAGGGATGCCGGCGCTGTATCGTTAACTATTTTTCCATCTTCTAACGTAATTACCCGCCGGGCCCTGTCGATCACCCGCTGATCATGGGTTGAAAAAATGAAAGTCATATTTTCTTCTCTGTTCAGTTTAGCCATCATATCCAGCAGGTTTCCGGCCGAAACAGAATCCAGGTTGGCGGTAGGTTCATCCGCAAGGATAAACTGGGGTTTTGGTGCCAGGGCCCTTGCAACGGCCACCCGTTGCTGCTGTCCGCCTGATAATTCTCCGGGTTTTTTGCCGGCTTTATCTGCCAGGCCCACTTCCTTCAGTAATTCTTTTACCCGTTGTTCCCTTTCTGCCTTTGGTCTCTTTTGGAGCAACATGATGAATTCAATATTTTCTTTCGCTGTCAGTACAGGAATCAGGTTAAACGATTGAAATACAAAGCCAATATTGTTCAGACGGAAATTAATAAGTTTATTCCCTTTGAGTTGGGTAATATTGGTGCCATTGATGTTTACATAGCCTTCTGTAGGTTCGTCCAGCCCGCCGATCATATTCAGCAGAGTTGTTTTGCCGGAACCCGAAGGTCCTTTGATGGCAGTGAATTCGCCTCTTACAATATGCAGGTGCACCCCGTTCAGTGCATAAACAGGGATCGTGTTCTCATCATAGACCCGTTTCAAATTATGCGCATCAAGTACGGTGTTGTTCATGGCTGTTTATTTTCTGATTGAAGCAGCGGGTTTTAAACGTAATGTCCGCCAGGCGGGGAATAAGGCAGATATAATTGCCGTGAGAATCACTAATAGCATAATCAGCCCGAATTGCCTGCGGTCAAGGGAAGGATAAACGATATCACTATAGCCGAAACTGGCATAGACTTCTTCAAATTTTTTAAAACTGATCCCTGTTCTTTTAGTGATCGCTATTGCTGTAAAAGCAAAAGCAATTCCACCCGGGCATCCGGCTATCACCAGTAAGACAGTTTCCATCAGTATCATCTTGAATATTTTAATCTTATTCATTCCCAGTGCCAGCAGCATACCGATCTCTCTGGTCCTTTCCAGGACGGCCATCATCATTGTATTGATGATGCCAAAGGCAAGCGCCAGCAAAATGATACCCATAAAAATAAAAACCATCTGTTCCGAAACGGAAACGGTCAGGCCTATTTCCGGCGATATTTCTGTCCAGGGTTTGATGGTTATTCCCGGGAAAGCGGTGGATAATTTTAACCGGGTTGCTTTGAGTGTTTTATTGGAATGCAGCAGGATCGCAATTTCATTGAACTGGTTATTCAATCCTGCCAGTGAATCAATATCCTGTATTTTTACGAATACATTGGTTTCGTCATAGGGTGTATTTATTGTTTTATAAATACCAATGATACGGAAAGCCGCGGATGTTATATTCCCCTCTTTATCCTGGAACGTAAGAATTGCTTTATTAGAAAGTTTTAATTTTAGTTTGTTCAGTAACTTTTGGCTGATCAGCAGTTCATTGTTTTTTCCTGCACCGAAATAATTTCCGGAAACCAGTTTGCCGGGTAAACGAGTCACAAGTCCTTCCTGCTCTGGTATAACGGCATTTATAGTAATCCCGCTGCTGCCGGCAGCGGAAGCGATCATTCCTTTGATGATAACCCTGCCTGTGGTTGCTTTAACAACCGGGTCTGCCTGGACCTGTTTCAATATGGCAGCCCCGTTTTTCAGGCTGAAATTAATATCATAGTCGTTTGTGAAGCCAGGATGATGAACCTGCAGGTGCGATATCTCACTTTGTATTGCCGTATTCACCCGCTGCTCGATCATACCGTTATAAAATGCTACCAGGAATATACCAGCACTAAGGCCCGTCATCACTGCTGCAATAATGATAATACTTCGCTTTTTGTTCCGCCAGATATTCCGCCATGATATTTTTAATAGCATAGTCTTTTCTTTTCAATACTAAAACTCATTTTTTCATAGCCAGCATGGGGTTAATCCTGCCAACATGCCATAAAGGATATAAACCGATCAGGAAAGCAATGATCAGCACGATGAGGGACTGGACAATTAAAATGCTGTTATCCACCGCCGCAGGAAATAAGGCCTCAAAGCCAAATCTTTCATAAGCTTCAGCTATTTCCCCGGTGATACGCAAAGGGTTTCTGCTAAAATAAAGTACGAATGGCAGGCTGATCAGCAAGCCGGTAATAACTCCTAACAGGGTGATGAGCAGTGTTTCAAACAGCAGGATTTTCCCCAGGCTGAGTTTTTTCATCCCGATAGCAACCAGCATTCCGAATTCATACCGTCGTTCAGCCGTCATCATCAGGATAGTTCCGAAAATTCCAAAAGCAATGATCAGGTAAAGCACACCGGTAAATATGTAAAAACTGGATCCGTCTGCTTTGATGTGGTTGGCTATATCCGGCATCAGTTCTTTCCAGTTCATCACTTCATATTCTTTCCCCATTTCGGATAGTAACAGTTGCTGGATGGCTGTCATCTTTTCCGGCTCACGTATGCCCACAGCTAAGGAGGTGAGCATGTTTTCGGCGCTTAAAAAAAATTGTGCCTGGGCAAGTGGCATGTAAAGCAGCCCGTCATTCAATGCGGGGGATCCAAAATGTATAATTCCTCTTACCGGGTATTTGCCTGCTGCCATTGCACCGTGATAACCTTGTCCGAGCAAAATGATCGTATCCTGTACAGTAAGTTTCAATCTGCCTGCAAGTCCTTCAGCAATTAATACCGCGGCCTCATTATCAGTAAAGTACCTGCCTTTTACAATCTTATCTTTTAATCCGGTTAAAAGATTTTCTTTAACAGGATCTGTACCCACCAGCATGCAGCCCTTGGTGCTGTTTCCAACAGAAGCCAGTAAAAATGTTTCTATACGGGGTGTTAGCACTTTGATTTCCGGGTTGCGGCTCAGTTTCATTACCAGGGAGTCGTCATATTGAAAGCTATTGTCCAGCACCTGCTCATCCCAGTATCCCTTTTTATGCACCTGGATATAGCCATGATAAAAACTTACTACATTCTTTACCAGGTTATCGAACACCCCTTTTTGAAATGATTGCATCAGGATGGCCAGTAAAACTGCAAATGTCACGGAGGTCATGGTGATCAGGGTGCGGCGGGGGTTTCGCCAGAGATTCCTCCAGGTAAGTTTTGCGATCATTTTACTTTCGGCATGTTCTGGGTGGTAAAAAAATTATCAGCAATAGGTGTATCAAATTCCAGCGAAGTATAGATTAATACAGTTTTGTTTCCCTTTTTTTCTGCCGGGATCATTTCCAACCTGCCCGGAAGTAATTTTCCGCCTAGTAATTTAATATCACCGGCGAGCAGGGTATTGATCAGTTTTTTATCTTCATCATAATATTCTGCATGAAGAATCAGGTAATCTTTTTTATCAACCATCATCAGTATTTTGCCCCAGACTACTGCTGCTCCCGGTTTGGGCAGCATCTCGATTTTGTAACAGTTCCTCCCGCTGATAACTGTGTCTCCGGTGACCAGGTGTTGATAATCTTCCACAATTGAAGCTTCCTTTACCAAATCATCATTGGTAAAATCGGTACCCATCCAGCTCTGGCTCATCATGGAAGGAGGAAGTTTGATATTGCGTTCGACAGCCGGGATCCAGTTCCAGACCTCTTTCTTTCTTTTCAGGTAAACAACCCCTTTCTCTTTTACAGGAGCTGTCACTAATACCATTGCAAAATCATTCCCTTTTGTCCAGCTTTTAACGGTCATTTCCCTCGACCAGTTGGGTCGAATGGTTTGAATTGTTATCAGGGCGATTGAAGTTTCCCCTTTGGCCCTGTCGTCTGCTTTTTTTACGATTTCCCGGGCATCTTGAACTGTGGATGGATGCACAATGAAAATGAGAAAGAATGGGATTATACAATGCCTTTTCATAAGCATCTTGTATTTTCATTAAGATAGGCTAATAAGAAGGAAAAGTTGTTGATACTTGTCAGACAAGATCATGACTTTAATTCAATAGTATAGTAAAGGGTTACCAACGATTGAAAATGGGATCTTATAAGATAAACTACTGACGGAACTGCTTCTTGATAGGTGACATTCTTGCAAAGTGATGACAAAGGGAAAATCACAGGGTCTCCTGCCGGGTATTTATTTTACCCTTGCCTCCAGCACTTCCACGTCAAATACCAGTGTACTGTTGGGCGGAATGGTTGTTGCAAAAGTTCGCATGCCATAGGCCAGCCCGGATGGAATATATATTCGTATCGTTCCACCAACCCTGCAATATGGCACAGCCAGCTGCCAGCCTTTTATTAACCGGCTCAGCGGGAACGTGGCCGGCTTTTCTTTGGTCTGGTCAAATACACTGCCATCGCTATGGAGCCAGCCTTTATAATGCACCACTACGGTATCGGTAACGTTTACCTGCGGGCCGGTTCCTTCTTTCAGCAATTGGTAAAAAACACCTTCTTTATAAATGATGCTGTCTTTAGGAAGTTTTGCATTCAGTATTTTCTCTTCCACCTGTTGCTGTGCAAGGCTGTCCATATTACTAAAAGGCCGTAATACAGGAGGTTTGACCGTTTGTGAATCGAGAGCTTTCCAGCTGTTATTACTGCGCAATAGCCAGCGGTTGCTGAATGAAACGGCATAATTTTTTAGTTGTTTGTCAGTTGCTGAAAATGTTGAAATAGTAGTTGGCGAACTTGTTGAAAAGCTGCCGATGAGCTTCCATTTATTGATGGCCGGGAAATAAACGTAGCCTGAATAAATGGCTTTCCTTGAAGCAGAGTCTGTTGCCTGCATCACTAAGAAAGAATATTTTTGATCATAGGCCCAGTCATACAGCACTGTATAAGTGCTGCCGTTTACTATACTGCCGGGAGCAGAGGTTATCCCGGTTCCGTTATTGGGAAAGGAGAATTGTATGCTTTTGATTCCCTTTCTTTCCTGCAGTGATAAACTGGTTTGATCAACAGCGAGGAAAGCTGTTGTTTTCTTAACTCCCTTGTTTTTATGAATAATAACTTCTGTGTACAGGGCAGTAGCTTTAACGGAATCAGGAACCGTGTAGCTGCCTTCTTTGGATGGTGGCTGCCCGGTGACAGAAATGCAAATCAGCAGCAGGCTGCAAAACAGTAAAGGAAATTTCATAAAGCTTGTTTTGGTAAAATTAATGGTAAACAGGCTGCGAAGTATTTTATTTGCAGGGGCACTGCTTGCCAGCCTGGTATTTATTTGTAACATTTCACCCCATGACCAGGTAATCGTCTTCGCTTTTATTTGATAGAGGAAGCCCCTTCGTGCTAAATTTCTTTTCTACCCGGAATACTGTAACTTTCCGGTAAACCAATCAAAACATGCCTGCAAAATTCTTAACGGGACTACTTGTACTGCTTATCAGTATCGCCTCTTTTGCACAACCACTTTCCAAAGCCGACAAACAATTAATCACTGCATTTGATACGCTGCTGTCGGCTAAATTTAAAAAAGACGAACCCGGTGCCACGGTGCTGGTCAGCCGCAAAGGCCAGGTGATCTATCTAAAAGGATTTGGTATGGCGGATATGGAATTGAAAGTACCCATGCGGACTGAGATGGTATTCCGTATCGGTTCTATCAGTAAACAATTTACGGCCGTGGCTATCTTACAATTAATGGAGAAGGGTAAGTTGTCGCTGCAGGATGATATAAAAAAATTCATACCCGATTATCCCACGCATGGTTACACGATTACGGTAGAGCATTTGCTGACGCATACATCCGGTATAAAAAGTTATACCGGCATGAGCAGTTTTGATTCCATCATGAACATGGATATGAAACCGCCGGAACTGATCGCTTATTTTAAGAACCAGCCGATGGATTTTGCCCCCGGCACCCAATGGAATTATAATAATTCCGGTTATTTCCTGCTGGGCTATATCATTGAAAAGGTTTCTGGAGTTACTTATGAGGAGTATGTAAAAGAGAATTTGTTCAAACCGGCGGGGATGACGAATTCAGCATACGGAAATGATACCCGCATTATTACCAACAGGGCCAAAGGGTACCAGCAGGGAAAAGAAGGTTATGAAAATGCAAGACCGTTGAGTATGACCTTGCCCTATGCTGCAGGTTCGCTGGTCTCGACTGTTGAAGATCTCTGGAAATGGAACCAGGCCGTACATGCCTATAAACTGGTATCGAAGGCATCTTTACAAAAAGCATTTACAGATTATAAATTGACGAATGGCAAGCCCACTAAGTATGGTTATGGCTGGGGCTTTAATGAGGTGCAGGGTGCTGCCACGATTGAACACAGTGGTGGTATCAACGGGTTTGTAACAGATGCTCTTTATATTCCATCTGAAGACATTTTTGTCGCCATTTTTTCCAATTGTGATTGCCGTTCATTAGATATGGAAGCCCCGCAACTCGCCGCGTTAACAATGGGTAAACCGTATATCCAGAAAGAAATGGCAATTGATGAAACAACAGCAAAAGAATATGTTGCTGTGTATGAGAATGAAACAGGGGAGCAGCGGTTTATCACCGCAGAAGGGAACCAGGTGACTTCACAAAGAGGCGGTGGTAATAAGTTTAAATTAAAGGCGTATGAAAAGGATAAATTCTTTTTTGAAAATTCACTGTCAACCATTCATTTTATCCGTAATACAGGAGGACAACTGGAGAAATTAGTATTCAAAAGCCGTAATGAAACAAGTGATTGGATAAAAACGAATAAGCCATTGCCTGAGAAACCCGGTATTGTTAAGACCGACGCAGCTTTGCTGGCTGCCTATGTTGGTGAATATGAACTGGCACCCAATTTTATTATGACAGTAACATTAGAAGGAGAAAAAATGATGGTGCAGGCCACCGGGCAATCGGCCATCCAGGTCTATGCGGAAACGGCTACCAGATTCTTTCCCAAAGAAATTGATGCCAAGATCGAATTCTTTAAAGATGCTACCGGGAAAGTCACTCACCTGGTATTATACCAGGGTGGAAGGGAAACAAAGGGTAACAAAATAAAGTAGCGATATTGTCCCACGATTTTTTTAGATACAAAACCGTAGTGCTAACTGCGGTTTTTATTTTGCCGTTACATCTGCTTTTTCATAAGGCCCTTTGAATGCAGCCGGGTTGATCGTGAAATGCCGGGTGTAAATATTATTCTGCTCAAAAAGATTTTTTAACCAGGTGGCAGTTTGTACAAATCCCCTGGCATCCTTTGCATCATAGTCATTCAGCTCTAATCCTTTGGCTTCTTTCATCATCGCCTGCGGGTCGTCCAGGTAATAATATAATACGGCCAGGTTAAAATAGCTGGCATATTTCATTTTCCGGTCATGTTTACTGGTAGAAGAATAGATGCGTTTGATCTTTTCAAAATAATCGATCACTGGTTTTAATTGTTCTCTGGCCCCCTCAATAGAAGTGTTGGCATTCATATTGAACAATACTTCACTGATCTGCTGGAAAGCCTGGCGGTGTGCTGTATATTCAGGGTGTTTCCTGCTGTCAACGATCCACATAAAATCATTCGAGGTAACTGCATTGAAACCAAAATTATCCGTGATGCGTTCGCTCAGGTAATGCATGGCTCTTGTTACACAGCCCTGGTACAATTCTTTGGTTACAGTTAATGAGTTCAATGCAAAATATCCTTCTGCAAGAATACGGCTGGCAAACTCAGGGCTTCTGTACACTTGTTTATTCCCTCTGCCGGCCAGTTCCTGGTCCATGATATGAGCTCCTTTGTAATCGGTAATAGTAGCCAGTGCTTCGAATGAATAAACTACTTCCTGCCGGTAATAGGTTTTGGTGCTAACCTGCCCGGCCCTGTTCTTGGATGTTTCAATCCTTTCTTTCACGGATACCGATTCAGGTACGAGGTCACCTAACTTCACTTTGATATCAAGATGACCATCCTGGGGCAATTTTCTCCAGCCTTCCAGCAAAACCGAATTTTCCGGCGACATTTCATTCAGGAAAGACTGCATCAGCCTGGTTCCTTCCACTTCCACGTTATAAGTGCGGTAAGTACTGTCGATACGCATTTTGGGCAGTGAACGGTATTGTACAGAAAAACGGAAACGGTCAAGGTCAACTTTCTTCTGGGCATTGATGCTAAAGGAAATTGCCAGCAAGGCAAAAAAGTAGAGTTTTTTCACAGATTGGGATTTTAATCTCCCTATTAACGCCGGAACAGCGGATATATTTTCAACAGGGCGGGCTCTTTTTTGACTGCTCCAATTAATATAACAGTATCAGCAGGAAGGCTTTACCTTTAGCCCGTATGAATGTATATACCAGCAGATCGGTTATTATCGTTACCTGCCCCAAAAGGCTGGCTCCTTACCTGGAACAAGAGGTGAAAGAACTGGGTTTTGCCATTGATGAAACCTTTGTAACCGGTGTACGGTTATCGGGCACGGTCAATGACTGTATCAAATTGAACCTGAACCTGCGTTGTGCCAGCCAGGTACTTTATAGCCTTAAAAAATTTGAGGCGAATGATGCGGATGCTATTTATAAAAACCTGCTGACCTATCCCTGGGAAACAATTTTACCAGACCCCGGATATTTTTCCATTACCAGCAATGTCAATAACCCAACGATTAATAACAGCATGTTTGCCAACCTGCGGGTGAAGGATGCCATTGTTGACAGGATGCGGGAGCAAAAAGGCACCCGGCCATCAACGGGTTCTGAACTGACAGGAGCGGTCATTCATTTATTCTGGAAAAATGAAAGTGCAGAAATATTTGTGGACACTTCCGGCGATTCATTAGGAAGACATGGCTATCGCAAAATACCCGGGCAGGCACCGATGCTTGAAGCATTAGCTTCAGCAACGATCTATGCAACCCGCTGGGACAGAAAATCAGCTTTTGTAAACCCGATGTGTGGTTCCGGTACACTGGCTATTGAAGCGGCAATGATCGCTACCAACCGGAGACCCGGTTTATTCAGGACCAACTATGCATTCATGCACCTGCAGGGTTATGATGAGTCGGTGTACCTGCAGGAAGATGCGTTGCTTGAAGAGCAGATCATGGATGTGCCTGGTTTGAAGATCATCGCTACGGATTATAGTGCAAGGGCTGTTGAGAATGCAAAGAAGAATGCTATAGCAGCCGGCGTGGCCGACCTGATCGATTTTGCTGTTTGTGATTTTGCATTGACCGAAATACCTGCGGGTGAAAACGGTATTTTTTATGTGAATCCTGAATATGGAGAACGCCTGGGTGATGTGAAAGAACTGGAAGCCA
>JAFLBM010000027.1:0-30671 GCA_017303455.1 Chitinophagales bacterium | reverse complement strand
CCGTATCGGTGATTTTATGAAACAAAAATGCGGCGGTTATTTCGGATATATCTTTACCGGCAACCTGGAACTGGCCAAAAAGATCGGGCTGAAGGCGAAGCGGAGAATAGAATTCTATACGAGTACGATCGACTGCCGCTTACTGGAATATGAATTATACAGCGGAAGCAGGGAACCAAAAATAAATAAAGAAGAACCATCATTATAAACTGAAAATACAATCAGCAAATGGAAATTTCAGCACTGCAGCAAATAGTCAAGGAAAGATATTTTAAGACGGATAGCGAAAGAGGGATCTATCACACAGCATTATGGTTTCATGAAGAAGTGGGAGAGCTTTCATCGGCTATTGCAACTGGTGACCAGGAAAATGCTAAAGAAGAATTTGCAGATGTGCTGATGTGGTTGCTGACACTTGCCAACCTGATGGAAGTAAATATGGAAGATGCTGTTGCCGATTATTTAAAGAACCCGCGGAAGCTTCCCACGAAATAAACTCAGTAGTTATACATCCTTTTCCTGGTACGATAATACCAGGTTACTGATCTTTACTTCCACTTTCCGGTAGGTAACACCAGCCTTATCCAGCATGATCTTCGAAGCTTTAAAGACATCGCTGCCTTCATATTTATCGGAGAGATAGATCACTTCCGTGATACCGGATTGAATAATGGCTTTTGTACATTCATTGCAGGGAAACAACGCTGTATAAATTTTACAGCCATGCAGATCCATACCGATATTGTTTAAAATAGCATTCAGTTCGGCGTGACAGATATAAGGATACTTGGTATCCAGGAATTCGCCCTGTTTGTTCCAGGGAAAATCATCATCATGACAACCGATGGGTAGCCCGTTATAACCGGCACCGACAATTTTGTTTTTATTATTTACAATACAGGCACCTACCTGTGTATTGGGGTCCTTACTCCGTTTGGCTGATAATAAAGCAACACCCATAAAATATTCATCCCAGGTAATGTAATCAGTTCTCTTTTTCACGATCAACTACTTTTTAGGGGTACAATAAGTATTTCTTCCGCATCACCTTGTACTCACTTAATCCCGGTTCCCAACTGGCACGGATCTCTTTTTCCGGTACGCCGTCAATGATCTGCTGGCGGAATAAACCCGAGCCGATCAGTTTTTCGATCGTACCCATTTCTTTACTGAGCTTTGAATCAAAGAATTTTTCTTTATTCGGAGAGGCTTTGTAGAGTTCCATGATCCATTGCAGATTGATCTGCTTACTTTTTCTTAGCAGCTCAATATCATAATTACGGAGGTCTAAGCCATAACAAAGCTGGTCCATAAAGAGCGGTGTTTCTGACATGCCTTTGATGCTGGTGGGAGTGAAAGAAAATTCATACTTGCCTTTCAGTTCCGGGCTGCCGAGAATAGTGAATGGAAAATAAGTACCCCGTCCATGATTAAGATAAGTGCCTTCAAACATACAGGTGGAGGGGTAGAGCATGATGGATTGCTGCGTATTCAAATTTGGTGAGGGCTTCACCGGAAGGGTATATGCCATCTCATGATCATAATTGGCAACCGGGATCACTTTAATTATACATTTTGCTTTGTTCGCCAGCCAGCCTTCACCATTTGCCATTTGTGCAAATTCACCCACCGTCAGCCCGTGTGACATAGGAATCGGGAACATACCGATACCGGATTTGTATTTCATATCCAGTATGGGGCCGTCAACCAGGTAGCCATTCGGGTTGGGCCTGTCCAGGATCAGCATTTCTTTGCCGTTCTCGTAACAGGCATCCATCAGCCGCACCAGCGCATTGATATTGGTATAAAAGCGACACCCCACATCCTGCAGGTCATAGATAAGAATATCCACATCGGCAAGGTCTTCTTTGGTGGGTTTGTTTTTTTTGCCATATAACGAGATGACAGGAATGCCTGTAGCAATATCCACTTCATCCGCCACATGCACACCGGCACTGGCATTACCACGGAAGCCATGTTCAGGCCCAAATACTTTTACAATATTCACCCCGCGGCTTTTGAGGCTGTCTACCAAATGTGTTTTTCCAATAACAGAAGTAAGGTTGGCCATCATCGCCACTCGTTTACCTTGCAGGTAAGGAAGATATTTTTCGGTTTGTTCGGCACCGGTCTTAATGGCTTTTCCATTTTCAACAGTAGTTTTTGAAGTGTGACGGGATGTGCCGCAAAAACTAAAGACGAAGGCCAATGTAAGGAGGAAAATATATTTCATATTCAGGCTGAATTAAGCCCGATAAATATACAGATAAATGGCTGGCAAATGATGGCGGCAGGGACTTAATCAATGCCGTTTTTTGCGGCTCACGATTGAAATGGTAATGATGGCAGTCAGTAAAATGGCTATAACTAGAGAACCTACATATAGTACTAAAGAAACATCTGAATCAGTAGCTTATAATATCCTCCTATTTCGCAACAGCAATCTTTACTTTTTTATTCTTGATCTTTTGCTCTTTGATCAGTTGCAGGGTATGGCTTACTTTGATTTTCTTTATCGCTGCAAACGAAAAGAAATCTTTTACTTCGATCAAACCGATATCTTCTTTTTTCAGGTCGCCTTTATTCGACAGGAATCCAACAATATCAACTTTATTGACCTTGTCTTTTTTACCCGCTGCAATGAAAAGAGTTGACCATTTTGGTTTTTCAGGAAGCACAGTGGTTGCGGGCAATTCTATCTTTTCAACTCCGGCAGCAATATAGCCGGGTAGTTTTTCTTCCGGCGACAAAATAAGTATGGCAGTGCCGCTGGCATCCATCCGGGCAGTGCGGCCATTGCGGTGCGTAAAAATATCTTCACTGCCCGGCAGGTGATAATGGATAATGTAGCGGATATTGGCAATATCCAATCCTCTCGAAGCCAGGTCGGTTGTTACTAATACATTGGAAGTACCATTCCTGAATTTACAAAGGGCCGCATCCCGTTCGGGTTGTTCCAGGGCACCATGATAAAATTCATTGATAATATCTTTTTCTTTCAGGAATTTACTGGTTCGCTCCACTGACTCCCGGTGATTACAAAAAATGATCGTGGAGCGATTGCCCAGCATGCATAACAACCGGAAAAGGGTTTCTAATTTGTCTTTTCCATCGCTCAGCAGGGTTTTTACCGTAAGTCCCGTTTCTTCATCGCTGTCATTTAAAAAATCAAGGGTAACGGGGTCAGTCATGCCGATAAAGGAAGGTATCTCTACAGCCTGTGTGGCAGAGGTGAGCATTCTTTTCTTAATGGCAGGCAAAGATCCAATAATGAAAGACATCTCATCAAGGAAACCCAGTTCCAGTGATTTATCAAATTCATCAAGTATCAATGTTTCAATACTGGCTGTTGTGATATTACCTCTCCTGATATGATCAGCAAGACGACCGGGAGTGCCGATCAGCAGGGCAGGGGGCTGCTTCAGGTTATTCTCTTCTGTTTCCCGTAAGTGACCGCCATAGCAGCAGGTTACTTTAAAATGGGTACCCATGCTTTTGAATACAGATTCGATCTGCAGGGCCAGTTCCCGGGAAGGTACAATGATAATGGCCTGTGTTTTTGTATGGGCAGGATTCAATGCGCTGATCAGTGGCAACAGGAAGGCTAATGTTTTACCCGACCCGGTGGCAGATAACAGGAGTACATTATTGTGTTCAGCAGTGGCTTTAATAGCAGCCTGCTGCATTTCATTTAATGCTTTGATATCAAGCTTTGCTAATATACTGCTGGTGGAAATTGTTGAAGTGGACATGGCGCAAAAGTACGGTACTTCCGTTTCTCCTGCTGTTTTACCTGTAGCCGTATGGATGATCACCAGCCCATGATATCCGCCAGTCCTTTGAAGGTAAAAATGACACCCAGCGTAGTGAGACCATACATGGCCAGTTTGATGCTGGCACCTGTATCAAAAAGGACCAGGGTGAGCAGGCAGCCTGCTATTAACAGGACAACACCAATAGCACAGCAGGTAAAGCCGGTATTTCTTTTTTGGATGAGCCGCAGGGCTTTTAATTTTTCAATGATATCCTGCATCAGGTTTTCCGGGGCTCCTTTCTCCCGGAGTTGCAATGCAATTTCATCATAATTGAGACCCTGCTTCCGGAGGGATTGGGCAACAGGGAATAATTCGTTTTGTTCAACGTGATTCATGCGGCGAGCTTTTACCTAAAGTATAAATTTTTTACAGTATTTGCATTTTTTTAGGGTTGATTTTTTGACGAATTCTTTGCCTGTGAACAGCAGCCAGGGCAATTGCTAAATTCCCGGCGAACATGTTGATGCACAGGTAACAGGCCTTACAGAAGTATGGAGTCATGAAAGAAGAATTACAAAAATGAGTATACAATTTATAAAACAGCACTTGTTGCCATAATAGCCTATCATTGTAAACAGGCTGCAAACTACTGAACAGCAAACAATGGCTAAATTTCAAAATACTCCCGGAGGTATTGAGCTGGAAAAAAGAACTCCGCCTATCATTGTTGAGATTATTGAGTATGTAGAAAATGCGGTGGTCAGCAAAACAATTATTAAAAAAACAACCGGGAATGTGACGGCCATGTCCTTTGATACCGGGGAAGAACCGGGAGATAAAATATCGCCTTTTGATAATTTTATCCAGATCATTGATGCCACGGCCGAAATTACGATTGACAAGACAACTCACCAGCTGAAATTGGGTAATGGCATCATTATACCGGCCCTGCACAGCATTGTTTTAATGCCAAGGAGAAATTCAAGATCATCTCCACCGTCATAAAAAGCGGTTACGAAGACTAAACATTATTTTCAAAGAGGAAGGAAGTAGCACCTGTTCAGTATCAGAATGCTTTTCCATGCGTCTGTTTTACCAGGTAACAGGTAAGAGCCGGGAAGAATTTCAACAGGGAGATAAATATATTAGTAAGCCTGTTGTTGCCAAATAAACGCTGTATCCTTCTTCCCATGATCAAACGGGGCGCAAATAGCCTGTTCCATTCAAGGCTATATTTTTTTTCCATTTCGGCTCTTGTTATACAATTACCGAGGAAGGCATTGATGTGGCTAGCAGCGATCTTACTGCCGTGTAAGGCCATACTCATACCATTACCACATAAAGGAGTGATCATACCGGCTGCATCACCAATCATCAGGATATGATCTTCCACCTGTGTTTTTTTATCAAAACTTATTTGTGAGATCGCAAGCGGTGATGAAAAGACCGGTATGCTTTCAATCAGTATTCTTTTCAGATGCGGGTTCTGGTATAAGATCAGCCGCTCCATTTCTTTGATATCACCATTACATCTTTTCAGGTTATCAGCCGTTGTGAGGTAGCACAGGTTGTAAACCCCGGCATCAATTTTAACAATCCCGCAATAGCCATTCCTGAAATTGTGAAGTGCAATGGTATCTGCCGGAAAATCAGTTTTGATATGATACTTTACCCCGATGTAGTTGTTGAGTTTATTTTTTTCAGCAATGGCAAAAGCCCTTTTTTTCCTGATATCAATATTGCTTCGCTTCCCGTAACAGCCACAGGCAAGCCTGGCCCGGCAGGACTGCCTGGACGTATCAATGCTGAATTCGTTTTCTGAAAACCGGATGTCAGTCACTTTAGTATTTTCCACGACGATTACCCCGGATTCTCTTGCCACCTGTACTAATAAATTATCCAGCCGGTAGCGGCTGATCCCGAATCCCCCGAGTGGTAATGATTGTTCCAGTAATTTCCCGTTGACGGATGATACCTGCAATTTAGTAATGAGTGGAAGGGCCATATTATCCAGGTCAACACCCAGGCTTTTCAGGAAATCCCATGACTCCATACTGATATACTCACCGCAAACTTTGTGAAAGGGATATTCTTCTTTTTCAAAAAGGATCACCTTATGTCCTGCTTTTTTTAACTGGATCGCAAGTCCAAGACCTGCTAACCCGCCGCCAGTAATGGCAACATCAAATAATTCCTGTTCCGGGGCAGGCTGGCTGGGGCTGTCATCTGTTAGTATGTTTTTTTTGTCAGGGATAGTATTATTTGTTACATATTATCAAATACCGGAAAGCCCATTTCCAGGTGATGTTGTATTGCTCAACCCCTGCCTGCCGGAATAACTGCTGCCAGTCTTTTTTCCGGAAACTGCGGGCCACCGATAAACAGGCATCATTTTTTACGAGGTATGATTTGCTGAAAAATTTTGTTATGTATTTGATCAGGTAATAAGCCAGCCAGTGGCGCTGCAGATCATTAATGAAAAAGCCGGCCCTGCTGTTTTGCTGCAACCATTGCAGCATCGGCACTAATTGTTCATCCGTGAAATGATGACAGAACAAAGACGAAAAGATGATGGTGGGTTTGCTTTCCCCGAAATTCACCATTTTGTAATCACTGCAGATCCATTGACAGGGTAGTTCCGGGTATTGTTTCCGGGCAAAAGCAATACAAGTGGCATTCATATCAATGCCAATGAAACTGACAGGAATATTGTTCTTCCTGCAATAGTTATAAATGGCCTCGAGGTTATCGCCACCACCGCAGCCCATCTCGCAAATGGTAAGTGGTGTGGAGCCTGGTATTAATTTCTTTACTCCGTCTACTGTGATCGCATGGCCGCCCAGCCTGGTATTTATAATATTAAGCTCCCTCAGTGTTTGCGCCATAGCATCAAAGGAGATATTATCTCCGTCCATTAATTCTCGCTGGTAACTTCGCTGGCGCAGGTTGATCATGCAGATAAAATAAATGTTTCCATGGTTAGCCCAGGCCCGAAAGCTGCACCAAAAATGCGGCTCTTTTCCTTTTTAGCTAAGCAGTTTATGATGTTTTCCAAAACAAATAAGACAGTGGGGGAGGACATGTTTCCATAGTCTCTTAAAATAGCATAGCAGGGTTGCAATTGTCCGTTTGTAAAACCAAGGCTTTTGTGTACGGCTTCCAGTATTTTTTTGCCACCCGGGTGTATACACCAATGGGTAATATCCCGCTTTTGAAGATCCGCATTGGATAAGGCACTTTGCACCATACGATCAAAATTTTCTTCTATCACATCGGGGACATAGCTGCTGAGTGTCATCAGGAATCCTTTCGAAGAAAGTTCCCAGGCCATGTCTTTTTTTCCTTTGAGTGAAACCATCGAATAGAAACTATCAATGGCTAGGCCTTCTGTTTCATTGTTTCCGGTAACTAACACGGCTGCTGCTCCATCGGCAAATAACATACTGCTGGTCATATTATCCACTGTGTGTTCTTTTTGAAAATGCAGGGTACATAATTCGGTACACACAATCAGTACATTGGCGTTTTCATCTGCTTTGCAAAAAGCATCCGCTATTTTCAACGCATGAATAGCAGCGTAGCAACCCATGAAATTGACAGAAGTACGGAACGTCGTGTCAGGTAAATCTAATAGTTCCAGTAGCTCAAGGTCGAGACCAGGTGCACTCATACCGGTGCAACTGACTGTAATAAGATGGGTGATAGTATGGCCTGGTTTTTTTTCGATACATTTTTTAATGGCATTTATGGAGAGAGTAGCTGCATATTGCTGGTACCATTGCATTCTTTTTTCCAGTTTTGGAAAAGGCTCCAGGTTTTCGGACGGGCTGTAAAATTTCCATTCGCCGGGTGATGAACTATAGTCAGGGATAACAGAATATCTCGTATCAATCCCTCCCTGCCGGTAGAGGAATTTCAATTTTCGTTTGTCGTTTTCTGACAGGGCATAGACCCGCTGCATGAAATCCAGTATGGCTGATTGTTCGTGCCGGAATGCGGGGACCGCTGTGCCAATTGATACTATTTTACTCAAAACATTTCCAGGTTAATAAAATGATAAATGCCAGGTTTGTACAAATAGCAGCCAGCCAGTTCATCTTCATGGTGTTCTTAAAATCAGCTGCTGCCGGATCCTTTCTTACGCTTATAAACCACCTGCTGAAATAAACGATAACCGGGACAAAAAAGATGCTAACCACCTCCAATTTATTTAGCTGGTCTACAGCTACAAAATATTGTGCCATGAAAATCCATGCGAGTGCATAAATTATCGCACAAAACACAAATGTTCCTGTATAGCCAAGTTTATAACTGATCGTTTTCACGCCGTCTGCCAGGTCCTGCTGATGCTGGTAGATCTGTGTCAATGGATAAAACCCGCCGATAAGCAACGCACAGATGACCATTCCCTGCCAGGGTACCCATAATTCAAGCTCCTTGTTGCTTCCATAGTAAACCAGGGCAAACGTGAGAGCTCCCTGGAAAATGATCACGGTCAGGTAACCAAGAACAGGGAATTTCTTTAGCCGGATACCCCGGTAACTATATGCTTTGGATGCACCAATATAAAGTAACATAACAGCGGCAAACAAAGGGCCAATCAAAAAACACAACAGGATAGCAATCACATCTAATACAATTGTAACATGAAAGAGTTGACGGGAGGGCGGCGGCGGTTTCTCCAGTCCTCCAATACTCCCGGTATCACGGTCCATATAACTGTTGTAGCCATTACTGGCCGGGTAGATCAGTACATGCAGTATAATAAAAATAAGAACTGCTCTATCCCAATCAATAACCGGCACCTGCGACAGGGAAAAAAAATACAGGGGCGAAAGAAATACTGAAAAAGGTATCCTGAGTAATTTTATCGTTGATGCTGAAAGCATTCGGTTAATATCTTTCCTGTAAGTTAAGGAGACAGGGCGATGGCAGAAAATCATTCTGCCAGCAAAGGCATGACCACTTTCAATTTATATCCTTTGCCCGGTGCTGTTGCCACCGTTACGGTACCATTGCATAATGTCACCCAGCTGAAAGCCAAATACGCCAACCAGCCATCCAAGAACCAGGATAACTGTAACTATGTATAATAAATTTTCTATGAATTAATGATGGTTTAAGTGTAAACCGCAGGCAGCGGGCAGCGAAAAACTACTGCCGGGTTAATAAGATCAGGCAGTAGTTTTTCGCAGGAATAAATCCTCCTTTCTATCATATCCACCAGCAACCGCTGGTGGTTTTTTATGCACTCATCAGTTTAAAGGAAGCCGCCAGGCTACATCCATAACCAGGCGTTGATTTTATCCTCATGTCTCCGTTGTAAACCTGCAAGCGGCTTTGTATATTTCTTAAACCTATACCCGTTTTAATCTGCGTGGTATCGAAGCCCTTTCCATTGTCATTTACAGCAATTTCGATTTTGCTGTTTCCGGTAATGGATAATCTTACTTCCACTTCACTGGCCTCAGCATATTTGATGATATTATTGAATTGTTCCTGTACAATACGATAGATCATCAGTTTTTGTTCAGTGCAAAGTTTTGATTCGTCAAACCGGGACGTAGTTAATGTGAAATGTACGGAGTTTATCCTGTTGATATTGGCTGCAAGCCGTTCAATTGATTCCAGCAGTGTTTCTTTAGTGAAAGAAGGGGTTTTGATATTGGCAGAGAGCTGCCTTATTTCATGAATACTTTCCATGACCAGCTTTTTTACTTCCGGTGCCATTGTTTTAGCATTTTCAGGCTTGGAACAAATATCAGAAGTGTAAAGGTTAGCTACTGAAAGTATCTGGCAAACGTTGTCATGTAATTCTTCCGCCCAGCGGTTCCTTTCTATTTCCTGGGCTTTGATGATGGAGGCCGCAAGGGTGCGTTTATGTTTGAGGCGTTGTTCATAATATTCGCTCTTGAGTCTTCGCAATTCACTTATATCCTGTACAGCACCTATCAATTGCACGGGCTCACAGGTCTCTTTATCCCGGATGATGTAGGCGTTGCTGATAACTGAGTAATACTTCCCATCTGTGCCCAAGAGCCTGAATTCAGATTGCCAGGCTTGTTTATCAGAGCAGAGAATTTCATTAAACTCATTTTTTTGTTTTTCCAGGTCCTCCGGGTGAATCCTTGTTTGATAGACTTCCCAGAAATTACTGATAGTATTGCCTATGGCAGGGAAGAAAAACTTCATTTTATCGTTGAGGATGGCTTTTTCTTCCTTAAAGTTGAAATCAATGATCCCTTCCCGGGCCATTTCATTTAGTACGGTAAATTTTCTTTCTATGGTTTGTTTTTGTTCATACGAATTGTGAATGCCGGTATAAAGTTTTTTGCTCAGCAGAAAAAGTAAAGTAGCAGAGAGAAATACAAAAAAAATCCCTTTTATTACCTGGATATTTTCAAAAGTCAGGTAAGGGTGATACTGGTGAGAAAGCTTTGCGGCTATTGCATCACTACATAGTATCCAGAATGTGCTCAGGATGAGGTAACTAAAAGTGAGCCATGCTGCCGGTGATAAGCGGGGCAGTGTAACCGGAGGAATTACAGGAGCAAAGGGTTTCTTTTCCATTATAAGTGGTTAAAGGCTAAAAGTAGCTTTCACTATCCAATCCGGGTATGACTTTAGTTATATTACCGGATGAGATGGCTCAAATAAGGTTTCATGTAGTAAGGGTTAATACTGAAGTAATAAAGTATGATTAATCTTCGACTATTATCTTGTTCAGTAACTCTTATGAAAGAAGTATGGATTTTAATGATCCCTGCTTCTAATGAACTGTTATGAGATTATTTACTCTTGTTGCCATATTACCCGTATTGTTTAGTTGCAGTAATAAAGGAGATACAGCAGGTGAATTGCATGATGAACCTTTGGTTAAACAGTTTAAAACCATAAATGACATAACAGTCCCGGCCGGTTACCAGCGTTTGAAAACCGGTTCCGGTACTTTTGGAGAATGGTTGCGGAATATTCCGCTGAAAAAAAGTAAGACTGTTTATTGCTGGGACGGATCATTGAAAAAGAACCAGTCGGCCCCGTTTGCCGTACTGGATATCACGGTGGGCAAAAGAGACCTTCAGCAATGTGCTGATGCAGTGATGCGATTGAGGGCCGAATACTTGTTTGCCCAGGAAAGATTTTCTGAAATTGTATTTACTGATAATGCCAATAAAGCCTATCAATGGGAAGGAGGAAATAACAGAAGTTTATTTGAGCAATACCTGGAACAGGTTTTTGGCTGGTGCGGATCTGCTTCCCTGGAAAGACAACTGGAGCCACTGAATGATCAGCGATTAATAGAACCGGGAGATGTTTTTATTAAAGGAGGTTTTCCCGGGCATGCCATGATTGTAGTGGATGCAGCGGTCAACAGTGATGGCGAAAGGATATTTATGCTGGCACAAAGTTATATGCCGGCCCAGGATATTCATATCGTCAATAATCTGCTCCAAAAGGAAATAAGCCCCTGGTATTCGCTCAATGATACTATCATGACTCCGGAATGGATTTTTCACAAGTCTCAATTAAGGAAATGGTAAGGGGGGCCGGGTTTTGGTGTTATTAGTTTTTTTTGGAATTCATCAATACTTGTCGTACACTTATAGCCTAAACTATACTACAATGAGCATCAAAAAACCAACATCTGCCTTCCGCCTTTTCTTTGCCGCTTTGCTGCTTTCGGCTGCAATTGCCGCCTGTAATAATGACAAGAAGGAAGAAAAGAAGGATGAAACCCCTGCAGCCACTGAAACTGCACCGGCAACAACAGATTCAGCATCACAGGCAATGGACAGCATTCCGGCTGATACCAAACCGGTTAAAACAACCGATTAAGACTTCGAACCTGATATTTATTCACCCGCCGCTATCATTTCTTTTTAATGACAGGAGGCGGGTTTTCTTTTGCAGCAGTTGTTACAGTAGCAGGTTCTTTTACCTTTTCTGCATGATGAAGTTTATGGTGGTGATGGCTCAGCTTATGGATCATCCATTGCTCCAGGCGGTGATGAGCAGGGATCAATACAGCCGCAATGCCCACAAAGATGAGGATCTCGTAAACGGGGGTATGATGGGTTAACTCGGCAACAGTGGGGTGCAACAGCAGAGTAAGGTATTCAAACAGGAAGAGAAGTGAAAGCACACCCAGTAATCGGATGATCTTAATATGGATCCTGATCCGGTTCAGTAAAAGAGTGAGCAGGAAAAAACCGGGAATAAAGATGGCGATCAGCAGCATCTGCATTTGCTGAAAACGTTTCTTTTGTTCCTGCCTTTTCGTTTCTGCCAGTTCCAGTTGCCTGAACTGTTCATCACTGGAAATAAGTTGTAATTCCCGCACCTTACTTTTACTGTTCAGTGAGTCATTGAGGTCATGCACCTGTGTTACGTATGAAAATGCACTGTCAATTCGTTTGATTTCCCTGTAATGTTCCGACAGGAATTCGGCTGCTTTTAGTTCTTCCGTCAGGAATCCTACTTTTTTGGCGATAGAAAGGGAGAGGTTGGCATAATAACTCACAGAGTCGTGCTTGCCCAGTTGCTTATATAGGTCAGCCAGCCCTAATGTTGCTTCACATAATACTTCCTCATCATTCGCTGCTTTCAGGTAAGTAATAGCTGTTTGATAATTGGTAAGTGATGCAGGGTAATTGCCGAGTTTAAGGTAAGCATGGCCCAGGCCAGTCATGGATGTCCCGATCTGGTCCTCATCTTTCGATTTCAGGGCCAAGTCAAGTGACCTGTTGAAATAATGATAGGCGGAGTCAATCATATTAATACGTCGGTACGTATCACCCAGGTTCAGGGCAATATAATATTTCATATCCTGCACATCATGGAGATTGACAACAGAATCAGCTTTAAGAATATACTCCAATGCTTTCCGGTAATCTTCCTGCAACACGTAAACAATACCGATATTTTGCAGCACGCTGGACAGATTCCTGGGTTTGTTTCTTTTTTCTTCGAGTTTTAATTTCTGGATATAAAGTTCCAGTGCACGGGGATAGTTGCCAAACTTCAGGAAGGTGTTGGCCAATACGCCAAGAGCCCTTGATTCCCCTTCCAGGTAGTTGATATTTTTAGAAAGATAAAGCGATTGCTGGGATAGAAATAAAGCGGTATCAGGATTATAGACGTTGATGGCACTGGCCAGTTGCCACATCAGCGAAGCTCTTGTACTGTCCACTTTCTCAAAGTTCAGTAACCGGCGAAGGCTGTCTGCTTTCTCTTTTTGAGAAAACCCCTGTATCATATGAAGCAATAAACAGGTCAGCAGGAAATATTTTTTTACCGGGTTCCAGCCTGAAAAAAATGAAACAGTCATTGGGGTTAAAGTTGGTGGTTACTAAGCGTATCGAATTTAATCATAATAAATGAATTTTTGTGGCCTATTACCGGGATCAGGAAAGCTGTTTATCCCACCGGACTGTACTCTTCTTTCAATTAACTTAGCTGCTGAATTATTTTAAATATGAGCTATCTCCGTTGTAAAACATTTTGCATTGTCCTGGTATTATTCTTCCTGATGTCTTCTTCGATCCAGGGACAAAAAAAATACAGGGCTGATAAAAAATTGCAACGGGAGTTTAAGAACAACTTTGTAACTGCTGTATCTCAATACAAGTTGCTGGGAGCAAATCGCCCAGCCGGGAAATTTCCAAAAACATGGTTTCCAGGAACAGGGAAATATGAATGGAGTAATTCAGGCTGGTGGTGCAGTGGCTTTTATCCCGGTAGTTTGTTTTATCTCTATGAGCAAACAGGAGATACCGCCTTATACAAGGAAGCATTGACCATGCTGGACGAACTGGAAAAGGAAAAAAACAACAATGGCACACATGATCTTGGTTTTATGATGTATTGCAGTTTTGGCAATGCGAACCGTATTGCTCCCATGCCGGCATACAATGATATTTTACTGGTCAGTGCCCGTTCACTGGCCACCCGTTTTAATGAGAAGGCAGGCTGTATCCGGTCCTGGAATTCAAAGGGCCCTGACTTTTTAGTGATCATTGATAATATGATGAACCTTGAACTGTTGTTTTGGGCCACCCGTTTTTCCGGAGATTCTTCCTTTTATAAACTGGCGGTTACCCATGCGAATACAACGATGGAAAATCATTTCCGGCCGGATTACAGTTCTTATCATGTATTGAATTATGATACCGCAACGGGCATGGTTAAACAAAAAAGAACAGCACAGGGTGCAGCGGATGAATCAGCCTGGGCAAGGGGACAGGCCTGGGGCTTATATGGGTTTACCGTTATGTACCGTGAAACAAAGGATAGAAAATACCTGGAGCAGGCCCTTCGCATCTCCGGTTTTATACTGAAACATCCAAACCTTCCGGCAGATAAAATTCCTTACTGGGATTTTAATGCGCCTGGCATTCCTGCGGTGTTAAGAGATGCATCTGCTGCAGCTATTACTGCTTCTGCACTGATTGAACTGGCGGAGTATACTGATCCGGCAACATCAAAATACTATCTAAAAGAGGCTGCTGCTATGTTAAAAACATTATCTGGAAATACCTACAAGGCAAAAGCAGGAACTAATGGTGGATTCCTCTTGCAGCATGGAGTGGGCCATTTACCTGCCGGTACAGAAGTAGATGTGCCGCTGACCTATGCAGATTATTATTTTATCGAAGCGATGATCCGTTACAATAAACTCAGGTAATCCTTATCAGATACCAGCGAGGTATTGTTTCTCTATATACTCCACAACATTACTCAGGTTCTTCGTTTGTTCAAAAACGGCGAGCTGGCGATCGGCACCGGTTCCCTGTTCCAGCATTTTATGTACATAGGCAAGACGGTGACGGCTGCCCAGGTGATCCAATACCGGATCAACAAAATCAAGCAGCTCATAGATCAGGGCCCTTGTATTCACTTCCTCTTCTTTCCCAAAATCGATCAGGTAGCCATCAATGCCATAGCGGCTGGCTCTCCATTTATTTTCATTGAGCAGCGGTCTCGGGTATTGAATAAAATTCAGGTTTTTGCTGCGCAGCATATAGATCCGGGCACAAATAGCCTGGAACAAAGCGGCAATCGCAATGGTTTCATCAACTGTCATCGGCACATCACAAATACGGAACTCCACCGTATTAAAGAAAGGATGAACTCTCAGGTCCCACCAGATTTTTTTTGCATTATCAATGCAATTGGTTTTGATCAGCAGCTTCACATAATTATCATAAGCCTCGATACTTTCAAATGCTTCAGGTATGCCGGTGCGGGGAAATTTATCAAATACTTTGGTGCGGAAAGACTTGTAGCCCGTCATTCTTCCTTCCCAGAAAGGGGAGTTGGTACTTAATGCATAAACGTGGGGTAAAAAATACCTGGTGGAATTGGCAATATGGTTAGCCATTTCCCTGTTCTCCATACCCACATGCACATGCAGCCCGAAAATGAGATTACTTCTTGCTGCTTCCTGTAATTCGTTGACGATCTCACTATACCGGACATGGTCGGTGATGAGCTGGCTTTCCCAGTGACTGAACGGGTGAGTTCCGGATGCTCCCATTGCAAAACCCAGGTCACCGGCAATGCCGGATATGGTTTTACGTAAGGTTGCCACATCCGTATAGGCTTCATCAATATCAGCGCAGATATCCGTACCCACTTCCACAACGGCCTGGTGCATTTCTGCTTTCACTTTGTCCTTGATCACTTTCTGTCCTTCCTGAACGATCTTTTGTTCATGACTTTTGAGCTCATGGGTAGCAGGATCAAGCACCATGTATTCTTCTTCAACTCCGAGGGTAAAACTTTTATAGTTCAGGGTCATACATTAATTTGAAATTGGTAATTGTCTTTTAGATCAAAGGCATTTTGGTGCTGCTTCTTTTTACATATTCACCCCAGGTAAGGTTATCAGCACCTTCCGCATTACTCATTGCTTTTTCGATGGCATAATTAGCCGCTGTTTCCACCACCCATTCAAAATTCTCTTCACCCACACTGGTTCTTTCTGCATCCGGTGCCGGGTTGCAGAAGTCAATGGCATAAGGTACACCATCCCGGACCGCTAATTCCACTGTATTAAAATCATAACCCAGGTACTTGTTGATGCGAAGTACAATATCCGTCATCTGTTGCAGGCGTTCTGCGGAAGGTTTGAAATCGGCTACATAACGAAGGTGATGAGGGTTGCGGGGCTCATACGACATGATCCGTACATATTTGCCGCCGATGCAGTAGCAGCGGTAGTATTCAGTGAAAACGATCTCTTCCTGCAACAGCATTACTAACTGGCCCGTTTCGCTGTGTTTTTGAAAAAATTCTTCTGCACTATTGAGTTTGTAAACATGTTTCCAGCCACCACCTGCAAATGGTTTCATATACGCCGGGAAACCAACATATTTAAAAATTGAATCCCAGTCCAGTGGGAAAGCCAGGTTGCTGAACGATTCATCCGAAGTATCATCCGGCAGGTCTCTTGAAGGAAGGATAGCTGTTTTTGGAACAGGCACATCCACTTTTGTCATCAGGCAGTTATTGAAATATTTATCATCTGCACTCCACCAGAAAGGGTTATTGATAACAGCCGTGCCGGTAACCGCAGCATTCTTCAGCCAGGTACGATAAAAAGGTACATCCTGCGAGATTCGGTCTATGATCACACTATAACCGCTGTGAACGCCCTGCATAGCTTTATCAATACGGACAGGCTCTGCTATAATACCTGGTACGTTTTTACTGTTGACTCTTGCTACAAAGGCTTCCGGGAATGAACGTTCCTTGCCATGGAGGATTCCTATTTTCTTCATAAACTGTTTTTAGGTGATTGGTTAATGATGCAGGCCTTGCAGTGGAAGCAAAACTGGAACCAGTGCGGCTGTTACCAAATTTATTTTTTCGTCATCAATTTAACAAATTAACCAACTGCTTTTATGGGGTTGTGAAAGATTGTTTCAAAAAGCCGCTATTATTATTAAATCCTTATTTTTGAAACCATGCGTATGACGAAAGTATCGGGTGTCCTGGTAGAAAATGCGGTTATAAAGTCCCGGGAGCTGGGCAGAGCCGTGAAACTCGATTTTTATTTGCCCCGAAATGTTGCCGACCCTTCCCAAATGAGTTTATTGCTGATCAATGATGGCCAGAATATGGAGGAGCTGGGTTTTGAAGCTCTCCTGGAGAAATTATATGCGGGTGAGGCCATAGAACCCCTGCTTTGTGCAGCCATTCATTGTGGCGAAGACAGGAGAATGGAGTATGGAGTGGCCGGTAAGCCGGATTACCTGGGCCGGGGAGCAAAGGCCGGGGCTTACACTGCTTTCATTTTGGAGGAATTGCTTCCCTATATCAAAACAACCTACCGCCTGTCTTCATTCAAAGAAAAAGCATTTGCCGGATTTTCGCTGGGTGGTTTGAGTGCACTGGATATCGTCTGGAATCATCCTTCAGTATTTAAAAAAGCAGGGGTATTCTCAGCTTCATTATGGTGGAGAAGTATTGACCAGACCGAAAAAGAGTATGACGATGATAAACACCGCATCATTCACCAGCAGATACGGAAAGGTGATTTTTATCCGGGTTTGAAATTCTTCCTGCAATGCGGTAATAAGGATGAAACCATGGATCGCAACCATAACGGCGTCATTGATTCGATTGACGATACTTTAGACCTGATCAAAGAGCTGGTCAAAAAAGGATATGATAAAGAAAAGGATATTCAATATCTCGAGATGCCGGAGGGCCGGCATGATGTTCCCACCTGGGGATTAGCCATGCCTGAGTTTTTGAAATGGGGTTGGGGTAAGAAGTAAGAATTTTTAGCCGAAGTAATTATAATAAAAAACCCGGTCATTGACCGGGTTTTTCTATTTAGTACACTACGTCTTAGTTGTTGAAGATATAGCGGATACCAAACTGCATAAAGTAAGTAGAAGCTGTGCTTACTACATCCCTGAAAGTGCTGGTAATGATATTACCCCTGTCAGTAGCTAACCTGAAAGTAGGTCGTACAGTACCACCAGGAACCAGTGATGCCTCATTTTGTGGAATCAAAATTGAACTGGCATTGATCGCTTTTACACGACCCCAGCTTGGATTCAGCAGGTTACCGAAGTTGAATATATCAACACTGAATTGTATAGTGTTACGGTTTTTACCCACATTAGTAAACAGGTCCTGAACGAATTTTACATCTACCTGGTTTCTCCAGGGGGTTTGTGCTCCGTTTCTTTCAGCATACTGTCCTTTGCGGGATCTCAGGTATTTATCCTGTTCGATATAAGCAAAGAAGAGGTCACTTTGTTGTTGGGCGGTATAGTTTACACCATTTACTGTTTGTGCCACAAAGTCGATCTCGGATGCATTTCTTGGAATATAAATCAGGTCGAAATTGGTACCATCCCTGTTAATATCCCTTGAATAAGTATAAGAGAAACGACCCTGGATACCACCTTCATAAACTAATGAGAAAGTAGTGGCAAGATGTTTGAAATATTCTTTTCTGTAAGAGAAGGTAGCAATCACCCTGTCAGGCTGAACAAAACCTGCATAACCTAAAGTAGGGAAATTAGACCCGTTTACATTAGCCGTACCCTGCCAGGCGGAAAGCGGCTGGTCGCCCCCACCGTCAAACAGGTTATCAGCCATTGATTTGGTATAAGCCAGAGAAGCAAAGAAGCCACCACGAAATTGCTTCTGTATTTGTGCCGTTAAAGAAAAATAATACCCCTTATTCCCATTGTCCAGTACAATGGTATTAAATGCCTGGGTACCCGCCGGGCTGGCCTGACCCGCATTAGTCAGAGGATTGAGGAATTTCTGGGTATTACTGCTGGGATAAATCATGCGTTTATCCGGGTAACCAGCTACATTCAAAGAGGCGGGGTTAACCAGGTTTGGATTTCTGAACACGGCCGTATTGAGGTCTTTGTTATAGATGGCCTCAATGGTTCCAATAAAGCCGCCGGGTAACCTTGTGTCCATGGCCAAACTTGTTTTCCAGGTCTGTGGTATTTTGAAATCAGGATCCATCGCACTGATGGTACTGGGAATAACGGTTCCGGCAGCAGGTACGGTGGAGGGTCTGTAAGCTGCAGGATTCGGATTGAAAGGCCCGGGCGTATTTGCCTGGCCAACAAATGTCTGTGTTACTTGCAGCATACCGGCATCACCTGACTGACTCACGATCCATACAAATGGAATCCGACCGGTGAAGATACCTGTACCACCACGTAACTGTAGAGAACGGTCTCCATAAAGATCCCAGTTAAAACCAAAGCGGGGAGACCACATCAGCCTTTTCTTGGGCAGTGTACCTGTATTGATCTTTTCCCCGTTTGCAAAAGTTAATGCAGCAACCAATGGGTGTGTTATGATTTCATCAACATCCGGATAACCGGGTTGATCCAAACGAAGACCAAAGGTCAGGCGGAGATTTTTGTTCACAGAAATCTCATCCTGTCCATATGCAGACAATTGAGCGAACTTAAAGCTGGGGAACGCCTGTGCAAACCCGGGAGCCAGTGAATAGGTAAGAGCAAAATCAAGAGGTTTTACGCCGCTGATGAAATCATTCCAGGAGGCAAATGTATAGTAGCTGGTTCCAAAACGCTGGAAGCCGTTGATCGTTTCACTCAGGTCAGCCTGCACACCAACGGTCCAGTTATGCTTGCCTACGTTCCAGCTCAGGTTATCAACAATAGAATACATTTTTACTTTCCTCAGGTTACCAAAAGTAAAGGGTTCATAACCAAAAGAAGTAAATGGTGAACCATCTTTCAGGATATCCACAAAAGGAAATATCTGGCTCGGAGATTCACGGGAATCATTCTGGTAAGTATAGGTACCACGAAGTGTATTAGATAGTTTGCCAAAAGTTGAGTTTAACTCAGCGGCAAAGGAATAAAAATTAGCCCCCTGGAAATAGTTGGAGTTTTTAAACCACATGGCATTGTTATCTGTCCGTCCGGCTCCATTTGCATAAGCTGTCAACGGGGAGCGGGAGCCACTTACCGGGCTGGGGTTCCCTCCCTCCACCTGGCTGTACCTGAAATTGATCTTATGTTTATTACTGATATTCCAGTCCAGGCGGGCCAGGATCTTTGTTCTTTCTTCATTCAGCGCATAATTTTCATACCCATCTGTTACATACCCATATGTATTAAACAGGTATTCGCTGATCGCTGATAGTTCGGACGCCAATGGCCTTGCCACGTTTGGATTAGCTGCGCCAAAAGGAGCACTTGGTGTAGCCGCACTTCTGGATTGAATGGTTCTTGGCTGTGTTTCTTTCTCATAGTTCAGGAAAAAGAACAACTTATTCTTGATAATCGGACCACCTACCCTCAGACCAAACTGGTCATATTCTTCTACCGGGCGGATAAAAGTGGTTTTATCTACTTTATCACCTCTTTGCTTTTCTGTTCTGAAATATTTGTAAACAGAGCCGGAGAATTTATTAGTTCCTGAACGGGTTACCGCATTAATAGCACTGCCAATGAAACCCGACTGGCGGATATCAAAGGGGGTGATATTTACTGAAATTTCTTCTAAGGCATCCAGTGAAATTGGTGAGCCATTAGCGGGGAGATTACCACCGATACCAAAACTGTTATTGAAATCAGCTCCGTCAATAGTAAAGTTATTCTGGCGGAAATTACCACCTCCAAAGGAAGAACCATTGGATTGCGGTGTTGCCCGGGTCAGGTCATTCACACTTCTGCTGATACTGGGTAAACGTTCGATCTGCACTTTACCAATGTTAGTAACTGCGCCATTCCTGTTGGCATTAAGGATCGGGTTGCGGCGGCCGGTTGTGGTCAATATCACATTGGTCAATTCGCCTGTACCGCTTTTTAAAGTAGTGGTGAAAAGAAAAGGTTCTGCCAGTTTCAGGTACACATCTTCCTGTTTATCTGTTACGAAACCGACAAAACTGATCTCGATGGTGTAAGGACCACCTACCCGCATATTATTGATCGTAAACTGGCCACCAGCACGGGTTGTGGTAGCATATTTAGTGCCCGTAGGCTGGTGTATGGCCGTAACCGTTGCTCCTGCCAGTGGTTCGTCGGTAGTACCCTTAACGGTACCTGTTATACTGGAGGTAGTTATCTGTGCCTTCATAACAAAAGGCGAAAGCAACAAAAGGAGAACGATCAGAGGCGTAATTCTCTTAAGCATAAAGATTTAGTTTTCGGTTGCAAAGAAAGGGAATATTCCAAAATTAAATATAGACAAATATTAACAAATTGTCTTTCAGTATAAAGCTTTTGTAAAGACAACCGGTCCGGCCCCGGTGCTGCCTTGAAAGAAGGGCTATTTCCGCCGGTATTTGTTCCTAACTTTGCCTCAAATTTGACCCCATATGTTTGACAGGATTGAAGATGCGATTAAAGATATTCAGGAAGGAAAGCTGGTGATCGTGGTGGATGATGAGGACCGCGAAAATGAAGGTGATTTTATTACCGCTGCCCGGAATGTGACCCCCGATGTGGTCAATTTTATGACCAAGCACGGGAGGGGCCTGATTTGCGCCACTTTACCCGAAGACCGTTGTGACGAACTGGGGCTGGAACTGATGGTAAATAATAATACCGCCCTGCATGAAACCGCATTTACCGTTTCCGTTGACCTGCTGGGGCATGGTTGCACCACGGGTATCTCTGCCCACGACAGGGCAAAAACGATACAGGCATTAATTGATCCGGCCACCCAGCCATCTGACCTGGGTCGTCCCGGGCATATTTTCCCCCTCCGGGCTAAAAAAGGGGGCGTACTGAGAAGGGCGGGGCACACCGAAGCGGCCGTTGACCTGGCCCGTTTGGCTGGTTTTGAGCCCGGTGGTGTGCTGGTGGAAATTATGAATGATGATGGCAGTATGGCCAGGCTGCCCGAGCTGATAGAAGTAGCAAAAAAATTTGATTTTAAACTGATCTCTATTAAAGACCTGATCGAGTACCGTATCAGGATCGATTCGCTGGTGGAAGAAGTGGTGCGGGTGGATATGCCTACCAGGTATGGTCATTTCAAACTGGTGGCTTTCCGGGAAAAAAACTCGACCAACGAACACCTTGCTTTATTGAAAGGAGAATGGCAAAAAGATGAACCTGTTTTAGTCAGGGTTCACTCTTCCTGTTTCACCGGTGATATTCTGGGTTCCCTTCGTTGCGATTGCGGGGAGCAATTACAAAAAGCCATGCAGCAGGTGGAAAGAGAGGGCAAAGGAGCTATCTTATATATGAACCAGGAGGGCAGGGGTATCGGCCTTTTGAATAAACTGAAAGCCTACCAGTTGCAGGAACAGGGTATGGATACCGTGGAAGCTAATTTGCATTTGGGTTTCCAGATGGACCAGCGGGATTACGGGATCGGTGCACAAATGCTGCGGTACCTGGGTATTACCAAACTCCGGCTCATGAGTAATAACCCGAAGAAAAGAGTGGGTTTGATTGGCTATGGACTGGAGATCGTGGAAAATATTCCAATCGAAGCGCATCCTAATCCTTACAATGAAAAATACCTGGAGACAAAAAAGAATAAAATGGGGCACGAGATATTAGGAGATCATTGATCAGCCTTCTGTCTTGCTGCTTTCCCTGGGTTTATCAGCTTCCGGAATTGTAGCCGGTTTTGCCTCTTTGGAAACAGGTTTCTTCTTTTTAAAGAGATGATCAAATTCTCTTCTGAACGATATATTGGCACCTGACCGTTTATTTTTGGCAGCACCCGTACTGGTGGTAGCCAGGTCATCAATATTCTGGCGATAGAAAATACTGGCTCTTACGGTACCCGTTTGGTTGAATAGCCACTCAATAGTTACATCCGGAAGGAATTGTACAGTTTGCTGGATATTCGATTGCAGCGGAACATCAAATGTACTTCCCAGTGTAATGAAGAGCCGGTCCTTAAATAAAGAGATGGGTACATTGACCCCAAAATTTCCCTGGTTCAATCCAAAGCCGCCACTGCCACCACTTAACAGGTTCCTGTTATACAATGAACCACTGAAGTTAACACTGATATTGTCCGTTTTCAGGATCCTGGATATCTCACTGTTGAGTTTTTTATTAATTACATTAAAGAACATACCCGACAAACTGGAAATAGCGGTATACGTAAATTCATTCACTGCACTACCGATACCGGTTGATGTAGTAGTGGAATTTTCCAACGGCGCAAAACTGTTCAGCGTAACCAAATAAGCCACCTGCCTGATCACCTCCGTTTCATTCTTTTCCATTTGTTCCACATTCAGCGAGATGGAAGGATCTGTTTTGGCTTTACTGTTAGCAGGGAAATCAAGACTCAGTTTGAACTTAGGTTTAAATAGCGGACCGGTAAGATTGGCGATCACATATACATCTTCCCGGTATTTCGAAATGGACTGATCCAGGTTCAGTGCACTCACCAACGGCGAAAAACTGACCTTGCTGGCTGTATATTGCGCATCAAATTGTATCCGTGCATCGTAGGGGTCGCCATTAAAAGTAATATAATTGTCACCGCCCTCTTTCAGTTCAAATTGTTTTTTAAACAGGGACTGGAATGTAAAAAGATAATTTCCTTTATTGATATCGAAACGACCCCTCATCGTCAGCGGCTCGCTGGTCCCCGAACGGATATTCAGCGTACCCGTACCATTTCCTTTTATTTCATCACCGGTGATATCATCGATCTGCACTTTTACATTCACCATCGGGTTGGCAGTTACTTTTACATCATAAATGATATTACTGGCACTGTTTCGCAAACTGCTGTCGTCCATTTCACGGCCATATTTTCTTTCTACCAGGAAATCGGCAATGCCTGATTCCCGGCTTTTGGAAGGAGGAATGGTGATATAGCTGCTGTCCCGGTCAGATGCCACCGCATTAATGGCCATATACATATCTGCCTGCGGTCCTACTAATGAAAAAGAACCAGTCCCCTTTACTTTCCCATAGAACTGCTGGTTATCATTGTACGTTGTATTGAGTAATTGTACAGGCTTATTAAATTGCGGGTTGTTAGTTAGTCTCTTTTGTGTGGATACATTGATATTATAGAACATATCCTTGAATGAATTATGTTCTATCCCCCCTTCCACGTAAATAGGGTTGCCGGTCACCGTGTCTTTTAATACAAGACCATCCAGTTTTATTTCATGCGGGGTAAGTTCAAGGTCAGTGTCTTCGATCTTATAGAAACATTGTGTGAAATTGATCTTCAACCCGGCGTCTTTTAATTTTCCTTTCCCTGTTATGTCAAGGTCAGTGAATTCACCCTGCAGGTCAACATTACCGGTGAGGTAACCTTGTATGTCAGAAAAAATATTACCTAGAAAACGTTCCAGTATACTTAACGGGAAGTTCCGGGGTTTCAGGGCTATCAGGTTGTTCTTCTGTTGCGCTTTTTCTCCGAGGAATAAATGAAGGTTGCCTTCCAGGTAATTTTCCTGGTTAGCCGTTTTGAATCTACTGGTCAGTTCTTTGGTTTTACTCTCATAAACAAGATCAGCATTTATTTCGCCTAATGAATCATTATCCAGCCGCAGGTATTCTGTTTTGATATTGTCAGAAACCACCCGCATATTCTTGCCGGTCGGATCTTCCACTAATAAATTTCCCGATAACAGACCTTCCAGCCGGCCCTTTGGCATCACATAAGGAGACAAGTCGCCGAGGTTTACTTTTTTAAGATCCACGATCAGGTCATTCCAGCTTCCCTCTTTGGAGGGCTCCGTTCTTAATTTGATCTCCTGGTCTCCTTCCCGCAACACTAATAAACCGCTGGCGGGTGTATTGGTCCGGAATTGCAGTTCGCCGTTTTCATCTATGGTCCATGTTTTACCATTCACCATGAAATCGGAAGGATTGAATTCGATCTTCACGCCATCATTATACGTTCTTACGAGTGCACTGATATTAGCTTTGTCTAATGCCTGGTTAGCCCCGGCGAAAATATTTACCTGCGATACGTCATTGCTGCCACTGATCCTGAAAGTGGCTTGTGGCACACTCAAACTGTCGTTGATATAGATATTTTTGGCTCCGCCAATCAGTAATAAACTGTCCAATGTTCCTTTGGCGGTCAGGGTTACTTCATTGAAGTCCTGTTTGCCATATTTGAAATAAGGAATGTCTGCCACCAGGTTTAACTGGCTTTGCTGCATATCCAGGTTGCCGGCAATATGACTGTAATTAAAACCGGTGAGACTGGAATCGATCAGTTTAATATAGTCTTCCACGTAATTCGTGGTCAGATCAAACGTAAACGACTCGTTGACGGGCATTTTTTTGGGTGCCTTGATATAAGCGGGATAATATTTATTTAAAAAAAGCTGAACGGCATCCGGCAATTCAGCAATATTAAAATCACCGGTGATCGTTCCTTCAAATTCATTGGAACTGGCTTTGAGTGTTTTGATATTGTTGGCATAGGAAGACGAAAGTGTCAGGGAGTCGAAGGGTAGCCTGTTACCATCTTTGGTCAGTGAAGCTTCTGTTATTTTAGCGGTACCGAGGAAGTTATCAATTGTGCTGCCGGTGAAGTCAAGATTGAATTTACCGGTAAAAGCAAGATCGTCTTTGGTAAGGTTCAGGTTTTTGAGTTTTGCTTTTCTTACATCGGCCAGGAAATTAAAGACAGGTTTTTTACTGTTGAAGTCGATCAGGCCGTTCAGGGTCAGCTCTGCATTCTCATCATTGATGGAAACAGTTCCGTCGAATAATTTTTTATCCAGCTTACCTTTCTCAATAGTGATGTTGTGATAACGATAGTTGTTATAATCAACAAACCGGAGATTCCCTTTTACTTCTGCATTACGGTATTTTTCACTGAAGCCGGTTCCTTTTACTATCCCTTCCATTGAAACAGCCCCAATTTTTTTATCACCCAGTAATGTACCCAGTTGGAATTGATCAGTAGAAATATTCCCGGAATAAACAGGTTGCCCTCCCGCCGGTAATTTCATATTCAGGTCACTTTTTACAACGCCGAGATTGGTACGGATGGTGCCATAGGTTACAAAGTCGCGGATGAAACCCGTAAAGCTTCCTGTAAAGTTGACATACTGTATCTTTTTCAGGTCAGGTGCGGTTATTTTCCGGATAGCAGGAACAATGGTAACAGCATCGGTATACGTGGTCCTGAAATCATTGGCTTTAAAATCAATAAAGGTCTGGTTAATATCAGGAAGACCGGTAAGGGTGACATCCCCGTTCAAAAAAGTACTGGTGCCGGCCTGGATCATCATATCCCGGCCAACAAGATCATCTACGGTTCCCCTTACTTTTCCACGCAATGCTATTTTCTTTTTCCAGTCGCTCATGTTCGGGGCAAAGAAAGCAATATCATCACTGTCTATATAGGTGCCATCAAGATTAGCGGTCATTCTTACTTTATGAATGAAGTCACCCATATCATTCATATCCCCGTACGACATGCTGAAATAATTCCGGATCGTACTGCGGTTGGTTTGCAGATCAAGATTAGAAAACGCCATTCCTTTCGGCATCATCTTCATATCTGCTTCGATCTTTTTTATTTCCAGTCCGCTTCTTTCCTTCGCCGATAAGGTTAGTTTGGAGAAAACCGTATCCCCGGTAAATTTTGCGTTGCTGATCTCACCATTGATCTCTGTAAAAAGGATATGCTTGCCGTCAAAATAGGCAAAGGGTTCCCTGCCGGTATTTTTATCCGACCGGAACGTGCCATTCTCAATTTTTAGGTTGGCAATTTTAAATTCCATTCCACCCTGGTTCCAGCTAAGCCTTGCATCTTTATCAAGCGTTATTGCAGGAGTGGCGCCGGCAACGGCGGAAGAGTCTTTTGGCTTTAACCCGGTATATCCTTTTTCCGTAAAAACAGGATCTTTTAATACAAGAGATTTGATATCGTAAGTACTGCCTGAAAGACTGAGATCGTTGGCCTCCAGTTTCATGGAGCCAACACGTACTGTCATATCCTGTCCCAGCCATTCATCTTTTTTAATAAAGAGTACATTTTTTAATTCCACCTGTTTCAGATCAAACTGGATGCCTCCTTTCTTTTTCTTTGCCCCGGTGGAGGGGGAAGAAAAATAATCAAAGAGAAACTGCTGGCTCCAGACTGAATCTTTGCGCTGAAATTTCACCACAGCGTTTTCCAGACCGATGTATTTGAATTCGGCTTTTTTCTTGAAGAAGAACCAGTCGGTGATACGAACCTTTACATCACCTGCATACAATAATGTGTCTTTCTGCAGGTCACGGATCAGCATACCTTCAAGGTGCATACTGTTGAAAAGAGAAAAATCAACATGCTTAATACTGACTTCGGTATTCAGGTCGCGGGAGAGACGTTTGGTTACCTGTTTTACAATAAGGTTCTGCCCCCAGGGCGTTTGGACAAATATGTACAAGGCCACTAATAAAAGCAGCAGGGACAGGAAAAACCATTTTAGTATTTTTTTGAATCTCTTCAGATTCAGGAGTTTGAGTTGTAAAAATAGGCAATCGTACCCTTCAGGCAAATTCAATACCAACAATAAGTACAAATCATAACTCTTCAGGTACGAACGGTATATTGAATTATATTGCCACAAATTCACAACATGCGGAAACTGCTCATCATTGTTTGTCTTTTCATTCTTAACAAAGCTTTAGCCCAGCCAACCACTGTTCCATTAAAAGACAAGTTTGTGCTGGTCGTTCATGGTGGTGCCGGAACAATCCTGAAAAGCCAGATGACACCTGAAAAGGAGAAAGCTTACCAGGAAGCATTGAATAAAGCACTTGAAACCGGGTATGCAATTCTGAAAGAAGGAGGCTCAGCCCTGGATGCGGTGGAAGCGGCTGTCAGAACCATGGAAGATAACCCGCTGTTCAATGCTGGTAAAGGTGCTGTATTTACCAATGAGGGAAAGAATGAACTGGATGCAGCCATTATGGATGGTAAAACACTGGCAGCGGGTTCGGTGGCAGGCGTGACCACTATCCGGAACCCAATAACTGCAGCCCGGGCAGTGATGGAAAAAAGCCCGCATGTGATGATGACGGGTAAAGGAGCAGAAAAATTTGCACAGCAGCAGGGTTTGGAGATCGTTGACCCTTCCTATTTCTATACGGAAAGCAGGTGGAATGGATTGCAGAAAGCCAGGCAGGAAGATTCAATAAAAATGCAGCAGGATCTTACAGATACAACAAAAGGAATCAGCAGTGGATTCAGTGAATTCTTTTACTCCCCTTTAGGGGTTGGGGGTAAGTATGGAACGGTTGGAGCAGTGGCCTTAGACCGCCATGGGAATCTTGCCGCTGCCACCAGCACAGGCGGCATGACCAATAAAAAATTCGGCCGGGTGGGAGATGCACCGATCATCGGTGCGGGGACTTACGCCAATAATGCTACTGTAGCTATCAGTGGCACCGGCTGGGGAGAATATTTTATCCGGCTGGTGATGGCCAAAAGCATCAGTGATATGATGGAGTTTGGCAAGATGAAATTAAAAACTGCAGCAGATGAAATGATCATGAAACGCTTACCGGCCCTTGGTGGAGATGGCGGACTGATCGCTGTGGATAAGAACGGAAATATTACCATGCCGTTTTGTACCGAAGGAATGTACAGGGGCTATATCAAAAGCGATGGCAAAAAAGAGGTCAGGATATATAAGGATTAATACTTCGTTTTTATCTCAATAGTTGTGGACTGACCTGCTGTATGTGTGAACCTGGCTTTGCTAAATACAGGAGGGCCCAATGTACCCATCACATTATTGGAAAAACCATATCCTTCTTTGGGAAGACCGAGCCAGGTTTTATTCATCTTTGCATCATCATTCTCATCGTGCAGGATGGCAACAGCATAATTACCGCCAGGTACGGAACTGAATTGTATAATTGCTTTTTTATTACTTATAGCCGCTTTTTCTTTACGAAATGCTTTTTCCGCTTTATCGGGGAAACCTTCTCCTTCTTTAAAAAGACTGACCAGTACATGTCCTTTATCATTCCGGAGGTTAGTAATGTTTATTGTTATACCATCTTCAGCAGGAGGAGTAAATGCGGTGAACACATTGGTGATGAAGAAAGCAATGACCGGGATTAAATTCATATCGTAAATAAACAACAAAAGACAGAAAAGGTTGGCGAGGGGTTGCTTCCGCTAAACAGGTAATTCAGCAAAAAGACAGCACCCGCTGTCTTTTTGCTGATACGATGGAAGGATGGTTCATCCACAGGAATAAAGTCAATGGTTTAAAGTTTGATAATTGTTTTTGTTTGCTCCCAGTTACCCATTTTAACCTGCAGCAGGTATATCCCTTTCTTCAGCCCGGTTAAAGAAATCGTTTTTTGGAAGAGACCTTTCTCTTTTTTCCATTGCCATTCCCTGGCAACAGTTCCGCTTTCATTCAGTAAAGATATTTTCACCTGCCCTTCCCGGGATGACAATACCTGTATTGCTGTATGATCAACAGCCGGGTTCGGAAATAAGGATACGGTTGCATCTCCCGTTCCGGTGGCAGCAGATGAAGGATTGACTACAGCAGGTATTTCATTATTTTCTGTCGTGCTGGTAAATAACTGACCGGCTGATCTTCCTTGTGCACTGCTGTTCTCGGTTAGTGTAAACCCGTTGATATAAGTAAAGGTTGTAATCCTTTCAAGGGTAATCGTGATTCGACCTGCAACCGGTGTAAGATTAGAAAAACTCGCTTTGTTGACATAATTCCTGTCGGTGTTGATCGTAATACTGGTGCTGCCCACCACATAACGGGTTTGGTTGCCACCTATACGGGAGGCATAAGCTTCGAAGTCGTATGTTTTGCTATTATCAAGTCCTGAAATGGTAAGTGTTCTGCTGGCGTTTGTATTATAACTGGCGATCCGGCCTACCTCCGGCGGGCACATGGTGGTAGGATAACCGGCTCCGTTATCACCAATATTGGTATGTGCACTCAGGGCGGCTGTGATTGCTGAAGCAGTTCCATCGGAATAAGATAAAGCGCCGGTTGACAGACTGGTTTGCACATTCCAGTTATTCCATCCAGTGCCGGCAGGATTACTGCCGCCGAATATATTTACCCTCACAAAACGTTGTGCCGGTGGTACCGGGTTCACTGTAACAACAATCGTATCCTTACCAACTGCACTGCTGTCATCTGTTACCAGTAATTCAAACTGGTAAGCACCTGTTACCAGGTCAGCAGCAGTTGTACTAACGGCATTGGCAGAACCAAGTGTACTTGCAGATGGTCCGCTGATCTGCCGCCATACATAACTAACGATCTGCCCTACCGCATCAGAAGATGCACTGCCATTTAATGTAACGGAATTAACAGGTAAGACTATTGTTTGATCAGCACCGGCTCTTGCCACAGGTGCGGTATTCAAAGAAGGGTATACGGTTATGTTTACAGAATCCATACTGCTGGCTCCGTTATTATCGGTAACAGTTAATTGCATAAGATAAGTTCCTGTAGCCAGGTTACTGACCAAAGGATTGGCAATAGTTGCATTATTAATTGTAAAGGAAGCAGGACCGGATAGTTTAGTCCAGTTATACGATGCTATTGTGCCATCCGGGTCAGACGATGTGCTGCCGTTTAGTGTGGATGAATTAGCCGGTAAGACCAAATTAATATCATTGCCGGCTCTTGCAACAGGAGGTTGATTAGGAACAGGTGTTCCGCCGCCGCCATTTTCTGTCAGCGTAAAGCCATTGATATAGGTATAGGTTGTTATTCTTTCCAGCGTAATGGTGATCCTTCCCGAGACAGGGGTGAGATTGGTGAAACTTGCTTTATTCACATAATTCCTGTCGGTATTAATGGTGATGCTGCTTGATCCAACCACATAGCGGGTTTGGTTGCCGCCAATACGGGATGCATAGGCTTCAAAATCGTAACGCTTACTGTTATCCAATCCCGAAATGATCAATGTGCGGCTTGCTGCAGTATTATAACTGGCATAACGTCCCACTTCC
>JAFLBM010000026.1 GCA_017303455.1 Chitinophagales bacterium | reverse complement strand
TAACCATAACAGATCCGAATGGCTGCCGTTCACTGGCGGATGAACAGGTTTCAGTGATCGTAGCCGCACCTCCGCTGATCGGAATTGTCCGGGATACTGTTGTTGCTATCAACCAGCCATTGCAACTGAATGCAACCGATGCCAATAACAGCGGCTTTATCAGTTATGTATGGAGCCCTTCAACAGGTCTTAATGATCCTTTCATTCCCAACCCTATTGCTATTCTTGACAGGGATATCACTTATACCATTAAAGCAAAAACGATCAGCGATTGTGAAGGGGCAGCTACTGTGAATGTGAAAGTATACCAGGGCCCTGAAGTTTATGTGCCAACAGCCTTTACTCCCGGAGGTGATGGATTGAATGATATTCTGAAAGTGACCTCCGTAGGTATGAAAGAATTTCATTTCTTCAGTATCTATAGCCGGTGGGGAGAAAGGGTCTTTACCACCAGCGATCCCCGCAATGGCTGGGATGGTACAATAAAAGGTATACCCCAGGCATCTAATACTTATGTGTGGATGGTGGAAGCAATAGATTATAAAGGTAATAAGGTGTTTAGAAAGGGAACGGTTACGCTGATCAGATAATCAGGATTTCGGTTTCCTGAATTCTTTCAGTTTATCACTGATATAAACGATCATGTCAGCCCGGTCGGTTTTCCTGCAAAAATCATACGAAGGCCTGTAGCGGTACATGAACAACCGTAAGGAATCACCATGCAGATTGGTAAGCCGCTCCACCCATTCAGGAGGAAAGGAGCGGTCGATATAAGAATCTCTTTCTTCTTTCAGCAATCTTTTTCTTAGTTCCCGTTGCCGTTTGGCTTTACTGGAAAAATAACTGAGCGGACTGATGCTGATACCAACGCCATCTGTAGGCCGGTTGCCTCCCGTGATGTTCTTGAGGCTGTCAAAATAATAGCGGTAAATGTTCCGCCGTTCCAGCGAATCCGCCTGGTAACTGCTGTTCAGGGTAATGCCGCTCAGGGAGACATACCGGACCGATAAGCTGACATCATATTGAGTCTGGAGGTGGCCAAAGGTGACTATCACCGAATCGGTTTTAAAGCCTGATGCAGTAAACATGATCTTATCACCTTCACTGGCCGCAATGCTGTAACTCCCGTCTTTTACCGATACACTGAATGATCTGTTTGTCCTGTTGAAAACATTGATACCGGCGAGAGCTGAGTCGGTGATCCGGTCATAAATTTTTCCATGTAATGTTTGCTGTGCGCTGATTGATGAACTGATAATATGTAAAATAAGAATAGAGAGTAGCAGCCGGTTCATTGCTTAAAAGTAAACCGGCGCAGGGGCGGGATGAATTTTACCGGGAGAAATGTTTGTTAAAATGGCCGTTCTTTTACTGTCAGTCTATTTTTACATAATCGGAGATATTCCCGGCATCAACAGCAAAACAGCCCGAAATGAAATGCAGGCTGTCATTTCCTGCCTGTATGAATTTTTTTGTACCTGTATTGTTATTATCATAAATGATCCTGTACTGGTATTGATTTTCAGCAATGACCATGCAGGTAGCAGCAGCAACAGAAGGATCTTTTACTATTTCAAATGTGCCGCTCTTGGTTACCTGGCCATTCGTAATTATTTCATAGCTGCTTCCGCTAAATTTAAAGACTTGCCCGGTGCCCGGTGGATAATCAACAGTAAGCATACCGCTTGCCCGTCTTAATTCCCAGGACCCCTGGATCGAATTCCTGATGGAATTGCTTTCTTTTCTGCATCCGGTTATTCCCAAAAATACAATGAGACAAACAGCTATAATCAGTTTTTTCATAACTATGGTTTCTTCGGATGACAAGTGACTAATTAAAAACGTTGCAAGTAAAACTAAGCAGGCCTGAGATCGACGGAAATAAATGCAATTTATTCTCAATAAACCAGTGATTAAACGAAGACCGCTTTCCTCCCGCAAAGGGGGATTTTGGAGAAGATACCAGAAAGAAATTTGAAAAAGACCTCTGGCCTTTGCTGGTGGGAGTGATTGAAAGATGATTTTTGTTATTGATTCATCAAACTGATTTCCCGGATATTAATGACAAAGATCCAGATACTATTCAGTGTAAATAAAATACTGGCGGTAATAACATGTTTCAGCAACCATTTAAAAGAATTATTAAAGCCAATACTGTCTTCATACCGGATTGCTTTGCGGGCATTCCTGGAAAAGGAAAGGAAATAATAAGCTTGTATCGGCAATAAAACAGCATAAATAGTTAGAAATATGATATTGAGGCTTACTGAAAACTTCAGGTAATCATTATACCCGTCTGCATTTTTAAAAAAAGATTTAATGCCCAGGTAAGCATTAATTAAATCAAAAACACAGGTCAGTAAGGTGCATACATACAGAAACCTGGCCCAAAAATTTACCCGCAGGAGTAATCTTTTCCCGGTTTCATCAAGCTTGATTTCGAAAAGTTCTTCCTTCATACCGGGAAGATACTTCACGGGACTAAATTTCCGGTTTATCAGTACTTGCCTGCCAAACCCACAGGGTTATATGGCGGTCGGACAGCCGTCTTTCCTTTTCCGGCGATTTCTGTTTTTTATGGCTACTTTCTTCTCACATTTTTGGCCCTTCATTGTGAATAAATGCCCCCTGGCCAAACCGATTATTCCTGACCTTTGACTTATATTCGCCGCCTGACTTAAAATTAGAAAACAGTGAGATTAAAGAGCTTAGAAATCAAGGGGTTCAAAAGTTTTGCCGACAAAACAATTGTCAATTTCGACGACAATATCACGGGCATCGTTGGACCAAACGGTTGTGGTAAATCCAATATCGTGGACAGTATCCGCTGGGTGATCGGGGAACAGAAGATCAGCCACCTGCGGAGCGAGAACTTAGACAGCCTTGTCTTCAACGGTTCCAAGACCCGCAGTGCCTCCGGCCTGGCCGAGGTAAGCCTGACTTTTGAGAATACCAAGAACCTGCTGCCCACCGAGTTCAGCACCGTTACCATTACCCGTAAATTTTATAAAAGCGGTGAGTCGGAATACCGCCTGAATGATGTGCAGTGCCGCCTGAAAGATATCCAGAACCTGTTCATGGATACCGGGGTGAGTACCGACAGCTATGCGATCATCGAATTGGGCATGGTGGACGACCTGATCAAAGACAAAGACAACAGCCGCCGCCGCATGCTGGAACAAGCTGCCGGCATTTCGATCTATAAAACCCGGAAAAAGGAAGCCAAGCAAAAACTGGATGCCACCGAACAGGACCTGGCCCGTATCGAGGACCTGCTGTTCGAGATCAATAACCAGCTAAAAGCCCTGGAAAGCCAGGCCAAAAAAGCCGAGAAATACCACGAAATCAAAAAAGATTACCGGGAGATCAGTATTGAACTGGCGAAAGCGGCCCTGGAAGGATTTAACCTGACCTATAAAGAACTGAATGAGCAGCATGATGCGGAAACCGATAAGAAGATCCGCATGGAAGCCGAGATAGCAAATGAAGAAGCTGCCCTGGAACAGGAGAAAGTAGGTTTCATCGAAAAGGAAAGACAACTGCAAAGTATGCAGCATGCTTTCAACGAACTGGTGCAGCAGGTAAGAACCAAAGAGAATGAAAAGAACCTGGCTGCCCAGCGGTTGGAATATCTCAAAGAGAGAGAAAGCAGCCTGAAAGAATTTTTGCAAAAAGCAGGCGGCCAGTTAAAAGGAATTGACGAAAGTATCGGCTTTACCCAATTGCAGGTGGAAGAAGAATCAAAAGCACTGGAAGGATTAACTGAGCAATTACAGCAACTGAATAACCAGGTAGCTGTGCAAAGAGAAGTGCTGGATGAAAAACGCCGCACCCTGGATACATTCCGGAGTGAATACCAGCAGGTGCAGCGCAGCCAGTTTGATGCGGAGAAAAAAGTGGCAGTAGCAGATACGTCTGTACAAAATTTACAAAGAGCTATCGGGCAAATAGAAGAAGAGAGAAAGCAAAGAGAAGAACAGCGCCATCACCTGGATGAAGAACGTTTGCTGAAAGAAAAAGAACTGAATATTAAAAAAGTGGACCTGGAGCAATTGCAGCAGCACCAGGAAAATACGAAGGAACAGATATTACAAACGCAGTCCATTGTGGAGACACTCCGGAATGAACTGGCGGTAGAAACCAGAAAGCTGGATGCCAAAAAGAACGAACATGACCTGCTGAAGAGTATGATCGATTCCATGGAAGGCTATCCCGATTCTGTAAAATTCCTGCACAATAACAATAACTGGAACTATACTTCGCCGATCCTGTCTGATATTCTCTATGTAAAAGAGGAATACAGAACTGCGTTGGAAAACGTACTGGAACCTTACCTGAGTTACTATGTGGTCAATAACCTGCAGGAAGGTTTGCAGGCGGTTCGTTTACTGGATGAAAATAAAAAAGGGAAAGCCAATTTCTTCCTGCTGGATAAAGTGAACGAGAAAGGAGCTGAGGTTTCTGCTCATCAATTAGAAGGTGCAGTTCCTGCACTGAGTGTGGTGGATGTGGAAGAGAAATACAGGAAACTGGCAGAACATTTATTAGGAAATGTTTTTATTGCCGATAGCGAAGATGCCCTGCAAAACAGCAATGGTTTTGTAGTGATCGAGAAAGCCGGTAAATATGTAAAAGGAAAATACTCGCTGACCGGAGGTAGTGTGGGAATGATCGAAGGAAAGAAGATCGGCCGGGTAAAGAATTTAGAAAAATTACAGGATGAGATCGCAGCCCAGGACGAAGTGGTGGAAAAACTCCGCAGCGAGATACAGGCAAGGCATAACGAAGTGATCGCTTTCAATGAAGATCTGCGGGAGAATGCATTACGGGAAACCGAAAGAGAGATCCAGCAACTGACCAACCAGGTCTTCTCCCTGCACAACAAACTGGAGAACCTGCATTCCATGCAGACCAACAGCCAGCATCGGTTGGAAGAACTGAATCACCAGATGCAGCAAACACACCAGTCTGTGGAAGGAGTGAGAAACCAACTGAACGAATTTAATGAGCAGTTACAATCCTACACCGCCAAGCTGGCCGAAGCAGATGAGAATTTTAAAGCGGCTGAAACAACGTATAACGAGGCCTCACAACAATACAACGAGTTTAACCTGAATGTGACCCGGCAGCAGAGCAAGATCAATGCTTTGAAGCAGGAACTGGATTTCAAGCGCAACCAACTGAACGACCTTAACCAGCAGATCGAAAGTAATACCACCAGTTTATCCGATACTACAACCAGCATTGAGCAATCAGCTACATCCTTAAAAGATATTGAAGATGCTTTGCTGGAAATGATCCGGAGAAGAGAGGAGGAGCAGACCATATTGAATGAAGCGGACCAGGCCTATTATAACCTGCGCAACCAGCTGAGTGAAAAAGAAAGTGAGCTGCGTCATAAAGTCAAAGACAAAGAGCAGGTAGAACATTTATTAGCAGCAATCAAAGACAAACTGAATGAACTGAAATTACAGTTGGCCGGAACGAAAGAAAGATTAGATGTTGAGTTCCGTATCAAACTGGAAGATATCTTAGACCAGGCCCGTACGTCTGAAACAGCGCTGGAAGAATTGCAGGAGAAAGCAGATCGCATGAAGAAGCGGCTGGAAAACCTCGGCGAAGTGAACCCTACAGCGATCGAAGCATTTACAGAGATGAAGAAACGCTATGAGTTCATCGTGGAGCAAAAGAATGACCTGGTGAATGCCAAAGACAGCCTGTTGAAAACGATTGAAGAAGTGGAAGCAACGGCGAACCTGAAATTCCTTGAAACCTTTAACCGGGTGAAAGAGAATTTCATTAAAGTGTTCAAGACCCTGTTCACCGAAGATGATCATTGTGACCTGGTGCTGGAAAACCCGGAGAACTTAGCAGATACCGGTATTGAAGTGATTGCCCGTCCCAAGGGTAAACGTCCCACCTCGCTGACACAGCTCAGTGGTGGTGAAAGAACCTTAACGGCAACAGCCCTGTTATTTGCGATCTACCTGATCAAACCGGCACCGTTCTGTATCCTGGATGAGGTGGATGCGCCGCTGGATGATGCCAACGTCAGCAAGTTCACCAATATGATCCGCCAGTTCAGTGATAACTCCCAGTTCATTATTGTAACCCACAACAAAATGACCATGAGTACCGTGGATGTGATCTATGGGGTAACGATGCAGGAGCCGGGTGTAAGTAAACTGGTCAGTGTTGACTTCCGGAATTTGCAACAGAACCAGAATTAAGGCATATAAGAATAAAATAGAAAGTCCTGTAGAAAAACTGCAGGACTTTTTTCATTCTATAATTTCCTGCTCTATTTTTGGTCAATGACAGGTAGCCAGAAATTTAATCTTGTAATTGCGTACTGGCTGGGATACCTGTTATTCATGATTTTTTATTTTTACCTGGATACTATTGATGAGTATCGAAATTCCGAAAAAGCGAAAGCTGTTGTAATTGATCAATTACTTGGGGCTGGCAGGAAGAGATATGGTGGACAAGGAGCCTATTATCCGCAATTTCAATTCACGTATAAAGACAGTATCTATACATCTGCGGATAAATTGGTCTGGACGAGGCATAAAAGACCTGGGCATAAACTGACTGTTATTTTCCCGAAGGGGAGGCCGGGAGAAGCAATTGCATATACTATTTTAAGCTATTGGGTTTCGTTCACTAAACTTGCAATCAGCTTCATGATTACATTTTTCATGTTTGCTATCTGTTTTATCTTTAGTCAGTATCCCGGTTCACAAAGCTATTATCGGAGAAAATAGCCAACTATGCGTACAATCACTCTTCTCGTAGCCTCTAATATCTTCATGACCTTTGCCTGGTATTATCATTTAAAGCAGGAAGGCTGGCCATTATGGAAAGCCATTGTGCTGAGCTGGTTCATCGCTTTTTTTGAGTATGTACTGATGGTGCCGGCCAACCGCAGTGGTTATGCCAATGGATTTTCGGGCTTCCAGTTAAAAATGATCCAGGAAGTCATCACACTGGTCGTATTTGTATTCTTCGCGGTTTTTTACCTGAAGGAACCCTTTCACTGGAAGTATCTTGTGAGTTTTGCCCTGCTGCTGGGAGCTGTTTATTTTATGTTCAGCAAACGATTTGGATAGCACCCGGGTCACATTTCTTCTTCTGTTATTTTGGGTGAAGTTTTATGATGTTCTCTTTGCTTTTGCCGGCGTATGAGATCCGACTTTATTTTATGTACAAATGCCTGGCAAATGGAAATGATGCCTGCTACCAGCAATACCCCAAAAGCAAGTGCCCACAGGTACCAATCCTGTTCTTTCTGTGCTTTTTCTGATCTTTCGTAGATAGTGTAAAACAATACAACAATACTGGTCGTTATAAGGGCAATGCCTATCAGTAGTTTGGTCAGGTATTTATCCTGGTGTGTATTAGACATAGTATCAGGTTTGGCAGTGGACAGTGTATCCGTCAAAAATAAAGAAATAATCTTTTGTTAACTTACTCCTGCCCGGATTGGGCAAAAAACTGAACAAATTATTTTTAAAACTAAATTGCAGTATGAAAAAGAATATTCTGACTTTCCTGCTATTGGGTGCTTTTTTTATGGTTGCCGGCCAGGAGGCCCCTGAGGGCTTATTCATTAATTCCAAAGCCCCGGACTTTAAAGCAACAGATCAGAATGGAACTGAAGTAAGGCTGAAAGATCTGCTTAAAAAAGGGAAAGTGGTATTGGTGTTTTACCGGGGCAACTGGTGCCCGTATTGCAACCGCCAGCTGAAAAGGCTCGAAGATTCCCTGCAACTGATCAAAGATAAAGGGGCCACATTGATCGCTGTTACACCCGAAAAGCCGGAGGGAGTGGATAAAACAATTGAAAAAACAAAAGCAGAATATTCCATCTTGTATGATGAAGGCCTTAAGATCATGAAAGCCTATGAAGTGGAATTTATCGTGCCGGAGAATACGATAACCCGTTACCGTAATTCAGGTATTGACCTGGAAAAGATCAACGGGAAGGACTGGAATTACCTGCCGGTACCTGCTGTGTATGTTATCGACAAAGAAGCTAATATTACCTACCGTTTTTTTAATAGTGATTATAAAAAGAGACCCACGGTGCAGGAGATACTGAACAACCTGTAACGATGTTTTAATCCAGTATAAGCTTACCTATCTGCCCTTTATTACCCGCCAGGAATATCGTGGTTCCCATTTTGGCAATACGGACAACATGAAAACTTTCTTTACTTATCCATTTCCATGTTTTCCCGCCATTATAAGAGTAGTCAACACCATTCAGGCCGCAACTCACTAAATCAGTTTTGGATAAATATTCCACGCAACTGCGGTAGCCATGGGGTGGGGTGGAAGGTGCATTCCAGCTCTTGCCTCCGTCAGTTGTATAATAGCAGTTTTGTTTGCTTTCTCCCGGGGTCATAAAATCTCCGCCCACAACAACTATTCTTTTGCTGCCCTTAAGTTTTCCTTCATCAAACACAGCTACTGAATTAGCGCCGGTCGTTTCTTTGCCTTGTATTATAGGCATATCAATGACATTATTATTAGTAAATAATCTTGAACGGGTACCGCCACTCACCATAAAATATTTATTCTTTTCAAACAAACGGATATTGGTGCCGCTGGCTGCAAAAAATGCTTCGCCTGAATCGGCAACAGGTCTTTGACTTTCTTCCCATTCCTGCCAGCTTTCGCCGGCATCTTGTGTAGCAGCTATAAACACTTTTTTATTGATGGGATCACCGATCACCATACCAGTATTTTGATCCAGAAAATGCATTGCATCCAGGAACATACCCGGCGTTTTGTTTTCATAAACAGTTTTCCATGTTTCACCTCCGTCTGTAGTTTTGAGAATTACCGCCGGTGTATCTACCGCCATAATGATAGCAGTGCTGGCATCAAACGCTTCTATATCCCGGAATTCTTTTTTCTCAAATCCTTTCACCGTTGTCCATTTCCAGTTCTTTCCTGCATTGCTGGACCGTCCCACCATGCCATTGCTGCCGCTTACCCAAACAATATTATCATTCACCACACTTAATCCGCGAAGGCTGGTATTAGTGCCCGATGTCAGCACCTGCACTTTGGGATCGGGGCGATAACGGAAACCGGATAAACTCAATAGTATTAAGGAAATAAGAAGGATATGTATTTTCTTCATTGATACCAGGTATAAGAAAAGGTAAGATAGAATATTAACGAGATAAAAGGAAACGGTTACTGCTTTTAGTAGGGGTGCATGGTCCGGGCGGATGATCCGTCATCAAATAATTCGATCACTGCATAAGCCGGTGCAAATTCCTGGAAAGCACCTTTCCACCAGTTGCCCGACACAGCACCGTTGCAATAATATTTGATACCGAGGTAATCCACTTCATCCTGCAGGTGGATATGCCCGCTGATACAAACTTTGATGTTTGGATATTGAACAAATAATTTCTTTAACACCAGGAAATCACTGTGCATCAGGTTGCGCTGGATCTTCAGGTCACCATTGGGTTCTGTTTTGTCAAAGAATAATCCTGCACAAATGGATAAAATGGGAATATGTGAAACAAAACAAATGAATTGATCAGCCGGTACCTGTTTTAGTTCCTGCTGTAACCAGTCCAATTGTTCCGGATCCAGTTTGCCGATATAACCGCCGGCAGGATTTAATTGTGTACTATCCAAAACAATGAAATGCCATTTCCCTTTGGTGAAGCTGTAAAATCTTCGCGGCATATTGAAATTTTCCAGCACCCACTGTTTGCCGTATAGTTTATCCTGTTCCGGCCTGTCTTGTTTGATGAACCAGCCCCATACATCATGATTGCCGATACAATGGTATATAGGAAGGCTGTTTTCTTTTTTCAACAGGTTGTTGAAAAGATCAAATTGCTCCTGTGTTTTTTGCTTGTCGGCATCCAGTGCATCCATGATGGCATCGCCACCATTGATGATAAAATCAACTTTTGTTTTTAATTGCTGGGCATGATGAAAGGCCTTTGCCATTCCGGTTTCAGGAATAAGTCCCGGCTTCAGGTGAATATCTGAAAGATGGGCAAACCGGAGGGGTTTCTTTTTACTTTCTTCTGCAAAGCTTACTACAGGTAACAAAGAACTTCCTGCAAGTGCAGCGGAAGTTTTGAGGAACTGGCTTCTTTTCATACAGAAAAGGTAGCCAAAAATCAGAAAGATTATTTCAGCAGAGCGGCAAATTCTTCTTTGGTCACCAGCCCAAGCTTTCTCCACACTTCTTTCCCTTCTTTATAGATAATAAAAACAGGGATCGGTTCAATATGTAATGATTTCATTACATCCGTATGAATACCGGCATCTATTTTTAAAAACTGGAAATGAAGTGACTTATCTTTTTTAATTTCCTCCAGTACCGGCTCCATTTTTACGCAAGGCGGGCACCAGGTGGCACCAAAGTCAACCAGCACAGTCTGGTCTTTCGGTATCGAGGCCCAGTATTCTTCAATGGTCAGTTGTTTTTCATTGCTCACGCCTTCCAATGGTTTTGCTGCCCTTTTCCAGGCGTTGAGCCCGCCGTCCAATTCCACCACTTTTTTAAACCCATTGTTCCGCATCCATTCCGCAGCGGCGGCACTTCGGCCACCAACAAGGCAATAAATATAGACCGGCCTGTTCTTGTCCATATATTGTACCCGGTCAAGGAATTGCTCTTTGTCGATCCAGTTGGCCTGTAATGAATTTTTAATATGCCCGGAGCCATATTCACCCGCTGTTCTTACATCCAGCACCTGGGCACTGTCAGCGGCTATGCCTTTTTCGAAATCACCCGCTTTTACTTTGGTAACAGTTTGTGCCTGGCAGCTTAAAAAAAGTGAGGAGACAAGCAGCAGCGAAATCATTTTCATGTACAGATAAATTTTAGCAAATGTAAGATTTACAGCGGCAACCGGAGCAGGCATGGATGGGGATACTGCCATGCTGCCGTTAGGCAAATAAGTCTTATTTTAGTGACTTCAATAACTACCTATATGAGAAAGATCCTTGCTTCCTTTTTGCTGCTGGGTTTGGTAATTGTGGCTTGTCAGAAGGAAAACAGTTTTGAATCCGGCAATCAACCCTCTGAAGGCCTTTTGCAAAGTGATATTAACGGTGACTGCCTGCCCAAAAACGTAGTGGGTACCTATGTGCAGGGAACAGCCCTGAACGGCAATACAGAATATATTGAAGTGACGGTGGATGTAACAGCAACCGGCAGCTACACTGTTTTTTCTGATACGGTTAATGGTGTTTATTTCCGCATATCCGGCACTTTTACTACTGCTGGCAGTAATGTGGTGAAACTGCGGGGTAATGGAACACCGGCCACAACAGGTACCTTCAATTTCAGAATTCAATATGACGGGCAGGAATGTTTTGTTCCGGTAACCTTCTTGCCAATAGGTGGAGGCGGGCCTGCTGTATTCGGGTTGAGCGGTACAGGAGCTAATTGCGCAGGAGCTAACGTTGTTGGCACCTATACATTAGGAGTAGCACTGGGAGGCACGCATAGTGTTACCGTTAATGTGAATGTAACCACTATAGGAACCTATTCCATCAGCACCACTTTCCAGGGGATGACTTTCCAGGCAAGCGGGGCTTTTATCACTACCGGGCCGCAAACAGTCGTCTTGTTTGGCAGTGGCACACCCACAACTGCCGGCACTAATACCGTTCCTGTTACCATTGGTACGAATCTCTGTTCATTTGATATTACAGTTGGAAATGCAGGCACCGGCACCCTGGCGGGGGCACCGGGTGGTTGCACACCAGCAACACCCGCCGGTACTTATACAGTAGGTACGGCCCTTACAGTGGGCAATAATGTACAGATACAGGTAAACGTTGCCACAGTTGGAACGTACACGATCTCTACCAATACGGTTACTGGTTTTAGTTTTACCGCCACAGGAACTTTCCCGGCAACGGGACTTCAGAATATCACGTTGATAGGAAGCGGTACACCAACCACGGCAGGTAACCAGGTATTCACCGTTACGTTCGGAACCAGCAGTTGCACATTTACGATTCCTGTGGTGGCAGCGCCTGCTGTGATTGATTATTTCCCGAGAACGACGAATAGTAACTGGAGTTATGAAATTGATGACGATGCAAATGATTCCCTGTTCCGCAGAGTAATAGCAAATACACATACTGCTCTTGGCAATTCGTATAATATTTTCATGATCACGGATAATATTGCCACCGGTTTTGATTCATCCGGGTATTACCGTAAAGCAGGAAATGATTACCTGGAATTTGTTGACATCGGCGCTTTTATTGGGTACGATAATCCGCAGTGGAAGGAATATATTTTTCTGAAAGACGCGGCAGCAGGCACTAACTGGAAGAGTGCGGCATATCCAGGCACTGTAACCGTTCCCCCCAACCCAACATTCTCCATTACCCTCCGTTTTAGCTATACAATTTTACAAAAAGATGTACCGCTTTCATTTACCACCTCAACCGGTACGATGAATTTTACCAATGTTATAGTGGTGGAAGAGAAATACGAACAGGAAGTGGCTCCCGGAGTCTGGCAGGATGTTACATCGCTGGTGGGTTCAGGTAAAAGTTACTATGCAAGAAATATAGGGCTGGTGAAATTTGAATTTTTTGATGAAACAGGTACGCTGGCATTCCAGCAGGAATTGCGCCGGTACCAGGTATTCTGATAATAGCGATAAAAATATTAAAGGCTGCCTCAAATTTTTGGGGCAGCTTTTTTTCAATGCCCCGGTTCGTGGGACACGAACCAAGGCATTGGGAATTCGGAAAATGAGTTTGAGTGAAGTTGGATAGTGGAGACCGGAACCAAAACATCAGATTAAGGTGTATATGAGGGGTACTAAATTTTGTGTGATATGAACCCCGTGTCAGAGTTGTTTTGACTGAAAGGCTGTACGATAAAGTTTATATCGCTTCCATTCTTTAATAAACCACTGCAACCATATTATTGCTAAAAGCGGAAGTACAATAAACGACAACATGTTGTATGCATAGGCTTCTTCAAAATCAAAATGAATAAGGTGCATACATGCTCGTGATAAACCACATGCATAACATTCGAACCCAAAAAATAATTTGGAAAGACAAAGGGATCTTCCGGAATCAAAAAAAGTGGCAGGTAAAAGCAATAATACCACAGGAGCCAACACTATGAAAGCAAGTTTAGAAATGGTAAAATAGTAACGGTATTTCATACAATAAAAGTAGGTTCCGGAAATTATCCCGGAACCTATTGATTATTTATACTTTACAGTAGTTATAGCGTTTTTTCGTACGGGCCGTTCTTAGGTTCAAGACTGCCTGTAATGATCCTGATCAGGTCAATTAATGCCCAGATACCACATCCCCCCAGTGTAAGTAATTGAACAATTCCCTGCCAGGTATAACCTAAGTAAAAACGATGAATACCCAACCCTCCAACTAACGCACACAGAATAAGGGCAATCACCTGAGATTTTCCACCGTCTCCAAAGGGTGGTGCTGTAGTAGCTTTGGAGGAGATTTTTTTCCCGAAAATGCGTAAAGCAATTTTTTCTTTAAGTGAAAGCTTTGTTCCTTTTAAATCTGTAGCAATTGATTTAAGTTCTTGATAAGTTACCTTACCGTCCTTAGCAGCAATATCTAATGCTGTTGTTGCCGTTTTAATTCTTTCTGCGGGAATAGGGCTTTTAGAAGCAGGTGTTGCTGAAGTCAATACTACAAGAAAGCCAAGTGATACGAATAAAAACTTGATGTACCTCATAATGCAGTGGATTGGTTTGTTGTGCTTACTCTTAGGATTTTCAGCTTCCTCCGCCTGTTGTTTTGGATTTCGGCGTACTTCCAAAACAAAAAAAAAGAAAAATCAAATAAAAACAAAATTTAAGTACAGCAAAATGAAGTTTTTCTGAAAAAGTTACCTGTGTATCTTTTATAATAGTTTACACTTATTTTTCCGGGTCGTAGTTTCGTAACGACGAAACTACGACCCGGAATATAAACAAATGAGGGATAAAGGAGGTAGGTATGGTGTTTGCACCAGGCCTGTTTTCCATCCAAAGTCCAGGGTTCACATACGAGTTGGAATTGCCAATTATTTTTTTGCCAAAACAGGAAATCAGAAAAAAAGTGTAGTTGAGTTGGGTTCGTATGGACAGGTATATAGATACCAAAGGACACGAACCATGGAATCAGTAATGTGTCAATTAACCTTAACCCCTTCATCACCTCTTAACAGGAGGTTTGCCATTCAGTATTACCGGAGGTTTAACCACTGCTGCACTACCATATCTTTCCAGCATGATGGCTTTATAATGTGGCGTCGTGGCCAGGTTGGGCATATTATAGTTGCACTTGCTGAGATCGGGAATGACGCAGGGCATCTGGCCCAAAATGCTATCCTTGCCGGTTGAAAAGCTTTTAAAGCCAGGGGTTTTCATTCCTTTGAATAGTGTAATGTTGTCGTTGATAAACAGAGTATCGTTATTCCAGTTCAATTTTTCCAGGCGGTGTATGTTCGGATCAATATAAGTCTCGGTTTGTGCAACCGCTATGGAAGCAGCCAGCAGGAAAAGTGGTAAGAATAGCCTTTTCATAAGCAAAATATAAGGTGTTCTAAAGTTATGAAAAAAGCCTGAACAGGTTTCCCGGCCAGGCTTGTATTTTTTATCCAATGGGATGTTTTATTTTTTAGCCCTTACCTGTTTCCAGTGGTTGATCAGCCCGTTGGTGGAAGAATCATGACTGGTAACTGTTTCCTTTGTCACTAACTCGGGAAGTATCTTGTTGGCTAATTGCTTACCCAATTCCACACCCCACTGGTCGAAGCTGTAAATATTCCAGAGAATACCCTGTACAAATATTTTATGTTCATACAATGCGATCAGTTCTCCCAGTGTATATGGAGTGATCTTTTTGATCAGGAATGAATTGGTGGGCCGGTTGCCGGTAAATACTTTATAGGGCAGGAGGCGGGTAATATCTTCATTGCTTAAGCCTGCTTTTTCTAATTCTTTCCCGGCTTCTTCCTCTGTTTTGCCATTCATCAGGGCTTCTGTCTGTGCAAAGAAATTGCTCAGCAGTTTCACATGATGATCGCCGATAGGATTATGTGTTTGTGCGGGTGCAATAAAATCACAGGGAATAAGCGGTGTGCCCTGGTGTATCAGTTGATAAAACGCATGCTGCCCGTTGGTGCCCGGTTCACCCCAGATGATGGGACCGGTGGGATATTCAACCGCTTCACCGTTGCGGTCAATACTCTTCCCGTTACTTTCCATATTTCCCTGCTGGAAGTAAGCAGCAAAACGATGGAGATACTGATCATAAGGGAGAATAGCTTCGCTTTGTGTGCCAAAGAAATTCGTGTACCACAAACCGATCAGTGCCATCAGTACCGGTATGTTTTTTTCAAATGGGGTATCCCTGAAATGTTTGTCGGTATCATGGGCACCTTTCAGCAGTTGTTCAAAATTTTTGTAGCCGATTGTCAGGGCAATAGAAAGACCGATAGCACTCCATAAGGAATAGCGGCCGCCCACCCAGTCCCAGAACTCGAACATGTTGTTTTTATCAATTCCAAATTTCACCACTTCGGTTTCATTGGTACTGAGGGCCACAAAATGTTTGGCAATATGTTTTTCGTTCTTTGCTTTTTTGAGGAACCATTCCCTGGCCGTGTGGGCATTCGTCATGGTTTCCTGTGTGGTAAAAGTTTTGGAAGCGATCAGGAATAATGTTCGTTCAGGATTTACTTTCTTTAAGGTTTCAACAATATGGGTTCCATCCACATTGGAGACAAAGAAAGTTTCAATATCATCCACCGTGTAGGGCTTCAATGCTTCGGTGACCATCAATGGACCCAGGTCGCTGCCGCCGATACCGATGTTGACAATATACTTGATCCGTTTGTTGGTATAGCCCCTGTGCTTGCCGGTATGTACTGCTTCACAAAAGCTTTTCATTTTCTTCAGCACTTTCCGCACCAGCGGCATCACATCACTGCCTTCGGCAAAAACAGGTTCTTTGGAAAAATTTCTCAGGGCTGTATGTAAAACAGCACGGCCTTCAGTCGCATTGATCTTATCCCCTGCAAACATGGCGTTGATCGCTTCTTTCAGTTTGCAATCATTAGTCAGTTGTAATAATAAGTGAAGTGTTTTATCGGTAATGATGTTCTTGGAATAGTCAAACAGTATATCGCCTTTTTCTACCGATAGTTTTTCAAAACGATTAGTATCTTCTTTAAACAATTCCCGCAGTTGTTTTTCTTTTATTTCATGGTAATGAGCTTGTAATTGTTGCCAGGCTTGTGTGGATGCAGGGTTTATCTTAGGTAACATATTATAGTTGATTAAAACGTTCAATGGTTGTTGCGGTCATTTCTTTGGTAATATCAAGATGGGTAACTAATCGTACCCGGTTGGGAGCAATCGCATATCCAAGTATATTATGCTCTTTCAGTTTTGCCACTAATTCGGGAGCGGTCATTCCCTCTTTCAGTTCGAAAATGATGATATTGGTCTCAACAGGCAATACCATTTTCACAAAACTCTTCTTCGCAATGGCGGCACTGATCTGTTGTGCATGCAAATGATCTTCTGCCAGCCGTTGAATGTTATTTTCTAAAGCATAGATACCAGCCGCTGCTATAAAGCCGGCCTGCCGCATGCCACCACCAAATACCTTCCTGATCCTCCTGGCTTTTTTGATGAATTCTTTAGTGCCCAGCAATACACTGCCAACAGGACAGCCTAAGCTTTTGCTGAAACAAATGGATATACTGTCAAATACTTCACCATATTGTTTTGGTGTTTCATTTTTAGCTACCAGTGCATTCCATAACCGGGCACCATCCAGGTGGAAAGCCAGTTTGTTTTCTACGCAAAGGGCCTTTATCTTTTTGATCTCTTCAAAATCGTAGCAACTGCCGCCTCCGCGGTTGCTGGTATTTTCTAAGCAGATCAAACTGGTATTGGCCCGGTGCACATCATCGGGATTGATGACTGCTTTTGCCTGATCGGCAGTAAACCGGCCACGGTCTCCCTGCATTAATTTGACAGAAGCCCCGGAATTAAAAGCGATACCGCCACCTTCGTATTGATAGATATGTGCACTTTCATCGCAGATCACTTCATCGCCGGGTTGTGTATGGCATTTAATGGCAACCTGGTTCGTCATGGTACCAGAAGGGCAAAAAAGCCCGGCTTCCATGCCGAAGAGGGAAGCCGACATATTTTCCAGTTCATTAATAGATGGGTCTTCGCCAAAAACATCATCGCCAACTTTAGCTTTCATCATGGCCCCGAGCATGGCCTGGGAGGGTTTGGTCACTGTGTCCGATCTGAAATCAATCACCATTCTGCGAATTTTCTGCAAGATAATCAGTTCACGCCTGAAAAAAGCCATTTTGCGAAGAGGTGGAGCCGTCTTCTGCATCTTTTCTTAAATTGCCAGCCTGTATGAGAGAACCATCTACGTTGGAATATATCCTGTTGATTTTCTTCAGCCTCCTGTTTGCTGTAGGTGGGTTGTATGTGCTGACACAATTCTCCCGGATGTTCAAGCAGTCCATCAAACACGAACTGCTGCGAAAGAACGTGGTGGCATGGCTGGCTATTTTATGCATTTCGAATGCCATGGTGCCCATGTCAGGTGGTTTTTTTTATATGCTGGCCAAATGGGGATGGCTATGGTCGGTAGTGGGCCAGCTTATCTCAGTAACAGTAACAACCCTGCTTGTCTTTAATACAGTAAGATACATAGCTGAAAACAGGCGGTTCAAACAAATGGGTTTTATCAAGCACAACCTGCTGATCGTAATCACCTTGATCGTAACCACCATTATCATCAATATTCCGTTCGCTTATCATTTGTACGGCAGCAAAGCTCCTTACCTGAAATATGTGATCCTGAATAGTGTGTACCTGGCCGGGGCTACGGGACTTATCTATTCTGTTATCAGTTATCTTGATATTGAACGAAAGCGAAAGTTTGACGCCAAGGAGCTTGAGTTGAGCCGGATGCGGGAATCAAAAGCAAAAGCAGAACTGGATGCACTGCATTCAAAAGTGAACCCGCATTTTTTATACAATGCACTTAATTCCATTGCCGATCTCTCCATGACAGATGGAAAGAAAGCGAGGAAGATGACCATTGCACTGGCCGACCTGTTCCGCTACAGCATCAACTACAGCCAGAATAATTTTTCTACGGTGAATGATGAAGTGGCGATGACGGAAGTGTACCTGCAGATCGAGAAGATCAGGTTCGAAGACCAGTTAAACTATACGGTCAATGTTGCTGATGATATGGGGCACTACCTGGTGCCGAGATTTGTTCTTCAGCCATTGGTGGAAAATGCGGTAAAGCATGGATTAAAAGTAACGGGAGAGATGACGGAAATAGTTCTCACTGTTAAGAAAGAAGGAACGGGAATGCTGATCACTATTGCGGATAACGGGCCTGCATTTCCGGATGAATTAATGCCGGGTTATGGTGTAAAGAGTGTTTACGATAAACTGGATCTTCTTTTCCCGGGACAATACGAAATACATTTCACTAACCAGCCGGTTAAGCAAGTAGCCATACATATACATAAACTGATGAAAAATGAGCCAGTTGTTTAAAGCTATCGTCATTGATGATGAACCTGCTGCCCGCAGGCTGATGAGAAGCCTGCTGGAGGAGTATGCACAAGTAGTAACTGTTGTGGCCGAAGCCGGCAATGGGAGAGAGGCTATTTCAAAAATCGAAGAGCTGCGGCCGGATCTTATTTTCTTAGATATACAAATGCCTGATCTGACCGGTTTTGAAGTCCTGGAACGGTTAACACATAAACCCAATGTTATTTTCACCACGGCTTACGAACAGTATGCAATTAAGGCCTTTGAAAATTTTTCGATTGATTATCTGCTGAAACCAATTAAGGAAGAACGATTGCAGCAGAGTATTGATAAGCTGAAGCAGTTTGGCCGCCTGAATCAAACCTTAGATATAAACAGTTTACAGGATATTATCCGCCAGTTACAAGCACCACAGAAAGCAACAGCCTTACCGATCAAGACCGGTGACAGGATCACATTGCTCCGGTATGAGAATATTGCTTACCTGGAAGCTCAGGATAAATATGTGTATGTGTTCACAACAGACGGACAAAAGCATCTTACAGACCAGTCTTTGACCACCTTGTCTGAAAAGCTGCCCCCGCAGTTTTACCGCATCCAGAAATCCTACATTATTAATAAGGACAAGATCAAAGAAATGCACCGGCATTTCAACAGCCGTTACCTGTTTATCATGGATGATAAAGCAGGCACCCGCCTCACCTCCGGCAGAACCTACCATGATGAAATCCGGTCAGAGTTCGGACTCTGAAACGGTTCATAACCAGTTTACCCCGGTTCAATAACTCAAACAGCCAGTTGCTCTTAATTGGCTTGTTACCCCCACATCACCAGCCTACTTTTACCCAGGGTTTGAGGCTGGAATGCATTTATCCGCTTATAGTCAAATATGGCCTCTCGTCCGAAAGTCAGTTAAATGTGTAACCAGATTTCCGCTTTAACGTCTCATTCCTGTACCCTGCAATCGGCCGCTTGTCAGTAAATACGGCCGCTTATTTTAAAACATTGTACTATGCAAAGCAAAGTACTTAAGTTTGAACTGTAATAATCAAAAACAAGTACTAATTCATAAAACCAATCAAATGAGAAAGATCTTAACCTTGCTGGCAATCGTTCTGACGACCTTATCCTTTGTCAGCCAGGCACAGGTAAAAACCGGTAAAATAACAGGTACTATCGTGGATGGTAACACCAAAACGATCGAATCTGCCACTATTACCTTATTAAGGGCGAAGGATTCCGCAATAGCTAAAATGAGTGTTGCCGATAAAACCGGTAAATTCAGTTTCGAAGGAATAGCCGAAGGAACTTACCTCGTATCCGTTTCAGCAGTTGGACACCAGAAAGGTTTTTCTGAAACCTTTACTATCAATGCGACTGCAACTGATATTACATTAAAGACCATCGAACTGATCCCCCAGGCAAAAACAGTAGGAGGGGTGACCGTGACTGCTAAAAAGCCCTTGATCGAGCAAAAAGCAGGAAAGACGCTTATTAATGTGGATGCTTCTCCGACCAATAGTGGTTTAACAGCTCTTGAATTGCTAGAGAAATCCCCGGGTGTGTCCGTTGATAATGATGGTAACATCAGTTTAAAAGGAAAACAGGGGGTAATGATACTTATTGATGGTAAGCCAACTTATATGAGTGGTGCTGACCTGGCTAATTTATTAAAGAATATGCAAAGCACCAGCCTGGAACAAATTGAGATCATGACCAATCCCCCGGCTAAGTACGATGCAGCCGGTAACTCAGGTATCATCAATATCAAAACTAAAAAAGGAATAGTGAAGGGAATGAATGGAAATGCCAACCTGGGCTATACCCAGGGTATCTATGGCCGTGTGAATACAGGTGTTAACCTTAATTACAGGAATAATAAACTGAATATTTTTGGCGGTTATAACGGGGGAACCTGGGAAGGTTTCAATAAACTTATTATTGACCGTAACCTGTATGAAAATAAAGTGCTGGTCAGAACCATTGACCAGGTTTCAAGGCCGCATTTTGAAGGAGTATATCATAACCTGAAAGCCGGTATTGATTACAATTTTTCAAAGAAAGACGTGGCGGGTGTGGTAGTGAATAGCAATTTCAACCGGGGAGATGAAGATCCGTTCAGCCGCACCAATATCAGGGATGCCGCGGGGAATATTAATTATAAACTTATTTCACAGGGAGATAATTTCCGCAAGTCATCAAATATCTCCACCAATTTTAATTACAAACACACTTTTGATTCAACCGGCCGGGAGATAACTGCTGACCTGGATTATATCTATTATAATAATAAAAGTAACACCCAGCTTACTACCAATAGTTTTGATCTCTTTGATACAAAAACCGGTGAAGTTATATTGAAGGGATATATACCTTCTGCTATCAATATCTATAGCGGAAAGATTGATTATGTGCATCCTTTTAAAAGCGGTTTGAAATTAGAAGCCGGGTTAAAGACCAGTTTTGTAAATACGGATAACAGGGTTGATTACCTGCGCAACAGTAATAACAGCGGATGGGTAAAAGATCAGCGTACAAACCATTTTATCTATGATGAGAATATTAATGCGGCCTATGCTATTTTTTCCAAATCCATCAAGAAATGGGAATTGAATGCCGGTCTGCGGGTGGAGAATACCATTGCAAAAGGCCACCAGGTGAGCAATGATTCGTCTTTCAAACGTAACTATACCAACCTGTTCCCCAACGTGGGTGTAACCTATGCTGCCAACGATAAAAATCAATTCAGCCTGTCTTACAGCCGCCGTATATCCCGTCCGGATTATGATGACCTGAACCCGTTCATCTTCTTCCTGGATTCATTGACATACGGACAAGGTAATCCTTACCTGCAACCACAGTTTACCAATAACATTGAGTTCAGCCACACCTTTAAAAGGTTCCTGACCACCACGCTGAACTATACTGTCACAAATGATATCATTACCGAACTGCTGAAGCAGAATACCGATAAGAATGAAACCTACCAGACAAGAGAGAATTTCAGCAGCATGAAGCAATTTGGGATCGCTGTGATGGCTAATGTACCTGTAAAGAAATGGTGGAACAGTAATATATACCTGAATGTATTCAACAACCATTATTCCGGTATTTACCAGACAGAGCCGGTTGATATACAGTTCACCAGCTTTATGGCAAACATGACCAATAGTTTCACCTTCGGAAAGGGATGGGGTGCGGAAGTAAGCGGCTGGTATCGCAGCAAAGGAGCGGAAGGATTATTGGTAGCTTATGATATGTGGGCCGTGAACAGTGCGATCACCAAACAACTGTTCAATAAAAAAGCAACCATTAAGCTGGGTGTCCGGGATATATTCTTCTCGCAACAATTCAGCGGCTATGCAAAATACAGCGATGTGGATGTGGATATTGACAGCAGGAGAGACAGCAGGCAGTTTAATCTCAGCTTTACCTATCGTTTTGGTAAAAAGAATATTGCTCCTGAACGCAGAAGAAAAAGCGGTGCATCAGATGAGGAAAGCCGTGTAAAAACCGGTAACTAACCAGGCCATTAACAATTAGATCTATCTTATAATTCTGCGAAAGCCTGGGTATATTACCCGGGCTTTCGCATTGTAATGATCAGTAATGTAAAAAACTGACAACATTTTTTTTGTTTAATCACCGGGAACTTGCTTTTTAACCGTTGGTGTATCGGCATGGTTTAATCACCCTTCAACACGCAAACTACGAAGCTTATCATATTTAGGTAATTCAGCCCGGTTATTCATGGCATCTTTAGTTTTCATTGATCATTAACCATAGCCATGTCATGAAAAAAATCACAAGCCTCCTTCTTGTATGCCTGCTTATTGCTGCAGGTAGTTTCGCACAAACGAATACGGGTAAGATCACAGGTACAATAACTGATAATACAGGTAAGATACTTCAGTCTGCCTCTGTGTCATTGTTAAAAGCAAAGGATTCTGCATTGGTGAAATTGGCCATCACCGGCAAAGACGGAACCTACGAATTTGAAAACATCAGGGAAGGCGATTACTTGCTTGCGATAACATCCGTTGGTTTTGAAAAGAAATTCAGTAACTCTTTTTCAGTAAGTGCTGCTGCATTGACAAAAATGGAATCATTACAGCTGACTGAAGCTGCAAAAGGGATAGAAGGAGTAACCGTAACTGCAAAAAGACCTTTTATCGAAACAAAGATCGATAAAACGGTAATAAATGTTGATGCATCACCCACCAGTGCCGGGGCAACAGCACTGGAAGTGCTGGAGAAATCACCCGGCATCACTGTCAGTAATGACGGAGTAATCAGCCTGCGGGGTAAAGCGGGGGTGATTGTGATGATGGATGGTAAGCAAACTTTTCTTTCTGCAACAGATCTCGCCAATCTTCTTAAGAACATGCCGGCATCAGCGATTGACCAGATTGAGATCATGACAAACCCTTCAGCCAAGTATGATGCCTCCGGTAATTCAGGAGTGATCAATATCAAAACGAAGAAAGGAAGAACAGCAGGTTTCAACGGTTCCATTATGACCGGTATCACCACCAGTTATTATGAAGCGAACGGAACCTTTTATGTGATCCCCAAATCGCAGAACAGTATCAATTTTAATTACAGGAAAAATAAGATCAACTTTTTTGGAAACTATAATCCGAACTTTTTTAGCGGCCGCAGTCAACTGGAATTCACCCGGACAAAACTGAACCAGGCTAAAGATATTCTGGGATATAATGATGTGGAAACACAGTTCAAATTTGGTAATAACAATCATACCCTGAAGCTGGGGCTTGATTTTTTTGCGGATAAGAAGAACACGTTTGGAGTGGTGGTCAGTGGCTTTACATTTTACGGGCATCCAACACCGAAAACTATAACCACCACGGCGGATGAGAATCACCAGGTCTTATCGAGAATGGTATCTGAAGCCGATAATAAGATCAGGTTCAAAAACCTGACTTCCAATTTTAATTACCGGCATGTATTTGATTCAACCGGCCGTGAGCTGACCGCAGATTTTGATTTTATTACTTACAGCAATACTTCAAATATGCTACTGGTCACTGATTTTTACCAGGGCAATGGAATGCCTGCAGGCGACCCGTTGAAATTAAGAGGGCATCTGCCGGCCAGCATTCATATCTATTCGGTGAAATCAGATTATGTACATCCTTTCAAAAAAGGAGGACGGCTGGAAGCTGGTTTCAAAAGCAGCTTTGTGGAAAATGATAACCTGGTGGATTATAAAAGATGGAACGGGTCAGACTGGGTAAATGATGGACGTTCAAATCACTTTGTGTATGATGAGAATATCAATGCCGTATATCTGAATGCCAACAAGCAGGTAAAAAAATGGTCATTCCAGGCCGGGTTACGTTTGGAAAATACAATTGCCAAAGGATACCAGTATAATAACGATTCCACGTTCAAGCGGAATTTCACTAATTTATTCCCCAGCACTTTTATCAGTTATGAGGTGAATAAGACTAATACAGTTACTGTATCCTACAGCCGCCGGATCACCCGTCCCAATTACCAGGACCTGAATCCGTTTATTTATTTCCTGGACTCTCTGTCCTTCCGGAAGGGGAACCCGTTCCTGCTACCGCAGTTCACACATAATATAGAACTGAGCCATTCCTTTAAAAGTAAGCTCATCACTACTTTAAATTATAACAGTACCAACCGGGTGATCTCGCAAATTCTGAAACCTGACGGGGATATTGTTTACATGACATCGGAAAATGTAGCCCGGTTCAGGAATATAGGTATTTCCATCACAGCACCTGTGCCCGTTACCAAATGGTGGAACCTGAATCTCTTCACTAACATCTTTAATAACCATTATGAAGGTACCTATGAGAACCGGCCACTGGATATCTCTTATACTTCTTTTATGGTGAATATGACACAGACCTTTACGCTGAAACAGGGGTTCACTTTAGAGATGACTGGTTTTTACCGGGCAAGGGGTGTTGACCAGTTGACGATCAGCGAGCCTATGTATGTGGTAAGTTTCGGGGGCCAAAAACAAGTATTAAAAGGAAAGGGTACCGTGCGGCTTAATCTCCGTGATCCATTCTGGTTACAACGCTTTAAAGGCAGGACGCAATATGATATTGTAGATAACCGGATCCAAAACCGCTGGGATAACCGCCAGGTTACTGCCACTTTCACGTACCGTTTCGGAAAAAACGGCCAGCAGAATCCCCCGCCACGCCGCCGCAACAGTGCGTCGCAGGAGGAGCAGAACAGGGTGGGCCAGGGAGGCCAGTAAAGAATTAAAATGATCTCTACCATGAGAGTTTTCTCATGTGCATGTTCCGTCCCTCTTTTCTAAGAGGGACTTTTCTATATTTGCTGATAACTAAAACCAATTGTCATGCCTTCATTTGATATTGTCAGTAAAGTAGACGCCCAGGCACTCGATAACGCTGTTAACGTTACTACCAAGGAAATCACGAATCGGTTTGACTTTAAAGGGTCGCATGTGCTGATCAATCTAGATAAGAAGGAATTTGTGATCAAACTGGAAACAGATGATGATATGAAGATGCGGCAACTGATCGATGTGCTGATCAACAGGGCACATAAGCAGGGCATTTCACCGGAAGCTTTTGATGCGTCGAAGGAAGGAGCCCAGAGCGGTAAGGTCTGGAAAAAAGAGGTGATTGTCAGGAATGGCCTGAAGCAGGAAGATGCAAAGAAGATTGTAAAACATATTAAAGATGCGGGCCTTAAAGTGCAGGCGTCTATTAATGATGATATTGTGAGAGTAACTGGCAAAAAGATCGACGATTTGCAGACCGTCATCCAGGCTTCCAAAAGCTGGAACCTGGGTATTCCGCTGCAATATGAGAACATGAGAGATTAGCCGGCTTTTATTTGTGTATAAACCCGGCCAAATATGTGCACAGGGCGGCTTTCCGGTGGATAACCGGGTGCAAAAAAGGTGCATACAAAGGAGCTGAAAAATTTGGAAAAGGGTAGTGCTAAAAGCTATCTTCAATGTACAATAGTTGCAGGAAAATTTGGAAACAAAAAGGAATGCAACGGGGGATGTGGACGTCCGTCAAAAGACAAAACAGCCTCAGAAAGCATCGGGTTAGAAATCAGGAAGGCGAAAGCCGGAAAGAAGACAAAACTTGGTGCTTTCTTATTTTGCGCCCCTTTCATATTTCTGCTACTAATATTTGGATAAAACCCTTTCCCCGCCTACCTTTGCCGACCAAATTTTATCTATTCATCTGTACGGCAAAATCCGTGCAGCCTTTAAAAATCATAGAGTTATGAAAAAAGGAATCCATCCCGACAGCTACCGGTTAGTAGTTTTTAAGGACATGAGTAATAATCACTCATTCCTCAGCCGCTCCACTGCCGCTTCAAAAGAAACAGTAAAATGGGAAGATGGCAACGAATATCCGCTGGTGAAGCTGGAGATTTCAAATACGTCGCATCCCTTTTTTACCGGTAAGAATATGCTGGTAGATACTGCAGGCCGTATCGACAAATTCAAGAAGAAATATGAGAAAAAGAAATAATGCTGTAAATTTATTACAGAATTAATTTTGTTTTTCATGGCTATACTTTAAATCCCGGAGATTCCTCTTCGGGGTTTTTTATTTGCAATAAGGCTTTAGTACCTTTCCGGTATAAATGAACAAGATCATCTTCACCGAGGAGTTTTGCCAGCCGGAAATGCTCCATCCTTTTACGCTGACCCGGCAAATACAAGACATACGTATTGGTATACTGACCATCCGGGAGAAATGGGAGAAGATGCTGGGACTGCCTTCCTTTGATAAAAAAGAAGATGATTATAAGGACCTGGATCGTTCCGTCAACCTTGATGAGGTGCTTGATGAAAAAGGCTATTGCCTGATGATACACGGCAATGTTTTACCAACTCCCGAATTGGTGAAGGCGGCACAAAAACTGAAAGATGGCCAGTTTATTTCCGCCAACGGGAGTTCAGGTATCATATTTAGGATTACTAAAAAAGAGATCAGGGAAAAGCATAAGATAAAAGTTACGGGTGCCGTAGCAGTAAAAACAGCGGCGAAGCTTATTCATTATCCCTGGGATATTTTCCAACTGAATGATTGGGCTATCCGGCAGGATTTTACACTACTGACAAAGAAGAGAAAATCACAAGCTATTCCAAAGTCGAATAAGATCATTAATCCATCACAGGTTTTTATAGAGAAGGGGGCGAAGCTGGAGCATTGTATCATCAATGCATCCACAGGGCCCGTTTATATTGGTAAGAATGCAGAACTGATGGAAGGTTCAGTGATAAGAGGGCCTTTTACTATAGGAGAAGGAGCCTGTTTGAAAATGGGATCCAAAGTTTATGGTGCCACAACCATTGGCCCATATTGTGTAGCAGGTGGTGAGATCAAGAATTCCATTCTCTTTGGTTATTCCAACAAAGCACATGACGGCTACCTGGGCGATTCAGTAATCGGGGAATGGTGTAATATGGGAGCCGGTACCACCAACAGTAATCTTAAGAACAATGCAAGTATGGTAAGGGTATGGACGCCTAAAGGAGAAATAAATGCAGGTCTCAGGTGCGGCGTCATGATGGGTGATTATTCCAGGACGGCCATTAATACATCTATTAACACAGGAACGGTGATCGGCGTTGCAGCCAATGTATTTGGCAATGGTCTTACGCCGAAATATATTCCGTCTTTTTCATGGGGCAGTGAAGGGGTGAAGCGGTATGAACTGGAGAAGGCAATGGTGGATATTGATGACTGGAAAAAATTAAAGAACCAGTCATTAAATCATGCAGAAAAAAGTATTTTGAAGTATATATTTGAAAAATTTTAACGAAGGAATAAATACAAACTATGAGAAAACAAATTGCAGCGGCTAACTGGAAAATGAATCTTACTTACCAGCAGGGGGAAAAACTACTGGATGATATATTGGGAGAAAGTATAAAATTGTTTGCTCATCAGCAGGTGATCTTTGCAGTACCCTTTCCTTACCTGTTAATGAGCAGGAGTGAGGTGGCGGATGAGTATAATTATTTTGTTTCGGCTCAAAACTGTTATCATAAAAAATCAGGTGCTTTCACCGGTGAAATATCCGCAGAAATGCTTCACTCCATTGGGGTTCCTTATTGTGTGATCGGGCATAGTGAACGCAGGGAGTATTTTAATGAGACCAATGCCATGCTGGCCGATAAAGTGAATCTTTGCCTGGAAAATTCTATAACACCCCTATTTTGTTGCGGTGAACCACTGTCCATCCGGGAAGCAGGCACACAAAACGAATATGTAGCCACTCAGTTAAAAGAATCACTCTTCCATTTATCTGCCAAAGACCTTAAAGACATTATTATAGCCTATGAACCGATCTGGGCAATTGGTACCGGCAAAACAGCCACTACCGAACAGGCACAAGAAATACATGCGTATTTACGTTCTGTATTGGCCGGACAGTATGGTCAGCATACCGCAGACGAAGTTTCTATCTTATACGGTGGAAGCGTAAAAGCCAGCAATGCCGCTGAGATCTTTGCCTGTCCTGATGTGGATGGGGGGCTTGTCGGGGGTGCTTCGCTGGTGGCAGCTGACTTTACGGAGATCATCCGGTCGCTGAAAGCATAATTGAGCCAGGCACCGTATTATATTGTCATTACCCGGACCAACCAGGTTTTACTGAATTTTATGAAGGTCAGGATCGTCGTCAACAACAGGGACATCTACCCCTTGCTGAATGATAAACCTGTAGTAATCCCCGTTGAAATTAATTACCCGAAAGTGGTGGCCACAGATGGCTTTCATTTCACTCCGCCACTGGAGCTGGTGTTTGAAGAGCCCAGCTATTATAAATTTAAAGTTACCTGTGCCATTGAGGATATGCAGTTGCTGGGAGGAAGTTTCTTCCTGGTCCTGTTCTACCTGCTGGGATTTTGGACCGGCCTGTTTTTTATCAAGCTGCTGAGTTTTGCTCCCATTGCCTGGTTCATTTATCTCTATTATGTCAACAGGAAAAAATTCATACGGATACTTCCTGTGCGATAAGTCCCGGCAATCGTCTTGACCGGGTGGGTCTCCGCTTTACTGAAAATAACATAACATTGCAATAAAGGCAGAATTATCACAGCATCAAAACGGCATGGAATTTCAACGCTTATTATACAAAAGTGCAATGTGGCGAAGCCTAGTGCTGCTATCCCAGTTTGTTTTGAATATACTGGTGGCAAGGTATTATGAACCCGAGGAAAGCGGACGGTTATTTTATTTGCTGAATAATTATGCTTTCCTGATTACTATTCTCAGCTTTAGTGTTGAAACCGGTATCGGGTATTATTGTGCAACCGGTAAAATTGCTGCCGGTAAATTAACAGGCCTTTCATTGTTGTGGACTTTTTTCGCTGCTATTCTGACCTTTGTTGTTGTATACTTCTTTACAATAAATAAAGGTACTCTTACTCTTGTTTCGGTTGTTATTCCATTGCTATTTGTAACTGGTAATATGCTGATCACTTTTTTTTTATCACTTTTTTTTGCCCGGAAAAATTTTTCCTTGCCCAACGTAATTTTATTATCGGGCAACCTCTTCGTGATTGTTGCTGTAGTTGCTGCCGGTAATAACTGGTTTCCCTGGTTGTCGCCGGAAATTATCTTATATGTCTATGTGAGTATTTACCTCGTACAGGGTATTATGATGGCAATATTTTTTTTGAGAAAAAACGTATTCAGCAGCAGTATTTCGCTGCCGGATATTCCTGAAATTAAAATGCTGATCAGGTTTTCTCTTTTAGCATTCATCAGCAATTTCATTACTTTTCTTGTTTTTCGCTCTGATTATTGGTTCATCCAGTATTTCAGAAGTGACGGGCTGGAATTGGGCAACTATATCCAGGTAAATAAAATTGTCCAGTTTTTTTTCGCAGTTCCTTCTTTTCTGGCCAGTGCCATCTATCCGCTTACATCGGGCGGGCTTGCTCACATTAAGGAGGATATTATAGTACTGACACGGATCATTTTTTTTGTTTCTTCATCAGGGTGTTTAGTAATCGCCTTGTCAGGTAAATGGTTATTCCCGTTTGTATTTGGCGAGTTATTCAACCAGATGTACCTGCCATTCATATTACTGGTGCCGGGTATTATAAGTATCTGTATTGCTTACCCGCTTACAAGCTATTTTGCAGGAAAAAATAAGATCAGGATCAATATTTATGCCTCGCTGCTGGCATTATTTTTTATTATACCGGGAGCATTGATCCTTGTTCCTGCTTATGGAATTAAGGGAGCAGCGGTTGTATCCTGTATAGGGTATATCGTTCTTTTTATAGCGGTATTTTATAACTTTAAACGGGAATCACCGGTACGTCTCGTTAATTACTTACTGATTCGCCGAAGTGACGCCGCCTGGTTAAAAAAGGTTTTTACTAAAAATGAGAAAAATGGGTCTGACTGATATGTATACGGATGGCACCTATTTTAAAAAGAATCCAACCTGGGATACAGCAGACAGCCCCTGGAAAGCAGGATTGATTTCTTCAATCATTAAAAAGAATAAAATTGAGGTTAGTGAAATCGCTGATGTAGGTTGTGGTGCCGGAGCCGTGCTGCTGGAACTTGAAAAATTACATCCATCAGTAAAAAAATTTACAGGGTATGATATCTCACCTGATGCGATAAAGCTGGCTGCCGCCCGGACTTCTGAAAAGACCGGTTTTTATCAGGCTGATTTTATAAATCATACGGATACCGGGAAAAAAGAACTCTTGCTGGTGATTGATGTGCTGGAACATGTGGAGGACTACTACGGATTTGCCAGGCAACTGAATGCAAAAGGAGATTATTTTGTCTTTCATATACCGCTCGATCTTTCCTGTAGGACCTTACTCAAGCCGCATGTGTTATTGCAACAACGGGAATCAGTAGGTCATCTTCATTATTTTTCAAGAGATATGATTTTTTGGCTGTTGAAAGACACCGGCTACCACTTGCTTGACTGGCATTATACAAAACCAATGGGAGATATTCTGCCTGCTACAAATAGTTGGCAAGGAATTAAAAAAACCGGGAGGAATATTTTTTTCAGGCTGAGTAAGCGGTTAAGTGATAAACTATGGGGTGGTTATTCTATGTTAATTTTGGCAAAACGGAATGATGGATAAAAGCATATTGTGGCTGGCAAGCTGGTATCCCAACAAATGTTCTCCTTTCAACGGCGATTTTATTAAGCGTCATGCGGAAGCGGTCAGTCTTTTTGAAGAAGTGCAGGTGATCCATGTAACCAGGGACTCAACAGGTATGGTGACAAAAAATGTGCTGACCGAGGAAACCGTGCAAGGCCAGTTAACTGAAACAATCATTTATTATTACAGCCCTCAATATCCCTTCTTTTTCGATAAACTTTTTTCTGAAAGAAAGTACCGGCAACTCTATAAGGAAGCAGTAAGAAACTATACCAGCAAAAATGGAAAGCCAGACCTGGTGCATGTCCATGTAGCCATGAAAGCCGGTGTTATTGCCCTGTGGATAAAAAGAACAATGGCGATTCCTTTTGTGGTATCGGAACACTGGTCGGGGTTTTTAGAAGAAGCAAAAGAAAGATTTGAGCAACTCCCTTTTTATTTCCGGTCGTTGTGGAAGAAAGTAATGAGAAAAGCCGAAGGATGCAGTACAGTATCACAGTACCTGGGCAGAGCAGTAAAAAACAAATTCCCTTTTGTTGAAACTGTTATCATCCCCAATGTTGTGAATACAGCCATTTTTTATCCTGCGGAAGTAGAAAAGAAAGAATTAAAATTTATTCATATTTCCGGCCTGGATGAGCTTAAAAATCCAAAAGAAATAATTGAGGCATTTAGGATCGTTTGGAATAAATACCCGGGTGCTGTACTGGAGGTATTCGGTTCAACAAATAAGGAGATCGTACAATTTTCAGATAGCCTGCAACTTGCCGGCAAAGTGAAATTTCACGAAGAAGTACCGCAGCAGTTGCTCGCAAAAGAGCTTAACCAATCTGTAGCGCTGATCTTATATTCAAGTTATGAAACTTTTGGCTGTGTATTGATTGAAGCCAATGCCTGCGGGGTGCCTGTGATCGTAAGCGATATCCCGGTTTTTCATGAAAACATCCAGGAATCAGTAAACGGTTTTTTTGTAAAGCCGCATGATCCAACGGCCCTGGCCGGTAAAATGATATGGGCAATAGAAAACCGGCCATTGATTGACAGGAGGGCTGTCGCAACAATGACCGGTTCAAAATTCAGTTACAGCAAAGTTGGTGAGCAATTCAGCAATTGGTATAAAGACATTTTAGCCAAATCAGTTTGACCGGAGTTTATTCACCAGGGCAATGTACTCATTCATGGCCTCATCATTTGATTTTCCTTTCAATTCTGACCAGGCATCATATTTCGCCTTTGCCACGAAATCAAAAGGGTTAGAAGGAGGGTCAGCAGTTACATCGCCTTCCGTAGCCTGTTTGTACAATGAATATAACTTAAGTAATGTTTCATTGCCGGGCTTTTCTGAAAGGTTCTTACTGTCGGCCACGGCTTTTTCAAATTGTTCTTTTAATTCCATACAGTTGGTTTTCTGAATAAAAAATTATTGATCCTGCAAGTATACAAATAATCAGCAGTATATTCATTATTGTATGCGGGCATTATCAATAAAGTGATATCGTATGGAACTTTTACTTTCTATTATCTGATAGAACTCTTCAAGGTAATAGGTGGTTTCTTTCTTGTTCCTGGCATTCATCCAGGGGCAGTTATTGATCAGGCTCCAAATTTTTTCTTTATTTGTCTTGAAAACGGCAATTGCTGCTTCCAGTTCTTCCATCGTTCTCGGGAACCCGCGGTAGAGCCTTTCCCTGACCGATTTGATATCCAGTTCTTCGTTTGGCAAAGCATAATCTGCGTTTACAAAACCGCAATGATTCAGATCATACGGAACAACGATTGGAGGGGCACTACTATCTTTTACAGGCCGCATCAGTTTCACATTATGATAGTGAGGAATGGAGAAGTCCGTATTCCCGATCATGAACTCAAACAATGCTACCAGCGTCATCTGCTGCCTGTCTGTTTTTTCGGTGAGATATTGGGTTCCTTCCACTTCCACACAGTTATTCCTTGCTGCCATATCATCCACATCTTCCAGTAAAAAACCATATTGCGAATATTTTTTGATCTTGCCACGGGTATCTTCATAGTTGATCTTCACTAACCGCACCTTAAAGCTTCTTTCGGTCAGCATATTGTAGATCTTGTAAGCCATAAATTCCTTGATGATGAGCTGCTCATCATTGGTTGAAGTGCCGCAACCGCATACCAGCTTTAATTTACCCAGTGGCTTTAAAAGAGGAGAGGTATTATTCTTGAAATTCAGCATCAGCGGAGGCATAAAACAGGTTTCTAACCTGAACTTGCCTCTTGTTTGTATCCTGATTTCTTCTTTGATACTGCTGCTGTCAGGAAAACGAAAAGTAACAGTGGCAGACTGGTACTCTTTTTTCATTTTTTTAGCCAGCAGATTTTTGAAATCAGACTGAATAGTTATTTCCAGGGGCTGCTCTTCCAGGAAAAAAGTGTCGTCAATTTTTTTTGTTGTCTGTGCTATTACCTGGTTAATAAGAACCAGGAATAGTAAAGTAAAAAAAACAGGAAACTTTCTCATGGTATAGTGGGTTGTTTGGTTCTGCCGTATAATTTACTTCAGCACTTCCTGGATCACTTTGCCTACACTGCCACTCGGCATCTGTATATGTAATAACGCTGCCAGTGTAGGAGCAATATCCGTCATATAGGTGTCATGATTGGTCTTTCCCTGTTTGATACCCCAGCCATACCAGAGCAGCGGGATATGGGCATCATAAGGGTTCCATAAACCATGTGTGGTGCCGGTTGTGCCATACGCATCAATATAATTAGCATGAAGGATCACCTGCACATCACCATTGCGGCGGGGATAATACCCATTGTTCAGCATTTCCCGGACCCGTCCGGGCAAAGGGACTTCGTTCAGCTCGTCAATTGGAAATACCCTGGCAATACCTGGTTCAACGGAAAGATAGCCGGTGATCCATTCGGTTACTTCTTCTTTATCAATTTTTGCAGAATCAAGGGCTATGCGGTTCAGGTGCAACTGGTAATTATCATCACTCACCACCAATCCCGGTATTTTGAATTTTTCCAGCAGGTTATTATTCAATTGCTTTACCACATTACTCATAAAAACACGGCCACCGGGTATTTTATTTTCCTGTAAATATTCAGGTATCTGTGAAACTCCGTGATCAGCAGATAAAAACACCGTGTATTGGCCTTTCCCAACCTTACTGTCAAGAAAATTGAGCAGGCTGCCCAATTCTTTATCTAAACGAAGGAAACCATCTTCTGATTCGGGGGAATTAGGCCCGAAAGTATGGCCGATATAATCCGGGGAAGAAAAACTTACGGCCAGGAAATCTGTAATATCATCAGCACCAAGCTGCTCTTCGGTAATAGCTTTTTTTGCGAATTCAGCAGTTAATGTATTACCATAAGGTGTGGTTAATACTGAACTATATGTTTTGCCAATAAATTTTTTCAGATCATAGGGGAAGCTTTTTCCAAAAGGCTTTCCTTCATAGATTTTTTCATCTGCAGAACTTTGTACATACGTATCAGCGGGGTATAAAAGATCCCATCCTTTTTCGTAGTATGTATCAACTAACTTCTTTGCGTTAAAATCTTTTACCCATTGTGGCAGTTCGTTCATGTAATAAGTGGAAGTGATCCAGTCACCAACCGTATTATCATACCAGTACGCAGCATTAGCGCTGTGCCCGGCAGGCAATATACCACCACGGTCTTTCGGCGAAATACCAATGACCTTGCTGCGGAAATTGGTGGCTAATTTTAATTCATCACCAATGGTTGTTACCAGCAGGTTGCGGGGACTCATCAGGCCGAGGGCTGATGAGCTTCCCACCGTTTTTACTGATTTATCTTCCGTGCAGTAAACAGATCGCATTTCCTGGTTATCCCACCAGAAATTTCCGGTGATGCCATTGATGGCCGGAACCGAGCCGGTGTAGATGGAAGCATGACCACATGCTGTAACAGTAGGAGCATAGGGTATTAATGTGTTCTCACAGGTAAAACCATGGTTCAGCATTCGTTTAAAACCACCATCTGGGGCATAACGATCATAAAAACGATAGAGATAATCCCAGCGCATCTGGTCAACAACGATCCCCACCACCAATTTGGGCCTTGGTACAGACTGGGAGCTTGCCATTAAAGTAGAGCCAAGCAATAATGCAACGATAAATTTCCGCATAGAGTAGTATTAGGTGACAAATGTAAGTGATTCTACAGTTCAGATTCCGGGCGGCAGGATCCTGGTAATAAGTGACGATTAATTTTTATATCCGGTTGCCTGTTATGGTGCAACGAAACATACTATAGCTTAAAACCCTTTATGCCGGGTTTTTTATTAGCAGCAGCCATCAGTACTGTTTGTTGCAACCGGGCTGCTCTTGTTTCGGGTCTTTTTGCACTGTCGATCCAGGAAAGAAATTGCTTGCGGATGCTAAACGAGAAATTCAGGAAATGCTCTTTAGCTTTCTTGTTTTTGGCGAAGAGTTTTTCTAGATCATAAGGAATGGTCTTCGTGGCGGCTGCGTTATCAGAGTTAGTCAATGTATCCCAACTGCTGTTTTTCTTTGCTGTTTCAATAGCAGCAAGTCCCGCCGGCATCATCAGTTTCGCTTCAATGAGCTTTTCAAATCTTGTTTTGTTTAACTGGCTCCACACACTTTTGGGTTTGCGGGGAGTGAATTTCAGCATAGACCGTTCCTCATCCAGTTTGCGGGGCAGGCTGTCAATCCAGCCAAAGCATAGAGCTTCTTCCACGGATTCATCATACGATACCCTTGGCTTGCCGGAATCCTTTTTATAATAGATCAGCCAGATACCCGGTGAACTGCTATGATTTTTTTCAAGCCATTGCCGCCAGGCCTTTCTTGTTTTGGGATGAAATGTTTTATACTCCGGGGCTGCCATTACAGTTTGGTTATTTTCAATTCCACTCTTCTGTTCTTTGCCCGGTTAGCTTCTGTGTCATTGGGTGCAATTGGCTGGTCTTGCCCCAATCCTTTAATAGTAATAAGGCCTTCATCAATTCCTTTTGAAATAAGGTAGTCTTTGCAGCTTCTTACTCTTTTCAGTGATAGTTCCCGGTTCAGGCTGGCGGAACCTTCGGAAGAAGTATGACCCGATAACAGGATTTCCATCGAAGGGTTTTGGTTCATGAATGCAGCGAGTTTATCCAGTTCCTGTTTACCAGCCGCCAGCAATACAGCACTGTTGACTTGAAACTGTATATTCTTCATCACGATGTGATCACCTTCCTGCAAGGTCTTATCGTTGAATTTTACTTTGCCGGAACGTTTCAGTTCGAGTACTACATCTTCCGTGGTTTCTCCTTCAATTACATCCACTTGTTTTTGAGCGGAGGAATATCCGTCTGCACTGCCAGCTACCATATTCAAACCGGCAGGAACAGCCTGTAACAGGAAATTCCCTTCCGCATCCGTTTGCACTATTCCATAATCTTTTATTTCAGCTGTGGCATTCGCAATGGGCATTTTTGTTTCCTCATCAATGATGGTTCCTTTGATACTGCCTTTATACAAAACGCCTTTGGGGTTGATCAGCAGTTTTACAAAATCAATCGCAAAGCCATCACCGGTTGCTGTCACCGGGTCATCAATGAAAATCACTAAGGAATCGCCTTGCAGCATGGATAGTTGTTCATCTGTGAATTTGAAACTGATCAGTTTACCGACCGGTCCGGCCTGGTTCACCCCGTTGATGACCTTTTCTGCTTCAACGAAACGTTGCCCGTTCATCCTGAACTGGAATTTCTTTTGATATTCCGGCGACTGAAAATCATCGATGAATAACTGGAGTGCAGCGGATGTAACAGTGATGTCTTTGATATCGTTTAATGGGATAATGAGGGGCACCGGGTTATTAGCAGGCCTTTCTGTGGAGCCGGTGTAGCCATCATGCGGTGCGTCACTGCCATAGCGATACCCGGCGGGTATCATGATCCGGTCGGTACCCGGAGCATCATTTTTATTCAGTTCCCAGGGATAGCCATGCGGATCAGTATTTCGCCCTGAAAAAGGATTAAACCCTTCGGCCCAGCCATGGCCCAGGTTATCAATATCACCCACCCGGATCATCGCATCCGCTTCCGGCGTATTTTTCAGCACCAGGAATTGCTTTGTCCAGTTTCCATCCGTTTCGGTGATTTGTGTGAAGGATGGAAAAGAGCAACAAAGAAATAAAACAAACAGGCAGGACAACTTTCTCATAAATGATTTCACGTTGCCTGCTAATTTAATTCTTCTTTTCCTAATAATTCTCGACTGGTGGCTTTGTCAATATTTTTCTTTTGACAAGATCATAGGAAAGTAACTGGCCAAACGTATGTGCCAGGATAGTTGTGGAAGCATAATCAAATGTCCTTGTACGGGCGGAGTAGATGATCTGCTTCGAAGTCCCTTCATAAAAATTACATTCCCAGGTAAACCGGGTCTGTTCACCATAATAACCCGGGGTATAGATCCGGTCATTTACCGAGTTCATGTATTGTTCAAAGCGGCTGTTTTGTCCGGCCCGGAGGCTGTCGGTAATCCGGCCTGGCACATAGAATTTCTCTTTTTGTTTATCCAGTAATACCAGGGTGAAGACGGCATCAAAATTTCTGCCTGTGATAGCGGCAATGGCACGGTTCGTATCTCCTTTTACAAAAGTGCCTGCCGGGTAAATGGTATTGGCAGCAATGGCATAATAGCCCATATTCCGCAGGTCTTCAGCCAGGTGATCTTCCATCTTAGACTGTAATATATTATCTGTATCAGAGGCAATGGCCAGTACCAATAATTGTTTGTACTGTTTGGGCTGCAGGTTTTTGGCTGTCCAGTGCCGGGTGATCTTGCTGGGTTGGCAGGCCACGAGCAGGGCCAGCAGGGGTACAAGGAATAGTTTTTTCATCGGTCGGCTTTAGAACGTAAAAGTAGTCTAGCCTTTTAGTACCGGTATTGAGGCAGGTCAATCGCTTATAAGAGTTTCATCAGTAATTGAACTTACTGGTGCTCAATTCTTTTCCCCAACTGTGAATAACTACAAATTGAGGGTGCAAGGCTCGTTTTGGTATATTTGCCCGATTGGCTGTTTTTCGACGGAAACGGTTATTCGCAGGCTGTTAAATGCTGCCTGCAGCGAGGAAACTGTTGACTGTAGATATGGAGCTGACTTGAAAACTAATAACCTGTAAATATTGGGGAACTTGCTGCGGCAGCCCCCGCAAGAGTATGGCAAAAGAAAGAGATACAACCAACCTGTTCGATTACACAGAAGATAGTATCAAATCGCTGGACTGGAAAGAGCATATCCGCCTGCGGCCAGGTATGTATATCGGTAAACTGGGGGATGGAGCTTCACCGGATGACGGGATCTATGTACTGGTGAAAGAAGTGATGGATAACTGTATTGACGAATACACCATGGGTCACGGGAAAACTGTGGAACTGACGATAGAAGGAAAAACCGTTACGATCCGTGACTATGGCCGGGGTATTCCGCTGGGTAAAGTGGTGGATGTGGTGAGCAAGATCAATACCGGTGCAAAATATGACAGCAAGGCTTTCCAGAAATCGGTGGGATTAAACGGCGTGGGTACCAAAGCCGTGAATGCACTGAGCAATTATTTTAAAGTAACTGCGATCCGGGATGGAAAAGAAAAGACGGCTGAATTTGAAAGAGGCGTACTGATCAAAGAACATAAAGAAGCAAAGAGTACAGAACAAAACGGAACGATGGTGACCTTTGTTCCGGATGACCAGGTGTTCAAGAATTTTAAATTCTTACCCGAATTCCTGGAGAACCAGATCTGGAATTATTGTTTCCTGAATGCAGGATTGAAGATTCTTTTTAATGGCAAAAGTTTTATCAGCAAAAATGGATTACTCGATCTGCTGCAACGTAAGACCAATGAAGACGAGATACGCTACCCGATCATTCACTTAACCGGTGATGATATCGAAGTGGCGATCTCCCATACTAATGATTACGGGGAAGATATTTACAGTTTTGTCAATGGTCAGCATACCACGCAGGGAGGAACCCACCAGCAAGCCTTCCGGGAAGCCTATGTGAAAACGATCCGTGATTTCTTTAAAAAAGATTATGATGCGGCTGATATAAGAACTGGAATCGTGGCCGCTGTATCCGTAAGAGTAGTGGAACCGGTGTTTGAATCACAAACCAAAACAAAGCTGGGTTCGGTGAACGTGGATGTGGATGGCCCCAGTATGCGGCAGTTTGTAGGCGACTTCTTATCCAAAGAACTGGATAATTTCCTGCACAAGAACCCTTCAATCGCTGATGGATTGAAAAAGCGTATTGAACAAAGCGAACGTGAAAGAAAGGAACTCGCCGGTATCAAAAAATTGGCGAATGAAAGAGCTAAGAAAGCGAATCTTCATAATAAGAAACTGAGAGATTGCCGCTATCATCTGAATGATGAGCCGCCTTCCAAAGGCAAGGAAGATTTCCTGGCCAAACAGGGAGAGACCACCATATTCATTACGGAAGGTGATAGTGCCAGCGGTTCAATTACCAAGGCCCGGAATGTGGAAACACAGGCGGTATTCAGTTTGCGGGGTAAGCCACTGAACTGTTTTGGACTGACCAAGAAAGTTGTGTATGAGAATGAAGAATTCAACCTGTTGCAACATGCCTTAAATATAGAAGAAGGGTTGGAGGGCTTACGCTTCAATAATGTGGTGATCGCCACCGATGCCGATGTGGATGGAATGCATATCCGTTTGCTGTTGATGACCTTCTTCCTGCAGTTCTTTCCCGACCTGGTGAAGCATGAGAAAGTGTATGTACTGGAAACGCCGTTGTTCCGGGTACGCAACAAACAGGAAACGATCTATTGTTTCAGTGAACAGGAGAAGCAGGAGGCCATGAAAAAACTCGGTACCAAACCGGAAGTAACACGTTTCAAAGGATTGGGTGAGATCAGCCCTGATGAATTTGCACAGTTCATTGGGTCAGATATGCGCAAACAACTGATGCGGCTGGAACAGGGTGATCATATACAGCAATTGCTGGAATATTATATGGGCAAGAATACCATGGAACGGCAGGAGTTTATTATCAATAACCTGAAAGTGGAGCTGGACAAAGTGGAGGAGATCGCATCATCATGACGAAGCTGGATATTATACGGAAAACAAAATCGCTGTTTATGAAATGGCGGTTGCATGGTATCGTGGAGCCGTTCACAGGTTTGCTGCTTAATGCCTATCATATGTCAAAACTGAGTAAGTGGCGGCAGCAGACAAAAGTGACGGGCTACAACGACTGGTACCAGGGTAGCTGGGATTATAACCGCCGGATCAATTTATACGAAGCGGTCAGTAAGCAGGAAAATTTAAAAGATAGCCCGATCGATTATTTTGAATTTGGAGTTTGCGGTGGACATTCTTTCAAATGGTGGCTGGAACATAATACAAATACCCAGTCTAAATTTTATGGCTTTGATACATTTGAAGGGTTGCCGGAAGACTTTGGCCCCTTCAGTAAGGGCACAATGGCTGTTGCACTGGAATCGCTGAATATTACTGATCCAAGAGCTGCTTTTTATAAAGGTTTGTTCCAGGATACGCTGATCCCTTTTTTAGAAAGCTATCAAAACGGGAAGAAGAAACTGATCCATATGGATGCTGATCTTTTCAGTGCCACTATTTTCAGTTTGTCGCAGCTATACCGTTTCCTGAATGATGGGGATATACTATTATTTGATGAGTTTGCGGTGCCGAAACATGAGTTCATGGCCTTTAAGATTTTCACGGAAAGCTTTTATGTGAATTATGAAGTGATCGGGGCGGCCAACAACTATTTATTTGTAGCGGTAAAAATTAAAAAATAAAATTCCTCCTGGGTAACAGGAGGTGAGGAGGTTTTATGATACATGTAGTTTTTAACGAGAGTGAAGTGCAACTGATGCAGCAGGTAATTGAACTGGATGAAGCCCTGGCGGGTGAAGTGCTACTGATCCGGGATGATTTTGCTGTAGGCCCATTGACAGGGCTTGATACCGAAGAAGGCTGGAATGCAAGAGTGGAATGGTGGAGAAGTTTATTAGAGACATCTCCTTATGGGCAGAATCTTGCCGGGAGTTTTGATGACAGGCAAACAGTAGAAGCTATAAAAGCAAAGCTGGAGGAAAATGAAATGGAGGAAGTGTGGATATGGATGGGCCAGAACCAGCATGATGTGACCGGTTATTACTGGCTGATGCCGCAACTGAGAAATTACCAGGGCCGGGTGATGGTGTTGTACATGAACAATCTTCCATTTATCAATGAAAAGGGGCAGATATTTTATCCATCCTGGCTGCATGAGATCCAGCCGAAAGAATTTACCAAGGCTAAAAAATTATGCCGCCCCATTACGCTGAGTGAGTTTGAAGTGGACCCCGATGAATGGAAAAAGCTGGTGGAGGAGAATGCAACTGTAAGAATGCTGGAAGGAGGAAAGAAGATCGTTGGTAAGGAAGAAAATTTTTACGATAGCGAGATTCTCAAAAACCTGACTCCCGAATGGCAGAAAGCAACCCGGGTCTTATCCAATACACTGAACCGTATGAAAATTAAGACCGGTGATGTGTTCATCATGTGGAGGATGAAACAACTGATCGCAGCAGGAAGGATCGAGACCATGGGCGACCTTACGAAAGGATGGAAGGATTTTGATGTAAAGCAGGCTGGTGCCAAACAGGCTGAGATGAGTATACCTGAGCAGGAAACTGTATAAGCATGAAGAATATCATCAAACTGGAAGAAGCTTTCATGTTCGGGCTGGCCATTTATGCCCTTACACTATTCAAAGTGGATTGGTGGTGGTATCTTATTTTGTTCCTGGGACCTGATATTAGTATGATCGGCTATGCCGCAGGCAATACGGTTGGAGCCATTGTTTATAATGTATTTCATCATAAAGGACTGGCCATCCTGGTTTTCATAACTGGTTTTATATTGCCCAATGAGTTATTGCAGTTGGCGGGTATTGTTCTGTTTGGTCATGCTTCCATGGACAGGATGATGGGCTACGGGTTAAAACTAAGAGAAGGATTTAAGTTCACACATTTAGGATTGATAGGAAAGAAATAAGACAATAGATGGTTAGTAGAACATGCCGCCCCTCCGGGGCTCACCGGGGTTCAAATTATTTGCTTTACTACTGATAAACCGCCCCGCCGGGGCTTTGTCAGGGAAGGGTTGGGGTCTTGAGTTTTTATAAAAGTGATGAAGTAAAATTAAAAGGAGGATTGTAGCTCCGATGGATCGGAAAGCCAGAGTAAAATATAATTGATAAGCCACCCCGCCGGGGCTTCATCAGGAAAGAATGGTGCAGTAGGTATTTGTAAAAATGATGAATTTACCAGGTTTATTGAAAGCGATAGCGGGATACCAGCTCCGGAGGAGCGAAATGCCAGTAGATACAATTTAATATTTGTGTAAAGCCCCGAAGGGGCGACATGTAAAAGAAAACAATGTCCAATACATATTCACAAATTTATGTCCAGGTGGTATTTGCGGTAAAAGGCAGGCAGTGTTATATCCGGGAACCATTCAGGGAAGAGCTGCAGAAATATATGAGTGGGATTATTTCCGGGAAACAACAGAAACTTTATGCAATTTATTGTATGCCGGATCATGTTCATCTTTTGTTAAGTGTCAGGCCGGGAATCGCTATTTCCGATCTTGTCAGAGATATAAAGGCCAATTCATCTTCATTTATCAAAGCAAAAAAATGGGTGAATAGTGAGTTTAGCTGGCAGACCGGTTTTGGTGTGTTCTCGTATCACAAGTCGCAGGCAGGAAACGTGGTGGAGTACATCTTGAATCAGCCGGAGCATCATAAAAAGAAAACATTCCGGCAAGAGTATCTCGATTTTCTGAAAGAACATGAAATTAGCTTCGAAGAAAAATATTTATTTGAATTTTACGATCATCAACAATGAGTGCAGCAAAAAATAAATTGACAGACGTTCAGAATAACGACAGCGGGTTGCATGGCCAGTATAAGACATGGTTCCTGGACTATGCCTCCTATGTTATATTGGAAAGAGCAGTCCCTGCTATTGAAGACGGATTGAAACCGGTGCAACGCCGCATCCTTCATGCCATGAAAGAAATGGATGACGGACGGTACAATAAAGTCGCTAATATCATCGGGCAGGCCATGCAGTACCACCCGCATGGTGATGCCAGTATCGGTGATGCGCTGGTGAACATGGGACAGAAAGACCTGCTGATCGATACGCAGGGTAACTGGGGCGATGTGCGGACCGGTGATGATGCCGCTGCCGCCCGTTATATTGAAGCAAGGCTCAGCAAGTTTGCGTTAGAAGTTGCTTTTAATGCCAAGACCACCCAATGGCAATTGAGCTATGATGGGCGTAAGAATGAACCGGTTACCTTACCGATGAAATTTCCCTTGCTGCTGGCACAGGGAGCTGATGGTATTGCGGTGGGTTTGTCAACCAAAATTCTTCCGCATAATTTTTGTGAACTGATCGAAGCGGCGATAAAATATTTGAGAGGCAAACGTTTTGAACTCTACCCCGATTTCCTGACGGGTGGAATGATCGATGTGGCTGATTATAACCAGGGCAAAAGAGGTGGTAAAGTGAAAGTGAGGGCACATATTGAAGAAGTGGATAAGAAAACACTGGCGATCAAAAGTGTTCCTTATGGTGTGACCACCACGCAACTGATGGAATCCATTGTGAAAGCGAATGACCAGGGAAAGATCAAGATCAAAAAAGTAACGGATAATACGGCAGCGCTGGTGGAAATTCAGGTTGACCTGGCACCGGGAATATCGCCGGATATCACTATTGATGCCTTATACAAATTCACTGATTGCGAAGTGTCTATTTCGCCCAACGCTTGTGTGATCGTGGATATGAAGCCCCAGTTCCTCGGCGTACAGGAATTGCTGAAACTTTCCACGGATAAAACAAAGGACCTGCTGGAGCAGGAACTAAAGATCAAACTGGGTGAGTTGCAGGAGAAATGGCATTATACATCCTTAGAGAAAATATTCTTTGAAGAAAAAATATACAAGGAACTCGAAAAGAAGCATGAAACCTGGGATAAGGTACTGGAAGCAATTGATAAAGCGTTTACGCCGTTCAAAAAACAACTGAAAAGAGATATCAGCCGGGAAGATATTGTGAAGCTGACGGAGAAACCGGTACGTCGTATCTACAAGTTGGATATTGATGAACTGAATGCACAGATCAAAGGGCTGGAAGCCGATATCAAACAGGTGAAAACGGATCTGAGTAACCTGGTGGATTATGCCGTTGCGTATTACGAGAACCTGCTGAAGAAATATGGCAAGGGAAGAGAAAGGAAAACAGAGATCAAACAGTTTGAAGTGATCGAAGCTAAGAACGTGGCGATTGCGAATGCGAAATTGTATGTGAACCGGGAAGAAGGCTTTATCGGAACAGGATTGAAGAAAGATGAGTTATTGTTTGAATGTTCCGACCTGGATGATATCATCGTGTTTGCCAAGCGGGGTATCATGAAAGTGGTGAAAGTGTCTGATAAAACATTTATCGGGAAGGACATATTGTATGCGGCCGTTTTCCAGAAAAATGATGAACGCACCACCTACAATATGATCTATGCGGATGGTGCTACCGGGATAAGTTACGCCAAACGTTTTAATGTGACCGGGGTAACCCGTGATAAAGAGTACGATCTGACCAAGGGGCATGAGAAATCCAAAGTGCATTATTTCACCGCCAATGCCAATGGTGAAGCAGAAGTGGTGAAAGTGGTATTAAGCCCCGCATCCTCAGCTCGTATCAAAGAGTTTGATTTTTATTTTGAAGAACTGGATATCAAAGGCAGAAGCAGCATGGGTAACCAGGTGACGAAGTACCCGATCAAATCCGTGAAATTTAAAGAAGCGGGTAAAGCTACCCTCAGTGGACGTAAGCTCTGGTTTGATGAGAAGTTCGGTCGGCTGAGTGCTGAAGAAAAAGGTATTTACCTGGGCAGCTTTGAACCGGAAGATAAAGTGCTGGTGATCTACACCGATGGTAATTACGAGATCACTGACCAGGAGATGACACAGAAATTTGATGCCGAGAAAGTATTGCATATCGGGAAATTCTATCCCGAGAAAATCATTACGGCGGTGTACGTTGACAATGAGAAGAAGCAGTATATCGTGAAACGGTTCAAAATTGAAACGACCACACTCAAGTCGAAGTTCTTATTCATCAAGGAAGGGAATAATAATTATGTGGAAGCGGTAACCACCGATGAAGAACCGATACTTGCTGTGCAACAGGGCAGGGGAGAACAAATAAGAAAAGCTAAATTCAAGATTGCGAAGATGGTGGAAGTGATGGGCTGGAAAGCTGTTGGTGCCAAACTGGTGGATTACAGCAAGAGTGTGGAAATGGAATGGGTGAAACCGAAAGCGGAGGATAACCAGCCGGAGTTGTTTTAGTAATTAATGATCATGACGGACCATTGGGAAATATTAGATGTGTACAAAGCCCTGTTGGCTGTTGCGGCAGGTGTTATCCTTGGCCTTGAACGGGAAATGAAGGATAAGGTAGCCGGTCTCAAAACGATCACTATCATTTGTCTTGGCGCTACTTTATTTGGTATTCTTTCCTATAAGGTAGGAGGTAATAATCCTACAACGATCGCAGCCTATGTGGTAAGTGGAGTAGGCTTTATTGGTGCCGGTGCTATTTTCAAAGAAGGATTTTCAATTTCAGGGTTAACCACTGCAGGCATTATCTGGCTGTCCGCCGCAGTAGGGCTCGCCATTGGGTTTGGTGAATTTTTCCTGGCCACTACTTTTATGGCGGCCTCGCTTATTATTATCTTCATCACCCCCTTCATCAATAAATTATTTAACACCAAGAAACTGACACGGCAGTTAGTATTGGTCATAAATAAAGACGATGTAGCGCAAAAGGAAATCATACTGGACGGGCTGCGTAAACTTGGTTTATTAGCAGAGGAAAAAAAGATTACCCTTAAAGAGAATGCGCTGGAAATAGCTGCTGAGTTAATACTGGGAGAAGAAAAGCTAAAAACAGTACATCATTACCTGCTGAATAATAAGTGGATCAGGGAGTTCTCCTTCTGAGCCATATTACTTACCGGGTTTTTTCTTTTTTATCCGGATTGTCCCATTCTTCTCCAGGTTGCTGGATAAACGCACTTCAAAACGGTTCTTTCCATCGCTGATCATCATCAGGGCAGTATTGGGAGGAATGGCGCCGAGATTGTCGGCGAACATCGAAAGTTCGTTAACCTGTTTGGCTGAATCTAATACAATATCAAAATGAACAGCCCGGGTACTGAGTTTCCGGTTGAAAGCCATCAGTTGTTTATTGAAGAAAACTGAAATTGAATCCCCGTCCACTTCACCGTTATCATAGAAATCCACTTTTAAAGAATCCGACTCCACTTCAATTTCCTCTGCCACCACATTTTCCCGTTCGGTAAATTCTCTTTCCACCACGTAGTTCACTACTTTTCGCTGTATAATGGTTTCGGGAACCAGTGTATCAAAGGCAGATGGTTTCCATACCTGGTAGCTTTCTTTATATTCCCGAAGTGCTTTTAAAACGGAATCCTGTTTGCTGGCATCAGCATTCAGTTCCAGGTTAAAATTGATATCGGCACACATCAGCCGGTATTCCGGCAAACTCACAAAGCCGCCCGATAGATTAGAACCTGCTTTGGCTACTCTCAGCGTGGCTCTTAAATTCATCATGCAATCCACTTCCATATTGGCCCTGGAGCCATAGTAAGTAACCGGCACATCATAGAGATTAAGCTGGCGGCTGGTTGCATTATAATTGCCCTTTACCTGCAGGCTGCGAAACGTATTCTTGAAATAATAATTGAGTACCCCTTTTACATAGTTCTTCTCCGGTTGAAGGATAAGCTCCACGAGGTAATTGTTAGCTGAACTGGTAGTCTTGACATTGGCAAAGCCATACCAATAGCCAAAAACAGTTTGCCCGGAGGAAGACAGGGCTATAAAAAGTAATAAAGAGAGGATGAGTTTCTTCATGAAGTTCTAAGATCGGCAAAAATCATTCCCTAATAAAAGAAAATTGTAACCGGTTATTTAATGTACCGTTTCATCTCCCGGTCCACGTCTTTCTGCCTGATACTTTCCCGTTTATCATAGAGTTTTTTTCCTTTGCCCAGGCCGATCTCGATCTTCATCATGCCCTTATCGTTTAAAAAGATGCGGAGCGGAATAATGGTATAACCTTTCTCTTTCAGCTTTCCTTCCATTTTCCGGATCTCTCTTTTTTGCAACAGCAGTTTCCTGTCCCTTAACGGGTCATGATTATTTACCGTGCCGTGTGAATATTGGGCGATATGCAGGCTTTTCAGCCACACTTCACCCTGGTGGATGATGCAGAAGCTGTCGTTGAAACTGGCTTTTCCTTCCCGCAGCGATTTTACTTCGGTGCCCAGCAATACCATGCCGGCATCGTATTTGGCATCGATGAAGTATTCGTAATAAGCTGATCTGTTCTTTATCTCGTTCATGCACAAAAAAGTAAGAGGCTTGCCTACCGGCAGGCAGGCAAAAATACCTCTTACTAACTGATTTTTGATATATGCTTAACTTTTGAAATGCCCAAGTACCACACCCAGTTTATCTTTCAGGTCTTTTCGGGCAACAATAAAATCAAGGAAGCCATGTTCCAGGAGAAATTCACTGCGCTGGAATCCTTCCGGCAGGTCCTTTTTAATTGTTTCTTTAATAACCCTCGGGCCGGCAAAACCGATGAGAGCTCCAGGCTCGGCTATATTCAGATCACCCAGCATACCAAAGGAAGCGGAAATACCTCCAAAAGTAGGGTCAGTGAGCAAAGAGATATAGGGAAGTTTGGCATCACTTAATTGTGAAAGTTTGCCGCTGGTCTTGGCTAACTGCATTAGTGAAAAAGCACTTTCCATCATCCGGGCTCCACCGCTTTTACTGATCACCATATAGGCCTGGTTATGCTGTATGCAATAATCAACGGCCCGGGAAAATTTCTCTCCCATCACACTGCCCAGGGAACCGCCAATAAATTCAAAATCCATACAGGCGATCACAATACCGTGTCCGTGTATGGTTCCTGTTGCTACCCGCATGGAATCTTTCAGGTCGGTTTTGCTCCAGATATCTTCGAGCCTTTTCTTGTAAGGTTTCAGGTCGGTAAATTCCAGGAAATCCTTACTGCGGATATTTTCAAACAGCTCGGTGAATTCGCCATTATCATACAGGAGTTCAAAATACTCCTGGCTGTTGATACGGTGGTGATAGCTGCATTTGGGACAAACGAACAGGTGCTCTCTCAATTCAGTGACCGTGCAGATATAATTGCACTCGGGGCATTTGGTCCAGAGTCCTTCCGGGGTTTCTTTCTTTTCAGAGGTCTTGGTATTAATTCCTTTCTTGATACGCTTGAACCAGCTGGTCTTATTTTCTTCCGTTTTTCCTTCCTCACCCGCCAGGTTCGCATCAAAATCTTCAATTTTTTTGGCCATAACCTTTATAGTTAGAGCACAAATATAGGGATTGTAAGGTTACTAATACTGGTCAGCTACCCGTGGCTAAATACATGGAAGACAATGCATCAGGAGCGATCAGTTATTGGGGGCACCGCTATCGATCCAGCAAAGGATGGCATTTTTTTGAGCCGTGGTTAATGTGGTATTACGGGGCATGTTTCCGGAAGCCACATTGGTCCTGATCGTGGCCCGGGCACTAAAGACCTGTGCATAATTGGTCAGCGGACCGGGGCCGTTGATGCTTGCCACATCATGACAGCCGGCTGAGTTACAGGTAGCCTGTATAATAGGATTAACATCGGCAGCCCATGCTTTATTGGTTACCGTGGCGCAATCAAGCGGCGGGTTGTTACTGCCGCCATTATCCTTGCTGCAGGCATTAATAAGAAATGCTGCTGTTGTCAGACTTAGAATAACCAGTGCTTTTTTCATGTTTTCGTTGATTGGTAAAGGATTTTCTGATAACCTATTAACGGCAAAAGTTTAACCAAAGTTGCTCTGGATGCTGGTTTTTGGAAAATTAAATGATCTCGGCCACATGCCGGTGAATATTTTGCGCCAGTTTATCAGTAGGCACATCATTCTCATCGCCGCCAAAAGGATCTTCAATTTCTTCTGCGATCAGTTCCAGGCTGGCCAGTACATAAAAAACAAAAGCTACCACCGGAACTACATAAAAGCCCAGTTGAAAAACATAACCAAACGGAAGTGTCATGATATAAAAGAAAATGAATTTCTTGATGAATACACTATAGGAAAAAGGGATCGGGGTGTTCTTGATCCGTTCACAGGCACCACAGATATCAGTGAAGGATTGCAGCTCTGTATTCAGGTAGAGTAACTGCTCGCCGGAAATTTTATTGGCCGCATATAATTGCTGGATATGTTTATACATCAGCAAAGCGACCTGGTTGGGAATATGCTTTTCGGTATCAATGCTGCTGAAGACATGTTTGTGTTCTTCATCTTCAAACAATTCGATCCGGGTCTTTTCACGATGAAGGTGATTATGCAGTGCAAATGCATAGGCCGGTATGATCTTCCGGAAAAAAGAACGCTGGCTTTTTTCTTCTGCCGGTAAAATAGCGGCCAGTTTCAGCGCCAGGTTGCGGCTGTTGTTCACCAGCGAACCCCAGAGTTTGCGTCCTTCCCACCAGCGGTCGTAAGCGGTATTGGTTCGAAAGACAAGCAGCATGGAAATAGCAAAACCCAGCAGGGAATGCATCAAAGGAATATTCCTGACATAGCTGTTGGAAGACAGTTTCCAGTATTCCAGTTCCAGGTAAGCCACGATAGCCGAATAGATGCAGATGCCAATGATCAGCTTACCAAGTTGACGGAAAGTATCTGCTTTATGAAATCGAAAAATGAATGTGAACCAGTCTTTGGGATTGTAAGAGATCATGCAACGGTCTTTTATCAAAAATAAACATTGGGAATGTGATTTTGTCCGAAATTCAGGGCATGAAAAAGCTATTTCTTTTTGTAAGCATCAGCAGCGGGTTGCTGGCCTGCCAGTCAAACACCAAAATCACGGAGGAAAAATACAAACTGGTATGGAGTGATGAATTCAATGATCCCGGATTACCCGACAGCAGCAAATGGAATTATGATGTGGGTGGTCATGGCTGGGGCAACCAGGAATTGCAATACTATACAGCCAACCGCCAGGAGAATGCAAGGGTGGAAGGAGGTAATTTGATCATCGAAGCAAGGAAAGAAAATTGGGAAGGAATGAAGTATACTTCCGCCCGGTTGGTCACCAAAGGAAAAGCCGAATGGCAATATGGAAAAATAGAAGTGCGGGCCAAACTGCCATCCGGCCTGGGTACCTGGCCGGCAATCTGGATGCTGGGAGCCACCACGCCGTTGGTATGGCCCGATGATGGTGAGATCGATATCATGGAGCATGTGGGTTTTAACCCCGGATATATTCACGGTTCTGTGCACTGCAAAAAATATTACCATAGTATCGGCACCCAAAAAACGGATACGGTGCATATCCCGGATTGTTCGGAACAATTTCATGTGTATGGTACCGAATGGGATAAAGACAGTGTGAAAGTATCAGTGGATGGAACTATTTATTTCCGGTTTCCCAATGAACGAAGCGGATATGATGCCTGGCCTTTTGATAACAAGATGTACTTACTGCTCAATGTAGCTTTTGGCGGCACCTGGGGCGGGCAAAAAGGGATCAATGATTCCATCTTGCCGCAACGGATGGAAGTGGATTATGTAAGGGTGTACCAGCAGCAATGAAAAGCTACTGCTGTTGGAAATTCCTGAAATCTTCCCGCCGGAAAGTACCGGGTGCAGCATGATCACCTCCTTTAAAGCTGTAATTCACAAACCTGATATTTTTTAATTCAGTAAGATTATAAGTGCTGGTGGCCATATATTCTGCAGCACCGGCACTGCCCATTCGCTGGGTCAGGAATTCACTGTTGGGAATAGCAGTATAAATTGTGTCGTTAGATATCTTTATCAACTCCAGCCTGACATTTTCCCAGGCGGCATTGATGCCGGCAATCAGTTCCGGTGCGGTAAGACTGTCTGTATGAACCTGCCGCTGCTGTTTCAACACATAATTGCCACCCAGGCTGTCATACACGGTGTTCCAGATCAGTCTTTCTTCGGGTGAGAGGATTACTTCTTCTGTGGCTAATGTATCTGTAGTGTCTTCCCGAACCGCCTCATTGTTACAGGCGGTGATCAAACCCAACAATACCAGGAATACAGGGATTTTTCTCATACTTAAAAATAAAGACTGCTTCCCGGATGTCAGAATGATTCCTGTTAAAATTCCGTGATAATGATCTTAGGTACTGATTAAAAATAATGATTCAGCCCCAGGTCATTTTTTCAAGAATGCCGAATACATCCACACCAATTTTTCCTGTGCCCGGATATAATCGCTCATCAGGGCATTGGTACCTTCATCATTAGTTTCTGCCGATAACGATAAAAGGTTGCGCTGGATACCAATGATCACTTTGAATGAATTCAGGATATCGGCCACGGCTTTCAGGCCATCCGATACCTGTGTGCTTTCGGCAATCGCCGATACTTTTTTATAATCAGAATACTTGTGATTGGGCGAATGTCCCAGGGTGAGTATACGTTCCGCCACTTCATCTATTTTTAGTAACAGATCATTATACAACTCTTCAAACTTCAAATGCAGCTCAAAGAATTTCTCGCCTTTGATATTCCAGTGATATCCTCTTACATTTTGATAGAAGATAGAGTAGTTAGCCAACAGCTCGTTGAGTTGCCCGGCCAGTAAAGCAGATTTTTTACTGTCTAATCCTATTGCGTTCAGATTTTTCATATTCCTGTTTTTTCAAAAGTACAGAAGGATGCCTGATTGGAATGTGATATTTGTCAACCCCCGGGATTTAGTTTTTTCCGCCAGGGCTGCACTTTAAAATAGGTAAGGGAACGCCAGATCCATTCAAAAGGCCCGTAATGATAGTTTTTCATCCACCATTTGCAGATATAGACCTGCAGGATGAAGAAAATGATCCCGGCAGCAAAGCTGAAACTATTGCCTATTTCTCCCAGCTGGTTAAAACCATAACCATAGAATAGCAGTAAGCCGAAAATAGTTTGAACCAGGTAAGTCGTCAATCCCATCCTGCCTAATGGGGCAAGACCGGCGAGGAAATTCCCTGCTTTTACCCGTTGTGCCAGCAACAGGAATCCACCGGCATAGACCATACTGAAACTGATATAATGGATATCAATTAAGACAGAAGCCAGTAAGCTGTAAATATTGAAGGAAAGAAACAGGCTTTCACCAAAGACCCCGTAGATCACTAAAGCAAAAATGGAAACGGCCAATGAAATCCAGAACCATTTTTTTATTTTCTTTTTATACTGTGGGAGATTTTCAAATATTTTATTCCGGCCCATGTATAACCCCAGCAAAAAAAGGCCAAGGGTAACAAACAGCCGACCCGAAAAAACCTGGAAATCGAGTTTTGCCTGGAATTCATTGCTGATATTCAGGCGGGCAATTTGCTTGTAGTTACCCTGCTTCACGAGTTTGTAATACACGGTGGCTTCATCCTGCATCCTGTTGTGAGTGGTATCGCTGGCAGCAGATTGCAGGCTTTGTGTTTGTGCAGGCTGGTTACTTATTCTTACAAACTCAATGGTCCGCAGTATAATGCCCGGGCCGTTGAATAGAAAGAAAAATGAAACGATCAGCAATACTTTATTGCCGGCTTTATAAAACAACAGCAATATAAAGCCCAGTACGGCATAAATAGTAAGGATGTCTCCACGGTAGAACAACTGGTGCAGGAAACCGATCGCAAATAATAAGACCAGCCTCCAGGCAAAGCGTCCAATGAATGGCTGTCCTTTCGCCTTTGCATTCAGTAACTGGATCGCAAAGCTTAACCCGAACAGGAATGAAAAGATCGTATAGAATTTGCCAAAGATGAAAATATCATGGAACAGCTGTAAGCCCTGGTCAAGCCCGTTCTGTATATTAAAATGTTCATGACCCGGAGGCTCTGCACCGGCATAATACTGGTTGCAAAAATGGGCCAGGATAATACCCAGCAAGGAAAAGCCCCGGAGCATATCCACGAGGTCAATACGTTGTTTGGCTACAGCAATTGGTTTCATGCGGTTGGTTATTGCAGCGATACTGCTAAGCTACTATTTCCTCTCTTGTTCCCGGTTTGAAAAGGATGGGAGGGAAATGGAGCAGAGGTATAGACGATCCGGGTGGATGAAATGTTACCGGGTAATGATAAAACTTAGTGGTTAATACTATTCCACTTCAACAATGGCCGGTTTTTTGGCAGTATGTGTAAAATGCAACCTTATTCGGCTGGCTTTTTTTCTTAGCCGAGTCTCCGCAAGGGACTCGTCGTCGTTAGTTATTTTTCATCAAACGGCAGGTCGGTTGCAGCAGGCTCGCCTGCAAATAGGGTTACTTACTTGCCGCCGGTTTCAGCTGCTTTATACAAAGAGTCAATTTCTCTCTGGTACCTGGTTTTCCAGTCAGCCCCGTTGCGCATCATCAAATAGCCACTGACCAGGTCGTTATAATTCCTGATTCCCTTTTCCGTCTGCTTTGCTGTAAATTTTTCGACATAGATATTTCTAAATCCGTAACGGGCTGCCACTAATTCAATTTCCTTATCTTTTGATGAAATTTTATGAATGCCGGTGTTAATTATCTTAACATCTCCGCTGGCAATATCCATTTTAGCAGAGGCATAGTTATAATCAGCGGAAAAATCATACACCTGCCAGAGTATATAGGTAACTGCGGTAAGCAGAATGATTATTGCAGCAGTGATCATTAATTTTTTGCGCATATTTTATTCAGAGTTGAGTAGCAGCAATGGTATAAACTTTTATTTAGCCGATCTCATAGCTTTGACAATTTTCAGTGTTTTGTCTTTGGCCATTTTTTTATACGCTGCACTTTCAACAGCAAAGATGGCAATTTTTCCGTCCTTGTCACTATGAACGCCCCATCCATATCGTTTTGTCAGCGGTGAAGCCCGGAAACAGGGCTGCCCTTTGGAAAAGAATTGTTCTCTTGCCGTTGGGTATTCGTTTTTTGTCAAGTCATTACGGTCGGCAAATACCTGGAACAAAACATCATCTGAAGTGAATTTGTAAGGGTGCTTGCTTATCATATCAAATTGCATATTCGCAACCGTCCTGGCGTCTCCTTTTACTGGCGGTACTTCTGCTTTGGCCGCCATGCAATCTTCAGCAATTTCTATAAAAGTGTTTATGTAGTTGGTTGTATGAATTTTCATTTTAAGGGGTGCTGTTTAAATAATTACTTATTTTAATGCCTTGATTTTTACACAGTTCATGTTGTACAATGTTTTAGTAAGTAGGTTCAAACGATAATTTAGAGCGACACAATTCAAAATTATACCCATATTTACTTATAATTCCTTTTAAGTGATTTTCAAAACTACTATCTGCAGTTGGCGGCAAATATATTTTTTCTATTAGTTGACTGATATCTAATTTAATTGACTTGCCAATCAAGTTTGGTTGTTTGTCCCAATATGTGTCTTCGTCAATAGCTTCCTCTATGCGATGTAAAAGTCTTAACTCAGTTTCATGTTGGAATTCTTTTCTTTTATGAATTAAAGGCGTGAAGAGATTGTAATTTTTGTGCGGATACTCGACTGGGTCAAACCAAATGTCTGTGTCGTAGTTTAAATACCTTACTTTACTTATAATTATCTCCTCAGTAGCGTTATTAATTACTTTGCTAAGCCTGTTTGTTGTGCTCTGAATTGCAACTCCTTTATTTGTTTTTAAATATAATTTCCACATAGCGTCTGACTCATTCATATTTATATGCCAGCAGTTAATGATAAAAGACCTTTTTATGTTTCGATGAAGTATCTTGATAGGTTCAATACTTAATTGGGCTCTCTTCTCTAACTCAAAAGTAGTCGGGTGTGATGCATTTCGTTTGGCTTCCTCAAGCCGATGTTCCGCTTCCTTTTTTGGAATTGATCCTTCGAATGGATCAGCGAATTTGTCTGCTCGACAAAAGAAGAACGATTTTTCTTTAAGAAGGGACTTAAATTTTTTAAGATTAATGTATCTCCATACTGTTAAGTTGGAGTCAATCGGAATAAATTTTTCATGATGATACTGAGGCATAATAAAATATCATACAATGTTAGGGCTTGGCGTTGTGGCGATATTCCGTGTTACGTCAGCCAGGATATGTTGTTGAGTAAAGATAAGGAAGATGAAAATATATTCTACAGCTGGGCTTTATTCGTCAGTTGGATATGTCGCTGATCAGCGTTATATCGATCAGGACATATTCTTAAAGCCGCCATAACGTCAAACCTCTTGTGTGTGTCCAGCGAAGCTGCCATTGTGATGAGAGCGGGTCTCTCGATGGGAGAAGCAGAGCAACCTTCACCATCAAACCGGTTGCATGCTGCGTTGCTTTAAGGAGCAGTGTGGTGAACGATGC
>JAFLBM010000025.1 GCA_017303455.1 Chitinophagales bacterium | reverse complement strand
AATGACAGTTTTGAAAAGCATATTGAAGACACACTCATCGCCGGCGATGGATTGTGTAATGAAAAAGTGGTGGAAATAGTTGTTAAGGAAGGGCCGGAAAGGGTGAATGAGATCATAGAATGGGGTGCACAATTTGATAAAGAAAAAGATGGTGATTATAAATTAGGAAAAGAAGGAGGTCACTCTGAATACCGCATCCTGCATCATAAGGATGTAACGGGAAAGGAAATGGAAAGAGCATTGATAGATGCGGTGGCTGCACAAAAAAATATCGAATTCATCAAGCATTGTTTTGTTATTGATATCATCACCCAGCATCACCTGGGCTACCTGATCACTAAATCAACACCCGATATTGAATGTTATGGTGTGTATGTGCTGAACCTGGAAACCAACCGTATTGAAAAGATCCTGGCGAAAATTACATTGCTTGCAACGGGTGGCAACGGGCAGGTGTACCGAACCACTACCAACCCTTCTATTGCAACTGGTGATGGAGTAGCCATGGTCTACCGTGCCAAAGGCCGGATTGAAAATATGGAGTTCATACAGTTTCATCCAACTGCTTTATATGAGCCGGGACTGAAGGGGCAGGCTTTCCTGATCACAGAAGCGGTGCGGGGTGACGGTGGTATTTTACGGAATAAGAATGGAGAAGCGTTCATGGAAAAATATGATCCGAGAAAAGATCTGGCACCCAGGGATATTGTGGCAAGAGCGATCGATAGTGAAATGAAGAAAACGGGTACGGAGCATGTATGGTTAGACTGCCGTCATTTCAGTAAAGAAAAATTCATTGAACATTTCCCCAATATTTATGAAAAGTGTCTATCCATCGGAATTGATATTGCGAAGCATATGATACCCGTGGCACCGGCGGCGCATTATAGTTGCGGGGGAATTAAAACAGATGAGTGGGGCCGGAGCTCGGTTAAAAATTTGTATGCCTGTGGAGAATGCTCCAGTACGGGCTTGCATGGTGCCAACCGGCTGGCCAGTAATTCGCTCCTGGAAGCGATGGTGTTTGCCCACCGTTGTTTTATTGATGTCAAGGAGAAAGTCAGGTCTGTAGAGATCAAAGAAAATATCCCTGACTGGAATGCCCGTGGTACGGCTGAGCCAAAGGAAATGATCCTGATCACCCAAAGTTTGAAAGAACTGCAACAGGTGATGAGTGATTATGTCGGTATTGTTCGTAATGATGTACGTCTGCAAAGGGCTATGCGCCGGTTAGACCTGTTGTGGGAAGAAACAGAGCAATTATACCAAAGCACTTCATTATCCACCCAGTTGATGGAGTTGCGTAATATGATTACAGTAGGATACCTGATTGTTAAGGGAGCCGCATTCCGTAAAGAAAGCCGTGGCCTGCATTACAATACCGATTACCCGGGTCAGAGCGAACTGGTACAAAATATAGTGTTGTAGTTGGTTATCTTTGCGCATCATGTATTATATTATTTACGGTTTTTTGTACCTGGTTTCTTTATTGCCTTTACGGCTATTGTATTTCTTTGGCGATGGTATTTATGGATTGGTATTCTATATCATCAAATACCGCCGCGATGTGGTGATGAACAACCTGCTAATTGCTTTCCCCGATAAGACCGGAAAAGAAAGGATGCGCATCGCTAAAGATTTTTATCACAATTTCATCGATACTTTTATTGAGACGATCAAATTTATTTCCATTTCGAAGAAAGAGATACAGCGAAGAAGTACCGGGGAATACGAGATCATCAATGCGATGATTGATAAAGGAAGGAATGTGCATATTATGGCTGCTCACCAGTTTAACTGGGAGTTTGCCAATTTATTGTATGCCATGAACCTGAAGATACCTTTTGTAGGTGTCTATATGCCGATTGCCAACAAAGCACTCGACAAGATATTTTTCGATTTTAGACGGAGATATGGTACTATCATGATCCCGGCACCCGATTTTAAGAACAAAATGCACCAGGTTTTTGCCGGGCAACATGTGCTTGCCTTAGCGGCAGACCAGAACCCAGGCAATCCTTCCAATGCTTTTTGGGTGAATTTCATGGGGAAACCGGCCCCGTTTGTAACGGGCCCTGCCAAAGGGGCTGTGAAGTATAATACGGCAGTAGTTTATGTGGGTTTTCAAAAGGTTAAAAGGGGCTATTATCATTTCACAACCACCCTGCTGGCGGAAAATGGGTCTGATTATACTCCTCAACAACTGACTGTGAAGTATAAAAATGAAGTGGAGAAGATTATCAACCGCGATCCGGCCAATTATTTATGGAGCCACCGCCGCTGGAAGTATGACTGGAAAGAAAAATATGGACCTGTTTATACATAAGAAAAGGGCTGATCCGGGGAGGGTCGGCCCTTTTGGTTGGCAGGTTTAATGGTTAAAAGCTCCGGACCTGGTAAAGCTATTCTTATACTCCGGGAATACAGATGAGTGAATGACGGAAATAAATACCGTGTTTTCCCCGCTTTTTTCCGGTTAGATGACGCTTTTGGGAGAAGCTTGGAGGTGTGAGATTTGGGTGGTATTTTAATTTATTCTTTCACCTAAATCTTTTTTATGGCAGGCCGGAAAATACCTACTAGTTATGCTAGACAATTGGTTAAGAATTATCGTGATCAAAAATTGGGCAGACCCCTCAAAAGCGCAGATACACAGTCAGTATGGTTTTCAAAGGAAACTATATTACAAGCTCTGAATATGGTTGCCCCAATTGATCCTACATTAGATGTAAGTGGGCTAAGAATTTATATTGGGGCCTATGAAAGTACAGTAGTGCAGCCAGATATAAATCGCAAAGGAAAACTCACACTGATTTTGGTTCAAACGAGGGCAACTGGGCTTAAGCATAATGATATATTGGAAAAAAAAGATGCATTGCCCGGTTATGAAGAAGCAGCTGGTATCCTTGGCGAATTTGATGATGGGCAACTTTGCCCTCCTCCTAACTACGATGAAAATGGCAGCCTGCTGGACCCGAATTATGTTTAAATAATAAGTATAAAATATTGCTTGATTATATTTATATAGCTTTTATCGGATTCTCCTTTATTGTAAGTATAGTTTTTACAAAGAAGGCAAGCCATATTGCGTATAAGCTACTTAGTTTTTTTTTAGCAGTTACTTTTTGTAATGAGGTAATCTGTTATTTACTGAAGAAGGAGGGCATTAGTACGTATGTGTATTATAACTTCTACTATTATTTTCGGTTTCCTTTTCTTGGCTTCATTTTTCAAAAAGTATTTAATACTCAAAAAAAACTGCGAAACTTTATTTATGGGTTTTATGTTATTAGTGTGGTCATGCTTTTAGTTAATCTCAGTCTATATGACGGATTCTCTAAACTGCATATAACATACCTGCTATTAGGTGGTGTATTTATTATTATACTTTGCCTGATGCATTTCTTTTTTTTATTACATGAGAGAGATAGCAACCCGTTTCAGTCTATGTTTTTTTGGGTGTCAACAGCTTTTTTTTTCTATTTCTTAGGAGTATTGCCAATTCTCGGGGTAGTAAATTTTTTAGTTAAAAACCAAATTATATTTGCCACGCAACAATTTATTATTACAAAATCGTTAAGCATTTTACTTTATTCTTTAATAGCGATCGATTATATTATTCAGTGGAAGCAAACGAAATTAAAATACTAGTTTATGTATTCACGGCAATCTTATTGGTGCTGGGAATTTTCATCCTGACATTCTTTTTAATGTTTAAACGTAACCAGCTGTTGAGTAGAAGAAGGATCTCTGAATTGAACAATGAACTACTCCGCACCCAACTCGAAATCCAGGAACAAACCCTTAAAACCATCTCCCAGGAAATTCATGATAATATCGGGCAGACATTAAGCCTGGCCAAGCTAAACCTGGCTTTAGAAGACGAGGAGAAAAGTGGAGGTAATATAAAAGTGGCGTCTTCTCATCAATTGGTCAGTAAGGCCATCCAGGATCTCCGGGATCTTTCCCGGAGCCTGAATACAGATTATGTGGCCGAAATGGGGTTGATCCGCTCCATTGAATACGAACTGGAAATGATCAGTAAGACAGGTGTGATAAAAACAAACCTCCGGGTGGAAGGGCAACAACGAAAACTGGACAAGCAAAAGGAATTGATCCTTTTCCGCATTGTGCAGGAAAGCCTGAATAATATTATTAAACATGCAGGGGCTGACCAACTGATGGTTACAGCCGATTACCAGCCGCAGGAACTACTGATCACTATAAACGATAATGGTAAGGGTGTTGATTTGATACTATTGAATGAGAACGGCAATGCTGTCTTTGGCCTGGGTATCCGCAATATGCATAACAGGGCCAAACTGATCGGTGCTGATTTCTCTATGGCCAGTACCATTGGCGGCGGCACGACTGTAAATATTAAATTACCGGTTGAATAAATTAAATTCGGGTATGGTAAAAGTTGCTTTAGCAGATGATCATATTTTATTGCGGAATGGCCTGGCCGGCCTGATCAACGGGTTTGACGGCTATACCGTTTTGGTTGAAGCTAATAACGGGCAGGATTTAATTAATACACTCGATACAAATAACCTTCCGGAACTGGTCTTGCTGGATATTAATATGCCCGTAAAGGATGGGTTTGAAACAGCTTTGTGGCTGAAGCAAAACCACCCGGATATTAAAGTACTGGCTTTATCCATGTATGACAATGAACCTTCGATTATAAAAATGTTGCGGAATGGAGCCAAGGGCTATTTACTGAAGGATACAGCACCCAAAGAATTTAAAACAGCCCTTGATGCGGTGATGAGTAAAGGATTTTATTATTCAGAAATGGTAACCGGGAAACTGATCCATGCTGTTAATAATATGGATGAGCCGCAGCAACAGAAAAATCCGTTCAGCAAGCTGAATGAAAAAGAAACAGAGTTTTTGAAATTGGCCTGTACGGAAATGACCTATAAAGAAATTGCTGATAAAATGTTTCTCAGCCCAAGAACAATTGATGGCTACCGGGATGCATTGTTCGAAAAGCTGGATGTAAAGACCCGGGTGGGCCTGGTGATGTATGCGATCAAAACCGGGCTGGTACAGGTGCATTAAGATCAGTTCAATACACTGGTTTCTTTCACGATCTCAGCTCTTTCCTGCTCCTTTATCTTTCCCCAGCCACCAACAATATTGCGCAGGTTATGAATGCCCTGGCGTTTCAGCATAGAGGAGGCGATAACACTTCTGTAGCCTGCTGCGCAATGCACATAGATATTCTGATCTTCTTCGAGGTTTACCATACTGGCGGGATCGGTCAGATCAGTCAACGGGATATTCACAGCATTCTTTAAATGTCCGTCTGCATATTCTGCCGGTTTCCGTACATCCACCACTACCAGCCTGTCATCAAAAGGAATATCCATCATCAGTTCATCGGCTTCCACATCAATAATCATATCAATGAACTCATCTGCTTTTTTCCAGGCTTCAAAACCTCCTTCCAGGTAACCTTGCACTTTGCTGAAACCAACCCTCGCCATCCTTATAATAGTTTCTTTCTCTTTACCCGGATCGGTGACCAGTAAGATGGGCAGATCAAAAGGCAGCAGGCTGCCTGCCCATTCTGCAAAACGTCCCTCTAAGCCAATACTGATGGAGCCCGGAATAAATCCCAGCGTAAACTCATCCGCCCGGCGGGTATCCAATATGATTGTATCATCAGTGATGAGGTTTTTAAATTCTTCAACTGATAAGGCCGTCAGGCCTTGTTTTAAAACTGCATCAAGGCTTTCATATCCTTCTTTATTGATCAGGGCATTGATAGGAAAATAGTGAGGAGGTGCTGTGATGCCATCTGTAACAGCATCAATAAAAGCTTGTTTACTTTCTGCTTTTAACGCATAGTTAGTTTGCTTCTCTTCACCTATTGTGCTTTGTGTATTTGGTCCCAGGTTTTTGCCACAAGAGCTGCCGGGCCCATGGGCAGGATATACGATCACATCATCAGCCAGCGGGAAAAGCTTTGCATGAATGCTGTCGTATAACATACCTGCAAGGTCATTCATGGTGATCTCTTCTCCTTTTTGCGCCAGGTCGGGGCGTCCAACATCACCAACAAACAATGTATCACCTGTGAAAATACAGTGGTCTTTTCCATGCTCATCCCTGAGCAGGTAACAGGTTGATTCCAGGGTGTGACCGGGAGTGTGTAACACTTCAATGGTGAGATTGCCAATACTGAATTTCTCCCCGTCTTTAGCCACATGTACCGGAAATTTTGTATCCGTTCCCGGACCATAAACAATAGGAGCACCGGTAGCTGTTGACAGGTCAAGATGGCCACTTACAAAATCGGCATGAAAATGTGTTTCAAAAATATACTTGATACTGGCTTTCCTTGAGTTGGCTAATTGAAGGTATTCATCAATATCCCTCAGGGGATCAATCACCGCCGCTTCACCATTACTTTCAATATAATAAGCGGCTTCACTGAGGCAGCCGGTATATAATTGCTGTATAAACATAAATTCAGATTGTTTGCAAAAATACTTTATAAAAAACAAAACGGGAACACAAAGGTTCCCGTTGACAATCAGTGATATATTGATCAGTTCAGTAGTGAATCAATGAACTGGTTCATCTCTTCCAGCCTGTTGGCATTCACGGAGTAATAAATGAATTTGCCCTCCCTGTCTGTATTTACAAAGCCTGCTTTTCTAAGGATAGCAAGATGCTGGGAGGCTACAGATTGTTCCAGTCTTAGCTTCACATAGATCTCTGTCACAGTGATCTTACCCTGCTCATCAATCAATTTTAAAATCTGCTGTCGTAATTTATGATTGACAGCCCTTAAGATCAGCGCTGCTTTTTTTACATTGAGCAGGTCTACTTTTAAAGAGTTCCCGTTTTCGGTTGAAGCATTTAGTGTTAGCAAATAATTAGTCATAGCCGGTACCTGTTAAATTTAAGTAGCGAAATTAACTCCGCATGATTTGATTTCCGTAATAAAAATGTTAATAAGACGGAATTTTATACCAATGGCTTGCGGGCAGGGGAATAAAAATCTTTTATGTAAAGGGGTTCAGTGTAAGCAAGGTCAGCAAATTGTTGTTTGCGGTAACTTAAATGTGCAAAAACAACAAGCTGTTCAGCTGTAACAACTTTATCAATAAAAGAAGCATTAGCATGAGAGAGGATTTGTTGCAGTTTTTTGCTACCGCTTCCGGTGAAGATTAATTTTCGATTAGTGAGAAGATCAGAAAAGCTATTTGCATCTACGGTCAATGCGGAAGGCTTCTCTATTTCTGTCATTTGTTTGTCATACAAGGCAGCATATACTTCCATTCTTCTGGCATCAATCAGCGGGCAGATAAGGTCTGTTGCTTCTTTTCTTACCCTGTTGGCAATCATCTGCAACGTTCCGGTAGTTATCAATGGAATATTCAGGGCATAGCAAAAACCCTTAGCTGCAGAAAGCCCAACTCTCAGGCCTGTGTAAGAGCCGGGTCCGATACTGACAGATATAGCTTGTAGCCTGTTTAAAGGAGTGTCATGCTTTATCATCATCTCCCGGATACTGTTGTGCAACCAGGAAGCATGATCTTTCTGATCCGTATTGATGGCCAATGCGATTATGTTTTCGTCATCGGACAAACACACAGAAGCAGTTTCTAGCGCAGTGTCGATATGTAAGATCAGTGCCATTCAATGAATTCCTTCTTTTACCAGCCCCGGTGCTGGTTGGTAGCGGGGCTGTTCTTTATTCAGTTCAGTTAAAAGGGCCAGGATATTTTCAAGCCCGATCTTATCACTCCATTCAAACGGGCCATAAGGATAATTAGTACCTGACTTCATCGCAACATCCATATCCTCTTTTGTACTCACTTCTTCTTCCAGTGCAAAATAAGCTTCGTTAATTATCGCCGCTACTACTCTTGCAGAAATGAACCCGGCTATATCAGGTACCCAGTTTGTTGTTTTGCCAAAGGCAGAAAAAATAGCTGACACTTTATTTTTTATCAACTCATCCTTACACGAGGCTTCAACAACAGGCCGTTTTAAAAATGTGGCCCATCCGTTGATACGAATGAACTGTGAAGGCAGTTCCTGTAACGTGCCTGTGACATAATTGATGATAACAGGTAAAGAAGGATTGCTGTTCAGTAAGCCGATTCTTGCCGGTTCATTAATAAATAAAAGGTCAATAAAAGCATCTGCATCGCTGTGCCGGCTGAAATAAGCAGGATCACTGATCCATTCCACCCGGCTACCAGCGGGTAAACTCTGCGCCTGCAGCTCGTCTTTTAAACTATCATCGGCCAGCACGACCAGCTTCATAGACTATTTTTTGCAAAGAAAGCGTATAAAGCTAAATTCGTTGTTCTGTTTTTTTAAAATACTACCATGAGCAAAACGACCATTACCACTCCGGACGCCCCGGCACCTATCGGGCCTTATAACCAGGCAGTGCAAACCGGCAACCTCCTTTTTATTTCCGGGCAAATATGTATCCACCCGCCAACCGGTGAAATGAGGAACAAAGACCTCCAGGAAGAAACCCACCAGGTGATGCGCAACCTGAAAGCGATCCTGCAGCACGCCGGGATGAACTTCAGTAACGTGGTAAAGACCACGATCTTTCTTACCGATATGAAGCGATTTGCTGAAGTGAATGAGATCTACGGCCAATACTTTGAAGGAGATTTCCCGGCCCGGGAAACGGTAGAAGTGTCGGCTTTACCCAAATTTGTGAACGTGGAGATCAGTATGGTAGCCGCAAAATAGGTCTCTTATGCGGCGCTTTCTCCGGTCTATATTGCTGAAACCTGTTTTATGGGCTTCAGCCAAATTTTCTTCCCGGCCGGAAAAGCAAAAAATATTTGAATCCCTCGGTAAATTAATGGATCGCATTACGGCGAATGAAGGGGATAAAGGCCCGGTTATTACTTTTGATCTTCACAAGGGAAGATTTATTATTTTCTCCGATCATCATAAAGGTGCAAGGGACGGTGCTGATGATTTTGCAATGGCTGAACCTAATTACCTGGCGGCTCTTGCTTATTATTTTGAATCTGGGTATACACTTATCAATCTCGGCGACAGCGAAGAGCTGTGGGAGAATAGCCTTGGGAAAGTGAAAAAATTCAACCGGCAGAACCTCGGCGCTGAAAAAAAATTCCTGCAACAAAAACGGTTCATCAAAATTTTTGGCAACCACGACCTGTACTGGGACAATGATCCCCTGGCCTGGTGGCAGCTAAAAGCCATTTACAGCGAAAAATTGAAAGTATATGAGGCTGTAGTACTCAGCACTACGATCAATAACAATCAACTGAACATTTTTTGCACACATGGCCACCAGGGCGATGCGCAAAGCGATGGCAACTGGTTCAGTAAATTCTTTGTGGCAAAGATCTGGGCACCCTTGCAGGCCTACCTGCGTATCAACCCCAACACACCAGCCTACGATGGTGAAAAGAAATCACTGCATAACAGCATCATGTATGAATGGTCATCATTACAGAAGAATATGTTGCTGATCACCGGGCATACACATCAGCCGGTGTTTGGTTCTCTTACTCTGCTGGAAAGGTTATATAAACAATTTCAGCAGGCCGGGGCAGCCGGTGATACAGGTAAACAAGCTGAACTAAAAACCGAAATACAGAAACGGGAAAAGGAATTTTCAGCAGTTTCAATTGATTATATGACAATGAAGCCTTCTTATTTTAATACGGGCTGCTGCTGTTACAGTGATGGTGATATAACCGGTATTGAAATAGCAGATGGTTGCATCCGCCTTATCAAATGGACTTTACCGGGACAAGTTTCCCACCGGGAAGTTTTAGAAGAAATTTCTTTATCAGAATTAGTAAAGCGGTTATAAAAGCTATTTTACTTTTTTGTAATAAAAATCTGATTTCCGGTAACTGCCCTTGTCCATACCTTCTATCCAGGCGTGTAGGTTGTCATTTTTAGGCAATTCATAGTTGATCTTTTGGGGGAAATCATGTTCCGGGTTATCAAAAACAAAAACATCTTTTTCCGTGCTGATCAATTTAAAACTTACCGGTAACAGGTCATTCTGCCCCTGTACAACAGGGATATAAAATATGGTACTGCCTTTTCTCACCAATTGCACTTCTTCTAATAACAGCGTATCCATTGTATTGATAAGCCGGTAACTTTTCCCGGCCAGCACACTGTCGTTGATCTTTACCCAGCTTTCATAAGTGGTACCTCTTTTGGTTTGCATACTCCAGTTACCTTCTAAACTTTGCAGTTTTTTAAAATCAGCTGCTGCGTCCTGTGCGAACGATTGAATTGAGATCGTAACAAGTAAACTGAAAACGATTTTTTTCATAGATCGAAGCTAAAATAAAAAACCCTCTTTCGAAAGAGGGTTTTCACGAAGGATTAAAATGCCTTTTTCCAGCTGTTATTTTTGCGGTCCCAGTCAGGTAACTGGTTGTCCGGGTCCAGTATCACCTCTTTGATCTCACTGGTAGTGGGAACTGAGAATGTCCACTCAGCACCGCGTTGCCATATTTCAACGGGCAGGTTGAGTTTATGTTCCTTACCGTTGGCTTCTTTAATTAGCACAGTAACCGGCATGGGTAGCTTCTCTTTATTTTCTAATGTTACCTGTGCACCATTTGCCGGTTTTTCGTCTATATAGTTAACAGCTTTTACTGACTGGTCAATTTTCCAGGTATTCAACACCCAACCTCTCCAGAACCAGCCGAGGTCTTCACCGCTTACATTTTCCATGGTATGAAAAAAATCCCAGGGAGTGGGATGTTTAAAAGCCCAGCGCCTGATGTATTCAGCAAACGCCATATCAAAACGTTCCGCACCTAACACGGTATTCCGTAACACATGCAGCATGAGGGAAGGCTTCATGTAAGCAGCCACGCCGAGGTTTCCCTGCTGAACTACTTCGGGTACATTATAAAGGCCGTCCATTTCGGCACCGAAAACCCATTTTACGGAAAAATCAGAAGTAGGATCGTCAAAAAAACTTTGCTGTTCAAATTCTCCTTTATTGAATGCAGCAGTTGAGAAATCATTGATGAATGTATTGAAACCTTCATCCATCCAGGCATATTTTCTTTCATTGCTGCCCACGATCATGGGGAACCAGGTATGTCCAAATTCATGATCCGTCACACCCCATAACCCGGCACCTGCTGCTTCATGACTGCAGAATACAATGCCCGGGTATTCCATCCCACCTACGATACCGGCCACATTAGTGGCGGCAGGATAAGGGAATTCAAACCATTTATTGGAATAGTGTTCAATACTTGCCTTGGTAAATTCAGTAGATCGTTGCCAGCCATCCTTGGTAATACTTTCAACCGGGTACACACTGATCGCCATGCATTTTTTCCCGCTGCGCAAATTGATCCTTGCTGCATCCTGTACAAACGCTTTGGAAGCAGCCCAGGCCACATCTCTCGTGTTTTGAATAGCGAACCGCCAGGTGGTCAATGCTGTTTTTGATCTTGATTTTTTATCAGCCACTTCTTTCGCACTGCGGATCATTACAGTCTTGTCACTGTTGGACGCAGCCTCCCATCTTTTTAATTGTTCATCTGTATAACATTCGGCCGGATTCAATAATTCTCCCGAGCCCACCACGATCATATCAGAAGGAGCGGTAATGTTGAAGCTGATGTCGCCATATTCAAGGTAAAACTCTCCCGCACCTGCATAAGGCAGTGTATTCCATCCCTGGATATCATCATACACACATAACCGGGGAAACCACTGCGCCACTTCATACACCCAGCCATTCTTTGTTTTTAATCTTCCCATCCGGTCAGTTCCGTATTCAGGTATAGTGAATGAATAGCTGATCTTTATTTTTACACTTTCGTTAGTTTTCAATTGGTCTTTCAGCCAAACCTGCATTCTTGTATCAGTAGTGATGGTTTTATCCGGTGCATAGGTTACACCGGCTGTTTCCAGTTGCACACTGCTTATAACATATCCATCCGTGAAATTAGAGTTGGCCCAGCGGCCTCCTGCTTCGGTTGTTGTGGCAGAACCACGGGAATCTTTCCTGTAAATATTCTGATCTAACTGCAGCCAGGCGAACCGCAGATTATCCGGACTATTATTGGTATAGGTGATAATGACATCACCGGTGACAGTGTGTTTGCTTGTGTCAATTTTACAATTGATAACATAATCGGCTTTGTTTTGCCAGTATTTCGGACCCGGTTCGCCACTGGCACTGCGAAAATCATTGCCGGGGTATGGATAGAACTGCGGATTAAATGCTTCTTTAGCATCATAGACGGATTGGGAGAAAGTTACCAATAGCATGCAAAGACCCGCAATCGTTAATGCTGATTTTTTCATGTACAAAGTTTAGATATAGAACTGTAAGTTAAAAGAAAAGCTTGCAGGCGGACTACCCCTGCCAGGGTATTTGGAAATCTTTAGGGAAAAAGTGACTCAGCGATGGCCACAGACTCGGGTTTGCCCACATCCACCCAGCGATCACCCGTATGATCATAACCGAGGATCACATGCTCTTTTCCTAATTCAAGATATACATCAATGAGTGAAAACTTGCCGGTGAAGGGCAGCATACCCAGCACATCGTATTCAAAAATGGCCACACAGCTATAGGCTCTTTGCACAAGGTCGCTTTTGGGCAGTGCGATTCGTTTTTCCCCTGTATTATTATTGATCCATCCGCAGAGGCGATCATCGGTATCGAAAAGAAGATTGCGGGAAGTTTTACGTTTGGTAACACCAAAAGAGATCAGTGGCTTATTCTCTTCATGATAGGTTCTCAAGGTATCAATGCTGAACTCGGTGAGAATATCGACATTGCAGGTAATGAATCTTTCGCCGGGTGTAAAAAGATCTTTGGCTTTCAGCAGGCCGCCACCTGTATCTAGTAATTCCTCTCTTTCGTCACTGATCGTTATAGTACTTCCCCAACCTTTGTTTTTTTCCAATGTCTCAATTACCTGCTCTGCAAAATGATGAACATTGACAATGACATCGGTGATGCCATATTGCTGCAGGTATTCAATGTTACGCTGCAACAGTGTTTTACCATTTATGATGGCAAGCGCCTTGGGGTGCTTGTCTGTCCATGGTTTGAACCGGGTGCCGAGCCCGGCGGAAAAAATCATTGCTTTCATTGCTTCTCTGGTAGTGGGTTTTGCCAGTTTTTTTCGTCCTGTACCCAGTGATTGAGTTCGATTTTTACTTTGAACTTATTTTTTAAATGCCGGGCCATTGCATCGGCTGCATACACGCTGCGGTGCTGGCCGCCGGTGCAACCAAAACTGACCATCAGGCTTTCAAAACCACGGTTAATATATTCTTCCACGGTAATATCCACGATATCGAACACACTGTTCAGGAATTCCGGCATCTTGGTCTGCTGTTCTAAAAAATCTTTTACCTGTTTATCACGGCCGGTTTGTGTTTTCATGCTTTCCACCCGGCCCGGGTTTAAGATACCACGGCAATCAAAAACAAAACCACCGCCATTCTCCGTATCATCTGCCGGTATTTGTTTGCGGTAAGAGAAGCTGCTGATCTTTACAATCAGCGGGGTTTGTTCTGTTGCCTGTGTGGGAGTAAATTGCTGAATGATCTCATCCGCCACGCACATATCGAGTACTTTTTTGAATTCCGGAACGGATATACCCAGGCTCTGGTGCTGGAAAAAATCCCGGAGGTTTCTTAATGCTAATGGAATACTGGTAAGGAACTGGGCTTTTCTTTCAAACAATCCCCTGAAACCATAAGCACCTAATACTTGTAATAAGCGGATCAGTACATACCCGTTATACTGGCTTCGGAAAATATTCCTGTCAAGCGGGGCATTGATCAATTGTTCAAACGTATCCATATAATCCACCAGTAAATTGTCTTTCCACTCATCAGGTAAGTTGGCTCTGGCCTGCCAGAGCATACTGGCCACATCATACTGTGGGGCACCTTTCATACCACCCTGGTAGTCGATGAAATGGACATTTTCATCAGGGGTTACCATAATATTCCGGCTTTGAAAATCCCGGAACATAAAATATTTGTACTCGGTATGGGTCAGGTAATTACTTAATGCTTCAAAATCATCAATAAGTTTTTGTTTATCATAAGGCTTGCGTAAAGCGTCTAAAAAATAGTATTTGAAATAGAGCAGATCGGCCATGATGGCCTGCTTGCCAAATTCTTTATTGGTAAGACAGCGGTCATAATCCAAACCTTTATCACCTGTTACCTGTAAACGGGCCAGTTCAGCCAGGCTTTTTTGGAAAAGATCATAAACATAAGGAGTGAAACCGGCAGCTTCCAGTTTATTCAGCAGCGACGTGTCACCAAAATCTTCCTGTAAATAAAATACCCGGTCTTTGCTGACGGCCAGTATCTGGGGCGTCGCCAATTTTTTTTCACTGAAGAGATCGGAGAAATATATGAAACTCTCATTCTCTTTGATATTGGCTCCATAAGTGCCAATCACCGAACCCTCTTTCCCGTGCAACCGGAAATAGCGGCGTTCGCTGCCCGACTGGGGCAATACGTCAATCGACAAGGGCGGCTGGCCTTTCCATTCAGTATAAAGCTGTTGGATCGCTTCAATAGCATGCTGCATGCAGCAAATGTAGGGAAATGGCTACCTGCCAGCAACACTAACAGGTATTAGCTTTTAGGATTAAATTTGCCCAGCACTAAGCTTGCATATTTATGAGTTATACCCCGGTTAATAAGGTTCGGATCGTTACAGCAGCTTCTCTTTTTGACGGACACGACGCTGCTATCAATATCATGCGCCGCATCATGCAGAGTAAGGGTGCCGAGATCATCCACTTAGGTCATAACCGTTCCGTTAAGGAAATCGTGGAAACGGCGATCGAAGAAGATGTGCAGGGAATTGCCATCACCTCTTACCAGGGCGGGCATGTGGAATTTTTCAAATACATGAAGGACCTGCTGGAAGAAAATGGCTGTGGTCATATCAAAATATTTGGCGGTGGCGGTGGCACCATCCTTCCAGATGAAATTGAAGAATTGCATCAATATGGTATCAGCAGGATCTACTCCCCTGATGACGGAAGACAAATGGGGTTGGAAGGAATGATTGAGGATGTGATCAGGCAATGCAGCCTCCCCAACCCCTCCGCAGGAGGGGCTTCAGCAGTTCAATGGAATGGAAAACTTCCGTTGGATGAAGTAAAAGATGTAAGGAAAATAGCGAAGGCAATAAGTATTGCAGAAGCGGGAGGAGATTATTCTGACCAATTGAAGGAAATAAAAAGATTATCGGATTCCAAAGACCTCCTTTCGGGAGGTGGGGGGGCACCAGTGCTCGGCATAACAGGTACCGGTGGTGCAGGAAAATCATCGGTAACAGACGAGATCGTCCGCCGCTTTCTTGTGAATTTCACCGGTAAAACAATTGCTGTTATTTCTGTGGATCCCTCCAAGAAAAAAACAGGTGGCGCTTTGCTGGGCGACCGGATACGGATGAATGCGATCTCTCACCCGAGGGCTTATATGCGCAGTCTTGCCACAAGGGATGATAATACCGCATTAAGCAGTGCTGTGCAGGAAGCGATTGATATCTGCAAAGCCGCTGCATTTGATTTTATTATTTTGGAAAGTGCAGGTGTGGGGCAAAGTGATGCGTCGATACTGGATTATTGTGATGTAAGCATGTATGTGATGACACCTGAGTATGGTGCTGCCTCGCAACTGGAGAAGATCAATATGCTGGACTATGCGGACCTGGTTTGTATCAATAAGTTTGATAAGGCCGGGGCATTGGATGCTTTGGCAGATGTACGCAAGCAATACAAACGCAATCACAGTTTATGGACAGCCAAAGATGAAGAACTGCCTGTCATTGGCACCATGGCCAGTAAGTTCAATGATGATGGGGTCAATCATTTGTTTGAATTGCTGCTGAAAAAAATTGAAACCAAAACAAAAACTGTTTTTGGTGACTACCGGTTTGCCGAAACAGCAAAAGTTTCACAGGCCATTATTCCTTCCAGTCGCACCCGTTACCTGAGTGAGATCAGTGAAAATAACCGGAACTATGACCAGCTGGTAAAAGACCAGGCGGCTATTGCTTCTAAATTATACCAGTTACAAGGTGCATTAGTGATCTTGCAGGGTAAGGAGGCAAAAACCCCTCTTTCGGAGGGATTGGGGAAAGCTGTTCAGGAACAGATCATTTTTTACCAGGACCAGTTAACACCCGTCAGCCGTAAGCTGATCAGTAACTGGCCTGAAAAAGTAAAAGAATACCAGAAAGATTATTATGAATATACAGTCAGGGATAAAGTGATCCGGCAGGAAATGTTCACAAAGAGTTTATCGGGTACAAGAATTCCTAAAGTAGTGTTGCCAACATATAAAGATTGGGGTGATCTATTGAAATGGCAGGCGCAGGAAAATGTACCCGGTCATTTTCCATTTACAGCCGGAGTCTTTCCGTTAAAAAGAGAGGGAGAAGACCCAACGAGAATGTTTGCCGGGGAAGGCGGGCCGGAAAGAACGAACCGCAGGTTTCATTATGTATCTACCGATCAGCCGGCCAAAAGATTATCTACTGCTTTTGACAGTGTGACCTTATATGGCGAAGATCCGGGTCATCGTCCTGATATTTATGGTAAGATCGGTAATAGTGGTGTAAGCATTGCCACCGTAGATGATGCAAAGAAATTATACAGCGGGTTTGATTTATGTGATCCGAAGACCTCTGTATCCATGACCATCAACGGACCGGCCCCCATCATTCTTGCTTTCTTTATGAATGCAGCCATTGACCAGCAATGTGAAAAGAAAATCACCGAACTGGGTTTGTGGGACGAAGTAAAGAAAATCAGTACAGCTAAATACAAACATTTCCCGGCTCCTCGATATCATAACTCTTCTTTTCCCGGCGAACTGCCCGAAGGAAATAATGGATTAGGTTTAAAATTATTGGGATTGAGCGGGGAAGAAGTATTACCCGGGGAGATTTATGAGCAATGCAGGCAAACGGCCTTGCAGCAGGTGAGGGGAACGGTACAGGCAGATATTCTGAAAGAAGACCAGGCGCAAAATACCTGTATTTTCTCCACTGAGTTTGCATTGAAACTGATGGGTGATGTGCAGGAATATTTTATCAAACAAAAGGTCAGGAATTTTTATTCGGTTTCGATCAGCGGTTATCACATTGCAGAAGCCGGTGCTAATCCTATCACCCAATTAGCTTTTACATTGGCTAACGGATTTACTTATGTTGAATACTATCTCAGCCGGGGAATGAATATTGATGATTTTGCACCCAACCTCTCATTCTTTTTCAGTAATGGCATGGACCCGGAATACAGTGTGATCGGTCGTGTATCAAGACGTATCTGGGCAAAAGCCATGAAGTATAAATACAAAGCAAACAAACGCAGCCAGATGATGAAGTACCATATTCAGACATCCGGCAGAAGTTTACATGCCCAGGAAATTGACTTCAATGATATAAGAACGACACTGCAGGCTTTGTATGCGATCTATGATAATTGTAATTCCTTACATACAAACGCTTATGACGAAGCCATTACCACGCCAACGGAAGAAAGTGTGAGAAGGGCGATGGCGATCCAACTGATCATTAACCGGGAACTGGGTACAGCTAATACAGAGAATTTCATCCAGGGTAGTTTTGCCATTGAAGAACTGACCGACCTGGTGGAGGAAGCCGTATTATCCGAATTTGACCGTCTTACAGAAAGGGGTGGTGTATTGGGGGCTATGGAAAGAATGTACCAGCGCAATAAGATCCAGGAAGAAAGTCTTTTCTACGAACACCAAAAGCATACCGGCGAATTACCATTGATCGGTGTGAATACTTTCCTGAATAAAAAAGGAAGCCCTACTATTATTCCCGGAGAAGTGATCAGGAGTACTACCGAAGAAAAAGAACAGCAGATCAGGAACCTGGAAGCCTTTTGGAAGCGAAATGAATCAAATAGTGAAAACGAATTGAAGAAGTTAAAGGAAGTGGCGATCAATAACGGAAACCTCTTTGCACAACTGATGGAAACGGTGAAGTATTGTTCATTGGGCCAGATCACCCATGCTTTATATGAAGTGGGGGGGCAGTACCGGCGCAATATGTAAGATCAGTAGTGAAAATCAAGCACTGCATTATGACGGTAGCCTTTATGTGGCTGAATCGAAACGCCAATTCGTTTGTAGGAGTTAAGACATATCCAGCGATGACCCAGGGAGGGAACCCAGTTGTCAATTAATAATGACAGCACGATGTCAAGTGGTTTTTCGTTGCCGTAATCACAGCATTCCCCGTTAAAATTCCTTTTTTCTTTACAATCATCTGTTTGACGGTCGTGCCCGGTATAGGCAGCATTGCCAGCACTTACTGCATGACAAAATGCACTGGTATAACAAAGTGAATCAGGTTGCAGCAGGTTAACTGGTTTCATTTTTTTCATGGTATCCAACAAGGATTTGTAGTAGTCCGAATTGACCAGATAGCCCCTGCCACTTTTTTCCGGGTAATTTTTTACCACCGTACCGGCAAACAGGGAAGGGTTTATCCTGGCTAAATTCAGTATATAGATCAACTCTCTTTCATTGGCACTCATATAGCCGGCTTTTGCGGCGGTATTACATTTCAGGTATTTAGGATCATTCCAGGCAGAGGAGTAATCCCCCAAAGGTGATCTTGCAGTTAATTTTTCTTTTTCCGGGAGTATAAAGGAAGCAAATATGATCAGCAGGCTGGCAATAACAAATTTCATAACGTAAAACAGGTGGTGGACCAGTTATACGACAGCACCTGTCTATATATTGTAAACGGGATCATAGAAATGCAGCAATTAAGAACTGATTAACATCTTTCGCAAATTATTACAAGGCTTTTGCAATTACAGGTTCAGTTCTTTAAAATAAGTATGCGGTATTTTGCCGGTAACTTGTCTTTGTTTCTTTAGTATTTTGCTGCTGTAATTTTGAAACTATGAAGCAACGATTAACTGTTTTGTTCACTTTGTTAGTTATTTCAGTATTAGTATATAGCTGTACAAAAAATGCTTATAGTGCTACTAACAAAACATATAAGAAACAGGCCAAAGAATTTTCCAGGTTACTCCGCAAATACCCCTTGAATGATTCGGCGGGTTTAGACTATGCCGACCAGTTTGTCGGAACTACCAACTTGTCGATGCGCCGTCCTAATTATGTGATCATTCACCATACGGCACAAAACAGTTGTGAGCAAACATTACGAACCTTTACCCTTCCCCGCACACAGGTAAGTGCTCATTATGTGATCTGCGAAGACGGAACGGTTTACCATATGCTGAACGACCTGCTGCGGGCCCACCATGCAGGAGTAAGTAAATGGGGCAATGCAACAGATATTAATTCTTCCAGTATCGGGATTGAGCTTGATAATAACGGGTATGATTATTTTACTGAACCGCAATTAAAAAGCCTGGCAGAACTATTGGGAAGACTGAAAAGAGCATTCAGTATTCCTGCAGCTAACTTCATCGGACATGGAGATATCGCCCCAACCCGGAAAAATGACCCCAACTGGCGTTTTCCCTGGCAACAATTTGCAGAACAGGGCTTCGGTATGTGGTGGGGAGACACAACAGGTGTTAGTGTTCCGGCTAATTTCGATCACTTGTCAGCCATACGTATTGTTGGTTTCGACCTGAAGGATACAACAGCCGCTATTGTTGGATTTAAACGGCATTGGTTGCAGGATACTACAAAGACCAGTCTCACAGATGCACAGAAAAAAGTGCTGTATATGCTGAGCCGTAAATTTCAATAATGCCTCTTCAATAACGATTTGCTGCTAAAATTCTAACTTCATTGCTTGCTTGGTATTAAAACTGTTTAATAGCAAACTTTTATTGTTGACTTAACTGAATGGAATGACAGCAGAACATCAGCGACTGGCGGTAAATGCGGCGAAAACGGTTCCCCTGGCACAATGGGGTCCCTACCTGAGCGAAAGACAATGGGGAACGGTGCGGGAAGATTATTCCACGCATGGAGATGCCTGGCATTATTTCCCCTTTGAACATGCTCATTGCCGTTCTTATCTCTGGGGCGAGGATGGACTGGCCGGTATTTCTGATTTCTTTGGTAATCTTTGTTTTTGTGTGGCTCTCTGGAACGGTAAGGATGAGATATTGAAAGAGAGATTATTTGGCCTGGGTAATCCGCAAGGAAATCATGGCGAAGATGTAAAGGAATTATACTACTATCTCGACAACCTGCCCACGCATTATTATATGGAGTATTTGTACAAATACCCGCAGCAGGTATTCCCGTATGAACAATTAAGACTGGAGAATAAAAAAAGAAGCCGCTTAGAGCCCGAATATGAAATACTCGATACAGGTGTATTTGACGATAACCAGTACTTTGATGTGTTAGTGACTTATGCCAAACAAAGTGCACAGGATGTTTTTATTAAAATTGATATTACGAACCGGTACAGTAAAGCAGCGGAAATAACTGTATTACCAACCTTGTGGTTTTACAACCGCTGGAACGATGGTTCATTAAAAGACAAACCCACGCTAAGCCTGTCGGATAAAACATCTGTTAAAGCGAAGCATGAACGGCTTGGTGATTATAATTTTTATTTCCAGGCAGCTGATAAAACGTTCTTTACGGAGAATGAAACCAATACTGAGATCGTAACCGGGGAGCCGAATAAAACCCTGTTTGTAAAAGATGCTTTTCATAAAGCAATTATTAACGGAGAGCATGTAACTGAACTTTCAAAAGCCAAATCGGGTACTAAATTTTCTCCCGTTTATAAAATGAAAATTGCAGGGGGAGCTACGAAATCTATTTACTGCAGGCTCACCAACCAGGAAACCGATAATCCTTTTTTCAAAGGCTTCAAAGATATTTTCACGTTGCGCAAACAGGAAGCCGATGATTTTTATGCAGCCATTCTGCCAAAAGGTATGAATGAGGATATGGCACAGATACAACGGCAGGCACTGGCAGGTGTGTTGTGGAGCAAGCAGTATTACCATTTTGATGTGGAAAAATGGTTGTCCACCAGTGATGGGGTGACGCCGGTTAGTGTTTCCAAACAGACAGGCCGTAATAATGACTGGACGCATTTAAAGAACCAGGATATTATCATGATGCCTGATAAATGGGAGTACCCCTGGTATGCGGCATGGGATCTTGCTTTTCAGTGTATATCTATGGCCGTGGTGGACCCCACATTTGCCAAGCACCAGTTATTGCTTGTGATGCGGGAATGGTATATGAAACCGGATGGCCAGTTACCTTCTTATGAATGGAATTTTAGTGATGTAAACCCTCCCGTGCAGGCCTGGGCGGCAATGCAGGTATATAACATTGAAAAAAAGCAAACCGGCAAGGGAGATATTATTTTCCTGAAAAAGGTCTTTCAAAAACTACTCATCAATTTTACCTGGTGGATCAACAGGAAAGATGTGAATGGTAATAACATCTTTGAAGGCGGCTTCCTGGGATTGGATAATATCGGTGTATTCAACCGGAGTTTTCATTTTCCCGGTGAAATGCAATTGGAACAGGCCGATGGCACCAGCTGGATGGGAACCTATGCACTGGATATGATGGATATGGCACTGGAAATTTCCATGCAGGATCCTTCTTTTGAAGATACAGCCACTAAATTCTTTGAGCACTTTATATTGATTGCAGAATCGTTGAACCAGCACGGGTTATGGAATGAAGAAGACCGGTTCTTTTATGATGTGCTTTGTGTGTCCGGAGCTGAACCGATTCCATTGCGCATTCAATCTATAGTCGGACTTACTCCTTTATATGCTGTATCCACGATCAGCAAACAGGTGATGGATCAACTGGGTGATTTTAAGAAAAGAACAACCTGGTTTGAGAATTTCCGGAAAAGCAGTAATAAGTTCTGGCCGAATGAGGAAAGAAGTAAGGATGGTGAGATCATCTTATCGCTGATACCGAAAGACCGGCTGATTGATATGCTGAAAAGGCTGCTGGACGAAAAAGAATTTTTGTCGGAGGGTGGTATCAGGGCCTTATCAAAGGCACATGATGAAAAGCCCTATTCGGTAACAGTGGATGGAAATATTTATACGATCCGCTATGATCCCGGTGATTCCACTTCTGATATGTTTGGTGGTAATTCGAACTGGCGGGGCCCCGTGTGGATGCCGATCAATTTCCTCATCATTCAGTCGATCCGGAAATATGGAGAATTTTACGGTGATGAATTACTGATCGATTATCCGACAGGATCGGGTAATAAGATCAATCTTATACAGGTAGCTAATGAGTTGACCAAACGGGTGATCAGTTTATTTGAGAAAGATACTGACGGTAAGCGCCGTCTCTATGGTGATTACAGCTGGTTCTATAAACAACCCGGCAATGAAAACCTTGTTCTATTCTATGAATATTTTCATGGCGACAGTGGCCGGGGGCTTGGTGCCAATCACCAGACAGGATGGACAGCACTGGTGGCTGAACTGATCAGTGAATATGGTGGCGGAACAAGATTGGAAGATTAAAGTAACTCACCGGCAGGTTCATGATCATCGTATTGATTCCTGAGCCGTATTAATTCCTTTTTTAACTGCTGAATATTTTTTTGATGCACTGCTGACCTGATCAGGTTGGTTTGTTCAGCCGGATCTTTTTGCAGGTCATAGAACTCCCATTCATTCACGGTGTAAAAATAAATGAGTTTATATCGTTCACCTCTTACTGCCAGGTGTGGAATAACGGTATGGTCTCTTACAAATTCATAATAATGGTAGTAAAGATATTTCCGGGAAAGTTTTGTTCGCTTACTGGTCAGGACAGGTTTAATACTTACACCCTGCATCCAGCCAGGAACCTTAGCACCGGCAATATCAAGCATGGTTGGGGCAAAATCAATATTCTGCACCAGGGCATTGCTAACGGTTCCCCGGTGAATTTTTCCCGGCCACCTGACCAGTAGTGGGGTTCCCATGGATACATCGTAGGCAAAACGTTTATCAAACCAGCCGTTTTCTCCTAAATAAAATCCCTGGTCACTGGTATAGATCACGGCCGTATTATTTGTTAATTTATTATCATCAAGATATTTTAAAATAACGCCTATGCTTTCGTCAATAGAAGCAACGCAGGCCATATAATCCTGCATGTACCACTGGTATTTGTATTTCATCAGTTCTTTGCCCAGCAACTTTTTATCCCGGATCAGTTGACCTCTTTCCGCATAGATCTCTTCAAACCTTGCTCTTTCATTCGCCGGCATTCTCCGCATGATCGCATTATAAGTGGCAATATCATCTGCATCAGGTTTTAGTTCCGGGATATCCGAGAGATATTTTGGATCTATTTTCAGGTCGCCACATAACCGCATATCCAGTAAAATATTCATGGTTTGAATACGCCAGGCACTGCCATGACCTGCTGTGTCATTATATAGTGTTGCCGGTTCTGGGAATATTCTTTCATGAAATTGTTCTAAATATTTCAGCGCCGGTACAAAATTCCGGTGCGGGGCTTTGTGATGGAAGAACAAGGCAAAAGGTTTATTCTTATCCCTGCTGTTGAGCCAGCTGATGGCATCATTAGTCAACACATCAGCAGAATATCCTTTTTCAGTGATTGTATCACCATTCATAGTGATCATCCGGGTATCAAAATATTGTCCCATGCCCGGTAAAATTCTCCAGTAATCAAACCCTGTTGGATAGGAATGTAAATGCCACTTGCCGATCAGCGCTGTCTGGTAACCAGCCTGTCCTAATAAATGACCGATATTGGTTTTGGACGAATCAAATCTTGTACGGTTATCCTTTACGCCATTCTTGTGGGAATGTTGCCCGGTCAGCATCGTGGCTCTTGCAGGGGCACAAATGGAATTGCCCACAAAGGCTTTGTTGAATTTCATGCCTTCGGTGGCGATCCTGTCAATATTGGGTGTTTGTATAAACTGTTTGTTATAGGCACTGATGGCATCATTATCATGATCATCACTCATGATATAAATAATATTAGGCTGTTGTGCAGCAACGGTGCAGGAACAGAACAAAAGAAACAGCAAGATTCGCATGAGAGGAAAGTTACAATAATTATATCTATGTAGATTTGGGGAAATTATGAGGTATGGAGTTTGGTCGTGTACCGGAAAATGAGTTGGGAGCAGTTGATTTTAGCCTGCCTGCAGAACCGGCATTTAATAAAAGTATATTAAAAGGTAAACCCGTAAAAAATCCTAAAGTATATGTAGGCTGCGCCAAATGGGGCCGGACAGAATGGGTGGGAAAGATCTATCCTCCAAAAACCAAAGAAAAGGATTTCCTGCAGCATTATGTGGAGCATTATAATTGTATTGAACTCAATGCCACGCATTATAAAGTATATGGTGAAGCCGGTACAAGAAAGTGGGCAGAGAAGGCAAAGGACAAGAATTTTTTATTTTGTCCGAAAATGTACAAAGGAGTTACACACTTCGGCAGTTTAAAAGGAAAGGATTTTATCAGCAATGAATTCTTACGTGGCATCATGGGTTTTGAACAACATCTTGGCCCCATCTTCGTACAGGTGAGTGATACGTTCTCTCCTAAAAGAAAAGAGGAGTTGTTCACCTACCTGGGATCATTACCCACCGACCTGCAGTTCTTCCTCGAAGTTCGTCACCCCGACTGGTTTGCGAAGGAGAAGGACAGGGAAGATATGTTTGCTTTTCTCCGTGACCATAATATGGGTGCCGTGATAACTGATACAGCCGGGAGAAGGGATTGTGCCCATATGCACCTGACGGTTCCCAAAGCTTTTATCCGCTATGTGGGGAATAGTTTGCATCCTTCTGATTATACAAGGACCGATGTGTGGGTGGAGCGAATGAAATACTGGCTGGATAAGGGTATGGAAGAATTATATTTTTTTATGCATATGCATGATGAGGCCACTTCTCCTGAGCTGACAGTTTACCTGGTTGATAAAATGAATGCGGCCTGCGGGTTGAATTTGATCAAGCCGAAATTTGTGGAAGCGGATTCTCAACCGGCGGTTAAAAGCAAATCAAAACAAAAGGGATTATTTGACTAATGCACTTCAAACAGCTCATCCCACCGGGTGGTGTAGCGGTCGCTGATATGATTTTGCTGCATCTTCCAGTTGCGGGTGGTACCGGAAGCGGCAAATTTTAATACATCATCCCGCTGGCTGAAGTTTACATTATCGATCATATCCATCAGCTTTCGTTCGCAGTTTTTATTTTCAGCCAGGAATAAATTTCCCTGGATAGAGTTATCGGGTACAATACTGCTCAGCATTACACCAGCTTTCTTGTACAGTTTTCCTTTTTCAAATAAAGTATCCACCAGGGCAACAGCAGGTTTGATGAGTTCATTGGTGAAAGAAGTGGCAGCAGGTAAAGTGATGTGATTACTGTGCGTAATGCCACGGTTGAAGGTGACGTTGTGATTTTCTTCTTTCGACACTACAAATACACTGATCACTTTAGCAGCACCATGTTGCCGTCTTAATTTTTCTGCGGCCCGGGATGTATAAGTAGCTACTGCTTCTTTGATGGAGGCAATATCAGCAACCGGACTGCCAAACATCCGGGTGGTGGCGATCATCTTTTTATTGACCAGTTCATCTTCCATTTCTTTGGCAGTAATTCCTTTCAGCTCCCGTATCAGTCTTGCTCCCACCACGCCACCGAGCTGTGTTTTGGCAAACTCCTCGCTTACATTTCTTAATTGCAGCGCATCATAAATGCACCATTGTTCTTTCAGTTTCTGTGCATACTGGTATCCCACACCCCAGATATCATCCACGGCCGTCTTCCGCAACGCTTCAATGATCTTTTCTTCCGTATCCAGCACCAGCACACAGCCGGTTTTCTGTTTATCTTTTTTAGACAACCGGTTGGCCAGCTTCGCCAGTACTTTTGTCGGGGCCACGCCTACAGATACTTTAATGCCAGTCCATTTTTCCACGGTTGTCCTGATCTGCATCGCAATGACCGGTAAATCTTCTAGTGGAAACATAGCCAGGTCCAGGAAGCACTCATCCACGGAATATACTTCCACGTTTTTTTCACCCAGCATGATCCGCAGGGTTTCCATCACCCGCCAGCTCAGGTCACCATACAGGTTATAGTTAGAAGAAAAAACGGATACCCCGTATTTTTCTATCAGGGGCTTTGCTTTGAAATAAGGCCCCGCCATCTCCACCCCTAATTTTTTGGCCTCATCACTGCGGGAAATGATACAACCATCATTATTGCTTAATACAACAACAGGTTTTTTGTCCAGGTGAGGTTTGAATAACCGCTCACAGGAACAATAAAAATTGTTGCAGTCAACAATGGCCTTCATACCGGGTGAATTACATAGGTTACCACTCCCCACAAAGAGAAATCAGTGAACTCTGCCAGGTTGATGTTTTTATACCGGCTGTTTTCCGGGATCAGGAAAGCGGAAGAAAAATTCTTATGAAATCTCCGTACTAATAATTCCCCGTTCAATACCGCCACAATGATCTTCCCGTTGGCAAGTTTTAACGACCTGTCCACGATCAATACATCATTATCAAAAATGCCGGCATCCCGCATGGCATCTCCTTTCATGCGAAAGAAATAAGTGGCCGGTTTGTTTTTGATCAGCTGTTCATTCAGGTCAATACCCCGTTCCATATAATCATCAGCCGCTGCGCCAAAGCCGGTGGCATTGGCTGTCTTCACCTGTTGTTGTGTAAACTGTTTCGAGCCTTTATAGGCAGCACCGTAAAATTCTTCCCCTTCCATAGTATTTAAATTTTAGTATCTGCTTACTTTTTTATCCAATGCTGGGTGATGCCGGAGTATCACTCACTTGTTCGTTCCTTTTTCAGGTCATCTTCAAAAAGATCCCGGAAAAGAAAATAATTTTTTGTAAAGCTAAATAATTTAGTAAATTAGTGCTAAGAAAATGGGGAAGTATTTTTTCAGTATTTAAATAGTGCGTTATGGAAACGATCATCAACACGATTCCCGGTTACCGGGTCTATGAGTATTTGCTGGTGCTGAGTCCGCATGAGGAATTGTGGAACCGTATCATGAAAGTGAAGGAAGATTTCTCTAAAGAATACAAATCAGATCATGCGAAATGGAGTAAGCCGCATATTACATTAGTCAATTACCTGCAATATGAAATGATGGAGGAAAGGATCGTTAACCGGTTGCGTACCGTAGCGATGGGTTTTCCTCCGTTCAAAGTGGAATTAAAAGACTTTGGCAGTTTTCCTTCGCATACTATTTATATCAACGTGACCAGTAAACTGCCGGTGCAGCAACTGGTGAAGGAGATCCGTACCGATGGCCAGCGGCTCATGAAATTGAATGATGATAATAAACCACATTTTATCATGGAGCCACACCTGACCATTGCAAGAAAACTAAAACCCTGGCAATATGAAAAAGGTTGGCTGGAATACAGCAACAAGCATTTCACCGGCCGTTTTATCGCCGATGGGATGATCTTATTAAAAAGGCCGGCAGGTGAAATGAAATATCATGTCGTGAAGCGGTTTGAATTTCAAAACCTCCCGGTTGTTACAAGACAGGGGCAATTATTTTAAAATCTAAAAAATGTATCAGCCTTTAACTGAAAGAGAAAATTGGCTTGCCGGTCAGATCGTTGATATTGCTGTCTGTATTCATAAGGCAATGGGGCCTGGTTTATTAGAAAGCATTTACGGAAAATGTTTTTGTTATGAGTTGATGAAAAGGGAAATCTGGTTTGAAAAACAGAAGATTGTCAGGTTGCAGTATGATCAATTAATTATTGATGAAGGCCTCCGTATTGATATTCTGGTTGATAACCTGGTAGTAGTTGAGTTAAAATCACAGGAGTATTATCATCCGGTATGGGAAGCGCAGCTGCTAAGCTATTTGAAGTTGAGTAATAAAAGACTTGGATTAATTATCAATTTCAACGTGCCCGTGATGAAAGAAGGGATAAAAAGGATGATAATGTAAAACATGTGAAACACAAAGACACAGGGACAGGGAGACACAGGTACAATTCTTAGTGTTTTTGTGTCTTGGTGCCTTTGTGGCCCAAAACAAAGCGAATAGTATACAGAAAAATAATAGTGAGATGGGTAAGTGAGACGGAAGGAGAATAAAGAGTAAGATTTTGTGCAGAATGAATATGAAGAGATAACTCTTTGTTCTCCTTTTTATTACCCGTACGGGATGAAGTAATTGAACAATCAAAACCAACTATAGTGTATGTCAGGGAAACTGAAGCAGGATCATTTTAAAGTGGCAGCGAAACAACCCGAAGAAGGGTCGCAGTATTTAGCAGGCCGGGGGGCACAGTTCAATACCAAAAACCGGTTCCAGAAAAATGAAACAACCCGGGAGCATGTTGAAGGCATTGATGACTGGGAGGAATCCAATGTGCCCACCATCTATATTGAGCAGGAATCCAAAACAATCGTCAATAAAGTGGAAAGCAAGGATGTGGGCATGGGCTACAGTATGAACCCCTATGCGGGTTGTGAACATGGCTGTATCTATTGCTATGCAAGAAATGTGCATGAATACTGGGGCTACAGTGCCGGTCTTGATTTTGAACGAAAGATCATTGTGAAAAAGAACGCACCGCAGCTGCTGCGTAAATTCCTGATGCATAAAAAATGGGATGCCACCCCCATTATGCTGAGTGGCAATACGGATTGCTACCAGCCAGCCGAACAGAAATACCGGCTCACAAGAGGTTTGCTGGAAGTATGCAATGAGTTCAACCAGCCGGTGGGGATACTGACCAAGAATTCATGGATACTGAAGGACAAAGATGTGTTGCAGGAGATGGCAAAGAAGAAAACCGTCTCAGCAATGGTGTCTATTACTTCTTTTAATGAAGACCTGCGCCGCATCATGGAACCAAGAACCACTACGGCCCAACAAAAACTGAAAGTGATCAATGAACTCAGCAGTGCCGGTGTCCGTATGGGAATCATGATGGGGCCGATGATACCGGGCCTGAATGAGCATGAAATGCAGCGCATCATGAAAGAAGCCAGGGATAACGGGGCTACGTTCACTGCTTATACTTTTATCCGGTTGAACGGAGCCATCAAATTCTTATTCCACGACTGGCTGTATAAAAATTTTCCTGACAGGGCCGATAAGGTCTGGCATTTAATCGAGCAAAGCCATGATGGAAAAGTGAATGATACCCGCTGGGGTGTGCGGATGCGGGGCGAAGGGAATATTGCAGAACTGGTGGCCCAGCAGTATAAAAAATACGGCAAGCTCTATGGCATGAATGCAGAAGAATGGAGCCTGGATACGAGTATCTTCAGGAGGCCGGGGGAGCAAGGGAGGTTGTTTTGAGAAACAGGCATCTGCTTTCCGTTTGTTTTTAATTTCAACGTAACTTAAGTCGGTAATAAGAAGTTATCATGCAACAAAATCGCCGGAACTTTATCGGTAAGATCAGTATCGCTGTTGCGGCACTGGCTGGTCTGTCCTCCTTCACTAAAAATTCTATTGCCCCAAAAAAGAAGACGATGTTCATTCACCATGTTTTTTTCTGGTTAAAGAACCCTGACAGTACTGCTGACCGGGATAAATTGGTGCAAGGCTTAACTAAATTGTCCAAAGTTAAGACCATCCGCCATTTTCATATCGGCAAACCGGCGAATACCAACCGGGAAGTGATCGAAAGAGGCTATGCTGTTTCCTGGTTACTGCAGTTTGATAATAATACCGACCAGGCCAGTTATCAATCTGATCCTGTTCACCTGCAATTTATTGAAGAGTGCTCTCACCTGTGGAGCAAGGTGATCGTGTATGATTCCGTCAATGTTTAAGGATACCCGAATCTTTTAGATGAAGGTAACCGTAAAGTATTTTATACTTCCTTGTGTAATTTTTTACAGCCTGGCATCCTTTCCACAAAACCAGGCTTATGCGGAATATATTCTACCCACTTCGTACTACGATATTCCTTTTATTTTTTTCGCTCTGCACAGCTGCACAAGTAAAGGATCAGCCTATTGAGATCAGGGATTTTTCAGTCAGTATCCAGGCAAATATGTTTATTGCCACAACAGCAATTACTATTGAATTTTATAATTCTAATAATAAAGTACTCGATGGTGAGTATAATTTTTCTTTAAAGCAAAACCAGGTCATTACCGGGTTTGAGCTGGATATAAACGGGTTCATGCGGCAGGGAGTGGTGACCGAAAAACAAAAGGGTCGTATCGCTTATGAGAATACCATCCGCAGAAGAATAGACCCGGGCTTGCTGGAAATGACAGCAGGCAATAATTACAAAGTGAGAATTTACCCGATGCCGGCTAATGGCACCCGGAAGGTCAGGATCATCATAAATGAGCAACTGGAGGCCAGGGAAAATGCTGTGCAGTATCAATTACCGCTTGATATTCCGGCTCCGGTTAGTCATTTCGGGCTGCAAATCTCGGCAGCTCCCATAATACAACGGCCCGTAACCGGCATTGGCCTGCTTGAAGAAGAAATATTCCAGGAAAGGAGGGATACTTTTTTCCTGGAAAAAACAAGTAATAACATTATGCTGAAGGGGGCCTTGTCATTCAGCATTCCGTTGGGTCAGCAACCTGCGGTTATTTGTGCGTCCAAGGAAGGGGAGATATTGTCTTTTGCCATGCATGTAAAGCCTGCTTTAAAAACCGATACGTTAATAGCTTTTTCTTCTGCCACCATATTCTGGGATGTATCTTCCTCTGCTGTTAAACGGGATATTGATAAAGAAATCAGGTTCCTCGAAAAATTTATTAATGAGAAAAACCTCAGGGAGATTACAGCCGTGGTCTTTAGTAATGCAATAAACGAATCAAGAACCTTTTATGGAAATTCACTGGCTAAAAATGTAAGTAAGTTTCTCCGGTCTCATTTTTTTGACGGGGGCACCCAGTTAGGGGTGATCGACTGCAATAAATTCAATGCCGATATTTTCTTTTTGTTTAGTGATGGGCTCAGCAATTTCGGTACAGATAAGATCAGTACGAATGACAAACCGGTCAATTGCATCAACTCATCTCCGGCCGCCAATCATAGTTTGCTGAACAGTATTGCACAGAGCACAGGCGGACGTTATATAGATCTCCACACGTTAGAGCCTGGTGCGGCAATGACAGCGTTTAATAAGATCAGTAATAAACTGCTTGGCGTAAAAGCAGGAGCAAAGAACATCAACGTTAGCACAGCGCTGCCCCTCCTTTTTGATGATTGCTTTACCGTTACAGGCCAGTATAACAGTTCAGGAGGAAACGACCTGGTTTTTTCTCTTGGTGATGCAGGTAAGGAATTAAGCAAACAACATGTTTTAATAACTGATACGGGGGGATGCGATACCGGGACCATTCAAATGCTGCAGAAATTACAAATATACCGGCAGGCTATAACAGATGATAATAAGGAGCTGATCATGACCCTTGGCAAAGAAAACAGGTGGGTGACAGAAAATACATCACTGATCGTACTTGATAATTTGCAGGATTATATCCAGTTTGGAATTGAACCGCCAGAGGATCTGCAGGATGAATACAGGAAGCAATTGTATGTCATAAAACAAAATGAAGAGCGGCGAAAGCAAGAGGAAGAAAATGCTGTTGTAAACAACCTGCGAAAATCAATTACACTATATAATGAAAGGATAGGCTGGTGGGATAAAAGTGAACAACAAATCAGTTTAAAAGCCGCAGAGAAACCCACGGAAAAAAGTATTGCTGCTATAGCAGCAAATGACAAGGATGTAGTAACTCCAGATATGCAAGAGCGAAGCGGGGATAACAATTTTAAAATTAGTAATAATGCTCTCAGCGAAGTGGTGGTGGTTGCGTATGGTACACAACGAAGAATGAATCTGACAGGCTCTGTAACAACGATCAGGAGTTCAGAATTATCATCCGGGGCGTTGAATGTGCAACAGGTGTTAGCGGGTCGTGTTGCCGGTGTGGTTGTTACCAATTCAGACAATGGCAGGCCGGGGTCAGTTCCACGGATCACAATTCGTGGTGCAGGGTCTGTGTTTACTAATAATGAACCGCTGTATATATTGGACGGAATACCCATTGATGGAGAGCTGGCTTCAGTAATAAGTGTGCATAATATTGAGACGATAACCGTATTAAAGGGAGTTCAGGCAAGTATCCTCTATGGTAGCAGGGCAGCTAACGGAGCCATCGTTATTGTTACAAAAAACGGCTACCGGTCCAGCAGCCAGTATAAAGCAGGTGTGGCCAAATACAAAGAGCTGGAAGATGTTGAGTATATAGCAGAATTGAAAGAGATTGATAAAGAGCTGGTATACGGCAGGTATCTTCAGCTAAAAGACAGCCTTGGAAAGGAGCCTTCTTTTTATTTTGATGTGGCAGAGGTATTATTTGAATCGGGCGATAAAGTAAGAGCCCTGCGTATTCTTTCCAATTTGGCAGAACTGGAAAATGAAAACCACCAGTTGCAAAGGGCGATGGGTTATATGCTGGAGAAATGGGCAATGTATGAGGAAGCGATCGGGGCATATAAAAAAGTATTATTAATGAAGGAAGAAGAGCCGCAGTCATACAGGGACCTGGCACTGGCATACGATAAAAAGGGAGACCATCAGCAGGCAGTGAGTATTTTATACCAGGCGCTAACCAAAAATTGGTTCCAGTATGAAGATCGCTACCATGGGTTAAAGTCTATGCTGTTAAATGAAATGAATGCAATCATTGCTGTTAAAAACAGGGCACTTGATTTGTCAGCGATAAACACAGGCATTATTAAGCCGTTGCCGGTGGACCTGCGAATTGTTATTGACTGGAATAAAGATGAAACCGATGTTGACCTGCACATTGTTGAACCCGGGGGCGAAGAATGTTATTACGGTCACCGTCAATCTAAAAACGGGGGAAGATTATCAGAAGACTTTACACAGGGCTATGGCCCGGAAGAATACCAGGTAAAGCAGGCAGTGAAAGGTCGTTATTCGATCCGGGTAAATTATTATGGCGACAGGTACCAAAAACAACAGGTTCCTGTGTTTATCAAAGTAACCGTGTATAAAAATTTTGGTAGACCGGATCAGATCTTTACAGTTGAAAACCTGATCATGGATAACCAGCAAGGTGTAATTGAAATTGCAGATGTAAAGTGGAAATAGATTTATTTTAAAAATTTTCAGCAAAAAATTTGGCAACAACAAAAAATTAATTCAATCTTTGCATCGCAAAACAAAAACATGCAACGCATACAACTACATACCGAATCAGTGAATAGCTTTAGTCCCAGGGGTGACTATGCTGTGGCGGGGCAAGTATTGCTGCATGAATAAGTTGTAAAAACGAATTCGATGAAATACAGGCCCCGCAAGAGATTGCGGGGTTTTTTATTTCCCGGATCACGGGAACCCGGCGGAAAAAATAAAGTGTGAGCATTGTGTGTAATTGATAATGAATTGAATCTATTGTAAACGAAAAATTAAAAATGCGCAGACAATTACGACATAAACGATTTAGTAGAATACTGAATGATCAACTATCATCACCCGGCTGCTATTGGTATGCGCAGACAGAAGAGAGTAGTGTGCCCAGGGGTAATGAAAATGATAATAAACAGGAACGACCGGATAATATCCATACGTAGGTACAGCAGTACTGTAACGAAAGGAGCCCGGTCGCAAACAACGACCGGGCTTTTTTGTGTCCCGGAGGAAGGAAATAAAAAGAGAGGTGAGTGATGAAATTTTTACTGGTGGTACTGGCAGTTCATTTTGTGGCTGAGCTGGTTAGTGCAAAACGAAAAGAAAATAAAGGGAACAACACGGAAAAGAGGAACCAAACGGTTTTTCATCCTGCAGAGTTTCCGCTGCGATAAAAAATTAGGTGCAGAAGGAGGAAATAAGCAATCCCCGTGAGATGCAGCGGGGATGCTTTTCCAACACAGTTCTTTTAAAAAAATAGGAGCATTCCGACTGGCCGGATACTTTACCTGGAATGAAGAGGCTGCAGGTTCGAATCCTTCTTCATCCGCAATGTGAGTGCGACGAAGCCGGAGAGTCGTGACGGTCTGTAACACCGTTGCTTTTATAGCTGAGTAAGTTCGATTCTTACCACTCACACATACGGAGAGAGTCCGGTTGGCCGAGGAAACTGTCTTGAAAACAGTGGACTGTTAAAGGTTCAGGGGTTCGATTCCCTTTCTCTCCGCAGAATGGATTTGAAACACGAAGACACAGCGACACAAAGGCACAAAGCAGAAAAAACTTCGTGTCCCGGTGTCTTAGTGCCTCCGTGGTTCAAAAAAGATGAGTAACGAACAGAACGATGAAGGGTGCGACGCAAGTGACGATGAACGGAGTTACCGCAGCTGGTAAAACAAAATCTGAAACACAAAGCCACTGAGACACCAAGGCACAAAGAAGAAAATCAACTTCGTGTCTCAGTGTCTTGGTGTCTCCGTGGTTCAAAACAAACAACAAAATGAACAAATTAAAAATAACAGGAAAAGAAGCCCCTCTAAATCTCCCCTAAAGGGGAGACTTCCGGGCAGTCTTCTAATATGAAATAATCATGAGTAAGTTAAAATTAAGTGGAAAAGAGTTGCGGGCTATCGGCTTCCCGGAAGGACCGGTGATAAGCGCAGCTATGAATGTGATGCAAAAAAATTACAAGCATCATGGAAAGAAGGAAGTGATGGAACTATTACAAAAAGTATTGGCCAGTCCAATCGAATATATGAACGACGGAGTGTTAGCGTTGATAGCTGAAAAACTCATTGTAAAAGTAGAAGCTGAAATCCCTCCTGCGGAGGGACTTAGGGAGGCCGGCATTCAATTCAATGTTTTCGGGCAAGAGCATATTGAAGAAGGTGCGATGCACCAGATGTACACGGCTGCTAAGTTGCCTATCAGTGTGGCGGGTGCGTTAATGCCGGATGCACACAGTGGCTATGGTTTACCGATCGGTGCTGTACTGGCAACGGATAATGCCGTTATTCCCTATGGAGTAGGAGTAGACATTGGTTGCAGGATGTGCCTGAGCATTTTTGATATTGACCCCAAAGAGCTGACCCAAAAGGAAAGCTATTTCGCCAGGGAGATCAATGAAGCTACTTTGTTTGGAAGTGGTGGCCAGTTTGACCAGGCATCCGATCACGAAGTGATGGAGAATGAATTGTTCCAGCAATTACCGTTACTGAAAAACTTGCATGGCCGTGCCTGGAAACAATTGGGTTCTTCCGGTTCGGGTAATCACTTTGTTGAATTTGGTGTGGTGGAAATTACTGAGAAAGATGAAGTGCTGGGAGTTGAAGCAGGTAAGTATGTGGGATTATTATCTCACTCCGGTTCAAGAGCATTGGGTGCCAATATTGCGAACCACTATACAAAAATTGCGATCAGCAAAAGGCGTTTGCCGCATGATGCAAAGAACCTGGCCTGGTTAACACTGGATGAAGAAGAAGGTATGGAATACTGGCTGGCGATGAACCTGGCAGGTGAATATGCCAGTGCCTGTCACCATATCATTCACGCCAAGATTGCAAAACAGTTGGGACGTAAACCAGTAACGATGGTGGAGAATCACCACAACTTTGCCTGGAAAGAAAAATGGGAAGGGAAAGAAGTGATCGTTCACCGGAAAGGGGCAACACCTGCCGGTAAAGATGTGTTGGGAATTATTCCCGGGTCAATGACGGCGGATGGGTTTATTGTAAAAGGCAAAGGAGAAACAGCAGCAGTGAATTCCGCTTCCCACGGTGCCGGAAGAAAGATGAGCCGTTCCAGGGCCATTGCTTCGGTAACGGATAAGCAATTCAAAGAAGAACTGAAAAAGTTTGGCGTGAAATTGCTGGGTGGTGGATTAGATGAATCGCCGTTTGCTTATAAAGATATTGACCTGGTGATGCAATCTCAAAAAGCACTGGTGGACATTGTAGGAAAATTTACTCCCAAAATTGTAAAGATGTCCGCCCGTGCCGGTACGGACGGGGACGGAGCCAAACACAGGAGCTGGGGAAAGAAAAGAGAAGAAGTAGTGGGTGAATAATCAATGGTCAACAGGAAACGGTGTAAAACCTGTTCAGCCTGTTGACCATTTTAATAAACTATAAGTTGATACCAATTCCTGCATTCACGAAGAGCTGGATATTATCAGGTTGCACCTGCAGGGTTTGATAAGCTGTATAAATATTCTTCCTGTAAGCAGCCCCCATATCAAAAGTCAGCCTTGTTCTGTAGCTGATAAAATAATTCAGATTACCGGCTAAACTGGCCATTCCATAAAACTCATCCGTATCTCCTGCATCCTGGTAACCGCCTTCGGTTTCAAGATTCAGGTTAATATTGGTTCTCGTATTGGGATAAAAAGCATACTGGTAAAAAAACTTCAGTCCAGCTTGTTTTATATCCTGGTCAAACTTGTTTTCACTGAATAAAACCCCGGAACTAAAATATCGTTCTGTGGAGTTCCAGGAAATATAATTCAGTTTAACAGCAGCACCGTAGTTATCCTGGTGTTTAAGGTTCACGGGTTTGTATTTGTTGAAACCAATGGATACAAGTCCTGATAATATATAAGGATCCATCTCGTATTTATCAAATACCCCGATTTGAGTTCCATTCCTGTTATAACCTGACAGGGACGGTGTGAAGCGGATGAATTTTTCAGTACCGGCCAGCCGGTTATTATTAAAGGCAAAGAACAGGATATCATTCAGGTTGGAGAAATAGGTGATATCATTTTTACTGATCAATCCTTTTTGTTGCAGGTAGCTGTCAACGGTTTCCAGAATGAACTGGGTTCGTTTCCGGAAATCGAGGATACGGGTATTATTGCCTTTGGTGATACTGCGGCCTAACTGGTTCAGCTCTTCTGCGGATAATGTGTTGGATAAACGGCCCGCTTCCTGTAAGGATTGCTGTAACCACAGTGCATTTTGCATATCCGTGATATTTTCCAGCCTTCCCTTTCCAATACCAACCGGGAGAGCAACCGCATAACTGCTTTGTTTGTTTTTAAACACAGGCGGGAATAGGGATGAACTTTGCCTGTCTGAATTGATACTGCCTGCTGCATCAATACCATATTCAATAAAACGCTGGCGGGAAAATCGTTTATTCAGCAGGCTGTATTGTGCTGCTGCAAAGTAGCCCTTGTATTTATTGGTAGTGGTTGTGTTCTCAGACCTGTTGCTGTTAAAGGAAGAGGAGATGCTGCCATATGTTGTTCGCAAAATGTTATCTGTACTCCTTATGGTGTTCATGCCCACGGAAAAACTGCCGGAAGAAGAACTGTTTTTAATATCGCCCGATCCCAATTCCGATTTATTGTAAGAACTGCCGCCGTTCACATTCAGGCTAATGGCCCTGTAGTGGTCAATCCTGTATTTAAAGTATTTAAGAACGGAATCCTGCTGGCTGTAAAGTGAAACAGAAGAAATGGAAAGAAATACAAAGAGTATAGTTTTTCTCATAGCGTTTGGTTTGTTGCCCGAAAGTATAACCACGGATTAAAAAGGGGTGTTAAATGAAAAGAGATTTATGTTAATTAAAAACAAATCTCTTTTATCAAATGAGGTGGCAAAAAGATCACACTTTCACATAGATCTTTTTCTTATCCATCCAGTAACAGATGGCCCACATGAAAGTGATGACACAGAGTGCATACAGCAGCGACCCGTTTTCAGGGGCACCGGGAGTGTGGATCAATACTTTTTTATACAACCAGTTCCAGGGATTGATATAGGTCATTTCACCTTTGGCATTCAGGCCATCGGCAATGCGGATCAGGGCCAGTCCTTTGGGCAAAAAAGCACTGAGTGCAAAAACGAACAGGGCATTCTTTCCAAACACATCAAAGAAACGGGCCAGGCCGCCTTTTACATTTTTAAACTCGATCAGGTAGATCATGGTGGCGATCGTGATGATTGCCAGACCGGTGGTATATATAGTATACGAACTGGTCCATATCTTTTTATTGATCGGGAAAACCATGTCCCAGCAAAAGCCGGTCACTAACATGGCCACGCCGGCCACAAACAAACCGCTGACCATTTCATGGTTCTTGCCCTTTTTCTGGATATAATCACCCACCACATAACCAAAGATCACCTGCACAATGGCGGGGAGGGTACTCATCAGTCCTTCCGGGTCAAAGGGCATTCCTTCTCCTTTATACATATGGGCCACGCCGAGAATAGTTTTGTCAACCCCAGTACCAAACCAGTTTTTCAAACTATAAGGATCGGAAGGATTGCCAACATAGCAGAGCAGCCAATATAATAATAAGAGAATAAGACCCACATAAAAAGCCCGTTGTGTTTTCAGGTAATAAGCGATCACGGCAGCAAAGAAATAGCAGACGGCTATCCGTTGCAAAACGCCAAAAATGCGGACGCCGGAGGTTGGGTTAGCGGGGTCCACCCATTGACGAAAGACTAATGAACCTTCCTGCCATCTTACAAAAGGCCACCAGTTCAGAAAAAGCCCGATCAGGAAAATCAGGGCAGTTCTTTTGAGCACTTTTCTCCAGAAAACCCCGTCACCGGCGGCTTCCAGCCGGGGCAACACAAAGGCCATGGCATTTCCGACGGCAAATAAAAAGAAGGGGAAAACCAGGTCGGTGGGTGTCAGCCCATGCCAGGGGGCATGTTCCAGCGGGGCATAAATATGCGACCAGCTACCCGGGTTGTTCACTAATATCATCAGGCAAACGGTGGCACCGCGGAAGACATCGAGGGAGTAAAAACGTTGATTCAAGCAGTCGGGGTTTAAAGACTAAATGTAGCAAATTCAATTCTACAAATATTCGAAATGGAGGAAATGACTCTGCTGTTGAGGCTATTTAATAAAACAGGCTATTTGTAGCTATAAAAGGCCTTGTTTACAAGTTAGTATATGATCTGCTTACTGTCGCATAATAGTTATCAACTTATGGGAATAAATCCTTCAATATCTGCGCATTTTATTCTCTTGCCACTCCCATTGTTCACCCTATATTTGCAGGCAAATGCGGGACAGCAGCAGCTTTTCCGTGGGTTCATATTCAATGAAAACCGGTCATATACGAAAATTCAAATGTGACTGAGGTGGCGAAGCCGTCTAAAAAATAAGTTCCTTGTCAAAGAAATGGTTAGCGGTCTATACCAGGCCGAGGTGGGAAAAAAAAGTCAATCAGCTTTTGCAAGAAAAGGGAACAGAGAGTTATTGCCCCTTAAATAAGATCAAACGGAAATGGAGTGACCGGGTAAAAGTGATCGAAGAACCGTTATTCAAATCCTATGTCTTTGTGAAGATCAGTGATGAAGAAAGAACGCAGGTAAGAATGACCACCGGGGTTGTCAATTTTGTATATTGGAATGGCAAACCTGCTGTGATCAAAGAGAAAGAGATCGCCATTATCCGCCGCTTCCTGGATGAGTATGAAAATGTGGAAGCCGAGCCGATGGATATTAAAATAAATGAACGGGTCAAAATCACTACCGGCCCGTTAATGGATCAGGAAGGAAAAGTATTGGCGGTACGCCATAAAACAGCCCAGGTAGCTATCGACAGCCTCGGGTATACGCTGGTCGCTTATATTGACAGAAGTAAATTAACTTCGGCCCGTCCCTGAACCAATTAAACCCTTTTGCAGTCAGCACTGCTATTATTTAAAGAGTCCTTCATGAAAATCTTTCGTTTTCTTTTTTTGATTGCTCTGCCGGTTTATCTTATCTCTTGCGGAACACAAAAAAAAGTACCGGCTTATTATCTTGATAAGGTGATCAGGGATACGACCATCAACAGTAACCTGAAATTTCCTGAATTAAAGATCCAGAAAAACGACCTGCTTTCTATAAGCGTTTATAGTGCCAGTACCAATTTAACAGCAGATATCCCCTACAATCTTCCTGAAGCTGCTGCCAGCACCGGGTTTCTGGTGGACGCTAATGGTAATATAGAATATCCGCGGCTGGGAACTATACATGCGGAGGGCTTGACCAAACTGGAACTGGCGGAAGCGATCAAAAAGAAATTTACCGATCCGGAACCAGATCTGCTGACGAATCCTTCTGTGATCATCCGGTTTTTGAATTATAAAATCACGGTGCTCGGACAAGTGGGCCGGGAGGGTATGGTAACATTACCCGGAGAACGGGTTACTATCCTGGAAGCCATTGGCCTTGCGGGTGGCATTACTGATTATGGTAAAAAGGATGATGTAAAGATCAGGAGGGAAAGAGACGGGAAAATCGAGATCGGTTCGGTTGATCTTTCATCCGATAGTTTATTTTATTCACCTTATTACAACCTCGTGCAGAATGATGTGATCATTGTGCAGCCCACCAAGCAAAAAGCTAAAATGAATGACCAGAGCCTGGCCATGCAGCGAATTGGTTTTGCCCTGAGTATCGTCACCACGGCGGCTATTATTTATAATATCTTCAAATAAGGGATTTCAACTTTATATTTTATCCTAATTAAATAATGCAAGATCAGAATACTACCACTAATGCCAACAGTGAGTTATGGAACCTGAGTGTAAGAGACCTTTTTTATAAATATGTAAGGTTTCTTCCCTGGGTTATTATTTCAGTGGCATTAGCCTTGCTTGTTGCGTATGTGTACCTGCGCTATGCCACGCCGATCTACAGTGTTGGCGGAACCTTGCTCATCAAAAACGAGGCACAGGGGGGAAGAGGAGATAAGTTTGATGAACTCTTTGTGAATTCAAGATCACAGAATATCCAGAGCGAGGTAGAGATACTGAAGTCGAAGCCGTTGATGGCAAGAGTAGTAAAAAAACTGAACCTGCAGTTTAATTATTTTGCAAAAGGAAAGATCAAGGACCAGAATATTTATAAAACAGCACCCTTTCTACTTACGCCTCTTCAGTTGGCAGATTCGGGCCGCTCCTTTACTCTTAAAATTAAGTTTGCGGATAACGGAAGCTTCAGGGTCAATGAGGATCCGTTAGTAATCAGATCAGGCCAGTCATTTCGTAACCAGTATGGTATTTTCACGTTGAACCTCAAGCCTGTCACTTTCGGTAAAGAGTATTATGTTACCTATCAGCCCACTATTTCAGCAGCAGCTGGTCTGTCGGGCCCCCTGCAGGTAGTTCCAAAATCCGCCGGAACAGGTATCCTGCTTATTTCTCTCCAGACCACCAACTCACAAATGGGTGCGGATGTGATCAATGTATTAATGGATGAATACAGTAACTACACCAAAGAGATCAAGAATATTACTTCTGACCAGATGCTGGAATTCATTGACGGAAGGATTGATTCATTGTCACTGCAGTTAGACAGTGTGCAGCAATTGCTGCTCAACTATATGGAGAAGAACGATATCGTGGATGTGGAGAGCCAGTCGTCCGGCTATTTTGAAAAGATCAGGGAATCTGACAAAATGATTGGTGAACAACAGTTACAACTAATGGCTGTGGATGGGATCAGTTCTTACCTGAACAATAAACAAAATGAGTATACCAAAGTTCCCTCTTCATTAACACTCAATGATGCCACTTTAACAGAGTTGCTCGGCGGGTATAACAAATTGCAAATAGAACGGGAGGGGTTACTGAATGCACAGGTACCGGCCGGTAATCCTGCCATTATTGAAATTGAAAGTCGTATCCGGTTGCTGCGGGAAAAATTAATAGAGAACCTTGATAATATAAAAATATCGTATAACAGGACTATTAATGAACTTACAAGAAACAGTGCCGCTGCAGAGAGCCAGTTGAAATTGTTGCCGATCAAATCAAGGGGCTTTTATGAAATAAAAAGACAGGTGGATGGTAAGCAGGCGCTGTATAATATATTACTTGAAAAAAGAGAGCAAACGGCTATCTCCAAAGCATCCACGATCTCCAATTCACAGGTGGTGGAATATGCCGCACCCACTTCTAATCCTGTAAAACCTAACCGGCGGGCCATACAGATGCTGGCTATTCTTATTGGCCTGGCCATACCTTCCCTTATCATCTTCATGCGGGAAGTGCTGAATGATAAAGTGACGACCAGGTTTGATATTGAAAAGATCACAACCGCACCTATATTGGGAGAATTGGGACACTCTTATTCGGATAACACACTGATCGTTACCAAGACCACCCGCAGCATGGTGGCCGAACAATTCAGGATCATCCGGTCTAACCTGCAGTACATACTTAATAAAAATGAAAAGCCTGTCATACTGGTTACATCTTCGTTCAGCGGGGAGGGTAAATCATTTGCCAGTACGAACATGGGAGCGGTGATGGCACTGACGGGTAAAAAAACAGTTATTCTTGAGTTTGATATCCGTAAGCCAAAAGTATTATCAGGTCTGGGAATGCCTAAACGTGCCGGTATCACCAATTTCTTAGTTGGGAAAACGGATAACCTGGATGAACTGATTGTCCAGGTACCTGATCATGATACCCTCTTTGTATTGGCCTGCGGACCTATTCCTCCCAACCCTTCCGAATTATTACTCGGGGAGCGGCTGAAACTGATGTTCGACCTGTTAAAAGAAAAGTTTGATGTCATCATCATAGATACAGCACCGGTGGGTATGGTGAGTGATGCGATGACCCTGGGTAAGCAAGCTGATTGTACTTTGTATATAGTACGGCAGGGACATACATTCAAGAAGCAGATAACGATGATCGACGAATTCTACCGGGAAAATAAATTACCTAAGGTGTCTATTATCATCAATGATATTAAGATAAAACCAGGCTATGGCTACTATGGCTATGGCCGTTATGGTTATGGTTATGGCTATGGTTACGGTGGTTATTACGAAGAAGAACATCCGCCACAAACTTTCTTTGAACGCTTTTTAGAAAAGCTGGATGTTAGAAGGTGGTTTAAAAAGAAAAGGAAGAAATAAGTATGCGTATTCTGGTTACCGGAGGAGCAGGATTCATCGGATCGAACCTGGTGGAAGCCCTGCTTAAGGATAAGAGAGTAAGTTTTGTTCGTGTATTGGATAACCTGGCCACAGGTTCATTACAGAACATTGAAGAATTTACAACAGATCCCCGTTTTGATTTTGCGGAAGGTGATATAAGGGATTATCAAATCTGCCTGCAGGCTTGTGATGGCATTGACCGGATCACCCACCAGGCTGCATTAGGTTCTGTTCCCCGCTCTATCAATGACCCACTGACAACAAATGGAGTTAACATCACCGGCACCCTGAATATTTTCACTGCTGCCAAAGAAAAAGGGATCAGCAGGGTAGTATATGCAGCCAGTTCTTCCACGTATGGCGATCATCCCGGTTTACCCAAGGTGGAAGATATCATCGGTAAACCACTTTCTCCTTATGCCGTTACCAAATATGTGAATGAGCTCTATGCACAGGTATATGGTAGTTTATATAGTGTTGGCTTCATCGGGTTACGCTATTTCAACATTTTTGGTCCTAAGCAAAATCCGAACGGTCCCTATGCTGCAGTAATTCCTCTTTTTGCAGAGGCGTTATTGAATAATAAACCTCCGACTATTAATGGAGATGGCAGCCATAGCAGGGATTTTACTTTTGTTGCCAATGCTGTGCAGGCGAATATCCTTTCTTTATTTACTGAAAACGATAAGGCGGTGAACCAGGTATATAATATTGCCTGCGGTCACCAAACTTCTTTACTCCAGTTATTCGATTACCTGAAAAAGGAAGCCGCCAGTACCCTGCAACCCTTATTGGGCCCTGAACGAAAGGGAGATGTAAAACATAGCCTTGCTGATATTTCGAAAGCCCGGCAACTACTGGGTTATGACCCCGCCGTATCTGTAGAGCAAGGATTAGCCAGCACCTTTAACTGGTATAAAAACAATAAAAACTGATAATGTCCAAAACAATTATCATCACGGGGGGAGCCGGGTTTATCGGTTCCCATGTGGTAAGACTGTTTGTAAATAAATACCCGGAGTATAAGATCATCAACCTGGATGCGCTGACTTATGCGGGTAACCTGGAAAACCTGCGGGATATTGAAAATGCTCCGAATTATTTTTTTGAGAAAGCAGATATTCTTAATGCAGATCAGTTAGAAAGAATTTTTGTACTGCATAACCCGGATGGCGTTATTCACCTGGCTGCAGAAAGTCATGTGGACAGGTCTATTCACTCACCGCTTGATTTTGTGTACACGAATGTTATAGGAACTGTGAACCTGTTGAACACAGCGAAACATTTCTGGAAAGACAACATGGGAGGGAAACGTTTCTATCATGTATCAACTGATGAAGTATACGGAGCACTTGGTGACACAGGCTTCTTTACCGAAGAAACAAAATACGATCCGCATTCACCCTATAGTGCTTCCAAGGCCTCCAGTGATCATTTTGTGAGAGCTTATCATGACACCTATGGGCTTCCCGTAGTTGTGTCCAATTGTTCCAATAATTACGGCCCCAATCATTTCCCGGAAAAACTAATTCCATTATTTATCAATAATGTGATCAATAAAAAACCATTGCCGGTGTATGGAGATGGTTTATATACCCGTGATTGGCTATTTGTAAAGGATCATGCCAGGGCTATTGATCTGATTTTTCATCAGGGGAAAACAGGGGATACCTATAATATCGGTGGCTTTAACGAATGGAAGAATATTGATCTTGTTAAACTGCTGTGCAAACTGATGGATGAACGCCTTGGTAACCCGGCGGGCACCAGCGAACAACTCATTACTTATATCAAAGACAGACCGGGTCACGACCGCCGTTATGCTATTGATGCCGGCAAGATCAGTAAAGAACTTGGCTGGAAACCATCGGTCACATTTGAAGAAGGGCTTGCACAGACGATTGACTGGTATTTTCAAAATACCGAATGGCTGCACCATGTGACCAGTGGTGAATACCAGCAGTATTATCAAAAACAGTATGATAAGACATCCTGAAAAAAATATGAACTGTTTTTGATGAGCCAACCACCCGCAGCTGTTCCCGCAGAAAAAGAGAAGATTTTTTTTCCTAACCTTGACGGGTTACGGTTTTTCTCTTTTCTAATTGTATTCTTTGCACATATATTCGCCACCAACTCCAATTCGATCCGCAGCGAAGGCTGGTACCGGCTTTTTAAAGGAAGGCTGTTCAATGATGGTGATATGGGTGTTAGCTTTTTCTTTGTGCTGAGCGGGTTCCTGATCACCTACCTGCTGATCAAAGAAAAACAACTGACGGGAATTGTACATATTTCTTCTTTTTATATCAGAAGGGCATTAAGGATCTGGCCGTTGTACTATTTCTGTGTGTTGTTTGGTTTCCTGGCTTTCCCGGCTATCAAGACAGCACTGGGGCAAGTGCCAAATGAGACGGCTGATCCTTTGCTTTGTTCGTTGTTCCTGAATAATTTTAATACTGTTTTCAATGGCCCGCCTGATTCTTCCATCTTATCGGTGTTATGGAGTGTGGCGATCGAGGAACAATTTTATTTACTGTGGCCTGTTCTTTTCTTCCTGGTACCGGCGAATAGCCACAAGTATATTTTTATGGTGGTCGTTGTGGTGTCGCTGTTGTACCGGTTTGTGTACAGTGACAGGCAGATTGAATTGCTGACCCTCGGGGTTATTTCAGATATGGCCATTGGAGGATTGGGAGCTTATCTCTGTATTGCTAATAAAAAATTCCTGCAAAAGGTTGAACAAATAAGCGGCTGGTTTCACCTGGTTCCTTATGCAGTAGTTGTGATCCTCTTATTTTTCAGGCATGAGATTTTTGTTACACCCGGACTGATCATTTTTAAACGGCTGATCGTTTCCTTTTTCTTTTGCTGGATCATACTGGAGCAGAATTTTTCGAAAAATTCCCTTTTTAAGATATCAAAACTGAAAACGATCAGCACCCTGGGAAAATACACCTACGGACTTTACTGTTTACATACCATTGCAGTATTGGTCGTAGCTGTCGGGTTGGGGAAGCTGGGATTGAATCATTCTTCCTGGCAACTTTGGCTCTTTGAGTTACCGTTGGCTATGGCCCTCAGTATCGGGTTAAGCTATGTCAGTTATCATTATTTTGAAAAAAGATTCTTAAAACTAAAAGACCAGTTTGCATTTATTGTAAAAGGGTAGGCTGGTTTATTTTACCGGTAAATTTTTTTTATGAAAGGGATCATTCTTGCAGGAGGAAGTGGTACGAGGCTGTACCCGATCACCAAGGCAATTTCCAAGCAGCTAATGCCGATCTATGATAAACCGATGATCTATTACCCGCTGTCCATCCTGATGATGGCCGGCATAAATGATATCCTGATCATTACAACACCGGAGGACAACCCTCAATTCAAACGATTGCTGGGCGATGGCAGCCAGGTAGGTTGCCGGTTTGAATATGCGATACAGGAAATACCCAACGGGCTGGCACAGGCTTTTGTTATTGGAGAACAATTTATTGGTGCTGATAAAGTGGCATTGATACTGGGTGATAATATATTTTACGGAACGGGGTTAGAACAGCAATTAACAACACTGACCGATGTGGAAGGAGGCTATGTATTTGCTTACCAGGTAAGCGACCCGGAACGGTATGGTGTGGTGGAATTTGACAAGAACAACAAAGCCATTTCCATTGAAGAAAAACCAGCGGTGCCCAAATCAAACTATGCGGTACCCGGTTTATATTTTTATGATAATGAAGTGGTGTCCATTGCCAAAAACCTGGAACCTTCTCCAAGAGGTGAATACGAGATCACGGATGTGAACAAAGAGTACCTGAAACGGGGAACGTTGAAAGTGGCCATTCTTGACCAGGGCACAGCCTGGTTAGATACCGGAACATTTGACTCACTCGGTGATGCCAGTGAATTTGTAAGGGTGATCGAGAAAAGACAGGGCACTAATATTGGCTGTATTGAAGAAATAGCTTTCCGTAAAAAATTTATAACGAAGGAACAGTTACTGGTACTCGCAGATGCCCTTGCGAAAAGCGGCTATGGCAATTATCTTAAAAAAGTAGCCAACCGCTGATATGAGCTGGTTAGCACATCCTACTGCCGTGATAGATGAAGGTTGCCGGATCGGTGAAAAGACCCGCATCTGGCATTTCAGCCATATCATGCCGGGTAGTGAGATCGGTCACCATTGTAATATCGGGCAGAATGTATTTATAGCGGCAGGAGTGAAGATTGGAAACAATGTAAAAGTGCAGAATAATGTATCGGTTTACGAAGGAGTGGTCTGTGAAGATGATGTATTTATCGGCCCTTCTGTTGTCTTTACCAATGTATTGAATCCAAGGAGTGCTATCAGCCGTAAGCATGAGTATAAAGAAACGATTATACGAAAAGGAGCATCAATCGGTGCCAATGCAACAATTGTATGCGGAGTTGAGATAGGGGCATATGCATTTATTGGTGCAGGTGCTGTAGTTATAAAAAATATTCCCGCCTATGCGTTAGTAGTTGGAACACCTGCCGTACAAAAAGGATGGATGAGTGAATACGGCCAGCGCCTGGTATTTGATGCTGCAGGAAAAGCCAGTTGCGCTGAAAGTGGCCAGCAATACCAGTTAAAAGGTGAAATGGTCACCAAAATCAGCGATTGAAAAACTTTGCACTGACAGGCGTTGGAGGTTATATCGCTCCCCGCCACCTGAAAGCTATCAAAGAAACCGGTAACAGGCTGGTAGCTGCCTTTGATGTGAATGATTCAGTGGGGGTGCTGGACAGTTATTTTCCCGATGCTGTTTTTTTTACAGCAGCAGAACCATTTGAGCAGTATCTACAGCAATTAAAAAATAGCGGAAACCCTGTTGACTACCTGGCAGTTTGTTCACCCAATCATGTGCATGAAGAACATGTATTACTTGGGTTCAGGGTGGGTGCTGATGTGATTTGTGAAAAGCCGGTAGTATTAACGCCGGCTAGCTTAACCCTGTTAGAAAAAGCAGCAATAGCCAGTGGCAAAAAGGTATCTACGATCATGCAGCTAAGACTGCATCCTTCTATTGTTGCATTAAAAGAAAGAATAAGTAAGGAGCCCGTTTCGCAACGATATGCGGTGGATGTACAGTATATAACAGCAAGGGGACAATGGTATCATAACAGCTGGAAAGGTGATACCAGTAAGAGTGGTGGTATTGCCACCAATATAGGGATCCATTTATTTGATATGCTGCTCTGGTTGTTTGGGGCCGTGAAAGAAAACCGAGTTTCATTACATACAGCTGAGAAAGCGTCGGGAAGGCTGGTACTTGAAAAAGCAGATGTGAACTGGGAGTTGAGTATTGACGAAAATGATCTGCCTGTATCTGTACGAAATGAACAGAAAAGGATATTCCGTTCATTAAAGATCAACAATGAAGAAATTGATTTTTCAGATGGGTTGATGACACTGCACACGGCCAGCTACGAAGCAATACTGGCTGGAAACGGATTTTGCCTGGAAACCACCGCCCCTTCAGTGCGGCTGGTTACGGATATACGAAATACTGATTTGTAATAACTGCTCATTTTGATAAAAACGACCACCAAAACAATACTGGTCCTGTCACCTCATACCGATGATGGTGAGTTGGGATGCGGGGCCAGCATAGCAAAGTTCACCAGTGAAGGATGCCGGGTTGTTTATGCTGCCTTTTCCTTATGCAGGAATTCTTTGCCGGCAGGATTGGCACCGGATACATTAGCCAACGAAATGAGGAAAGCAACGGCTAAGCTGGGTATTGATAAAAACGATCTTGAGTTATTCGATTACCCTGTACGCTTGTTCGGGGAACAGCGGCAAGCTATACTGGATGATCTATTGCAGTTAAACAAGAAATACAAACCGGCTATCGTGTTTGTTCCTTCCTCTGCAGATATCCACCAGGACCACGGCGTTATATATGCCGAAGCCTTAAGGGCCTTTAAGTACAGCAGCATCTATGGCTACGAGATGCCCTGGAATAATTTTTCATTTGCCGGTACTACTTTTATTATCGTCAACCGCAGGCAGCTTGAGAAAAAGATCGCAGCATTGTCTCAGTACCAGTCACAGCAACACCGGTCTTACATGCAACCATCTTTTACAGAAGCATTGGCAACAGTCCGGGGTGTGCAGTCCGGTTCAGTGTATGCGGAATGTTTTGAAACAATACGTTCTGTTATATAGTTTTATTTTGGTTGCAGCATATACCATTGATCAGGTATAGTGAGCATTTCATAATTAAGATTTCCGTCTACCACGCCTTTCCAGATCTTACCCTGGTAGTTGGGATCAACTTTGAAGCTCCTGATCTCAAACCCTCCCGGTTGTGTTTCCAGTAAAGTGGTGGCTGCCGGTTTGCCAGCCGGATTATAAATAGTAAGGCCGTTTAACTGAACCTTATACTTTACTTCTGTGGTACCCGGTGGAACATAAAAAAAGGTTGGATACCAGGGATTTTTATAAGTATTTTGGTTGTTATTGTTAAGAAATGCCATTTTCCCACGGGGTGATGGCTCGAAGAATAGCCACGAACCATTGAGAGTAAGTTTCAGGCGATAGGTTGTTTTATCAGCCGCATTTACAAATAAAGTTGTTTCGCCTGCCGGAACAGTTAAGGTATAAACACCTTCTTTGGTTTTGATGGCTTTATCATATACGCTGCTGTAATCTGTATTGGTCCCAGAGATGGTAATGGCAGGAGCAGGATTGTCGCCGGTTAATGACCAGTTGATACTGATGGTAGTTGTTTTTTCAGCATAGAATGTAAAATACCCCCTGACATAATTATCACCCTGCACAGTTATTTCCTTTACAGGGTTGAATTGTTTTTTAACTGTCGTGATAACCGATGCTGTTGACAGCCGCATCGTTTGCTGCTCCGGTTGATTCTTAGTTGCCTGGCCCGTCTTTTCATACAGGGCAGTGAGTTCTTTTGCAGAGTAGGCAGCTGTGGTCACCGGTTGTTTCCAGTAAGCTTCAGGATCTTCGGATTCCGGGAATGTGAGGGCATGCAGTTTTTGATACCGTTGGGTGGTAGCTGCATCCGGCCCGGGAGTATTTAAAAACCCGTAAGAGATCAGTTGCATGATACGGTAACTATGAACGATCTTTTTTTCATACAGGGTCCAGGCCATTTTAAAGAATGGCAGCATCCGTTGCTCCAGGTTACCGGTTTGCAGGTTTTGAGATTCCTGGTACAAACGGATATAGACAAGATAGAGTTTGAGTTCTTCGAGCCTTTGCTGAACAAGTGGATCACTGTTTAATGATACAGCCTCCTGCAAAAAATTGAAAGCTGATTTTAGTTGAGAAGGACTGAACTGGTTTTGCCGGTAGAAAAGGGCAAAAAGTTTTTGAACAGCAGGGGATGCTTTACCGTACAGGTCTTTGACGAGTTGATTATAAGGTATTTCCCATTTTGCATTTCCATCGGCCATATAGCGGGAGAGTACCCATAACGGAATAGCAGTGGCAAACTTGCTGTACGATGTTTCATAGGTAGTTCCTTCCGAACCCGACCTGGCTGCATGGAGTGCACGGGTCATTAGTTCATCCAGGGAATAACCGGCCGGCTGGTCCCAATGACTATCGGGGTATTTATAGTAATCGTATAATCCAAAACGTTTTGCTTTTTCTGACCAGCGTTTGATAAAAGCAGGCCCGAAAGCCACGGTTTGAAACTGGTAAGGAATGATCTGTACAAAGACCCGGGGATGAAGTGGAAACGAAGGAACATCTGCATGCTGGCTGTAAGCATAAAGATTGACACCTATGTTGGGGTGACCGGGAAACAGTTTATCTAATTTTTGTGCCGCTATATTGGCGGCATAAAAAACCTGGTCGCTGGGTGTACTGAGTTTGGTGCCATTAATCGTGGCAGATCCCGGCATATAATCGCCGCCATCAGCAGGCTCTATGGAAACCATATCCCGGATGTAGACGGGCGGTATTTTGTAATTTTTGTCTGTATATTTTTTGATTACCCAGTCAGTAAAATAATCCAGTGCCGCCGGGTTGTAATAGTTGAGTTTGGTGTTGACGTTCACCTGCCCGTTTTGTTTGATTGGGGTGGCTGTCCAGGAAGGGTTTTTTTCCAGCAGGGCTGTGTTATTGAGATTAAAGGTTTCTCCCACATGGCCACCCAATGGAAATTCAGTACCAAACCCATTACGCCATTTCCAGAGTTGCCAGGCTTTTTGCACTGATCTGTCGGCATCTGAACGGCCTGATCCAAAACCACCGGTACCGAAGAAATCACGGATGCGAAGGTTAGGGGTAACTGTTTTACTGGTTTTGCTGAAAATATTGATACCAGCCGGGATGATGGTATAGATATCATCCGGCAGGTAAAATTTAAAACCAAGATCACGGAGATGGCGGTATACACCAAAGATCAGTCCGTTGATCGTGGGAGCCTGGAATTGTACAAAGTCTTTACCGTTACTGCTGATGATACAACTTTCGCCGGTTTTATAAGAGCCGGCAGCGATTATCACTAAATTAAAGCCCTGTTGTGTTTTTTGACCGGGTACCATATCCCAGGCTTTACGAGTGGTTTTCTCCAGCAATAGCTCAAGGTCGGCAGCTACTTCGGTGGGAAAATCGGAAGGGAAGGCAACCTGGAAATTACCGGGAGGAGCTGCTGAAACCCTTGATAGCAATAGAGGAACGGTCAGCGATACTATCAATACGAAGACGTTTAGCGAAAGAATCTTTTGCAGCTTCTTGATCATACAACAGGTTTTATGTGAGTGATGCAAAATATGTGCTTGAGGGTTTACGGTAATGTTAAAGAATTTTAGCCTTAGTTTATAACTTAGTCGGCAAATTGTAACAGCCGGCATTCAACCATAATTTTTTATAAATAATCACTATGAGTCTGGATCTTAATGGGAAATCGGTATTAATAACCGGGGGAACTGGTTCTTTTGGGAAGGAGTTTACAAAAACGATCCTTAAAAAATGGCCTTCTGTCCGCCGAATTGTGATCTATTCAAGGGATGAGCAGAAGCAATTCCAGATGGCCAATGAATACCCATTCTCCAAATACCCGATGATCCGTTTCTTTATCGGGGATGTCAGGGATCATGACCGGCTGAAAAGGGCCATGCAGGGAATTGATTATGTTATCCATGCAGCTGCAATGAAGCATGTACATATCGCAGAATACAATCCTGATGAATGTATCAAGACCAATATTGGCGGGGCCGAAAATGTTATCAAAGCCAGCCTGGAAACGGACGTACAAAAAGTGGTAGCCTTATCTACTGACAAAGCTTGCGCACCTATCAACCTCTATGGTGCCACCAAACTTACTTCTGATAAATTATTTATTGCAGCTAATAATATTAGAGGCAATAAGAATATTGTCTTCTCTGTGGTGCGGTATGGTAATGTAATGGGGTCCAACGGGTCCGTTATTCCTTTCTTTATGAATAAAAGAAAGGAGGGAATAATACCGATCACGGATCCTAAAATGACAAGATTCAATATTTCCCTGGAAGATGGGGTAGAGATGGTATTACATGCCCTGGAGCATGCCTGGGGCGGTGAGATCTTTGTTCCGAAGATACCGTCGTACCGTATCACCGAAGTGGCAGAAGCCATTGCCCCGGATTGCAAACAAAATGTGATCGGTATCCGGCCCGGGGAGAAAGTACACGAAGAGATGATCACAGCTTCAGACTCCTTTACCACGTATGACCTGGGAAGGTATTATGTTATCCTGCCGCAGGTGCCTGTCTGGGAACTCGGTGATTTTATCAAACAAAAAAAGGCAGTAAGGGTCCCGGACGAGTTTCATTACAGTTCAGGGGCCAATACAGAATGGCTAACGATCAGCCAGATAAGAGAACTGATCAAAGAACATGTTGATCCAAATTTTAGCTGGTAAGTAGTATATATAAATTCATGATGAAACCAATACCATACGGAAGACAGCATATAACACAGGAAGACCTGGATGCTGTTAATAAAACATTACTGTCAGATTTTTTGACACAGGGCCCGGCTATTAAAGAATTTGAAGACCAGTTTGCTGCTTATATCGGGGCCAGGTATGCGGTTGCATTGGCTAATGGCACCGCAGCATTGCATTTATGTGCTCTTGCTCTTGATGTTAATGCAAACAGCACTGTTATCAGTACCCCTATCACTTTCGCAGCCTCTTCTAATTGCATACGGTATTGTGGTGGCAAAGTGGAACTGGCAGATATTGACCCGAACACATTACTGATCGACATGGATGCAGTAGAGAACATGCTTGAGCAGGCTAAACCGGGAACGTATACAGGAATTGTACCGGTGGATTTTGCCGGAAGAGCTGTAAACCTGGAGAAATTAAGGGCTATTGCTGATAAATATAAATTATGGATCATTGAGGATGCCTGTCATGCACCCGGGGGTTATTTTACAGACTCAAAAGGCATTCAGCAAAAATGCGGTAACGGGCAATTCGCTGATCTTGCCATTTTTTCTTTTCATCCTGTAAAACATATTGCCTGTGGAGAAGGAGGAATGATCACTACCAACCGGAAAGATCTTTATGATAAGTTGCAGTTGCTCCGCACACATGGCATCACGAAAGACCCGCAACTATTGCATGAAAATCACGGGGGCTGGTATTATGAAATGCAGGAATTGGGATATAACTACCGCCTCACCGATTTCCAGGCGGCACTCGGTTCTTCCCAGCTCAAACGGGCAGATGAAGGGCTTGCCCGGAGAAAAGCTATTGCTGCACGATATGACGAAGCATTTGCAGGTACTGCAATAAGAACATATCCGGTCCCTGCAACAGAAGGCCATGCCTACCACCTGTATGTGGTTCATACCCAACGCCGCAAAGAACTCTATGATCACCTGCGGGCCAATAATATTTTTGCGCAGGTACATTATATACCTGTGCATTTGCAACCTTATTACCAGCAACAGGGATTTAGAAAAGGCCAGTTCCCAAAAGCGGAAGCATATTATGAAGGTTGCCTTAGTTTACCGATGTATCCTACACTGACAGATGACGAGCAGGAGTATGTTATCAAAACCATTCTTACATTTTAAAATATCAACATGAACGAGCAACAAAAATTCTGGAAAGAAGAATATGCATCATCCTATATTGAAAAGAATTCTGACTTCGATTTTGATATGGGAGTGCAGGGATGGAAGGAAATGCTGAAGAAGGCCGGGCCTGTTCATTCTTTCCTGGAATGCGGGAGTAATATTGGACGGAATATCGGGTTTTTATCTGCCATATACCCGGCAGCGAAAAAATCACTCATTGAATTAAGTCCTGCCGCTTATGGGATCGTTACAAACCGGTATAAGCCGGATAGTAGTTTTAACGGACCCATTGTCGACTCAAATTTTCCTCCCGGCAGTTTTGATCTTGTGTACACTATCGGTGTATTGATCCATATTCACCCGGACGATCTTTTGGCTAATATGAAGAAGATGTTTGAGTATTCTTCGAAGTATATCCTTATCGGGGAGTATTTTAACCGTACCCCGGTAATGATCGAGTACCAGGGGGAGGCTGATAAATTATTTAAAAGAGATTTTGGAAAATTATTTATTGAAAATTTCCCGGTAAAACTGGTTGATTATGGTTTCCTGTGGGGGCATTTGTATGATAACGCAGGCTTTGATGATATTACGTTCTGGTTGTTTGAAAAATGATACCTAAAAAAGGCAGGATATTCTTCAGGGCCGATGGTGACAGCCAGATGGGATTGGGACATATTGTAAGGTGCGGTGCCCTTGCAGAAATGATCGGCAACGAATGGGACTGCGTATTATACACCCGTTGCACGGTAGCTTCAGTTATTGCTGAGTCAAAAGCTAAATTTTCTGCAGTTGTTTCACTTCCCGGGGAAATTGAATACCTGGAAGAAGCAAGAGAGTTTAGCAGCAATTTGGGCAGGAACGATATGGTAGTCCTGGATGGTTATCACCTGGGTGAAAACTACCAGCAGATCATCCGGTCAACCGGAGCGTTATTGATCTGTATAGATGATATACATGCCTGTTTTTTCCATGCAGCGGCGATTATTAATTCTGCCGGTGGGATAACCCCCGCAGATTATGATGCATTGCCTGCCACACAGTTTTACCTGGGCCCTCAATACAGCTTGTTAAGAAAACCTTTTCTTGAAAGAGCCGCTGGCAGGAACGGAAAAAAGCAAAACAAAAACATACTTATTTGCCTTGGTGGGGCCGATCCCAATAACAAAACTTTAGAAGTTGTTCAATTTCTTGCAGCATTGAACCGGTTTGATGAGTTCCGGATCGTTACCGGCGGCGGTTACCAGTACCGGGATGAGTTAGAAGAATATATTACCGCCCACCGGGTAAAAGCGAAATTGTTACATTCCTTATCAGCAGGGGAATTTGCAGAGCTGATGTCATCCTGTTCGTATGCTGTTTGTTCTCCCAGTACGGTGTCGTATGAATATATGACTGTTGGTGGCGTGGTTTACCTGAAACAAATTGCAGATAATCAAAAAGACATGATCAATTACCTGACTGGGGAAGGTTTTGCTTTTCACCTGGCAGAAGCGGGTACCACAACAGATCATGCAGAACAGCAAAGCCTGGCCAGGCAGGCTTCGGTTTTTGATGGCAAAGCAGGGGAACGTTTAAAAGGCATTTTCGATAAACTTTCCTTATCCCGCCAGCTTTCTACCCGGAAAGTACGGCCGGCAGATATGCTGCGTTGTTTTGAATGGGCGAATGACCCTGCTGTCAGGGAACAATCTTTCAGCAGCGGGGTTATACAATTGCAGGATCATAATAATTGGTTTACAGCCAAACTCAAAGATGTCAATAGTTACTTTTATATAGTGGAATCAGGAAATCTCCCGGTAGCCCAGATCCGGTTCCAGGTGTCGGAATCAGTTGCGGTACTGGGATATCTTATCGATAGTAACTACCGTAGTAAAGGATTGGGAACAACCATACTTTCAAAAGGACTTGAAGCGTTTACAAATGATTTCGGCAGGTCCGTGTTGATTACAGGGTATGTTAAGCATTCAAATATTGCTTCACAACGGTCATTCGAAAAATTAAAATTTACTAAGACGGAAGCAACAGAATATGAAGCTTCTTATAAATATACCATGCAGTATGATGGAAATTAATATCGGGAATAAAAAAATAGGCTTTCACCATAAGCCGTTTATTATCGCAGAAATGTCAGGTAACCACAACCAGTCAATTGACCGGGCCTTTGCTATTGTGGATGCAGCGGCTGCCGCAGGAGCAGATGCTATTAAGCTGCAAACTTACACGGCAGATACCATGACTATTAAGGGAGCTTACCAGATCAATGATGAAAACTCTTTGTGGAAAGGAAGAGAACTGTATGATCTGTATAAAGAAGCCTATACTCCCTGGGAATGGCATAAAGCTATTTTCGACAGGGCCAAAGAAAAGGGGATCCTGGCTTTCAGCTCCCCATTTGATGAATCAGCGGTTGATTTCCTGGAAGAATTAAATGTTCCCCTCTATAAAGTAGCCTCTTTTGAAAATACAGACTGGCCATTACTCAAGAGGATCGCTAAGACAGGTAAGCCAGTGATCATGTCTACAGGAGTAAGTAACCTGTCTGATATAGATGAGTCGGTAAGAGTTTTGCGGCAGCATGGATGTAAAGAGCTGGTTCTTTTAAAATGTACCAGCTCTTACCCGGCCACACCTGAAAATACGAACCTGCTTACCATACCACACCTGCAGCAGCTCTTTAATTGTATTGTTGGTTTAAGTGATCATACCATGGGGATCGGGGCTTCTGTAGCTGCCACAGCACTGGGTGCAAGAGTGATTGAAAAGCACTTCACCTTACGCAGGGCCGACGGAGGGGTTGACAGTGCTTTTTCCCTGGAGCCTGAAGAATTAAAAGCACTGGTTATTGAATCAGAAAGAGCTTTTCTTGCCCTGGGAAAAGTTCAGTATGGTGTACAAAAAGCAGAAGAAAAAAGCAGGGCCTTTAAAAGATCTATCTATATCAGTAAGGATATGAAAGCCGGCGAAGTGATCAGTGCAGATAATATAAAAATAATCCGTCCCGGCAGCGGGATGGAGAGCCGTTATCTTGATCTTGTTGTAGGAAGAAAATTACAAAAGGATGTGCCGGCAGGAACACCCCTTACCTGGGATATTATTTAACCCCAACGCACTATGAAACAGAAAGCAGTTGCTATTATTACAGCCAGGGGAGGAAGCAAGAGAATCCCCCGAAAGAATATCAAAGCATTTTCCGGGAAGCCGATCATACAATATTCAATTGATGCAGCTCTTGCCTCCGGGATTTTTGACGAGGTGATGGTTTCTACTGACGACGAAGAGATCGCTTCCATTGCCCGGAACTTAGGGGCAACCGTACCATTTATGCGGTCAGCCGGATCATCAAATGATTTTGCAACTACCGCCGAAGTGCTGGCAGAAGTGCTTCAGCAATACCGGGAAGCCGGGAAAGAATTTGCAGCCGGTTGTTGTATCTATCCCACAGCACCCTTTGTAACAGCCGAAAAATTAAAAAAAGCCTACCAGTTACTAATTGATAATAAAGCTGATTCTGTTATCCCGGTCACCCGTTTCAGTTTCCCGATCTGGCGTTCTTTCAAAATGGAAGAAGGTAAAGTATCATTTAACTGGCCGGAAAATGCCAGTAAGCGATCCCAGGACCTGCCTCCTGCATTTCATGATTGCGGCCAGTTTTATTTCTTTGATACGTCCGTTTTCTTACAAACCAAAAGCCTGGTATCGGCCAATACGTTTGCAATAGAAGTTCCCGAATCGGAAGTGCAGGATATAGATAACGAGGAAGATTGGAAAATTGCAGAGATCAAGTATTCGTTCATCCAAAAAAAATAGAAGCTGCCTTACTCTGCTCTCATAATAGGATGTGGAAACATTGGTGCCCTGTATGATCTGAAGGATCCGGCAAAGGTATGGACACATGCCAGGGCCTTTTCGAAGATCAGGAACATTGGTTTCGCTGTTGCAGATGCTGATACCAAACAGGCAAAGAAGATAGCCGGGGTCTATAAAACCAGGGCGGTAAACATAGCTGCGGATACCGACTTCAGTCCGTATGATATCGTTAGTATTACAACGCCAACACCGACTCATTATAGGTATCTTGAACAACTACTGCAGCAAAATATTCCCCTGGTCATTTGTGAAAAACCTGTTGCTGCCAGTATCAAAGAATTAAATGAGCTTACCAGGTTATATAAAAGATCTGAAACTAAGGTCCTCGTCAATTATATCCGCCGCTTTCAACCAGCGTATGAGCAATTAAAAAGGAGGCTTGCTGCAAATGGCCTGGCCGCCTGCACCGGGATCAATATTAAGTACCAGCGGGGCTTTCTCAACAATGGAGGCCATGCATTTGATCTTCTTGAGTTTTTATTTGGCCAGCCTTTTTTGTTTAGCAATTTTAAATTGCAGAAAGCCGTATTTGATGCTTTTGAGTACGATCCGACTGTTTCTGGTTCCTGCAGGTTTGCCGGGTGCCCGGTAACCATACTGGGTATTGAAAATGCAGGATACCCTGTTTTTGAAATTGAGCTGTTCTTTGCGGATGAGAAGATTGTGATTTGCCATAGCGGAGATGAGATCAGGTATTATGCGCCGGGTAAAAAAAATAAGGCACTGGTTGAAAATAAAAAAAAGCGGCAGGTCAACATACTTTCTCAATATATGTTACCAGTAGTGAAGCAGGGTATGAAAATGTTGCATACCTCCGGCAGAACGGATAATTTTTTACAGGCCGTTGAATTAAATAAAAGAATTACCAGGATAATATCCGCAATCCGAAAATAAAAAATTGATATGTCAAAAGTTTTAGCCATCAATGGGGGTACCCCGGTACGGACCCAATTATTCCCGGCTTATAATACCATTGGTGAGGAAGAGAAGAAAGCAGTGATGAAAGTACTGGACTCGGGCAACCTGTCTCAGTACCTGGGTGCCTGGACACATGATTTTTTAGGAGGTCCAACCGTCAGGGCATTTGAAGAGGAATGGAGCCGGGTGATCGGGGTGAAACATTCTATCTCTGTTAATTCCAATACTTCTGGTTTGTTCACTGCCGCAGGCGCTATTGGTATCCAGCCGGGTGATGAAGTGATCGTTTCCCCGTATACCATGTCGGCCAGTGCTATTGCACCATTGGTCTATGGGGGTATACCGGTGTTTGCTGATATTGATCCGCTTACTTTTTGTATGGATCCCAAAAGCATCGAAGCACGGATCACTTCCCGGACAAAAGCAATACTGGTGGTTCATATTTTCGGGCATCCTGCCGATATGGACAGCATCATGGCGTTGGCAAAGAAACATAACCTCTATGTAATTGAAGATTGTGCACAGGCACCCATGGGAAAATACAAAGGACAGCCGGTAGGTACTATCGGTGACCTGGGTGTTTTCAGTCTTAATTACCATAAGCATATTCATACGGGTGAAGGTGGGGTGATCACGACTAATAACACAACACTGGCCGAGAGATGCCAAATGATCAGGAACCATGCAGAAAATGTAACAGCACCGAGAGAGGAAAAAGACCTGACCAACCTGATTGGTTATAATTACCGGATGACGGAAATAGAATGTGCAATCGGGATTGAACAATTAAAGAAGCTCCCTTCCCTGCTGCAGCAAAGGCTGGATAATGTGGCTTTCCTCAATGAAAAATTATCCGCATTCCCTGCGTTTGAGATTTTACCGATGCTTGCAGACGGATCAGTGAATACCTATTATGTATATCCCGTTAAATTCAATAAAGAAATAGCTGGTATAGAGAGAAATAAATTTGTGGATGCCCTGAAAGCAGAAATACCATCTGCGGTACTGAGGGAAACCGCCCCGCTGATCGGTGCCGGGTATGTAAAGCCGCTTTACCTGCAACCGATCTACCAGCAAAAAGCAGCCTGGGCATTTAACCCTGCTTTGTACAAGGGCGATGTCAGCTATGAAAAAGGTATTTGCCCCATCACGGAAAAAATGCATTTTGAAGTATTGTTTACCCATGAGTATATGCGGCCTGGTATGACTAAAAAAGATATGATGGATGTGGTGAACGCCATGGAGAAGATATTTGAAAATATCGATGAGCTAAAATCTGTTTAATAAACTTTAAATATTTTAAAATGCTAGAAGTAAATAGTAAGTACGAGGAAGAGATTTTATTTACCCAGGACCAGGTCAAGCAATTTGCAATAGTTAGTGGTGATAATAATCCGATTCATTTAGATAATGAATATGCAAAGACTACTATCTTCAAAACTCCTATTATTCATGGAATGTTAGCTGCTTCAAGTTTTTCAAGAATTCTCGGAACTAAATTTCCGGGTGAAGGAACGATCTATCGAAAACAGAGCTTAAGTTTCATGGCTCCAATGTTTGTTGATGAAACATACCGCATAGTAGTTACAATTACTGAGATCGATAATGTAAAAGGTAGCGCAAAACTTGACACAGTTATATTAAATAGCAAGAACGAAACGGTTTTATCCGGGGAGGCAATTATTTATAATAATAAGTTCAAGGGCAATTGATGCAAAAACAATCTGGCATTGAGTCTATAGAAGAGATATTTTCTTTGTCGGGAAAGGGGCTTTTTGTCTTTAGTGATCCGGGTGGAGCAAAGCCGGTTTTAGCGATTGTTGATATTTTTAAAGACCAGTTAGAGTATCAAATTCTATCTGACAGGGTTTATAAATTTTATGATGATTTTGGTTTAATAATTAATAAAGCAAGCAGAGACCCAGATGACTATATTAGTGAATTTAAACCGGATTTTCTTTTCACAGGGACTTCTTATTCTTCTAGCATTGAGCTTACCTTTTTAAAGTCGGCAAAAAAAAAGGGTATATTAACTTACTCTTATGTAGATCACTATACCTCAATTATTGAGAGGTTTATTCATAAAGGAGAACTGGTACTTCCAGATACAATACTTTTACCTGACAGTACAGCCTATGAAATAGCGGTAAAGAGAGAGATATCTGAGACAAGATTAAAGGTCATTGGTAACCCATATTTAAAATTTATTCAAAAATGGCTACCGAAAATAGACCGGAGGACCTTTTTTAGTTCAATACAGCAGGAGTACACTGATAAAAAAATTATTTTATATGCGCCAGATCCTTTATCAAATGTAAATGGTAAAGAGAAATTCGGGTTCGATGAAATTGCGCCTACCAAATCAATTAACGAAGTCGCATTTGAGCTAAGGGAGAAGTGCATTTTTGTTTTTAAACCTCACCCGAATCAGAGCCTTGATAGTTTAAGCCCTGATTTTTATAGTAATATGGTTCTCATTGATAAAATGTATGACACTAATACACTGATCTACTTTTCTGATACAGTTATTGGCTTTATATCGAATATTCTTATTGAAGCATTAGAGCTTAATAAAAGGGTGATAAGATTTATTCCATCAGAAATTATTAATGACCCTTTGATTCATTATACACAAATGGTGATCATAAATAAC
>JAFLBM010000024.1 GCA_017303455.1 Chitinophagales bacterium | reverse complement strand
GACACCAAGCGGGATTTCCTGAATTTTCCTTTTGCCATTACGCCCAACTTTGCTGCAAAGCACACCGCTTCGTTAGTAACTAAAAAGTTTGTGCAAAAATGGAAAATGAACCTGAATGCCGCTTATAATTTCGCCAGCGGCCGTCCTTATTATAATATCGGGTTTGATGGTTCCAGTTATAAGTTTAATGACAGGGGAACGATCCCTGACTATCATAATGTAAGTTTTTCGATCAATTACCTGCCTTTCATAGGTAAGAAAAATCCTAAAGCCTTTGCTGTATATGTGTTGCAGGTAAGTAATATTTTCAATATCCGGCAGACCTTTGGATACCAGTATTCTTATAACGGGTACCGGAAAGAAGCCATTGTGCCCACATCAAGAATGTTTGTATTCCTCGGTGCTTTTATCAGTTTTGGTGTTGACAGGAGCGATGAGGTAATTAATAACGGGTTATAAAAATAAAATCTATGCTACAGCAAACTACTCCCCGGGATAAAGACCCCAAACTCTGGGAAATTGCCCAGAAGAGGGCCAGTTTTAAGACCAACCTGATCACTTATCTTGTTGTCAACGCATTTCTTTGGATTCTCTGGTATATTTCGGATGGTAAAGAATATAGCAAAGGCATTCCCTGGCCTGTTTGGCCTACGTTGGGCTGGGGCGTAGGTATCGTGTTTTATTATTTTGGAGCCTATGTATACCCTGAGGCCAACTCTGCAGAAAGGGAGTATGAGAAATTAAAAAACAAACAATAATATATCAACCATTTAAAACTGATCAATAATGAAAAAGACAATTTTCTTCCTGGTGGCCACTTTCCTGGTGGCAACAAGTTTTTCACAAAGTGAAAAGTATATCGCTGCAATGAAAAAAAATATTGCAGAGATAGACAGTGCATTAATTAAGAATGATGCGGCCCGGCTGGTGGATATTGCAGCCAGCTTTGAGCGTATCGGTGATGCTGAGAAAACCCAGTGGCTCCCTTTTTATTATGCGGCGTACTGCCAGATCACTTTCTCTTTTATAAAAAATGACCCTGCAAGTAATGATGGTATAGCTGATAAAGCAGACCAGTTACTGGCGAAGGCAGAAGCATTAGAAAAGAGCAATAGTGAGATCAGCCTGCTAAAAGCAATGAGTGCTTCTTTGCGGATGCTGGTCAATCCCATGGAACGCTGGATGGACCTGGGGCCCAAGATCCAGAACTACAGCCAGGATGCTATGACACAGGACCCTACTAATCCACGTCCTTACTGGTTCAGTGGTGTTTCATTAAAAAACACACCGGAACAATTTGGTGGCGGTTGCGGAACAGCCAAGCCTCAGTTAGATAAAGCAATGGAATTGTTTGGAACATTCAAACCTGCCAGTGAACTGCACCCGAACTGGGGTAAACAGGCCTGTGAGAAAGAAGCGGCAGGATGTAAATAAATTCATCGGTCAGTATTTACCGGGAAGTTGATTAAGGAGCTTCCCGGTATACCTGTTTATAATTAAAAAATACTACTATGGCTGAAGAGAAATTTTCGCCGGAGCAAAGCCTCCAGCTTATCCAGTCCATGATAAGCAGGACCAAGCAGAATATGTCTGATAACAGTATCTATTTCCTTATCTGGGGATGGCTCACTTTTATTGCTTTCATCGGACAGTTTATGCTAAAACATGTTTTGCAATATGAAAAACATTATATGGTCTGGCTGGTAGTGATCATAGGTATTATCTTTTCTATTTACCAGGGAAAGAAGGACGAAAAGAAAGTAAGGGCTAAAAGCTGGGTTGATGAAAATATGAGTCATTTGTGGCTTGGTATGGGTATCAGTTTTTTTGTATTGTCTATGATCATAACAAGAATGGGATGGGGAACAGAGATGTATCCTTTCTTTATTATGATGTACGGCCTCGGCACTTTTGTTTCAGGTAATTTTTTGCAGTTCAGGCCATTGATAACCGGCGGCATTATAGCCTGGGTTTTAGCGATCGGATCAACATGGGTAAGCTATGATTACCAGATGCTGTTAGCGGCTGCGGCTATTCTTTTCAGTTATATTATTCCGGCTTATATGTTACGCCGGAGAGATAAAATCAACAACCAATAATTTTGCCATGAATCAACCCAAAAAACAACTCACTGAAAAGGAAAGCCTTGATCTCATTGCCAAAATGATCAGTAAGGCCAAAGATTCCTATCATGATACGGGTATCGGCGCAATAATGTGGGGTGCCCTAATTGCAATTTGTTCAATTGTGAAATTGTCAGAGATTCATTTTGGGTACCAACTTCCTTTTGATATTTACCTGCTCACGTTTATAGCCGTCATCCCCCAAATATTCATTACGATCAGGGAAAAAAAAGAAAGAAAAGTAAAATCATTTGATGACAGTTATATGGACTATATCTGGCTGGGATTTGGCATCTGTATTTTCCTGCTGATTGTTATCATCAATTCAGTTTTTCATGTGTGGGAGCCCGTTGCCATGGAGTACCGGCAATTAACCGGTCACCGGTCCCCTTTCCAGTTCAGTGAGTTTGTTTCACCGCTTTTCCTTTTGTTGTATGGCCTGCCAACGTTTATTACCGGGGCGGCTTGTAAATTTAAACCGATGTTGTGGGGCGGCATCTTTTGCTGGATATGTTGTATTGCCGCCATTTTTACATCCATAAAAATTGACCTCTTATTAACGGCTGCATCAGCAATCATGGCCTGGTTAATACCAGGTATCTTAATGGAAAGGGAGTACAGGGCCTATAAAAAACAACAAGCAGCAGGGGATGTTTAAAGACCTGGATCCCATATTACATTCACAACTCCGGTTGGCTGTCATTTCACTCCTCATCAGTGTGAAAGAGGCAGAGTTTACTTTCCTGCGGGAAAAAACCAATGCCACGGCCGGTAACCTGAGTGTGCAGATACAGAAACTGAAGGAAGCGGGTTATATTGATGTGGTCAAACAATTCAAAGATAATTACCCGCAAACGATCTGTAAGATCACCCCGCTGGGTATAACAGCTTTTGAAGAATATGTAAAGAACCTGCAATCTTATCTTGGCACTAACACATAAGCCATGCATTTCTATTCTCTATTTAAACTGGTACATATTTTTGCTGTTGTTGTTTTCCTTGGCAATATCATCACGGGTTTATTCTGGATGAAAAGGGCTGATAAAACAAATGACCGGCCTGTTATTGCATTTACCATGAAGACGATCATTCAGAGTGAGCGGTTATTTACTATTCCGGGAGTGATCATTATTACCATAGGCGGGTTTGCCACTGCTATCGAAGGAGGCATCCCACTACTTAGGACAGGATGGATATTCTGGTCTATTGTTTTGTTCAGCTTATCCGGTCTTGTCTTTAGCTGGAAACTGGCTCCTTTGCAAAAGAAAATTTTTAAACTCGTTAATGTATCAGCGGATGAACTGTTTGATAAGGCTCTTTACCGGTCTTGTTTTAAAAAATGGGAGAACTGGGGTTTAGTTGCATTGATTACCCCTGTTGCAGCCATGATCATGATGGTGCTGAAAATTCCTTTGCCATCTTTGTTTTAATTACCGGTATAGTATATAAATGAGGAAGCCCTTTAGACAAAGGGCTTCTTCTCTTTTTGGTACTCTTTAGTGTATGTATGAAAAATGTAAAGATGGTACCCCTCAAAAACTTTTTTTGTTCCGGTAGGGTTGCAATACCAGTTGCGGTTGTTTGCTTCCGGGCTTCAATATTTTTTCAACGGCTTTTTTAAGGCCTTTTAATTTCTCTTTTAATGTGTTTTTTATTTCAGCCATGGTCCAGGTTATCAATTGCCGGTACTGTTAACAGATACAATTTCTGAATAAATCACTTTTTTATCCTTCCCGATCAATTTGATCCTGAACTGCAATTTCTCTTTCCCGATTTTTTCGAAATACCGGTAATTGTCCTTTTCTGCTTTTTCAGAACCGAAAACCAGCGCTGTCAGGCTAAAAATTTTTCCATCCGCACTTTTCTCCACTTCAAAAAGATTAGTTGATTCATTGGCGTCCACCTCCCAATCAAGGATAACTTTATCATTATTGATAGTTGCCCTGAAGCTCGTAAGCTTTGCTGTTGATGCAGCGGGATTTTCCTGTGCAACCAGGGTTTGTGTCAGTAAGCTGAATATTACGGCGATCAGTACGGTTAAAATTTGCTTCATTTCCAGGGTTTGAATGATGGTCTTCAAGTCCCACAGAAATATTGGATCAAAGGGTGCGGTTCGCAGGAATTGGGAGAATTTAATCCGGGGAAGGCTACTTGATATGCAGACCTGGCTGTGAACGAAAAGAAGAAACAGGCACGGGCTTTTACGTAGTTTTCCGGGTAAAAATGTGGTTTTCCGAATCGTAAAACAAACATAGGCATGGGTTGTTACTTATGCAAGTGATTTGTAAAATATATTTTTCAAAAGGTTAAATCGCTCATTTACAGCAGAAACCTTCAATACATTTGCATACTAAGTTTTGACCATGTCTTCTATTATACAGGTAAAGGATTTAAACAAAGATTTCGGGGAAATAAAAGCCGTAAGTAATCTCAGTTTTTCAGTTTCGGCCGGACAGGTATATGGTTTTTTGGGGCAAAATGGTGCCGGCAAATCAACCACGATCAGGATGCTGCTGACCCTGATCAAACCAAGCTCAGGTACTATCCGGATCTTCGGAATGGAATTGCAGAAACACCGGAAAGAGATATTACGGAAAGTTGGGGCGATCATAGAACGGCCTGATCTCTATAAATACCTGACGGCCCTGGAGAACCTGCGGATATTCGGGATCATGAGTGGTATTAAAATCTCCGAAAAGAAATTAATGGACCAACTTGCGATGGTAGGATTGGCAGACAGGGCACATAGTAAGGTGAAAACTTATTCGCAGGGAATGAAACAACGGCTCGGTATTGCCACTGCACTGGTGCATGACCCGGAGCTGATCATTTTAGATGAACCCACGAATGGATTAGATCCGCAGGGCATTGCTGATATAAGGAACCTGATCCTGCATCTTAAAAAAGATTTAGGTAAAACACTGGTTGTCTCCTCGCATTTACTGAGTGAAGTTGAACTGATCGCAGACTCCATGATCATCATTGATAAAGGCAAAAAACTGGTGGAAGGAAAAGTGAATGAACTGTTTGATCCTTCAGAAACGGTGGTAGAAGTGAAAACGATCAATGATGAGATCGCCTGGGAGAAATTAAAAGCGTCCCAACTGGACCAGTTTATTTTAAATAAAAGAAATGATGCCATATTGCTGAAACTGCACCGGGAGCAGGTGCCTGTTGTGATGAAGGAAATGGTTCAGATGGATATTGGTATACTTTCATTTCACTCCAAACATTCGCTGGAAGATTATTTTTTATCATTAACAACTGCCAATCAGCATGTGGAAACTGTTGCAAATTGAATTATTCAAGATATTTAAAAGACCAAGAACTTATATTGCCTTTGGGGCAATCGCAGCGGTGGTTTTCCTGATACAGGTTGCCTTAAAGTTTGATGGCAAGTCGTACATTGATCTGTTGATGAGTAACCTCAAGGATTCATTCGACTTTAACGATGATTTTAAACTGGATCTGCTCAATGGTTATCTTATCTGTTTTGTCATTTTGAATACATTATTGATTCAAATGCCCTTACTGGTGGCATTGATATCCGGGGATTCCATAGCTGGAGAGGCAAATATGGGTACACTCCGTCTCTCCCTGACCAAACCTATCAGCCGTACGCAATATATGCTGGTTAAATTTTTAGCTTCTGTCATTTATACTGTTGCCTTGCTGGTGTGGATGGCTGTACTGGCATTATTTGGCAGTATGCTTATTTTCGGAACCAATGATATGGTGGTGCTCCGTTCGGAAGGGATTGAACAGATACAAAGTTTTGATGTGATGTGGAGGTATATCGCTGCATTTGGTTATGCAGCGGTGGCATTGACCACGGTGTCAGCCCTTTCATTCTTATTAAGCGTATTTGCCGAAAATTCTATTGGCCCGATCATTGCCACCATGAGTATTGTAATAGTATTTACCATACTCTCTGAAATGAATATCCCGATTTATGATCAGACCGTAAAGCCCTATTTATTTACTTCCCATATGGTGGCCTGGAAAGGTTTCTTTTATGTAAAGGCCGATGCAGAAGGGACAACTATCAACGGGAGTATCGAAAATCTGCCTGCAATTATGCGTAGTTTAAGTATCCTTCTGATCTATATCGGCTTGTTTTTCGGTAGTGCTGTATGGGTGTTCAGGAAAAAAGACATTCTGACTTAAAATTAATTTGTATGATGGAAAAAATGTGTCGTTTGATCCCGGGTAAAGCAATATTTATGCTGGCAGTGATTCCTTTTTTGTCTGGCTATGGGTACAAGAATTCTACCCCGGAGGAGGTTATTGCCAGTGTGAGAGCTAAATTGGATAAAGTAAATGACTACGAGGCCAGCGGTAAAATGAAGACCAATGTGATATTCATTAAAGCACCGATCGCTAAAGTGAAAGTGTATTTTAAAAAGCCCAATAAGTTACGGATCAATAACGAAAGCGGTATATCCTTCATTCCTAAAGGCTCTGTAAATATCAACCTGAGTAATATTTTCCTGAATGGAACGGCCAGTTTCGATATTATTGATGTGGGCAATGAAGCCGGGACAAACCTGCGTATCATTAAACTGCTGCCAAAGGAGGAGAATTCAGATGTGGTGTTGTCAACACTTTATATTGATGAAGTCCAGTCATTGATAAAAAAGGCAAAGACCACTACAAAAGATAATGGTACTTATGAGCTGGAAATGACCTACGGGAAATATGCGGAGTATGGACTGGCGGATAAAGTGATCTTTAGTTTTAATACCAAGGATTATAAACTGCCCAAGGGTATCACGTTTGATTATGATGATGGCACTAAAAAAGAACAAGACCCGAATAAGCTGAAGAATAAAAAAGGGAAAGTAGAGATTGTTTACTCCGGCTATTCGATTAATAAAGGAGTTTCCGATACGGTCTTCCGGTAAATGGTTTATCCTTCATCAATTCTTTCATCCACTGCATTGGCCAGGAAGGAAGGGGTCATTTTCTTCAATGGATTCTTACGGTTTTGTTCATACTCGCTTCTGCGGTTGATGATGTCAATACATTCAAATATGGCAGTTATGAAGGAAGATGCATCAGCTTTATCTTTACCGGCTATGTCAAAAGCAACACCATGGTCAGGGGATGTTCTTACTTCCGGAAGCCCTGCGGTATAATTTACGCCTTCTCCGCTGGCTAAGGTTTTAAAAGGAATAAGCCCCTGGTCGTGGTACATAGCCAGCACCGCATCAAATTTGTCAAAACTGCGGCGGGCAAAAAACGCATCTGCACTGTATGGACCTACTACCAGCATATTGTTGTTCTTTGCTTCTTTGATTGCAGGGCGGATAATTGTTTCTTCTTCATTTCCGATCAGGCCTTCATCTCCTGCATGCGGGTTTAATCCCAGTACCGCAATGCGGGGTTTGTCAATGCCAAAATCCTTTTGCAGGCTTTGGTGGATGATATTCAGTTTGCTGACGATCTTTTCTTTGGTAATGTGTTTTGCCACTTCAGCAACAGGGATATGCTCTGTCAGCAGGGCCACCCTGAAGTTACCGGCACAAAGCATCATGACCACATCATTACCTCCAAACATAGCTTTCAGGTAAGGCGTATGGCCTGTATAATTGAAGTCAGCAGACTGTATATTTTTTTTATGAATAGGGGCTGTGACCAGGCCGTCAATCTGCTTTTGTTTTAATGCGGCAACAGCCGTTTGCAGGGAAAGCACCGCATATTTTCCTCCCGTTTCAGTTAATTGCCCGGGATTAATTTCCACCTCTTCTTCCCAGCAGGTAAAGAGGTTGATCTGTTTATGATTGAGCCGGCTGAATTCTTTGGTGCTCTGGTAGCTAAAGTGTTGGTCCGGCATTGATTTTTTATAGAAGTTGATGGCTTTATTGGATGCGAAAATAACCGGGGTACACTGCTCAAGGATACGGTTGTCCGAAAATGTTTTAATGATCAGCTCAATGCCGATGCCATTCAAATCGCCGCAGGAAATGCCAATAACAGGTTTTTGCTGGTTCATGAGTTGATAATTAGCTATAAAAATACAGAATTAATTACAGTAATCACTGCTGAAATCATTACTGCTGGTAAGGGCTTTTTATAGTGTTATACCAAAGGGTTTAACGGATAGTAAGATGCTGGTTGCTGGTATTCTGCAATCCCGGAGTAACAGGATTACTTATAAAATCACACCCGACTGTAAACGGGCTGTGTTTTTTAACCTGTGACGGATCATAAGTGTTAACCAGTAACATTGTATAGTGAAAGTAATGTAGTATAGTAATTCAGTTAGATTTAATACGCCGGACTTATACGGGAATCATAGGTTTTAAATACATACGCTGACTGTTGTCATGGTTTCCTGATATATTTTTGATTTATTTAGACGTGATAATAGAAATTCAGATGCATACAACCAGTTGATGATCGCAGGAATTCTGAGTGCAGTTTGTATGACCTTTATAAATCCTGTAACCTTCTATGAAACTAATAAGCACTATACAAAAAGCAGTATTCTTTTTTACTGTCTTTAGCTTTTTTTCCCTTTTTTCATTTGGGCAGACTACTATAATCTCTTACGGCAGTTCCTGGAAATACTGGGCCAATAGCTTTGCGAATTTTCCAACAGGTTGGCAGAACAGTGCCTTTGATGATTCCGCCTGGCCTGCTGGTAACGGTGAGCTCGGCTATGGAGATGGTGATGAGGCAACCTGTGTACCAGCCGGTGGTGGCGGAACAATTTGCTTGCCTTCGGGGAATAAGTATGCTACAACTTATTTCCGAAAAACGATTACTATCAGCAACCCGCTTTTGTTTACAAATTTTTCCTGTAATGTAGAACGGGATGATGGATATGTGGTTTATGTAAACGGAACAGAGGTGGGGAGGGATAACCTGCCGGCTTTTCCATCTGTTATCAGTTACGGAACTTCCGCATCAGCTGCAATAGAGGATGGGATTACCAGTTTTACAATTCCCAATACTGCGTTTGTTGCCGGTGATAATGTGATTGCTGTTGAAATTCACCAGGCTTCTGTTTCAGGATCGCCCCCAACATCAACCAGTTCAGATATATCCTTTAACCTGGAGCTGACAGGTAATGATGCCTTTTCGGCAACACTTACAAGAGGACCTTATTTGCAAATGGGCAGCCAGACCGCTATTACTATACGCTGGAGAACTTCAACTTCTCAAAACTCGAGGATAGAAATAGGTACTTCATTTGGAACTTATCCAACCGTGATTTCAGATGCGGCAAACGTTACTGAACATATCGTAAGTGTTACGGGATTGAGTCCCGATACAAAATACTATTACCGTATTGGGAACAGTACCACTATGGGAGCCCCGGATGCAGATAAATTTTTTAAAACTGTTCCACCTGTCACTACAACGGGAAAGGTCAGGATCATTGCATTTGGTGATTGTGGCCGGGGCAATATTGCCTACCAGGATGAGAACCTTGCCAATTACAGAAATTTCCTTGCAACAAGTGGTATTGATGCAGCTGATGCATGGTTGCTGCTGGGCGACAACGCTTATAATTCCGGAACGGATGCAGAGTATACCACGAACTTTTTTAATATCTACGCCGGTAGTCTTTTAAAAAACCATAAGTTATATCCAAGTCCGGGTAACCATGACTATGGAAATAACCCGGCGAATAAAACTTCACGGGCAATGCCCTATTACAATTGTTTTACTGTACCGCAATCTGGAGAATGCGGCGGGGTAGCTTCTAATAAACCTAACTTTTATTCTTTCGATATTGGTAATATTCATTTTTTGTCCCTGGATTCATGGGGTATAGAGGCTGATCTTACTCATATGGGCACCAGTGGTACTACCCTGTTAAAGACATGGGTGGATGCGGATCTTGCAGCAAATACACAAAAATGGACAGTCGCATACTGGCACCATCCGCCCTATACAAAAGGAAGTCATGATTCTGATGCCGAATCTGAACTGGCAGCCATTCGGCAGAATTTTATTACTTACCTGGAATCAAGAGGAGTTGATATGATACTGTGCGGTCATAGCCATGGATACGAGAGGGGTTATATGCTGAAGAATTATACCGGTTCCTGGAGTTCTTTTAATGCAGGCACTCATGCTGTAAGTACATCAAGCGCAACTTATACCAGTAATAGTACCTGTCCTTATGTTTATAATTCAACTCCACTGAACCACGGAACTGTTTACGTGGTCTCTGGTTCTGCAGGTGCAAGCGGTGCTAATACTGCAAGCTTTGGCACCAATGCTATGCCTTATGCACTCAACGATGGAGGTGTTTTCTATTTTGAGACAGAAGATAACCGTTTAGATGCAAAAATGTTACGAAGAAACGGAACTGTATTTGACAGGTTTACGATCATGAAAGATGTAAACAAGTCCGTGTCTCAGAATATTGTGACAGGCAATACAGCATTACTTACGGCTTCGTGGCCCGGAAATTACAACTGGAGTAATGCAGCAACAACCCGTTCTATCAATTTTACCCCACTTGTTTCCGGCACAACAAATTTTACTGTTACGGACGATTATGGGTGTATAGCGGACCAGTTTACGGTAAACGCAACTGGCATCTTGCCGGTGGACCTGCTGAGTTTTGATGCGCAGTTGAACCGTAATAAGAAGGTGGATATTCAATGGGCTACAGCGACGGAATCAGGAAATGATCATTTCAACATCGAAAGATCGGCAAACGGCAGCGATTATACTGTGCTTGCCAGGATATCCGGTAGTGGCAACTCAACCAGTATTCAGCAATATTCATTTATAGATGCTTCTCCGTTGCCCGGCATTTCATTTTACCGGTTATCTCAAAAAGATCAAAACGGTAATACTGCTTATCTGGGTGTAAAAAGAATTATAAATAATTATACAGGTGATTTTGAAGTTAAAACTGTTTCGGTAGCTAACAGCAGGCTGATAGTTGAGATCAGTACAAAAAAGCAGGCTAATTGTTATTTAAGTGTGCATGACATGGCTGGCCGGGAAAGGCTAAATGAGAGGATCAACCTTCAGCCGGGTATAACAAGAAAAGAAATTACCCTTACAGCGGGAGCCTATATCTGGGAGGTGAGAGAAGAAAACGGAACTATTCATTTTCAGAAAGTAATAATGTAGCAAACAGAAACATATTTGACTATGATATTTTGAAACCCTGCCCTGAGCATGAAAACGAACAACTATATTATTATCCTGTTTGCCATGTCAATCAGTTGCAGTACAACTGGCCAGGTATTGCGTGCCTTTAGCCCACGTTACAGTAATCCCTCTGTTAGAGGTAATATAGTTTTTGTTTCAAACAATAGTATTACTTCATCAGGAGTCAATACAACAGAAGCTCCTCCGGGAGGTACTGCTGTTAATAATGGAAATGCAGGTGCGAATATTAATATAACAGGTACAACTCTTATACCATTTGGATCGGCATGGAAATACTATTCCACAGGTGCTGCTCCTGCCGGCACCTGGGCCGGCCCTGGATATAATGATGCGGCGTGGCCATCCGGGGCCGGTGAATTAGGATACGGTGATGGCGATGAAACAACCTGTATTCCTTCGGGTGGTGGCGGCTCTTTATGTGCACCAACAGGAAATAAATATATTACCAGTTATTTCCGGAAAACAATCAATATCCCCAATGCGTCTCTTTACGGAACATATCAGTTTAATGTGGAAAGAGATGATGGGTATGTTGTGTATGTGAATGGTACCGAAGTGGCAAGAAATAATATGCCTGCCGGAGCTGTTACTTATACAACAACAGCCTCTTCCGCTATTGAAGATGCTGTGATCAGTTTTTCGATAGCCAATACTTTTTTTGTGAATGGTAATAATGATATTGCAGTGGAAATGCACCAGGCAAATGCTACCAGCTCAGACCTTTCTTTTAATCTTGAACTGACAGGGGCTGATCCTGCTATTTTTAATTCTTCTTCCGCTGATCTCTCATTGCCTTCCTGTACGCAGGTTCTTTTTGCTGGCTTATATTGGGGTGCCTCACAGGGCACTGACGGAACCAATACCAGTTGGATCACTAATGAAACCTCGGTAAAATTAAAAATACCAGGTTCGGCAATTTTCCAGAACCTCACTTCAGTCCAAACGGATTATCATAATAATACCTTGGTGCCGGGGTTGCCGCACACCGGGTATCGCTGCTTCATTGATATCACCTCATTGGTCAATACATTAAATCCTAATGGTACATATACTGTAGCTAATCTGGCGAGCCCTGCGGGTATTGTAAATGCGTCGGGGGGATGGACCATTGTTATTGTTTATGCTGATCCCGCTACTATTGTGAGAAACCTCACCGTCTTTGATGGCTCGGCCATTATGAACGGAGGTGATCCTCCATTATATGTTCCGATAACCGGTTTTTTAACTCCCCCATCCGGCCCGGTTAGCTGTGAGTTGGGTGCTGTAGTGTTTGATGGAGACAGGGTATCGACAGATGAATACTCATTTAAGCAGAATTCAAACCCCTTAGTTGGTGTTTACACAAGCCTGACCCCGAATGCCACTGCTAACCTGAATGATATGTGGAACAGTACGATCAGTTATAAAGGAGCAGTGGTAACCACCAGGAACCCTGCACATCAGAATACCCTGGGTTATGATGCAGATATTTTAGTTGTACCGAATGCGCTGAACGCAGTTCTTGCCAACAGTCAGAATTCTGCCAGTATAAGATTTAGTTCTCCCTCGGAAAATTATATGCTGCAGGTAGCCACTACTTCTATCTCACAATACACACCTTCTTTTAATCTTTCCAAGACTTCACAGGATATAAACGGTGGTTCATTACTGCCTGGTGAGCAGTTGCGGTACCTGGTTACTTACCAGAACGGAGGTAATGATATCAGTACAGGAACTGTTATTTACGATAATATACCTGTTGGCACAAGTTATAAGCCCAACAGTTTGCTGATCGCCGGCATACCAAAAACGGATGCGGCTGGCGATGATGAAGCGGAATATGATTTTGCCAATAACAGGGTTGTTTTCAGAATAGGTACGGGGGCTAACAGCACTACCGGCGGCGAAATAAGCCCTGCAGGTTCCGGAACCGTGGGTTTTGATGTATATGTTGCTAATTCCTGCGAGGTTTTCACTTGCAACAATACGATCAGCAACAGGGCATGGATCAGCTATGCAGGTAAATTATCGCTGATCAACCTGGCCGACTCAAGTGGTGTAATGACAGCCGGATGTAATGTACCGGGCCCTGTTACGAATACAGTTGCAGGTACTTGCTTTCCTTTAATTGATACGATACTTGTCAATAATTGCCCTTCAGTAACAGTTCTGTTGCCAGTGATCAGGTACGCCGGCTACCGGTTCTATACAGCCATGCCTTTTACTGCAGGTAATGAATATAATCCTGCTGTACCTGTTTCTTTAACCCGGCATTTTTATGCTTTCTATGACGGACCTGGCTCCTGTGATGATACACTGGATATAAATGTATTTATTATTGCCTGCCCGGATATTGATGATGATGACGATGGCATTCCCGACTATGTGGAATTAGATAATCCGGTAGCTTTACAGGATGCAGATATAGATGGTATTCCTAACTGGAATGATAATACCTACCCTGGCTTTATAGATAACAATGCGGATGGTTTCAATGACAATTTTGATCCCGGCGCAGATTCAGATGCAGATGGCACACCGAATTTTTATGATACAAATTTCCACGGTTGGGTAGATAGTAACAGCGATGGCGTCAATGATACCATGGACAAAGATCTTGATGGTATCCCTAATAACCTTGACCTTGATAGCGATAATGACGGTATCCCGGATGTGGTGGAAAGTTTTGGAGTGGATGCCAACGGGGATGGAAGAATTGATAATTATACAGAAACGGATAATGATGGATTATCTCAGAATGTAGATGCCAATAATACCGGAGTTGCCGGTTCAGGATTGGCCCTTGGTGCTCTTGATACAGATGGAGATGGCACCGGCAATTACCTTGATTTAGATAGTGATAATGATGGTATCCCGGACGTGACCGAAGTATATGGTACCGATACAGATAATAACGGAAGAATTGATAATTATACCGATTCGGATGGGGATGGTTATCCGGATACTGCGGATGGGGATGTTGGCAATGATGGCACAGCAGAAAATGCAGCTTCTTCCTTGCTCCGGACAAGTAATGATGGCAATAATGACGGCAGGGCTGACTCGTATCCCTATAAGAATATCGATAAAGACAGTAAACCTAATCCTTATGATCTTGACAGTGATGGCGATGGCTTAACAGACGTAAGAGAAGCACAGTTTGCAGATGCAGATTTTAACGGATGTATTGATGGAGCTTTGAATAACGACGGATGGAATAGCGGCATTGCGTCTTCCGGTTCTTTATCATTACCCAACACAGATGGCACAGGGAGGTATAACCCGTATGATATTGATGCAGATGATGATGGTATTCCTGATAATGTGGAAGGTATGTCAACGCCAGGATATTTACTGCCTGCCGGCCTTGATAGTGATAATGATGGTATTGATAATACCTATGATAATTTTGCAGGCTTTGGTGGTAACGGAGTTGCCCCCTATGATAATGATGGAGATACTGTACCTGATTATCTCGACCTGGATACAGATAACGATGGGGTACCAGATATAATAGAGGGGAATGATTTTAATTTTAATGGTGCTCCTGATGATAATGTAACACTGACTGGTATTGATACCGATGATGACGGCCTTGATGACCGGTTTGACAACAGCAACCTGAATGCCGAAGCAACATCTGCATATATGGGAAACGGGGGCACCACTTCTGGCGACCCTGCTCCCGGCTCAGTTACTACGGTGCAGCATACAGCCATTGCATCAGGTCTTGGCTGTCCTGTAGAGAGAGACTGGAGATGTATCTGGTATATCCTGAGCTGTGATATCATCAGCTTTAAAGCTGCCCTACAGGAACAGCAGGTGGTATTGGATTGGAAAACTCTTTGCAGGCAACCTGTTGATCGTTTTGTAATAGAGCGAAGCACTGATGGTTCATTATTCAATGATGTTATAATGATTCCGGGAAGAACGTTAATCAATGAAACCGAGTTGTATACTGCGAATGATAATATTGCACTAATCCACGCAGATAAGATATATTACCGGCTGCGAACAACACTAACCAGTGGGAAAGTAAGTAAAAGTAGTATCATCGTTATTCAGCCGGGCAAGAGCAGTATTATAACACTGCAAATAGCCCCCAACCCCGTCAAGGATCGTGTACAGCTATTCATCAGCAGTAATCAATCCTGTACAGCCGGCATAACGATTTATGATGCCAGCGGTAAGAATATTTATCAGCAAAGGGATAAGATTTTACCTGGCAGCACAACGGTTCAGTTATGGCTGCCTGGTGCTCTTTCTAACGGCATATACTACCTTTCTTTTGATTGCGGTGGAAAATTACTGACCAGTAAATTTGTTGTACTTAAATAAAAAAAATAGTACAAAAGAAAAGATAACAACACAGCCTGTACAAGCATACAGGCTGTGTTGTTATTTAAAGCAGAACAGCTTATTTACCGATCAATTGCCGGGAAGTAATATTAGATAACTCAACCTTGTTTTCCTGTTTTTGTTCCGTATCAAAATTAACATCCACCCGCAGGGCTTTCAGGCCGATCACTCCCTGCAGTTCCTCCAATTCCAGCTTTTCAACCGGCCCCGGTTTGATGAGTTTTTGATTTTGTAAGAATTCAATATACTCCATGTATTCACCCGCATCTTTTGCCTGGGAATACACAATGGCGATCTTACCCGGCTGGGTCAGCCTTTCGTTGGTATCCTTGATCCGTACTTTATCAATTCTTTTCTTAATGATCTCGTACCGGATATTATACGCTCCATCCACATCAAATTTTCTTTCTTCCGTTCTGAAACTGATAGAAAGAGGTATGCTGTGGGAAAGGATCAACTGGGTAGTCTTTAGCGGATGACTGAGTTCAGCTTCCAGTTTATGCGTAACTCTTGCAGCTTTAGCCAGTACAGTGAGTTGCCACATTTTCATATTCCGGAGGTAGAGCTCATCAAATTTTTTCCTCGGTGCAATGGATTGCCCCATGTAAATATTGAACTCAACTCCATCGGTTACATATCTTTCAAAATAGTGCGGGTACACTTTCTGCGCAGAAACCTGCTCTTTGTCGATCATCCGGGCCAGGGTATCGTTGATCCTGGCAATGCTGTTCTCATATTCCTTCCGGTGATGATAGATCATATTCAGTTGCGGATCAAGCGCCGCAAAATAATGTTCAATATCATTTTTCAAGGCAGGCAGCGTACTGCGCAGGTGGTTAAAGATGGAGACAACCTGGTTTTGCATAAACTCATGAATGGTGATCTCCTCCTCTGATAATAATACATCTGATGCTGAAGCAATGTATTTATCCAGTTTGAACTCTATTTCCTGTAGCAACGGGAAAGGCATTTCAAGATGGGCTTTTCGCAGCACCCGCTGTGCCATTTCTAACTGTTCGATCAGGTCAAGCTGGATAGAATGGGATCTTTCGGTGGATGAATTACGGATATCAATAGCACCATACAAAGGGTATACTTCAGGAAAGCTGATCCGTTCGATACGGGCATCTTCATGCTGCTGCTGGTTTACTATATAATTCAATGCCACTTCGGTGAACTTCCATTCAACAGAGGGCTGAACAGCAGTGAATTTGTCTTTAATGACCCTGTCAATCTTATTATTCAGGTTCTCTGCTCCTTTTTCAAGGGCCAGTACAAACAGCGGAATGACCGGCTCCAGTTTGGTAATATGAGCTGGTTTCAATGTGCCCGGCTTTTCAGATACGATCTCCAGTATACCCAGCAATTCATTATGCTGTTTGACCGGGCAAACAATGATGCTGCGGCCACCCTGTGCATAATAGTATTCCAGGTAATCCACTTCTGCCATGACTGTATCATTCAACTCTTCAAATAACACGGGCTGGTCATTATCCCTGAACAGCATTTTGCAGCAATCACTTACTTCATCTTTATCAGAATTGGTATAAAAGTGTTTAAACAAAAGACTGTTGCTGTTATGGATCTCCGAATAGATATAGTGGCCATTAACTTTAAAAAAAGGGGTGATACCAATTTTTACATCTTTGATACCGATCAGGCTCTGGATATACTCTTCCAGTTGCTGGTAAGAAGAACTGCCAGGATTCATATTCAGGTCCAGCAAGCGGTTCTTCATTAATGAAACAACTTCCAGTTCAGTTACATCATTTACCCGTATTACAGATATGCCTTCAAATACAAATTGATCCAGTGGAATTTCCTGCATTAATTCGGTGATGGTCTTCAGGCGGTTGGTCCGCTGGCACATGATACTGTCCGGCATTTTGGGCATTTCACCGGCCGGCCTTACGTCTATAAACCTGGCATCGATCCTCAACTCCATGTATTTCGTAACACCTGTTACCGGGTCAGTAAAGGGATGAACGCTTCTTGTATTATCAGGACTGTTATATCCTAAATATTTCTGCAGGATCATGCCATAGGCAAATTGCAGTTTCTCCTCGCTTAACTGGGCACCCGTTTTATTATCAGGCACATTGATTTCGTTAGTTCCGGGTTTTAATAAAATGGATTTGAAAAGGGGAGAGGTATAAACAGTTATAAATTTAAAAGGCAGGGAGACGCCGTATAAAAAATTCCTGGTAGTAGGTGGAAAAACGGCTGACAACAACTCTTCTATTAATTCCGAATGGGGTTCTAAAAGCGACAGGTCAGTGATCGGATTCAGCAGCTCAGGATGAGCTTCCACATCTTTCACGACTTTACCATACAGCTTCTTCATACCCGGGTTACCTTCTGTAATGTTCTTCTTCAATGCCTCGACAAGAGGCCTGAAGGAGAGCTGGCTGTTGAAGACAGCTTCATTGATATGTATATTTCCGGTTTGCATATTATTCTCAGTTTCACTTTGAAGAGTCTCCTCACTACTTTCACAGGTTACCGGATCGGCTTAATTAAGGTAATAAGATACGCAAAACTAATAAATAAGGATTGGTTCTTACTACCCAATAGCGGTGAGAAGTGGCAGGCAGGCGGTGAACTGCTACAAACAGCGGGTGGTTTGGAGGCTATAAACCCAAAAATAAAAGAGAAAGACTTTTATCGCCTTAATCTGCCCAGGGTAATTCCCAGTTTTACCTGTACCGTGAAATATGCGTCATTGTTTTTGGGATTACCTCTTTGTGAACCCACCTGCGTGGTATGGCTTCCATTCAATTCTCCCTGCCTGTCAAATAATTGCTGGGCAACAGCCGCCTGGTTAGCTGGAAGATAATTGCTGAAAAGAGCAGGATCCACATAGTCTCTGCTAACATCATCCAGGTAATCTGTTTGCAGGATACGATGCACCACTTCCACTCTTGCATTCAGGAATGAGTTCACTTCATACCGGATACCAATACCAACGGGGAAATTAACCTGGCTGAGTTTGTAAGGGGTGCGGTCACGGTATTCTGCAAAACCCTGTCCTTCTGTACGGAGCGGCTGAAGTGAATACACCTGGCCATTTATTTCTGCCTGTGGATCAAAAGAAAAATAACCTACACCTGCAACAAGGTAAGGAGAGAAATAAGGAGCTTCATCTTCATCATACTCCCTGAAAAACAAAGGATGTATTTCTAACGCCAGTTGCAGATCAGTGATCTTACTTTTGAAACTTAAGTTTCTTTCATAGCGGCCAAATGTTGAAGCGGCTACTGATCTTAAAGAGCTGTCTGCGGCCTGTACAGATCCAAAAGTTCCTTCCAGCCGGACACCCACAGCGTATTTATACATAGCTAACGCATACACACTGAAGCTGGGCTTTGCATTCTTCCAGCTAAGATCTTTGATAAAACTTTTCCCGATACCCTTTTTACCACCCAGGTCGGTGAGTGAGTTCATCAGCCCTGCTGAACCCCCAATCTCAAATGCAAGAGGACTGTCGTAGTATTTATCGTTATAATAATAAAATTGAGCTTTCAGGGGAAAAGCTGCAATGGAAAACACCAATACCCACAGCACAATTGCTGATCTTTTCATCCGTCAATAATTTTAAGATGATCAAAAAATTGAAAGGACTATGGATGGGTGAAGCGTTTCAAATAGGATGGGTAAGAGGATTAAAAATATGGAATATTGCTAATATGCCGGGGTCAGCAGGCTATCAAATATGGGAAAATAACCGCTTTTTTTAATGGATAAGGACAAAAAAAGCCGGCCCAGGCCAGCTTTAAAAAAATTGGAAAACACGGTTATTGTACTTTCATAATACTGATCACTTTCTGAAGCGATTGATTCTGAAGACGCAGGAAATAAACTCCGGACGCAAAACCATCATTATAGATATCAATATTATAGGTCCCGGCTGTATAATCCTGGTTGGTAAGTACTTTTACCACCCTGCCCAGCGCATCAATCTGCTGGATCATGGTATGTCCGCCGGTGGTAGAGAACTGGATAGTGGCACTGACAGTATACGGGTTCGGCCACATTTTCAGAATTAGTTTATCCGAATTGTTATTGGTGTCATTCGGGTCTTCGGGTAATCCGCAAGGCCCTCCTTGTACTAATGGTAATGCCTGGTAGTTTTGCAATAATATTTCATTCAGCGCCGGTTGTTTAACGCAGAACCATTGTTCCAGCACAGAAGCATACACACTCCTGAAATCATACTGGAACGGAATATTATTGACAACCTGGATATCAGCAGGGATATCGGGGCTGTTGCCCAGTATTCCTTTTTTGGCATGGCTGCCGAACATGATAAGTGGTGCTGCTGCGCCATGGTCTGTTCCTAAACTTGCATTGGATTTGATACGACGTCCAAATTCGGAGAAGGTCATTCCCATTACACGGTCATCAAGATCCATCAGCTCAAGATCCTGCTGGAAAGCACTAATTCCCGCAGAAAGATCTTTCATGAGTTTTGCATGTTGACCGGTAGTTGTATCACTGGCATTCACTTGTCGTTTATGTGTGTCGAACCCGCCAATGGTAACAGTATATACTCTTGTTTTTAATCCTCCTTTGATCAAACGGGCAACTATCTTCAGTTGATCGGCAAGACTGTTTTCAGTTGGATACGTAGCCATCGTTGCGGCTCTCCGGTAAGCAGCCCGGATAATATCTGAATAGATCTTTGTTTTTTCTGAAATGACACGAAGAAATTTTAATTCCTTATTAGCAGGTGCTGAGTTCAGCGGATAATCAGAAAAGGGATTGGCGAACGTATAGATTTTTTCAGGATTGGTAATGGATAAACCCATTGAATAAATAGAACCCTGAACAGTCAGCGTAGGTACATTACTGATCTGGATAGCTAATGGATCAGGCATTTCTGCATCCGGGTAAGCATCGGGGTAGCCCGGAAATTCATTTTCAAGATAACGGCCCATCCATCCTGTCTTTACTCTTTCGTTTCTGTTCCTTCTTGTATCACCACTGTTCCATACATCGGTATCCCTGAAGTGAGAAAAGCTCGGATTTTCATACCCTACTGATTGCACAATGGCAGCTTTGCCTTCATTATACATATTCTGCAAGGCAGTCATGGCAGGATGTAAACCCGATTTGTCAGTGCCATCTAGCCGGAGTACCTGGCTTTGCGGGATAGCCACATTGGTCCTGGCATTATAATAATTCCCATATACATCTAATGGTATCACCATGTTAAGCCCGTCATTACCGCCAGCAAGTTGTATTAGTACAAATACATGGTCTGTATCAGTGGCTGTTTGTTCCAGTAACCTGGCCAGGCTGCTGGTTTCCGCACCATGTGCCGTGAAAGAAAACCCATTCAACAAGGCGGGCATGGTGACGGCCACTGGTACTGTATTGCGTAAAAATTTTCTCCTGTTCATACTTTCTTTTTTTTACATAGGTTAATCAGGTACTGTTACGGTAATGATTTAGCAGAGGTGATACTCTGGTAAATTCATCAGGAATTTGAACATTTCTCTTAATGAACTATCGATAACTGTATTATTATTTGTATTCCATGCATTGGTCCAGATGGTATCATCTGTTGTATTGTTCAATAGGAAAGTTCTTTTTACATAGGCCTTTGAATTAACAGATAAAGGATAACGGAGCAGCAATGCGGTGACGTCACTGATCAGCTGATTCGGATCGGCCGGGTTAGAAGAGTAATTAGCGAAAGCCCTCAGATCAATGACAGAATCATTAACCAGTGCATCCGTGAAATCAGCTCTTTTGGGTAAGGAGTTACTGTTTACCCATAATTCATAATGCATCGGCTCCTGGTAATAGGAAGGCCAGCCAGATACATCGGGTGGCTGGAATAATTGCTGTTGCATATCCGCTGCATTCTGGTACAGTGAATAGAACAAAGGATAACCGGTTGTATAATTGGTATAAGCAGGGAAACTGACATTGAATTCCCGCAGTGTACCCACGATCATGTCAAACGGCGACTTGATATAGCAGGCCTGGTTGACCGTATCAAAGAAATGTTCGCTTTTGAATAGTAAGGACAATGCGGGTTTGATATCGTAATTATTGCTTTGTAATGCAGCCGCCATCGGGATGATAACATCTGCTTCGGTAGCATCATCTATATTATAATATACAAACCATTTGTACAACTTACGGCAGATAAACCGGGCCGCTTCTGTGGTACCGAAAATCATATTCATCAGTGCGTCCAGCTCTGCATTGGGATCGGTGCTGCCAGGAATGGTTGTATTATTATAAAATGCCGTAAATGTTTTGGCACCCATATCATGGGCACTTGTGTCCAGGTAGGAGCTGAGCGGATCGTTAAGGATACGCCAGCCGGTCAATACCCTTGCGGCAGCGATCACATCATCTTCAGTGTATAAAGAGTCATTTCCTTTGCCGACAGTGAATAGTTCCTGTAACTCACGGGCAAAGTTTTCATCCGGTGCCTGCCTGGAATTTAAATAGCCATTCAGGTGTACCAGCATAGCCGGATCGATACATACTTCCCGGGTAATCGTTTTTACATTCCCCAGCACATTACTCCGCAGCAGGTTATGATGACGCCATAAGAATTGTGCATTGCCCACTTCTTCTTCCTGCACGGAAAAGTGATGATGCCAGAAAAGCACCATTTTTTCCTGTATACTTCTTTGCTGGTTAATGATCAGACCTGCCCACCATTTTTTAAGACTTTCACGGCGAAGATTATTGATCTGCCCCCTGACTTCAGCGTTGCTCAGCATATTCGGATCGTTGACCCATGTTTGCCCCTGCGCCACCCCCAGGTCATCATGCATTACACCATCATCATCTTCAATCAGCCCATAATCTCTCACAGGCGGACTGGGTGCCACTATATTATTAAGGAGCTCATCCACTGCAGCACCGGGTGACAGTGTTAAAAAATAATCGATGTCTGCTTTCTTAGCGCCAAACATGGTCCGCTTCAGCAAATGCGTTACCTCATTTACTGTCCAGCTTCCTGTATAAGGGGCCAGCCCTGCAAACATAGTGCGATTGGATTTTTTACTCCGGGCTCTTTTAAAGAATTCTCTTCTGTCCATAGGTATCAATTTTTGCTATAAATGAGATCAGCGGATCAGCACAAGGGTTCCTTTCTGCTGACGGGGTTTATTCTGAATATCTTTATAATCGATCAGGTAAATAAATACGCCGGATGGTTGTACTGCACCTTTGAAAGTACCATTCCATAATTGGTACATATTGGTACTTCTGAACACCAGCTCACCATTCCGGTTAAAGATTTGCATTTTGTAACCGTCGGGCACCTTACCAATCGGCCCATAGAAATCATTCTTTCCATCTCCGTTCGGCGTAAAACCGGTAGGCACAAATACCATGGCATCATTCAGCACTACTACTGTAAACTGGTCAGATACCTGGCAACCGTTGGGCAGGTAATTGGTAGCTGTATAATAGGTGGTTGCTGCCGGTGATGCAACCGGGTCAGTACAATCAGTGCAGCTTAAGGAAGCATGGGCATTCCAAATGATATTGCCATTACCGTTAGCATGGAGTGTAACACTCTGACCAACAAAAATCGTATCAGCTTTTCTCACACTGTCAAAAGGCCCGCCTAAAAGAACAGGGCGATAATCAACTATAGCGGAATCATAGCCACAGGCATCAGGAAGAGTATCTCTGAATGGAACAAAGCTGCTGAGATTGCATACCGTAGAGTCAAGTGTCAAAACCTGCGGTATTTTTAATTTAATGACAGCAAAATCAGCATCACCCAGTGTGTTGTTAAAATCACCATCGCCCGATTCAGAATCACCGGCGAGGTAATATTCCTGCATGACAGGATTATGCACCATAAAACGCAAATGATCATTATCACTGCCACCCCAGTTCTGCTGCCAGAGTACCTGGCCGGTAGGGCTGAGTTTAATGGTCCAAAAATCGCCTTCACCCAGCGGGTTGGCCACATCGCCATCATTGGAGTAAGTAATGCCTCCCACTATATAAGTACTGTCGCTATCCGTAATGATTGTTTTCGCATATTCAGCATCTGTTCCACCCAGCACTTTTTGCCAGTTCAGTTTTCCCCGTTGGTCCACATTGAGGATCCAGTAATCCTGGCTGCCTCTTGCTCCACTTACATCACCATCAGTTGAGGTGGTGTACCCGGCTAATGTCAGTGAGCCATCAGCGCCTTTGGTCATCGTATAGGCTACATCATTTTGTGAACCACCATATATTTTACTGAATACTTTATTGCCATTGCCGTCTAAAGCAAGTAACCAAACATCGTAGTTCTTTTGATTAGGAGGAATATCACCATCCACGGAGTTGGCAAAACCTGCGAGATAGGTAGTGCCGTTGATGATCTCGATATCAAATAATTCTTCATTCCTGGAGCCACCATAGCATTTACTCCATTGTACCACACCAGCTGCATTAATTTTCATGATCACACCATCCGTATATCCGCCTGTGCCGTGGTTGCCACGGATATCACCATCATTAGAGGAGGAGGAAGCGGCGATAAGAAAACTGCCGTCAGCAGTGATCTCAATATGATTACCGATATCAAGGCCGCTGCCACCATATCGTTTTTGCCATTCCAGAGCTCCTGTCGCAGATAATTTTAATAGCCAAATATCTTTGGTGCCGCCAAAGCCAGCCACCACACCGCCATCAGTTGAATTTGTTTCTCCCAGTACCATATATCCTCCATCAGCAGTTTGCACCACATCTCTCGCACTTTCATAACCGGTGCCGCCAAAGGAACGTTCCCATTGGATAACACCGCAGCGGTCGAGCTTGGTGATCCACAGATCCCAGTACTCCCGGTTAGGTTGCGGGCTGATATCACCGGATTTTGAATCTGTATAACCGGCCGCAACAGTACCGCCATCGCTGGTGATCTTTATAACATAGGGGATATCAACGCCAGGGCCGCCATAATGCTGTGCCCATTGACGGGGAGGCAATTGCGCCTCCGCTGCTGTATATGTAAACAGGGCAGCATTGAGGCAGAAGATTTTTATCAGTTGGTTGTAGAATCTCAAAAGTTGGCGGTTTAACATAGTTGGTAAGGCCGCCTCTCAAGTGCAAGTATTATGCTAAACTTTAATTTTTGGGGATAAGTTTTCCCTATGCAGGCATGAAAAATTTCATGGGATTTTACTCAGCGTTTTTTCAGGGCAGGTAATGCAATATTTTCACTGCTGTTGAAATACCGGCAGGCGGGTTGTAAGCCGCATTGTTCGCATTTGGGGCTGCGGGCCAGGCAGGTATAGCGGCCGTGAAGGATCAGCCAGTGATGCGCCTTATGAATAAGTTCTTTGGGGAAATGTTTGATCAGTTCTTTTTCAACAGCCCATGGAGTTGAAGCTGTTTGTGGCACCAAGCCGATTCGTTTACTTACCCGGAATACATGGGTATCAACGGCCATGTTGGGTTGATTATCTATGACGGAGGTAATTACATTGGCTGTCTTTCTTCCCACACCGGGAAGTTGTATTAATTCCTCTACGGTCATCGGGATGGTACCGGCAAATTCGGTGACCACTTTTTGCCCCATCCCGATCAGGTGTTTTGTTTTATTGTTGGGATAGGAGATGCTTTTTATTAAAGGGAAAAGATCATCAAATGTTGCTTTGCTCAGGGCATATACATCCGGATATTTTTCAAAGATGGCAGGGGTGGTCATGTTCACCCGTTTATCGGTGCATTGTGCGGAAAGAATAACCGCCACCAATAATTCATAAGGATTATCATAGAGTAATTCTGTTTCTGCTTCAGGAGCATGCCGCTCAAAATAATCAATTATAAACTGGTAGCGTTGCTGGCGGGTCATGTTGCAAATCTATGGTTAAGAAGGTAAAGGAGAAAAAGTGGCCGGGTTGATTTTATTGTGAAATGCCCAATTCCTTTCGAAGCGTTTTTTCTTCAGAACATACCGCATAAAAAAAGCACCCCGAACGGGGTGCTTCAATCTTTTCACAATTGCTGAAAATTACTTCACTTGTTCAGCTGTATGCATTCTTGCATAACTCAGCACATTCAACACCACTTCTGTGCGGGGTGATGTAATGAGTTTGTCTAACCTTTGCATGGATGTTTTGAGAACGTTCAGCTTTTCACGAAGTGTCCAGTCCTTGTTCAGCGCTTGTTCTATGGCAGCGGTCTGTTGGCTTGAGGTCTCTTTGTACAAATACAATAAAAGATCCTCAGGAGTAAAATTTGTCATTGGGCAAACCATTAATGTCCTTAAAAATTGTGTCCGGTAGTGATTATTTCGAAACGTCCGTGTAATAAACGGGGGTGGGTTGGCCTTATTGTGTAATGAATACTAATTATTTGCCGGTAGGGGTTTTTCCGGTATGATGAACAGGTCCTCATTTTCCCGTTTCATCAGGTATTTTTCCCTTGCATATTTTTCCAGGGTGGCGGGATTATTCTTAAGTGCTTCTAATTCTTTACGTTCGGCAGCTATTTTCTCCATGTAATAGGCCTTGCTCTGTTGTAATTCCCGCAGCTCTTTATTCCGGGCCATTACAGTAAAAACATCGTTTTTGTCCAGGAAAAGCAGGATTACGGCAAAAGCGGCCAGGGCGACCAGGAATTTGCTTTTAAGCCATGTGGGTATGTGACTGAAAATGTTCATAGTTGATGGTTAATAGTTCATAGTCAGAAAAGATAGTTCATGGCCCGGTTATGAACCATGAACTATTTGCTATGAACTATTTCCCAAATTTAATCTTTCCTTTTGGATAAACTGCAGAGCTGCCCAGTAACTCTTCGATACGGATCAGCTGGTTGTATTTCGCCATACGGTCTGTACGGGAAGCAGAACCGGTTTTGATCTGGCCGCAATTCAATGCCACTGCCAGATCTGCGATGGTGGTGTCTTCTGTTTCTCCGCTGCGGTGACTCATGATGGTATTGTAACCGTTATGCTGTGCCAGTGTAACGGCATTGATCGTTTCGGTAACGGTGCCGATCTGGTTTACTTTTACCAACAGTGCATTACCAATACTTTTATCAATACCCTGTTGCAATCTTGTAACGTTGGTAACGAAAAGGTCATCACCCACCAGCTGGCATTTATCACCCACCGCCTCGGTCAGCATTTTCCAGCCGGCCCAGTCATCTTCAGCCATACCATCTTCGATACTGCAGATAGGATATTTCTTCACCCAACTCTCCCAATATTTGGCCAGTTGTTCGCTGCTCATTTCTTTACCACTGCTTTTGTGGAATACATATTTTTTCTTCTTGCTGTCCCAGAGTTCACTGTTGGCTGCATCCATGGCGATCTTTACCTGTGTGCCTGCTTTATAACCGGCAGCTTCAATAGCGGTCAATACAATTTCAATCGCCTCTTCATTGGATTGAATATTGGGTGCAAAACCGCCTTCATCACCTACGTTGGTGCTGAAGCCTTTTTTCTTTAATACACTTTTCAGTGAATGGAAAATCTCCACACCCCAGCGAAGACCTTCGCTGAAATCGGGGGCACCAATGGGCATGACCATAAATTCCTGGAAGTCGATCTTATTATCAGCGTGGGCACCACCATTCAGGATATTCATCATCGGGATGGGCAGTGTCTTGGCATTGGTGCCACCAATATAGCGGTATAATGGTAAAGAAGCTTCTTCCGCTGCTGCTTTGGCCACCGCCATACTAACAGCAAGAATGGCATTAGCACCCAGTTTACCTTTATTGGGAGTGCCATCCAGTTGTATCATCATTTCATCAATACCGGTCTGGTCGGCCACATCATAACCCAACAGGGCAGGAGCAATTGATTTGTTGACATTGCTGACGGCTTTCAGCACACCTTTTCCAACATATTTTTTCTTGTCGTTATCGCGGAGTTCTACAGCTTCGTGAATACCGGTGCTGGCACCACTGGGTACCGCCGCACGGCCTAATGCACCTTCGTCGGTGATCACATCTACTTCTACAGTGGGGTTACCGCGGCTGTCTAAAATTTGCCTGGCAAAGATCTCGGAAATGTAACTCATGATTGATTGTCTGTTTTAGAGTGAATATTTTTATTAGTTGTTGACAAGCGGCAGTGCAGGTGGCATCGTTTATTGCGTCGCACTCCCTGCCGGCAGGGAGTGCGACCGGAATGCTACTGGACTTTTTGTGTCAGCGTCCTGAAAACATCTTCCAAACTCTGGTTTTCACTTTGCAAAGAAACGATGTTGAGATTATGCTGCAAAGACAACTCCATGATTTGTTTGCGCAACTGATCAGAATCATCCGTTGTTAACTGCCAGTTGTTCGCATCAAGCTTTGTCACCGTTTTAGCAGCGGTGAGATTGTTAAGTAATTGCTGATCCAAATCTTCCCTGAAGCTGACCCTGATCAGGTTGGCGACTGAAGACGTTTTTCTAAGGTTACTCAGCTTGTCATCCGCCACCAGGTTGCCTTTATTAATAATGATCACCCGGTCACAAATAGCTTCCACTTCCTGCAGGATATGCGACGAAAACAGCACCGTTTTATCCTTTCCCTGTTTTTTGATCACTTCCCGGATTTCAATGATCTGGTTGGGGTCAAGTCCTGAAGTGGGCTCATCCAGTATCAATACTTCGGGGTCATGTATGAGGGCGGCAGCCAGCCCCACCCGTTGTTTGTATCCTTTTGATAGTTGCCCGATCTTTTTTTTACTTTCAACAGTCAACCCGGTCAGGGCAACCACTTCTTCAATTTTTGTTTTTGAATTTGTCACCTGGTGCACTTCTGCCACAAAGCCAAGGTATTCCCGTACATACATGTCATAATACAAAGCATTCAACTCGGGCAGGTAGCCGATCTTCTTTTTAGTTTCTAATGGTTGTTCGGCCACATTGATACCACAGACCCAGGCTTCACCACCTGTTTGCTGCAGGTAGCCGGTGATGATCTTCATCGTGGTGGATTTACCGGCACCATTTGGCCCCAGGAAACCAACGATCTCACCCTTATCTACTTTGAAGGAAATACTATTCACAGCTTTTTGTTCGCCGTACTGCTTGAGAAGGTTTTTTACTTCGATGGACATAGATCTCTTGTGGTTGAATGAATACCTGTATTGCGAATTTAGGTGATTACAGTCATAGCTGTTGAGAAGATCGTTTACAGATCATCAAATTCATACAAAGGGTCTATATCTGTACCGGCCTTCATTTCCACAATCGGCTTTATCAGGCCGTCATGCAAATCATATACCCATCCATGAAGGTCGGGCCGTTGCTCATTGGTCCATGCCCTTTGTATCAATGCTGTTTTTGCCAGGTTGAATACCTGTTCTCTTACATTCAGTTCCACCATCCGGTTCACCCGTAGCTCCTCGTCAGGAATACTTTCTAATTCTTTCCGGTGAATGCGGTAAATGTCTTTGATGTTGCGCAGCCACATATTCAGCACCTGGTTAAAATCTTCATTTGACATGGCAGCTTTAATGCCACCGCATCCATAGTGACCACATACCACCACATGTTTTATCTTCAGGTGGTTAACGGCATAATCCACTACACTCATCAGGTTCACATCCGTATTCACCACCAGGTTAGCCACATTCCGGTGAATGAAAATCTCTCCTGGTTCAGTTTGAGTGATCTGGTCCGGTGGCACCCGGCTGTCGCTGCAACCAATCCATAAAAATTCCGGTGATTGAATATGGAGAAGTCGTTCAAAAAAACCGGGATCATCTGCCAGTTTCTTTGCAGCCCAGTGCTTATTATCATTGAGTAAAACTTCGTAAGGTTTCATATATTTTTCTACTGTTCTTCAAAAGTAGTTTTTAATAGTCCGAAATAAGCAAACAGTTGTTCGGCTTTCCCCTGAATCAAACCGTTAAAAATTTTAATCAATAAATGACAATAAAATTCAACAAGTTCCGCAAATCGCTGTTATTTTTACCTGCAACAACTTGTGTTGCCAACGGGTATTATAGTGAAAAGGGGTCTGGACAGGCGGGTGAGTGGTTTGGAAGGCAGCTTATAATATATTATCTTGCACCACTTTTGGATGATGTGGGACAAAAAAACATATAGTGGTTTTCAACTGGCTTCAGCTGTATTTATGATTCTGGCACTGCTGTGGCTGACTATTAGTGCTCCCTTTGTCTATGCCTGCCAGCAAGAGCTGGCCAAACAGAATAGAACTGAACAAACCCGGTCGCACATGACTGGCAATGAAGAAGAAACAGCCAATCCATTTGGCAATAACACAGAAGAAAAAGCCCCCAACAGTACCAATTCATTTTCAGAAGAATACCTGCATGATCAACATGTGGCAGATCATTTTTTTTCACCAGGTCTTCAATATCATAAATGTATAAATGCACGAACATACGTAGCATACCATGGTGAATTATTGGTCCCCCCGCCCAATGTTGCATAATCCTTTCTTACTATTTTTTGCAGTCTTCACCAATTGAATCATTAATTACAAATTCCCAGGTACTTCATTCCTGAAACAGGATCAAGATTTTATTATTATGAAATCAAAGAATAATTTATTTGCAAATCTGAAATATGATTTGCCGGCCGGCCTCGTGGTTTTTCTGGTCGCCCTGCCATTATGTATAGCCATCGCTGTGGCCAGCGGAGCCACACCCTTTAGCGGCCTTATTGCCGGTATTATCGGCGGCCTTGTAGTTGGTTCGCTAAGCAATTCTCCATTGAGTGTAAGTGGCCCGGCAGCCGGGTTGGCTACATTGGTATCTGGTGCGATAATTGCCCTGGGGGGATTAGAGAACTACGGCCTCTTTTTATGCGCAGTTGTGCTGGCCGGGTTAATACAAATAGTATTAGGGGTATTAAAGATGGGCGGCATCGCTAATTATATTCCTTCCAGTGTAATAAAAGGGTTACTCACCAGCATTGGTATACTGATTATTGCCAAACAAATTCCACATATATTCGGGAGAGATAAGGATGAAAAAGGCCATCTGACGGATATAGTACCCTTTTCTGGCGGCGACTGGCATGAGATGCTTATCCCCTTACAAAAAATTGAAGTGGGAGTAGTTATTATTTCTTTGCTTTCTATATTAATAATGGTTTTATGGGATAAATCTCCTTTAAAGAAAAAACTACCTTATGTACCCAGCGCCTTGATAGCTGTAATACTGGGTATTGTGCTGAATCAAATCTGGATTGGAGCAAGCAGTAATTTGCAAATCGTCGAAGAATCTCACCTTATAAAATTACCTATAGCACAAACCCCCCGGGAGTTTTTTGGTTTTTTTACTCTTCCGGACTTTAAAGGGTTTACAAATGGCACCGTTATTATGTATGGTTTTATTATTGCCATTATTGCTTCACTGGAAACGTTGTTAAGTATAGAAGCTATTGATAACCTTGATCCTGAAAGAAGGGTAACCAGTACCAACAGGGAATTAATAGCCCAGGGTGCGGGCAATACTGTTTCTGGTTTAATTGGAGGGTTGCCCATAACGAGTGTAATTGTAAGAAGCAGCGCCAATGTAAATGCAGGTGCTAAGTCAAAGTTTTCTGCCATTTTTCATGCAAGCCTTTTACTGGTAACAGTAATATTAATCCCGGGGATATTGAATATGATTCCGAAAGGTGCATTAGCAGCCATCCTGATTCTAACAGGGTGGAAACTGGCCAAGCCATCTGTATTTAAAGGATTTTGGGAAGCCGGGAAATACCAGTTCATACCATTTATTGTTACGGTGCTGGTGATTATTGCCGTTGACTTGTTTGCAATAGTACCTGCATTAAATGGTAAAGGACTTATTATAGGAGTCCTGGCAGGCATTATTGCAGCCATCTTCTCAATCCTGCATGGCAACCTTAAAAATTCTTATTTTTTCCATTCGGAAAAACATCATACCGGCGATACGATTACTATACGCTTATCAGAAGAAGTATCATTTTTAAATAAAGCAGCTATCCGCCAGACGCTGGACCATATGCCGGAAAACTCTTCAGTAGTAATTGATGCTTCCAATACCCGGTATATTGATTATGATGTATTAGGCCTTATTAAAGAATTCAGGGATATTAAAGTACCATTAAAGAATATCAAATTGCAATTATTAGGCTTTAAAGAAGCCTATAAGATTGAAAACACACAAAGTGTGCAGTTTTCGCATTAAACAAATATTAGTTTATCAAACAAAAATCAGGATAATAAATTATGAGAGCACATTCAAAAGAAACACAAGCCAGTTTAACACCGAGAATGGCACTTGAAATATTACAGGAAGGGAACGGCAGGTTTATCAAAAACTTAAAAGCACAGAGAGATTTGCTGGCACAGGTAAATGATACAAGAGAAGGCCAATGGCCGTTTGCCACTATACTCAGCTGTATTGACAGCCGCACTAGTGCAGAATTGGTTTTTGACCAGGGATTAGGGGATATTTTTTCCATCAGGATTGCCGGCAACATTGTAAATACCGACATTTTAGGAAGTATGGAGTTTGCCTGCAAAGTGGCCGGGTCAAAGTTAATAGTGGTTTTGGGGCATACCAAATGCGGGGCTGTAAAAGGGGCCTGCGATCATGTAGAAATGGGCAACCTGACTGAGTTATTATCCAAATTGCAGCCGGCTGTTTATTCAGAATCCGAAACAACAGCTGCGGATAAGCGAAATTCAAAAAACGGAAAGTTTGTTGAGAATGTGGCGACACTGAATGTTAAGCGTAGTGTGAAAAGTATTATCGAACGCAGTTTTATCCTGGAGGAGATGTTGGATAAAGGGGAAATAGGAATAGTAGGTGCCATGTATAACATCGAAACCGGCAAGGTGGATTTTTATAAAGACGTATCTTATATAAAAGATGAAAAAAACCCGAAGTTTAGTGTGGCGGAACTCAAACATTAATTTTAAAACAGGGTTGGAACTTATTTCCAACCCGATTTTTTTATATGGGTAATCATTCCTTTAATGAAGTCAATCTTATTCATGAATTGAAGCATTACCTGCCATCACAGCAGGCCTTAAGGGATTTTATCCACCATAATTCCCTGCATGCTTTTCAGCACATGAAATTCTATGAAGGCATTTTCAAGGCATCAAAAATATTTGGTTTCCAGGTGCACCTGCAATTGGCAGAATACAGGGAGATGTACAAGACCGGGAGGATCAGGGAAGATATTCTGGATATGATCATCGCCGGGAAAAAAGGTAAGAACGCCGCCGGTACGTGGAAAGAAAACCTTATCTCCAAATCATATGATACGATCAATTATCCGCGTATCGGCCAATTGAGGAATTATTGGAAGGAAGTTTACCGGGTTGACCTTGATAATAAAGTTCATCCGCTGTTGTTTCGTATTCTCTGCAGTTTTTTAGACCAGGGTATTGCAATACAACCTTTCCCGGTGGTGAATAAATCCTTTCTGGAAAGTATTAAGGAACTGGAACAAAACGGGCTGGTCAGCTTTTTCAAGACCAAAGCAATCCAAAAACAGTTTCTATCCGGTGATTATTCCCTTAGCAGTTTACTGAAGACCATCGTTGGGAAGGAAGAATATTTTGAACAATATTTATTTGATCAGCAGTTTGCGCATCATGGCTGGAGCGGTTTTGTGAGTGCTGTGGAAGACAACCCGCATACCCTCCTCGACAGGAAACAGATCAGTTTGAAAGAGCTGGTGGAGTTTGAATTGCTGCTGGAACTGGATGCGTTACAACATACACTGGGAAATAATTGGAAACCCCTGACTCATCATGTTTTGGTTCCTCCGGTTGATTTGTTCGCCAATGTTCCGCAAACAGAATTTGCAGAAGTCATAGAACTATGGCAGGATGCTTTTGAATGGAGTTATTATGATTCCGTGTTGAAAGGAATACTCTTAGCCTCCCCCAACCCCTCCGCAGGAGGGGCTTTAGAGTCTTCAGAGCAAAAAGCGGTTTCTGAATTATCGGAGGCTAAGATCCCCCGTGCGGGGGGCGGGGGGGCTGGACTTTCCCTGCAGGCGATCTTTTGTATTGATGAAAGAGAAGATTCCATCCGTCGTCATATTGAAGCGGTAGATAAAAAAGCCGAAACATTCGGGGCACCCGGGTTTTTTGGTGTAGAATTTTATTTTCAGCAACAGGGTGGGAAGTTCTATGATAAACTTTGCCCTGCACCGGTGACACCAAAATTCCTGATCAAAGAATCTGGCGCAACATCTGTAGCAAAAGAAGAGCTGATCTATACCAAATACACACATGGTATTCTATCCGGCTTTTTCCTGAGCATTGGTTTTGGATTCTGGGCCTTTGTCAAAAAAATGCAAATGCTGTTTCGTCCAAAGATGAGCCCGGCTATTTCCAATGCATACGGGCATATGGATAAATTATCAGTATTGTCCATTGAGAATAAAAACCCCGCTGCTATTGAGAACGGGCTGCAGATTGGTTATACCGTTGATGAAATGACGGCGAGAGCAGAAGGTTTTTTAAGAGGTATCGGATTGGTGAAAAGTTTTGCCCCGGTGGTTTATATCGTGGCACATGGCAGCAGCAGTGCCAACAACCCGCATCACGGTGCCCATGATTGCGGTGCCTGCAGCGGGCGACCAGGAGCCACCAACGCCAGGGTACAGGCATTTATCCTGAATCATAAAAAAGTAAGAGAGGCATTAGCCACGAAAGGGATAAATATTCCGCATTCAACACAGTTTGTTGGTGCCATGCATGATACGGCTGCGGATATAATGGCCTATTATGATGAAAAAGTGCTGACTGAAGAAAATACAAAACTGCATATCATCAATATCCGGCATTTTGAAACAGCACTGAACCTGAATGCCAAAGAACGGAGCCGGCGTTTTGCTTCTATTAATACCAAACAGGAACTGGAGCAGGTTCGTAAAGCTATCCATAGCCGCTCTGTTTCTTTGTTTGAACCCAGGCCAGAGTTGGGACATGGCACGAATACGTTAGCCATTATCGGCCGCAGGCAGGTAACAAAAGGATTGTTTCTTGATCGCCGAGCCTTCCTCAACAGTTATGACCATACCACTGATGCGGATGGCACTATTCTTTCAGCAGTGATGCGTCCGATTGGTTTGGTTTGCGGAGGTATCAATCTTGAATATTATTTTTCAAGAGTGGATAATGTAAAAATGGGGGCCGGTACCAAACTTCCGCATAACGTTATGGGTTTATTTGGCGTAGCCAACAGCAGCGATGGTGATTTGCGTCCCGGCCTTCCCTGGCAAATGATTGAAGTACATGACCCGGTTCGTTTGCTGGTGATCGTTGAACAGCAACCGGCTATTGTGTTAAAGGCTATTCAATCCTCACCCGAAGTGTTTGAGTGGTATAATAATGAGTGGGTCCATATCGCAGCGCTTCATCCGGAAGAAAAAAAGTTTTATTATTTCAGGAATGGAACATTCACAAAATATGAACCACTTACGGATGCCAGCGGGATAAAAACCATCCATAATATGGAAGAATTTATTGAAGGGGCAAAGGAAATGGAAACGAATCATATTGTACATGCTACGGAAGAGAATTTACCGGTTTACCTGCTGGATTAAAAAACACTAAATGAGCCAACTACTTTTTTTGTTTATCGCTGTGCCGATGCTGGCTTTTTTTGCCACTCTTTTCTGGCAAAATAAAAATGAAAAGCCAATCGGTAATATTGTGCGGTTCGCAAAAGTGTTCAATATACTGATCGCTGTTTCCTATGCCGCCTGGTGGATGATCAATGGCCTCAGCCCCGTAAGCTATAAACTGGCCACGCTTTACGAAACAGAGCATTTTGTTTTTGCTATTCAATTGTATTATGACGAGATAACAGCAGTATTCAGCATCGTCGGGGCATTGTTATTCTTTTTGGTTGCCACTTTCAGTAAGTATTATATGCACCGGGATGCAGGGTATAAACGTTTTTTTAATACCATCTTATTATTTTCAACGGCATATAACTTTATCATTCTCTCCGGGAATTTTGAGACACTGTTCATCGGCTGGGAGATAAAAGGCATTTGCTCATTTTTGTTGATTGCTTTTTACCGTAGCCGCTATTTACCGGTAAAGAATGCTTTCAAAGCAGTGTCGAATTACCGTATCAGCGATGTGGCATTGATGCTGGCCATGTGGATGATGCACCATCTTACCAGCAGGAATATTATTTTCCCGGAACTGGGGGACGCCAAAACATTGGCTGTTGCATCGGGGCAGGCCGGTATGGCCATCTTTATTGTTTGCATGCTGATTTTACCGGCTGTTATCAAATCAGCCCAGTTCCCGTTCACTACCTGGTTGCCCAGGGCAATGGAAGGGCCTACTTCTTCATCGGCTATCTTTTATGGCTCATTGAGTGTACATATTGGTGTTTTCTTATTGCTCCGCACCCATCCCTTCTGGGAAGATATGGCATGGGCAAAAACAGTTATTATTGTCATTGGAGCATCAACAGCCATTATTGCAACAATGATTGCCAGGGTGCAGCCGACAGTAAAAACGCAGATCGCTTATTCTTCTGCCGCACAAATTGGTTTGATGTTCATCGAAGTGGCATTGGGTTTTCACTGGCTGGTACTGGTCCATTTTGCAGGGAATGCTTTTTTAAGAACCTACCAGTTGCTGGTATCTCCTTCTGTCCTGAACTACCTGGTGCATCACCAGTTCTTTCATTATATAAAACCTGAGCAGAAAAAGATATCACAACTAAAAGCTGCATTGTACATGTTAAGTATCAAAGAATGGAATTTAGATACTATTATGTTCAGGTATATATGGAGCCCTTTTAAATGGCTGGGAAAAAAAATGGAATTCTTCCAATCAGGTGTTCTTATGCTTGTATTGGGAGTAGCAGGTATAGTATTTGTTGCGGCAGGGTATGCAAGCCCGAAGACTTTTCAATCCTTACAACATATTTTACCAGTTGTACTGATCAGCATTGCCCTTGCAGTGATCCTGTTTGCATTCTCTTTCCGGCAATCTGCTTTAAAGGCCTGGCGATACTTAATAACCGGACATATATATATTATCGCTGCGGTAACATTCAATGCTGATCATATTAACCTCGTTGAGCTTGTTTATTATATCAGCGGGGTGCTGCTGGCTTTCCTTTTAGGCCAGTATTGCCTGCAAAGAATAAAAGCCATTGATAATGACATCTTGCTCAACCGGTTTCATGGCTATGTGCATGAACAGGAGACGACCGGCTTTTTGTTTTTATTGTCCGCTATGGGTATGCTGGGCTTCCCGATCACTGCAGCTTTTATTGGTATTGATGTGTTGTTCACCTATGTACAGAGCGGGCAGACGATCCTGATCATCCTGCTGGCTTTCTGTTTTATATTTATTGAACTGGCTGCATTCCGGATTTTACTCCGCATTTTCTTCGGACCGCATAAGAAACTGGATCACCCGGTAGCATTCAGGAGTTCCTGATTAGCCTACTGATTATTTTTTCTCATCTTCCGAAAAATGCTCATTCAGTTTAACAGGATGAGCATTTTTACCGGCTACTTTCATCTGAATTACATCCACCAGGAAGGCAAAAGCCATAGCGAAATAAATATAGCCTTTGGGTATATGCACATCAAAGCCTTCTACCAGTAAAGTGAACCCGATCAGTAAAAGAAAACTCAGCGCCAGAACTTTAAAAGCCGGGTGTTTATTTACAAAATTGCTGATCGGTGCTGCTGCCACCAGCATTATGGCAACGGTAACAATAACGGCTACATACATGATCCATACTTCGTCCACCAGTCCTACCGCTGTAATAATGGAATCTACGGAGAATACAAGGTCGAGAAGAAGTATCTGTCCGATGATGGCCCGCAGCGTTACTTTTTTCACCTTGCGTTCCTGGTCTTCATGTTCTCCTTCCATTTTATGATAGATCTCTTTGGCGCTTTTATAAATAAGAAATAAACCCCCGGTTATAAGGATCAGGTCTTTGCCGCTGATACTGGTCTCAAAGACATTGAACAGTTCGTTATCCAGCTTCATGATAACAGAGATTGCAGCCAGTAAAGCCAGCCGCATAAACATGGCCAGCACGATTCCCCAGTTTCTTGCTTTTTTTTGCTGTTCCGGTGGCAATTTGCCCGCCAGGATCGAAATAAAAATAATATTATCTATTCCTAATACCACTTCCAGTGCGATCAGGGTAAGCAGCGAAATGATGATCTCGTAATCCATGCGGTGAGTTTTAGGCCGGCTTAACGGCCATGTTCAAGTTAGCACAAAAATGATTCGCAACAGGCTAATTAATCGAAGTCAAACAAATTTCCAAGGAAACCACCTTTTCTTTTTTGCTGATAATTTCTTTTTTGATATTCATCATCGTCATCATACTCTTTTTTATACCCTTTGCTGTCATGGGGCTTTGTTTGCTGTGTTTTTTCCGCAGCCATTGATTTTTCTATAATCTTATCCAGCTCGCCCCGGTCCAGCCACACTCCCCGGCAGGTGGGGCAATAATCAATTTCTATACCTTGTCTCTCCGACATAATTAGTAAGGATTCACAATTCGGGCATTTCATACAAAAGTGTTTTATTGTTTATGTATTCAGCTGCCTAAAATGCCGGCAGCCCATTTAAGCGTATTTTCGGCTTTGAAATAACTGGCTTTTAGTTCCTGTAGTTTTTGCAATGCTTCCAGCGTTTTAGTTTCCCGGGCATTAACCAGGAATAAAGAGCTTTCCCCCGATTGAAAACGGATCTCTTCACCTCTTTGTAATGCCAGGTAATTCTTATAGGCTTTTTCCTGTAAGGATACCTGGGTTTTCAGTGCCAGTAATTCATTAAAATAACTTCTGACCTTTGTTTCAATCTCCCATTGTTTCTGGTTGAATTGTAAACGGGTTTCTGCAATTTTCAATTTCGCTTTCCTGAACTCCCCCCTTCCTTCTGAAAGCCGGAGAGGTATTCCCAGCGAAAGACCATACCGGAAATTATTTTCAAATAAAGGTGCCCGGGTAGTTTTCAGCAGATCATATCCCCTGCCCAGCTGATTATAACTGAAGTTGATGGTTGGTAATAATTCCTGGAACTTCAATTTTTTCTCCACTGCTAAAACATCCAGTTTGTAATCATAGATCAGTAACTCCGGATGGTTTTTCTTTGCCAGCTCCAGCAAACTGGTTAATTCCGGCAAAATGGCTTCGCCAATAGCAGGCATAGGGCTGCTTTCTTCCGGAATTACATCTGTGGGGAGATAGTAGGGGGTACTATTTGTGGCCCAGAGAAAAACCGAAAGTTCCAGCCCTGTATTTTGAAAATCCAGCCATGCTTTCGTCTTTAGTAGCTCAAAATTCTGCAACTGTGCGATAGCTTCCGTAGTATCAATAGCAGGTCTGTCACCCAAACGGAAAGCTGTTTTAACAAATGCCACTCTTTGCTCATTCACCATAACAGCTTCCGACAAAATTTTGTACTGCTGGTAATATAGTACCCAGCTCCAGTACGTCTTCACCGCATCCAGCAGCAGGTTGTTCAGTATATTTCTTTTTTCAACAGCGGAAGCCTCCCGGAATATTTTAGCCGTTTGTAAAGCAGCCCGGCGTTTATCCATCAGTAAATTCTTTGCCAACGGGATGCTGATGCCGGCAAAATTGGTTTCTCCTTTTGTATCAACAGGGTCGGTCCGGTTGCCGGAAAGAAATTCGGTACCTCCGCTTATTTCGACACCAAACCAGGTGGGTATTGTCAGTTCAGGACGGTTATAATAATAGTAATCGGTGCCATCAAAGGTTTTCTGCGCCGATTCATTCTTTATATAAGGATCAAATCCGCCCCTGGCAATGGTTACATCTGCTTTTGCTTTCTCCACAAGAATATCAGCCTGCATGGCTACGGGGTGGTATTTTTTCACAATCTCCAGTACCTGGTCAGCAGAAAGGGTTTTACCCGGTATTGAATCCTGGGCGATAGACAGCTTTGATGAAAAAAGCAGGAGTAGTAATACACTTATGACCATAATGATCTTACCCCGCTGCTGGTTTCTGTTGCGCAGCCATTGATAGGTTCTGTATTTTTTATAGGGCCTCATTTTACTTTTTTGTTTGTCTCTGTTGATGTATAATAATCCGGCGGAAAGCCATTGATATTGCGCCATAACTCATACCACACCGGTACATCTTTTAAGAGGGTAATACCTTGTGCACCGGCACCGATCTTTAACTCTTTGGGCCAGGGTTTATCATCAGGGTCTTCTTTTACCAGTACCCGGAATTTTCCATTTACACTTACATTGCTTTCAACCGCCACAATCTCACCTCCAAATGTGCCGGAAGAAGCATTGGGCCAGCCACTGAATACGATGGCCGGAAAACCATCAAACAGGAAACGTACTTTCTGACCTGCTCTTAACAGGGGAAGATCCAGGGGTTCTGCAAAAAGCTCAACAGCATACTGTATTTTATCCGGTACGATCTCTGCGATCATGTCACCATCTTTTACAAATTCACCGATACCGGCTTTTTGTGCCTTCACGACCTGGCCGCTTTGTGAAGCCAGGATATAGTACATCCCATTACGGATATTATAACTGGCATAAAGATTTTCAAGTTTCGCCACATCTGCTTCTCCGCTGGCAATCTGGGTGAGTGACTGAAACTGGTCACCCTGTGCCTTGGTCACTTTCTCAATGTTCTCCTGTTGCAGGGCATTCATTTCTATGCGGGTGATGGTGAGATCCTGTTTGCTGTTGGCGAGTTTATTCTCAGCACTGATCTTTTTTGCCAGTGCATTCTGAAACTGCTGGTTCCGGATCTCCAATTGCGTTAGTGACACCAGTCCGCTGTCATACATGGCCTTCTGCCGTTCATATTGTTTGCCGGCGATGGTATAATCATTGTTGGCAGCAGCAGCATCTGCACTATCAGCCTGCACTTTCAGCCGCAACTGTCCCAGCTTATTTGTCAACTGGTCTAATTTTAACTGTAAACCGGTATTGATTGCCCCGATCTGCTGACCGGTCACTGTTACTTTGTTTTTATAGTATTCAACTGACTGTTGTTTGCCTGTCAATTGTTCTTTGGTACGTTCGAGCAAAGCAGGATCGAGATAATCGGTTTTCACCTCGGTAAGCTGCACCAGTGTGTCACCAGCCTGCACATAATCACCTTCTTTGATATACCATTTCATCACCCGGCCGCCAATGATCGTATTCACCTGCTGCGGCCGCTGGTCCTGGTATAGGGTAGTAACGGTGCCTTTTGCTCTTACATTTTGTGTCCAGGGTAAGAATAAAAAGATGATAAAAACCAGCCCGCAAATAAAGAACCAGATTTTTACCCGGCTGTTTTTGCCCTGCAGGTATACATGGGAATAAGATTGTATAGTAATAGTATTCATGATTACTTATTTAGCTGTTATTGATGGTATCAGTTGTCCCGTTATTGATCTGTATGATTTTATCGCAACGTTTGCTAAACTCTTCATCATTACTAACAACTACGATTGTGCAATTTTTGATTTCTTCCAGTAGTTCCATGATCGAGCGGCGATAACCGTTTTCATTATTCATCCAGGGTTCTTCCAGCAACAGGAGCCTGGGTTTGCCCGATAGTGCCCGCACCAGTAAAATTTTATGAATAACATTTCTCGGCAACCGTTTCCCTGTGGGATCAATTATGGTATCATAACCGTTTTTAAGGGAGGCTATAAAATCGTTAAGACCGGCTTTTGTGGCGCAGTGAATTACCGATTCCAGGGTCACTGAGGGGTTGCCGAGTGAAATATTTTCCCATAAAGTGCCATGAAAAATATCCTGCTGGCTGAGTAAGACGCCTGTTTGGGACCGCAGAGAAGACAAATCATAATTACCCAGCGGCACTTCATCCAGAAGAATAGCACCTTTAAAATCTGTATAGGCACCAGCCATTAAACGCAGTAAAGTGGATTTGCCCGAGCTGTCTTTACCGCTGATACAAACCTTTTCGCCACTTTTTATTTTCAGAGAAACATTTTGCAGGACATCCTTTTCATCATTATAACTAAAGCTCACTTCTTTCATTTCTAATACCAGCCCTTTTTCAACTGCAGGTAATTGGATTGTACCACTTGATTCAGCCGGCTTATCTGTCAGTTTGGCGATCTTCTCCACCGAGGTCAGTGTATCATACACACTGCCCAGGTTGATGATCAGCTTTTCCACAGAGTTTAACACCAGTAATATTACAATCTCGCCGGCAATGAACTGGCCGATATTCAGTTGCTGGTTCACTAACAACAGTGTTCCGACGATGAGCATGGCAGCGGTGATAACTGTTTTAAATACAACAAGTACATTGTATTGAAACAATAATATTTTAAAATGACTGTTACGGGCATCAAGGTAGCCGATCACTGCTTCGTCTGTTTTTTTCAGGTGAAGCGAATTAGATTTAGCCAGCTTGATGGATTTAATTACCCGGGCCATTTCCTCCAGCCACCCGGCCACCCGGTATTTGTACATACTTTCATTCAGGCTGGTTTGTAAACCGGAACTGCCCGTATACCGGAGAATGAGCCAGAGCAATAAAATGAGTACCAGTCCAAAGAGGATAAACGCAGGATGGTAGAATGACAGCAGGATGAGGCCAAATAATATCTGTATACTGGCAGTTGGGATCTCCAGTAATATTTTAGACAGGCTTTTCTGCAAAACCGGGATATCAAAAAAGCGGTTGACTAATTCAGGTAAATAAATGGCGTCTGTTTTTTTCAGGTCCAGCCGGGGTATATGCTCAGCAAATGCAAATGCATAACGCACAAATATTTTTTGCTGGATTTTCTCAATGATCTTCATTTGGTTTACCTGCATCATGCCGGCGGCAAGCACACCAGCAACTACCAGGCCGATCAATATGACCAGGGAAGCTCTCATTGATCCGCCGAGTACAAAGCCAACTATAGCTTGTACCCCGAGTGGTAAGGAAAGTTGTATCAGGCCATTCAGGATCGCATAGAAATAAACGGCTGTTATTTCTTTCCGTTCCAGTTTGACGAGGTCAAGAATTCTTGCTACCGGACTTTTTACAGAAGGCATAAATTATTTTTTGATTAACCAGTTATAAAAGGATAAGGGTATGCAGGGCATACCATGAACAATCAGCAAGATTGATTAACAAAAATTAGGTGGCGGCGTATTTTTTTCGAGACAGGGAGGAGCAAGAATATTTTCAGCCAGGTGAAAGGCTGTATTCAGTTTTAATGACAAAACAATTGACAAGAAATGGTTGCCGGGGAATTCTTTTTTCTCTTTGGTTTCGTCTATACAGGTCTTGTCGGTGTTCTTTTCTTCATCCACGTTGAAGATCAGGGCCTTGCTTTCGCTGAAAAAGGACTGCACAGCCGGTAAGGTTTGTACGGCTGCAAAGAGGATCAATATGAATAGTGCAATCTTTTTCATTCCGCTGCAAAATTATCAGTCTTTATAACATGACCAAGCCCGGATTGTTTAAAGATTGTAAAATATTTTCTATATAATCCTATAATTCTTCTGAACTCTCCGGCAGGTGGTCATATTCTCCTTTAATGGCATACCAGCCAAAGATCATCAGGCCGATGGCAATGGGGGTGAAAATGCCGATAATGATAACCCAGATCACCGGGTTATTGATGTCTTTTTTCCCGGCAGGGTCAATATGAACAATAGCCCGGTCAACGAGGAAATAAATAACAGATGGGGCTACAATGAACCAGATGAAACCAAGGGCTCTTTTGAGGTTATTCATAGTATGCGTTTAATCTTCTACGTTTTCGTCGATTTTATTTCTCAGGTAAATGCTGCCGATCAGCAGGCATAGAGCAGCAATACCGATCGGGTACCATAATCCCACCAGCGGATCGGAGGGAAAGGAAGTGGTCAGTAATAAACCAATGAAAGGGACTAACCCCCCAAACACACCATTGCCGATATGATAAGGCAAGCTCATGGATGTGTACCGGATCTTGGTGGGGAACATTTCAACTAAGAAAGCAGCGATGGGGCCGTAGACCATCGTTACATATAATATTAGTAGGAAAACAAGACCGATGAATTTCCAATAAAGACCTTGTGAGAGTTTTTTATTTTTGAACTCAAGAGATTGATTCCCTTGTTTACTGGCAGCAATAACATTTGTTTCAGAATAAACTGTGTCAGTCCCTACCATGTCAAAAGTTAATGTACCTGCTTCGTTAGTAATGTTTTGAATTGTGTATGTCACAATTGTATCTTTCTTATCAGTTAATTTAAAGCTTGTTCTTTCAGGGGATGTAATCACCATATCTTTAAATGACTCATTTATAGTTGTGTCTTTCAAGAACGTATTGAAAATCGGCCTGTAAGTAACAATCGCCAATAGCATCCCCGCCATCATGATCCATTTCCTCCCGATCTTATCACTCAGCCATCCCCAGAATACAAAGAATGGCGTGGCAAAAGCAATAGCCCATAACATAATGGTGCGGCTTTGTTCAAATTCCAGTTTGCAGGAGTTCTCTAAAAAACTTTGTGCATAGAACTGGCCGGTGTACCAGACAACACCCTGTCCCATCACTGCCCCAAACAACGCCATCAGCACCATTTTAAAATTGGCTTTGTGCCGGAAACTTTCTTTTAAAGGATTGGTTGATGTTTTTCCTTCCGATTTTAGTTTGGAGAACAACGGCGACTCCGACATTTTTAACCGGATATACACGGAAACAATCACCAATAAGATAGATATCCAGAACGGGTAACGCCAGCCACCCCATTCTGCATTGAATGCATCATCAGGCATATTTAGTTTCACCAGCATGATAACCCCTAATGCAACAAATAATCCCAGAGTAGCTGTTGTTTGAATCCAACTGGTGTAAAACCCTCTTTTATGTGCTGGCGAATGTTCGGCCACATAAGTAGCAGCACCGCCATATTCACCACCGAGTGCCAAACCTTGTATCAGTCTTAATAATAATACCAGCAAAGGAGCTGCAATGCCAATGGATTTATAACCCGGCACCAGCCCGATCAGGAAGGTGGAGCCCCCCATTAACACCAGCGTAAGCAGGAAAGTATATTTTCTGCCGATCAGGTCACCCAACCGCCCAAAGACCAGTGCACCAAAAGGACGCACAATAAAACCTGCAGCGAATATGGCCAGGGTACTGAGCAAAGCGGCTGTGGCATTTCCTTCGGGAAAGAATTGGGTGGAAATGGTTTTGGCAAGCATGCCGAAGATGTAGAAATCGTACCACTCGATCATGGTACCTACAGAGGAAGCAGCAATCACACTTCGTATGGTCGTTGGTTTCATCGTTAGTTATTAGTGATAAGATGTTCTGTGGGGTAAGATAGGCATTTATAAAAAATGATAAAACAATTTTACCGGGAACGTTGCCAGCAAAGTGAGCAGGGTTTAACAACAGTTCAGTAAATTTATGCTTCAGTAATTACTCAAGCATCTAATTAAGATTGTTATGTCATATCCCTACCAGATACGCAGCATGGACCAGTACGAAATGGCTTATCGTGTAAGTGTAAACGAACCCGAAGAATTCTGGGGCTCCGTTGCCGAACATTTTACATGGAGAAAGAAATGGGATAAAGTGCTGGAATGGAATTTTAAAGAACCAAAAGTGGAATGGTTCAAAGGCGGCAAGTTGAATATCACCGAGAATTGTATCGACAGGCACCTGGCAGCAATGGGTGATAAACCAGCCATCATCTGGGAGCCGAATAACCCGGAGGAACGAGTGAGGGTGGTTACCTATAACCGGTTGCACAAAAGGGTTTGCCAGTTTGCACAGGTATTAATTAATAACGGGGTAAAGAAAGGAGATCGTGTTTGTATCTATATGGGTATGGTGCCCGAGCTGGCTTATGCTGTATTGGGTTGTGCCCGTATCGGGGCTATTCACAGTGTGATCTTCGGTGGTTTCTCTGCACAAAGTATTGCCGACAGGTTGTATGATGCCAATGCAGAATTTATTGTTACCTGCGACGGGGCTTATCGTGGAGGTAAAGACATCCCATTAAAAAGTGTGATCGATGATGCACTGATCGGTAACAGAACGGTGAAGAAAGTAATTGTTTACACAAGAACAAGAACTCCTGTCTCCATGCTCAAAGGAAGAGATGTGTGGTGGGAAGATGAAATGGAACATGCCGAGCAACAAGTGGAGAAAGAAGGAAAAGTTTCCTTCCCCGCAGAAGAAATGGATGCGGAAGATCCGTTGTTCATATTATATACATCGGGGAGCACCGGCAAACCCAAAGGAGTAGTGCACAGTACAGCCGGGTATATGATCTGGGCTAATTACACATTTGTCAATGTATTCCAGTATAATCCCGGTGATATCCATTTCTGCACAGCCGATATTGGATGGATCACCGGTCATAGTTATATATTATATGGCCCATTGAGTGCCGGTGCCACTTCGGTGATGTTTGAAGGTATTCCCACCTGGCCGGATGCAGGGCGTTTCTGGGATATTATTGACCGGCACAAAGTAAATATTCTTTATACAGCACCTACGGCAATCCGTTCATTGATGGGTTTTGGCCTGGAGCCCTTAAAGAATAAAGATCTTTCAACGCTGAAAGTACTGGGAACAGTTGGAGAGCCGATCAACGAAGAAGCCTGGCATTGGTATGATGAAAATATTGGTAAGAAGAATTGCCCGATCGTGGATACCTGGTGGCAAACAGAAACCGGTGCATGCCTGATATCGAATTTAGCCGGTGTTACTCCCGCCAAACCATCCTGGGCCACTTTGCCTATGCCGGGCATACAACCTGTGTTGGTGGATGAGAATGGAAAAGAAGTGACAGAGAAAGATGAGAACGGGTTACTCAAAGGAAATCTTTGTATCAAGGCACCCTGGCCGGGTATATTAAGAACTACCTATGGAGATCATGAACGGTGCCGGACCAATTATTTTGCTACCTACGATAATTTATATTTCACCGGTGATGGTGCACTGAAAGATGAACAGGGTAATTATCGTATCACCGGTCGTGTGGATGATGTATTGAATGTTAGCGGTCACCGTTTGGGTACTGCTGAAGTGGAGAATGCTATTAATATGCATGCCGGTGTGGTGGAAAGTGCGGTGGTAGGTTACCCGCATGATGTGAAAGGGCAGGGAGTCTATGCCTTTGTGATCTATGAACACATGCATGGCGATGAAAATATGACCCGCCTGGATATTTTACAAACCGTAACCCGTATCATCGGGCCGATTGCCAAGCCGGATAAAATTCAATTCGTCAGCGGCCTGCCCAAAACAAGAAGTGGTAAGATCATGCGCCGCATTTTGCGAAAAATAGCAGAAGGAGAAACTTCTAACCTCGGTGATATAACGACCCTGCTTGATCCGGGAGTGGTGGAAGAAATTAAGAACGGTAAATTGTAAAAAGACTGAAGCAGCACGGACGGGCTGCTTCAATCGGTTTTTCTGAATTCGTTTAGCTGGTTAAAAGCCGCATTATTATCGCAAAAATCATACCTGCCCGGCACCTTTTTGTTTCCCGGCTCTATAAATGACATTTTTTTGATCAATTCGTAGAAGGTCTGCGTTTGAAAAACTATTTTTGACCGTACTCGGGTTGATGAGTACCGCTATCTTATGAATGAACCGGCCAAAATCAAACGAAAGCTTCCCGCTATTTTCCGATGGATTTTATGGGTATTACTGTTCCAGTTCATACTCATCAATATTATGGCGGCTTTATATGCCAATAAGCTGACCCGTTTTTACGAAGGAGTTCCCTTAGACAACTCTCATTCTTCCGGCAATGTTTTCTCCAAAACCTGGAAACTATTTACAGGTCCCAAACAGGGGCGTTCCGTTATTACTGAACAGCCTGCTTTTCCCTTTCAGACCGTTTCTTTAAAAACCAGTTCGGGTTTAAATATTGAAGCCTGGTACAGCGCCACTGATTCCGTGGCCAAAGGAACTGTTCTTTTCTTTCATGGCATCACTTCCCAAAAATCAATCCTGCTGGATGAGGCGGATGAATTCAGGTATTGGGGATACAACGTGATGCTGGTGGATTTCCGCGGGCATGGCAACAGTGAGGGTAATACCAGTACTATTGGTATGGTAGAATCGGAAGAAGTGAAACTGGCTTATGATTTTGTATCACAAAAAGGAGAAAAAAGTATTTACCTCTACGGAGTTTCACTGGGAGCCGTAGCCGCCGCCAAAGCGGTTACGGAATATGATCTGCATCCCAAAGCTGTGGTACTGGATATGCCTTTTGCTTCCCTGCAATCTTATTTGAAGAATAAAGCAAGGAACCTGGGTTTCCCGGCACAGCCTTTTGCATTCCTTACTACCTTCTGGATCGGTATTGAAAGAGGGTATAATGGATTTAACCACCAGACCAGCCACTATGTAAAAAAAATGGATTGCCCTGTTTTGATGGAATGGGGAGTTAACGATGCTTTTATATTGAGAGAAGAAGCGGAAAGAGTATACGGTGCTATCGGATCAGCGCAAAAAAGAATGGTGATCTATGATGCTTCCGGCCATGAATCATTTGTACGCAAGGAACCGTTGAAATGGAAAATTGAAATGCAAAAATTCTTTCGGCCATAACAGGGTTTATTTCCGGATCGTTACCCTTGTGCCGGGTTGTGCATAGGCATACATTTCCATCACATCACTGTTCTTCATTGAGATGCAGCCCAGTGTCCAGTTTTTATAACGGTCCACTACAAAATCTTCATGGGGCCAGGTGCCATGAATGCCAATGGCACCGCCAATTTTTGCATTGGCGGGTATTTCACCCCTTTCTTTACGGCGTTTGAATTTTTCTAAGCTCTCTGCATTGGGATAATCTAAGGCCAGGAAGCGGCACCATTTATCGTGTACTTTTTTATTAATGATCTTAAAACTGCCTTCCGGTGTGTTCTTATCGCCTTCCATTTTTTTATCCTCTAAGGAATTATTACCAAATACAACGGGGAAAGTGGCATACCAGCCTTTTTGATCATATACGCTCAACTCATAATCGGATTTATCAATAATGATGGAGATGCTGCCTACGGGACCTGCTGTGGCATCAAACCGTTTATTGTTCCCGTGAGGAGCTTTCACGGCTTCTGCTGTACGATGGGAACCGGCTGTCAGCAAACCACTGCCCAGTGTCACTGCCGTGAGTACGAAAAAGGTCTTCATTGCTATTTGTGTTTTCAGTAAGGCCAGTTATAACCCGGAAGATAAAATAAATTGTTCACCGGTTTTATTCATGGCTGTTGAAATGCGGTCCGTCCAATGCTTCAAACGTAATGCCACGAAAATTTATTTCAGGTTGTCACTGCGTTTTAACGGCGCATTTAGAATATTTCCGGCGGGATATAGCTGGGGCTTTTCCAGTATTGATGGTACTTACAGCAATAAAAAAAACGTTCTGCACTTAACAGAACGTTTTTCAAAAAATTTATCAACATTTATTTATTACCAGTTGCTAAACCGGAAACCAAATGTATAAGGCGTCATATCCAAACCTCTTTCATACATATTTTTGAAAGCATAGGAACCATAGAAACGAACCGGGCCCAGGGATAATTCACCTACGTACGAGAGTTTCCAGCGGTTCAGTTCAAAATCATCTTTGGCTTTTTCTTTTCCTTCATCCGATGTTTTTGTTTTCTGGCGGGCACTGTACAGGTAGCCTGCGCTGATACCGGCACTGAACCCAAAACCTCTTTCCCGGCGGGGTGTGAAATTAAAATTGATCATCATCGGTACGGTTAAATAATCAGCAGCCAGTTTGTTCTTGGTATAGCTGCGGCCGGGAGTTACATCATAGTTCACCCGCACAGGATCAGGCACGGCAGGCGGGGTGGCAATATAGCGTACGGGTTGTTTGTAATGATAGTTATTCAGTTCCAGGCCCAGGCCGTATTTCAGGTTCACCACATGTTTTACCACGTTCAGTTTTTGCATGAAGAACCAGAAATTCACATTGCGGGATTTGCCATCCTTCAGGTCGAACCATGTTGTATTACTCGGTACGCTGCCACCGGCTGTATTACCGGATGCATAGCCCTGGGCAGCACTGCTGCCATAATTGGTATTATCAGTATAGTTGGAGAAACCAATATCCAGTATCCACCAGTTGGTGCTGAGGTTGGAAGGTTTATCTCTTTTCCTGTCGCGGATGCGGAGGGTATTGTCTTTTTCTACCCGGCGGTTCTTACCGTCCCGGTCGCGGATGATGACCATACCGCCGATACGGATGGTATCTGCTTTAGGTCCTTCTTGTTTGGCTGTGCTGTCCGTTTGGGCAAAACTTGTCAGGGTAGTGCATACGATCATGCACAGGGTAAAGATCCTCTTCATGTTCTTTCTTTTTACAATGATATAAAATTATTTCAGTTTGATGGCCAGCCCGCCTACCAGCAGACGTTCTTCGTCGTCGGTGGCGCTGATATTGGTCCTTTTTTCAAAGGTCCGGGTTACTTTTCGTAAGAAACCGCGGAGCTTACCTTTTTTCCCGTTGTTATTACTGGCATACATGACGTCGTCAGTAACTTCCGGGTTGGCTTTCGCATCAGTCTGTTGGTTATACGTATCGGGAGGAGTAGTTGTTACAACCGAACTGTTAGCGTTTTGTTGTGGTGCTTCTTTAATATCACTGGAAGCAGTGACCGCAGTATTAGCTTCAACAGAATTATCCGGCTTAGTAATTACATTCGGATTATACAATGGTTGCGGCAAGTTATTTGTTGGCTTATCATCTTTAATCACAGCGAATACTTCCGGTTCTTTTTTATTGACTGAACTGTTATCCGGTACAACTGTTTTTTCATTAGCAATATATGGTTGTACTTTTTGCGGAGCAGTAACCTTGTTATTTTGGTTCGCCTGTTCAGTAGTATTCGGGACAATAATATTGCTGTTGTTATCTGCTAATTCAGTTGCAGCAGATGTGTTGTTTTCAACAGGGATAGTAGTATTATCAGCAGGGGTTGTCGCTTGTTTAGTTCCATCAGTAGAAGCAACAGCTCCTGGTTCTGTTATTTCATTGCCGTTTTTAGTAGTCAGCATCACAACAGCAGTGGTGCCGATGCCGATAAATAAAACCGCAGCGGCTGCAATTCTCCACCAAACAATGGGGCGAACCTTTTCTTCTTTGCGGTACAGTGATTCTTTATCCGGGAACAGTATTGCTTCAGGCTGCAACTTTGTTTGCTGCAACAGTTCTAATTCTTTTTGTACGGTGATATGCTGGCCGGCAAATGTTTCAACGGCTATTCTTTGTGCAGGGGTTAATTCATTATCAATATAGGCTACCAGCCATTCTTCGTAGTTGGAAATCGTAATAAAGGAATCATCCCCTAAAAAAAGCAATTCTTCTTTCTGGCTGAAAATAACCTGTTCATCGGGAGTAAATTTAGTTTGCTGCAACAGTTCCAGTTCTTCCTGCAGATCGGGGTGAAGTTGAGTAAACTCCTCCACGCTGCGGCGCTGTTCGCTGCTCAGCTCATTATCCAGGTACAGGATAAAATACTCTTCGTAATTATGACGGGTTATCATGTTCATTGTTCATGGTTGATGGTTCATGGTAAAGTCATAGTCCGTATCAGCTATGAACTATTAACCATGAACTATGACCTATATTACATTTTCCAGTTTCACCAAATAACTTTTCAGTTGAACCCTTGCCCGGTGCAGGTACACTTTTACCTGGCTTTCGCTCAACCCGGTGATCCTGCCGATCTCTTCGTAGCTGTATCCTTCATAATCTTTCAGCAGCACCAGCGAACGTTGTGTTTCACTCAATCGGGCCAATGCTTCTTCCAGCACTTTCTTCAGGTTATTGGCCGGGCGGCTCTGCACCCTGGTTTCTTCGCCAAATTCCTCTTTCAACTGTATCCGTTTCACTTTCCGGATATGGTCGATCATCTGGTGGTAAGCCACGGTAAAGAGGTAAGATTTACATTTAGCCGCATCCACTTCTTCCCGGTTACGCCACATTTTTTCAAAAGCCGTCTGCACCACATCCCGGGCATCCTCCTCATGGCGGAGGTTCTTCAGGATGAAGCGATAGACGTTGTCAGCGTAAGTGCTTACACATTCATTATATTCCCTTTCAGTCATAATACAGCCGGTATCCCCTTGTAAAAATAGCTAATCAACCCGGGGTTTCAGGTTTTACGGTCAGTGAGGGTAAAATGTTACAGGAAAAGGAAAATTCAGGGCCGGAAGCCTTAATTCAGGTCGGTAGAACTGAAAAACTGGCCGGAAAGGCTTTCCCAAACCATGTTTTCACCTTTTTTGCTCTTTTGCTGGCAGCATTCATCTAGGGATTCTTTGCAGGGAGCTGTAGCTTTTGGAGCAGATTTTAAGGAACCAAATGCCAGGAAAGCCCCGGCGATGGCGACGGCCACTAATGATATGCGGAGTGTATTCTTTCTCATGGTTCTTGGTTTGTGAACGTTTGACGATACTTATTCTAAAAATGTTACAGCAAACTTATACCGGATTTAAACCGCTGGCAAGGCCAAATTGACCAGTAGTGTCTTTTTGGCGATAGAATGCAGGAAACAGGGGGTGAAATGTTGGGCGGTCCGGCGAAATGAGGCGGCCAAACGGGCCAATCTCTATATTTGCCCCCTAAACCGCTTGCAATGAACGAGAAATTTGTGACCCGTATAGCCAGGGAAGTCGAAGACATTAAAACCTCCGGATTGTACAAAACCGAGCGAGTGATCACCAGCCCCCAGGGAGCTCAGATCACGGTAAACGGGAAGACCGTACTGAATTTTTGTGCGAATAACTACCTCGGCCTGTCCAGCCACCCCAAAGTGATCGAAGCAGCCCATAAAGCCATTGACACACATGGTTACGGGATGAGCAGTGTCCGTTTTATCTGCGGCACCCAGGATATTCATAAAGAACTGGAACGAAAGCTCTCGGAATTCCTCGGCACGGAAGATACCATTTTATACGCCGCAGCATTTGATGCCAATGGCGGGGTGTTTGAGCCTTTGTTTGGTGAAGAAGACGCCATCATTTCTGATGCGCTGAACCATGCATCCATTATTGACGGGGTGCGGTTATGCAAATCACAACGCTACCGTTATGAGCATAATAATATGGCCGACCTGGAAATGAAACTGGCCGAAACCCAGCATCTCCGCAGCCGGATCATTGTTACCGATGGTTCCTTCAGTATGGATGGAACAATTGCCCAATTAGATAAGATCGTTGAACTGGCAGAGAAATACGATGCGGTGATCATGATCGACGAATGTCATTCCTCCGGTTTTTTGGGAAAAACAGGAAGGGGCACCCATGAATACCGCGGCGTGATGGGCAAGATCGATATCATTACCGGCACCCTGGGAAAAGCATTAGGTGGTGCATCAGGTGGGTTTACTTCCGGCCGTAAGGAGATCATTGATATGCTGCGACAGAAATCAAGGCCATATTTATTCAGTAATACCCTGGCACCTTCAATTACCGGTGCTTCTATTGCGGTGCTGGATATGTTGACGGAAACAACCGAGTTGAGAGATAAGCTGGAGTTCAACACAAAATATTTCCGTAAAAAAATGACGGAAGCAGGGTTTGATATCAAACCCGGCGATCACCCTATCGTTCCTATTATGTTGTATGATGCGGTACTGGCGCAAAACTTTGCCGCTAAATTATTAGATGAAGGTATTTACGTAATTGGCTTCTTCTTCCCGGTAGTGGCGAAGGGACAGGCAAGGATAAGGGTGCAGCTAAGCGCAGCCCATGAACAATCGCATTTGGATAAAGCGATCATGGCGTTTGCTAAGATTGGTAAGGAATTGAAAGTCTTGAAATAATTCAGTGATTAAAGTATTGATCCTTATGAAAACAATGGCTCGTAATTCTACGAGCCATTGTTGATTACAATCTATTATTAAATTTATTTTAAAAAAACTTGCCGGAAACTATGAATTACAATAACCCGGCATTATTTTCGTTTCCTACTTACTCTATGGCATAATTCTACCGAATCCCTACCTCTGAATTTCCTTAATTAATTTGTTGACCCAATTTTTAAACTTTTTGCATGAAGAAGTTCCTGCTTTATTTTTCTGTAGTAGCGGTAGTAGTAATGTTAATGACCTCCTGCGCAGCCACCAAACGAGATTGCCAGGGTGTTAAACACTACAAACAAAAGGGCGGTTTTTATATGTAATCACCTTTTCGGAGATAATTGAGTCAATCCCGTTCATGCAAATGAAAAGGGATTTTTTATTTTTTAGTAAAAGATCATCCATGAAATCTTTTTCCGTCTTATTTCTTCTTAGCTTCTTTTCACTAACTATTTTTTCTCAATCCGGTAATTTTCCTCAAAGCCGGCTGGGCAAATGGAAAGGTGAACTCAGCTGGTACCAGGGTGCCAACCCGGTCCCTGAAAAAGTGAAGATGGAATTAAGGATACAGCCTACTGACAGTAGCCGCAAATTCAGCTGGCAGATCATTTACGGATCAGCTACGGAAGATAATCGTCCCTATACCCTGGTCGCTGTTGATACTGCCAAAGGGCATTGGGTGATTGATGAAAACAATGGTTCGTATTAGACCAATATATGATCGCCGGTAAATTTTGTGGAGCATTTACCGTACAAAACTCCACTATCGTTAATAATTACTGGCTGGAAGAAGGTAAACTCCATATTGAATTTTATAATATCTCTGCCAAACCGGTTGCTACTACAGGTAAAGGCACGGAAGAAAGCCCTTCGGTGAACAGTTACCAGGTAAAAACTTACCAGAAAGCTATTTTAGAGCGAAGCAAATGATGGCTAACTTTGCCGCAAATTGAAAACAGCGATGAGAGTTATTTTTTATAGTGCGGTACTGTCCTTTTTAGTACAATCCTGTACGCCAAATAATGTGAACCAGGATGAAAGCCTGAAGAAATATTTTGACGAGAATAAAACGGAGGGCTGTTTTGCCCTGATGGATAATGGCACCGGTAAGTTTACCGTTTATAACCTGGCCCGCTACCGCGACAGCAGTTTTTTACCAGCTTCTACTTTTAAAATTGTGAATTCACTCATCGGTCTGCAAACAGGAAAGATCAGCAGCGATAGTATGGTCATTAAATGGGATGGGGTAACCCGTTCCTTCGATAGCTGGAACAAAGACCTGACCATGTATGATGCTTTCCGGGCATCAGCCGTTCCTTATTACCAGGAAGTGGCCCGGCGTATTGGTAAGGATACCATGCAGAACTACCTGAATGCACTGGGCTATGGAAAAAAATCCGATACCGATAAAGTGGTGATCACTTCAGCTATTGATACGTTCTGGTTAGATAATTCCATTAAAGTAACACCGGATCAGCAACTGGGCCTGGTGAAAAAATTATACTTCGATGAACTACCCGGTTTCTTCAAGACCAACCAGGAAACGGTGAAAAGGGCCATGCTGTTTGAGAATAATACTAACTATCGCCTGGGCTATAAAACCGGCTGGGGTTTCTGGAACGAACAAACAGGGAAACACCTGGGCTGGGTCGTGGGCTGGATCGAGGAAAATAACCATCCTTACTTTTTTGTGCTGAACCTGGAATCAAAGGATAAAAACTTTGATATGGTAACAGTACGGATGAAAATACTGAAGGATATCCTGAAACAGCTTGGCTTTTTCGAGGGGAAAATGTAAACCCCTCTAAATCTCCCCTAAAGGGGAGACTTTGGCAGATTCATTAAAGAGATAAACTGTTTTAGCACAGATTTTGCCATTTAGCGATAATGAATTTTCGGTTTCAATACTATTACTATATCTGGCTGCTGGCAGCTGTTCTTGTTTTCCTGCTGCTTTTCCTGTTGCTGCTGCAATGGAAAAAGAAAGTAAGAACGAAAATGGGTGATGCAAAACTGGTGGCTGTTCTTACCCAATCATTTTCACCGGTACTTTTTACTTCCAAATTCATTTTGTTATCGCTCGGATTTGCTGTGGGTGTTATTGCAGCAATGAACCCGAGAAAATCCGGTGATGCAGATAGTGTGACCCGTAAAGGAATTGATGTGGTTGTGGCCATGGATGTGAGTAAAAGTATGCTGGCCGCTGACCTGGCACCCAACCGGCTGGAAAGAGCCAAACAGTTTGTCAATAAGCTGATGAATGAAATGCCCGACGACCGTATAGCCCTGGTATTATTTGCGGGCAAAGCCTATATTCAAATGCCATTGACAACGGATCATGGTGCTGCGCAATTCTTTGTTTCCTCCGCTACGCCTGATGCCGTACCGCAGCAGGGAACACTGATAAGTGATGCACTCACGATGAGTGTAAACGCCTTTAATATTAAAGAAAGAAGGTTCAAGGCGATCGTCCTCATCAGTGATGGGGAAGAGCATGATGCACAAGCCATAGCTACGGCAGAAAAGCTGGCGGAGCAGGGTGTACTGATCAATACAGTCGGAGTGGGTTCGCCGGAAGGATCAACGATCACCGATCCTGCCACCGGGCAAAATAAACTGGATGAAGCCGGCAATGTGGTGCTGTCTAAATTGAATGAAGAAGTACTGAAACAGGTAGCGGCTACAACCAACGGTGTGTATGTTCGCCTGCAAAGCAGTGATGATGCAGTGAAAGAGATCAAAGCACAGTTGGGGCAGATCGAACGGAAAGCATTCAGCGATATCTCACTGGTGAATTATAAAACATTGTTCATGTGGTTTGCGGGTGCTATGTTCTTATTATTACTGGTTGAGCATTTTATTCCCGAAGCAAAGCGAATAAAAGCATGAGGTATTTAGTAACGATACTAACCCTGGGGGCATTTCTTCAACTGCCTGCGCAGAAAGTAAACGAACTTATTGTGGCTGGCAATGATCTTTACCGCCAGGGAAAATTTGAAGATGCAGAAAAAAAAATTACGGAAGCGGTGAAACTGCAACCGGTTAATGTAACGGCTAAATTTAACCTCGCTGCTGTTATGTATAAGCTGGGCAAACCCGGGGATGCTAAGAAAATGTATACGGAACTGGCAACACTGGAAAAAGATGCTGCCATAAGAAGTAAGGCCTGGTATAATAAAGGCGCCATTTTAAGCAAAGAAAAAAAGCTGGAAGAAAGTATTGATGCTTATAAAAGTGCTTTGAAATTAAACCCCGACGACCAGGAAGCCCGTGAAAATCTACAAAAAGCCCTTATTGAACTGAAAAAGAAAGAGCCTCCCAAAAAGAAAGAAGAGGATAATAAAAAGAAAAAACAGGAGCAGCAGCAAAAACAGCAACAGCAACCAAAAATGAACCAGAAAGAGGCCGAGCAACGTCTGAAACTGCTGGAACAAAAAGAAAAAGAAGTGCAACAGCGTCTCCAGAAAGAAAAGGCCAAAAGTGGAGGCGGGCAGTCGAAAGACTGGTAGTGCTATCTTTTCAGTAATGTGCCAATTGACAGCCAAATGTTCTGAACCTTGCATTCGTTTAGTTGTTTAAATTTGCACATTACCTGATTTTCATATTTCTTATTTCTCATGGAATTTTACAGCGAATCACTCACTCACTATAAACGTCTTGCTACCAAAGAAGTAAAGATCGGCGATCTCCTGCTTGGTAATTTCAACCCGATCCGGGTGCAGACAATGACCACGACAGATACGATGGATACCATTGCCACCGTGGAGCAGAGCATCCGCTGTATCGAAGCCGGTGCTGAACTGGTACGCATTACTGCCCCTTCCAAAAATGAAGCAGAGAACCTGCTCAATATTAAAAATGAATTGCACAAAAGGGGATATACAACACCGCTGGTTGCAGATATTCATTTTACGCCGAATGCAGCCGAGATCGCTGCAAGGATCGTGGAGAAAGTAAGAGTGAACCCCGGAAATTATGTGGACAAGAAAAAATTTGAACTGATCGAATATACTGATGCGGATTATGCAGAAGAGATTGAACGGATCACAGAACGGTTTACTCCTCTGGTAAAAATCTGCAAGGAATATGGTACAGCCATGCGGATTGGCACCAATCACGGTTCACTGAGTGATCGTATCATGAGCCGTTATGGCGATACACCGATGGGTATGGTGGAAAGTGCGATGGAATTTTTGCGGATTGCCAGGTATGAAAGTTATCATAATATCATCCTGAGCATGAAGAGCAGCAACCCGCAGGTAATGGTACAGGCCTACCGGTTGCTGATCAAAACCATGTTTGATGAATTTGGAGAATGTTACCCCTTGCATTTAGGCGTTACGGAAGCAGGCGATGGGGAAGATGGAAGAATAAAATCGGCAATTGGCATCGGCTCCTTACTGGAAGATGGAATCGGTGATACGATCCGTGTTTCACTGACAGAAGATCCTGAATTGGAGATACCGGTTTGTAAAGACCTGGTGAAAAGATATAGCCTCCCCAACCCCTCCGCAGGAGGGGCTTTGATACCTGCTATCGGGAAAGTGTCTTACGATCCATTTAATTACCAGCGGAGGGAAACTTTTGCGGTAGATAATATCGGGAATAAACATGTGCCCATTGTTATTGCTGACCTGAGTAAAATAGAAAAAATAACTCCTGCTCATTTACAAAGTGTGGGCTATACTTACGATGCCGTAACCGATAAATGGAATATTGGTGATGCGGCAGCAGATTATATTTTTACCGGCCACCAGTTACTGGATTTTGCTTTACCAGGCACTCTCAAAGTGATTGTTTTCCCGGCTGCCTGGTCCGGAGCCGATAAAGCAAAATACTACCCGATTTTCCAGGACAGCGGTTTTGTTGATGCTGAAGATAAAAGTGAGTATATCAATTTTGTAATGGTTGATTGTTTCAGTGATGCAACAGCTATTAACAATTATACTTTTTTGGATAAACTGGCGAATGACCCTTCTGTGGTTATTTGCCTGAGCAGTACCAATCAGAATGCAATGCAATCGGTGCGGCGTATGTTTATTGAATTGCAAAACAGGAATATCAAAAACCCGGTTGTATTGATAACAGACAGCAGCTGGCAAACGCCGGATGAACATCTGATCCATTTTGCTGCTGAAACAGGTGCATTACTTTTGGATGGTTTTGGAGATGGTATCTGTTTGGGCTATAGCAGCAAGGCACAGATGCCCGCCCGGATGACCGGGTCGGACGGGGGAAATATAAAAGCCAAAGGCAGAACCTACCTGGAAGTAAAAGATATTTACCAGTTTACTAATAATACGGCTTTCTCCATCTTGCAGGCCACCCGGACAAGGATCTCGAAAACAGAATATATCAGTTGTCCGAGTTGCGGCCGTACTTTATTTGACCTGCAGGAAACAACAGCAAAGATCCGTTCCCGCACCAATCATCTCAAGGGAGTGAAGATCGCCATTATGGGTTGTATTGTAAATGGTCCCGGCGAAATGGCCGATGCTGATTTTGGCTACGTGGGGAGCGGCCCCGGCAAGATCACTTTGTATAAAGGAAAAGAAGTGGTGAAGAAAAATGTGAACAGTGAGGTGGCGGTGGATGAACTGATCAGCCTGCTGAAGGAGAACGAAGCCTGGATAGAACCATAACTTGCAATATGAAGAAAATTAATTGGGTCATACTTTTCCTGTTAGTGCTGACAGGAAATATTGCTGGTATGTACATAGACAGCCCCTGGCTGGAAAGAGTCACCAAGCCTTTATTAATGATCGTCATGATCATTTACTTTATTTCTTCTGTCAATACAATTTCTTCGGCACTTAAAAAATGGATCATCGCTGCCCTGGCTTTTTCCTGGCTGGGTGATGTATTGCTGATGTTTCAACAGGAGAAACCCCTCTTCTTTTTACTGGGCTTATCAGCGTTTTTGATTGCGCATTTATTCTATATTCTTTTCTTTCACCAGGTCAGGGTTAATGAACAGGTAAAAAGCAGGTGGTGGCTGCTGGCAATTGTTGCAGTTTACTACGCTGCATTGATAACGCTGCTTTATCCCCACTTGGCTGATATGAAAGTGCCCGTGCCTGTCTATGGTATTGTTATCAGTTTTATGTTATTGCTGGCACTGCATATGCTTTTTATTAAAAACAGTATAGCCGGACAGTTGATGATGACCGGGGCTGTTTTATTTATTTTATCCGATTCCGTATTAGCTATCAATAAATTTTACCAGCCGTTTGAAGCAGCCGGGCTTATTATTATGCTCACCTACGGAATAGCGCAACTGCTGATCACAAAAGGAGCTATTGCCTATATTCATTCAAAATGAAATAAAGCTGTTTTAGTGTAAGCTGTATCTTAGCCGGTCTAAAACCAATCCATTGAACAGGGTAGATCGTCTCCACGCCATATTAGTACACCTGCAAAGCAAAAAAAGAGTCACCGCACAGGAGCTGGCCGATCGTTTTGATCTCAGCCTCCGCACCGTATACCGTGATGTAAAAGCACTGGATGAAAGTGGTATCCCTATAATTGGCGAGGCAGGTATTGGTTATTCCATTATGGAGGGCTACCGTTTACCCCCGGTCATGTTCACACAGGACGAAGCTTCCTCTTTATTGCTGGGAGGAAAGTTGGTACAACAGTTTACGGATGCTTCTGTTAAGAAGCATTTTGATACGGCAATGTTCAAGATCAAAGCAGTATTAAGGTCAACTGATAAGGACTATGTGGAGCAACTGGATGAGCGGATCGCTGTTCACACAGGCCCTGTGCCGGTAAATACTTCGGAACAACTATATCTTTCCAGCATGCACCAGGCCATTGTTGATAAGAAAGTGATCCACCTGGAATATTTCTCTTCGTATAAAGAGGAAACAACAGTAAGAGATGCCGAACCGATCGGTTTATTTTACTATGCACAGGCCTGGCATTTTATCGGCTGGTGCCGGTTACGGAAAGATTACCGTGATTTCCGGCTGGACCGAATCCGGAAACTCATCATAAAAGAGGAACTGTTTGATGATACCCCGCATCCTTCGTTGAAAGAATATATTCAGCAAATGACCGAGGAAAGAGAACTGCAGGAGATCATCGTCAGTTTTGATAAAGAAGCAGCCCGATATATGTTATTACAGAAATATTACCAGGGCTTTGTATCTCAGGAGGAAAAAGAAGGAAGGGTTCATATGCGGTTTCTCACTTCTCATCCTGAGCCTTTTTGCCGCTGGTTGCTGATGTACACCAATTCAGCCCGGATAGAATCACCGTCCTCACTGAAAGAAGTAGTGAAGAAACTGCTCCGGGAGCTGGCGGAGCATTATAAATAATTTTTATCGTTTAAAACATCCTGACACAGGGCTGTCACTACTCCATCGTTTTTTTGTATAACAAAACAGAAAAACTATGAATCAAAAGTCAATTCCAGCTATCCCGGTTATTTTCTTTACCACCCGGACCAGCCTGAAAGATATCCAGCAATTTGTGGGCAATGTGGCAGAGCAACTCTATGCGGAAGCAGCCCGCCGGCATTTACTCCCAACAGGTCCGTTGCATTGGATCTATAATGGCGCAGATGGAAAACCGGATACCATTTTTACCCTGGAGATCTGTTTGCCGGTAAATAAAGAACCGGCAGAAGAATCTGTTTTTCTTTTTAAAGAATTACCTCCCTTTAATTGTGTGAGTGTTTTGCATCATGGAGCCTGGGATCATTTGTATGAAACCTATGACCGGGTGATCGGGGATATATACGCCAATGGCAAACAGATGACAGGTTTTTGCCGGGAGCAATATCTCTATATGGATTTTAATAATCCGGCTAATAACCTCACAGAAGTGCAAATTGGCATTTAAGTAAATCATAACTAGATGAAAACACTGATAATGTCACTGCTGGCGACAGGATTGCTGGCCGTGACCACCGAAAAACAATCAAAAAATAATAAACCGATAAGTATGAAAATGAATGCAGGCATTGTAACACCAAAATTGGATGAGACAAAAGAATTCTACACCTCCGTATTAGGTTTTACAATAAAATTTGAGAACGAGTGGTTTGTTTTACTGCAAACTCCCGATGGAGAAGATATGATCAGTTTTTTACAACCCGGTCATCCTTCACAGCAGCCCGTTTTCCAATCCTCGTTTCCGGGTAAAGGTGTTTACCTCACTATTGAAGTGGAGGATGTGGATGAAATACATGCCCAAATAAAAAGGAAGGGGATTCCCATTGAAGTGGAACTGCGTAATGAGACCTGGGGCGACCGCCATTTTGCCATTATTGATCCGAATGGAATAGGGATTGATATTGTAAAATACACAGCGCCACAATGATTCCTTTCAACAGTTGCTTGCAGGGAAAAACTGATGCAGTACATTTGAGGGAATAAACAATGATATGCAGACAGATTTTCTGGTTATTGGTTCCGGTATTGCAGGCCTTACGTATGCGTTAAAAGTAGCGCAGGAATTTCCGGATAAGAAAGTAGTCGTGATGACGAAAGCTACCGCTGATGAAACCAACACTAAGTATGCCCAGGGCGGTATTGCCGTGGTGAATG